>NC_005085.1:2400000-3600000 GCF_000007705.1 Chromobacterium violaceum ATCC 12472
AGAACGCTTACATCGAATCATTTAACGGGCGCTTCCGGGATGAGTGCCTGAACGAACACTGGTTCACCAGCCTGCGCCATGCCCAGGTCGTCATCGAAGCCTGGCGTAGGGAATACAACAACGAAAGGCCCAAGAAAGCACTGGGTGGTTTGACGCCAGCTGCCTATGCCGAATCACTTGCAGAGAAATCAGGTCAATTAAGCCCGGACTCTAAAGCTCTCTGCTACTGAAAGTGGGGGGACGTCGCCAGTACCGCGGCGGGCCGGCCTTCTACATCGAGAAGGGGCTGGGCATGAAGTGGTATGCCTGGCTGTTCGCGCTGACCACGGTGGTGGCCACCGGCGTGCTGCTGCCGGGCATCCAGGCCAACTCCATCGCCAACTCGATGCAGTCGGCCTTCGGCATCGCGCCCACGGTGACGGCCGCCGTGCTGGCCATCATGCTGGGCTTCATCATCTTCGGCGGCGTCAAGCGCATCGCGGTGTTCGCCGGCGCGGTGGTGCCCTTCATGGCGCTGGGCTACATCATCGTCGCCTGCGTGGTGATCGCGCTCAATATCGAGCAGCTGCCGGGCGTGGTGGCGCTGATCTTCAAGAGCGCCTTCGGTCTGGAGGCGGGCATGGGCGCGGTGCTGGGCTTCGCCATCCAGTGGGGCGTGAAGCGCGGCATCTATTCCAACGAGGCCGGCCAGGGCACCGGCCCGCACGCGTCCAGCGCCGCGGCGGTCAGCCATCCGGCCAAGCAGGGCCTGGTGCAGGCGTTCTCGGTCTACATCGACACCCTGTTCGTCTGCTCCGCCACCGCCTTCATGCTGCTGATCACCGGCCAGTACAACGTGCAGGGGCCGGACGGCGCGGCGCTGTACACCGGCATCGCCGGCGTGGCGGCGGGGCCGGGCTATGTGCAGACCGCGATGGAGAGCATCATGCCTGGCTTCGGCTCGGTGTTCGTCGCGCTGGCGCTGTTCTTCTTCGCCTTCACCACCATCATCGCCTACTACTACATCGCCGAGACCAATGTCGCCTTCATCAACCGCAAGGCGCGGCGGCCGTGGCTGGTGTTCGCGCTGAAGGTGGGCCTGATGGCGGCCACCGTCTACGGCACGGTCAAGACCGCCGACCTGGCCTGGGGCCTGGGCGATATCGGCGTCGGCCTGATGGCCTGGCTGAACATCGTCGCCATCATCCTGATGCAGAAGCCGGCGCTGGCCTGCCTGCGCGACTACGAGGCGCAGAAGGCGCAGGGCCTGGATCCGGTATTCCATCCGGAGAAGCTGGGCATCGTCAACGCCGCCTACTGGGCCGGCCGCCGCGCCGAGAGCAATCTGGACGCCGAGCGGGATGATCCGCCGCCAGGCGGCAAGCCGGAGCCGGCCAAGGCCGGTTGATTGACGCGACGCCCGCTCACGCGGGCGTTTTTGCGTCGTCCCGGCATTCGGGCATGGGGTTTGCTTTTATTTCCCGCAGACCCATTCCGCGAATGAGAGCATGGACCCGTCCGTCCCCTTGAGGCTGTGGTTGGTCAACGACACCGACCGCCCGATGCGGCAGCTGCGCGAGGCCTTCGCCAGCGCCGGCTACCGGGCCATCGCCCAGGCGGACGGCGCGGCCGAGCTGCTGCGCCTGGCGGAGTCGCAGCGGCCGGACGTCATCATCGTCGATACCGAATCGCCGACGCGCGACACGCTGGAGCAATTGGCGCTGATGGACCGCGCCGCGCCGCGGCCGGTGGTGATGTTCGCCGGGCACGGCGGATTGCCCGCCATCCAGGCCGCGGTGCGCGCCGGGGTCACCGCCTACATCGTCGATCACGTTTCCGCGGAGCGGCTGGCGCCCATCATCGACATGGCCAGGGTCAAGTTCGAAGAGGACGCCAGGCTGAAGCGCAAGCTGGCCGAGATGGAGCAGCGGCTGGCGGATCGCAAGCTGATCGAGCGGGCCAAGGGCATCCTGATGCGGCGGCGCCAGCTGGACGAAGAGGAGGCCTACGCGCTGCTGCGCCGCCAGGCGATGAAATCCGGCCTGTGCCTCGCCGAGCTGTCCCGCCAACTGATTCACGCCAGCGAGCTGCTGGATTGAAAGGCCGCGATGAAAACCGACATCCATGCTGAAGACAGCCGCCTGGCGCAGATTCGCGTCGGCTTCCTGCCGCTGACCGACTGCGCGCCGATTGCCGTCGCCTGCAAGCTGGGGCTGGACCGAATGTACGGCCTGGCGCTGCAGCCGCTGCGGCAGCCGTCCTGGACGGCATTGCGAGACCGCCTGCTGGCCGGGCAGCTGGATGCCGCCCACGCCTTGTACGGCCTGGCCTGCGGCGTGCAGCTGGGCCTGGGCGGACCGCAGTGCGACATGGCGCTGCTGATGACGCTGAACCGCAACGGCCAGGGCATCAGCCTGAGCCCCTCATTGGCGGCGCAGTGGCGCGACGGCGCCGGCCTGGCGGAGATCGCCCGCCGCCTGGGCCGGCCGCTGCGGCTGGCGCACACCTTTCCCACCGGCACCCATGCGATGGCAAGGCGCGCCGACGCAGCCAGTACTGGAGTACGACAAGTCGGCGCAACGCCGCATCAGGAATTTTGTTAGCCGCTCTAAAACGCGGGCAAGCGCCAAGGTAGGTGATTGCCACTAGGGACAACGGCGTCCTCTCCTGTTTTGATGACGGGAGGGGGCGCCGTTTTGTTTTGACGATCTGCATGCAAACCATATGCATGCCGGGAGCGATCATGGACCGTACCTTCTGGCAGGCCGGGCACCGGCCGACGCTGGTTTCCGCCTTTCTGTACTTCGATCTGAGCTTCATGGCCTGGTATCTGCTGGGACCGCTGCAGGTGCCCATCGCCGCCGCGCTGCAGCTTTCCACCCAGCAGCGCGGCCTGATGGTGGCCACGCCCATCCTGGCCGGCGCGCTGCTGCGCCCGCTGATGGGCATGCTGGTGGACCGCATCGGCGCCAAGCGCGCCGGGCTGCTCGGCCAGATCGTCGTCATCGCCGCGTTGCTCGGCGCCTGGCTCGCTAATCTGTCCAGCTTGGGCGGCATGCTGGCCTTGGGCGCGCTGCTGGGCGTGGCCGGGGCCTCGTTCGCCGCCGCCTTGCCGCTGGCTTCGCGCTGGTATCCGCCGCGGCACCAGGGCACGGCGCTGGGCATCGCCGGGGCGGGCAATTCCGGCACCGTGCTGGCGGCGCTGTTCGCGCCGGCGCTGGCCGCGGCCTTCGGCTGGCGCAATGTGTTCGGCCTGGCCTGCCTGCCCTTGCTGCTGGTGCTGGCGATCTACGCGGTCTGGGCCAGGGAGGCGCCGGCCGCGGCGGGGCCCAAGCGCCTGTCCGACTACCTCTCCGTGCTGAAGGAGAAGGACGCCTGGTGGTTCATGTTCTTCTACTCGATGACCTTCGGCGGTTTTGCCGGCTTCGCCGGCGCCTTGCCCGGCTATTTCCATGACCAGTTCGGCTTCGACGCCAAAGCCGCCGGCCTCTACACCGCCGCCTGCGTGTTCGCCGGCTCGGTGATGCGGCCCTTGGGCGGCATGCTGGCCGACCGCATGGGTGGAACCCGCTCGCTGCTGGCGGTCTATCTGGCATGCGCGCTGTTGATGGCCGCCGCCGCGCTGAACGCCGGCGGCGCTGGCGCGGCGCTGGCCCTGTTCGTGCTGGCCATGCTGTGCCTGGGCGCCGGCAACGGCGCGGTGTTCCAGCTGGTGCCGCAGCGCTTCGGCCGGGAGCTGGGCGTGATGACCGGCCTGGTGGGCATGGCCGGCGGCATCGGCGGCTTCCTGCTGGCGGCCGGGCTGGGCGCGGTCAAGCAGGCCAGCGGCGATTACGCGCCGGGCTTGTGGCTGTTCGCGGGCCTCTGCCTGCTGGCCTGGCTCAGCCTGGCGGGCGTGCAGCGGCATTGGCGCGACAACTGGGCGGTGGCGGCCGCCCGCGTGTGAGGGGACAGGCATGGACATGGCCGCGCGGTGGCTTGCCCGCTACACGGCTGGAACATAGACCTGGCCAGCGGCGAGGCGCAGGCGCCGGACAGCGGCTGCGCGAGGCGCTTCCCCCCGCGGCTGGAAGGCGGCGCGGTGTGGCTGGCGCTGTAGTGGGGAGGGTGGATCGATGGACAAGACGGAAACCCGCACCACCTGCTGCTATTGCGGCGTGGGCTGCGGCGTGCTGATCTCGAGCGAGAATGGCCGCATCGTCGGCGTGCGCGGCGACCCGGACCACCCGGCCAATTACGGCCGGCTGTGCGGCAAGGGCCTGAGCCTGGCGGCCAGCGCCGCCAGCGACAGCGGCCGCGCACTGCATCCCGAGATGCGGATGGCCAGGGACGTGCCGCGCCTGCGGGTGGGCTGGGACCAGGCGCTGGACGCGGCGGCCGACCGCTTCGCCGACATCATCCGCCGCCACGGCCCCGACGCGGTGGCCTTCTACGCGTCGGGCCAACTGCTGACCGAGGACTACTACCTGTTCAACAAGCTGGCCAAGGGCGTGGCCGGCACCAACAATATCGACACCAATTCCCGGCTGTGCATGTCCAGCGCCGTCACCGCCTACAAGATGGCCTTCGGCGCCGACGGCCCGCCCGCCTGTTACGAAGACCTGGAATCCGCCGGCTGCGTGTTGTTCGCCGGCAGCAATATGGCCTACGCCCACCCGGTGCTGTTCCGCCGGCTGGAGGACGCCAGGCGGGATTGGTCCGACGCGCGCTGGATCGTGGTCGACCCGCGCCGCACCGACACCGCGGCGATGGCCGATCTGCACCTGCAGATCCAGCCCGGCACCGACGTGGCGCTGTTCCACGGCATGCTGCACCACCTGATCTGGGAAGGGCTGACCGACGCCGGCTACATCGCCGCCCATACCGAGGGCTTCGACGCGCTCAAGCGCATGGTCCGCGACTACACGCCCAAGATGGCGGCGGAGATCTGCGGCGTGCGCGCCGAGGACATCGCCACCGCGGCGGAGTGGTTCGGCCGCAGTCCGGCCAGCCTGTCGCTGTACTGCATGGGCCTGAACCAGTCCAGCCAGGGCACGGCCAAGAATCTGGCGCTGATCAATCTGCACCTGGCGACCGGGCAGATCGGCCGGCCCGGCTCCGGGCCGTTCTCGCTGACCGGCCAGCCCAACGCGATGGGCGGGCGCGAGGTGGGCGGCATGGCCACCATGCTGGCCGCTCACCGGGACATCGCCAATCCCGATCACCGGCGCGAGGTGGCCGCGCATTGGGGCGTGCCGGAGGCGCGGCTGTCTTCGCGCCCCGGCCTGCCGGCGGTGGCGATGTTCGAGGCGCTGGCGCGGGGCGAGATCAAGGCGGTATGGATAGTCTGCACCAACCCGGCCCACTCGCTGCCTGACTTGGCGCTGGCGCGGCAGGCGCTGAGCCGCGCCGAGCTGGTGGTGGTGCAGGACGCTTTCGCCGCCACCGACACCACCGCTTTCGCCGACATCCTGCTGCCGGCGGCCAGCTGGGGCGAGAAGGAGGGCACGGTCACCAATTCCGAGCGCCGCGTCAGCCGGGTGAGGGCGGCCGTGCCGCCGCCGGGCGAGGCCAGGCCGGACGGCTGGATCGCCGCTGAATTCGGCCGGCGGCTGGCGGCGCGGCTGCATCCGGGCGAGGCCGATCACTTCGCTTACGCCGACGCCGGGCAAGTGTTCGATGAGCACCGCGCGCTGACCGTGGGCCGCGACTTGGACATGGGCGGCCTGGATTACCGCCTGCTGGAGGAAAAAGGGCCGCAGCAATGGCCGTTGCCTGCCGGCCAGGCCGAGGGCCAGGCCCGGCGCTATGTGGACGGCGTGTTCGCCACCGACAACGGCAAGGCCCGCTTCCACGCGATCGACTACCAGCCGCCGGTCGACAAGATCTCCGCCCATTATCCGTTCCGGCTGATCACCGGCCGCCTGCGCGACCAGTGGCACGGCATGAGCCGCACCGGCCGCGTGCCCGGCCTGTTTTCCCATAGCCCGGAACCGGAGCTCTGCATGCACCCGGAGGATGCCGAGCGGCGGAACCTGTGCGATGGCGACCTGGTGCGCGTCGCCAGCAAGCGCGGGCAGTGGGTGTTGCCGCTGAAAACCGATGGCGACCTGATGCGCGGCTGCGTGTTCGCCGCCATGCACTGGAGCCGGCAATTCCTCAGCAGCGGCGGCTGCAACGAGGCGACCATCCCGGCGGTGGACGGCTTGTCCTTTCAGCCTGAGCTCAAGCACGCGGCGGTGAGGGTGGAGAAGGCCGAGCTGCCGTGGCGCGCGCTGGCCGCGCTGCGCCATCCGGATTTGCCGGCCTTGCAGGCCAGGCTGGCCCCGCTGCTGGGGGATATGGATTACGCGGCGATGGCCTTGGCCGGCAGGGACACGCTGCTGCTGCGCGCGGCCGGCGCCTCGCCCCGGCTGGATTGGCTGATGCGCGTGCTGGACGCGTTGGCGTTGTTCCCCGGGCCGGACGTGCTGGAGTACCGCGACGACGGCCGCGGCGCGCTCAAGCGCGTGGCCTGGGACGGCGACCGTTTGGCGTGGCTGGTTTTCGCCGGCGGCGCCCAGGATGACCGCGACGCCGGCGAGCGGCTGCTGCAAAGTCTGCTGGATGGCGAGCCATGGCGGGGGCCGCGGCTCGCCGCGTTTTCGCCGGCCGCGGCCGGCGCCGCCAGGCGGGACCGCATCGTGTGCCAGTGCAAGCAGGTGGGCGAGGCCGCCATCCTCGCCAGGCTGGCGCAGGGTGGGGGCGTGGCGGAATTGCAGGCCGAGCTGGGTTGCGGCATGGTTTGCGGCACCTGCGCGCCGGAGCTGGCTCGGATGGCGTCCGGCTACCGGCAGCATGCCTGAGGAGAGGGGAATGGAAAATGCGCGAAACATGGGCCGGGCGGGCCTGCTGGCGCGGGGCCGGGCGATCCGGGAGGGCGTTGCCAGTTTACGCCGCAGGATGCCATCCCGAGACTGATGCGCCGCTACGCGCTGCCGCGATCGCTTGAGGCGGGAGAGGATAAAAACAAGGCTGCCGGAGGGCAGCCTTGCTGGTTTCAGGCCAAAGACGGAAGGCCGATCAGTTGAAGCGGTAGTCCACCGTCACGCCGACCGTGCGCGGGGCACCGACTACGCCCAGATTGTTGCTGCGGGACGCGATCTGGGAATACAGCACACCGCGGTTGGTCAGGTTGTTGACGTAGGCGCGCACCCCCCAGCGGGCATCCTCGTAGCCTGTGTTCAGGTTGACCACGGTGTAGTCGCCGGCTTTCAGGTTAGGATCGTTGGTGATTTCCGAATAATAGGACCCGACGCGGTTCAGGCTGCCGCCAACATAGAAGTTATGCGGCAGGCGCTGTTTGAAGCCTAGATTGATGGTCGTGTGCGGCGCATAGTTGAACTGGTTGCCTAGAATGCCGGGGTGGGCTGCATCGGTTGCGGTCACCTTGGTGTTGAGCAAACCAAGACCGGCGCTGATCGTCAGCATTGATGTCACCCGGGCCTTACCCTCCAGCTCTAGACCGTAGCTTTCGCCCTTGGGGATATTGGTAAAGCGAGAGCTGCCGTTCGTCTGCTGCATCGCCTGGTAGCCAGTGTATTGGTTGAAGAAGGCATTGGCGTTGAGGCTGACCCGGTTGTCCAAGAAGGTCGAGCGGCTGCTCAGTTCATAGGCTGTGACCTCTTCCTTGTTGTAGGTGTAGTACACATAGTTGTCGTCAAGACCAGAGCCTCCGGCGTTGTAGCCCTTACGAGCTGTCAGCCCCAGCGTGGTGTCCTGACTGTAGCGATAGCTTAAGCCTGCCTTGGGCAGGAACAAAGTTTCGCCCATATTGTAGTTCGCCTGGCTTTGCCCCCCGACGTCCGGGTTAAACGCGGTGTTGCGGCGCTGCATTTCACGTTCGATGCGGCCGCCCAGATTTAAACTCCATTTGTCGCTGAGTGCCAAGGTGGTTTCGCCGTAGAGCGCCTCTGTCTTGAGACGATCCTTGGCCAATAGGTTGGGGAACCGGAAAGTGTGCAGGTTTTGGTCACGATCGTAGTAGTAGACACCCATCATCCCGCTAAGCCAGCCGTTCTGCGGCGCATAGGCCAACCGTGCCTCGACGGTATTGCTTTTCTCGTCCAAACGCATGTTCAGGGGAGGAGTGTCGGTATCCTTGAATGTGCTGACGTTGTCCGAATGACCTAGCAGCAGGTGGGCGGTCCAGGCATCGTTGAACTGGTATTGCAGATCGGTGCTAACAGTGTTATTGAACGAATCCTGATAGCGTGCCTGGGTGGATAAGCGATGGTATTGGTAGTCGAAGTAGTTGCCATCGACATAGTTCAGGTACTCGCCTCTGTCCTTGCGATGGGACACGGTCAGCTTGGCGGTGAGGCCTGGCAGCGCGCTGGGCTTCCACAGCAATTTGCCGCGGTAGCTGCTGTGATTGATCTGAGATCCATCCCAAGGCATTTGGCCCGGGTAGTCGATGAAACCGTGTCCGTTCAGACCTTCCGCGGTCAGGCGGAAGGCCAGTTCGTCGGTGATCGGGCCGGAGATCATGCCAGCCAGCGTCACTTTTCCATCCCTGTTCTCATAACCGGCGCGCAGCGCGCCCTCCCAGTCGAAGGTCGGGTCCTTGGTGTTGACCACGATGGCGCCGGCCATGGTGTTGCGGCCTTGGGTGGTGGACTGCGGGCCGCGCAGCACTTCAATCTGCTCCACGTCCCATGGGCTGGCGTCGACGTAGCGCTGGCCGTTCCAGCTTTCCGACATGCCGTCCACCGTGGTGCTGACGCGCGGGCGGGAGCCGGAGACCAGCGTGTTGTAGCCGGTGCCGGGACCGGTGCCTTCCACGCCGCGGATATTGACGATGCCGGCGCCGTTGAGCGAGGCGTTGGGCGTTGCGGCCGCCGCGTCATAGACCGATTTGATCTCGCCAGTGTCGGCGTCGCGCAGCACCGTAACTGCGGTGGTGGTGTCTTTCAGCGAACGGTTAATCTTCTCGCCGGTGACGGTCACGGTGGGCAGAGCGGTGTCTTGCTGGTCGGCCAGCGCGGACTGGGACAGCGTGACGCCGCCCAGGCAGGCCAGGGCCAGCAGGGTGGCGTGAGCCAGGGCATCGTGTTTGCGGTGCGGGATTTTTTTCATCGTTTCATATTCCTCATTGTGATTGTTGTCAGAGTGACCGGAAGCAGTTCGGCGGCGTCGTCTGGCTGGCGAGGAATCGTTGGCTAATGCGGCGTACTGAACATGTCGGGCTGTGCTGACCCGAGTGATCGTTGCGATCAATCGATGCGAATGATAATATTTATCATTATCAATATGCAATCAAAAAGCGGAGCGCGGAGCCTAAACCTGGCCCGGACGGTTCCGCAGCCTGGATCGTTGGAGAGAATTGTGGAATCAAATCAGTTGGCTGTAGCGAGTGCGGCCTGGCTGCAACACCCGGAGGCGGGTGAGCCGCAATGGTGGGACCGGCTGGCCGCCGCGGGCGCGCCGCTGCGCGAGCGGCTGCCGGATGGACGCGTGCGCGTGACCTTCCTGTGGCGCGATCCGGCGGGCGGGCCCGCCGCTTCGGCCACGGTCCGCGTGTACGCCGATGTGAACTCCGTCACCGATCATCACAGTTCGCAGCCGCAGTCGCTGTCCCGCCTGGGCGATACCGATGTCTGGTGGTGGCAGGCCGTGCTGCCTGCCGACTGGCGCGGCAGCTACGCCTATATCCCGGTGTCGGCCGGGCAGACGCCGCCCGCGCCGAACGCAGACGTCCGCGAGAGCCGGCTGCGCCATCGCGAGTGGTGGCTAAGCATCATGGGACAGGCCATCTCCGATCCGCTCAACCCCGCCGCCGGCTACCGCAGCAGCTGGGGCGCGGCGCTGTCGCCGCTGCATCTGCCCGACGCGCCGGACCAGTCCGCCTGGGCGGCATGGGACCAGGCCGGGCAGGGGGCGGATCCGCGCCGCTTGGCCGAGATCTGCTGGGACAGCGCCATGCTGGGCAAGGCGCGCCGGGTCTGGATTTACCACACCGGCTCCGTGCCGGCCGGACAATGGGCGGAGCGGCCGCTGGCCATCCTGTTGGATGGCCAGCACTGGGCGCAGCGCCTGCCAGTGTTTTCCGCGCTGGACGAAGACACCCGCCGCGGCCGCTTGCCGCCCGCGGTATATCTGTTGGTGGACAGCATCGACGGCCGCAACCGTGAGGAGGACCTGCCCTGCAATGCCGATTTCTGGCTGGCATTGCAGGCGGAACTGCTGCCGCAGGCGGCCTTGATCGCCCCGTTCAGCGACCGCGCCGACCGCACCGTGGTGGCAGGGCAGAGCTATGGCGGCCTGGCGGCGATGTTCGCCGGCTTGCAGTGGCCGGAGCGCTTCGGCTGCGTGCTCAGCCAGTCCGGCTCGTTCTGGTGGCCGCATGTGGAGTTGCATGAAAGGGCGCGCGCGGCGAGCGCCCGCCGCCTGCCGGGCAGCAAGGGGCGCCTGACCGAGCGGCTGGAGGCGGGCGAGATGCCGCCCGGACGGCTGCGCGTGTACCAGGAGGTGGGCAGCCGCGAAGAGGTGATGGTGGATGTCAACGACAGCCACCGCGCGGCGCTGGAACGCGCGGGGCACGACGTGCATTACCGGGTGTTCGAGGGCGGGCACGACTGGCTGTGCTGGCGCGGCGGTTTGTTGCAGGGGCTGGGCTGTCTGTGGCGGCCTTGGGTCGCCCCCTAAAAACAAACCAGAATCGTCCGAAGGCGGGCCAGGCCCGCCTGCAGGCCGGCTCGCCTTGCTGGAGTGTTCGCCATGAGCGCGGAGCAAACCAATCCTTTCGATGACGAAAGCCTTTCCTTTCTCGTCCTGGTAAACCGCCAGGACCAGCACAGCCTGTGGCCGTCGCAGTTGCCGACGCCGGCGGGTTGGCGCGCGGTGTTCGGGCCCGATGGCCGCGCCGCGTGCGTTTCCTATCTCGACGCCAACTGGACCGATATCCGGCCGCGCGCGCTGCGCAGCGGCTGAAGCCGCCGCTTCATCATTTTCTTCATCGTCCCGCCCACGCCGCAGGCCTGGGCGCGGCCGGCCGCGCGCCGGTCGTTCCGATTACCCGCTTTCGGGGAAGCATCGTGTTGAGCATTGAAACCAATCCCTCCGCCGTCGAGCGCGAGCTGCCGCTGTCCGGCTCGCAACTGGGCATCTGGCTAGCGGACCAGATCGCCGAACAGAAAAACACCTACACCGTCGCCCACTGCGTAGCACTGGACGGCGCCATAGACGCCGAGCGGCTGCGCCAGTCCATCCGTTTGGGCCTGGCCGAGGCCGACACTGTCGTTGGCCATTATCTGGAAACGCCGGATGGCCCGGTCTTGCGCTTGCCGCGGGGACTGCGCGCCGAGGATCTGCCTCTTGCCGGCATCCAGGATCTGAGCGCCGAGTCCGATCCGGAAGCGCGCGCGCGCCAGTGGATGCGCGACGATCTGGCCGCCGGGCTGGCGGCCGACGGCGAGCGTCCGCTGTACCTGCACCGCCTGTTCAAGCTGGCGGGCGGCGCCGGCGAGCGCTGGTTCTGGTATCAGCGCTACCACCATGTTTGCGTGGACGGCTACAGCTTCGCCGCGTTGACCCGCCGCATCGCCGACATTTACCAGGCCTTGGGCCGCGGCGAAGCGCCGCCGCCGTCGCCGTTCGTCTCTTTCGCCGCGGTGGCGGCCGAGCGCGAGGCCTACCTGGCCAGCCCGCGCTGCGAGGAAGACCGCGCGTTTTGGCGCGGCTACGCCGCCGCGTTGCCGCCGCCGTCCACCTTGTCGGCGCGCGACGCGCTGGCCGGCGACGGCGCGGCCAATGTCGATGTGCTGCGCCGGCGGTTTGAATTGATCGGCGGCGACGCGCGGGCGCTGGGCGGCCTGGCTGCCGGCTTGGGCGCGCCGCAACTGGCCATGGCTGCCGCTTTCGCCTATCTGGCGAAGATGACGGGCAAAGCGCGGGTGGCGATGGGCATGCCCTTCATGCGGCGGATGGGGTCGGCGGCGCTGCGCGCGACCGGGCCGGTGGTGAATGTGCTGCCGGTGGCGCTGGATGTCAGCGACGGCGACGATCTGGCTACGCTCGCGCGGCGGCTGGCCGACGAATTGAAGCAAGCGCGGCGCCGCGAGCGTTACGACGCCGAGCAGATCCAGCGCGACAGCGGCATGGTCGGATCGCGCCGCGCGCTGTACGGCGCGACGTTGAACCTGAAGATCTATGACCAGTCGCTGCGGTTGGGCGAGGTGGAAGGCGTCACGCTGCCACTGGCGGTGGGGCCGGTCGAAGACATCGAATTCGGCATCTGGCAGCAGGGCGAGGCGCTGGTGGTGGAGCTGAGCGCCAATCCGGCGCGCTACGACGCGGCGGAGCTGGAATGGCATGCCTGGCGGCTGCGCGGCTTCATCGCCGCTTTGGCCGGCGGCGCGAAGGTGGGCGACGCGCCATTGCATAGCGCCGCGGAGAAGGCCGCGTTGGACGAATGGTCGCGCGGTCCGCGCGTCAACGCGCCGGCCGGCGTGCGCACGGCGATGGACGTGTTCCTGGCCAGCGCCGCGCAATGCGAAAACGAAACCGCGCTGGTCTGCGGCGACGAGCGGCTGAGCTATGGCGAGCTGTCGGCCCGCGTCGCGCAATTGGGGCGCGAACTGCTGGCGCGCGGCATTGGCGACGGCAGCGTGGTCGGCGTCGCCGTGCCGCGCAGCGTCGACACCGTGGTGTCGATACTGGGCACGCTGGCGGCCGGCGCCGCCTTCCTGCCGCTGGATCTGGATTATCCGCCCGAGCGGCTGGCGATGATGTGCGAGGACGCCGCGCCGGCCTTGTTGTTGACCCGCTCCGACGTTTGCGGCCGGCTGCCGGACCTGCCGGCGCTGTGCCTGGATGATGGCGAGGTCCGCGCGCGGTTGGCCGCCCGCTCCGCCCAGCCGCTGGACGACGCGGAACGGCTGCGTCCGCTGAATGGCGACCGGCTGGCCTACATGATCTACACCTCCGGCTCCACCGGGAAGCCGAAAGGCGTGATGATCGCCCACGCCAGCTTCCTCAACCTGCTGCTGAGCCAGCAGACTGGACTGTTCGGCGACTTCGTCCGCGGCCGGGGCCGCCGAGTGCGCACGATGCAGACCGCCTCGCTGTCCTTCGACGGCGCGCTGGAGCAGTTGTTCTGGCTGTTGATGGGCCAGGAAGTGCATTTGTGCGACGAGGAATTGCGCCGCGACGCCCAGCAGCTGGTGGAGCTGGTGCGCCGCGAGCGCATCGACGAGATGGACGTGCCGCCGTCGCTGCTGCGGCAGATGCTGGATTGCGGCCTGATGGACGACGGCCATTGGCAGCCCGGCATGGTGATGGTGGGCGGCGAGGCGGTGCCGCCTGCGCTGTGGAAGGAGATGCGCGGCTACACGCAGCTGCATTTCCATAATTTCTACGGCCCGACCGAATACACGATCTCCGCGCTGGGCGCGCCGGGGACCATCGCCGAGGAGCCAGTGGTGGGCCGGCCGGTGGCCAATACCCGCGCGCTGGTGCTGGACGCCGCGCTGCGTCCGGTGGCGATAGGCGTGGCCGGCGAGTTGTATCTGGCCGGCGACGGCCTGGGACTTGGGTATCTGAACCGCCCGTCGCTGACCGCGTCGCGCTTCGTCGCCAGCCCCTTCGGCGACGGCGAGCTGATGTACCGCACCGGCGACCTGGTGCGCTGGAACGCCCATGGCCAGATGGATTTCATCGGCCGCGTCGACCACCAGATCAAGGTGCGCGGCTTCCGCATCGAGATGGGCGAGGTCGAGCACGCGCTGGCCAGCCTCCCCGGCGTCAACGCCGCCGTGGCGCTGGCCGAAGCGGTCGGCGGCAGCCACCGCCTGATCGCCTACTGCACGATGGCCGAGGCCGGCCGCCATGAGGAGGCGGGGCTGTCCGCCGCGCTGTTGGCGCAGCTGGCGGAAACGCTGCCCGACTACATGGTGCCGTCGGCGCTGGCGGTGCTGCCGGAATGGCCGGTCAACATCAACGGCAAGATAGACCGCAAGGCGCTGCCGGCGATCCGGCCGCAGAACGCCGCTTCTGGCCGCGAACCGGCCAACGAGGCCGAGCGCCTGCTGTGCGCGGCGGTGGCCAGAGTCTTGAATCTGGAGCAGACCGGCCCCGACGACGATTTCTTCCAGCTGGGCGGCGACAGCATCTCGGCGATGAGCCTGGGCACCGAGCTGCGCCGCGCCGGCTTCCTGCTGCGTCCGCGCGACGTGTTCGCCAAGCGCACGCCAGCCGGCATGGCCGCGGCGCTGAAGCCCTTGGCCGCCGCCAATCCGGCGGCCGACGACAAGGCAGGCCCGGTGGGCAAGCTGCCCATCGTCAGCTGGTTCGCCGAGCAATACGGCATGGCCAGCCGCTTCGTGCAGGGCGTGTGGCTGAAGGCGCCGGCGGCGCTGAGTGCCGAGCAGCTGGCCGCCGGCCTCTTGGCCTTGCAGCGCGCCCACTCCGCCTTGCGCAGCCGCGCTGCCGACGGCCAGCTGCATATCGATGCCGCGCCGGCCGCGCTGGACGCGCGCATGCTGATCGAGGCGGCCGCGGACGCGACGCCGGACAGCCTGTTCGAAACCGCCTGCGCGCGGTTGGACCCAGCGGACGGCGTGATGCTGCACGCGGCCTTGCGGGATGGCGCGGATGGCAAGCACGTGCTGCTGGCCATCCACCACCTGGCGGTGGACGGCGTGTCATGGCGCGCGCTGCTGCCGGAACTGCAGGCCGCGTGCGAAGCGGCGATGGCCGGGCAGCGCGCCCAGCTGCCGCGCGAGGAGTTCGGCCTGCGCGAATGGGCGAAAACGCTGGCGGCCCAGGCGCCGGCCCGCCGCGGCGAGTTGGCGATGTGGCGCGGCATGCTGGCCGAGCCGGCCGACGCGCTGAGCGCCAAGGCGCTGGACGCCGTCCGCGACCGCCACGAGACGGCCCGCCACCAGCGCGCGCTGCTCGGCGAAGCGGCCAGCGCGGCGCTGTTGCAGCGGCTGCCCAATGCTTGCCGCGCGACGGTGGAGGAAATCCTGCTGGCGGCGCTGCTGCTGGCCTGCCGCGGCGAATTCGACGCGCGGCGCTTGCGCGTCGGCCTGGAGTCGCACGGCCGCCACGCCGGCGACGACGGCATCGACCTGGGCCGCGCCGTGGGCTGGCTGACCGCCGAGTACCCGGCGCTGTTCGACCTGTCGGCGCAGCCGGCCGGCGACGCCGCGGCCTTGGCGGCGCTGCGCGCGGTCAAGCGCGTGATGCGGGCGATACCGGACCACGGCCTCGGCTACGGCGTGCTGCGTTATCTGGACGAAGAGCACGGCCCGGCGCTGGGCGCGCTGGAGGCGCAAAACCGCCCGACACTGCTGTTCAACTACCTGGGCCGCTTCCAGTCCGGCGACGGCGAATGGACGCCGTTGGCGGCCGGCGGCCGCTTCGCCGACGCCTTCGCCGTCGACATCGATCCGGCCCTGCCGCTGCAGTACGGACTGGAGGCCAATGTCTTCATCGACGAGTCCGGCGCCGCGCCGCGCGTGGCGGTCAATTGGACTTGGGCCTACGCGCTGTATGGCGCCGACACCATAGCCCGTCTGGGACAGCGGATGGACAGCGCCATCGCCGCGCTGGCCCGTCTGGCCGAACGCGATCCGTTGGCCGCGGCGGACACCTTGGTGGCCGCCGAGACGCGGAGCGGCAATGGCGCGCCGTTGGCCGACGCCGAGCTGGCGGCGCTTTGCGCCCGCCACGGCCGCCTGGCCGCCGCGCTGCCGGTGCTGCCGCTGCAGCAGGGCCTGCTGTTCCACGCCCAGCTGGGAGAGGCGGCCGGCAAGTACAACTCCATCACCCGCGTCACCTTCGAAGGACCGCTGGATGCCGACAGGCTGCGCGCGTCGCTGGCGGCGGTATTGCGCCGCCACCCGCAGCTGGCTGCCGGCTTCGACAGCGAGGCCCAGGCCGAGCCGCTGCAGTTGCTGCCGCTTGTTCTGCCTGAATGGCCGTGGCGCGAGCTGGAGCTGGCGGCGACCGCTGACGAGACGCAAGCCTTGCAGGCGCTGGAGCAGGAAGAACTGGACCGCGATTTTGCGGTCGGCGGCCCCGGCGACGGTCCGCTGCTGCAGGCCACGCTGGCGCGTCACGGCGGCCAGTCCACGCTGTTCCTGACCGCGCATCATTTGATTGTCGATGGTTGGTCCACGCCCATCCTGCTGCGCGATCTGCTCGCCGCCTATGGCGACGGGCCGGACACGCTGCCGCCCATCCGCGTCGACTACCCCAGCGTGGTGCGCGCGCTGGCGGCGCGCGACCTGACGCCGGCGCGCCAGCTGTGGCTGCGGACGCTGGACGGCGTCAAGCCGACGTTGTTGTTCGGCCAGCAGACGGCCGCGCCGGAAGTGCGGGAATTCGAACTGGTGCTGCCGCAAGCGCTGGAAGACGCGCTGACCGAGCGCTGCCGCGAACGCGGCCTCACGCTGAACACCGCGCTGCAGGGCATGTGGGGCGCGCTGCTGTCGGTGCTGACTGGCCGCAACGACGTGGTGTTCGGCTCGCCGGTGTCGGGCCGCTTCAGCGCGGTGGACGGCGTGGATGAGCATATCGGCCTGTTCAGCAACACCATCCCGGTGCGGGTGGCCCTGCGGCCGGACGCGCCGCTGTGGGAGCAGCTGGCCGATCTTCAGGCGCGGCAGATCCGCTTGCTGGAGCATGACGGCATCGGGCTGGGCGAAATCCAGCGCTTGGCCGGCGCGACCACGCTGTTCGACACGCTGCTGGTGGTGGAAAACTACCCGGACCAGGACATGCAGTCGCGCGACTACCACGGCGCGCGCATCGCAGCGCTGCGCAATCGCGGCCATACCCACTATCCGCTGACCGTGCTGGCGCTGCCGGGCGACGGGCTGCGCCTGTTGATCGAGTACCGCAACCTGGTGAAGCAGCCGCAACAACTGGCCGAACGCATGTTGGCGCTGCTGGAGCATCTGGCTTATCAGCCGGAACTGCCGTGGTCGGCCTTCAACCCGCTGACCGGCGCAGAGCGCGAGCTGATCGAGCAAGTCAACGCCACCGCCGCGGCGATACCGGAAGCCACGCTGCCGTCGCTGCTGGCGGCGCAGGCCGCCAGGACGCCGGACGCGCCGGCGCTGCTGGACGAGGCGCGCGCCCTCAGTTATGCCGAAACCCGCGCCCAGGTCGGCCATCTGGCCGGCCGGCTGGCAGAGGCCGGGGTCAAGCCGGGCGACATCGTCGCCGTGGCCTTGCCGCGCTCGGCGCATCTGAGCCTGGCCTTGATGGCGGCGCAAGAGGCCGGCGCCGCCTATCTGCCGCTGGACACCGGCTACCCGGACGAGCGGCTGGCCTATATGGTGGCCGACGCCAAGCCGGCGTTGATCGTCACCTGCGCCGAGCTGGCGCCGCGCTTCGCCGCGATGGGCACGCTGCTGCTGCAGGACGAGCTGGCGGCCGAGCCGCAGGCCTTCGACGCGCCGGCGCTGACGCCGGACCACGCCGCCTATCTGCTGTACACCTCCGGCTCCACCGGCCGGCCCAAGGGCGTACTGGTCTCGCACCGCGCCATCGTCAACCGCCTGCTGTGGATGCAGCACGAGTACGGGCTGGGCGCGGACGATGTGGTGCTGCAGAAGACGCCTTGCAGCTTCGACGTGTCGGTGTGGGAATTCTTCTGGCCGCTGATCGTCGGCGCCAAGCTGTTCATGGCGCCGCCGGACGCCCACCGCGATCCGGAGGCGCTGCTGGAACTGATCGCCGCGCGCGGCGTCACCACCTTGCACTTCGTCCCGTCGATGCTGGCGGCGCTGCTGGCTCACATGCAGGGAGACGCGGCGGCGCGTTCGGCCCAGACGGCCAGCTTGCGCCGGGTGTTCTGCAGCGGGGAGGCCTTGTCGCGCGAGTTGGCCGACGGCTATGCAGGCCTGATAGACGCGCCGCTGCACAATCTGTACGGCCCGACCGAGGCGGCGGTGGACGTCAGCTACCAGCCGGCGGCCAAGCCGGCGCCGGAATCGGCCAGCGTGCCCATCGGCCTGCCGGTGTGGAACACCGCGCTGCGCATTCTGGACGTCGCGTTGCGGCCGGTGCCGGTCGGCGCGCCGGGCGAACTCTATCTGTGCGGTGTGCAACTGGCCCACGGCTATCTGGGCCGGCCGGACCTGACCGCCAGCCGCTTCATCGCCGACCCGTACGCCGACGGCGAACGGATGTACCGCACCGGCGACATCGCGCGCTGGCTGCTGGACGGCGTCGTCGAGTACCTGGGCCGCTGCGACGACCAGCTGAAGATACGCGGCCAGCGCGTCGAGCTGGGCGAGATCGAGGCGGCGCTGCTCTCGCAGCCGGGCGTGGCCCGCGCGGTGGTCCATGCCCGCGCGCTGGGCGGCCAGGCGGCCCACGCCGCCGGCGCCGACAACCGCCAGTTGGTCGGCTACGTGATCGCGTCCGATCCGGACAACCCGCCTGATGCCGATACGCTGCGCGCGGCGCTGGCCAAGGTTTTGCCGGCTCATATGGTGCCGGTGGCGGTGATGCGGCTGGCGGACTTCCCGCTCAGCGCCAACGGCAAGCTGGATCGCAAGGCGCTGCCGGAGCCGTCGGCTGCGGCGCCGACCGATGGCCGCGAGCCGCGTCCAGGCCTGGAAAGCCGCATCGCCGCGCTGTTCGCCGAAATATTGGAACGCGACGCGGTGCGCGCCGACGACGACTTCTTCGCGCTGGGCGGCCATTCGCTGCTGGCGATGCGGCTGGCGGCCGCGCTGCGCCGCGAACTGAAGCTGCCGGTGTCGGTCGGCCAGATCATGAGCTCGCCGACGGTGGCCAAGCTGGCGGCGGTGCTGTCCGACAGTGGCCTCATGTCCGACCCGGCGCTGGCCGGCTTCGGCGAGGTGCTGCCGTTGCGCGCCGGCAAGGGGCGGCCGCTGTTCTGCATTCACCCGGCCTCCGGCTTCGCTTGGCAGTACAGCGGCTTGTCGCGCCATCTGCGGCCAGGCCTCGCGCTGGTGGGCCTGCAGTCGCCGCGTCCGGACGGCGCCATCGCCCGCTGCGCCGACATGGACGAGGTGTGCGAACGCCATCTGGCCAATTTGCGCCGCATCCAGCCGCAAGGGCCATACCATTTGATCGGTTATTCGCTGGGCGGCACGGTGGCGCAGGCGCTGGCGGCCAAGCTGCGGCAGCAGGGCGAGGAGGTGGCCTTCCTGGGCCTGCTCGACACCTATCCGCCGGAGGGCCAGGACTGGAACGGCCCGACCGAGGAAGAAGCCAAGGCTGAAGTGGCGCGCGAGCAGGAGCAGTTCATGTCCGCCACCGAGGATGCCGCCGACGCCTTCATGCGGCGCGAAAAAACCGAGATGTTCGGCCACATCGTCGCCAACTACCAGGACGCGGTGCGGCTGCTGTCGCAAGCGCGCACGCCGCGCTACGACGGCGAGGCCACGCTGTTCGTCGCCCGCCGCACCTTGCCCGATGGCATGGACGTGCGGGAAACCTGGCGGCCGCACCTGGCCGGCCTAACCGTCCATGAGCTCGACTGCGCGCACGAGGATATCGTGTCGCCGCAGTCGCTGGAGACCTTGGGGCCCTTGCTGGACGGCATCTTGAAGGAGGTGGACAGCCTGGGGTAATCGATCCCGGCAAATGAAAATGGCCCCGCGAGGGGCCATTTTTCATGGCGGGACGGCAAGACGTGTTCAGCGCGGAATTACCATCGGCGTATGGCTGACCGGGTCGTCGATGATCAGGCAGGGCAGGCCGAATACCTGCTCGATCAGCTCGGCGCTGACGATGCGCGACGGCGCGCCTTCGGCGACGATGCGGCCGTCTTTCATCGCGATCAGGTGGGTGGCGTAGCGGCAGGCGTGGTTGATGTCGTGCAGCACCGCCACCAGCGTGCGGCCGCCGTCGCGGTTGAGCGTGCGGAACAGCTCCAAGAGTTCGATCTGGTGGGCGATGTCCAGGTAGGTGGTGGGTTCGTCCAAAAGCAGCAGCGGCGTCTGCTGGGCCAGCGCCATCGCCACCCAGGCGCGCTGGCGCTGGCCGCCGGACAGCTCGTCCACCAGCCGGTCGGCCAGTTCGGCGGTGCCGGTGGCTTTCAGCGCCTCGTCGACCGCGGCTTCGTCGTCGCGGCTCCATTGCCGCAGCAGGCCCTGGTGCGGGTAGCGGCCGCGCGCCACCAGGTCGGCCACGGTGACGCCGTCGGGCGCGACGGCGCTTTGCGGCAGCAGGCCCAATTGGCGCGCCACCGTCTTGGCCGGCTGGCTGTGGATGTCGCGGCCGTCCAGCCGCACCTGGCCGTCCAGCGGCTTGAGCAGGCGGCTGAGGCTGCGCAGCAGCGTGGATTTGCCGCAGCCGTTGGGGCCGATGACGACGGTGAAGGAACCGTCGGGAATCCGCAGGTCCAGCCGCTCGCAAATCACACGTTCGCGGTAGCCCAGCCGCAGGCTGTCGCCGGAGAGACGCGGCAGTCCTGCAACGGGCGCGGCGGAATCAACGGCGGCGGGGCTGAGCTTGAAGGACAGGGTGGTCACGGTTTCGCGCCTCCGGTTTGGCGCAGCAGCAGCCACAGCAGGTACAGGCCGCCGATGCAGATGGTGACGACGCCAACCGGCAGTTGGCGCGGGTAGAACAGATGCTGCGCGGCGTAGTCGGCCGCCAACAGCAGCAGCGCGCCGGTCCAGGCGGCGGTAAGCGGGCTGGTGGCGCGCGCGCGCTGCAGGCGCTGGGCGATCTGCGGCGCGGCCAGCGCGATGAAGGAAATCGGCCCGGCGGCCGCGGTGGCGGAGGCGATCAGCGCCACGCCCAGGCCCATCAGCGTCAGCCGGGTGCGCTCGGCCGGCACGCCCAGCGCGCAGGCGCAGTCGTCGCCCATTTCCAAGAGCCGCATCCGCGGCTTCAGCGCCATCGCCGCCAGCATGGCCAGCAGGCAGAACAGCGCCGAGGGCAGGCCCTTGCTCCAGGTCATGCCGTTGAGCGTGCCGGCGCCCCAGATGGCGGCGCTCATCGCCGATTCCAGACTGGCGTTGATCAGCAGCCAGCTGTTGAGCGCGCTCAGCATGGCGCTGACGGCGATGCCGACGATGATCAGCCTGAGCCCGTGCGCGCCGCGCTTCCATGCCAGCAGGTAAACCAGCGCGGCGGAGGCCAGGCCGCCGGCCAGCGCGCCGCCGGCGATCTGGAAATGGCTGCCGCCGATGGTGGTGATCACCAGCAGCGCGCCGGTGTAGGCGCCGGTGTTGAAGCCCACCACGTCGGGACTGCCCAGCGGATTGCGCAGCAAGGACTGGAAAATCGCGCCGCTCATGCCCAGCGCCGCGCCGATCGCCAGCGCCATCGCCACCCGAGGCAGCCGCCATTGCTGCACCACCGCCACGTTCAGCCGGCTGCCGCGGCCTTGCAAGGCCGCCCAGACCTGCTCGATGCTCAGGTGCAAGGCGCCTGCGCGCAGGCTGATCAGCGCCAGTGCGGCGCAGGCCGCCATCAGCAGCAGCCCAGGCCACAACCGGTCCAGCCTCAGGCGGAGGTTGAAGCGGCCGTCGGGATGGCCCAGTCGCAGTGCCATCGCTTTCATGTCCGGCCTCCCGCGCCGCCGTGGCCGCGCGCCAGCCAGATCAGCGCCGGCGCGCCGATGAAGGCGGTGACGATGGACACGCGCAGCTCGCCCGGCGTCAGCAGCCGGCCGGCGATGTCGGAGGCCAGCAGCAAGATGGGGGCGAGCAGGGCGGTGAAGGGCAGGCTCCAGCGCAGGTCGGCGCCGCCCAGCCGGCGCGCGACGTGCGGAATCATCAGGCCGACGAAGCCTATCGGCCCGGCGACGGCGGTACTGGCGCCGGACAGCAGCGTGACGGCGGCCACGGTTCCGCCCTGGATCAGCAGCGGACGGCCGCCCAGGCTGACCGCGAGGTCGGTGCCCAGGCCCATCGCGTTCAACGGGCGGGCCAGCAGCAGCGCCAGCAGGCCGCCGGCCAGGATGGCGGGCGCCGCCAGCGCGACGGCGGACATGTCGCGCACGTCCAGCGTGCCGGCGTTCCAGTAGCGCAGCCGGTTGAAGGCGATGGGATCGAGCAGGGTGATGGCGGCCGACAGGCCCATCAGCACCGCGCCGACGGCGACGCCTGCCAGCACGATGCGCAGCGGATCGGCGCGGCGGCCGCGCGCGCCGACGAGGTAGACCAGCAGCGTCGCGCACAGCGCGCCCGCCGCCGCGCAGGCCATGTAGCCGCCTTGGCTGTCCACGGCAAGGAAGGCGACGCCCAGCACCATGGCGAAGCTGGCGCCGGCGTTGACGCCGAGCACGCCGGGATCGGCCAGCGGATTGCGGGTCAGCGCCTGGATCAGCGCGCCGGACAGCCCCAGCGCCGCGCCGGCCAGCAGGCCCAGCAGCGTGCGCGGCAGCCGGCCTTGCAGCACGATCACGCTGTCCGGGCCGTAGTCGCGGCCCAGCAGGCTGTTCCAGACGGTGGCGAGCGGAATCGGCTTGGCGCCCAGGACCAGGCTCAGCGTGGCGGCGACGGCCAGCAGCGCCAGGCAGGCCAGCAACAGGGCGGCGCGGCGTCCGGAGACGGAGCTTGTCTGCATAATCAAATGAAAATGATTCCTAATAACAACTGCCGATGTTACCATGCCTGTCACATGAAGGGACAGGCCCATGGCGCGGCTTGTCATCTCAGCCTGCGGCGCGCATGCCGCTCTTGATCGAACCACTGCATTGAGAACATGAAAAAATCGCCCATCTTCGTCGATTTCAGCCTGCTCAGGCTGAATCCGCATTTCCGCTCCATCTTCATCGCCCGGATGATCTCGGTGTTCGCCTTCGGCATCCTGATGGTGGCGGTACCAGTGCAGATCCATCAACTGACCGGCTCCACGCTGCAGGTGGGCGCGGCGATGGCGTTGGACGGCATCGGCATGTTCGCCGGCCTGATGTGCGGCGGCGTGCTGGCCGACCGCATGGACCGCCGCCGGCTGATCCTGCTGGGCCGCACCTCCTGCGGCCTGGGCTTCCTGGCGCTGGCCTTGAACGGCTTCATGACCAACCCGTCGGTGACGGCGCTGTACGTGGTGTCCACCTGGGACGGCTTCTTCAGCGGCATCGGCATCACCTCGCTGATGGCGTCCATCCCGGTCATCGTCGGGCGCGAGAATCTGCCGGCCGCCGGCGCGCTGAGCATGCTGACCGTGCGCTTCGGCGCGGTGCTGTCGCCATTGCTGGGCGGCCTGATCATCACCGCCGCCGGCGTCAACTGGAACTACCTGCTGGCCGGCATCGGCACGCTGGCCACCCTGATTCCGCTGACCCGTCTGCCTTCGCTGAAGCCGCAAAACGCTGAGCCATCCCATCCGTTGCGGTCCTTGATGGAAGGCTTCGAATTCCTGTGGCAGAACAAGGTGGTCGGCGCGGTGGTGGCGGTGGGCACGCTGCAGACGCTGTTGAGCGCGGTGCGGGTGCTGTACCCGTCGCTGGCCGAGGACGGCTACGGCGGCGGCGCGTTCGAAGTGGGCCTGATGTATTCGGCGGTGCCGTTGGGCGCGATGCTGGGCGCCTTCACCAGCGGCTGGGTGGGCGGCCTCAGCCGTCCCGGCGCGATGATGCTGGCCTGCGTCACCGCCTCGTCGCTGGCCATCGCGTCCTTGGGCGCTTTCACCCATCTGGCCTACGGCCTGGCGGCGCTGGTGGTGCTGGGCTATCTGGGCTCCATCGCCTCGCTGCTGCAGTTCACGCTGGTGCAGGGCCAGACGCCGGACCATCTGCTGGGCCGGGTCAACAGCCTGTGGAACGCGCAGGACGTGGTGGGCGACAGCCTCGGCGCGCTGGGCCTGGGCGCATTGGCCCGCGCGTTGGCGCCGCTGATGGCGGTGGCCTGGTTCGGCGCCGGCGCGGCCGCGGCGGGTTTGCTGATGTGCGCGGGCTTCGGCTCGCTGCGCCGTCTTCCCGGCGGACATCAGCAAGACGAGGCGGAGGGCGAGCCGGCGGAGCAGGCGGCGGGCTCTTGAGCCTGAGGCGGGAGTCATGAAAAAAGCGGACCCAGGGTCCGCTTTTTTCATGCGCCGCGTATCTGGCCGATGCTAATGGGTCTGTCCGGCGCCCGCGGATTTCTGCACCAGGAACGGCGTGATGGTATTGATGACGCCGTCCAGCTGCAGCGATTCACCGGCAAAGTACTGGATGCCCCGCAGTTTTTTGACCTGCCTGTCGTCTATCTTGACGCCGGGCTTGTTGCCCGCCATCACGCTGCTCAGCATGGCCATGTTTTGCAGGAGCCTGCCGTCTGCCTGGGCCAGGTCCATTCTGACCAGGAACATCCCGTCGACGGCCAGGCCGCACTCGATCTTGATCTTGTCCAGCGTGATGTTCTTTTCTAAAAATGGCGTCAGCATGGTGTAGCCGACATATTGCAGGCTGTCTCCGGTGATGGAGTTGGCCTGCAGCGTTTTTGCGCGGTCGAAGTGATAGCGGAAAAGCGAGTCCTTATCGTATTCCGCGCCCTCCGGCAGGCTGAATTCCCAGCCGTCCTGGCCATGCTTCACCGTAAGAACCGATTCCGGCGCGCTGCGGCCGATCGCGCCCTGAAAGGTGCCGGCCAAGTCGTCAAGACAGGCTGGTTCGTCGGCGAAAGAAAAAGGGGAGAGCAAGCAGAGGCAGAAGAAGGCAGTGATTTTTTTCATGAGGGAAGCCGAGGTTTGTGCGGCGTCTAGCCGGCAAGTTTTCGATGGCGCTTTCAATCCCTGAATGGCTGGAGCGATTCGGCGCGGTCGGCAAAAGCTTTGGAAGGTATCTGTGAATCAAGCCATTGGCAATGAGAATGTCTTGCCTGGGCGTTTGAGCCGGGACGATGGCAACGGGGCCAGCCGCGTCATCGAGTGGGAGATTTTTCAAAGGCTGCCCGCGCGATACCGCTGAGCTGGCGCCATCCCCGTTGAGTCTGCGGGGATGGCCTGGGCGGGCGATTTTCTAAGCAAACTGCTTGCGCAGCCGCGCCAGCAGATTGCGCGCGCTGTAGTAGTCCAGGCGGAAGGTGTCCAGGCCGGCGGCGTACACCTGTTTGGCTTTCACCGCCGGGTTGCCGGCCAGGAAGGGGTTGGCCAGCACCTGCGGCACCTGGTCATGGTCGGCGTTGAACAGGATCATCGATCGGCCGCGCAGGCCGTCGGCGAACTTCTCGCCGGTCAGCTGGATGATGTCGCGGCGCACGCCCATGCTGGTATTGCCCTTGACGCTGTCGGGCGCGGTCGCCAGTTCAAAGCCCAGCGACTGCAGCAGCTTGCCCTGCGCCGATTGGGGCGTCCACAGATTGGCGCCGGAGCCGTCCTCGTAATAGACCAGCGCCGCCGTCGGCTGCGGCGGCAGCTTCAGCGCTGCCTTCACCTGGGCCGCTTCGGCGTCGAAGCCGGCGATGGCGGCGCGGGCGTCGGCGTCGCGGCCGGTGGCCCGGCCCAGCAGCGTCGCCAGCTCCTGCCAGCTCTTGTCGTCGTAATTCACCACCAAGGTCGGGGCCATCTGGCTCAATTGCTCGTACAGCTTCAGCGCCGAGTCGCCGCCGGTGCCGGCCATCACGATCAGGTCCGGCTGGGCGGCGATGATGGCCTCGGCGTTGGGCTCGCCCTGGTAGAGCGGCGTCACGCCGCGCTGCTTGGCCACCGCGCTCCATTGGGTGAAGAAGCCTTGCTCGTCGGTGACTTTGGAGTGGGCGGCGCTGGCGCCGCTGGCGACCACCGGCGCGTGGATGGCGAGCAGGGTGCCGGTCAGCGTCACGCTGGTCGAGACGATGCGCTGCGGCATCTTGTCCAGCGTCAGCTTGCCCTTGGGCGTGTCCAGCGTGCGCGGCCAGCCGGCGGAGGCGGCCGCCGCGTCGCCGGACTGGGCGGGGGCGTCGCAGGCCGAGAGCAGGATGGCGAGGCTGGCGGCGACGGCCAGGCGCAGCGCGTCGCGGCGCGTGGCGTTGGAAAGCGGCATGATGGTGTTCCTTTGCATTCGGGAGCGTGTGGCGATTTTATTGCAAGTGATAAGTATTATCATTAACATTGTCGCCCATGCCAAGATTCCCGTCTTCATTCGGGAAATCTGCCTGCAAGCTCATGCGAGCGGCGGACGAGCGGCGGGCGCTTCGCCCGGGCTCGACGCCGTTTGGACACTGGACTCGATTGAGCCCGGAGCGAGAGCCGTCAAGCCCCGTTGTCGATGACAGCATGCGTCCGCGCGCACATCGGATGGGGGGATGGTTTCCGTTTTCGCGGCTGGAATGCACTGGAATATGCGGATATTGACGGTTGTTGCGATGGCGGCGAGCCTGGCCGGCTGCGGGGCGGCGGAGCGGACGCCGGAGGCGGGCAAGCCCCCCGAGGTGGGCGTGGTGAGGCTGGAAGCGAAGGATGTGGCGATACGGGCCGAGCTGGCCGGCCGCACCGTCGCCTACCGCAGCGCCGAAGTCAGGCCGCAGGTGAACGGCATCGTGCTGAAACGGCATTTCACCGAGGGCAGCCTGGTCAAGGCCGGCGACCTGCTGTACCAGATCGACCCGGCCGGCTATCAGGCGGCCTTGCGGCAGGCGGAGGCGACGCTGGCCTCCGCCCGCGCCGCGCTGGGCAGCCTGAAGGGCCGGGCCGAGCGCTATGCCGAGCTGGCCAAGATAGACGGCGTCAGCCGTCAGGAGCGGGAGGAGGCGGATGCCGACTATCGCAAGGGTTTGGCTGCGGCGAAAGCCGGCGAGGCGGCGGTGGCGGCGGCCAGGGTGGATGTGTCGCGCACCCGCGTGCTGGCGCCGATTTCCGGCCGCATCGGCCGCTCCGCCGTCAGCGAGGGCGCTTTGGTCACTTCGGGCCAGAGCGCGGCGTTGGCCACCATCCAGCAGCTGGACCCGATGTACGTGGACATCGTCCAGTCCAGCCAGGATCTGCTGGCGTTCAAGCGCCGGCAGGCCGACGGCGAGCTTGAGCCGGCCGGCGCGGCCGCCAGGCTGAAACTGGAGGACGGCGCGCCTTACCGGCATCCCGGCAAGCTGCGCTTCACCGAATTGAACGTCGACCGCGTGTCCGGCGCGGTGACCTTGCGCGCCGAATTCCCCAACCCCGAAGGCCTGCTGCTGCCCGGCATGTATGTGCGCGCCGAGCTGGAGCAGGGCGTGCGCCGCCAGGCGGTATTGGCGCCGCAGCAAGGCGTGGCGCGCGACGACAAGGGCCGCGCCACCGCCCTGGTGCTGGGCGCCGGCGACAAGGTGGAGCAGCGGCTGTTGACGACCGAGGGCACCCACGGCGCCTACTGGCTGGTGACCGCAGGACTGAAAGCCGGCGACCGCCTGATCGTCGACGGCCTGCAGCGCGCCCGCCCGGGCGAGGCGGCCAAGCCGGTGGCCTTGCCGGCCTATGCCGGAAGGAGCTGAGCGATGCTGGCGCGTTTCTTCATAGACCGCCCGGTCTTCGCCTGGGTGCTGGCCATCGTCATCATGCTGGCCGGCCTGTTCGCGCTGCGCGCGCTGCCGGTGTCGCAATATCCGGACATCGCCCCGCCCACGGTGATGGTCAGCGCCAGCTACCCCGGCGCCTCGGCCCAGGTGGTGGAGACCAGCGTGATCCAGGTGCTGGAGCAGGAGCTGAAGGGCCTGGACAATCTGATGTATTTCAGCTCCACCAGCTCCTCGTCCGGCCAGGCCGAGATCATGCTCACCTTCCGCCAGGGCGCGAATCCCGACACCGCCCAGGTGCAGGTGCAGAACAAAGTCAGCCAGATGCTGGCGCGGCTGCCGCAGCAGGTGCAGCAGAACGGCCTGTCGGTGCAGAAGATGCAGGGCGACTTCCTGCTGATCGCTTCCTTTTACGATATCAGCGGCCAGCGCGGCGACACCGACATCGCCGACTGGCTGGCCAGCAATATCCAAGACCCATTGAGCCGGGTGGACGGCGTCGGCTCGGTGCGGGCCTTCGGCGCGCCGTACGCGATGCGGATATGGCTGGACCCGCACAAGCTCAACAGCTACGGCCTGATTCCGTCCGATGTCAGCGCCGCCGTTTCCAAGCAGAACACCGAAGTCTCGGTCGGCGAGCTGGGCGCTTTGCCGTCGCCGCCGGGCCAGCAGCTCAACGCGATGGTCACCGCCTGGTCGCGCTTGTCCACGCCGGAGCAGTTCCGCGGCATCGTCGTCAAGGCGCTGCCGGACGGCGGCGCGGTGCGGCTGGGCGACGTGGCGCGGGTGGAGCTGGGGCAGGAGGATTACGGCAGCAGCTCGCGGCTGAACGGCCATCCGGCCTCCGGCCTGGCGGTGATGCTGGCGCCGGGCGCCAACGCGCTGGCCACCGCCGAGGCGGTGAAGGCCCGCGTCGCCGAGTTGCAGCGCAATTTCCCGCCCGGCATCCGCGTCGCCTATCCGGAGGACACCACCCATTTTGTCCGGCTGTCGATACGCGCGGTGATGGAAACGCTGCTGGAGGCGGTGGCGCTGGTGGTGCTGGTGATGTTCGTGTTCCTGCGCAACTGGCGCGCCACGCTGATCCCGGCGCTGACGGTGCCGGTGGTGCTGCTGGGCACCTTCGGCGTGCTGGCGGCCGCCGGCTTCGGCATCAACACGCTGACGCTGTTCGGCATGGTGCTGGCCATCGGCCTGTTGGTGGACGACGCCATCGTGGTGGTGGAGAACGTCGAGCGGGTGATGCATGAGCAAGGCGTGGACGCGCATGCGGCCACCGTCCGCTCGATGGGCGAGATCGGCGGCGCGCTGGTCGGCATCGGCCTGGTGCTGGGCGCGGTGTTCTTGCCCATGGCCTTCTTCGGCGGCTCGGTCGGCGTCATCTACCGCCAGTTCTCGATCACCATCGTCGCGGCGATGGCGCTGTCGGTGCTGACCGCGCTGACCTTGACGCCTGCCTTGTGCGCGACGCTGCTGCGGCCGGAAAAACCATCGGACAACGGCCCGCTGGCCGCGTTCGAGCGCCGCTTCCTGCGTCTGCAGTCGGCCTATGCCGAGCGCTGGCTGCCGGCTTGGCTGCGCCGTCCCTTGCGCGGCGGCCTGGTCTACCTGGCGCTGGCCGCCGGCCTGGCCGCGTTGTATCCGCAACTGCCCACGGCTTTCATCCCGGACGAGGACCAGGGCACGGTGATGGTGCAGTTCACGCTGCCCACCGGCGCCACCCACGAGCGCGCCGACAAGGTGGCGCGCGCGGTGGAGCAGCATTTCCTGGTGACCGAGAAGGCCAATGTGGAATCGGTGTACATGCTGTCCGGCTTCAGCTTCGGCGGCTCCGGCCAGAATGCCGGCATGGCTTTCGTCGCGCTGAAAGACTGGTCGCTGCGGCCGGGCGCCGGCAACAGCGCGCAGGCGATCGCCGACCGCGCCACCGCCGCGCTGGCCTCTCAGCGCGACGCCGAGGTGTTCGGCATGGTGCTGCCGCCTATCGGCGGCCTGGGGCAGACCAACGGCTTCGAATTCTGGCTGCAGGACGCGTCAGGCATGGGGCGCGAAGGCTTGGCCAAAGCGCGCGACCAATTGCTGAAGGCCGCGCAGGGCGACGACAGGCTGAGCGCGGTGCGCTCCGGCGCCGCCGACGACAAGCCGCAGCTGCGGTTGGACGTCGACCAGAGCAAGGCCGCCGCGTTGGGGCTGGATCTGGCCAATGTCGCCGACACGCTGGGCGCGGCCTGGGGCGGGCGCTACATCAACGATTTTGTCGACCGAGGCCGGGTGAAGAAGGTGATGATGCAGGCCGACGCGCCGTATCGTTCCAAGCCCGAGGATCTGGGCCTGTGGTTCGTCCGCGGCGCGGACGGCGCGATGACGCCGTTTTCCGCCTTCGCCCGCGCGCGCTGGGAATACGGCCCGGCGCAGCTGAGCCGCTACAACGGCTTGCCGGCGCTGCCGCTGTCCGGCTCGGCCGCCGCCGGAATCAGTTCCGGCGAGGCGATGCGGGCGGTGGAAGCGATAGCCGGCAAGCTGCCGGGCACCCAGTACGAATGGAGCGGCCTGTCCTACCAGGACCGGTTGTCCAGCGGCCAGACGCCGCTGCTGTACGCGGTGTCGATATTGTTCGTCTTTCTGTGCCTGGCGGCGCTGTACGAAAGCTGGCTGGTGCCGTGCGCTGTTATGACGGCGATTCCGCTCGGCGTGCTGGGCGCGGTGCTGGCGGTGATGGCGCGCGGCCTCGCCAACGACATTTACTTCCAGGTGGGCCTGCTGGCGACGATAGGCCTGTCGGCCAAGAACGCCATTCTGATCATCGAGTTCGCCGAGGCGGCGATCCGGCGCGGCGACGATGCGCTGAGCGCGGCGCTGGCCGCCGCCCGCCAACGGCTGCGGCCTATCTTGATGACCTCGCTGGCTTTCGGGGTCGGCGTGGCGCCGCTGGTCTGGGCCGGCGGGCCGGGCGCCGGCAGCCAGAACGCCATCGGCGCGGCGGTGCTGGGCGGCGTGCTGTCCGCCACGTTGTTGACTCTGTTCTTCGTGCCGCTGGCGCATGTGTTGATCCGGGGCCTGGCCGGCCGCGTCGCAGAGCGGCGCTGGAAGCCGGCGGAGGCGCGGCCATGAAGCGGGCTTTCTGCTTATTGATGGGCGCGGCTTTGGCTGGCTGCGCGTCGCCGCAGCCGGATTACCAACGGCCCGCCGCGCCGGTGCCGGCGCATTGGCCGGCGGCGGACGCGGAAAGCGGTCAGGCCGATATCGCCTGGCGGCGCTTCTTCGTCGACGACGGCCTGCGCGAAACCATCGCCCAGGCATTGGCCAACAACCGCGATTTGCGCGTAGCCGCCGCCAATGTCCAGGCGGCGCGGGCGCAGTACCGGATACTGGACGCGGCGCGGCTGCCGGCCGTGCAGCTGCAGGGCAAGTCCGACCGCCAGCTGACCCGCGGCGGCGATCCGTCGCTGGCGGCGGACAGCCGCGGCGTCAGCGCCGGGCTGGGCGTCAGCGCGTTCGAGCTGGATCTGTTCGGCCGGGTGCGGAGCCTGAGCGACGCGCAATGGCGGCGCTATCTGGCCAGCGAGGCCGGCGCGCAGGCGGCGCGGGTCAGCCTGATCGCGGAAACCGCCAACGCCTACCTGACATTGGCCGCCGACCGCAGCCAGCTGGCCGCGGCGCGGACGACGCTGCGAAGCGCCGAGCGCTCGCTGGAACTGACGCGCGAGCGGCTGCGGCTGGGGGCGTCTTCCGCGCTGGATGTCAGCGCCATGGAAACGGTGCGGCAGCAGGCGCGGGCCGATGTCGCCCGCTACCAAGGCCAGGCGGAGCGGGACCGCCTGGCGCTGCAATTGCTGGTCGGCGCGGAACTGGACCAGACGCGGGTGCCGGCGGCGCTGGAGGACAGGCCGTACACGCTGGCGGCGCTGCCGGCGGACGCGCCGGCCGATGCCTTGCTGCGCCGGCCGGATGTCCGCCAGGCGGAAAATCTGCTGCGGGCCGCCCATGCCGACGTGGACGCCGCGCGGGCGGGCCTGTGGCCCAAGCTGGGGCTCAGCGCCAGCTCAGGGCTGAGCGGCGTGACGCTGGCCGGGCTGCTGAACGCGCCGGCGCGGGCCTTGAGCCTGGCGCTGGACGCCAGCTTGCCGGCGCTTGACGGCGGCGCGGCGAAGGCTGGAGTCGATCAGGCAGAGGCGCAGCGCCTGGCGGCGCTGGCCGCCTACGAGAAAGCTTTGCAGAACGGCTTCCGTGAAGTGGCTGGCGCCTTGAGCCAGCGCCAGGCGCTGGCGGAGGAGAAACAGGCGCGGCAGGCCGCGCTCGCCAGCGCGGAGGGCTCGCTGCGGCTGGCGGAGGCGCGCTATCGGCAGGGGCTGGACGGCTATCTGAGCCTGCTGGAGGCGCAGCGGACGGCGCAGGCGGCGCGCCTGCAGTGGATCGGCGCCCACCTGGCCGAAGCGGAGAATATGGCGGCGCTGTACCGGTCTCTGGGCGGCGGGCTGGAGAGCTGATCCCGCCGCGGCCTCAGCTCTGGATGTCCAGCCGCGGCAACTGGCCGCCGGCCATCCGGTTGTCGGGCGCGTAGGGAAAAATCAGTTCTATCCTGACGCCGTCCGGGTCGTCTATGAACAACTGGTGCTCGCCCAGCTCCGGCACCACGCGTTCGTGGAAGTCCTGGCCCAGCGACAGCAGCCGCATCTGCATGTCGACCAGGTTCTGCCCGCGCAGCGCGATGTGATCGACGCGGCCGGAGCCGGAGCGGTTTTCCCGCCGGCCCAGATAGGCTTCCAGTTCGGCGTCGTCCACTGCCGTTTCGACCAGGTGCAGCACCGGACGGCCGCCCGCGTACAGCCACTTGCCGGCAAAACGGAAGCTCGGCCGCGGGCCGTCGCTCAGGCCCAGCACTCGCTGATAGAAGACCGCGCTGGCCTCCAGGTCGGCAGTGCGTATCGTGAAATGGTCGATTCCCTGGATGTTCATCCCGGACTCCTTGCGCGCCGCGCGGGCGCGGTTTTGCGTCACAGACGGGTGATGACGGCCTCGGCCGGCAGGCGGGACTTCGGCAGCCTGGCGTTGAAGTCTTCGTCGGAGCGGCGGCCCAGGGCGACGATCACCGAAGCGATCAGCCCTTTTTCCCGCAAGCCCAGCTCCTCTCCCAGAGTCCGCTGGTCGAAGCCTTCTATCGGGCAAGCGTCGATTTCCAGCGCCGCCGCGCCCAGGAGCAGGGTGCCTACCGCCAGATAAACCTGTTTTTCCATCCAGTGCGGGGCGTCGCGCAGCTCGAAGCGGTGCATGTCGGCGAAGTGGGAGCGGCCCTTGTGCTGGCCTGCGCGGGCCTCCGGGCTGGCGAAACGGCCGTCTCGCTCTTCTTGGTCCAGCAGCGTTCGCAGGTAGGCGTCGTCCAGCGCGGCGCGGGTGCAGAATACCACCACGTGGGAGGCGTTGAGCACCTTGGCCTGGTTGAAGGCATAGCCGTCGGCGGTGGCCTTGGCGACGCGGGCTTTGCTCTCGTCGCTGCCGGCGATGAAGAAATGCCAGGGCTGGGAGTTGGTGGACGATGGGCTGTGGCGCAGCAGGGTTTCGATCTGTTCGATCTGGCCGGCGCTCAGCCGGAAGCCGGGATCGAAGGCCTTGGTGGTGTAGCGGGTCTGGGCGTAATGGGCGATGTTCATGATGTTTGCCTTGTCAGTCGGTTATCGGGCGGTTGCCATTTCCCGGTAGCGTGGGTAGTCGTCGTAGCCGCGTCCGTCGCCGCCGAACAGCGCGGACGGGTCGAAATCAGCCAGCGGCCAGCCGCGGGCCAGGCGTTCGGGTAGGTCGGGGTTGGCGATGAAGGGCCGGCCGAAGGCGATCAGGTCCGCCAGGCCTTCCGCGAGCAAGCGCTCGCCTCGCGGCTGGTCATAACGGCCGGCCACGATGATGGCGCCGCGGAAGCGCGCGCGCAGCGCGTGGCGGAAGGCGTCGTCCACCTGAGGGGCGTCATCCCAGTCCGCCTCGGAAAGGTGCAGGTAGGCGATGCCCAGCCCATTCAGCCGGACGGCGGCCTCCAGTATCGCCGGAACGATCTCCGGGCAATTCATTCCTCGCGCGGTGATGTAGGGAGCCAACCGCACGCCGACGCGCGCGGCGCCGATTTCGTCCGCCACCGCGGCTGCGACCTCCATCAGGAAGCGCAGCCGGTTTTCCAGGCTGCCGCCGTAGGCATCGTCGCGCCGGTTGGAGGTGCTGCGCAGGAACTGGTCTATCAGGTAGCCATTGGCCGCATGGATTTCCACGCCGTCGAAACCGGCGGCCATCGCGTTGCGGGCCGCTTGGCGGTAGTCGCCGACGATGGCGGCGATTTCGGCGGTTTCCAGCGCCCGGGGCGTCGGGCAATCCACCATGCGGCCCGCGCCTGTTTCGTCCGCCACCCAGACCTGGGCGTCGGGCGCGATGGCGGACGGCGCCACCGGCGGCGCGCCGTCATGGAACATCGGGTGGGACATCCGGCCCACATGCCACAACTGCAGCACCATGCGTCCGCCCGCCTGGCGGACGGCGTCGGTCACCCGCCGCCAGCCGTCTATCTGGTCCTGGCTGTAGATGCCGGGGGTGAAGCTGTAGCCCTGGCCTTGGCGCGAGATCTGAGTGGCTTCGGAAACGATCAGGCCGGCGCCGGCTCGCTGGGCATAGTAGCGCGCCATCATGGCGTTGGGGATGTCGCCGGGCTGGTCGGTCCGGCAGCGGGTCATCGGCGCCATCACGATGCGGCTGGGCAGTGGCAGGGCGCCGGCTTGCAGCGGCGAGAACAGATCGGGTGCGGGCATGTCGTTCAACCTCGGTATGCGGCCTCCGCGAAGGGGGAGGCGTTCCAGTGAGGACATGATGCTTTGCAATCGGCAAGAGAAAAACCAGTTCTAGCCAGAATCACTTGCTTGCGGTTTTTGAAAATGGCGTCACTCGGAGCTCAGGCATTTTGTCCGTCCAGCCGGATTTGGTCCAGTCCGCGCATGCGCTTGCGGCGCGATGTATCCCAGCTAGGCGGGTGGCGCCTTGGCGGAATCGGTTCGTCCCGGTAGCCGCCTTCACGGCGGAGCAGGCGGCAGTCAAGCGGATGCGCGGAACAGGAGGATGCGCATGGATGCGTCCGGGGCAAGACGGAAGGCTGAAATGACATGCAATCGGCACTGTGTGGAATGTGCCGTTTTCGGGCCTGGGTAAATGCCGCTGGAGAAAATGCGGGTGAACGCCATGAAAGCGAATGGTTTATTTCTTGAACATGGCTGTTTTTATAGCGATGGTTGCGTGGGTGATTAATTTATTGATGGATTTTGGCGGATGATTTAATGATATGATTCATGGTTATTTATAAAATCCCGGCGCGTTATTTGTATGCATATAAACAGTTTGTTTTCTGATTATATCGATTACGATTTGCGCCGCTGCGCGAAGAAACTTTCCGCCGATTGGAGATTGTAATGGGTGCGATGACCAGCATCGATTTCCAGAGCGATCGCTTTTACGCGACCAACGCGTCTTTCACCGCCACCGACGAGGTGATCGAATTCACCCGGCCGCTGCGCAGCCTGAAGATTTCCTACTTCACCTACGACAGGCATTATGCCGACGGCTCCCGCGTCGCGCTGACCAATGCGCCGGACTGGATCCAGCATTACTGGCGGCGGGAAATGTTCAAATTGGCGGTATTCGAGAAGGACTCCGACAATTTCACCGATGGCTACGTGTTCTGGAACTGGCTGAACCGGGAGCCCATCTACTCTGCGGCCGCGCAGTTCGGCATAGACAACGGCGTGACGCTGATCGAGCGGGGCGACGGGCATTGCGACTTCTTCCATTTCGGCTCGGTCCACGACAACAGCGTCAACAACGATTACCTGGCCGGCAAGATGGCCCACCTGCAGCAGTTCGTCTCGCTGTTCAAGTACAAGCTGCACGACGTGATCGAGGCCGCCTGCAATGACCGGATCTATCTGCCGGAATCGGCCAGGGGCAAGTTGATCCTGGACAGCGACATCAACCACGACATGCTGGTTTCCGACTTCTACAGCCTGATGGACCGCCGCGACGTGTCCCGCATCTATCTGGGCGACGCGGACCGCAGCGCCTACCTGACCAAGAAGGAGGTGGCGCTGATGCGGGAGCTGGTGAGCGGCGCTTCCTGCGCCGAGGCGGCCGTCTCGCTGGACATCACCAGCGACGCGGTCAACAAGCACATCAAGAACATCAAGGAGCGGCTCAACTGCCGGTCGCTGTGCCAACTGGGCTTTGTGATCGGCAAGCTGAGCGCGCGCAACATCTACCCTTTTTCAGTGGCAAGTGGTGCGAACAAATGAAGATATGGCTGGACACGATAGACATTGACGCCATCCGCAAGGCCCAGGCCATGGGCGTGCTGGCCGGCGTGACGACCAATCCCTCGATACTGGCGACGGCCAATCGGGACGTGGAAGCCGTGCTGAGCGAGATCCTGGACGCGCAGACCGGCCCGCTGGCGGTACAGGTGGTGGCGCGCGGGCTGGACGGCATGCTGGCGCAGGCCAGGCGCATCGCCGCGATCAGCCCCAGGATGGTAGTCAAGATCCCGGCCGTCGGCGATGGCTTCCGCGCGATGTCCATGCTGGAGCGCGAGGGCGTCGCCACGCTGGCGACCGCCATTTTCGAAACCCGGCAGCTGGCGCTGGCCGCACTGGCCGGCGCCAGCTACGCGGCGCCCTACGTGAACCGGATCGAGCTTTCCGCCGGCAACGCCTTCGAGGTGCTGGAGCAGTCGCAGCGCCTGCTGGACGCTTACGGCTACAAGACCGCCATCCTGGCGGCGGCGGTCAAGACGGTGGAACAGTTCCTGCGCTGCGCGCAGACCGGCGTGGCCGCTGTCACGCTGCCGGTGGCGGTATTCCAGCAGCTGTACGCGTCCAGCGAGGACATCGAGGAGAGCCTGCGCAAGTTCGACGCGGCCTGGCAAAGCAACGGGCTGATGCGGGACGCCGCGCTGTTCAAGGCGTGAGCAAACAAGAAAGAAAATGATGAATCGTGATGACGCGCTGTTGAGAAAAACCATCATTCTGGTGACCTGCACCTTCTTCCTGTGGGGCATGTCCTATGGCTTGCTGGATGTGCTGAACAAGCATTTCCAGCAGGCCATGCGGCTGTCCAAGGCCGACTCCGGCTGGCTGCAGATCGCCTATTTCCTGGCCTATTTCGTGATTGCCATCCCGGCCGCGCTGTTCAATGAACGCTTTGGCTACAAGCGCGGGCTGATCGCCGGGCTGTGCTTCTTCGCGACCGGGGCGCTGCTGTTCATCCCGTCGCTGCTGAACGCCAGCTTCCTGGCCTTCGTGCTGTCGCTGTTCGTGCTGGCCTGCGGATCCGGCTTCCTGGAAACCACCGCCAATCCGTACATCTCGCTGCTGGGCGACGAAAGCCGCTCGGAGCGGCGGCTGAACCTGGCGCAGGCCTTTTGCGGACTCGGCACGGTGGTGGGGCCGCTGATCGGCGGAGCCTTCTTCTTCAAGCTGGGCAATAGCGCGACTTCGGGCGCGCAGCACGATATGGTGATGCAGGTCTATGTGTGGATCGCGGCATTCGTGGCGCTGCTGGCGCTGGCCATCGCCCGAACGCCGATGCCGGACGCGGGCCACTGCCAGGCCGAAGAGCGGCGCGGCGGCCGGCCGCTGATCCGCAACGGCCGCTTCACGTTCGGCGTGCTGGCGCAGTTTCTCTACGTGGCCGCGCAGGTCGGGATCGGCGCCTTTTTCATCAATTACGCGATGGAAAGCGGCATGGACTTGAGCGCGCAGTCTGCCGCCTGGCTGCTGTCGGTGGCGATGCTGCTGTTCATGGCGGGGCGCTTCGTCGGCACTTTCGCCATCGGCCGCTTGTCTGCGGGACGCTTGCTGATGCTGTTCGCCTTCGCCGACATTCTGTTGTCGCTGGCGGTGGTGACCATGGGCGGGGCCATCGCGGTGGGAGCGTTGACCCTGATGTTTTTCTTCATGTCCATCATGTTCCCCACCATTTTCTCGCTGGCGATCAAGGGCCTGGCGCACCAGACCAAGCGGGCGAGCTCCATCCTGGCGATGTCGGTGAGCGGAGGGGCGGTTTATCCGTACTTGATGGGTTATGTCTCCGACCATTACGGCACGCCGCCGGCCTACGCGATTCCGCTGGCCAGTTTCGTCGTGATTTTCCTGTACAGCGTGTATCTGGAGCGTCAAAGGGCGACGCAGCCTTTGGCCAGCGCGCTCTGAATTTCAAAAGGGGAAAAAGCAAATAAAGCGAAGCCGGCGAAAGCCGGCTTTGTTCGTTCAGGCGCGCAATTTTGCGCGCTTGCTCGGCTTTTGGGTCAGGACAGAGGAAAGACTACAGAAATCTGTACTTATTTGATGGCGCCGTATGCGATATCTTGACGTCGTAAGATTTTATTGATGCTAGGTCGTATTTTTAGTTTGCATTGAACTATGCAGGAAAATCCCACCAGGAGCAACAGTGATGAATTCCAGCAGGCTTGTCAGGGAAATAGCAGACGATGATTATGCTCTGGATGTGATTCAGGGCGATCAGGTGCTGGTGACCAGCCCGGTTATCGTCGGAGAGAAAGGTTCGGAATGGGAGGGCTCCCTGGTATTCACCAAGGAGTACCTGCTTTCCTTGATGCAGCTTGGACTCAAGCACCGGCTGCTGAATCCGGACGATATCCACACCCCCTCCATTTGACCGCGCGGCGACGCTATCTTGTCCGGCCGACTGCGGCAGCCGTGGCGCGGCTGGAGCGTTTCTGTTTGCGCTGGCGGGCCGCCCATTGATAGACGCCGCTGCCGGCCAGCCAGGCCAACGCGATGCCGGCCAGCGCGAGCAGCGCTCTCAGCGCGCCGCCGCCCAGGCTGCCGGTGTGCAGTCCGTATACCCAGCTGGTCAGCCGGATGGCGGGGGCCGCCTGGTCCACCGGCGTGACGCGCAGCAGCGCGCCGCTGTACGGGTCCACCTCCACCTGGCTGCGGCCGTTGGGATGCAGCTCTCCCGGCAGTTTCCACCGCAGCAGCAGGGGACTGCCGGGTTTGCTTTCGTAGCGGATGTCCACCAGGCGGGCGCCGGGCAGCGCGGCGCCCGCCCGAGCGATCAGCGCGTCCAATGGCAGCCGTTCTGCGCCGGGCGGCGCATGGAAACGGATCTTGGCGGGCTGCTGGTAGCCGAATAAGCGATTGATCGCATCATTGATGGGCCGGTTGAAGGCCTGGTAGGCGCCGGTCAGTCCCGCGGATAGCAGCAGCAGGCTGGCCAGCGCGCCGCTCAGCCGGTGCAGGTCCGCCGCCAGGATGCGGAAGCCCTTGTCCCGGCGCACCTGTCCGGCGCGCCTCCAGTCCTTCGGCCACCAGTAAACCAGGCCGGAGGCGGCCAGCGCGATCAACAGCAGGCCGCAGACGCCGGCCAGCGTTTCCCCGGCGTCTCCCATCAGCAGTTTTTCATGCAGATCCAGCAGCCAATCGAACCATGCGTCCCCATTCGGCCTATCGTCGGCGATGCGGGCGGTGGCCGGGTCCAGCCACAGCCGGCGCTCGTTGCCCGGCTGGCGCAGCCGCGCCTGCACGGCTTCGCCGGGTTTGTCGAAGCGCAAGCTGAATCCTGCGTTCGGGTAGCGCGCCAGCACGGCATCGGCAAGTGCCTGATAGCGGGCGGGGTGGCTGGAGGCGGCGGGACGGATGCCGGCCAGGGTTTCCATTTCGGGGCGGAAAACCAGCAGGCTGCCGCTGATGCCGATCAGCAGAAGAAAGAGGGCGGCGCCAAGGCCTAGATAGCGGTGGAGCAGGATCAGGTAACGTTTCACAGGGGTGTCCAGCGGGTTGGGCCGGGAGGGCCGATGTGTAAATGCATTGCAACAATGCTTAATACTAATGATAATTATCATCATTATCAAATGCGTTTCGTCGCACCCCAAGAAGAAATGATGAACACAACCCGCCTTCTCCCCTCCTTGTTGCTGGCGCCGTGGCTGGCGGCGCCTGCCCATGCCGACGAGGCTTTCCAGCTGCAAACCGTGTCCGTCAGCGCCGCCGCCGGCGGGCAGGCTTACCAGTCCAGGCAGGCCGGCATCGCTGGCCAGCCCAGGGACGTGATCGACATTCCCCAGGCGGTGCAGAGCGTAGGCCCGCAAGTGCTGCGCGACCAGCAGGCGCGCTCCTTGGGCGACGCGCTGCGCAATGTCAGCGGCGTGGTGGAGTCCAATACCCTGGCGGGCATCCAGGACAGCTTCACTCGGCGCGGCTTCGGCAGCCGCGGCGACGGCAGCGTGCTGCGAGATGGCGTGCGCTCCGCGCTGCTGAACAATTTCGGCCCCACCACCGAGTCGGTCGAAGTGCTGAAAGGACCGGCTTCGCTGCTGTACGGCATCCAGGAGCCGGGCGGGGTGATCAACGTGATCAGCAAGAAGCCGCAGTTCGCGGACGAAGGCAGCGTCAGCGTCCGGGGCGGCAGCTTCGGCGGCGGCGCGGGTTTCGACCTGACCGGGCCGTTGAGCGATCATTTCGCCTACCGCTTGATCGGCGATCTGGACGAAAGCGGCTACTGGCGCAATTTCGGCAACAGCCGCCGCAAGCTGATCGCGCCGTCGCTAGCTTGGCAGGACGGCGCCGACCAGGCCTTGCTGGCCTACGAATACCAGGATTTTCTGACCCCGTATGACCGCGGCACCCTTTTCGTCAACGGCGCGCCGTTGAACATCCCGCGCGAGCGGCGGCTGGACGAAGCCTGGAACGTGGCCCGGGGCACGTCGCAGTCGCTCAATCTCAGCCACACCCGCGAGCTTGGCGGCGCGTGGCAGCTGACCACCCGGCTGGGCTGGAACCAGCTGCGCTACAGCGACCGCCAGGCGAGGCCTTCCAGCTACAATGCCAAGACCGGCGAGTTGAAGCGCCGCGCCGACGGCAACGCCTACGACAACAGCGTGATGCTGTTTTCCAGCCGGCTGCAGGGCCGGCTGCAGCTGTTCGGCCAGATGCACGAACCGGTGGCGGGCGTGGAGGCGGAGCGGCGGCGTGAGCTGCGCGGCGACACCTACCGCGGGCGCGAGGTCGGCGGCTTCAACGTATACAACCCCGCATACGGCGGTTTGCCGTATCCCAGCCAGCTCAGCGCCGCGCAAAGCGACAACCGCAGCGATATCGACAGCCAGGCGCTGTTGCTGCAGGACAACTGGACGCTATCCGAGCGCTGGATCGCCAATCTGGGCGCGCGCTACCAGCATTACCGGCAGGAGGACGGCGCAGGCAGGCCTTACGCGGTGACTGCCCGCAGCGGCGGCAGCCAGTTGCTGCCCCAGGCCGGCCTGCTGCACAAGCTGACGCCGCAGCTGTCGCTGTACGGCAGCTACAGCGAGTCGTTCAAACCCAATGCGGGCAGCGACGGCCAGAGTTTTTCGCCCGAGAAGGGCGCGTCTCGCGAAGTGGGCGTCAAGCTGGACCGCGACGGCCTGTCCGCCAGCCTGGCCGTTTACCACATCGAGAAAAGCAATGTGGTGGTGACCGAGAACAACGTCAGCCGCGCCGTCGGCAAGGCGCGCTCGCAGGGCGCGGAGGTGGATGTCAGCGGCCAGCTGACCCGCAGGCTGTCCGCCATCGCCAATGTGGCCTACACCGACGCCAAGGTCACCGAGGACATCGCCGCCAATGTCGGCAAGCGCCTGTTCAATGTGCCGCGCCGCAGCGGTTCGTTGTCGCTGGCTTATGATTTCGGCGCCGACCGGCGGGGTCACCGCTGGCGCGCCGGCGGCGGCGCGCGCTACGTGGGCGCGCGTCCCGGCGACAGCGCCAACAGCTTCGAGCTGCCGGCCTACTCGGTGGCCGACGCTTTCGTTTCCTGGCAGGGCAAGCTGGGGCGGAACCCCTTGTCGCTGCAACTCAATGTGAAGAATCTGTTCGACAAGACCTATTACACGTCCTCCAGCGGCAGCGCCCTTCAGGTCAGAGTGGGCGAACCCAGAGAGGTGGCTTTGCAGACGCGGCTGTCGTTCTGACGCGGCTTGCCGTCGTCTATGGAAAGGCCCGGCGAAAACCGGGCCTTTTGCGTGGGCGGGCGATATCTGGCACATGGTACAGGCCGGTCGACGGATGGGGACGGACTGGCTTGTTGGCGGCGACGCGAGTTCATAAAATGCAGGCTCCCTCCGGCTTCGTTTGATCTGGAAACATCGCGCCATGCGTCGGGCCGGAGGGCGCCAATAACAAGAAACGATAGATTTTCCGTCCATGAAACGTTGCGCCCATTTCGACGCATTGCCCGAAGCCGTGAAAACGGCCATCGCGGCCTGGCGTCCCAGCCGCCACCTTCGCAAGCATTCCCCGGAGCGCGCGGCCAATCTGGCGGTCCTGCGCCGGATCGCGGAGGCCTGGGGCGGCCGCTGCGAAGCCGACCGCTACCGGAATCTGCTCACCCATCTCCCGTTCCGCTGCGTCGCCGGCCATCCCTTCCTGTCCACGCCCGCCACCATCCTCTCCGGGCAATTCTGCCCGCGCTGCCAGGACCGCAAACGGCGGGTGAATGGCGAGATCCAGGCCTTTGCCGCGGCCAAGGGCTGGCAATGCCTTTCCGAATACCGTCACAGCAGCGAGCCGCTGCGCTGGCGTTGCGAACACGGTCACGAATGGGAGGTGCGCTGGGAAACCGTGCGCTCGGGACATGGCTGTCCGCATTGTTATCGCCAGCGGCGCTGCCATACGCTGGAGGAAATGCAGGCCTTGGCGCGCGAGCGCGGAGGGTTATGTCTGTCCGACCGTTACGTCAACATCCGCACGCCGATGCTGTGGCAATGCGAGCGCGGCCATGTGTGGAGCATTCCCGCATCCAGCGTGCTGACCGGGCGCTGGTGCGCGGCCTGCTGGGCGCTGCGGCGCATCGCCAGCGCCAGGAACAAGACCCGCCGCCGCTACCAGGCGGCAGGGCCGACGGGGACGCCGGGCTAGAGGGCTGACGGTCAGCCGGCTGACACGCCGGCCTGCTCTCGCCGCCGCAGCCGGCTGGCGTCGATGACATGGGCCGCCCGCGCGCGCAGTTGGCCGCAGCCCCCGTCCACGTCCTGGCCGGCGGAGTCCCGCACCTTGGTCAACACGCCGTTGTCGTGCAGATAGCGTTTGATCGCCTGGACGCGCTCGCTGGACGGGCGTTGGAAACGGTCGCCCTCCACGCTGTTGTAGGGAATGATGTTGAGCACGCCGTACTTGCCCTTCAGCAGGCGCGCGGCGGCGTCCATCTCCTCCTGGCTGTCGTTGACGCCCGCGAGCAAGGTCCACTGGTACTGGATGGGATAGCCGACGCGGCGGGCGTAGGCTTCTCCCAGTTCCACCAATTCAGCCGGGGCGATGCGCGGCGCGCGCGGCAGCAGTTGTTCGCGCAGATCGGCGCGGGTGGTATGCAGCGACAAGGCCAGCGCCGGCTTCACCTCCAGTTGCGGCAGGCGCTCGAACACGCGCGCATCGCCCACGGTGGAGAACACCAGGTTCTTGTGGCCGATATTGCCGTCGGTGCCCAGCCATTGGATGGCCTCCAGTACGTTTTCCATATTGTGGGCGGGCTCGCCCATGCCCATGAACACCACTTTCTTCACTGGGCGGATGCGCCGCGCCAGCGCCACTTGCGCGGCGATTTCCGCGCTGCCCAGCTGGCGCAGCAGGCCGCTCTTGCCCGTCATGCAGAACGTGCAGCCGACCGCGCAGCCCACCTGGCTGGATACGCACAGCCCATCGCGCGGCAGCAGCACGCTTTCCACCATCTGGCCGTCGCCGAGCCCCACCAGCAGACGCAGCGAGCCGTCATCCGCGTCATGCCGCGAATGTATGCGCGCCAGCTTCTCGATCCGCGCGGCTATCGGCGCCAAGCCTTCCCGCACCGACAAGGGGAAATAATCCTCGCTCTTTTGATGCCGGGTGCCGGCGTCCAGCGGCAGGCCCTTGAGCCAGGCGCGGTTGATGCGGCCGATGTGGCAGGGGCGGGCGCCGATGTCGGCGAGGGCTTGATGGAATTCCTGGATATGCATGCTTCTGACTATTGGTTATGTAGGCTGCTGCGCCTGGGTGGAGCGAGGAAGGCGAGGGCGTAGGGTAACGCAAGCCATGCGCCTTTGGGAGGGGGGGCGCGGTACGGCCGTTTTTCATGAATGGTAAAGGCCAAGTTCCCAGCTGTTCGACTTCAAGCCTGCGATTTGCATCGCGCGCACTGCAAGATGGATGCTCGATGCGGCATTCATTATGGTCCGGATGGTTTATTGGCATGGGTCCAATCATGGCGGAATTTCATGCGTGGCTTCAGTTTTACTCAAGCTTTGCCGGACTTGATGGATTGAGAGAAATATTATGCCTGCGCCTATTTTTCCCTCTGGCGGCGCCGGGGGAGATAAATAGTCAATATTTCTGTCTTTTAATTGTGGCAGTTTTATGTTTGCGACAGGGAGGTCGCATTGATTGTTTTATTACTGAATCTGATTGCTGAGATGATTTTTTTGGGATGAATGTTTCTGTTTTGTTTTTTGAGCTTGCATTTTAAAGTTTTGCTTTTGGTTTTTAAGGATTGTTTGAATGCACTTATTTGAGATTGTGAAAATAACCCCGATTTTTGTGCATGTTTATCAATAGGTTCTGTATTTTGACTTTGTTGATTATTTCATGCGTTTGTTTGGAGTGGTTTGGTTCCCAAACTTACCTGTCCTATTTGCCTGGTTTTTGCATGTAAAAAATCCGGTTGACGCTGGTTTTGCCTTGATCCTACGCTCTGCGCCATTCTTGCTTTGTCAAGGTGCTTAATTTCATGAATGTGGGTGGATCTGCGATTTCATTGCGAATTGGTGCTGCGTGTGGATGGGTTGAGCCAAGTCTGCTATGGGGAGGTGGAGTGTGAGAGATATGAAGGTTTTTAATGCGGCCGAGCCTGGTTTGATCGAAAGAAGGCGCATTGCCAGGGATTTGTGTCATTCGATAAGCACCGCTTCGAGGGGGCGCGATGAGCTGTACCGGGCGCTGTTTGGAAAAGTTGGGCAAGGGTTCGAACTGTGGGGCACGGTATTCTGCGAGTTTGGCTGGAATATCAAAATAGGAAATCAGGTATTTATCAACACCAATGGCGTATTCCTGGATGCATTTGATATCGACATAGGCAATCACGTCTTTATCGGGCCCAGTGTGGGAATTTATACCTCTAATCATGACCAGAATTCCCAGCGCAGGCGGGAGTATGTGGAATCCGGCGCGCCAGTGGTGATAGAAGATGATGTCTGGATAGGCGGCGGTGCCATCATCTTGCCGGGAGTCAGTATAGGGAGGGGCTCGATTATCGGAGCCGGCGCGGTGGTGGCCCGCTCGGTGCCGGCATTCAGCAAGGTTTTAGGTGCTCGTTCCCAGGTTTATCCTCTTGCTATGGAAGGTTGACATGTATCTTTATCAGTCTCGATTGAAAGACCAGATTATTCATTCGGTCAAGGATGTTTATGTGCATGCGGCAGGCGGCACGTATACAGATGCCATCTCCGGCATGTTCAATGTTCCCTTTGGATATTCATGCGAGCCCATCAAGCAACGCATTGCCCAAACTTTGAATAATCTGCCTTTTCATCCCAAGGATCATTTTTATTCGCAGGAATGGTTTGAAGCCTCGGCGATGTTGCTAGATAGGGCGATGATGAGTGACGGCGCCTTGCTCTACGTGAACAGCGGGTCCGAGGCGATTGAGTCCTCGATTGCGATGGCCTTGGAGTATCACCAACGCAAAGGCAATGTCAAAAAGCGCAAGATAATATGCCGCAAACACTCCTATCACGGCGCCACCCTCGGCGCGCATAGCGTGAGCGGCAGGAATGACTTCCAGGAGCTTAGAAACAGCGGCTACGACACGATACGCATACACCCACCGTTTGCCGTCACCCATCAGGGCAGGCCGCAGGAAGCGCACAGCGTGAGCGATGTGGAGAACATTATTTTGCAAACGGGTCCGGAGCATATCGCCGGCATCATCTTTGAGCCGGTTAATCATTTGAAAGGCATGCGAGAAAGCGGAGGAGAATATCTGGCAGGAATCCGTGAGCTGTGCGACCGCTACGATATCGTGATGATCACTGATGAAATCGTAACAGGGGCTTCCCGCACCGGCTCATTTCTGAATACGCAGCGTTTCGGCGTCGTGCCCGACATCGTGGCGCTGGGCAAAGGCATCAGCGGCGGCTATTACCCCGCTTCGGTAATGGCAACCACTGCCAAGATCGCCTCGGTGTTCGAAAAGCGCGGCGCCTGGATTCCCTATTCCTACTCCCACACCTATGCCAGCAACCCGGTATCGATCGCATCCATCCATGCCTCATTGCAGGTGCTGGAGCAGGTCGAGTCATCGGGGCAACTGAGACGACTGATTGCCAAGGCGGCGGAGTTGACCAGCGAGATGGCTTCGAACGAACGCATAGCCAGGGCTGAGGCAAGCGGGCTGCTGATCGGGCTGACGCTGGATGAGCGTCTTGGCGCCGGAGCGGGAAAGAGGCTTGAGCAGCTGTGCTTCGAACGCAAGCTTATTATCCGCGGCGATGAGAACTGGGCATGCCTGGCTCCCGCCTACGTGATGTCGGAGGCGGCGTTGCAAGAAGCGTTCGAGGTGCTGAATGAATCGATTAATCACTTGTAAGTCCCCGGTGGATAGCCTGTCAGCACAGCTTTTCGGCATAGACGCCTGCCTGCGGGGACGGCGCTCAGCTCTGAGCGATAGCGAGTATGCGCGTGCGCAGGAAGAAATCGAGGCTGGCCTGGCATTGGCAGATGCGTGCGAGGGCATCAATGCGCTGGCGGTGGCCATCGCCGGCCGCTTCGAGCCTTTCTATCGTGACGCGCGCTCATGCCTGGAACGCATACACGAGATCGCCGGCTACGGCACGCTGGCGTCTTGCCTGTCGTCGCTGGATATCGCCGAGGCGCTTTTCAGCGCCGGACTTTGCGATGCGGCCGGCGTCGCGTCGGAGAATCTGGTGGTAGGGCGGGGCCATATCGCTCCCTTGTTTTATGCTTGCCGGCACCTGAGGCGGGGCATGCCGCTTGCTTTTCTCGCCGCGGTGCACGATAGGGTCCCGGCCGTGGTGAACAAGACCTATGGTTTCCCCTACGGCATGCGCCATAGCCTGGGTGAGGGGATGGGCATCGCGCTCGGCCGCGCCAAAACCCATAGCGATCAGCGAGTGGTATGCGTCGCCGGCGATGGTGAATTGAACGAGGGTGTGTCTTACGAGGCCATCCGGCTAGTTGGCGAGCTGGGCATGCGCAACCTGACGCTGATCGTGGACAGCAACGGAAAGGGCATCGACCCCCTGCCGGGCACGCTCAGGCCCGCTTATCTAGCCGCCTATTTCGATCGGGTGCGCGAGGTTGATGGCCATGACGCGGACGCCATAGTCGAGAGCATGCGAGACGCGGAGCGCGAGGGCGTGGCAGTCGCCATTATCTGTCATACCCGCAAGGGCTCCCACTCCTTCAAACGCGCAAACGCCAGGCCAGCCATCTCCGCGACTGCCAAGGCCAGCAGCTGCAGCCTGACGGGAGCGTTGATCGAGGAGATGCGTGAAGGCGGCCCTGCCCATATCTTCACCGCGGATCTGGCCGCGCGTTTCGGGCTCCAGCCATCACACGGCTACTGCAATGTCGGTCTTGCGGAGTCCGCTCTGCTGACGGCCGCCATGGGCTGCCCGCAGGACGAGCTCAAATTCGTTTTGACCGACGATAAATATTATTTGAATGCAATCGATGTGCTGCATTCCGCCTTGATCGCCTGCCGCAATCTGCATGTGATAGCCGCGCGAAAAAACGGGGTATGGGGCGGTCCCACCTATGTTCAGAGCGTCTTCGGCTTATTGTTTGACGATGCGGTGTATGAGTTTGCGGACCCTCGCGACCTGCAGGCATGCATCAGGCGGCGGCGGGCGTCGGGAAGCAACGGTCTGTATCTATTGCACGACCAGCCGATGGAGCACGTGCTGGCGATGAGGGAGAAGTACCGCAGGCTTTCCGACGATGTTTACGCCCATCAGCTCGAACATGCGGGGGGCACGGTGGTCCTGTCTTCGGAGTCAATGGCATACGAGGCTTTCCTGGCGGTGGACGGCAAGCGCTGCGCGCATGTCCGGGTGTTGTCAACCAGACCGGATCTGGAGTGTGTGCGCAAGCTGTTGTCGGCTGCGGAGAATGTCGTTGTGGTGGAGCACAACGGTCCCCGTTTCAACCTGGCGGAATATGTCGAGTCCACGCTGCTCATCAGGGTCAAAAAGATATGCAGCGATGCCTATGAGTGGCCACGGATAGAGACTTTTCAAGCCGCAGCCGCGCCCCGCAAGCTGCGCGCCTTGTTGACAGAGCCTTCTTGCGCTTTAGCCGGCTAGTCGCCTCGACTTCGCGCTCCGCTTTCCCTTTTCATTGTTTTCCGAATCCCGACAGGGCTTCGGCCACCCTTCTATTAACCGAGGAGTGATGATTCATGACGCAGGAAAATACCAAGCACGGCAAGCTGGCAGGCAAAACCATGATCGTGGTCGGCGGGGCCAGAGGCATAGGCGCCGCCATAGTCGAGGCGCTGGCCCGGCAAGAGGTCAAGGTGTCCATTTTTGACACCGACCGCGCGCCGACGGCCACCAACCATTACCAGAGTCGGGATATCAGCGGCTATCAGGCCGCTTGCCAACTGGCTGAGAAGCTGGCGGCACAGGGATTGTCGGTTCAGGCCATGGCGGTCGACGCTACCGCGGAATCCCAGGTGGTTGAGGCCGTGGACCTTGTCGCCCACGCTGCCGAAGACTTTTACGGATTGGTGAACGCGATCGGCAGCAGCCATGTGGCGAACACGGTTGACTCTTCGCTAAGCGAATTCGAGGCTATTTTGCAGACCAATCTTACCGCGCCCTATCTGACCTCCCGCGAGGCCGCGCGAATCCTGGTAAGGCAAGGAAGGGGCGGGGCCATTCTCAACATCAGCTCTATCGCCGCCAAGCTCGCGTTCCCCGGCATTTCCGCTTATTGCGCGGCCAAGTCCGGTTTGCAGGGGTTTTCCGGCGCGCTTGCGCTGGAGCTGGCCCCTCATAATGTTCGGGTCAACTGCGTGTGCCCAGGCATAGTCAAGACCAATATGTGGAAGTATCTGGAAAACCAATTGATGGGGCCCGGGGAAAATCTGGAGCAATTATGGGCGAGGATGGAGGGCTTGATCCCGCTGGGCCGCACTCAGACAGCGGCCAATATCGCGCGCTTCTGCGTGGCAATACTCGAGAACGAGGATATTACCGCCCAGTCGCTGTCCGTTGATGGCGGGATGAATCTCTATGGTTGACCGTCTGCTGGGGGAAACCATGGCGCGGCATCAGGAGACGGCATTGCGTATTTGCGGCCTGTCGTTCGAAGCCCGAGGCTGCGTGAGCAGCCAATATCGGGACGGGGTGCTGCTGCTGGCCGGCGGGCCCGGCAGCGACGGCTTCAACATTCCGGGCTTGCACCAGGCGGACCGTTTGGGGACCTTGCTTGCGGAGGTGGCGGGGCCATTCACCTTGTCTGCGCAAGTGGAGGTGGCGAGCCGGGACAAGTTCGATGCGGCCGGACTTTTCATCGATACGGGCAAGCATAGGATGAAGTTCGGCGTGGAGGACTACGGCGCAGGCGGCAAAAAACTGGTATCCGTCCATTCCGCGCCTTACAGCGATGAGGCTAATGGCATTGATGTCGGCGCTGGGTCCGTGGGGCTGTTCGTGACGCGCAACGAGAATGTCTTTTCCTGCTATTTCCGGACGCGGGATGGACGGACGGCCTTCCATCGGGCGTTCTACGCGGAAGGGTGCCCGGATCTGATTCGGATAGGCTTCTGCGTGCAGGCGCCGTTTTCCGAGGGCGCGCAAGGCCGTTTTGCCGAAATCGCGTTCTCGGACACGGGCATGGAGCATTCCAGGGGGTAAGAGTATGAAGAACCAGGATATCTGGCTGATAGTTTCCGACTTTGACGAAACCTTCATGCCCGCGATGGAATCGCGCGAACCCGATGCCGGCATAGAAAGGCTGCAAAACCATCTGGCCGGGCTCAAACGCAGCCATAAGCTGCTGTTCGGCTGGGCCACCGGCAACAGCCGGAGCGCGGTGATGGAGAAAATGCGGGCTTATCCGGATTTTCCATGGGATTTCGCCCTTACCAGCCTGGGTACCGAGCTGTACTGGCGAGAGGCCGAAGGCGTGGTGGAGGACGCCGGCTGGCCTCCCCAGGCGGGCGCGGCGTTCGAATCGCGCATGGAGAGGCTGGTCGCGCTGTTTTGCCAGCACGGTCTCGCCTTGCCCGCACAAGCGGATGCCTTTCAGCAAAGGCGCATTCGTGGCTATTACTTGCCGGCTGACGGCAAGGAGGGCGCTGCGATTGAACAGATCCACCGTCTCTGCGCGCATGTCGGATTGACGGCGTCCATTACCCATGCCAGCCCGGCGGCGGGAGATCCCGAGGGGGTTTACGATGTGGCGATCCTGCCCCCGGGCTGCGGCAAGAAACAGGGCGTCGACTTCATCGCCGCCAGGCATGGGGTGGATCCCCGGCGGGTGATCGTGTTCGGTGACAGCTGCAACGATATCGAAATGCTGACCGGCTATGAGAACGGCTATCTGGTGGGCAATGCGCTGGCTGAAGCCAGAAGGGTGTTCGACAGGGTGGTGGATGGGATTTACTGCCATGGCATCATCGATGGATTGCAAAGACATATCTGAATAAGGGCGGTTCATGAACATGGGATACGCGGCGCCGCAAGCGCGCCAAAGCGATAAGAAAATCTTCGACATATATTTCGGTTTTCTCCATAGCTATGCCTTGCTGTTTGCCGATGAGGTCGGGCTGTTCGATCTGCTGCGCTGCGAGGCATTGACTCTGGATCAAGTTTCGATGGCGACGTCGCTGCCGTTCCGCTCAAGCCAGGCGCTGCTTTCGCTGTGCGCGAGCCTGGGTTTGTTGGAAAAGAGAGGGGAGCGATTTGCGCTTTCCGCCTTGGCGGAAGGCTTTCTTGTCCGCGAGGCGGAGACTTCCTTTTGCGGGGTGCTGGCATCGGCAAGAGGGCAGGCGGCGGCGTTCTCGTATGATTTTTTCAAGGCCTCGCTACTCAAGGGCGAGTCGCAGCTGTTCGGAGGAAGGGATCTCTTCGACAACAATGCCCAGGATTCCGAGCATTGCGAGATATTCACGCGGGCGATGCATAGCAAGAGCAAGGGGCCGGCCCAAGCCTGGGTCGAGAAAATCGACTTGTCCGCGCATGCCTGCCTGCTGGATGTCGGCGGCGGTTCCGGTGTGCATGCGATCAGTGCCCTGGCTCGCTGGCCTAATCTGAACGCCGTTGTTTTCGATCTCCCTCCGGTTTGTGCGATCGCCGACACTTTCATCGAGCGATATCAGATGATGGCGCGGGCTCAAACGCATGGCGGAGATATTTGGTATACGGATTACCCGTTTGCCGATGCGCATTTCTATAGCGACATCTTTCATGACTGGCCGCTTGAAAGGTGCCGGTTTCTGGCGCGCAAGAGCTTTGATGCATTGCCAAGCGGCGGCCGCATCATCCTGCATGAGATGTTATTCAATACGCAGAAGACGGGGCCGCGCAATGTGGCGGCATACAACGCCAATATGCTGCTTTGGACCCAAGGCCAGCAACTGTCTGAGCCGGAGGCTGCGGACTTGTTGCAGGCCGCAGGCTTCGTCGAGATCTTGGCCTTCCCCACAGGGTATGGAGACTGGAGCTTGGTGACGGGGGTTAAGCCTTAGAGGGGCTAACAAAACCCCTGATGCTGCGTGGCGCCGACTTGCCGTACGGCTTGTGCTGTCTTCGTCGGCGCGCCTTGCCTTAGCCGTAAAACTGAGTTTTGTTGGCCACGCTTAGGGCGATCACGGCGAGGTGCACAGCTTGGCGCCCTCGCCGTGCTACTGAGGATACGATCCGCGTTTCAATTGCCCTTGCCTGCGGGAAACTTTATATGGTTCCAAGCCGCTACCGAATTTTGTGCATATACGGCGCCATGCTCGCCATGACGCAATACCAGTGGATGCGTTTTGCTCCGATTACCGATCTGGTGGCGTCCGCTTACGATGTCAGTTATGGCCAGGTAGGCGCGCTGTCGTTGGCCGTGACCGCGCTGGCCTTGCCCTTGGCTTTACCCAGCGGCGGCCTGGTGGATCGGTGGTCGGTGCGGGCCTGCTTGCGGACGACCGCGGCCGCCATGTTGCTGGCAGCCCTTATCCGCGTGGCGCAGCCGCAGTACGTTTTTCTGCTCGCAGGCCAGTTGCTGTTCGGCTTTGTTCAGCCGCTGACCATGTCGCTGTTGGTTAAACTGATGTTGGTCTGGTTTCCCGTGAACGAGCGCGATACCGTGTCCGCTTTGTCCAGCATGGTTATTTTTTTGGGAATCGGCGCGGCCTTCATACTGGTGCCGTTGACCGAGCCGGGGAATGTGGCTGGCTCTCTGTGGCTGGATGTCGCCTTCTTCGGGGCGCTCGCCTTACTGACTTTCGCGTTGGTGCCGCATGACCGTTCCCCTGCGGGCCTGGATGCCATGCCTGAGCCCGTCGGACGCTCCTTGTGGGCGGATGGCCTTGCGCTTCTGCGCATGCCGTCCTTCATGGCCGTGTTGATGATGATTTTCCTGACCAACGGCTATTTTTCCGCCATCACCACCTGGCTTGAGCCGATTTTGGCTCGCAGCGGCGTGCATGCGCAGACGTCGGGACTCGTAGTGGTCTTCATGCTGGCCGGCGGCGTCGTGGGAGCTGCGTTGATCATGGCCCTGGTTAGAGCGGGAGCGACTGCGGGCCGCGTGCTTTCGGGAGCGGCCCTGGCTGCCGGATTGGGGACCTTGTGTCTGTTTTACAGCCGCTGGTTTCCATTGCTGGCCCTTGCCGGTCTGGTTATCGGGGCGGCGTTGCTGTCACCGCTGCCTTTGCTGCTTGGAAGGGTGGCCAGCATCGCTGGCCCGCGGCGCTCCGGGATGGCGACGGCCATCTTCTGGCTTGCCGGTAATATAGGCGCGACGCTAATGATAGCCGCTCTGGGGAGCGCCGTGGATGATGGCGACTGGCAAAACGCCGCCGTGCTGCTATGTCTGCTATTGCTGGCACAGGTCGCGACCTCGCTGCTGGGCTTCAGGCCCGTGCCGGCAGCGGCCGCGCGGGCTTGATCTCTCTAGTTGTCGGCCGCGCGCATTCGCCTGACGGCAGCTTGTCTGATTGCCATGCAATCTTCCGCATAGCAATTCAATCCGCTTCTCCCTGCCATGCGCGCTGGCACGGCGTTTCCCCGCTGCCGGCCGGACTGGTCCGATATGAACGCCCGGCAAGTATGCCGGCATGTTCAGCGAGTATCTTCTCCGAAAGATGTCTTGGCGGCCGCCCCGGAGTCTGGCGGCCAGGCTTGCCGTGCCTGACTATGAGGCGGCCTGGAACGGCATGCCGCGATTTTAGACGGCGCCGGAGTCATGGGGGACATGCTTATTCATCATTGGGAGGGGAAATGAACAACAGCATTCTCGGATTCAATGGCCAGCGTGTGGACTCCGTTTGCCGCGCCGTTCATCTAGGCAATGGCTACCGCGCATACAGCCCCGCGCTGCTGCGCTTTCACCGTCCGGACAGCCTGAGTCCTTTCGGCGCGGGCGGCGTCAATGGGTACGTCTATTGCGGCGAAGATCCCGTCAACCGGACAGATCCCTCCGGACACCTGAGTTGGTAGGCTATCACGGGCATCGCGACTGGCGTTGTCGGGTTGGCGTTGGCGCCGGTCACATTGGGTCAGTCGCTGACCGTGACAACTTGCGTGATGGCGGCGCTGGAGACCGCCTCGGGCGTGGCCGCGATCGTTTCCGGCGCGCTGGAAGATAGCGACCCAAAGGCTTCTTCGGCGCTGGGCTGGATATCGCTTGCCACTGGGGCGGCGGCGATGGGCGCGGGGTTGGGCGGCGGCGCGTTAAGGGCCACCGCGGGGATCAGGGCGCGGCTGGGCAAGCTGGTGAGCGTAGGACTCAGCGGCAGAGGGGCCGAAGGAGCGGGCGCCGCGATGATGACGCGGGAGCAGCTCATTTCATCGAGGATATCGGTACTGCCGCAAAACGATGTTTACGTCTTCGGGGTGACGACGCGCGAGAACTCCCAAGGCGGAACCTCAAGGGAGCTTGCCTTGGCGTACCGCGGCATCGAAGACAAGGACAGCCATCTGGATGTTTTCATCAACATGAGCTTGCGCAGGGGCAGGGAAAGCCATGCCGACATCAATGGCGTGACGTGGGAAGGGAAGCGCCTTTTCAAACGGCTTGAAGAAATCGTGCCCAGGATGAGCGAAATAAAGAGCATCAGGGTGCTTGGCAGAGGATCGAACAGGCTGGCGGACTCCTTCTTCAAGAGGGCTGGCCGCTCGCTCGTCACTTTCAACGATGGCGGGTTCTGGGTGCATGCAAACAACAGCGCTCTCTACAGAAACGCGCTCAGGCCTGGCGTGAATGTTTTCGAAGAGGCATTTCATCGCGGGGGCGAGGCCGAGGCCATCGCAGTCACGAACGAATTCCTGAATGCGGAGTTGGCGAAGATGTCCAACCCCAGTGCCCGGACGCTGCTGATCCACGGAGTAGCGGATCATGACGTGCTCTTCATGGAGTACGCCAGATAAGGCCTGTGACTGGGCCTTTCTCCAGCGGGCATGGCGTGTGCAAACCTGGATGCGGCCCGTTGCCTGCGGCGCGGCGCCGTCGGTGAGAGGATGCCAGGGTGCATCCAAGGCGGATTCGGATCGGTCTTATATCGGCATGCCTCCATTTTTCGGCATCCCAATGTCCTTTATCTTGCCGGTTTGAAAACTGTGGGCAAGCTCTCGCGCCGCGCCAGGCCGCGCGGCTTGCCGCGACCTTTCCATCGCCGAGGATCGCTTATGCCGTTGTTGGATGCCAGGCTGGGTTGGAGTTGCGCGCGCCTGATCGCGCGCGGTTTGTTCATCTTGCAGCTTGGGGGCTGGCCGGCGATCGGCATCGCCGCCGGGCGGCCTGCCGAATGCGTGCCGGGCGAAGGCAAGAGTCCGCCATGGCTGGCCTCCCTCGACATCCAGGGGCGGAACGCTTTGACGAGCGCGCAATGGTACCGGGACTGGCTGGCTGTGACGGCTGATCTGTGCACCGATGTCCGCCATGCGGACCGCGACAATCCGGGCGTGAAAATCGTCTGGCGCGGATCCGGCGATGCGGACAAGAAGCTGTTGTTTTATGGCGCGGGCAACCATCATTACGAACCGGCAGCGGTATTTGACGAGGGGTTGCAGGTGATCAAGGCCGATGGCAGCCTGAAAATCCGCCCCGGAACCGGGCAGTCCACAGCCAGCGCGCTCAAGAGTTCGTCGTTCTCATATGCTCTGGCCGAACGATTCGCGCTGGTCAGCCACGATGAGCGGCATTATGTCTACGCGATCAACGCGCCCGGCGGCATCGCGGTGGACGAGTCGCTGGGAAGCGAGGGGACCGGCAATGAGGAGGAAATCGCCTTTCCCGGCGGGGTGCAGTCCCGCTTCGTCAAAGGGATGTTCGAAAACCGACTGGTTTATGGCGAGCCGGGGCGAACGCCCTACGTGGAAACCTTGGCGTACACGCCGAATCCGCGCTACGGGCAAGGCGCCAAAGGCGCGGGAGACGGCGAGGTGGATGTGCTGGTTTCTTCCCGGGAGGCGGTGGATGTTTTGGGCGGTGGCCGGGCCGTGGATGCCTCCACCTGGCGTTTCCCGGCCACGGATGGCCGCGGCGCGGCGACCCAGGCGCAGTTGAGCACGCATGACGGCTCCGCCGCGCTGTGGGCGACGACCGGGCACCGGCAGCCGAGGTTCCCGCCAGAGGCGGGGTACCGCTGCGCGCTGGTGGACACCGCCCTGGAGCGGAACCATGCGCTGGCGGTGACCCGGACGCCGGTTCTGGAAGTGGCTACGCCAAGACGGCGCGCGGGCACTTGCGTCTATTTGTCCGATCGGGATGTGGCCGTGCGCGACGCCGGGGCGGAGGCCACCCGCGGTGCGGATCATTACTGGACGCGATTGAGCGTGCACTGGAACAGTCCGGCGGACCTGGCCCGGGTGCGGGGATACCGGATTTACTGGACGGACATCTACGGCAATCCCGTCCAGATCGTGGGCGACATTCTCGATCCCAACGCCACCCGCTACGCGGTTTCGGAGAACATGGGCCGCAAGCTGGGGCTGAGGGACCACGTGGATGGGCTGATTCCCGTGTATCTGGACATTTACACCGTCATGGAAGGCGCGCCGGAAGCGGAGTCGTTCTCGCCGGTCCAGGTAAAGGTCAATGTGGCGCCGGCTCGGTTCAACCCCATCCGCCGGATTGCCGGCGCGTCTTCGCCGGCGGCTGGGAGCCGCGGGCAATGAAACACAGCGCATTGGCCTGGGCGGTTCCCATTTTGATCGGCGCGATGGCCGCGTGAGTTGCCACGACGGCGTCCAGACAGCTGCCGGTCATGGCTTGGTCGCTTTGTGCAAGTTCATGCAATCGTCCTTTGGCACCCTGTGTGTGCACACGCAAAGAACAATACATCGCACCGTTTTACTACGCACAGGAACTTGAAAAATGCTCATGCCTTGCAAAGTCGTGCCCGGCAGACTGCTGGTCCCCAGGAATCCCTCCCAGCGCGAAGCGATTCGCGCTGAGCGAGCCTTCCCGTTGGGAGGGCAGGTGAAACAGGTGAGGACGGAAACGCTTTCCCCGCCACAGGCGGGCGGGCCGCAAGCGTGCGCATGCGTGGCGGAGAATGGCAGATCCGGCCTGTTCGCGCTGGCATTGAAGAACCGGGAAGTTCAGCCCAGCCCAGCCGGCGAAGGCAAGACGCTGGACCACATCAAGCGCCTGGTGGTGATAGGCGACAGCCTGTCGGATACGGAGGGCCGCATGCGCAGCAAAACGCTGGGCATCATGCCTTCGTCCCGCCAGTACTACGAAGGCCGGTTCACAAATGGCTTCGCCTGGCCGGATTTCGCCGCCTCGCGGGCATTCTTGGACAAGCCGCTGGTGAACTACGCGGAGGGCGGCGCGGTGGCGGGCAAGTATTCCAAGCTGAACCCCACCTTCATGTTCATTTCCAATATGGGCCGGCAGATCAAGAAGCACGATTTCAAGCCGGGCGACATGGCGGTGTTGGAGCTGGGCGCCAATGACTACATGACTTTCGGCAAGACCAATGTGGACAAGGTGATTCATGTCTACGAGAAGCAGATCGGCAAGCTGGTGGCCAAGGGCGTGAAAAACATCCTGGTCGCCGGCGTCCCCGACCTGTCCAAAACCGTGTCCGCGCGCAGCCCCAAGCAGAAACCCGGCCATGCCGACAAGCTGGCCGCGTTGTCCCGCCAGCATAACGAGCAATTGCGGCAATCGGTGGAAAAGCTGCGGGAGCGCCATCGCGGCGAGGGCGTGGAAATCCGCTTTTTCGACATCGGCGGAAAACTGGACTACCTGATGTCGCTGGCGGGCGAAGTGGACTACGACACCCGCTTCAACAAACACGAAGGCTATATCGACTTGCCGCGCGTGTTTGGCTTCGCCGGCGACACCCGGCCGCTGGACACCTCGCATCGGCATGTCTTCCATGATGAAGTGCACCCGAGCCAGGAAGTGCACCAGATCCTGGCCTCCCACATCACGGACTTTATCCGGGAGGAGTATGGCAGACCGGAGGAGGCTGCTGCCGCAACTGACAGCCGGTTGGAGCGCGCGGGCGTTTACGCTGGCGCGTCGTCCGCCGAGCAGCCAGTCCGCTGACCCCGCAGGACTTCCGCAGTCAGCCGATCCAGGTTCTGCTCATTGCCAGGAATGACGATCGGCGCCATGCGCTTTCCATTCTTTGGGTGAAAGGGCTTGGCTAAGCGTTTCTGGCCGTGTGGCGTGAAATGGAGCAGAACGGCTTTCTTTTCTTGATCGGGTGGATGGCTTGCATTTCTACTGTGGTTTGATGGGATTCATTCTTCTGTCTGGAGCGAGAGGCGCACAGCTTCCTGCAGGGAGTTTTTCAGCGGCATCAGTTTTCTACTTGTCTGGAAATGATAGAGCCAAAGATATAGCATGCCGCCGAAAAATGGCAGGAAGGAACATAAGGTAATTGTTAGCATCGTAATAGGGCGATGCTGGTCCGTGTCGCTGATTTTTTTCAATGCTTGTGCCAGGATGCTGTTCTGCGGGAATATTTCTCCCAGGTCAAGGGCAGGAATGCAGAGCATGATTATTAATAGTATGGCAGATATCGAGCATAGTATTCTTATGGCTTGAATCGCTGATTTGTTTTTGAAACTGTGCTTTAGCAGCGCGTTTTCCAGTTCCGCAATGAGATAATTCAACCTGCCAATCATCCCCCTTTTTTCGGCATGGGGACGGACTTCAGTTTTTGCGTAATTTATATAGTCGGCATGAAGTTGAAGTCTCCGGGCGTGATAATCTAGGAAAACGCCGCTGGCTATATTCAAGCCGGCGGAAAGCTGGATAAGGCTGGAAAGCTTTTCGAGTGCGCTCATGATATTTCACCCTTGATGTGATGCTGGCTTGAGATCTGAATGGCATATCTTAATGCAGGGGCAGGCGCTCCGCATGGTTTCTCTTCTTATTCATATCGCTGCGTGAGGCATGTGGCTTTCGCGCCGCCAGTAGCGCGCCGCCAGGCTTGGCCGACTGCAGAGGCAAGGCGAGCCGCAGCATGGAGCTTTTGCCAGCAGAGCTTGGTCTTCCGTCTTGGCTAGCCGCATTGCTAGGTGCGGGGACTGGCTGCGGCGGGCTTGATCAGCTTGGCGCTGGTGTCGCCAGGTATCTTGTCTGGCTCGACAATCAGCGCCGCCATGTTCTTCCGCGTGAAGACGGCACGCCTTCGGTCGTCAGCCGGCAGCGGGGCTTGTCCTGCGATGCGCGCAGCCTCCGTCATTCCATGGCAAACGCCGCCTGCGACTTATGCGCCAAAACGACGGTCTATCCCAATCCCTCATGCCGCAAGCGCCGGACGCACGGCTTCTTGTCCTGAAGGACATCCACCCCTTGCGCCGTCAGACAAACAGGAAACCGATTCTTCCGCGCCCGTCAGCCGCAACGGCCGTCCAAGCGGCTCGCTGGGCGGTTCCCACCTGCTCTGTCTCCAATAGCCGCAGCCGTTTTCGCAGCAGGCTGCCGAATCCTTTCCAGCCGCCATGCGGCGCTGTGGCCAAACTCTTGGCGTAGCTCGCCTGCAGCAGGACTTCTGCCTCAGGATCGAAAGTCGCGCGCGGTCATGCCGGCCGGCTTTTGCATCCGCATGCCGTGCCGTGGTTCGTCCATATGAGGAGAATTGAGCAGCGTTTGTGCTTGATTTTTACACAAAATAATATAAATGTTTAAATATAAAATAACAAATTGAGCGGCTGGCAGCATGGGGCAGCAGGCAGTGGAGAGCATGGATCAGGCGTACTTCGCTGCGGATGCATGTACGGCGGAAGGCGAAAAACCTGCGCATGATCTGCTTCGCGAACGAATGAGCAATGTCGGCAGCAGCTGAACACGCGTGATTTCACGCGAAGAGGCGCTGTTTGGTGTGATATTTCTCTTTGAAGGAAGCGCAGATGAGTACAGTCACTGCGACGGTTCCAACCTATGGAATAGACAACGGAATCCGTCACCTACTGACGCCGCAGAACCTGGTCGAGCTTGGTCTCGACTGGCCCACGCTGCAGGCGTTCCTAGCCACTCCCGGCCTGCAAATCAACGGCCAGTCGCCGGACGGGATCTCGATCAACGAATCGATCTTCGGCAACTATTCCGGCCCCAGCGCGGCGGCTCTGGGTTGGATGGCTTACATGAACGTCGGCGAGCCGCTGATCGAGGAGCGCGCCAACATCACCCAGCCGCCGGCGGATGTATTGTCCACGCGCGTCTACGTGAATCAGTCGGGCAGTCCCACGTCGTTCAATGACGAGATCGATTTCACCGTCTCCAATACCTTCAACTGGTCTCTGAAGGGTACGGCACAGCTCACGTTCGGCGGCAGCGCCAGCGCCGCGATGGCTGTGGAGCTGCAACAACGTCTGGAAAGCAGTCTTGCGAGAACAACGGCGAATACGCATATCCAGCACAACCACGCACACGACGTCGGCACCGAGGACAGGCACGAAACCGAAACCGTCACGACCAACACCACCACCGAGACGGGGACGGGCTCCGCCACGGGCACGGGAGAGGTGGATGCCGAGCTGCTGCTAGGCATCACCGGCGCGGTCAGCGGATCGTTGATGACATCGTGGGTTTCGAACTCCGCGATATCGGGCGACATCGCGGCCGCCAGCCGCGTGGAGACCATGGTCACGCAGCGGCGTCAGATCAGGCAGTACATCTACCAGCTGCCCATAGACGTGGCGGGCTACGTCGCCTTGCATTACCCGCTGCCGGTCCCGGTGGGCGACTCCCCGCCACAAGCTCCGTCGACCGCCAAGGTCAACGTCATCGCCCGCAATATCTCCAGCCTTAGCAATCTGCTGCCGGCCGGGCAATCCTATCGATCGACGGGGATGGCGGAGACGGTGTCGGCCCTTGCGGTGGAGCACACCGTGTTCGCGTCGGAACCCATTTCCGCCGCGAACAACGCCCTCAGCATAGACCGGCCGCATTTCCTGTAAATCCGCATCAACAAGCACACGAGGATCGCCATCATGGTCTTTGACAATATTTTCAGCAATGCCGAAAGCGCTGCCCAAAGCGGAAACGTCGCGGAAGGCGGCATCGCCGGCTATATCCCGGGCGCGCCCGCCGAATCCTTCACGGTGCCGCCGCACGACCCGTCGAAACCGTTCACGCCGGGGCCGCAGGATCCCAAGATCGTGCGCGAGACTTCGCCGCAGGCCCTGGCGGTATTCAATTTTATCACCGCGCTGACCCAAACTCTGGGACAGGCCGCGGTGCAGCAGAACACGGTCTTCGACGACCCGTCCACCACGGTGAGCACGGCCTCGCCGATCATGAGCCAGGCCGATCAAACCACGAGCAAGTATCCGGGCACCACGCCGAAGCCGACGCCTCCCACGTCGTAGGCATGAGGATCAGGCAATGCGCGCAGCGGCTTCCATTCTGTGAAGCGCTGCAGGGTGTGAGATTTCGCTCTAAAGGAAATGGAAATGAGTACAGTAACCGCAACAGCGCCAACTTATGGCATCGACAACGGCGTACGCCACCTGTTGACGCCGCAAAATCTGGCCGAACTCGGTCTCGACTGGCCCACGCTGCAGGCGTTCCTGGCTTCGCCAAGCCTGCAAATCAATGGCCAGTCGCCGGACGGGATCTCGATCAACGAGTCGATCTTCGGCAACTATTCCGGCCCCAGCGCGGCGGTCCTGGGCTGGATGGCTTACATGAACGTCGGCGAGCCGCTGATCGAGGAGCGCGCCAATGTGATCCAACCACCGGCAGATACGCTGTCCACTCGCGTTTATGCGAATCGGTCGGGCGATCCCAGGTCCTTCAATGAGTCGGTTCAGTTCACCGTCTCCAATACGATCAACTGGTCTCTGGAGGGGACGGCCCAGCTTACGTTCGGCGGCAAGGCCAGCGCCGCGATGACTGTGCAGCTGCAACAAAGCCTGGCAAGCAGCCTCGCGCAGATGACGGCGAATACGCACATCCAGCACAACCATCGAGACAATGTCGGCACGGAGGATCAGAGCCTAACCGCGACCACCACGACGAACACCGTCACGGAAACGGGAACGGGTTCCGCCACGGGCACGGGAGAGGAGTTTGCCCAGTTGATGCTTGGCATCACCGGCGCGGTCGGCGGATCGCTGACCACATCGTGGACCTCGAACTCCTCGGTGTCGGGCAGCGTCGCGGCCGCCAGCCGCGTGGAGACCATGGTCACGCAGCGGCGTCAGATCAGGCAGTACATCTACCAGCTGCCCATAGACGTGGCGGGCTACGTCGCCTTGCATTACCCGCTGCCGGTCCCGGTGGGCGACTCCCCGCCACAAGCTCCGTCGACCGCCAAGGTCAACGTCATCGCCCGCAATATCTCCAGCCTTAGCAATCTGCTGCCGGCCGGGCAATCCTATCGATCGACGGGGATGGCGGAGACGGTGTCGGCCCTTGCGGTGGAGCACACCGTGTTCGCGTCGGAACCCATTTCCGCCGCGAACAACGCCCTCAGCATAGACCGGCCGCATTTCCTGTAAATCCGCATCAACAAGCACACGAGGATCGCCATCATGGTCTTTGACAATATTTTCAGCAATGCCGAAAGCGCTGCCCAAAGCGGAAACGTCGCGGAAGGCGGCATCGCCGGCTATATCCCGGGCGCGCCCGCCGAATCCTTCACGGTGCCGCCGCACGACCCGTCGAAACCGTTCACGCCGGGGCCGCAGGATCCCAAGATCGTGCGCGAGACTTCGCCGCAGGCCCCGGCGGTATTCAATTTGATCACCGCGCTGACCCAAACTCTGGGACAGGCCGCGGTGCAGCAGAACACGGTCTTCGACGACCCGCCCACCACGGTGAGCACGGCCTCGCCGATCATGAGCCAGGCCGATCAAATCACGAGCAAGTATCCGGGCACCACGCCGAAGCCGACGCCTCCCACGCCGTAGGCCTGTGGCTTGAGGCAAGCGCCCGCCCCATGGTCTGGCAATGGCAAGAGGCGGGGGCTTGTGAATCGCTCGGATCAAAAGGCTCTGCTTGGCAGAGCCTTTTGACTGCGCCAAGCCAGCGTTTGCGTTTTGGCAATCTGTGCCCTTGGCTGCAACGGCGCGGTGGCCTTTGAGCAGGCCTTGGCGTCAGGCTGGAATCGGCCCGCGATTTCAAACGATCCCGCAGGCCGGCGCCGGGCGTCCGCTGGCCGAGGCGGTTACGTGGCAGGAGCGAATCCGTCAAGGTATCTGGATTTGCCAAAGTCGATGAAGCTGACCGTCCCGGTTTGCTGGTCAAACAGTAAATTATTCCAGCTGGGGTCCCCGTGATGAATGCCCATCTCTTGCAAGCGTTTCACTTCGGCTAAGGTTTTTTGCCACATTTCCGCCTTTTCGTCCGCCAGAAGGTTAAGCGTATTCACCGGAACCCCTGGTATTCTTTTCATCCAAAGCATGTTTTCTGCCACCAGCGCGGACCTTGGCCCATGCACGGCTCGGAATATTTCCGCTTCGCGTTCCATGGTTTCGATAGGCAGCGGGTCAATGGCTATCTTGACCACCCACCCCCTGCCGGCTTCATAAACCACCCCGGACACGCCCGATCCAATCCGCTTGCGTTTTGCGGCTGGCAAGGCAAGGAAGGCTTCCATGTCGGGTGTCGACGATGAGCGATGCAAACGACCGAGGGCGATTCCAGCAGATGCCCCTTCCATTTCCGACGCCGGACGGAAGCATTTAGTCAAACCCCCGCCCAGTGGAATGCCTAAGCTGTCCCGCTCCCCTCGGGTGATCTTTCCCAAAAAACGGCTGTTTTCCTGCAAGAAGGCTCCGAGCTTGCGGTCAATGCCGCGGACCGCGCCATACCCGGCATGGACCATGCCCATGGCACCGCAAGCCAAAGACACCCAGCTTAGCGCTGCCGCCGCTTGCGGATCGGACGCTTCCATGGCGCCGCAGGCGATCGCCGTCATGTCGGAAACCACGGCCAAGCCTCCCTCCGCCAGCGTGATGGCCGAAGCGCTTTCCAGCGCGGCGACGATGCCGCCGGAGGCGATGATGGACGTTCCCGCGGTGAACGCCGCCAGCGCCAGGCTGGCCACCGCCAGGCCGATGCCGGTCCAGGCCTGCCAGCTCAGATGTCCGGACGGATCGGCCCGGTTGGCCGGATCCCCGGCGCAGTAAGCGTATGGATTGACGCCGCTTGCGCCGAAGGGGCTCAGGCTGTCCGGGCAGTGGAAACGCATCAGCGCGGGACTGTAGGCCCGGTAGCCGTTGCCCAGATGAAAAGCGCCGCTGGCGGGGTCCAAGCGTTCGCCATTAAATCCCAGCACACCGTTCTCCATTGGTTTCCCTTTTCCGGCATAGCAAATCAGAGCCAATCGCCGCGTGCGGCTTTTCCATATTGTTCTGGGCAATATCCGATAGTGGATGCCCAGTTTCAGTGCGGGCTGGGCTGCTGTCTGCTCCGCATGGCCTAAGTCTGAGCGTCAGCTTGCCGCGCGTCCTGCGCGCAGCTTGCCGCGAGGCGCGTGAGCCACGCGCCACGATGTCTGCGCATGGCTTTGCCGATCATGCATTACAATCGTGAGCCCGCATGCGGGAGGCAATTCATCCGAGGTAAATCATCCGGGCTTGGCCGGGCAGGGCGGCTGGTGTCGGACGAGGTTGGGTCAACGGCGATGCGTGTTCATGCGATGAGTGATGGGATGCGGAAAACAAAGATAAGCAAAGGAAAAAGGTTTTTGATCCTGGCGGTGAGCTATTGGGCGTTCGCCATCGCGTGGTGCTGGCGCGAAACGGATGGAGCGTGGATGTATTTCATGGTTTTTCTGCAGATGGCGGCGATGTATTTCCTGCCGATAATGGGGGCGCTGTGGATGGCTTGCTCGGCCATCTCATGGCTGCTTTCCCGCCATGCCGGGCGCAGTCTGGGCTGAGTGCCGAGGAGAATAGGGCCGCGCCCCCCGTATGGCGCGCAAGGTTCGAACATGCACAGCCAGCCCGTTCGCCTGTCAGCTGCGTGACGCATCGCCAAAAGGAAGACTGTAGGGCGCATCACCCCTTGGGGCGATGCACCACCCGCTAGGCGGATTGCGTGTCAGCCTGCTTGCCCATACGCTTCGCCAGGCGGCAGGTGTCGAGCTTGTCAATTCGCTCCGCCAGGCGCAGCTGGCAGGCGGTGGCCAGCTTGAGCAGCTCCGCGCTGGTGGCCGGCATCTTGCCGGGCGGGGCGATCAGCTCCGCCATGGCGCTGAGGGTGGAAACGCTGCTATTGAGGCCGATCAACCTGCCATGGGGCCAACGCTGCTTGTTGTTGGGCGCGTAATCCAGCGCCACCACCCAGCGCGAATGCTGCCAAGTGCCTGGCTCGCGCAGCACCGCCTCCATCACCGCGCGGCTGACCTGCTGCGCGGCCTCCGCGGCGAGGGCCAGCGCCAGGCGCAGGGTTTCCGCCGTATGGGCCGCGCCGGCCTCCTGCAGCAAGACCGGGCGGGTTTCCTCCAGCCACCAGCGCCGCAAGCGCCGCGCGCCGGGCTTCTTGATGCGGCGGAACACCTCGTCCAGCTCGCCTTCGGACAGGCATAGCACCGGCTCCGCCTCATCCGCCAGCCGCAAGGGCCGCCCCAGCGGCTCGCCCAAAGCCTTCAGCAAGTCCTTCACCTCCAGCTTCATGGACGCCGCCACCTCCGCGGCCACCAGCCAAAACCCCTCCGGCCGCCGCAGTACCCGCATGGCCAAACCCTTGGAGAAATCCAGCCGCAGCGGCGCATTCACCTGCTGATCGATAGCTGCATTCATGGCCGGGCCTCCCCAAGCAAACGCGCAAACTGCGCTGCTAAAAACGCAAGCCGATATGCGGCGTGCAGACGCAACAAGGCACGCGACCAGCGGCGGGGAGGGGGAATCAGGCGAGGGGAGAGTGAAACGACAATACGAGCATCCATAGCGATGTCTCCAAACGGCTTTGCCCGACCAAGCATTGCGAGCGCAAGGGCACGAGTGGGATGCAATGCAAGGGCGTGTTGAACAACCACGGCTTTCGGGCGTGGGCCACCGCTAACGGAGGTGTGTTGAGCACCATCGTTGAATTTAACAGTGCCGCTGCTTGGGGTCAATCCAGTCAGGTAGAATGGACAGTAATTTGGCTTTGGAGATGGCTATGTCAGTTTTATTTGCCGAATGTTTACAAGCTTTGGGTGGTAATACGAAGGTTATAAGTGCCAGCGATGCTGAGGTTATTTTTTTCTGATCGAGGAGAGGAGAGATCAGGGAGCTGCTAGAGCAGTTCAATAAGGAAAGTGGAAGACTCTATATTTTTTGGGATGATGCCGCTGTTCCAGTTTTAGAAATTCCAGTTTCGTGCATTTTAAAAGTTATAAGTTGTATTGATGATATTCTTGCCGTTGGATTTAAAACTTAAATCTATCAATCTGAGGCAGTGGCAATTATGGAAGCATCGTCATCTGGAACTGGATTTTTGGTTAGCCATAACTCTGCTGGAGAGGAGTGAGAGCGTTGTTAGTGGATGAGCGGGAGAGGTTAAGAGCGCAGCTTAATGAATTTCATGAAAATTCCTATGGGATGGGCGTTGCTGCCATTTGGTGTCAGATTGAACCAACTCTAAGCATGGAAAAGAAAAGAGAGATATTTCTTTACATCTTACGTTTGTTGTTTGATTCAAATCTAGTGAAATGGGGCTGTCGATCTGAAATTGTCCAAGATTTTAATCTTGTACTTGCAGAGATGGAGAGCGGCTGGCCTGATGATGACGAGTTTGATGATGATCAATTCTTGACTGTGCTGGCATACGACAGCGATGGAGTATCAAAGACGCATGCTTGGATAGAGGGTGATTTAGTCTGGATTGATAGTTATGGGAAGTATTTGTGGTCTACGGATGCTAAATTATAAGCTTAGAAGTGTGATCGAACCAATTTGCCAGCCCCCCCTTCAGTGCAATCTAGGATTTTGCAGCGCTGTTGGGGCGGCCTGGGGTTGCAAGGGGATTGGCCGCGCAATCCCCTTGCCCGTTTGCCGGGCGGAATCGGCATGACAAAAATTATCCGCGAATCGGATTCCAAAAGATAATGGCGATCTCAATGGGGTGCTTCAACTTCGTGGTAAACGTTGGGCTTCACAGGTTCAGCCCAGCCTGCCATGCTATCATTTTGTTACGTTGAGGATTTTGCGCGTAGAGGGTTTTTAGTTTTTCGGATGTAAATAATGCGAATTTTATCGTTAAATACCCCGCCAAAGAATAATCCAATCTTCAGCTTAATCTCGAAATCCTCATCCTTTGATGTGTAAACTTTCATAATGACCACGACAGGCCAGCGCCAGCTGGAAGATTGTATTGATTGGATATAGCATCCCCTGTAATTCCTTTGTAGCCAATCTTTCGCCATGCCTCGAGCCGCATCTGAGCGTCGCTTACTTTCCAGACATATCCCATAAATACATGGCGCAATAAAGAAAGCTTGGAATATTTTCTCCCACGGCATTTTATCGCGCCTCCTGCCATGCTGGTATAAGTTTTGATTTGCGCTCAGGGCTCACTTAACTCAGACCAGAGTGGAGGTAGTCCCATTCTTTCCATGATAATCCCATAGTCCTCAAAGCTATTAAACGATATTTCGTTGCTTAGCCAAGCAGCATCACATTCCTCACAAACCCAAATTGGCTGTTTCATTTTTCGCAGTACCATTGCTTTAATTTCGCCTTGTTGGCATCTTGGGCAAACTGTCATTTTATATTAATGTGGGTAGAGATAAATTAGATCTTAGTATCATAAAATTTTGGATCTGGCACTGTAGTTAGCGTTGCATATCAAATGGTTCATGTGACCATGATTGGTCGTTCACATACTCACCATAGCCAACAATTTCATAATACTTTGTCATTGCTTCAAAATGAGAAGAGGCGTAGAACGTTGTAACAAGCCGAGAGCGTGGGCCAAGTAAGGCCCTGAATCCATCACCATCAGGCCCTGCCAAGCAAAGGCCGGGCAAAGACTGACCATCTTCGTTAATTTCTTCCCATGCCTCATGTAACAGTGATGTCATTTTAGTAGCTCAACTCTTCAAATTTTTTAGATCGAATCAATGTGCCCATAGTCCCCTTTCAGCGCAAGTCGGCTTTCGAACCAGGCTCGGGGTTTTAAGCCGCCGGTTGTTCGACGCGGGGCGACGGTAGCGCCTACTGTTGAGCGAATCAAAGATTCGCACGCATGTAGTTCCGGCAGCTCCCCGAGGTTGGTTTGAAAGACGGGGTTTCGCAGCGTTGTAGGGGCTGTCTGGGGTTGTCTGCGTGCGAACGGGACTGCTGGGTTGGCCCTGCATGTCCCGTTCGCTCAGCGATGGGATTGGCCGCGCAATCCCCTTGCCGTTTGCCGGGCAAAACCGGCATGACAAATATTATCCGCGAAGCGGATTTCAAAATATAACCCTGCAGTTCCAATTAGTTGATTCTATTATGCGGTAAAATGGGTTTCACAAGTTCAGCCGCATTTGCCATGATGTTTCTATTGGTTGCTTTTATTTCGTAGTAAGTTTTGAATTGATAGTTTTAGGCTGCTGCGCTCTAGCTTATATTATGCTCATTCTCATGATTGTGGTTTCAAAGTTGAGCCCTCTTATTTCTTTGTACATGCCTTGTAAAATTTTATTCTTGTCTTCGTCTTTGTTTAGAACCCCAATTGCAATTATTTTAAATCCATTTATATAGTTTTCAGAAAACTCAGTTGGGCTGGCATCTATTGCTTTTGCTAATGTAATGATTTTATTTTTTAATGTTTGATAATTATTTACTTCATCCTTTTTTATGTTTGCAGTTTTGAATATGGATAGCAATCCCAGGGTTGCTCTGTATGATGGCTTGTTATCATCCCAGAATCTTTTGAAGAATTCTCGCACATCATTGTTTTGAATGGACTGATCTAGTTTTTCTATAGAGTCAGTTGACTTTATGTTAATTGCGAATAGCGCTTCAATAAATTCCGACTTATTTTCATCATTCTCGAAATCGGAGAGCATGTCAAATCGAAGGTCTGTGTAATTTGCTCCGATGGCATTGTTGGGTAGTCGAGAGAATAAGCCGATAAAGACAGATTTGACTTCCTCGTATATTACCTCGTCACGGTGAATATTCGATAGTAGGGAGAATGCGGATGTTTTGTACTGATTGCTGTCGGTTACTTTGAATCTTCCCTTGGCGCCAATGTATTTTAAAAGTTGAGGCCTAATATATCGAGCAAGCTCTAGCTCCACTCTTTCTATTGGATTTTGGAAGTTGGCAGCTTTTGCAATCTCCCAAGAATCTTCTGTTTCAATACATTTTAAGAGCACATGAGCATTGGCAGTTTCTGAGCTGACGATGCTCATAGTGGTTTGACAGCCATTGACTATGCTTGGATTTTCTAGGCTAATGATAGAGTCACTTATTATTTTTATGGCCGTAGCTTTGAATGTCATGCCATTGTTTCGCTCTAGCATCTTTTCTGGAGACTCTTCTAATGTTGATGCAATGGCCTCGTTAACGGTCTCTCTTTTTCCTCCGCTTTTCAGTTTTCCTCCTTGTACGCCAAGCCATTCTCTTATGTTCTCAAAGAAGATAGAGTCTCCTGTTTGTTTATATATTCTTTTCACTTCTTCTGTTTTTGTTACTCCAATGAAGACATTTTTTTCTTGAATAAATGGATGGCTAAGGGTTATGCGGATTTCTTTTGGTGGTACGTATGCTTGGCGATATATTGATCTTATTTGTGTTAGAAGATCCTCTCCTTGTATTGTGTGAAATAAATTATTCTCCTTTATCTTTTCGTAAAATTTTAATGATGGTCTTTGTGATTTCTCGTATAACTTTATAAGATTTTCAATTTTTGATGTGGTAAAGATGAGATATTGATGCGGTTGGCAATTTTCTAGATCAAGATTAAGATTTTGTTGTGCATTTTCATCTTCGGTTATTGTATCATAGGAAGAAAATTTGCTTATGATGGAATCTATATCATCTACTTTTGATATCGTAAATTTTGATTGAATTCTTAGTTCAATTTTATCGCTATCTATAGATTGGAATCTGATGTCTACCCCTTTGTCCCATGATTTTTTTGATTTCTTGGATTTTTCAAACCGGATTCCAAAATCTATATTTGGCACAATATATTCTGCAAGAGTTGCAAACTTATCACCCTTCTCAGTTGTGCTGAGGTCTTCCATTTGAGAGTTTAAATGATCAATAAGACTGCCATAATCAGATAGAAAATCTGGATAATCATTGGATTCCATGGGTTCCATATTTAATTGGTTCACAGTATTATTGGTAGACATCTTTTTTCCTTAAAGAAAAAGGCACACTAAGAGTGTGCCTTTTGCATAAGGAGCTGTCAAATCTTAATGTCAAATCAATCCCAGCTCAACGCCCCGCCAGTCTGATATTCAGTAACCCGCGTCTCAAAGAAGTTCTTTTCCTTCTTCAAGTCGATCATCTCGCTCATCCACGGGAAGGGGTTGTTGACACCCGGGAACAGCGGGTCCAGGCCAATTTGCTGCATGCGGCGGTTGGCGATGAAGCGCAGGTATTCCTTGAACATGCTGGCGTTCAGGCCCAGCACGCCGCGCGGCATGGTGTCTTCGGCGTAGGCGTATTCCAGCTCGACGGCTTGCTTGAACAGGTCCACGATCTCGGCCTTGAAGCTGTCGGTCCACAGCAGCGGGTTTTCCAGCTTGATGGTGTTGATCAGGTCGATGCCGAAGTTGCAGTGCATGGACTCGTCGCGCAGGATGTACTGGTACTGTTCGGCGGCGCCGGTCATCTTGTTCTGGCGGCCCAGGGCCAGGATTTGCACGAAGCCGACGTAGAAGAACAGGCCTTCCATGATGCAGGCGAACACGATCAGGGATTTGAGCAGCTTCTGGTCGTTTTCGACGGTGCCGGTCTTGAATTCCGGGTTGCACAGCACGTCGATGAACGGGATCAGGAATTCGTCCTTGTCGCGGATGGACTTCACTTCGTGATAGGCGTTGAACACTTCGCCTTCGTCCAGGCCCAGGCTTTCCACGATGTATTGGTAGGCGTGGGTGTGGATGGCTTCGTCAAAGGCCTGGCGCAGCAGGAACTGGCGGCATTCCGGGCTGGTGATCTGGCGATAGGTGCCCAGCACGATGTTGTTTGCGGCCAGGGAATCCGCGGTGACGAAGAAGCCCAGGTTGCGCTTGACGATGCGCATTTCGTCTTCGGTCAGCTGGCCGGTTTTCCATTGTTCGATGTCGCGCTGCATGTTCACTTCCTGCGGCATCCAGTGGTTGGCGCACTGCGCCAGGTACTTTTCCCAAGCCCACTTGTGCTTGAACGGTACCAGCTGGTTGACGTCGGTCGTGCCGTTGATCACCTTCTTGTCCACCACGTTTACGCGGCCGGTGCCATGGGCGTCCATGGAGGAGGGGGCGGCGGACGGGGCGGGGACGGCGTCTTCGAAATTCAGCATGGGTGCTCCTGATTCTTGGTTTTGCCGCGCGGGCGCGGCGGTTTGCTTATGCGGTTTTTACGGCTGGTTCTGCTTGCGGCGTCTGCATGGCCTGGGCCGGCTGCAGCTGGCTTTGCCGCGTGATTTCTATGCTGCCCGGCGCGGCCGGCGCATCGTCCGGCGGCGCGGCCTGCACGCTGAGGGCGTGGGCGCCGGCGTCGGCCACCAGCGGCCGGCGGCCGCTCACGCTTTTGCGCAACAGGTAATAGGCGGTGGTGCTCATGGCGTCTCCGGCGGCTAGAAGCGCAGTTGCTGGGCCAGCTGGCGGATCAGCCTGCGTTCACAGGCCTCTTCCTGCTCCACCTGGTCTTGCAGCCGCCGGCGCTGGGCGCGCAAGGCCAGCAGCTGGCGGTATTGCTGATTGGCCACGGCCAGGTCTTCCTTCAGTTCTTCAATCTGTTGCTGCAGCTCTTCCGGCTGGCAGTAGGCCACCAGGGTGTCGCCTTCTATCCAGGCCTTGCGCCACAGCTGGGCGCGGGGCAGGCGGCGGGACTCGTTGAAGAAGTCTTTCCACTCGTTTGGCGGCGCGGCGTTCAGTTGCAGGTACATGTTGAACAGCAGGAACTGCTTGTCCGGGTTGTGCGACTTTTCTTCGCAGAATCCGGTAATGCCGATGTTTTCAAATGTCTGCATCTGACCCTCCCATGGCGCTGCCTGTTGCTTTGTCCGCCGAACCCGGCCGACACCTGCCGCGCTAGCCGGCCTCGGCTTGCGGCTGCGGCGACGGCGTGGCCATCGCCTGCTGCTCCGGCGCGGTGTCGTATTGCACCACGCCGTAGATCTTCCATTGTCCGGCCACCCGTTTCAGGTGGTAGCCGGTGCGGTAGCGCCAGGGCGGCTGGCCGTGGCGTTCCACGGTCCACAGCAGGGTGGCGCAGGCTGCGTCGCGGCCCATCGGCAGCACGCTTTCCATTTGGTGCGCGGCGCCGGCGAAGCCCTGGGATCGATACCACTCCAGCAGGGCCGCGGTGGTGGCGCGCAGCGAGTACATGTCCTGCCAGCTGGCCAGGTCGCCGTGGTGGATGGCGGTGAAAGGCACGGTGAAGCGCGAGATCACGGCATCCACGTCCAGCTGCGAATAGCTTTGCCGGTATTGCTCGAAAAATGCTTCCAGGCTCATTGCGGGGCTTTCGTCTCGTTTCTGGGTCGGGGCACGGCATTTTTCCAGCCCGCCGCCATGCGCGCGGGGCCGGGGCTTGCATCCCGAAACCACCTGGAGGCCAAGCGGCTTGAGGATGGAGAGGCTTGCGCCTCCCGGTTTGGCTTAACCTCGCGAGAGATTTTGCCCATTCGGCGGAACGCCCCTTGCGGGGTGTTCCACCTTACGAAACCTGCCTTACTGGCAGCTCTCGCAATCGGGGTTGTCGATGCTGCAGAACTTGGCGTCGGTGGCCGGGGTGTTGTCCACCGCGGCTGCCGGCGCGGTTTGCGCCTGGCTGGACACGGCGTTCAGCTCGCCGCCGCGGCCGGTGGACTTCTCGGCGCTGGTGGCGGCCAGGGTGCGCAGGTAGTAGGTGGTCTTCAGACCGCGCAGCCAAGCGTGCTTGTACAGCTCGTCCAGTTTCTTGCCGGAAGCGCCGGCCATGTACAGGTTCAGCGACTGGGCCTGGTCGATCCACTTCTGGCGGCGGGAAGCCGCTTCCACCAGCCATTTCGGGTCCACTTCGAAGGCGGTGGCGTAGATGGCTTTCAGTTCGGCCGGCACACGGTCGATCTGGCCCAGGCTGCCGTCGAAGTACTTCAGGTCGGCCACCATCACTTCGTCCCACAGGCCGGCGGCCTTCAGGTCGCGCACCAGGTATTCGTTGGTGACGGTGAATTCGCCGGACAGGTTGGACTTCACGAACAGGTTCTGGTAGGTCGGCTCGATGGACGCGGACACGCCGATGATGTTGGCGATGGTCGCGGTCGGGGCGATGGCCAGGCAGTTGCTGTTGCGCATGCCGTGCTGCTTGATGCGCTCGCGCAGCTTGTTCCAGTCCATGCGCTCGGTGCGGTCCACTTCCAGGTAGCCGCCGCGCTCGGCCGCCAGCAGGTTGATGCTGTCGTGCGGCAGCACGCCGCGGTCCCACAGGCTGCCGCTGTACGACGGGTAGCGGCCGCGCTCTTCGGCCAGCTCGGTGGAGGCCAGGTACGCGAAGTAAGCCACCATTTCCATGGATTCGTCGGCGAATTCCACGGCGGCGTTGGAGCCGTACGGCACGCGCTTGATGTGCAGGCAGTCCTGGAAGCCCATGATGCCCATGCCCACCGGACGGTGCTTCAGGTTGGAATTGCGCGCCTTCTTCACCGGGTAGAAGTTGATGTCGATCACGTTGTCCAGCATGCGCAGCGCGGTGCGGATGGTGCGCTGCAGCTTGTCGGCGTCCAGGCTGCCGTCTTCCTTCAGGTGAGCGGACAGGTTCACGGAGCCCAGGTTGCAGACGGCGATTTCGTCGTCATTGGTGTTCAGCGTGATTTCGGTGCACAGGTTGGAGCTGTGGACCACGCCCATGTGCTGCTGCGGGCTGCGGATGTTGCACGGGTCCTTGAAGGTCACCCACGGGTGGCCGGTTTCGAACAGCATGGTCAGCATTTTGCGCCACAGGCTCAGGGCCGGGATGCGCTTGTACACCTTCAGCTCGCCGCGCGCGCCGCGGGCTTCGTAGGCGGTGTAGGCCTTTTCGAAAGCCTGGCCGTACAGGTCGTGCAGGTCCGGGGTTTCGGACGGGGAGAACAGGCTCCAGTCGCCGCCTTCCATCACGCGCTTCATGAACAGGTCCGGAATCCAGTTGGCGGTGTTCATGTCGTGGGTGCGGCGGCGGTCGTCGCCGGTGTTCTTGCGCAGCTCGAGGAATTCCTCGATGTCGGCGTGCCAGGTTTCCAGGTAGGCGCATACGGCGCCCTTGCGCTTGCCGCCCTGGTTCACCGCCACGGCGGTGTCGTTCACCACCTTCAGGAACGGCACCACGCCTTGCGATTTGCCGTTGGTGCCCTTGATGTGCGAGCCCATGGCGCGCACCGGGGTCCAGTCGTTGCCCAGGCCGCCGGCGAACTTGGACAGCAGCGCGTTTTCCTTGATGCCTTCGTAGATGCCGTCCAGGTCATCGGCGATGGTGGTCAGGTAGCAGCTGGACAGCTGGCTGCGGCGGGTGCCGGAGTTGAACAGCGTCGGGGTGGACGACATGAAGTCGAAGCTGGACAGCACCTTGTAGAACTCGATGGCGCGGTCTTCGCGGTTCACTTCGTTCAGCGCCAGGCCCATGGCGACGCGCATGTAGAAGGCCTGCGGCATTTCGATGCGGGTGCCGTCCACGTGCAGGAAGTAGCGGTCGTACAGGGTTTGCAGGCCCAGGTAGCCGAATTGCAGGTCGCGTTCGGCGTCCAGCGCCGCGCCCAGCTTTTTCAGGTCGTATTCGGCTAGCTTTTCGTCCAGCAGCTCGGCGGCGATGCCCTTCTTGATGTAGTCGGCGAAGTAGGGCGCGTATTGCTTGCCCATTTCGTCCTGGCTCACGGCCTCGCCCAGGATTTCCAGGCGGATGTTGCCCATCAGCAGGCGGGCGGTCACGTAATCGTAGGCCGGGTCTTGCTCGATCATGGAGCGGGCGGCCAGGATGGCGGACTTGCCCACTTCTTCTTCCGGCACGCCGTCGTAGATGTTCTTCAGGGTTTCGGCCAGGATCGCGTCCACGTCGATGCCGGCCAGGTTCTTGCTGGCGGCTTCGATGCTGGCGCGCAGGCGCGGCACGTCCAGCGGCAGCTTGCGGCCGTCCTTGCGCAGCACGTTGATCTGCACGCTGGTCAGCGCTTCGCCGCGGGCGGCGCGCTCTTGCGAGCGCTGTTCGCGGTACAGCACGTAGGCGCGGGCCACGTCATGCTCGCCAAAGCGCATCAGCGACAGCTCAACCTGGTCCTGGATGTCTTCGATGTGGATGGCGCCGCCTTCCGGCTTGCGGCGCATCAGCGCGTTGACCACCTGTTCGGTCAGCTGGGCCACCTTGTCGCGGATGCTGGCGGAAGTGGCGCCTTGATTCCCCATCACGGCCAGGAAGGCCTTGGTCATGGCGATGGAGATCTTGACGGGTTCGAACGGCACCACCGCGCCATTGCGTCGGATGGTCTTGTACAGGCTGAAATCGGCTTGCGGCGCTGCTGCGCGGCCGAGTTCCGCGGCGGTTTGCCCTTCAAAGGTGGTCAGTTGCATGTATCCCTCGATAAAGAGAAGTTTACGTCCGGCCGCGCTGCTTTCTTGGAGGGCAGGTCGGCTTGTGGACAATTCTGTTGAAAAGCTGTGTGCGGGCTGTGGGTAAACACAATATATACCGTCAGCACCGCTGAATCTGCCCAAATTCTAGTGGTGGGGGTGACGTAGTTCAAGTCTTGACTTTGGCCGGAAATCTGGCAGCGAGGGCGGAAAGCCGCGCCGTTATTGGCTTTGCGGGGAAGCAAATTTTTTGGCGGGGAAAATGGCGCGCGGATGGGACCGTCAGAAAATTGCAGGAAACCTCGCATGCGCTAGCAGCTGTTGCCCATGATTGAATAGGCACTAGATGTTGTAGACATGCACTGTTGCGCGCCCGCTACGACTATGGCGTGAATTTGCGGAAGCGGCCTCCGCAAGGCAATGCGGGGGGAGGGGCGCCGTTTTCTGGAGGGGGAAGGGAGAAACGCGCGTTCGCGCCTCTCCGCCAAGGGAGGGCGCGAATGCCGAGTGAGGGGTTCACAGGCCGTTGAACGGTCCGGTCAACGTGGTTTTGCCGTCCGCGCTGGGTACCTTGGCGCCTTTCATCGCGAAGTAAAGCGTCTTGCCGTAGAAATAGGGCAGGCCGATCAGCACCATTCTGTCCTCGTGGCCGCCCAATTGGCCCAAGGCGGCGTAATGCTCGAAGTCTTTCTCCGCGGTCGGCGCGACGGTGAAGGCGTAGCCGGCGGTGGTCGCCCCCTTGTCATCCGTCACCGACATCGACACCACTTCCGGCTTGTCGGGGTTGTACCACCATCGTCCCGGGTAGAGGGTGGATAGGCCGTTGAGGCTGGGGAAAGTCAGGGTGTTGGTGCCGCTGTCGAAGGCATCGTAATAGAGCGCGTTGAATGTCGAGGCTGGCTTGGAACCGATCCGGAGCGTGATGCTCTTCATCCCCATGTCTTCATTGACGTAGGCTATCTTGGTGTTCGGCGCGAGCTTGTTGTTGTCCTCGGTGCCGATGCCCAGGATCAGCTTGCCGTTGCTGGACTCTTGCACGCGTCCATTGCTCAGCGCGTCCATCTGCAGGATCACGCCGTTGTTGTCGTCTGGCAGGCGGCCTACGGGGTTGGGCACTTGCTGCGTCTCTGCCAGGCGCTGCCGCGTGCAGCTTGAGGCGGTGCAGGTGTAATACAGCGGATTGTGGTCCAGCGTGTCCGGCGATACCCCTATGGTGCCGTTGGAGCCGAAATCTTCCACCGTATCCTCCAGCGGCCCCTGGGAGTTGCAGCCCAGAGGCGGGGCCGGCACGCGGCTGTCGCCTATCAACTGGAAGGGCACCATTTTCCCGTATTGCGGCTTGGTGCCCCTGTCCAGAGTCGGATCCGTGCCCAGCCAGACGTCAGCCTGGGCCACGCTGCCCCAGGCGGCGCTCTGCACATATTGCAGGCACTCGGCGACAGCCATGCCGTGATGGGTTTCCGGCGCGAACGCCGTCCGCAGGCTGGGCTTTAAGGCTTCGCTCATGATGCGCAGGCCGGCGGCGCCGGTGTCCACCAGTATGTCCGGGATGGTCTGGCAGTGGTCGACGTCGGTGTGTCCCGGCAGGCACAGAGTGACGCTCACGGTTGGTTGATTGGCGGCCTGCACAACCGCATTGTGATGGACCCGCATGGGCAGCACATTGCTTGCCGCGCCGGCGCTGCTGGAGATGGCTGCGAGAGTGGCGATGAGTAGTTGGCGCATGATGATCCCTTTCATTTGATGTCCGCGGCGGAGAAACCGGCCGGAAGCAATTGCGGGACATATGCGCTGCCGGCGAAGTTGGGCACCTTGCCGTAGGCTTTCACCACCAAGGTGGAGTTCGATACCGACAGCACGCGGCGCGAGACCTGGGCCGAGCGGCTTTTTTCCAGCGCCCGCAGCGAATTCCTGTAACTGGCGTAGTGGACCTGTCCGAACAGCTGTTGCAGATCGGGAATCGCGGGGCCATGCCAGGCGACGCCGAATACCCGGCCCTGGTATAGATACTCCCGCACGGCGGTGCCGTCCTGGGTGGAAAAGGCCTTGATCTGGTAGCCGACGCCCTGAGGCGTGACATCCACGGGCTGCGGGGCGGATTGCTGGATGCTCCTTGCCCGGGAGGGCGGACCGCTCAGCGCGGCCAGATCCTGGTTCACGCTGCTTGCGCTGCCGCCCAGCGAGGCCAGCGCGGCAAGGGGCGACAATAACAGAACAGTGCAGATACCTGGTTTCGAAAGCGATGTTTTCCAAGACATATTCGTGCATACCTCATGTTTGGGCGCCATTGCGACGAGATGGTCCGGCCGATATCGCTCTGCTGCGATCACGTCTGTCAGGGCCGCGCCGGCGAGTGGTGGGAATGGCCTGAGAAGCGCATTCAGTCCCAGGCGGGAAAGTCGGGATGATTCATGCCTCCTTAGTCGGATGGAATGGCAGGGGTACGCTATCCAAAAGCAACTGACGGTAAATATTGAGTCGGTTGTTTTTCATCCGAATCCGATGCCGGAAAGCGCCACCCGGCACGCCGAAGACACGCATTGAAAGGCAATGCCGGCGAGGCTTTCAGGCGGCTCGGAGAGGCGGCGCGAGAGGGGAGCTCAGGGGGAGGGGCGGATTTCGGAATAGTCTGATAGCCATCGCCGGGCTCCAGGCGGCGTTGGGCGGCCCCGTAGCATTTGGCCTGCGGTCACGCTCTGGGATGGTCCCGGAGGCGGCCTTACCCATCTGCCTGAAAGGAAACGGCATGCGTTTTTATTCGAACCGAACCCTGCGCTGGGCTGGCGCGATCTGTCTGTGTTCGACGCTGTCGGCGCAGGCGGCGCCGGCGCTGGAGAAAAAAGAGATCTCCATCGCCGTCGGCGGCCTGGGCACGCTGTATTACCTCCCGCTGGTCATCGCGGAGCAGCGCGGCTATTTCCGCGATCAGGGGCTGAAGGTGTCGATTGCGGATCTGCCGGGCGGCGCCAAGGCGTTGCAGGCATTGATGGGCGGCAGCGCGGACTTCGCGGCGGGTTCGTTCGAGCATGTGTTGCAGATGCAGGCCAAAGGCGTGCCGATCCAGTCCATCGTCACGCAGGGGGATAGGCCGGGGTTGGTGCTGATGATGCGCAAGGACAAGGCGGCCGGCTGGCGGTCTCCGGCCAGCCTGAAGGGTTTGAAAGTGGGCGTGAGCGCGCCCGGTTCGGGCACGCATCTGTTCCTGAATGCCTTGCTGGCGAAGGCGGGGCTGGCTGCCGACGCCGTATCGGCGATCGGCGTCGGCACGGGCGCGACGGCGGTGGCCGCGTTGAAGCGGGGAGAGATCGACGCGCTGGTGGCCGTCGACCCCAGCGTCAGCTTGCTGGAGCAGGATGGCGCGGCGGTGACCAAGGTCGATACCCGCGAACAGGCCGGCGCCAAGGCCGTGTACGGCGGCGCCTGCGCGGCGGGCTCCATCTATGCCCGGGCCGGCTTCATCCTGCGCCACCCGAGAACGACGCAGGCGGTCGCCAACGCCATGGTCAGGGCGCTGAGATGGTTGAAACAGGCGACTCCCGCGCAGGTGGCTGCGGCAGTGCCTGCCGCGTTGCGCGGCGATCGGCCGGGGATTTATCAACTGGCGCTGGCCAGGAATTCGGGGGGATACACCGCCGACGGCGTGATGAGCGAGGATGCGGCGCGGCACGCGTACCAGTTCCTGTTGCCGGCCTATCCGGCGTTGAGCAAGGTGCGGCTGGAGCAAAGCTACGACAACCGCTTCGCGCTGCGCGCCAGCAGTCTGCCGGAGCGGCCGTGACGCCGCCCGCGCTTGCCTTTGACAAGGTGACGGCCGGCTATCAGCCGGGGAGCCCGATAGTCGAACGGTTCGATCTGCGGCTGATGCGGGGGGAGTTCCTGGCGTTGGTCGGGCCTTCCGGATGCGGAAAGTCCACGCTGCTCAATCTGGCCGCGGGCTTGCTTGCGCCGGATGCGGGCTGCGTGCGCGCGGATGGGCGGGCGCTGGACGGGCTCAATCCCCACGCCGGATACATGCAGCAGGCCGACACGCTGTTGCCGTGGAAGACGACGCTGGACAATGTGGCGCTGGGGCTCGTGCTGCGCGGCATGAGCCGCGGCAACGCGCGGGAGCGCGCCCGGCAATGGCTGCGGGACGTGGGCCTGGCCGGCTGCGAGGGCTGCTACCCATCGCAATTGTCGGGGGGCATGAAAAAAAGGGCGGCGCTGGCGCAGGCGCTGATCAGCGAGCCGCCCATCCTGCTGCTGGATGAGCCGTTCTCGGCGCTGGATGCCCAGCTCAGGCAGAAAATGGGCGCCGAGCTGTTGCGGCTCGCGCGGGCGGGGACGCGCTCGACATTGCTGATCACCCATGACCTGCAGGAGGCGATCGCGCTGGCCGACCGGGTGGTGGTCTTGACCGCCGGGCCGCCGTGCCGGGTGGCGGCGGATATGGCGATCGGCCTGCCGCATCCGCGGGTGGCGGAGGAAATGCCGCTGGAGCCTGGTTTCAGCCGCTACCATGCGGCGTTGTGGCGGGCGCTGAAGCGGCCGGCGGAGGAGGCGTGTCCATGACATTGCGGCGCGAACGGTTTTGGGGCGTCTCGCTTTTGATCGGCCTGGTCGGCATGTGGTGGGGATTGACCGCCGGAGGCATCCTGCCGCCGTTCTTTTTCGGCGAGCCGCTCATGGTCGGGCGGCAGTTGCTGGACTGGCTGGGCAGCGGCGTGCTGTTCCCGCATCTGGGCACGACCTTGCTGGAGACTTTGCTGGCCTTGCTTGGCGGTTCGCTCGCCGGCGCCGGCATGGGGCTGTGGCTGGCGCTGGCGCCCTTGGCCGCCGCCGTGCTGGACCCTTACATCAAGGCGGCCAACGCGATGCCGCGCGTGGTGCTGGCGCCGGTTTTCGCGCTGTGGTTCGGCCTTGGCATCGGTTCCAAGGTGGCGTTGGGTTTCACCCTGGTGTTCTTCGTGGTGTTCTTCAATGTGCTGCAGGGCGTGCGCGAAGTGCCGCCGGCGGTGCTGGACAACGTCCGGATGCTGGGCGCCGGCAGACGCCAGCTGTTGCGGCACGTTTACCTGCCGTCGGCGGCCGGCTGGCTGTTCTCCAGCATGCGCAACGCGGTCGGCATGGCGTTCGTCGGCGCGGTGGTGGGGGAGTATCTCGGCTCGGCGCGGGGCATGGGCTACCTGATTCTGCAGGCGGAGGGCGCCTTCGACATCAATGCGGTGATCGCCGGCGTTTTCGTTCTGACCGCATGCGCGCTGGGCCTGGACGCGGCGGTCAGCCTGGCCGAGCGGCGTTTGCTGGCGTGGCGGCGGGGGCCGGGAAGCGGTTGAACTTCCCGACCCGCGGAGACGACCGGGTTAGCGCGGCCGCGCGCCCCAGCTCAACGCCGTCTGCGTTTCGACGGCGGCGCTGGCGAATGCCTGGTCGATGCGCGCGGGATCGTCCCCGGCCATCCGCAGGTCCGCCTTCAGCCGCTGCCCGATCCCGGACAGGGTTTCCGTCACGTCCGCGCCGCGATTGTTGAAGCGTTCCAGCAGCTTGTGCAGCGGGTAATGCTTTTTGGCGACCGCCGACTCCTTGCCGGCCAGATAGTTGCGGCCCACCGTTTCAGCCAGGGAGCAGCCCTGGCGGTCGAACAGGTAGTCGATGTCGTTGAAGCGATCCGCCTCGAATTCCGCGCCGCCGAACTTGGCGCGGCCGAAGTCGATGGCCTTCAGGAACACGGCGCCGTCTTCCAGGCGCTCGTGCACCAGCAGATTCTGCATGTGCAGGTCGCGGTGGGACAGCTGGTTGCAATAAAACGCCCGGGCCATGTCCACCAGCTGCGCGGCCATGCTCCTGGCCTGGTCTTGCGACAGCTTGGGCAGCGCCGCGTCCAGTTCGCGGCTGGCGACGCGCGCGGAGTCGTACAAGGGCACCTGGGCGTAGGCGAACTTGTCGCTGACGCCGGGCGGCGCGTCGATCTGCCGCTGGGTGGAAATGTAGTGCTGCAGGTCGGGGCGGGATTCGGCGTATTCCTGCAGGCGGCTTTCGCGGACAAAGTCCTCGCGGCCGATATTGTCTCGGGCCTGCAGCACGCCGGTGGCGGCATGGAAGCGCTTGTGCACGCCGCCTGCGCCGAAGTCGGCGTCGCGCAGCGCGTTCAGCTGGTGCGGCGTGATTTCCAGCCTGCAGTCGTCCAGCGACGACGCCTGCGTCAGCACATGCTCTCCGCCGGGCGGAACGCCCAGGCGCGCCAACATCACTTCGCGCTCCTCCGGCGACACTTGCTCGGTTCTCACCGGGTGGCCGCTGATGCAATAGCTGGCCTTGCAGCCTGCCAGATCGGACGTCAGCGCCACGGTGAACAAAGTCCGGTTGTCGGGGGCGGCCATCTGCGCCAGTTGGTTGAACACGTGGAACGAGCGCGCCGGCCCCTGCTGGCTGTTCACCAGATCGAACAGCGCGTTGAGCGCGTCCTGTTTTTTCTCGGAGCGGAACAAGTCCTTGAAGCGGTCCCACAGGCCCATATGGGTGGCGGTTTGCTTGTCGCCGCTCATCATCCGGGCCGCGCGCTCGTTGCTCAGGGAAAACGCCGATTGGCGGGTGTTGAGGTTGATGGAGGAAGACATTGTGTGAGGCACCGTTGGAGAAAATCAAAAAACAGGCGCAAGGGGAAACTGCGGCGCGCCTGATCGCCTAGTGGGCAGAGTGTCAAAAACAGGGGCGGCCGGGCTTTCAAAAAACGATCAGCCTGACGCGCTTCGGCATCCTGCACGGCGATCTCAAGCCGGGGAACGTTCTGCTCGATTCGGATTGTCCCGACATCCGGCTGCCGAAGCCCAGCAGGCCGGTGAAAAGCGAAAGTCGCTTGATATGATGGGTTTGCGGGACGCGCCGGAGTCGCGTGGTTTTCGCAATTGGACGACGTCATCCATCCGGTTCGCGGACGCGTTGGCCCCGTGCGCCGCTTCCCCGCGAGGCTTTCAGCCCGCGGGCCATGCTGGTTTTGCCATTTCGTCCGTGCCTGCTTTTACAGACTCGCGCGGACCGCCGATACTGAAGTGTTCGCGATGCGTCTGTAACGGCCCGTGGGCGCAGGACTCATCGAGCGGCGGGGGAAGGTTTTGCGGCGTCAGGCTTTGCATTCGGCTACTTAATGAATTTGGAATTATGAAAAGCATATCAATATGCACTTACAATATTCATAAGGGCATGTCTCCGCTGAACCGGCATGTGAAGGTGGGCGGCATGGCCGAGGCCTTGGCCGAACTGGCGCCGGACATGCTGTTTCTGCAGGAGGTGCAGGGCAAGAACCTGGAGCGGGCCTTGCGCCACCAGATCTGGCCCGTCCAGCCGCAGCACCATTACCTGGCGGGCAGGCTGGCGCATCGCGCCGTGTACGGCTTGAACGCCAGCTACGGGCATGGCCATCACGGCAACGCTTTGCTGACGCGCTTTCCTGTCAACGACTGGTGCAACCGCGACATCTCGGTCAACCGCTTTGAAAGCCGCGGCGTGCTGCAATGCCTGCTGCAGCCGGACGGCTGGCCGCAGCCGGTGGTGGCGCTGTGCGGCCATTTCAACCTGCTGGCCTTTGACCGGCGCAAGCAATACCGAGGCCTGGCTGATTACGTGAGACAGGCCATCGCCGACCACCTGCCCTTGATCCTGGCCGGGGACTTCAACGACTGGCGAGGCGAGGCCAGCGCGCTGCTGCGGCAGGAGCTGGGTTTGGAGGAGGCGTTCCTGACGCTGCACGGCCGCCACGCGCAAAGCTTTCCGGCAAGGATGCCGATGCTGGCGCTGGACCGCATCTACGTGCGCGGCTTGAAGGTGGAGTCCGCCCGGGTGCTGAGCGGGCGGCCGTGGTCCGGCTTGTCCGACCACCTGCCGCTGTGCGCGGAGATCCGTCCATCGGGGTGATTTTAGAATCAGAAGAGATATGCAAATTCCGAGCAATTATATTGCAAAGAATTTTTTGCAATAACGAGACGATTGCTTATATTTTTTCAAAAGGGTGTTGACGCTAAGCGAAAAAAGATGTTCAATCTCAATCAAATTTATCGCCGATTTGAACACAGCTTGCGGGCGTAAAACAGCTAAAGCGTGGGTAGACAGACCCAGCAACACCTAAATCTGTCTACATAAGTCTACCGGTCGATCCGAAGATTTCCACAGCAAAGCCCGCCGCAGCAATCGGCGGGCTTTGTGCTTTGGGAGTGTTTGGAATGATTCATCTGCAAAATGTCCGTAAACGGTTCCGTCGCCCGGAAGGCGGCTGGTTCGACGCCGTCGCGGAAACCTCGTTGACCATCAAGGCTGGCGAAGTCTTCGGCCTGATCGGCTTCTCCGGCGCCGGCAAATCCACCTTGCTGCGCCTGATCAATCTGTTGGAGCGGCCTGACGCCGGCGCCGTGATCGTCGACGGCCAGGACCTGACCAACCTGTCTCCCAAGCAACTGCGCGCCGCTCGCCAGAACATCGGCATGGTGTTCCAGCAGTTCAACCTGCTGGCCAACCGCACCGTGGCCGGCAATGTCGCCTTTCCGCTGGAGATCGCTGGCTGGAGCAAGGCCGACATCGAAAAGCGCGTGGCCGAGTGCCTGGCCGTGGTCGGTCTGGAAGACCGCGCCAACCATTACCCGGCCCAGCTGTCCGGCGGCCAGAAGCAGCGCGTGGGCATCGCCCGCGCCCTGGCGCCGCGTCCGCACGTGATCCTGGCCGACGAGCCGACCTCGGCGCTGGACCCGAAAACCACCCAATCCATCCTGGACTGCCTGCAGGACATCAACGCGCGCTTCGGCGTCACCGTGGTGATCGTCACCCACGAGATGAACGTGGTGCGCAGCATTTGCCACCGCGCAGCGGTGCTGGATCAGGGCCGCGTGGTCGAGGTCGTGGACGTGAACGATAAAGAAGTCGAGGCCGATTCCGATCTGGCCCGCTCGCTGCTGGAGGCTGCGTAAATGGATGCCGCAACCCTGAACGAAGCCTTGCAGAACCTGCAATCGATGGGCCCTGAAATCTGGCAGGCCATCCTGGAGACCGGCGTGATGCTGGGCGTGGGCCTGGGCGCCGCCATTCTGTTCGGCGGCCCGCTGGGCGTGATTCTCTACCTGTCCCAGCCCGGCCAGATGTTCGCCAACCGCGCCGTCAACGGCGTGCTGAGCTGGGTGGTGAACCTGGTGCGCTCCTTCCCCTTCATCATCCTGATGGTGGTGCTGATTCCGCTGACCCGCGCGCTGGTGGGCAGCACCATCGGCCCGGTGGCCGCGTCGGTGCCGCTGTCCTTCGCCGCCATTCCGTACTTCGCCCGCCTGGTGGAGCAGACGCTGCGCGAAATCCCGCGCGGCGTGGTGGAGGCCGCCGAGGCGATGGGCGCCAGCCCGGCCCAGATCATCTTCAAGGTGCTGGTGAACGAGGCCCGTTCCGGCCTGATCTCCAGCCTCACCATCCTGACCATCAGCTTCCTCAGCTACACCGCGGTGGCGGGCGTGGTGGGCGGCGGCGGCATCGGCGACCTCGCCATCCGCTACGGCTACTACCGCTTCCAGACCGACGTGATGGTGGCCATGGTGCTGCTGCTGGTGGTGCTGGTGCAAATCATCCAGCTGCTGGGCAACCGCCTGGCGGCCAAGCTCGACAAACGCTGATTTCAAAATCTAAAGGAGAGAACAATGCGTAGATTCGTGATCAAGGCAGTTGCCGCATCCGTAGTGGGCCTGGCACTGGCCGGCCAGGTTCTGGCCGCCGACCCGGCCAAGAAGCAGATCGTCATCGGCACCACCGTCGGCGACTTCGGCGACATGGTCAAACAGTCGATCAAGCCCCAGCTGGAAAAGCAGGGTTACTCGGTAAAGCTGGTGGAATTCACCGACTACGTGCGTCCGAACCTGGCGCTGCAGGAAGGCTCGCTGGACGTGAACGTGTTCCAGCACAAACCCTACCTCGACAACTTCGCCAAGGAACACAAGCTTAGCCTGAAGGAAGTGTTCCAGGTGCCGACCGCGCCGCTGGGGATCTACCCGGGCAAGCTGAAGTCGCTGAAGGACGCGAAACCGGGCGTGACGATCGCCGCCCCTAACGATCCGTCCAACTTCGCCCGCGCGCTGGTGATGCTGAACGATCTGGGCTGGGTGAAGCTGAAGGCCGGCATCAATCCGCTGACCGCCTCCGAGCGCGATATCGCCGAAAACATCAAGAAGGTGAAGATCGTGCCGCTGGAGGCCGCCCAGCTGCCGCGCTCGCGCAGCGACGTGGACTTCGCCGTGATCAACGGCAACTACGCCACCAGCTCCGGCATCAAGCTGACCGACGCCGTCTACCAGGAAAAGAGCTACGCCTACGTGAACTGGGGCGTGGTGCGCGCGGCCGACGCCGCCAAGCCCTGGGCCAAGGATGTGGTCTCCGCCTACAACTCCGCGGCGTTCAAGTCCTACACCAAGCAGAAGTTCGCCGGCTACAAGCTGCCGCAGAACTGGAACTGAGTTTTTCTTGTAACACTCCTGGCTACAAGACTTGCGGAGGGCTTCGGCCCTCCTTTTTTTATGCCCGCGGCGGGGGCGGGCATTCCGATGCATTTATATATGTTCATGCCGCGCCGCATGCGGTCCGCCGCGCTTGCGCTGCGGGCATCGGCCATGCCTTTCGTGGTAGAATGGAAAGATTGTCACATCCGTCGGCAGGCGGCTGGGCGGGCGCGAAAACGCAAATGCGGAGCGCGCGGCCCAGGCGGCTGCCGGATCATCCTTACGAATCAAGATACTTATGACCGATAACCTGTTCGCCAAGGAAACGCTTCCCATCAGCCTCGAAGAGGAGATGCGCCGTTCTTACCTGGATTACGCGATGAGCGTGATCGTGGGCCGGGCGCTGCCGGACGTGCGCGACGGCCTGAAGCCGGTGCACCGCCGCGTGCTGTACGCGATGCACGAGCTGTCCAACGACTGGAACCGCGCGTACAAGAAGTCGGCGCGTATCGTTGGCGACGTGATCGGTAAATACCACCCGCACGGCGATACCGCCGTGTACGACACCATCGTGCGCCTGGCGCAGGACTTTTCGCTGCGCTACCCGCTGGTGGACGGCCAGGGCAACTTCGGCTCGGTGGACGGCGACAACGCCGCCGCGATGCGTTACACCGAAATCCGCATGGCGCGCATCGCGCACGAGCTGTTGGCCGACATCGAAAAAGAAACCGTGGATTTCGGCCCCAACTACGACGGCTCCGAGCATGAGCCGCTGATCCTGCCGGCCAAGATCCCGAACCTGCTGGTCAACGGCTCCTCCGGCATCGCCGTGGGCATGGCCACCAACATCCCGCCGCACAACCTGAACGAGGTGGTGGACGCCTGCCTGGCCTTGCTGGCCAACAGCGACCTGACCATCGACGAGCTGATCGACATCATCCCGGCGCCGGACTTCCCGACCGCCGGCATCATCTACGGCACCGCCGGCGTCAAGGAAGGCTACCGCACCGGCCGCGGCCGCGTGATCATGCGCGCGCGCACCCATACCGAACCCATCGGCAAGGGCGACCGCGAAGCGATCATCGTCGACGAGATTCCGTACCAGGTAAACAAGGCCCGCCTGCTGGAGCGCATCAGCGAACTGGTGCGCGACAAGCAGATCGAGGGCATTTCCGACCTGCGCGACGAGTCGGACAAGTCCGGCATGCGCGTGGTGATCGAGCTCAAGCGCGGCGAAATGCCGGAAGTGGTGCTCAACCACCTGTTCAAGATGACCCAGCTGCAGGACAGCTTCGGCATGAACATGGTGGCGCTGGTCGACGGCCAGCCGCGCCTGTTGAACCTGAAGCAGATCCTGGAAGAATTCCTGCGCCATCGCCGCGAGGTGGTGACCCGCCGCACCATCTTCGAACTGAAGAAGGCCCGCGAGCGCGGCCACATCCTGGAAGGCCTGGCCGTCGCGCTGTCCAATGTCGACGAGATCATCGCGCTGATCAAGGCGTCCGAGGCGCCGCCGCAGGCCAAGGCCGCGCTGATGGCGCGCGCCTGGCGCTCGTCGCTGGTGGAGGACATGCTGTCCCGCGTCGAGGGCGACAAGGCGCGTCCGGAAAACATCGATCCGGCCTTCGGCATGAAGGAAGACGGCTACCATCTGTCCGACACCCAGGCTCAGGCCATCCTCGACATGCGCCTGCAGCGCCTGACCGGCCTGGAACAGGACAAGATCGTCGGCGAATACCGCGAGATCATGGACGTGATCCTGGACCTGCTGGACATCCTGGCCAAGCCCGAGCGCATCAGCCAGATCATCGGCGAGGAACTGACCGCCATCCGCGCGCAGTTCGGCGATCCGCGCCGCTCGGAAATCGAGCCGTACGGCGGCGACATCAATATCGAAGACCTGATCACCCCGCAGGACATGGTGGTGACCATCTCGCATACCGGCTACATCAAGGCGCAGCCGATCGACGACTACAGCTCGCAGCGCCGCGGCGGCCGCGGCAAGCAGGCGGCGGCCACCAAGGACGACGACTTCATCGAAACGCTGTTCGTCGCCAACACCCACGACTACGTGCTGTGCTTCTCCAGCCGCGGCCGCTGCTACTGGCGCAAGGTGTACGACCTGCCGCAGGGCGGCCGCCAGAGCCGCGGCAAGCCGATGGTCAACGTGCTGCCGCTGGAAGAGGGCGAGAAGATCAACGCGCTGCTGCCGGTCAAGGAATTCCGCGACGACCAGTTCGTGTTCATGTGCACCGCCAACGGCACGGTGAAGAAGACCCCGCTGGTGGACTTCTCCCGTCCGCGCACCGCCGGCATCATCGCGGTGAACCTGGATGACGGCGACAACCTGATCGGCGTGGCGCTGACCCACGGCGACGACCAGATCATGCTGTTCTCCGACGCCGGCAAGGCCGTGCGCTTCAGCGAAACCGACGTGCGCCCGATGGGCCGCAACGCCACCGGCGTGCGCGGCATGATGCTGGGGGACGATCACCAGGTGATCTCGCTCTTGGTCAGCAATTCCGAGCAGCAGATGGTGTTGACCGCCAGCGACGGCGGCTACGGCAAGCGCACCTGCGTCGGCGATTTCCGCCGCACCAGCCGCGGCACCCAGGGCGTGATCGCGATGGACCTGACCGACAAGACCGGCCTGAAGCTGGTGGCGGCCAGCCTGGTGGAGGAAACCGACGACATCATGCTGATCACCACCGGCGGCGTGCTGATCCGCACCAAGGTGGCGGAAGTGCGCGAAACCGGCCGTTCGGCCCAGGGCGTGCGCTTGATCAATCTGGACGAGGGCGAGAAGCTGATCGGTCTGGAGATCGTGGCCGAGTCCGAGGCCGAGTGCGCCGAAGGCGAAACCGAGGGCGGCGACGCGCCGGAGCAGGGCGAAGCGTGATGATCCCGACGCCGGCCAATCCCCGGATACTGGAGACGATGAGCCAGCTCTTCGTCTCCTTTCCCCACTGCGCGACGCTGGGCTTCGAATACGTCGGCACCGACGGCCGCAAGCCCACGCTGAAGCTGCAATGGCGCGAGGATCTGGTGGGCAATCCGGCCACCGGCATCCTCCACGGCGGGGTGATCACCTCGCTGGTGGATACCTGCAGCGCCATCGCCGTCACCGCGCACCTGCCGGAGCTGGAAACCATCGCCACGCTGGATCTGCGCATCGATTACCTGAAGTCCGCCACGCCGGGCAAGGCCATCCACTGCACTGCGGAGTGCTACCGGCTGGCCAGCCAGATCGCGTTCACCCGGGCCGTCTGCTATCACGACAATCCGGCTGATCCGATCGCCCACGGCGTCGCCACCTTCATGCGGGAATCCAGCCGCACGCCGATGCTGCAGGAGGACGGACGATGAGCGAATTCATGCAACGCTTCGCCGACTTGCGCGATCGCAAGGCCTATGCCGAGATCGTGGACGCGCTGCCCTACGTCAAGCTGATGGGCACCTCGATGGCAGAGGACGAGCAGGGCGAACTGCGCTTCGAACTGCCGTTCCTCCAGCGGAACGTCGGCAACACCACGCTGCCGGCGCTGCACGGCGGCCTGATCGGCGGCTTCATGGAAAGCGCGGCGATGATACACCTGATGTGGAATCGCGAATCGCTGGAGGCGCCGAAGATCGTCGACTTCTCGCTGGATTACCTGCGTCCCGGCCGGCCGCAGACGCTGTTCGCCCAATGCGAAATCACCAAACAGGGCAAGCGGGTGGCGCATGTGCTGATCGAGGCCTGGCAGGACGACCGCTCCAAGCCGGTGGCGGTGGCGCGAGCCCATTTCCTGCTGACCAATTGAACAGTTTGTTCGTACTGTACGCAGGCAAACCGGCGCATCCCTGGCGGGAGACGCCGGTTTTTTTATACACTCGTAGCGACGCAGCCCGGAGCAGGCTGACCCGATACACGCAAAGACACAGAGGATAGACATGGCCAAGGTGTACAACTTTTCCGCCGGTCCCGCCGTATTGCCGCACCAGGTGCTGGCCGAGGCGCAAAGCGAGTTGCTGGATTGGCACGGCTCCGGCATGAGCGTGATGGAGATGAGCCATCGCGGCAAGGAGTTCATGGAGATCATCCATGACGCCGAGCAGGACCTGCGCCAGCTGATGGGCATTCCCGCCGGCTACAAGGTGCTGTTCCTGCAAGGCGGCGCGTCGCTGCAGTTCGCGATGGCCCCGCTGAATCTGCTGGGCGACAAGGACAGCATCGACATCGTCAATACCGGCCACTGGTCCAAGCTGGCGATCAAGGAGGCTAAGCGCTACGCCAAGGTCAATGTGGTGGCCAGCAGCGAAGACCGCAACTTCTGTTACGTCCCGGAAGAGGCCGCCTGGCAGCGCGACCCGAATGCCGCCTATCTGCACTACACCTCGAACGAGACCATCGGCGGCCTGCAGTTCCCCTACATCCCGGCCGAGCAGCACGGCGTGCCCCTGGTCTGCGACATGTCGTCCGACTTCCTGTCGCGCGAGGTGGACGTCAGCCGCTTCGGCATGATCTATGCCGGCGCGCAGAAGAACATCGGCCCGTCGGGGCTGACCGTGCTGCTGATCCGCGAGGATCTGCTGGGCAAGGCGCGAGCCGACATCCCCACCATGCTGAACTACCAGGTTCACGCCGACGCCGACTCGATGTACAACACGCCGGGCACTTACCCGATCTACATCGCCGGCCTGGTGTTCAAGTGGTTGAAGGAGCAGGGCGGCGTCAAGGGCATCGCCACCCGCAACGAGGAAAAAGCCGGCCTGCTGTACCACGTGATCGACAGCAGCGGCGGCTTCTACTCCACCCACATCGAACAGCCGTTCCGTTCCAAGATGAATGTGGTGTTCAAGCTGAGGGATGAGGCGCTGGACGAGATCTTCCTGCTGGAGGCGCGCAAGAACGGCCTGGCGCAGCTGAAGGGCCACCGCGCGGTGGGCGGCATGCGCGCTTCCATCTACAACGCGATGCCGATCGAAGGGGTGAAGTCTCTGGTGAACTTCATGCAGGACTTCGCGCGGCAATACGGCTGATCATCATTGCCGCAGGGGGAGCGCCGGTCTGGCCGGGGCTCCTTTTTTTATCCGCTCCGCGGCGCGGCCTAGGCGGCAGCCGGCTTGGGCAGCTCGACGCAATCGGCGTCGGCGCGGATTCTCAGCGCCAGCCGGATGCCTCTGCTGATATTGCCGTCTCCCAATTCCAGCGCGATATCGATGCTTTCCGCGTCGAGATAGACATTATGGCGCGCGCCGCCCTGCATTTTAGGCGGAGCGCCGGCATTGCTGCCTATGCCCAACGCCATTTTCACCCGTCGCTGATCCAATGGCCGCAATATGCCCGAATTGGCCATGCTGTAGACGCCATTGCTGTATTTCCTCACCAATGCGCCGCTTCTGCCCGCCAGGGTAATGACCCCTACCACTTCATAGCCGGGCAGATCATCGAATTGATATAGCCTGGGCCGTCCGGGCTGTTCGATATGAAGGCGGTGGCCGCTGTCTTTGTGCATGTAATTTCCCGCTTTTGCCGGCAAGCGTTATTAATGAGATCCATTGCTCGCCATACTCAATTTTGTACACACAGAATCAAAGTTCAAGCTGAAATATGTGCGCATGGCGAAAGAAAATGCAGCATGAATGGCATTTTGTCCGTTTCCGATTTTTCAGCGGGGCCAGGGAATGGCGGGAAAAGGCAGCCGGCCAATTCGGCCGGTTTTCGGCAAGGGCTGGGTTTTGTCTTGCGGAAAATCGCGAAGCCCGGGCCGGCCGGGCTTCAGGCATTTCCTCACGGCGCCGAGCCGGTTGCAATTGGCCGGCTCGGCGTCCATTCCCGCCGCGATTGCGCGCTGTCGTTTACCGCGCGGCAGTTCCCTGCGCGCGGGGCTTGGCGCGCTTCACGAACTGATCCAGCCAGCGGTCTTCCTCCCACAGCATGTGCAGTATCGATTCGCGGGCACGGTAGCCGTGGCTTTCCGCCGGCAGCATCGCCAGGCGCACCGTCCCGCCCAGTCCCTGCAGCGCCTGGTACATCCGCTCGCTCTGGATGGGGAAGGTGCCGGGGTTGTTGTCGGCCTCGCCGTGGATCAGCAGCAACGCGTCCTTGATCTGCTCGGCGTAGTTGAACGGCGACATGGCCTGATAAACGTCCTTCGCCTGCCAGAAGTCGCGCTCTTCGGACTGGAAGCCGAAAGGCGTCAGCGTGCGGTTGTAGGCGCCGGAGCGCGCGATGCCGGCGCGGAACAGCCGGGTGTGGGCCAGCAGGTTGGCGGTCATGAAGGCGCCGTAGGAGTGGCCGCCGATGGCGATGCGGTCGCGGTCGGCCACGCCCAGGCGGACCACTTCGTCCACCGCGGCCTGCGCATCCATCTTGAGCTGAGGCAGATAGGTGTCGTTGGGCTCCTGTTTGCCTGCGCCGACGATGGGCATGGACGGGTCGTCCAGCACCACATAGCCGCGCGCCAGCAGCGCCTCCGGTCCCCAGTAGCCGACGCGGTTGAAACGGTAAGGCGAGTCGGTGACCTGGCTGGCGGCGTCGGCGCTCTTGAATTCGGCCGGATACGCCCACATCAGCATCGGCAGCGGGCCATCGCGCTTGGCGTCGTAGCCTGGCGGCAGGTACAGCGTGGCGGTCAGGTCTATGCCATCCGCGCGCTTGTAGCGCAGCTGGCGCTTCTGCACGTTCTTGAGCTGGGGCGTCGGATGGGGGAAGAAGGTCAGCTGCTTCAGGCCGCCGCCCTGGCCTAGCGTTTTCAGGTACAGATTGGGCGGCGCGTCGGCCTGCTCCCGGCTGAGCAGCGCGGTTTTGCCGCCGTCCAGCACCGCCATCGGCGCTTCGTACCATGGCGCTTGCGAGCGCCACAGCCGGGTGGCCTTGTTGTCGGCCAGGTTCAGCTGGTCGATGAAGGGCCGGTCTCCTTCGGGACTGGCGCCTTCTCCCAGCAAGTACAGGCTGCCGCCGTCGGGGCTGGTCTGCAGCACCGGCAGCCCGTCGGCGTTGCTCACCATCGCCGGGCTGCCCGGATCGGCGTAGCGATCTTCCGAACTGCGCCGGTTCAGCAGCGTCGGCGCATGGTCCGGTTCGGCCGGCCGCACGCGCCAGACTTTCAGATCGCGCGTTTTCCACCAGTATTCGCTGACCAGCGCCAGATCCCCGCGGCCCCATTGGATGCCGGCGAAGCGGCTGGCCAGCTCCTGCAGCTTGAGCGGCGGCTGCTGGAAGGGCGCGGGCAGCAGGTAGAGCGCGTCGCGCGCCTTGGCAGGCGTGGATGGATCGCCGCCGTCTTGCGCTTCCGCCCAGAACAGCGTGGCCGGCGCGTCGGTCCGCCACTGGACTTCGCGCGGGCCGGTTTCCACCGCGTCGTTGCCGGACGGCATCCGTTCCAGCAGCGGACGCTGGGCCACCAGATGCACGCTGTCGCCCTGCAGGTTCAACACTTCGATGCGCCGCGGGAAGCGGTTGAGCGGCACCAGCGTGGAATAGGGGCGCTGCAGCTTGGTCGCCAACAGGTATCGACGGTCGGGCGAGGCCTGCACCGACAGGTAGCGGTCGGGCTTGCCGATCAGCTTCGTCCGGCCGCTCAGGTCCACCAGGGCCAGCTGGCTGTTCAGTTCGTAGTCCAGCAGGTCGGCATCGTATGGCGTTTTCAGCAGGTCGGGATAGGTCCGGGTCTGCGACAGCGCGCCGCCGGCGCTTTGCTGGATGTTGGGGCCGGTCGGCGTGGAGGGCTTCTCCGGCGCCGGGCCTTGCCCGGCCGGCAGCAGCTTGACCAGCAGTTGAGCGCCCATCCAGGCGAAGCCGCGCCCGCTGGATGCGTTCAGGTGGAAATCTCCCAATCGCCGCACGCGGGCGCTAGCCGCATCCAGCAGCCACAGCTCCACGCCGCGATCCCCCCACAGGCTGAGCGCCACCTGTTTGCCGTCCGGCGACCAGGCGTTGTCGGCGATGCGCGGCCTGGCCGGCAAGCCCGTTACCGGACGGCTTTTGCCGCTTTTCACATCCAGCAGCGTCAACGCGCTGCCGAAATCGAAACGGCTGGCCGCACGCATTCTGGGATTCAGTCTCAACCCCGCCAGCTTCAGTTCGGGCTGGGCGACGTCGGCGATGGCGGGCAGACCGGGGCGGTGCGTCTGCAGCACGGCATCGCCTTGCGGGTTCAGCGATTGAAGCGGCGTGCGCGGCGCGTCGACCAGCGCGGCCAGCTCTGGGGGCGGGGTCTGATAGCCTTCGGCGGATACCGCGTGAGGCGCGAGCAGGCCGGCCAGCAACAGGCCGGCCAGGACATTCTGGCTGCGGGTCATGCTTTCTCCTGATCATGGGCGCGATGGGTTGCGCGAGGACAGTCAAACTGCACCAGCCGGACTGTCCGGTCAAGCATCTGGCATGATTTTCAGACCGGATGCTCGGCCATCAGCGCCGGGATCTGGATGGCGGAGGCGTCTACCGTCGGGTAGTCGAGGAATTGCAGCGTCACGCCGTCTCCCTCCGCCTGGAAGCGGGCCGGGAAGCCCAGCGGCATCGTGGTCTTGGCGGCGATGTGGCCAAAGGGCAGGCCGGTGAACACCGGCACGCCGCTGATGCGGCGAAGCTCGGCCACCACGGCGTCGAAGTTGTAATGCGGATCGTAGACGTCCACATGCCGCTGCATCGAGAAGTCGCCCAGGAAGATGGCCTTTTGCTTGGCCAGCACGCCGGCCAGATGCAGCTGCTGCAACATGCGTTCGATGCGGTACGGCTGCTCGCCCACGTCCTCCAGGAACAGCAGACCGCCCTTGATGTCCGGCAAATAGGGCGTGCCGGCCAGGCTGGAGAGCACGCTGAGGTTGCCGCCCCAGAAAATGCCTTCGCCGCTGGCCTGCGGCTGGCGGCCGGCGATGCGCAGGCCGCGCCGCGGCGTGGAGATGCCGGCGATGAATTCGCTGACGGCATAGGCGTTCGGCGCGGCGCTGCCGAAATCGCCGAGCATCGGACCGGCGAAGCTGCCGGCGCCGGTCTTGGCCAGCAAGGCCAGTTGGATCGCGCAGAAGTCGCTATAGCCTATCAGCAGCGAGCGGGACTCCTTGAGGCGCGCACCCAGTCGCGCCAGATCCAGCTTGGGCAGCAGGCGCATCGCGCCGTAGCCGCCGCGGCCCGCCATGATCAGCTGCGGCCACTGCGGCTGGTCCAGCAGCGCGTGCAGATCGGACAACCGTTCGGCGTCGGTGCCGGCGAAGCGCTGGTAGGCGCGGTTCAGCGCGGCGGCGTTCTCCAGCGAGAAGCCGGCGCGCGCCAGGCGCGGCAACGCCAGCTGGCGCTGCTTTTCCGGCACGATGCCGGAGCATGCGATCAGGTAGAGGCGCAGGCTGGCCTGGGAAGGCTGGGCGGGGGAGGACATGGAGCTGCATCCTTGCAATATGCCGGCGCCGGTGCCGAGAGCGAGCAGCTGCAGCAACTGGCGGCGGGGAAGATTGATGTCGGGAGTCATGGAAATCGGACGGGTTGGCGGAGTTCGAGTTCCGCGGGCCGGCGGGCGCGGCGCGGTCAGCGGGAGTATACGCCAAAAGAAAAGGCGGCCTCCAGCGCGGATGCCGCCTGCAAGATGCCTGGCAAGGATCAGGCAATCAGATTGGCCATGCTGCTGGAGGCTTGCTGCATTTGCGCCAGCTCGCTGTTGAGGTTGGAGTATTCGGTCAGCAGGCTGGTCTGCTCGTTGTTCAGCTGGTTCTGCAGCCGTTCCTGCAGTTGCTGCTCGGCCGTGACCTTGCTGTTCAGATTGGTCTGGTTCGAGGTGATCAGCCCGTTAGGCCCCAGCAGCGAATTGATGGTGGTGTTGAACACATTGGCGACGCCGGTGTTCTGGCTATTGCCGAACAGATTAGCCACCGCGGAAGGGTTGGCGGTCAGGGCCGCGTTGAAGGCGCTGGAATCCAGCGTCAGCGTGCCGTCCGCCTTCTGCGTGATCCCTACCTGGGCCAGGTAGGCATAGGAGCTGGTGGCGTCCACGCCCTTGACCGGGGTGCCGAGGATGGAGGCCATATGCTCCTGCAGCGAGGTGAGATCGCCGCTGATGTCGGTATTGGTCGGGGTGCTGCCCACCGTGGTATGGCTTTGCGTCGCCGATGCGGTGGTGGTGATCACCTGGTTGTAGGCATTGATGAAGGTTTGCAGCGTATTGGTGATGTTGGTGGTGCTCTGCGCCATATTGATGGTGACCTGGCCGGTCTTTTCCAGATTGATGGTGGCGCCGTTGACGACGCTGGTCACGCTGTTGCTGTCTGACGAGACGTTGACGCCGTTCACCGTCATCAGCGCGCTCTGGGCGTTGGCCGATTCGCTGGCCGCGGTGGCGCTTTGCTGTAGGCCGGCCAGGGTATTGCCCGAGGTGTTGTTGCTGTCGGTGCCGCCTGCGGTGATGCTGAAGGCGTTGCCGGGCCCGGCCTGGGCCGAGCTCAACACCAGCGAATAGGTGTTGTTGTACTGCACGATGGAGGCGTTGACCCCTATGCCGGCGCCGTTGATGCTGTTGGCGATCGACGACAGCGACGCGTTGCTGCCCAGCTGGACGGTGGAGCTGGCGCCGCCGACGCTGAAGCTCAGCGAGCTGGGCGCGCCGGAGATGGCGGCGTTCTGATCGGTGATCGCGCTGCCGTTGGGATTCTGGTCGAATACCAGCTGGCGCGACTTGGCCAGCTGCGAGACGTTCAGCACATAGGTGCCGGCCGCGCCGCCTGAGGAGGTGGAGACGCTGGCCACCGTGCTGTCGGAAGAGGTGGCGCTGAACTGCTGCAGAAAGGAGCCGGACTGCAAGGTGGAGGCGGCGCTTTGCAGCGCGGACAGCGCCGAGCTGACCTGGCCAATCACGCTCAGCTCCGACTGGTAGGTCGAAGCGCGTTGCCTGCTTTGAGCCAAGGGCTGGGAGTCGGCCTGGATCAGCTGGCTGACAATGGATTGCACGTCCAACGGACCTGCGCTGGCGCTGATGGATGACATGACGTCGTCTCCCGGTGCCGCCTGATCTGCCATCAAGCGGGCGTGTTGCTATTAGGGCTATTGTCTGTTTGTCATCACGGATGCGGTCTGTCGCCGCAATGTTTGTGCGTGGCATGGCTGCCGGCCACTTCACGTTCATATCGACATCATTGCAGGAAACTTTAATCGCCTGCCTGCCTTGATCTTACACCGTCTCGCGGAGGCGAGCCTGCCCGGAATCCATATTCCCGCTTTGAAGTTTTTAAGATTTGCTAAGTTTATATGGATATATCCAATCGGTTTTGAATACGCGCGAACATTTCCGGTAGATTGGCTGCAATCATAGAACAGGCTGCAAGCATGGATATCGATCAAGCAAGGCTGACCCATCTCCAGCAATTGGAGGCGGAGTCCATCCACATCATCCGCGAGGTGGCGGCGGAATTCGAGAACCCGGTGATGCTGTACTCCATCGGCAAGGATTCCGCGGTGATGCTGCACCTGGCGAAGAAGGCTTTCTACCCGGGCAAGCCGCCGTTCCCGCTGATGCACGTCGATACCACCTGGAAATTCCGCGACATGATCGCGCTGCGCGACAAGCAGGCGAAGGAAAACGGCTGGGATCTGATCGTCCACGTCAATCAGGACGGCGTGGAGGCCGGCATCAATCCGTTCACCGCCGGCAGCGCCAAGCATACCGACGTGATGAAGACCGAGGGCCTGAAGCAGGCGCTGAACCGGCACAAGTTCGACGCGGCTTTCGGCGGCGCGCGGCGCGACGAGGAGAAAAGCCGCGCCAAGGAGCGCGTCTACTCCTTCCGCGACAAGAACCACCGCTGGGATCCGAAAAACCAGCGGCCGGAGCTGTGGAACATCTACAACGGCAGGATCGACAAGGGCGAGAGCATTCGCGTGTTCCCGCTGTCCAACTGGACCGAGCTGGACATCTGGCAATACATCTACCTGGAGAACATCGAGATCGTGCCCTTGTATTTCGCCGCCGAACGCCCGGTGGTGGAGCGCGACGGCATGCTGATCATGATCGACGACGAGCGCATCCTCGAATACCTGACCCCGGAGGAGAAGGCGAGCATCCAGACCCGCAAGGTGCGTTTCCGCACGCTGGGCTGTTACCCGCTGACCGGCGCGGTGGAGTCGGAGGCCGCCACGCTGCCGGAGATCATCCAGGAAATGCTGCTGACGAGGACTTCCGAGCGGCAGGGCCGGCTGATCGACCATGACAGCGCCGGCTCGATGGAAAAGAAGAAAATGGAAGGGTATTTCTGATGTCGCACCAATCCGAACTGATCGCCGGGGATATCCTGGAATACCTGAGCCAGCATGAGAACAAGGACATGCTGCGCTTCATCACCTGCGGCAGCGTGGACGACGGCAAGTCCACGCTGATCGGCCGGCTGCTGCACGACTCCAAGCTGATTTTCGAGGACCAGCTGGCGGCGATCGAGCGCGACTCGAAAAAATACAACACCACCGACCAGGACATCGACTTGGCGCTGCTGGTGGACGGCCTGCAGGCCGAGCGCGAGCAGGGCATTACCATAGACGTCGCCTACCGCTACTTCAGCACCGACAAGCGCAAGTTCATCATCGCCGATTGCCCAGGCCACGAGCAGTACACCCGCAACATGGCCACCGGCGCGTCCACCAGCAATCTGGCCATCATCCTGATCGACGCGCGGCGCGGCGTGCAGACGCAAACCCGCCGCCATAGCTACATCGTCAGCCTGCTGGGCATCCGCCACGTGATCGTCGCGGTCAACAAGATGGACCTGGTGGATTACAGCGAGGACGTCTACAACCGCATCCGCGACGAATACCTGACCTTCGCCGAGCATCTGGACATCCCTGACATCCATTTCGTGCCGATCTCCGCGCTGCGCGGCGACAACGTGGTCAGCCGCACCGAGGCGGCGCCGTGGTACCAGGGCGCGACGCTGATGCACTTGCTGGAAACGGTGCAGATCAGCCACGATGCGCCTTTGTCCGCCTTCCGCCTGCCGGTGCAATACGTGAACCGGCCGAATCTGGACTTCCGCGGCTTCTGCGGCACCATCGCCAGCGGTGCCGTGCATCCGGGGGATGCTGTCGTGGCGCTGCCGTCGGGCAAGGAGAGCCGGGTCAAGGAGATCGTCACTTTCGACGGCAGCCTGTCCCGCGCCGGAGCCGGCCAGGCGGTCACGCTGACGCTGGAGGACGAAATCGACATCTCCCGCGGCGACATGCTGGTGCGCGCCGACGAGGCGCGGCCGCACGTGTCGCGCAGCTTCGACGCCCACCTGGTGGCGATGGGCGAGGCGCCGCTGCGGCCGGGCAAGGAATACGGCTTCAAGCTGGCCGGCAAGTATGTGACCGGACGCATCGAAGCCATCCTGCATCGGACCGACGTCAACACGCTGCAGGACAGTCCGGCCGACGCGCTGGCGCTGAACGAGATCGGCCTGTGCCGGATTTCGCTGAACAGCCCGGCCGCGTTCGACGCATACCGCGACTGCCGCGGCAGCGGCAGCCTGATCCTGATCGACAGGCTGAGCAACGGCACGGTAGCCGCAGGCATGATCGTCGCGCAAAGCGAAGAGGCGTCGCCGGCCGCGCTGTCGCCATGGGCGTTGTTCGAGCAGGAGCTGGACCAGCTGCTGCAGCGCTACTTCCCGCAGATGACGCGCGCTGAACTGGCGCGGCGCTTGCGGGACGAGCTCTGATTCCTCTCCCCGCAACAGCCCCGATTCCGGGGCTGTTTCTTTTCCGGTGCTTGGACGCCCGCTCAGAATCGGTCCTGGCCGATGACGCTGCGCAGATTGTAGCCGGTGGCGTCCTTCCGTCCCGGTCCAGCACCGCAATCGCCGTTGCCGTCGTCGCTGCAGGGCGAGGCGCCGCTTGAGCGCAAAACAGCTCAATTTCAAGATGTCTATGTCCGAAAGGTTTGGGCGGCGTCCCCGGTTGATCTGCGCTTCATGCTGCCCGTGCATGGTTTCTCATGCCGACGGGGCTGAGCGAGACGCGCTGGCTAGCCTTCCTGCAAGGGGCTGGAGGGCGCATGCAGCCGGTCTCGCCAGCCATCGGCGAAACTTTCCGCTGGCAGGGGAGCGGCGTAAAGAAATCCCTGGATGATGTGGCATCCGGCCGAACGCAGGAATTCCAGCTGCGATGCCTCCTCCACGCCCTCAGCCACGGTTTCCAGGCCCAGGCTGGAAGACAGCGCCATGATGGCGTGCACGATGGCCTCGCCGCCCTTGCCGATGCCGAGTATGAAGCTGCGGTCTACTTTCAGCACCTGCACCGGCAGCTGCCGCAGGTAGGAGAGCGATGAATATCCGGTGCCGAAGTCGTCGATCGACAGCCGGATGCCCTGTGCGCGCAATTCAGCCAGGATGTTGACCGCGTCTTCCGTCGCCATGATCACGCTTTCGGTGATTTCCAGCTCCAGGTGCCGCGGCTCCAGCCGGTAGCGCTTCAGCAGTCGGGCGACATGCTGCGGGAAGTCTTGCCGCTCCAGCTGGCGGGCGGAGAGATTCACCGAAACCGATGGCAGCGGGAATCCTGCCTCATGCCAGCTTGCCAGCTGGCGCAGCGACTTCTCCAGAATCTGCTCGCCTAGCGCCACGATCAGGCCGCATTCTTCCGCGACCGGAATGAATCGCGCCGGCGGCACCATGCCAAGTATGGGATGCCGCCAGCGCGCCAGCGCCTCGGCGCCGACCAGCTTGCCGGTGACCGCGTCGACTTGCGGTTGGTAGTGGACGGTGATTTCGTCGTTGTCCAGCGCCTGGCGCAGTTGTCGTTCCAGCACCACCCGCTGCTCGGCGTCCTCGGACATCTGAGGACTGTAATGCTGGCAGCGGTTGCGGCCCGCGTTCTTGGCGCTGTACATCGCGATGTCCGCGTGGCGAAGCAGGGTGTCCACATCCGCGCCGTCGTTGCCGGCGAAGCTGATGCCTATGCTGGCCGACAGGTAGAGATCGTTGCCGTTGATGCAGAACGGCTGCCGGAACAGCGCCAGCAGCTTGCCGGCCACATCGGCGGCCATGTCCCGGTTTTCGATGCTTTCCAGCACGCAGATGAATTCGTCCCCGCCCAGCCGGGCCAGCATGTCCTCGGCGCGGATGCTGTCCGCCAGCCGGGCTGCCACCGCGTTCAGCAACTGGTCGCCGATGTAGTGTCCCAGCGTGTCGTTCACATCCTTGAATCGGTCCAGGTCGATGAACAGCATGGCCAGCTTGTACGGAGGCAGGTCGGGAACGCTCAGCGCGCGGCTCAGCCGTTTCTGGAACAGCAGCCGGTTGGGCAGGCCGGTCAAGGGATCGTGGTGTGCCAGGTGGTCCAGCCTTTCCTCTGCGCGGCGGCGTTCCTGGATTTCGTCTTCCAGCCGAGCGTTGGCGTTGGCCAGTTCCCAGGTGCGGGCCGCCACCCGGCTGTCCAGTTCGCGGTTGGTCTCGGACAAGGCCGCCGCCTGGCGGTCTATGATGCGGCCGGCCAGCCGCACCACCAGCATCTGGGCGACGAACAGCACCGCCATCAGCGCGCAGATGGCCAGGGTCACCCAGCTCAGCTGCTGGTCGCTGTCGGCGACGAAAGGCGTGGCGTCCAGGTAGATTTCCAGCACGCCTTCTATCTTCCCGGCGGGGTCGTGCACCGGCACGTAGGTGGAAATGATGTCGCGGTCGGTCAGCGTGCGCTCGAAGGCGTCGATGCTGTGATTGTGGGCCAGCTCGCTTGCCGGCGTGCCGGCGGCGGCCGACCGGAAGCCGTCGTCGTCGCTTTCGTCTTCTCCGATCTGGCTGGCGTCGGTGGAGAACAGCGTGATGCCATTGAGCGCGTACATCTTGACCCGAATCACGTCGGTGCCGCGCATCAGCCGTATCACCGCCTCGCGCAGCCGGGGCTGGCCGGCCACCTGCTTCAGCTTCGCCGGGTCGCGGGCCAAAGGCAGCAGCGGGCGAAAGTCGGTCCACAGCGAGTTCTCGAAAATCTGCACCAGCGACGCCGCGCGGCTTTTCTCCAGCTTCAGCAGCTGTTCGCCGGAGTAGTGCCGCAAGTTGCCAGCCATCAGCGCGGTGGCGCCCGCCATCAACAGCAGCGACAGCAGGAAAAAATAGGGCACCAGCCGGAATGGCCGACCGGATGAAAACAGGCTGCGCATGGCGCGGTTCTCTTGGGGCGGTGGGATTGATTCAGTTTAGAACCCATCGGCCCGATTCCGAGGCCGGTTTGCCGACGCATGAAAGGAATTTTCGGGAGCGGCCGTCGCAAGCGCCGATGTCACAAAAATCCAGTCAGGGCTGATCTCGCTACTATATCGGCCGGACGCGCCTGCGGTAGCCTTTCCCCATTCATAAAGCGGAGGAGAACAAGATGCAGGCCCGTCTGGAACAATGGAAGCAGTACCTGCTCACCGGGGTGTCGCACGTGATCCCCTTCATCGCCAGCGGCGGCATCCTGATCGCGCTGGCCATCTCGCTGGCGCCGATGACCGGCAAGGGGCCGGACTTCAGCCATTCCCCGCTGCTCAAGCTGATCCTGGACATAGGCGGCAGCGCCTTCGCCCTGCTGCTGCCGGTGTTGGCCGGATACATCGCCTATGCCCGCTCGGGCAAGCCGGCGCTGGTGGCCGGCATGGTGGGCGGCCAGATCGCCCATACCGTCAACGCCGGCTTTCTCGGCGCGCTGATCGCCGGCCTGCTGGCCGGCTGGGTGGTGGAGCTGCTGAAGAAACTGCCGGTGGCGAAGGCGCTGAAGCCGCTGATGCCCATCCTGATCATCCCCATCCTGTCTTCGCTGGCGATAGGCGCGCTGATGTTCGAGGTGCTGGGCGCGCCGATCGCCGACCTGATGGTGGCGATGAGCGGCTGGCTCAAATCCATGGGCGGGGCCAACGCGATGGCGTTGGGCGCCTTGCTGGGCGCGATGGTGGCCTTCGACATGGGCGGCCCCGTCAACAAGGTGGCGTTTTTCTTCGGCGCCAGCATGATCGCGGAAGGGCAGTACCAGGTGATGGGCGCGGTGGCCGCCGCGGTCTGCATTCCGCCGCTGGGCCTGGGCCTGGCCACCAAGCTGCGCAAGTCGCTGTGGAGCGAGCAGGAGCGCGAAGCCGGCTCCGCGGCGCTGGGGATGGGGATGATAGGCATCACCGAGGGCGCCATTCCCTTCGCCGCCGCCGATCCGCTGCGGGTGATCCCCACCATCGTCGCCGGCTCGGCGCTGGGCGGCATGATCGCGATGCTGGGCGGCGTGGGCGACCACGCGCCGCACGGCGGCCCCATCGTGCTGCCGGTGATAGACAACCGGCTGATGTTCGGCCTGGCCATCCTGGCCGGCGTGCTGCTGGTCGCCGTCGTCATCAACCTGCTCCGGGCCAGGAGCGCCGCTCCGGCCGAATCCGCTCCGGCCGCCTGAGCCGCCGAATCACCGTCACAAGGAAACCGATCATGAAAGTAGTCGCCATCACCGCCTGCCCGACCGGCATCGCCCACACCTATATGGCCGCGGAAAAGCTGGAAAGCACAGGCCGCCGGCTGGGACACGACGTCAAGGTGGAAACCCAGGGCGCGATAGGCATAGAGAACGAGCTGTCCAGCCGCGACATCCAGGCGGCCGACGTGGTGCTGCTGGCGGTGGACATCGCCATCGAGGGCGAGGAACGCTTTGAGGACAAGCGCGTGGTGCGGGTGCCGATCCAGAATGTGCTGAAAGACGCCAATGCGGTTTTCGCGCTCCTGTGAACCCGGCCGGGCCGCGGCGCCCGGCGCATAAGGAAGCAGTCGTATGTCACACAGCCTTACCCTGGTTTGCCCGCTGCCCAATGGCATCCATGCCCGCCCCGCCAGCCGGATCGCCGAGTTCTGCGCCGGTTTCGGCGCGGCCATCCGCTGGCGCAACCAGCGCAACGGCCAGCTGGCCGACGCCAAGAGCGTGCTCAGCCTGATAGGCGGGGACATCCTGTTCAACGATGTCGTCGATATCGAGATAGACGGCGAGGAAGCGGCGCGGGTAGCCGCCGAACTGGGCCGTTTCCTGAAACAGACCCTGCCGCTGTGCGACGAGCCGCTGGCCGCCGCGCCGGCCGCCAGCCGGGCGCTGCCGCGCGGCTTGGCCGAACTGGTCCCGTCGCCGTGCTTCGGCCAGCCTGCCGGACAGGGCGTGGCGATAGGCGAGCTATGCGTATACCGCGGTTTTCGCCTGCCGGAGCCGGCCGAACTGCCTCTGTCTACCGGCCGCGATGCGGAAATCGCCGCATTGGAGGGCGCGCGCCGAACGTTGGCCGAGCAATTGCGGATGCAGGCGGAGCGTGAGGACGGCGAGGCGGCGGCCGTGTCGCGCGCGCATCTGGCCATCCTGCGCGATCCGGATTTTCGCGACCGGCTGGACGCCGCCGTGGGCGACGGGGCGGGCGCCGCCCGCGCGGTGGCGGCGGCGGTCGCCCATTACCGGGCGCAGCTGGCCAGGTCGGCCAGCGCATACCTGCGCGAGCGGGAGGTGGACATTCGCGACGTCGGACGGCGTCTGCTCGACATCCTGGCGCCGGGAATGGAGCCAGCCGGGGGCGATTTCCCGCCCGCGACGCTGCTGTGGGCCGAGGATCTGGCGCCCAGCGAGCTGCTGGCTCTGGATAGGAGCAGGGTCAAGGGCCTGCTGCTGGCGCGCGGCGGTCTGACTTCGCACACCATCATTCTGGCCCGCGCATTCTCGCTGCCGGTGCTGATCGGGGTGCAAAGCGCCGCCATCGCGGGCGGCGTCGGCCGGACCGCGGTGCTGGACGCCGGCTTGGGCGCGCTGTTCCAGAACCCGGACGAGCGGGTGCTGGACTACTACCGGGCAGAAGAAGCGCTGCTGGCGCAGCAGCGCCAGAAACTGGCCCAGGCCTGCGCCGGAGGCTCGGTCAGCGCCGACGGCCAGCGGCTGGAGCTGGCGGTGAATATCGCCTCCGCCGCCGAGGCGCAGCTGGGTTTCGCGCAGGGCGCGGACGGCGTAGGCCTGTTCCGCACCGAGATGCTGTTCATGGAGGCGGACGAGCCGCCGGGCGAGGAGGCGCAATTCCAGTGCTATGCCGAGGTGGTGCGGCTGGCGGCCGGCCGGCCGGTGATCATCCGCACCTTCGACATCGGCGGCGACAAGCCGGCGCCGTGCTTTCCCGCGGCGCAGGAGAGCAATCCCTTCCTCGGCTACCGGGCCATCCGAATGTACCCGGACCAGGAGGCGGCGTTCCGCACCCAGCTCAGGGCCATTCTGCGCGCCAGCGCGCTGGGTCCGGTCAAGGCGATGATCCCGATGATCGCCACCTTGAACGAAGCGCGCTGGGCGAGGCGGGTGCTGGAGGAGGAGCGCGCCGCGCTGGGGCTGGCCGAGGCCGTGCCGATGGGCATCATGCTGGAGGTGCCGTCGGTGCTGTTCCAGCTGGACGCTTTCTGCCGGGAAGTCGATTTCTTCAGCGTGGGCAGCAACGATCTGACGCAGTATTTGTTCGCCGCCGACCGCGACAACGAGCGGGTGGGGCAGCTGTACGACAGCCTGCATCCGGCCTTCCTGGCGGCGCTGAATCAAGCCGTGGCCACCATCCATCGCCACGGCCGCTGGATAGGTCTGTGCGGCGAAGCCGCCGCCGCGCCGCACGCGCTGCCGCTGTTTCTGGGCATGGGGCTGGATGAGTTGAGCATGAGCGCGCCTTCGCTGCAGCCCTGCCGCCGGCGCTTGCGCGGACTGGACGCAGGGCGTTGCCGCGAGTTGCTGGCCCAGGCATTGGCGTGCGCGGACGGGGCCGAAGTGAGGGCGCTGGTGGACAGCGCCGCCACCCGTCCCGCGCTGCCCATGCTGACCGTCGACTGCCTGATGCCGGAGGCGGACTGGCGCAGCAAGGCGGCGGTCATCAAGGGCATGGTGGACCGGCTGTGGCTGCTGGAACGCTGCGACGACCGTTATGGCATGGAGGAGGACTTGTGGCTGCGCGAGCAGGCCTATTCCACCGGCCTGGGACACGGCTTCGCCATCCCGCACGCCAAATCCGGGCACGTGCTGCATCCGACGCTGTGCCTGGCCAGGCTGGAGCGGCCGGTGGATTGGGGCGCCAGCGACGGGCAGCCGGTGGACATGGTGCTGCTGCTGGCCTTCAACGCCGCGGACGCCGGCGCCGCGCACCTGAAATTCTTTTCCAGACTGGCCAGGCTGGTGATGCACGAGGACTTCCGCCAGGCGTTGCGCGCCGAGCGCGATCCCGAGCGCTTGCTGGCGCTGCTGCGGGACAGGCTGGAGGGCGCGGCATGAGCGCCTTTCCCTTGCATGGCCTGGCCCAGCACTACGCCTGGGGCGGCCGCCGCTTCATTCCCGGCATGCTGGGCCTGGACAATGCCGAGCAGCAACGTTTCGCCGAGTGGTGGCTAGGCGCGCACGAGGACGCGCCGTCGGTGATCGAGACGCCGCTGGGGCCGCAGCCGCTGCATTACGCGATCGCCCATCAGGCGCCGGCTTTTTTGGGCGAGGCGCTGATCCGCCGCCACGGACGACGCCTGCCCTTCCTGCTGAAGGTGCTGGACGTGGACGCGCCGCTGTCCATCCAGGCGCATCCTGACGAAGCGCAGGCGCGGGCGGGCTTCGCGCGCGAAAACGCCGTCGGCCTGGCCATCGACGATGCCCGGCGCAACTATAGGGACCCGTATCCCAAGCCGGAAATGATGGTGGCGCTGTCGCCGTTCTGGCTATTGCACGGCATGAGGCCGGACGCGCAGATCGACGCGCTGCTGGCGCGGCAGCCGGCGTGGACGCCGTTGCGGGAAGGGCTGGCGCGTGAAGGCGGCGCGGCGCTGTATCGCCGCCTGTTGCGGCTGCCGCAGGCGGAGATCGCGGCGTTGCTGCGTCCGCTATGGAGAAGGCTGGAGACCGGAGACGATGCCGGTCCGGACGATCCCGACCATTGGACGCGGCGGCTGGCCGGCAGCCGGGCCGAGGACAGGGGGATATTCGGCTGCTATCTGCTCAACCTGGTGGGACTGCGGCCGGGAGAGGCCATCTTCCAGCCGGCGCGGCTGCCGCATGCCTATCTGCATGGCCGCAATATCGAGCTGATGGCCAACTCCGACAATGTGCTGCGCGCCGGCCTCACCGACAAGCCGGTGGACGTGGAGGCCTTGCTGGGGGTGATGGACGGCGAACCAGTCCGCCCCGAAACCATGGCCGCGCCGGACGGCTGCGGGCTAAGACCGTATCCGCGCTGCGGCGGCGATTATTTCGCGCTGGACCAGCTGCTGCTGGGAGAAGGCGAAAGCGAGTCCTGGCGCAGCGCCGGGCCGGAGGTGCTGCTGGTGGTGGATGGCAGCCTGAGGCTGCGCCACCCCGGCGGCGAGCTAGCGCTGGAACAGGGACAAAGCGCCTTGCTGCAGCCCGGCCTGGCGTGCGAGGCGCAAGCCGGCCGGCTGGCGCTGGCCTACCGCGCCTTTTGCCCGATGGCCGGCTGATGCTAAGGTGGCGGATAGTCCAGATTGAGACGGATAGAAAGACATGACGCCGCTCCCGTCCTTCCGCCTGAGCTGGCCGTCCGCGCTCCAGCGGCTGTGCCACGCGCCAGCCGGCAAGCACATGCCTGCTGGCGCCTATCAGGTGCATTTCCCGCGGTTGGAGCTGGTGTTGTCCAATCGCTACCATTACAGCCATGAGGGCTGCGAGAACGCCAGCCTGTCGGCGCAGGAGGCGCTGTTCATTCCGGCCGAGCATTGGACGCTGCCGAACTGGTGCGCCAACGGCGAAGTGCTGCATATCTTGTTTGACTACGCGCGGATAGGTTTCAGCCTGGTGCGCTCCGGCCCGCAGGGCGTGATCAGCACTCACAAGGAAAGCATGGTGCTGGCCCAGCGCGGCAGCCTGAACGGCATGCTGGATGTGCTGGCCGGCCTGTGCCGCGATGGCGCCGATCCGGAAGTGCTGCGCCTGCAAGGCCAGGCGTTGCTGGCCTTGCTGCAGTCGCTGTACGACGAGGCGCGCGACAGCCAGTGGCAGCAGGGCGGCAACCTGTTCCGCGCCATCTGCCTGTACATCAGCGAGCATCTGTACGCGCCGCTGACGCGCGAGGATGTGGCGCTGCGTTTCAGCATTTCCGCTACCCATCTGTCTCGGCTGTTCCGCCAGCACTTGGGCCTGGGCTTCTGCGAATTCCTGTCCCATGCCCGGCTTGACCTGGCCAAGGCCTTGCTGAGGCAGGGACAGCTGCCGCTCAGCCGCGTCGCCGCCCGTTGCGGCTACGCCGACGTCAACTACTTCCATCGAGTATTCAAGCAACGTTTCGCGATGACGCCATGCGCGTACAGGAGGGAGTTCGCGTAAGCGTTTATCGCTCGCCTGACTGGGCGTCAACCGGCTTGAGGCCATGACTGTGGGTCCAGGCGTTCAACGAATCCGCGAATACCGGATAGGCATCGGCGAGCGCGCCGTCGAAATCAAAGATCGCGGTTTGGTCGCCATGGTTTCCCGTGGTTGGTTTCTGAGTCCGCCATGCTGGCAAGCAGGCTCCCTGAGCCGGAGCGTGGCGGGCAAGCCATGCGGCCTGTCGGGTTTCAGGGTTGGGCGCCGACGCGTGTCCTTCCCCGGGGCCGTCTAGGAGTTGTCCGCAAATGCGCCCGGCCATGGCTGCGCTCCTGTCGGCTGAGGCATGCTGCGGGAGTGACGCGTCGACAACGTCATGGCGTGTATTCCCTGTTTGCCACTCGCCCGGCTTCGAGTCGGGCTTTTTTCATCGGAACGCTCCGAATATGCCTGAAGAGGCACGCATCCGCCGGCCGACAGGCGCAAGCTGGCCGCATGACGTGTCATTCGCGTCATAACTTCTCCAAGAGTGCATTTTGCCCGGCCTTGTGCCGGGTCTCTTTTTTTAGAACGGCTAGGCAACCATCGGAACGGCTCCAGCTCCAAGACCGTCATCACGCCGAGCAGCGAGCTGGAACTGGATATTACTCGCGACTGGCAGGCCTCCTTCTAGCCGCAGCTGGTCGCCAAATATCAGCGCCGTCTGCCGGGCTTCGACGACTACGTCATCACTATGTACGCGCGCGGAATGACGGTGCGTGAGATCCAAGGAGATTTGCAGGAGCTGTACGGGCTGCAAGTTTCGCCTGGCCTGATTTCCACCATTACCGATGAAGTACTGGCCGAAGTCGAACAGTGGCAACAACGCCCACTCGAAGCGATGTACGCCATCGTCTATTTCGACGCGTTGTGCCTCAAGATTCGGGACGAAGGGACGTCGAGAACAAGGCCGTCTACCTGGCGCTCGGCATCCGCGCTGACGGCCGCAAGGAAGTGCTCGGGCTCTGGGTCGAACAGACCGAAGGGGCCAAGTTCTGGCTCAAGGTCTTCAACGAACTGAAGAACTGTGGCCTGGACGACATCCTGATCGCTGTGGTTGATGGCCTACGCGGCTTTCCGGAGGAGATCAAGGCGGTCTTCCCGCAGGCGCAAATCCAGACCTCCATCGTTCACCTGATCCGCAATTCGCTCAATCTGGCCAGTTGGAAGGACCGGAAGGGGCTGGCCGCCGTGCTCAAACCGATTTACCAGGCGGCCACCGCCGACGCTGCCGCAGCGCTGCTGGACGAGTTTGCCGAAGGTGACTGGGGCCGCAAACTCCCGACCGTACCGGCCATGTGGCGCCGGCAATGGGAACAGGTCGTTCCGTTCTTCGCCTACCCGTCGGAGGTGCGCAAAATCATTTACACCACCAACGCGATCGAGAGCATGCACATGCAACTGCGCAAGATCGTCAAAAACAGGGGGCATTTCCCAAGTGACGAAGCCGCCAGCAAACTGCTGTACTTGGCCTTGCGCAATATCGAGAAAGACTGGAGGATGCCGCCGATCACCTGGAAACAGGCGGCCAACCAGTTCGCCATTCTGTTCGGCGAGCGCTTCACTGATGTCCTATGTTTAACCGACCTCAGCACACAGAATTCCTGATACCTTCTCCAACCGTGGCCGCCCACCTCGGGGAGGGCGCGGTGATGGAGGAAGTAGCGGTTGCAATCAGTTGTAGAAGGTGGTTTCGGGGACCAACTCCAGTGCCTTGTATCTTGCGCAGCCTGAGGGCTGGTCGCCGCATTGAGTTGTCAGAGGCTTTACCCCTTGTTCGTATCTTGCTATGCCAGCAAACGGCTCAGGTAGTACAGATCGCGCCATTCGCCATGCATAAAAACACCTCTTTTGATTTTACCTATTATGTCAAAGTTATTTTTTTGCAGGACACGAAGCGAAGCCTCGTTTCGGAGCTCAACTGTTGTTTCGATTCGGTGTAGACCGAGCATGCGCTCTGCCATGATCAGGGCCATGGCTACTCCTTGTGTCGCGAGCCCTTTGCCTTGCGTGGTTGCCGCAAACCTATAGCCAATAGTCGCCTTATTGTAATAAGGACGCACGATATCGGTCAGATTAATTCTACCAATCAGCTCATTGCCCCGCCGAAGCAAAAAATAATATGCAGAGTCATTCTGGGCGCCCATGGCGTTGTGCCATAGGTGACTTTCCACTTTGCTCAATGAGAAAAAATCATCTCCTCGATCTTCTACAGTTTTAGCAAAGAATGATCTGTTTTCTGCTTCAAACGCCAGAACCTCCTTGGCGTCACTTGGATGGCATAATTTCAAATGCAAATCATTGATGTATATCTGTGGGATGGAACCGATCTCCACAGTAGTACCTATATTACTGTTTAAGTAAATTGGAATACTCATACCGACTATGCTTATCTTAATGTACACAGTATATCAAATTGGACATAAAGGAAGTCTGAACGACCTGCCGGACAAACAGAAACGCAATTTCTCGTAGAAGCTTCGGCTGCAGTAAACCCACAGATTTCATACCGCTCGCCATGAGGATGACCGGATTCCTTCGATCATCTCCCTTTCAACCACGCGCCAGCAAGGTCTTTCGTACTAGTCAGATGTTGGCCGTTCAGAACAATGTCATCGACTGGGCAGTGTTCTTTTTCAAGCCACGGTAGCGTGTTTTAAGGTGTCCGAACTGCCGTTTGATGACCCGGAAAGGATGCTCGACTTTGGCCCGAATCTTGGCTTTGACCGTTTCGACCCGACTAATCTGCTGGTTATCCGCAGAATCGGTCAGCATTTTGCGCTGGCCGGGCCTAATGGCGATCCCCCAGCGTACCACTTGCGATTTCTATTTCACACGTTTGTGCACGTCTGTCAAGTCTGCATCGCTAAAGACATCGACTTCCTCGCCGTGCAGCAACTGATTGGCCATCGTGACATCTGCCACATTGGCGGCGGTGCCAGCCACGTGATGCACCAGGCGGGATGGGCATCGACCCCATATGGGCTTTCATGCCGAAGTACCACTGATTGCCCTTCTTGGTTTGATGCATGTCCGGATCGTGTTCACTCTGGGCGTTCTTGCTGGGACTGGGCACGTGGATCAGGTTGGCAAATGATGTTTTGCGTCAATATCAGTCCCTTGTCGGATAAATGCTGGTGAATGGCGGCAAACAGTGTATGGGTCAGTCGATGTCTTTCCTGCAGGTGGCGCAAGTTCAGCAAGGTGGTTTCATCTGGAGTGGCGTCTAGAGAGAGGCCGACGAACTGGTGCGAGAACCTGCCCCAAGAATTGGGCTTCGGCTGCCGATGAAGGGCCGCCAGGAGTATGTCGGCCAATGCTCCGCTCTGGCTTCCGCTTGCATGGTCGCGTTGACCGCGACGGTGCCTGTCGTGTCCACCTGGATTTCGGCAAGTGCTGTCGCCTGGCTGATCTGTGCCAGCTGCATCTTGTTTCTATCGATTTCCTGCTGCAGTTGAAAAGCCAGCGTCGGGTTGTTGCGAACCGCATTGAGCGCATCCCCGCCGGTGCGCGTACCCGTCAGTTGCTGGGCGATGTCTACGACTTTCTGGGCGGCGTCGCTCGCTTTGCTGTCGCCGCTAATCCATTTGATGATGTCGGGAGCGAACGTGGCCAGCCCCATCGCGATAGAAATCGGATCCATCACATCGCTCCCCTGAGCATATTGTCCGAGATGCGGACCGCCCAGCCGCGGCCGAACGTCGGCCAGTTATGCAACGTGGTCATATAGGCCAGGAAGCGCAGCACGGTGCGTGCGAGGTGAATGGCGTTGGCGGCCTGGACGGTGGCGGAGGGGATATGGCCGTCGGGCGTCACACAGACGGCGTTCTGCCGCCACTTGGCAGGGGAGCCGCCGTTATAGGCCGCGCGACCCGGCGCTGTCCGCCTCATGATCAGCGGGCTGGGCCGCACCCGGGCGCAGGCGCTCATAGCGGTGAATGCGGGACAGCGCGATGGCACGACGCCTTGAAGTGAAAAGGACGGAAATGGCGGAAGCGCGTCTTCCGCATCCTCTTCTGCATGCACAGAAGCTTGTTGCATCGGCGACTTGAGCCGGCTGCGCGAGAGCCGATGCCGAAATCCAGTCTTTACGACCATTAGCCACGAGGCGCGTCCTTTCATCTTTATTTTGACGGTGAATGGCGGAGATCGCAGAAAATGAGGAGAGATAGTGCTCTGAAAGAAGCGCCAGGGAGAGAAGCCAACAAGAGGAGATTGAAAAGCCCAGATGGTGCATCTGGGCTTTTGACTTTGGCGGAAGAGGTGGGATTCGAACCCACGGATAGTTGCCCATCGCTGGTTTTCAAGACCAGTGCCTTAAACCGCTCGGCCACTCTTCCATATTCGATAAGAGCCAGCGATTCTAACGGGAATCGCCGCGCTTGGCTAGAGGGCGGCGGCGTTGGAGGCCAGCATTTCCGCCGCGTGTTCGCGCGTGGTCTGGGTGAGTTCGACGCCGCCCAGCATGCGGGCGATTTCCAGCACCCGCTGTTCGGCGTCCAGCGGCGCGATGCTGCTGAGCACCTGGCCCTTGTGTTCCCGCTTGCTGACTTGCCAATGGTGTTTGCCGCATGACGCCACCTGGGGCAGGTGGGTGATGCACAGCACCTGGTAGCGCTGGCCCAGGTCGCGCAGCATGTGGCCTATCACCTCGGCCACGCGGCCGCCTATGCCTACGTCCACTTCGTCGAAGATCAGCGTGGGCACGCTGGCCACCTGGCTGATCACCACCTGCATGGCCAGGCTGATGCGGGACAGCTCGCCGCCGGAGGCCACCTTGGCCAGCGGGCGCAGGCTGGTGCCGGCGTTGGCGGCCACCAGGTATTCGATCGACTCCATGCCGTGCGCGCCAGGTTCGGCCAGCGCGGACAGCTCGATGGCGAAGCGGGCGCCGCCCATCGCCAGGCGGCCCATTTCGCCGGAGATGCGCTCGGACAGCTCGCTGGCGGCCTGGCGGCGCTTGCCGGACAGGGCTTCCGCCAGCGCGCGGTAGCGGGCGAGGCTGGCGGCCTCCGCCACGCTCAGCGCTTCCACGTCCACGCTGGCCTCCAGCGCGGCCAGCTGCTGCTGCCAGTCGGCCAGCTTGTCGGCCAGGTCGGCCGGCTGCACGCGGTATTTGCGCGCCGTGCTCATCAGGAGATCCAGCCTGCGCTCCATTTCCACCAGCTGGTTCGCGTCCTGGTCGATGTCGCTGGCGTAGTCGCGCAGGCTGTACACCACCTCGCGCAATTCGGCGTCCACCGAGTCCAGCAGCGACAGGGTGTCGGACAGGCGCGGATCCAGGTTGGAAAGCTTGGACAGGCGGCTTTGCACGTGGGCGAGCTGGGACAGGCAGCTGTCGTCGTTCTCGGACAGCACATCCACCGCCTGCTGCGCGCTCTGCACCAGTTCGGCGGAGTTGGCCAGCCGGGTGTGGCTCTGGCTCAGCGTGGTCCATTCATCGGGCAGCAGATTGAGTTCGGTCAATTCGCCGATCTGCCAGGTGAGCCGTTCGCGCTCCACTTCGGATTCGCGCGACATCCGCTCGGCGTCCTGCCGCGCCTGGCGCGCGGCCTGCCATTCCTGCCAGGCCTTGTGGGTGTCGCGCGCCAGCGTGGCGGAGCCGGCGTAGGCGTCCAGCAGCTGGCGCTGGGTTTCGCTCTTCATCAGCGACTGGTGCGCGTGCTGGCCATGGATGTCCACCAGGAATTCCCCCAACTGCTTGAGCTGGGCCAAGGTGGCGGCCTGGCCGTTGACGAAGCTCTTGGAGCGTCCGCCGCGGTCTATCAGCCGGCGCAGCAGCAGCACGCCTTCGTCGCCGGACAACTCGTTCTCATCCAGCCAGGCGTCCACTTCCGGCCGGTTCTCGGTGGAGAACTCCGCGGTGATCTCGGCGCGCTCAGCGCCTTCGCGCACCTGAGTGCCGTCGGCGCGATCGCCCAACAGCAAGCCCAGCGCGTCCAGCATGATGGACTTGCCGGCGCCGGTCTCGCCGGTGAGCACGGTGAAGCCGCCGGAAAAGTCCAGCGCGATGCTGTCGACGATGACGAAATCTTTGACGGTCAGCGAGAGAAGCATGGTGTGTGGTCTGTTCCGGTTAGATCAGGCGCTCGCCCCAGTGCAGCTTGTGGCGCAGCATGTCGTAGTAGTTGTAGCCCTCGGGGTGCAGGATGCGCAGCGGGTTGCGGTAGCGGCGGATCAGCACCCGGTCCATTTCCATCAGGTCGCAGTGCAGCTGGCCGTCGAAGTGCACGCGCGCGTCCAGCCCGCGGGTGAGCATGAATTCCACCTCGCAGGAGTCGTTGACGGCAATCGGCCGGTTGGACAGCGACTGCGGGCAGATCGGCACCAGCGCGATGGCCTGCAGCGTCGGGTGCAGGATGGGGCCGCCCGACGCCAGCGAGTAGGCGGTGGAGCCGGTGGGCGTGGACACGATCAGGCCATCCGAGCGCTGGCTGTAGACGAACTGGTTGTCTATGAAGACTTCGAACTCGATCATCGAGCCCACCGCGCCGCGGCTGAACACCACGTCGTTGAAGGCCAGCGCGCTGGCGACTTCGGCATCCTCGCGGACAACGGCCGCCTGCAGCAGGATGCGGTCTTCCGGCACGAATTTCCCGTGCAGGATGGCGTCCACGGAATCCAGCATCTCGTGCAGCGGGATGTCGGTCATGAAGCCCAGCCGGCCCTGGTTGATGCCGACCAGCGGCACGCGGTACGGGGCCAGCAGGCGGGCGATGGACAGCATGGTGCCGTCGCCGCCCAGCACGATGCAGAGGTCGGCCAGCTTGCCCATGTCGGTGCGGTCTATCAGCGGGTAACCGTTGGCCTCGTCGGGTGTGACGCTTTCCTTGTCGATCAGCACCGTGGCGCCGCCGGCGGCCAGGTGGTTGGCCAGCTGCATCAGCGCGGGGGTGATGCCGGGCTTGCTGTGGCGCGCCACCAGGCAGATGTGTTTGAACAATCTTTCCATGCGGCGATTCTACTGGTTTGGCGGGAATTCGTTGAGCAAAATCTCTTCGTCTATCCGCTGTTTCTTGCCGGTGGCTTCCAGCGCTTTCAGGTAGAAACGGACCAGATCGGCCAGCGAGTCCACGCCCAGCTTGCTGAACAGGTTGGCGCGGTGCACTTCGATGGTGCGAGGCGACAGGTCCAGTTCGCGGGCGATCTCCTTGCTGGACAGGCCGTCGGCCACCAGCTCCAGCACCTCGCGTTCGCGGCCGCTGATGCGCGAGAGCTGGCTCATCACCTCCTGGGTTTCCTCTTCCTGCTGGTGCTGCTGGATACTGATGCGTATGCCGCGGCGCAGGCTGGCGATCAGCCGGTTCTGGTCTATCGGCTTGGTCAGGAAATCGATGGCGCCGGTCTGGAACGCGCGGCGGCATTGCTCGATGTCGCCATGGCCGGTGATGAAGACGATGGGGATGCTGATGTTCCGCTCCATCAGTTGTTCCTGCAGCGCGAGGCCGGTGATCTGCGGCATGCGGATGTCCAGCACCAGGCAGCAGATCTGGTTGCCCTGGTAGCCGTCCAGGAACTCCATCGCATTGGGGAAGGTGACGGTTTTCATGCCCTGGGCCGTGATCAGCATGGCCAGGGAGTCCAGTACGGCCGGATCATCGTCGACGATGAAGACGGTAGGGGTCGTGTTTTGCATCAGGCTTCCACTCCGGATGGTACGGCCATGTCGCGCGGGGCGCATGGCAGGTCAATGATGAACTCCGCTCCCGAGCCGGGCTTGTTGCCGGCTATCAGCTTGCCGCCGAAGGCCTCGACCGCCGTCTGGCAGATGGCCAGGCCCAGCCCCATGCCGTTGGGCTTGGTGCTGAAGAAGGGGTCGAAAATCCGGTCCAGCTTGTCCGGGGGGATGCCGCAGCCGTTGTCGCTGATGATGAGCTGCACGCGCTCGCCCTGGCGGCGCGTGGTAATGCTCAGGCGTCCCCAGGGACGGGTTGGCTCCATGGCTTCCACCGCGTTGCGCGCCAGGTTCAGCACCACCTGTTCCAACTGGATAGTGTCAGCGTATACCAACGGCAACTCGGGTGCGAAGTTTTGCTCGATATGGATGTCGTGATCATGCAATTCGTAATCCAGCAGCGACAATGCGTTGTGCACAGCCTGATTCAACTGTACCGGCGCCAGTTGCTGGTTCTTCTGGGTGACGAACTCCCGCAGGCGGTGGATGATGCGGCCGGCGCGGTCGGCCTGGCTGACCGACGAGGTCAGCGCCCGGCGCAGCATCGCCATGTCCAGCTCGTCGTCTTCCAGCAGGCTGAGGCCGGCCTGGCAGTAGCTCATGATGGCCGACAGCGGCTGATTGATTTCGTGGGCGATGCCGGAGGCCATCTCCCCCATGGTGTTGATGCGGGTGACGCGCGCCAGCTCCAGTTCGTGTTGCCGCAGTCGGCTTTCGCTGGCCTCCAGCGCCGCCAGCATGCGGCGGCGGATGGGCGCAGTGTCGCGGAAGGTCAGCACGCTGCCGATCAGTTGGCCGTTGCGTCCGAGCAACGGCGCCACGGCGCCTTCCACCAGCAGTTTCTCTCCATTGTGCCGCTTCAGGTAGCAATTTTGCGCCAGATGAACCACTTGTTGGGTGGCGATGGCTTGTTCGATCGGGTCTTGCACGGGCTGGCGCGAAAATTCGTAGTGCAGCGGCGCCACCTGTTTCAGCCGACGCTGCAGCAGTTGCGCGGCGGGCAGCCCCAATAAGGCTTCCGCCGCCGGATTCAGGTATTGGATCACCTGTTCGGTGTCTATGCTGACCACCGCATCGCTGATGCCGCGCAGGGCCACGCTGGCGTATTCGCGTTCGCGGAAGATGTCGTCCTGGATCTGTTCCCGGGCCTGACGGTTGTATTCCAGCAAGGACAGCACCACCCACAGCAGATAGGCGGGCAGCAGCGCGATCAGCAGGCACAGGGCCGCTTCCGCGGCGGTGGTGCGCTCCAGCCGTAGCTGGCGGCTGAGCAACAGGTCGTAGGGCAGGGCGGGTAGGTTGAGGCTGGCGCGGTAGCTGAGTTGCGGCAGCAGCCAGTCCAGCCTCGATGCGGCGGGGTCAGGCTTCTGGCGTTGCAGCTGGATGATGCCGGGGTCGCTGGTGTTGTCGCGGCGCAGCAGCTGCAGCGTATAGCGGCCCTCCAGCGAGGGTGGCAGAGCCAGCAGCGGCTTCAGGCACAGTACCTGCATCACCACGCCGGCCGCCTGTTCGATGCGCACCATCGGGACCGGCGAGGGCGGAGCGATGCGGTAGACCGTCTGGAACAGCGCCAGCCCCCATTCCCCGTTGCGCAGCAGCAGGGTGGGCGAGGAGGCCTGCAAATGCCCCAGCGCGCGATTGACGGATGTGGACAGCACCGAGTCGTCCAGCAGGTCGAGGCCCATTTCGCGCCAGTCCGGCGAGGCCAGGCCGGGCTCGGCCATGCTCAGCGGCAGGTAGCGCGAACGCTGCGGCGCCATCCGCCAGGCGGCCGGATCGCGCCAGGTGTTGAGTTGATTGTGCAGGTAGTCGCGGATGGCGTAGGGCTGGCCTAGCCGGATCGCCTGCTCGCGCTCGAAGCGAGTTCTCTCAGCCTGCTCCACCAGCGGCTGGTAGCCGATGAAGTAGAGTTGAGGCTGGGTCTGGGTAGCGGTTTGCACCAGTTCGCGTATGCGGGCCCGTCCGGCGGGATGGCCGTTGGACGCGATGTCGCCCACTTCGTCCTGCAGCAGTTCGCTGCTGCGCAAGCGGCTGTTGGCGTTCTGCAGCATTAGTTCGACCGTTTGGCGGAATTCATGGCGTTGTTGCCGGATGTCCAGCAGCAGCGCATGGGCGATCAGCAGACTGAAGGCGAGCAGCAGGCAGAGCGCGCTTAATCCCTTGCTGCGGGCGGATGCGTGGCGCAGCAGATGCAGGTGGGTGCGCAGGGCGTTGAACGGGGAGGGGCGGGGCACTTCGACATCGGACATGCTTCGGACTTTGGTGGGTGCAAGGTTGGAACGCGTGCCGCGGGGCGCCGGCCATTATACCGGCCGCGCCCCGGTTTTGCCCGTTAGTTTTGCAGCAGATGGGAGAATCGGCGGCGGATTTTTGCCAGCTTGGGCGAAATCACCAGCTGGCAGTAATTCTGTTGCTGATTCTGCGCATAGTAGTTTTGATGGTAATCCTCGGCCGGGTGGAAGCGAGGCGCGGATTCGACCCGGGTGACGATGGGCGCGTCGAATATCTGTTCCGCGTCCAGTTGCGCGATGACGCGCCGCGCGCATTCGCGCTGGGTTTCATCCAGGTAGAAGATCGCCGACGCGTACTGGGTGCCGACATCGTGGCCCTGGCGGTTGAGCGTGGTGGGATCGTGCACGGCGAAGAACACCTGCAGCAGCGTGGCATAGTCGATCAAGGCGGGATCGTAGCTGATCTCTACCACCTCCACGTGGCCGGAGTCCCCCGAGCATACCTGGCGGTAGTCGGGACTGTCGGTGTGGCCGCCGCAATAGCCGGAAACCACCCGCTCCACGCCTTTCAGCTGGGAGAAGGCTGCCTCGAGGCACCAGAAGCAGCCGCCGCCCAGAATCGCTTTTTCCATGATGACTCCTGTAATTCTTGGGTTGAGGGTTTGGCGCGGCCAGCGTCAGGCCTTGCCTTTCCGCCGCGCTCAGCTCGGACTCGCGGACCTGGTCCGGATGCGGGCGACGGCGCCCGCGCCCGCGAGCTTAATGATTGGTCGGGGACGAGCCGAAAATCTCACACGCCAGTCTGACCGTTTCGGTCTGTATTGTCACCGTATCCGTGATCGGCACCGAATAGCCGCCTGCCATGGTCACCGCCAGCGCGGCGTCGTAGCGGCGGCAGGCCTCCATCACCATTCGGTCCCGCTCGGCCAACCCCTGCTTGCTGAGGGCCAGGCGGCCCAGGCGGTCGCCGTGGTAGGGGTCGGCGCCGGCCAGGTAACACACCAGGTCGGGACGGGCGCGGGCGAACAGTTCCGGCAGCGCGCGCGCCAGCGCGTCGAGATAGGCGGCGTCTTCGGTGCCGTCGGGCAGGTCGATGTCCCAATCGCTGTCGACGCGGCGGAACGGGAAATTGCGCGCGCCGTGCATGGAAAAGGTAAAGATGCGAGGCTCGTCCGCGGCGATGGCGGCGGTGCCGTCGCCTTGGTGAACGTCCAGGTCCACTATCAGCACGCGCCGGACACGCGCTTCCGCCAGCAGCAGCATCGATGCGACGGCGATGTCATTGAACATGCAAAAGCCGCTGCCGCGTTCCCGGCCCGCGTGGTGGGTTCCGCCCGCGAGGTTCACGCCGCAACCTTCCAGCAGGGCCGATCGACTGGCGGCCACGGTGGCGCCCACCGAGCGGCGGCTGCGTTCGGCCAACTCCGGCGACCATGGCAGGCCGATCTCCCTCTGGGCGCGCGCGTCCAACGTGCCATTCAGCACGGCGTCGACGTAATCCGGATGGTGGGCGTGGATCAGCTCGCCGCGCGTCGCCGCCGGCGCGGTTTCCATGCGCTCGGCGGCGAAGGCCGACACCTGCTCGGCCAGCAGCCGGTATTTTTCCGCCGGGAAGCGGTGGCCGGCGGGCAGCGGCAGCGGAAACTGGTCGGTGCGATAGATGCGCATCGCGCCCGCCTACAGCGCCTTCACCAGGGCAAAGCGCGGCACTTGCCGGCCTTCGTGCTCCACCGTTTCTGCGAACATGGCGGCGGGGCGCGCCCATAAGCCGTAGTCGCCGTACAGCGCCCGATACATCACCAACGGCTCATGGGTTTCCGAGTGAGCGGCAGTGCCGATAACCTGGTAAAGCTGGCGATTGCGAAAGTGCTGGTAAATTCCGGGCGTGGTCATGGCGGGCTCCTCCGGCGATTGACGAGTGGGGGGGGCGAGCATGCCGCAGCGGGCGTGGAGCGTCAAGAATGGCGGCTGCTCCAGTAATAGACGCGAAAGTCGCGATCCATCGCGAAGCCCAGGCTTTCATACAGACGTTGCGCGTTCAGATTGTCGTGCGCGGTCTGCAGCATGATCTCGCCGCCGCCTTGATCGCGAGCATACTGCTGGCAACGCAGGATCAACATCTTGCCCACGCCCTCCTGGCGCGAGGCGGAGGCGACGTAAAGATCGTGCAGCACCCAGCATGGCTGCAGCGACAATGAGGAAAAGCCGGTATACATCAGCGCGAAGCCGAGAGGCGTATCGCCGCGGCGGGCCAGGAAGGCGACGGCCTGGCGGCGGCGCAGTCTTTCGCTCAGGTATTCCCGGCAGGCCTCAGGTGGCTGGCTGACCCGGTAGAAGTCCAGGTAGGCGGTGAATAGCGGCAGCCAGTCCGCGACCGACTCCGGGGTGGCGATGCTCAACTGTATGTCCATCTACAATCTCCGTGATGGGAAGGGCGGCGCTGGGGTACAATAACGCCCTTTTTCAGCAGGTTAGACAATGAAGCTGGTGCTTGCCCCGATGGAGGGCCTGGTTGACGATGTGATGCGCGATGTGCTGACTCGCGTGGGCGGCATCGATCTTTGCGTGACCGAGTTCGTGCGCGTCACCTCCGTGCTGCTGCCCACCCGCACCTTCATGCGTTTGGCGCCGGAGCTCGACCATCAGGGCAAGACCCGGGCCGGCGTGCCGGTGCGGGTGCAGTTGCTGGGCTCCGATGTTTCCTGTCTGGCCGAGAATGGCGCCAAGGCGGCTAGCTTGGGCGCGCCGGGCGTGGACCTGAATTTCGGCTGTCCGGCGCCCACTGTCAACCGCCACCGCGGCGGCGCGGTTTTGCTGAACGAGCCGGAACTGCTGAACCAGATCGTCGCCGCGGTTCGCCGCGCGGTGCCGCCGGAAGTGCCGGTGACGGCCAAGATGCGCTTGGGCTTCGAGGATAAAAGCCGGGCGCTGGAGTGCGCGCAGGCGATAGCCAGCGCCGGCGCCGACGAATTGACCGTCCACGGCCGCACCAAGGTGGAGGGCTACAAGCCGCCGGCGCATTGGGACTGGATCGCCCGGATCCGGGAAAGCGTGACGATTCCGGTCACGGCCAACGGCGAGGTATGGACGCTGGCCGATTACCGCGCGATCCGGGAGGAGAGCGGCTGCGACACAGTGATGATAGGGCGCGGCCTGGTGGCCTGCCCGGATCTGGCGCTCAGGATTGCGGAAGGTGGGCCGGCCGAACCCATGTCCTGGGGCGAAATGATGCCTTGGGTGCTGGACTTCTTCCGTCTGTGCCGGCAAAAGTCAGGAGAAGAGCGTTATCCGGCAGCCAGGCTCAAGCAATGGCTGGGTCTGCTCAAGCGCACCTGGCCAGAGGCCGAGCGTTTGTTTGAAACGGTAAGGCGCGAGCAAGAGGCTGAAAAGATTGAGAATATTCTGATTGCAAGACGGGATAAGTAAATATACTCATACCGCAATGCGGAAACTGTTGCTAACATCAAAACGCGTGCTGCTTTGGTAAAGCAGCGCGCTGTAACATCTGCCGGCCTGCCTGGCTGCAGATCTTACACTTCCCCGATACCTTGCACCCCTCCCTCACGGGAGGGATTTTTTTTATCCGCCCGCATGAACTAATAATTAGAAAAAAGCATGGCGGAGCAAGCATGGACACCCCTCCCGCTGTCGGCTGGCTGGAAAAGCTGATTCCCGCCGTCTGGTACGGCTCCCTGACGGTTTTTGTCGCGGTCACCGCGGCGTTTTCCATTCTCTTGTACCTGACTCGGGCCGACAGCCGGAAGCGCGTGCTGCGCACGCAGTTGATCGTGCTGATCGCTTTGCTGGTGGTCAATGTCAGTCCCCCGACCGAATCGGGCCAGTGGGTGCGGCAGGTTGCCGTGGTGGTGCTGGGGCTGGCCATGATCCGGCTGTGGGCGATGCTGCTGTTCCGCCTGTTGTTGCCCGTGATGCGCATCCATCCTCCGCGAATCCTGGAAGAGATCCTGGTGGTGCTGGGCTATATCGGCTGGGGGCTGGTGCTGTTGCGGCTGGCCGGTTTGGACCTGAGCCATATCGTCACCACGTCCGCCGTCATCACCGCCGTGCTGGCTTTCGCGATGCAGGACACGCTGGGCAATATCCTGGCGGGTTTATCGCTGCAAGTGGACAACTCGGTCGACATCGGCGATTGGATCAAGAGCGGCGACCTGGTGGGCAAGGTGGTGGAAATCAACTGGCGCGCCACCACGCTGGAGACGCGGAACTGGGAAACGGTGGTGATCCCCAACAGCATGCTGATGAAGAACCACTTCGCCATCCTCGGCAAACGCCATGGCTGCCCGCTGCAATGGCGGCGCTGGGTGTGGTTCAACATCAACTGGGACACGTTGCCGACACAGATCATAGGCGTGGTGGAGAAGTCGCTGCGCGAGGCCCAGTTGCCCGGGGTGGCGGCCACGCCGGCGCCCAATTGCATCCTGATGGGTTTCGAGAACGGTTTCACCCGCTACGCGGTGCGCTATTGGCTGACCGACCTTGCCGCCGACGACTACACCGATTCCATCGTCCGCACGCATATCGACGCGGCCTTGCGGCGGCACAACCTGCGGATGGCCTCGCCTTATTACAATGTGCTGACCATCAAGGAAAACGAGAAATACATCGAAGCGCGAATGAAGCGCCACCTGGAGGAGCGGGTGCTGGCGCTGCGCAAGGTGGAGTTGCTGTCCGCCCTGAACGACGAGGAAATGGTGGTGCTGGCCGATCAGCTGAAGTTCACGCCCTTCGTCACAGGGGACATCATCATGCACCAGGGCTCGGTCGCGCATTGGCTGTACATCATGCTGTCCGGCGAAGTGGAGGTTTGGCTGACGCTGCCGGATGGCGGCCGCAAGCTGGTGGATGTGCTGAAGTCAGGCAGCTTTTTCGGCGAGATGGGCTTGATGACCGGAGAGTCGCGTTCCAATACCGTGATCGCTCGCTCCAATGTCGAGTGCCTGAGGCTGGACAAGGATGCGTTCCAAACCATCCTGGTGTCGCGCAAGGAGCTGGCGGAAACCATTTCCACCATCCTGGCGCAAAGGCTGGAGGAGCAGCGAAACCGGGTGCCGGACGCGCTGCTGGACGCCGAGGGCGAGATGCCGAAGCGCGCGGAGCTGGTGGATCGCGTCCGCAGCTTTTTCGGCTTGAACAAGCACTGAGCCGCTCGGCGCAGCCCGTAGGGATGGCCGATCGCCCATTTCTGAAATGCGGCAGGCCCGCGCCTGCTTTTGCCTGCGGCCTTGTCCGGGCATGGCGCAATGTGGAGATCATGATTTTGCGCGGGCACCCGGATTGGCGGCATATCGTGCTTGGCGAACCGGCGGACAAGCCAGCCGGCCGCGCGGTTTCAAGAAAAATGGCTGGAGTCAGACAAACTGGACCGGCACGAAGAAGTCGCGGCCGGGGCGGCTGACCAGCACCTGGGGCTGGCCTTCTATCATCGCGCGGTAAGGGCGGGGCAGGCGCTTCCAGTCGTTGAATTTCATCTTGATGCTGTCGTTGAGCTTTCCCATTGCGTTCTCCTTCACGCTAATCCACTTTGTGGATGACACTGGTCACCACGCCCCAAATGTGAAACGACGAGTCTTCCGGCACGTCTATCGGCTGGTAGGCCGGGTTTTCCGGCAGCAGCCGCACGCCGGCGGGGCCGCGTTCCAGGCGCTTCACGGTCAGCTCGCCATTCAGCGCCGCCACCACCACCTTGCCGCTGCGCGGCTCCCGGCTGCGCTCCACCAGCAGCAGATCGCCGTCGTGTATGCCGGCGCCCTGCATGGAATCGCCCTTGACCTTGACCATGAAGGTGTCGCCGGGGCGGCTGACCAGATGGGTGTTGAGGTCGATATCGGTTTCTTTCAGGTCGTCAGCCGGCACAGGAGAGCCGGCCGGCACGCTGCCGGCGAACAGCGGCAGCGACAGTTCGCTCAGTTGGGCGCCCAATGTGCGGAAGTCGAAGGCCTGCGCGCTGTTGGCGGTGCGCCAGCTGCGGTAGTCGTCCAACCATTGCTGCAGGATGGGTTTGAGCGGCTCCGGAACGCGTACGGCGACGGTCTTGTCGCCTCCGAAGACGGATTTGCGGCCGGCACCTGAGCGTTTGCCGCCATGCTGTTTGGGCTTGTCGGTATCCATGTTTTGATTCTGTACAATTTCAAATGCGAATGCAAGGATTTGCCGTCCAGGTGAGGGACTCGCGGGGGAGGATCAAGGCCTGACAAGGTTTGGAGCTGTCTGATTCCAGCCACAAGGGCGGCGCGGGCCCTGTTCTCCAGCCGATCCGGCGGCATGGCGGCCTCATGCGCGGACTTGGCTGGCCAAGGCGGCGGTTCGTCGCCGGCATGAGGCCGTGCGTTTGCATTGGCTGGAATGATTCAATTAATATACGTTTCATATATTAATCGCTTATTGGAAGGCGCCATGGGCATCGTCAAGATTTCCGAGCGGATGCATGACAATCTGCGCACCGCCAGCGAGGCGTTGAGCCGCTCCATCAATTCCCAGGCCGAGCACTGGCTGCGCATCGGCATGCTGGCCGAACTGAATCCGGATTTGCGCTACAGCGAGATTTGCCAGCTGCTGCTGAAAGCGGGCCAGGATGGCGGCGGCCTGGATTTGCGACGCCAGGCGATGGAGAGCGCGCGATGAGCCGGGTGGTGATCAAGTCTCCGGCCGAGGTGGCCAAGGCGCGCGAGGCGGGCAAGCTGGTGGCGGAACTGCTGGCGATGATAGGCGAGCACGTGAAGCCCGGCGTCAGCACCGAAGAACTGGATGCGCGCTGCAATGAATACATCGTCAAGGTGCAGAAGGCCAAGCCGGCCAATGTCGGCTATTACGGCTATCCCAAGACCATCTGCTCCTCGGTCAACCAAGTGGTGTGCCACGGCATTCCATCGGCAAAGCAGATCCTGCGCGACGGCGACATCGTCAACATAGACGTGGCGGTGATCAAGAACGGCTGGCATGGCGACAGCAGCCGGATGTTCTATGTGGGCAGGCCAAGCGCGGAGGCGAAGCGGCTGGTGGAAACCTGCTACGACGCCACTTGCGCCGGCATCCGCGCGGTGCGCCCTGGCGCCACGCTGGGCGACATCGGCCACGCGATCCAGGCCATCACCGAATCCGCGGGCTTCAGCGTGGTGCGCGAGTACTGCGGCCACGGCATCGGCAAGGTCTATCACGAGGAGCCCGAGGTCTTGCATTACGGCCGTCCCGGCATAGGCATGAAGCTGAAACGCGGCATGGTGTTCACCATCGAGCCGATGATCAATGCCGGCAAGGCCGGCACCCGCCAGCTGGGCGATGGCTGGACGGTGGTGACGCAAGACGGGTCGTGGTCGGCGCAGTGGGAGCATATGGTGGCGGTGACCGATCATGGCTTCGAAGTGCTGACGCCGTGGCCGGACGGCCTGGGCGATTATCCGGCGATCGCTTGAGCGATGGCGCGTTCCGAACGCTTGCTGGCGCTGCTGCAGCTGCTGCGCCGCTATCGCCGTCCGGTGACGGCGCAGACGCTGGCCGACGAGCTGGATGTCAGCGTGCGCACCGTTTACCGGGACATCGCCAGCCTGCAGCTGCAGGGGGCGGACATCGCCGGCGAGCCGGGCATGGGTTACCAGCTGCGGCCGGGTTTTCTGCTGCCGCCCTTGATGTTCGCCGAAGAGGAGATCGAGGCGCTGGTGCTGGGCATGCGCTGGGTTGAGAAGCGGGCCGACTCCCGGCTTGCCGGCGCCGCCGGCAACGCGCTGGCCAAGGTTGCCGCGGTGCTGCCGGACGATTTGCGGCGGCGGCTGGAGGATGAGACGCTGCTGGTGGGGCCGGCCGCGGTGCCGGGCATCGCGGTGGACATGGCCGCGCTGCGCGACGCCATCCGCCAGCAGCGCAAACTGGTCCTGTCCTACCGCGACGTCAACGGCGGCGACAGCCGGCGGGTGGTGTGGCCGTTCGCGTTGGGCTTTTTCGAGAAGGTGCAGGTGTTGGCGGCCTGGTGCGAATTGCGCCAGGATTTCCGCCATTTTCGCTGCGACAGGATTCTGCATTGCGAAAGCGCGGAGGATCGCTACCCTCGGCGCCGCCAGGCGCTGCTCCGGGAGTGGCGGCAGCGTCTGGGGATCGCCGGCCCGGCCTAGCCCTGTCCGCAGTGTTCCGCGGCGTGTTGAGCCAGGTAGGCGTCGAGGTCCGCGCCGCCGATGCCCAGCGCAGCCAGTATCTTCGCCATGAAGCTGACCGGAGCGGTGCCGGGCGCGGAGACCACGCCGTTATCGCCGACCGCGCAGGGCACGTCCTGGTAGCGGGCGGCGCCCGCGTAGCCGGACACGGCGGCCAGATTGTCAGCCGAGTTGGAGGTGTGGCCGACGGCGTTCAGCACGCCCGCCTGGGCCAGCGCCCGCGTTCCGTCGCAGATGCCGGCAACCACCGTTCCTTGCGCATGCGCGGCGGCGACCAGGCCCGCGACGTCGGGCGCCTGCGGGGTCTTCCAGATGGTGCCGCCGCACACGATCAGCAGATCCAGCCGCTCAAGCCGGATGGCTTCTATCGCCAGATGCGGCGTGACCATCAGTCCGCCGGACGAGGTGACGGGCCTGCCGCCGGGCGCGGCGAAACGTACGTCGAAGCCGTAGTAGCCTCGGCAGCAGGAGTTGATCAGGGCGGTTTCCCAGTCGGAAAAGTTTTCGGTGAGAATGGTGATGGCGCGCTTCATTGGATTCCTTTTGTACGATAGCCCGGATGCGTTCCGGACACCCGCAGGGTAAACCATGCTGCTGACAGTTCTTGTCAGCAGCGCAGCACGCAAACTTGCCGCGGACGGATGCGCGGGCGGACAGGCTATCGCGCGCCGCCGTCTCCGGGTTTCCCGCCGCCGAGGGGCGCCCATTGCTCCGCGGCCAGGTAGACCAGGTCCGCTGGTTGGGATCGCTGTCCGGATCGGCCAGGCTGGCCGCCAGCCGCCGTTTCAATTCGCCATAGGCATCCGCTGTCCCATCCCGTTCCGCGACGGTAATCTGGCGTCTATCACATCGCTTACCGCTTCAGTCATGCTGGAGCCGTTCCGAGAAATGATGGGCGACGATGTCCATATTGCGGTTCAGATAGAAGCGATGGGCGCGGTGGCGCTGCACGCCGGAATCCAGATGGATCTCGCCGCAGCCTTCGTCGACTGCCCGTTGACGGAGCCAGTCCATCATCGCCGCGCCGTGGCCGCGCGAACGCGCCGTCTCATCGGTGGCCAAATCGTCCACGTACAGGCTTTTCCCGGCCACCAGCGTGCGCAGGATGCGGAAGCCGGCCACGCAGGCGACGGCATCGCCGTCCTGCAGATAGGCCAGTTGATAGCCCTCCGCCATCTGCGCGCGCGCGATAGCGACAAAGTCCTCCGCCTGCAGATGCGGCCGCAGCTGCCGCATCACGGCGAAGCAGCGTTCTATTTCCTGGTCTTTCGCGGCCAGTTGGATCATCTATTTCTCCTGTATATGGCTGTACATCCAGAAGTCGCGCGATGGGCCGCGCACCTTGCGATAGCTGCGCAGCAGCCCCTCGCGCTCGAAGCCATTGCGCTCCAGCACCTGAATGGAGCGTTGGTTGGCCGGCAATACCGTGGCCTGGATGCGGACGAGGCCGATGTGGCTGTGTCCCCATCGCAGCAAACTGGCGCAGGCCGCAGTGGCCAGGCCCCGTCCCCATGCGGCGGGGGAGAGATCATACGCCAATTCCGAGCTGGCATTGACGGGTGTGACGGTATGGAAGCCGGCGGTGCCGAGCAGGCGGTCGGTGTCGCGGTCTGCGATGGCGAAGCGCAGGGCGCTGCTATCGGTGAAACGCTCCGTTTGCCAGGCGTAGTGCTCCAGCTCGGCGGGGGATTGCACATTCCAGCTGGTGTGCTGGTAGACAGCCTCCTGCCTCAGATAATCGAACCAGGGTTCGATATCGTCCTGACGCAGCGGGCGGAGGATGGTTTGTGGGTAGTCGAGAACTGGCATTTCAGCAAATAACATGATGGTTTCTCCTGTTGATTGGTGCGGAGACGCCATTCGCACTAGTGGTTTAAATCGACGGCGTAGAAGTATTCAGTCGAACCGTCCTTGTTGACGCCGGCCAGTGCGCCGATCTTGCGCCAGCCCAAGTCCGTGAAGATTTTCTGGCTGGCGAGGCACCAGTCTTCGGTGGAGGAGAGCAGCATTCGCCCTCTGGCCTGCCCCTGTATGGTTTCCACCAGTTGCTTGGCTATGCCTTGTCCGCGCATGGCGGGTGCGACGCAAAGATAGGTCAGCAGCGGCTGGCCCAGCAGTCCGGTGGGCTGATAGCTGGCATAGGCCACGACTTGATCATGTTGTTCCGCCACCAGGCAGCAGCCACTGGCGATTTCTTGTTGGCGGTTGCCGCCCATTTCGTCAAAGCCAGCGATGTGGGCCTGGTCGCTTTCCTCTGCGCGGCGGATAGCGATATCTGGCGCTGTTTCGGATGCCAATTGGGTTGGCGGTGAGTCGCATGGGCTGGACGGAAGGAAATCAACAGATAGGTTTGGCATGGTTGGTGAGGTGCGGAAAGTGTCTGAAGTGAAAGTATATTGTCATGTCGAAATTGCGCGCACTACTGACAAAATTTGACAGTGCCATGGCTTAGCATGAACGCATGCCGGGACGTGACCGGTGTTCAGCCAAGGAGAATCGCCATGCAACACCCCAATTTTGTGATCCTGTATGTGGACCAGCCGGCGCGCAGCGCCGGTTTCTATTCCCGGCTGTTCGATCTGCAGCCTATCGAGCAATCGCCGACCTTTGCGATGTTCAAGTTCGCGTCGGGCATGCGGCTGGGTTTGTGGTCGCGCCATACCGTCGAGCCGGGCTCGGATGTGCTGGGCGGTGGCGGAGAGCTGGTGGTCCTGATTGAGGACTTCGCGGCGCTGGATGCCTGCCTTGCCGATTGGCGCGCGCAGGGGCTGCGCATTCTGCAACCCATCACGGATATGGACTTTGGCCGCACTTTCGTAGCGCTGGACCCGGATGGGCACCGCTTGCGGGCCTATGTGCGCACGGAATGAAAACGAGCCGGTTTTGGCCGGCTCTGGAATGTTGGCTGCCGCGCGGGCTTAGTCGTGGTGGAAACAGCGGCCGCATACGGCGCGGTAGCGCGCCTCGCCGCCGATTTCCACCTGAGGGCCTTCCTTGACGCGGCGGCCGTCGCCGTCGATGCGGATATGCATCGTCGCCTTGCGGCCGCAGTGGCAGATGGTTTTGATCTCTTCGACGTCGTCCGCCAGCGACAGCAGCCAGGCTGAGCCCGGGAAGGGATGGCCCTGGAAGTCGGTGCGCAGGCCAAAACAGATCACCGGAATATTGCGCTTGTGGGCCAGTCGGTGCAGCTGCTGCGCCTGCTCGGGCGTCATGAACTGGGCTTCATCCACCAGCACGCATGCGGTGTCGCCGTAATCGTGAGCCAGGAAATCGAAGCCGGCGTCGAAGGTGTTGGATTCGCGCTGGATATTCAGCCGCGAGGTGATCATGCCCACGCCGTAGCGGTCGTCGATGGCGCTGGTGTACAGGGCCACCTTCTTGTCCATCGATTCGTAGTTGTTGGCGATCTGCAGCAGCTGGGTGCTCTTGCCGCTGTTCATCGCGGCGTATCGGAAAAACAGTTTGGCCATGGTGCTGGGCGCGAAGGACGTTGCCGGGGCGCGCAGCATACCATGGCCGGCGCGCTCAGTAGAAGCTGGCGATCTCGCCCAGCGGCTTTTTGCCGATATCGGGCATCATGCAATCGTCCGTCGGGTAGCCGGCCACCAGCAGGATATAGGGCTTCTCGCGGGCGGGATGGTCCAGCAGCCGATTGAGGAAGTGCATTGGGCTGGGCTTATGGGTGAGGGGGCGAGGCCGGCGTGGTGCAGCGCGGCGATCAGGAAGCCGGCGGCGGCGGATGCCGACTCCGGCACGTAGGAGGTCTTGATCTCGCTGCCGCCGTTCAGCGCGGTCTTTTCTGCCCGAAGATGGCGATCAGGTACGGCGCGTTTTTCAGGAAAGGCTTGTCGGCGTCGGTGCCCAGGGGTGCCAGCGCGTCCTTTCGTTCCGGCGGCGCCTGTGTGTATAAAATTCGCGTGCCTCGGCTTTATGCGCCTTCCCGTATCTTCCGTTTTGGTCCGGGTCGCTGACGACGGCGAAATGCCAGGGCTGGCGGTTGGCGCCGGATGGAGCGGCGCCGGCGGCGCGCAGCGCGTTCTCTATCGCCTCGCGGGGAACCGGCTGGCCGGTGAATGCGCGCACGGCCTTGCGGCGGCGGATGTCGGCGTAGAAGGCGCGCGAGCGCTCCACCATCTCCGCTTCCGGATAGCGTTGGAAAGTGCTAAGCGGGGTGAAGGCCGGCTGGCCCTGCTTGAACGGCAATTTGCCCATGGCGTCTCCTGCGAGTGGGTGTTGCGTCGCCGGGGCATCGGTCCGGCGGTTTCGGAGGCGATGCGGTTTTCCGTGCCGCAGCGCAATCGGCAAACGAGAGATTCCACTGCCTGCGACAGGCGCCATGGCAGCGCCTGTCTCTGGAATGCAATTGACATTATGCATTTGAAAAGCCGTTTGTCATGTAGTTTTATTTCAAATAAAGATACTTTATGTAAAGTTACATCCACTGAGTGATCACGGTCAGGCATGGGCCGGTGCTGGATGTAAAAAAGCGCCCGGAAAGGGCGCTTGTCGCGGCATGGCGGGACGCTTTACAGATCGCCGCCGGTTTCCAGGATGAAGCTGGCCTTGGCGTCCAGGCCCAGGTGCTGGACCAGATAAGGCAGCGTTTCGTTCAGCGTTTTGGGCAGGGTCCACGGCGCGTTGAGGATGAATATGCCGCTGCCGTGCATGCCGAAACCGTCGGCTGACGGGCCTTGCACGTGCAGCTCCGCCCGCAGCCAGCTCTTGGCCGGCAGCTTTTTCAGCTCGGGAATCATTTCCTTCATTTCCGCGCGCTGCAGGCAGGGATACCACACCGCGTAGACGCCGGTGGCGAAGCGTTTCAGGCCCTCCTTCAGCGCGGTGACCACGTTGTGGTAGTCGCGCTTGTCCTCGTATGGCGGATCGATCAGCACCAGCGCGCGGCGCGGCGGCGGCGGCAGCACGGCCTTGATGCCGTCGAAGCCGTTGGCCTGCTGGATCTGCACGCGGCGGCCGCTGCCGGAAAAATTGTCCTGCAGGATCTGCGCGTCGCTGGGGTGCAGTTCGAACAGCCGCAGCTTGTCGCTTTTCGGCATCACGTCGGCCGCGCACCACGGCGAGCCCGGGTAGAACTTCAGCTCGCCGTCCGGATTCATCCGCCTGACCACGTCCACGTAATTGCGCACGGCTTCGGGCAGATCGTCGCGTTGCCAGAGACGGGCGATGCCGGTTTCGAATTCCGCGTTCTTGGTGGCGTAGCCCTCGGTCAACGAGTAGGCGCCGGCGCCGGCATGGGTGTCGATGTACCAGTAGGGCTTGTCTTTCTGGCCCAGGTAATTCAGCAGCTCGATCTCGATCAGGTGCTTGAGCACGTCGGCGTGGTTGCCGGCATGAAAGGCGTGGCGATAGCTGAGCATTGTTGTTGTCTTTCAGATGGTTAATTCGATTCCGGCATCGCGCGCGGCGTCGGTCCAGCCCAGGCGCGCCAGCAGCGCGGAGAAGTTGCTCTCCAGCGGGCAGTTCAGCAGCAGGGGCTGGCCGGTAATGGGGTGGGTCAGCCGCATTTCCACGCAGGCCAGCAGCATGCGCCGGCAGCCCAGCTGGTCTGCGAACATCCGGTTGTGGCGGCCCTTGCCATGGGTGGAGTCGCCGATGATGGGGTGGGCGATGTGTTTCAGATGGCGGCGCAATTGGTGCTTGCGGCCGGTCTGCGGTTCCAGCTCCAGCAGGCTGTAGCGGCTGGTGGGATAGCGTTCCACCATGATGGGCAACTCTACGCGCGCCAGCGTCCGGTAATCGGTGACGGCCGGCTGCGGCGCGGTTTCCACTTTCTCGCCTATCCATTCCAGGTCGTCCGGGCGGCGGCTGAGCGGATGGTCGATATGGCCCGCGTCGTCGGGGTGGCCGCGGACCACGGCGAGGTAGCGCTTGTACACCTGCTGGCGTTCGAACTGCAAGGACAATTCGCGGCCGGCGTCCTTGTCCAGCGCGAACAGCAATGCGCCCGAGGTGCCCTTGTCCAGCCGGTGCACCGGATAGACGCGCCGGCCGATCTGGTCGCGCAGCATCTGGATGGCGAAACGGGTTTCGTGGCGGTCCAGCTCGGTGCGGTGCACCAGCAGGTTGGACGGCTTGTGGATGGCGATCAGCAGATCGTCTCGATACAGTATTTGCAGCATGGATACAAAGCTTTTGGGCAGGGCGGAATTGTAGGGCTTGCACGCTGCTTTGGATATAGCCGTTATGTTTTGTGTTGGATCAATCCAATTGAATACAGTCATGACAAACATGGGATGCCATGCGCTTAACTCAAGGCTGGCGCGCCTTGTGGACGAGTCAATATTTTTAAGTGAAGAAATGTTTGCGACACGGTATTTCAAAGTCGAGAGGAAATTGTTTACAGCCCCGTGAACGCTCATTACAATTCGCCGCGCTCAGAAGAACGACATGGTGGTGTCCGTAGCCGGCTTTCGCGCATCGCGCGAGAGGGGCCCGGGCGGCTTTGCCACAGCCAGGGTTGTAGTTCGCCGGTTACATGCCGGTTGCAAGTTTGGTTGCCTCCATTCACGTCCAAGCACTGTTGCACTCGCCGCGTCTGCCTGGGGCCAAGGCGCGTTGACCAACTCAATCCAAGAGTTATAGAGATGACCATCCAACTGAAACGTATCAGCTTCGCTGTCGCCGCCGCAGTTCTGTCCGCTGCCGCGGGCGCCAAAGACTTCACCCCCGCCGTGATCTACGACTCGGCCGGCAAGTTCGACAAGAGCTTCAGCGAAGCCGCCTACAACGGCGCCGAACGTTTCAAGAAGGACTTCAAGGTCAACTACCGCGAAGGCCAGATCTCTTCCGACGCGCAGAAGGAACAGCTGCTGCGCAAGATGGCCGGCCGCGACACCGACGTCGTGGTCGCCGTCGGCTTCAACTTCTCCCAGGCCGTGGAAACCGTGGCCAAGGAATTCCCCAAGGTCAAGTTCACGCTGATCGACGCCGTGGCCAAGGGCCCGAACGTGCAGAGCATCGTGTTCAAGGAGCAGGAAGGCTCCTTCCTGACCGGCATCGCCGCCGCGATGAAGTCCAAGACCGGCAAGGTCGGCTACATCGGCGGCATGGACATCCCGATGATCCGCGCCTTCGGCTGCGGCTACGTGCAGGGCGCCAAGTACGCCAACAAGAACATCACCGTGCTGCAGAACATGACCGGCACCACCCCGCAGGCCTTCAATGACCCGGCCCGCGGCACCGAGCTGGCCAAGAGCCAGTTCGACCGCGGCGCGGACGTAGTCTTCGTCGCAGCCGGCGGCACCGGCCTGGGCGTGCTGCAGGCCGCCAAAAACGCCGGCAAGTTCTCCATCGGCGTGGACAGCAACCAGAACTACCTGTATCCGGGCTCGGTGCTGACTTCCATGGTTAAAAAAGTGGACGTGGCCGTCTACAACACCTTCAAGGAAGCCAAGGACGGCTCCTGGAAGTCCGGCGTGAAAGTGCTGGGCCTGAAGGAGCATGGCGTCGACTGGGCGCTGGACAAGTACAACCGCGCGCTGATCACGCCGGAAATGGAGAAGAAGGTCAACGAAGCCAAGGCTGAGATCATCGCCGGCAAGATCAAGGTGGTGGATTACCGCGCCAACAACAGCTGCCCGGCGCAATAAGCAGGGCGGTGACTTCCCCGGACGGGGCCACAGCCGCGGTGATTCATCATCGCGGCTGTTTGTTCGTGCCGGCGGGGAAGCCAGAATCGAAGAATCGGGAACATATCAAGCATGACCGAGTTTGCCATTGAACTGACAGGCATCAACAAGAGCTTTGGCGCCGTCAAGGCCAACCGCGACGTGACGATGAGCGTGCCGAAGGGAAGCATACACGGCATCATCGGCGAGAACGGCGCCGGCAAGTCCACGCTGATGAGCATTCTGTACGGCTACTACCACGCCGACAGCGGCACCATCCGCGTGAACGGCAAGGATGTCCGCATCCGCAACAGCCAGGAAGCCATCCGACTGGGAATCGGCATGGTCCACCAGCACTTCATGCTGGTGGAGACCTTCACTGTGCTGGAAAACATCGTGCTGGGCGCCGAAGGCGGCCGGCTGCTCAAGGGCGGCATGGAGCAGGCCCGCGAGCATCTGAAGGAACTGAACAAGAACTACTCGCTGGAAGTGGATCCGGACGCGCTGGTCGGCGACCTGGGCGTGGGCCTGCAGCAGCGGGTGGAAATCCTGAAGGCGCTGTACCGCGGCGCCGACGTGCTGATCCTGGACGAGCCGACCGCGGTGCTGACGCCGCAGGAGGCCGACCACCTGTTCCACATCCTGCGCTCGCTGAAAGCGCAGGGCAAGACCGTGATCCTGATCACCCACAAGCTGCGCGAGGTGATGGATATCACCGACAATGTCAGCGTGATGCGCGCCGGCACCGTGGTGGACAACGTCCGCACCTGCGACGTGGACAAGGAAAAGCTGGCCGACCTGATGGTGGGCCGCAAGGTGTCGCTGAAGGTGGACAAGGCCGATAGCCAGGCCGGCGCCGCCGTGCTGGACGTCCAGGGCCTGACGCTGATCGACGAGCGCAAGGTCAAGCTGCTGGACAACCTGAACTTCCAGGTCCGGGCGGGAGAGATCGTCGGCATCGCCGGCGTATCCGGCAACGGCCAGTCCGAATTGCTGGAAGTGCTGGCCGGCATGCGCGATCCGAGCGCGGGCGCCGTGGTCTACAAGGGCGAAGACCTGCTCAAGCTGCCGTGCCGCCGCAAGCCGCGCGCCGCCGTCTACCGCCAGCGCGGCATCGGCCACATTCCGGAAGACCGTTCGCGCGAGGGCCTGGTCAAGGCTTTCTCCACTTTCGAGAACGCCATCCTCGGCTACCACGACGACAAGACGCTGAACAGCGGTCCGCTGTACTCGCGCAAGAAGCTGGTAGAGCGCACCCGAGACTTCATCGCCCAGTTCGACATCCGTCCGGGCAACCCGCTGCTGCGCGTGGGCCTCCTGTCCGGCGGCAACCAGCAGAAAGTGGTGCTGGCGCGGGAAATCCACGCCAACCCGGACCTGCTCTTGATCGGCCAGCCGACGCGCGGCGTCGACATCGGCGCGATCGAATTCATCCACAAGCGGCTGATCGAGCTGCGCGACGAAGGCAAGGCCATCTTGCTGGTCTCGGTGGAACTTGAGGAAATCCTGGCCTTGTCCGACCGCATCCTGGTGATGGCCGGCGGCCAGATCACCGGCGAAGTGGCGGCCAAGGACGCCGACACCATTTCCCTCGGCCTGCTCATGGGGGGGCACAAGCATTGAAATTCGGACAACCATCCACTCTGCCGCGTTGGGCGCAGCTGACCATCCTGCCGGCGCTCAACCTGCTGGCCGCCTTACTGGTGACGGGCCTCGTCACCTGGATGATTGGCGAGAACCCCTGGGAATGCCTGCAGCTGCTGATCCACGGCGCCTTCGGCTACGGTGAGGGCATAGGCTACACGCTGTTTTACACCACCAGCTTCATTTTCGCCGGCCTGTCGGTGGCCACCGCCTTCCACGCCGGGCTGTTCAACATCGGCGGCGAAGGCCAGGCCTATCTGGCCGGCCTGGGCGTGACGCTGGTGATGCTGGGCTTCGACCACGCGCTGCCGCCCTATGTGCTGATTCCGCTGGCCATGCTGGCGGCGATGGGCTTCGGCGCGGCCTGGGCCTACATCCCGGCCTACCTGCAGGCCAAGCGCGGCAGCCACATCGTGGTCACCACCATCATGTTCAACTTCATCGCCTACTCGCTGATGTTGTACCTGATCAGCCACCAGCTGATCGAAGCCGGCTCGCAGAACCCGACCACACGCCTGTTCGCCGAGAACGGCTGGATTCCGCAGATGCACGAGCTGTTCGCCTTCCTGCCGAATTCGCCGCTGAACCTGAGCTTCGTGTTCGCGCTGCTGGCGGCCGGCCTGTTCTACCTGATCGTCTGGCACAGCCGCTGGGGCTTCACGCTGCGCACCGTCGGCACCAACGAGCACGCCGCCGGCTACGCCGGCATGAGCGTCAGCCGCGTGATCATCGTGGCAATGTGCGTGTCCGGCGCGCTGGTGGGCCTGGCCTCGGTCAACGACCTCTTGGGCTCCTCGCATCGGATGAACGTGCTGTTCACCAACGGCGTCGGCTTCGTCGGCATCGCCGTGGCGCTGATGGGCCGCAACCACCCGGTGGGCATCATCCTGTCCGCGCTGCTGTTCGGCGCGCTGACCCAGGGCGGCTCCGACCTGTCGTTCGAAAAACCGATGATCACCCGCGAGATGATCCTGTTCATCCAGGGCCTGATCATCCTGTTCTGCGGCGCGCTGGAAAACCTGTTCGAGCCGTTCATCGCCGGCCTGTTCAAGCGCAAGGACAAGTAATATGGAAATGTTCTTCAGTCTTCTCGATTCCACCGTGCGCGTGGCCACGCCGCTGGTGCTGGCCGCGCTGGCCGGCATGTTCTCCGAGCGCTCCGGCGTGGTGGACATCAGCCTGGAAGGCAAGATGCTGGCGGCGGCCTTCGCCTCCGCCGCCGCGGCCTACGTCACCCACAACCCGTGGATCGGCCTGCTGGCCGGCATGATGGCCGCGGTGTCGCTGGCCATGGTGCACGCCTTCGTTTCCGTCACCTACAACGGCAACCAGCTGATTTCCGGCATGGCGATCAACACCATCGCCTCCGGCATCACGCCGGTGCTGGCGCTGGCCTGGTTCCAGCAGGGCGGCAACTCGCCGCAGCTGCCGGACGACGGACGTTTCCATGAAATCACGCTGCCGTTCGCCGACGCGCTGCGCGACGTGCCGGTAGTGGGGCTGGTCTACAGCAAGCTGATTTCCGGCCACAGCATCCTGGTGTACCTGACGGTGTTCATCATCATTCCGCTGGTGACCTGGGTGCTGTACAAGACCCGATTCGGCCTGCGCCTGCGCGCGGTGGGCGAGAATCCGCATGCCGCCGACACCGCCGGCATCTCGGTGGCCAAGGTGCGTTACACGGCGCTGTTCTGGGGCGGCATGCTGTGCGGCATGGCCGGCACCTATCTGTCCGTGTACCAGACCGGCAGCTTCATCAAGGAAATGACCGCCGGCAAGGGCTTCCTGGCGCTGGCGGCGTTGATCTTCGGCAAATGGCGCCCGGTGCCGGCGGTGATCGGCTGCCTGCTGTTCGCCTTCGCCGACGCGATCCAGATCCGCCTGGAAGGCGTGGCGCTGCCGGTAGTGGGCCAGATCCCGTCGCAGGCGATCGCCGTGATTCCCTACGTGCTGACCGTGCTGCTGCTGGCCGGCTTCGTCGGCCGCGCGCTGGCGCCCAAGGCCATCGGCGTGCCTTTCGTCAAGTCGCGCTGATACGTTTTCCGCTTTTTCCAAGCCCGCCCGCTCAACGCCGGCGGGCTTTTTGCATGGCCGCGCGTGCTATGATGGGGGCTTGTGAAGGATGGGTCCGGCCCATCGCAAGACAGGATTGGAATACCGCATGCTGAGCTATCAACAGGCGCGGGACTGGCTGCTGGAGCGCGCCAAACCGCTGAACACCCATCAAGAATTGCCGCTGATGCAAGCGTTGGGCCGCGTGTTGGCCCAGCCGGTGGCGGCCGGCATGGACGTGCCGCCGCACGACAACAGCGCGATGGACGGTTACGCGCTGCGTTGCGCCGACCTGGCGCCGGCGATGGCGGTGACGCAGCGGGTGCCTGCCGGCAGCGTGCCGGCGCCGCTCCAGGCCGGCACCGCGGCGCGGATCTTCACCGGCGCGCCGATTCCGCCGGGCGCGGACGCGGTGATCATGCAGGAGCAGGCGGATCTGGACGGCGAGGGTCGTGTGACTTTCAGCGCGGAGCCCAGCCCCGGGCAGAACATCCGCCGCCGCGGCGAGGACATCGCTGCCGGCCAGCGCATTCTGGAAGCCGGGCGCAAGCTGTCCGCCGCCGATCTGGGGCTGGCGGCCTCCATCGGCCTGGCGCGGCTGCCGGTGCTGCCGCGGTTGCGGGTGGCTGCCTTCTTCACCGGCGACGAGCTGGTGGAGCCGGGCCAGCCGCTGGCCGAAGGCCAGATCTACAACTCCAACCGCTACTGGCTGCTGCCGGCTTTGCAGCAGCTGGGCTGCGAGGTGATCGACCTCGGCCATGTCGGCGACGCGCTGGAGCCCACCCGGCAGCTGCTGCGCGACGCGGCGATGGTGGCCGACGTGGTGATCACCTGCGGCGGCGTGTCGGTCGGCGAGGAGGACCACGTCAAGGCCGCGGTGGAGGCGGAGGGCGAGCTCACGCTGTGGAAGGTGGCGATCAAGCCGGGCAAGCCGCTGGCCTATGGCAAGGTGGGCAGCGCGGATTTCATCGGCCTGCCCGGCAATCCGGTGTCCGGCTACGTGACGCTGCAGACGCTGATCAAGCCTTTCCTGCAGAAGCGGATGGGCCTGGAGGTGCCGCCGCCGGAGACGCAGCGGTTGCCGGCCGCCTTCGCCTGGGACAAGCCGGACACGCGCCGCAGCGAGTTCCTGCGCGTGCGCAAACTGGCGGGCCAGCTGCAGCTGTATCCGCAGCAGGGCTCCGGCGTGCTGATGTCCTGCGCCTGGGCGGACGGCCTGGTCTGGCTGCAGCCGGGCCAGCAGGTGAAGCCGGGCGACGAACTGGCTTACCTGGAGCTGACGTGACGCGAATACGTTTCGTCAGCGAGAGCGGGGCCTTGCTGAACGAGTCGGATGCGATGCCGGGCGACAATCTGCTGGACGTCGCCCGCCTGGCCGACGTGCCGCTGCACTGGCGCTGCGGCCAGGGCACCTGCGGCACCTGCAAGGTCCGTATCGCCGGCATGGCCGCGCCGCAGCGGCCGGGCCGCAAGGAGCGCAATGTGCTGCAACGGGCCGGCGCGATCGGCGCGGAGCTGGCGGCATGCGAGGAATGGCGTGAAGCGGAACCGTGGCGGCTGGCTTGCCACCTGGCGGTGGAGGAAGAGAGCTGGGTGGTTCGTTGTCCCGACTATTGAGCGATGATTGGAAACAAAAAACGGCGCGGCGCCCATATCAGGACGCCGCGCCGTTTCTTTTGGAAGCAGGACTCAGCCCTGCTCGCCCTCGCAGGCCAGCTCCTCGTTGTCCTCGCGCTGCAGCCAATGGCGCAGCATGGTCAGGCCTACCGCCAGCAGGGTGGGGCCGATGAACAGGCCGATCACCCCCCAGGCGATCAGGCCGCCGATCACGCCGAGGAAGATCACCGACAGCGGCATCTGCGCGCCTTGGCTGATCAACAGCGGCTTCAGGATGTTGTCTATGGTGTTGATCAGCAGGAAACCCCAGATCAGCAGGAACACGCCCAGCCCGGTGTGGCCGGTGTAGAATACCCAGGCGGCGGCCGGCAGCCAGACGACCAGCGTCGGCATCTGCGCCACCGCGACGATGAAGCACAAAAAGCCCAGCACCAGCGCGCCAGGCACGCCGGCGATCAACAAGCCGATCACGCACAGGATGGTCTGCGCCAGCGCGGTGCCGACCACGCCGGTGGTGACGCTGCGTATGGTGCGGGCGATCACCTCGGGCAGGTCGCCGGCGGTTTCTCCGCCCAGCTTGACCACGATGCGCTCCACCAGATCCCACAGCTTGTCGCCGTTGATCAGCAGCAGACCGGCGACGGCGATGGCCAACACGATTTCCAGCAGGCTCAGACCCAGATTGGCGCCGCCGGACAGCAGCCACAGCGCCGCCTGATTGATCGCGGGACGGACTTTCTCGAAGAAGCCGGGCAGGTCTGCCTGGGTGCTTTGCCACAGCTTCTGCAGGCTGTCGCCGACAACCGGAAGATTGGTCAGCCATGCCGGCGCGTCGGGCAGCCGGAAACTGGTCAGGTCATGGGCCAGATTGGCCAGATGCGGGAGCGTGTCGGCCAGTGTCAGCGCCATCAGGCCGATGGGAATGGCCAGCGCGGCGGACAGCGCCAGCACGATCAGCAGCGCCGCCAGCTTGTGGCGGCCGCGCAGCCGCAGCTTGAGCCGGCTGTACAGCGGCCAGGCGGAAATGGCGATGATGGCGGCCCAGGTCAGCGCGCCGAGGAAGGGTTGCAGCACTTTCAGGCAAGCGACCACCAGCAACGCCAGTATGGCGACGCGAAAGGCGCCGAGTATGCTGACATTGGGAAAAGCGTTGGGGAGGGGCGGCATGGAGGCGTCCGATCTAGGTGGCGGAAATGGCGGCCGGCGCGATGGCGCCGGCCGGATACGGCGCTAGTTTGCCACCTTGGCCAGCTCGCGGGCAAATGCGTCGGCGGGGGTGTAGCCGACCACGCGGTTGCTTTCGCGGGATTGGCTGTCGAACAGGATGATGCCCGGCGGGCCGAACAAGCCGAAGCGCTTGAGCAGCGCCTGGTGCTCGGGCGTGTTGGCGGTGACGTCGGCGCGCAGCAACACGAAGCGCTGCATCTGCGCCGCCGCCTGTTGCTGCGGGAAGACGTCGGCCTCCATTTCCTTGCAGGCCACGCACCAGTCGGCGTAGAAGTCCAGCAGCAGCGGCTTGCCGGCGGCCTTGGCCTCGGCCAGCTTGGCGTCCAGTTCCGCGCTCGAACGGATCGGCTGGAAATGCTGCTGAACGGCGCCCTCGGCGCTGCTGGCGGCGAGCAGCTTCAGCGGATAGCGCGGGTTGTCGGCGCCGGACAAGAGGCCGACCAGCTGGGCGCCGCCCAGCAGGAACAGCAGCAGGCCCAGCGCCTTGCCCAGGCGCGCGCTGGCCTTGGTGGCGGACGACAGGCTGTCGAAGGCGCCGAGAAACACCGCCGAGCCGATCAGCAGCGCCGCCCACAGCAGCATCACCAGCGGCGGCGGCAGGAAAGGCGTGGCCAGCCAGATGGCGAGGCCCAGCATCACCACGCCGAACGCGGACTTCACCGCCTTCATCCAGTGGCCGGCGCGCGGCAGCACGTGGCCGCCGAAGGTGCCGATGGCGATCAGCGGCAGGCCCAGGCCCATGGCCATCGCATACAGCGCCGCGCCGCCCAGCACGGCGTCGCCGGTGCTGCCGATATAGCCCAGCGCCAAGGCCAGCGGCGGGGCCACGCAGGGGCCGATGATCAGCGCCGACAGCGCGCCCATCAGAAACACGGTGGCGGCCTTGCCGCCGGTGAGCCGGTTGGAGGTGTCGGCCAGGCGGGACTGCAGGGCGCTGGGCAACTGGATGGAGAACAGGTCGAACATGGATAGCGCGAACACCACCATCAGCGCGCTGGCGGACAGCACCACCGCCGGCTGCTGCAGCCATACGGTCAGCAGCGAGCCGGTCAGCCCGGCGACGACGCCGACGGCGGTGTAGGTGAGCGCCAGGCCTTGCACGTAAAGCAGGGACAGCAGGAAACCGCGGCCGCGGCTGAGGGTTGCGCCTTGGCCGGCAATCAGCGATGAAACGATGGGCAGCAGCGGGTACATGCAGGCGGTGAACGCCATGCCCAGACCCGCCAGCAGGAAGGTGCCCAGTGTGGCCAGCCAACCCCTGGCGGCCAACTCGCTGTTACCGGCCGAAGCTTTTCCCGACGAGTCGACCTCCGTCCAGGCGCTGAGCTTGTTGCCCGCGGCGCCGGCCTGTCCCACCTTCAGCTTGTGGGTGTAAGGCGGGTAGCAGACGCCGGCTTCGGCGCAGCCTTGCAGCTTCACGTTCAGCTGGAAGTCGGCCGGCGCGCCGGCGGCCAGCGGGATGGTGATCAGCTGCTTGCCATGGTAAATCTGCTGCTTGCCGAAGTAAGGGTCATTTTTTTCCTGGGCGGCGGGCAGCGTCGGCTTGCCGGCCAGGTCGGCGGGCGTGGTGCTGATGCTGATGCGGTCGCGGTACAGGTAGTATCCGGGCGCGACCTCCAGCGTCAGCTGGAGCTGGTCGCCGCTGCGGCTGACCTGGGCGGCGAAAGCCTGCTCCGGCGGGAGCAGGTCGTCCTGGTTGACCGCGTGCGCGGGCAGGGCCAGGCCGAGACAGGCGATCACGGACGCCAGCCATAGCCAGGCCGATCGGTAAAACGAATGGAGGTATGCTTGCACGTGCAGACTCTTCTTTGCGGTTGGCGATGAAACTGTGACGATGTAAACGGTTTGCGGTTCCGTTTTTACGATGCGTGATGCAATATGCATCAAATTGCATCGCCCGGCAAACGGTAAGCGCCGCGTCCCAAACGGTTCGGGAAGGGCTAGTATAGCCGGGCGGGCGGGGCGCAGACAGCGTTCCGCTTATGAAAAATAAGAACGAGGATATCAAGAGGGGCTATGCGAGAAGCCATTCATTTCGCTCATGCGAACAGCTTTCCCGGATCGGTTTACGGCAAGATGCTGGGCAAGCTGGCCGAAGGCCGCGACGTCGGCTATCTGGATACGATAGGCCATGACCCGGACTACCCGGTGACGGATTGTTGGCCGTATCTGGTGGACGAGAGCGTCCGCTTCATCGAAACGCGATACCGGGGCCCGGTCGTCGGCGTCGGCCATTCGCTCGGCGGTTTCCTGATGTTTTACGCGGCGCTGAAACGTCCGGATCTTTTCCGCGCCATCATCATCCTGGATTCGCCGCTGATGGGGCCGTCGCGTTCCTTCGGCATCTGGCTGGCCAAGCGGCTGGGCTTCATTCAGCGGGTGACGCCGGGCGGCGACACGCTGCGGCGGCGCGACAACTGGGCGACGGTGGAGATGGCGCATGATTATTTCGCGCGCAAACCCAAATTCGCCCGTTTCGATCCAGATTGCCTGGCCGACTACGCCTTGCACGGCACGCAGGACGATGGCAAGGGCGGCCGCCGGCTCAAATTCCGCCCGCAGGTGGAGCACGACATTTACGCGACCCTGCCGCATGATTTCCCCCGCCACAAGGGGAAGCTGAAGGTGCCGGCCGCGCTGCTGGCCGGCGAGGCTTCGGACGTGCTGCGCGACGGCGACCTGGCTTTCATGCGCAAGCACTTCTCGGTGAAGGTGGGCAAGCAGGCGGGCAGCCACCTGTTCCCATTGGAGAAACCGCTGGAAACCGCGGCCAGCATCGAACGCCTGCTGGCGCAGCTGGAGGACCGAGGCTGGGCGTGACCTGGCTGCCGAGATATGGAAATGCCGCGCAAGGAGTCTGAATTCCAAGCAAGGCGCTTGCGAGCGGCGGCCATCTCGCGGAAACTTAGCTTATCGAAAGAGCCAGTTTCGTCATCGTGAGAAAGCCGGAAACCAGTGTCTGAAGAACGTCTCAAGCAACACCGCAACGCCATCGACGCCATCGACGTCGAAGTCCTCAAACTGCTGAACCAGCGCGCCAGCCATGCCCGCGAGATCGGAGAGATCAAGGGCGGCGGCGTCATCTACCGCCCGGAACGGGAGGCTCAGGTGCTGCGCCGGCTGAAGGATCTGAATCCCGGTCCGCTGCCCAGCGAGTCCGTCGCCCGCCTGTTCCGCGAGGTGATGTCAGAATGCCTGGCGTTGGAAAAGCCGTTGTCCATCGCCTACCTGGGGCCGGAAGGCACCTTCAGCCAGCTGGCCACCATCAAGCACTTCGGCCACGCGGCCCGCGCCGTGGCCTGTAGTTCGATAGACGAGGCGTTCCGGCTGGTGGAGTCGCGCGCGCTCGACTACGTGGTGGCGCCGGTGGAGAATTCCACCGAAGGCGCCGTGGGCCGCACGCTGGACTTGATGGTGAGCTCGCCGTTGAAGATCTGCGGCGAGGTAGTGCTGCGCATCCATCACCACCTGCTGCGCAAGGTGGAGGGCGTGGACGGCATCCGCCGCGTGTATGCCCACGCCCAGGCGCTGGCGCAATGCCATGAATGGCTGAACAAGAACCTGCCGGCCGACGTGGAGCGCGTGTCGGTGGCCAGCAACGCCGAGGCCGCTCGCCTGGCCGCGGAGGATGACACCGCCGCGGCCATCGCCGGCCAGGCCGCTGCCGAACGTTACGCGCTGGTCAAGCTGGCGGAAAATGTCGAAGACGAGCCGAACAATACCACCCGCTTCCTGGTGCTGGGATTGCAGGATGTCGGCCCCAGCGGGCAGGACAAGACCTCCATCGTGGTCTCCGCGCCCAACCGGCCGGGTGCGGTCCACCAGTTGCTGGAGCCGGTGGCGGCCAACGGCGTGTCGATGAGCAAGTTCGAGTCGCGCCCATCGCGCGCGGGGCTGTGGGACTACGTGTTCTTCATAGACCTGGAAGGCCACCGGCAGGACGAGCGCGTATTGAAGGCGCTGGCTGGCCTGGGTGAGCGCACGTCCTTCGTCAAAGTGTTGGGCTCTTATCCGACCGCGGTGTTGTGAGTCGCCTGGAATGACCCGGGGCCGGAAGATTCCGGCCCTTGTTTTTTTGAGAGAAACGGAAAAGAAAATGAAATCGATTTGCCTGTTTTGCGGTTCCAACAAAGGCGGCAAGCCGGAGTACGAGGAAGCTGCCCGGGTATTCGGCCGCACCTTGGCCGAGCAAGGCATCACCCTGGTGTACGGCGCGGGCAAGGTGGGCCTGATGGGCTTGGCCGCCGACGCCGCGCTGGAAGCCGGGGGCAAGGTGATCGGCGTGATCCCGGAATTCCTCAAGGCCAAGGAAGTGGCGCACCTGGGCCTGACCGAGCTGCACATCACCGAAACCATGCATCAGCGCAAGGCCATGATGGCGCAGCTGTCCGACGGCTTCATCGCCTTGCCGGGCGGTTTCGGCACTTTCGACGAGCTGTTCGAGATCCTGACCTGGGCGCAGCTGTCGGTGCACAACAAGCCGGTGGGCGTGCTGGATGCCGGCGGATTCTATCAGCCCTTGCGGGCGCTGGTGGAACACGCGGTCAGCGAAGGCTTCGTCCCCAAGGGCAATCAGGACCTGTTCCGCATCGAGCGCGATCTGCCGGCGCTGTTGAGCTGGATGCGGCAATACCAGCCCAGCCACGTCGCCAAGTGGCTGGATCTGGCGCGTACTTGAGGGGCTTGATGGAAAGGGCCGATTCGAAAGCGTCGCCTTGGCTGCGCATGCGGCGCGCGGCGGCCTGGCCGCTGGCGCTGCTGCTGGCGGCGATCATCGTTTTTGAAGAGTACGCGTGGGATGAGTTGGCCGCGGCGCTTGCCAGGCTGGGCAGGTGGCCGCCGTTCGCCGCGCTGGAGCGCTGGGTGGCGCGCCGCTCCCCTCATGCGGCGCTGGCCCTGTTTCTGGCGCCGGCGCTGACCTTGCTGCCGGTCAAGCTGGCGGCGCTGTTCCTGATCGAGCAGGGGCACGCGCTGCTGGGACTGGCGGTGATCCTGCTGGCCAAGCTGGGCGGCACCGCGCTGGTGGCTTGGCTGTTCGCGCTGACGCGGCCGGTGCTGATGTCGGTGCCGTGGTTCGTGCGCTGGTATCGGCGTTTCGAACGGCTGCGGGGCTGGGTGTTCGAGCGTCTGCGCACCTCGCTGCCGTGGCGCTGGGCGAGGATGGCGAAAATGCGGCTGCGCCGATTCTGGTCCAGGCCATCGCCGCTGGCCCGCTTGGCGCGGCGGCTGGCCGGCCGCTGGCGCCGCAATGTCTCCCCGCAGGGAGAGGACAAGGAGGCTGAATAATGATAGTGGTGATGAATGCGGGCGCGAGCGAGGCCGATGTCAATGCCGTGGTGGCCAGGATAGAGCGCGCCGGTCTGGCTGCCCATGTCTCCCGCGGCATGGAGCGCACGGTGATAGGCGCGGTGGGCGAGGAGCGCGGGCTGGAGCCCGGCGGCTTCGAGGCCATGGCCGGCGTGGAGCGCGCGCTCAGGGTGGTCGGCGATGACCGCATCGTTTCCAGGGCCGCTCAGCCGGAGGATAGCGCCGTGCGGGTGGGGCGGACGGTGTTCGGCGCCGGCGGCGCGGCCTGGCTGGGCGGCTGCGCGCAGGACTGGGGCGAAGCCGCGCTTCGCGCCGCCGCGCGCCATGTGGCGGCCGCCGGCGGCAAGCTGCTGTACGCGGGCGGCGGCCGCAGCCATGCCAGTCCCTACCATTACCAGGCGATGGGCGTGGCCGAACTGGAGCGCCTTTGCGACGCGGCCGGCGAGGCCGGGCTGGGCGCCGTCGCCGAATTGCGCGACGTCCGCCTGCTGGACTCGCATCTGGAACTGCAGACGGAGGCGCTGCTGCTGCCGCCGCAAGCGCTCAGCAATGTCGAATTGCTGCGCGAAGTCGGCCGCGTAAATAAGACTGTCATCCTGCAGCGGGACAATCGCCTGACGCTGGACGAGTGGCTGGCGGCGGCCGAGCATGTGGCGCTTGGCGGCAATCACCAGATCGTGCTGTGCGAATGCGGAGGGGATGGCCAGTCTGTCAGCCTGGATGTCGGGAGCCTGCTCAGCCTGCGCAAGCGGACCCACTTGCCGGTCATCGCCGCGGGCCCCTTGGCTGCCGATCCGCTTGCCGCCCGCGCGCTGGCGCGCGCCGCGCTGACTTCAGGCGCCTGCGGCCTGATGCTGGAGTGCGCGGGGTGGACGGAGTCTGAAGCCGTCGCCTGGCAAACGTATCTGGCCGGCATCGCCGCATGAGCGCATTGGCGGACCTGCTGGGCGAGATCGCCGCTTGCCGGGTCTGCGAGGCGGCATTGCCTTGCGGGCCGAGGCCGGCGCTCAGGGCGGCGGCGGGAGCGCGCATCCTGCTGGCAGGCCAGGCGCCTGGCCGCAAGGTGCACGAGAGCGGCGTGCCCTGGGACGACGCCAGTGGCAAGCGCCTGCGCGAGTGGCTGGCTGTGGATGCGGAAACGTTTTACGATCCGGAATGCTTCGCCATCGTGCCGATGGGGTTTTGCTATCCGGGCACCGGGCCCAGCGGAGATCTGCCGCCGCGTCCGGAATGCCGCCGCCTGTGGCATCCCCGGCTACTGCCGCTGCTGGAGCGGGTGGAGCTGGTATTGGCGGTGGGGTATTACGCGCAGGCTTATCATCTGGCTGCGCGCAAGCGCAGTTTGACCGAGACGGTGGCGGCTTGGCGCGAGTATTTCCCGGCGGTGATGCCGTTGCCGCATCCCAGTCCGCGCAACCAGATGTGGCTGGCGCGCAACCGCTGGTTCGAATCCGAGTTGCTGCCGGCGCTGCGCGCAAGGGTGGCCGAGGTGTTGGGGAGGTAGGCGGGCGCGCCTGGCTTTGCTATGAGCAAAAACTCTAAAAATGTGGATTTCCATCGTTTTGCGGGTGATAATTCGGCCCAGCTCTATGGAGAGACCCGTCACAATGAAGTGTGTTGATGATTTTCGACTGAAACTGGGAAAACACGAACTGGTGCCTATCGTGATAGGCGGCATGGGCGTGGACATTTCTACCGCCCAATTGGCTCTGGAGGCCGCGCGCCTGGGCGGCGTCGGTCATATTTCCGACGCGATGGTGCCCACCGTGGCCGACCGTCGTTTCAATACCAAGTTCGTCAAGAATAAGCTAGCCCAGTACAAGTTTAACGTCGAGAACCCGGACAAGTCCGTGGTTCGCTTCGACTTGGGCATGCTGGAAGAGGCGACCCGCCTGCATGTCGGCAATGCCATGCAACAGAAGCAGGGCGAGGGCCTGGTGTTCATCAACTGCATGGAAAAGCTGACGATGAATGCCCCCAAGGAGACATTGCGAGTGCGGATGCGCGCGGCGCTGGATGCCGGCATCGACGGCATCACGCTTGCCGCCGGCCTGCATCTGGGGTCGTTCTCCCTGATCGAAGACCATCCGCGTTTCCGTGACGCCAAGCTGGGCATCATCGTTTCCTCGTTGCGGGCGCTGCAGCTGTTCCTGAAGAAGAACAGCCGCTGCGGCCGTCTGCCGGACTATGTGGTGGTGGAAGGCCCCCTGGCCGGCGGTCATCTGGGCTTCGGCATGGATTGGGCCCAATACGACCTGGCAAGCATTTTTACCGAAATCCGCGACTGGCTGCGGGCCGAGCAGCTGGACATCCCGCTGATTCCGGCCGGCGGCATCTTCACCGGCAGCGATGCCGCAGGCTTTCTGGACGCGGGCGCCGGCGCGGTGCAGGTCGCGACCCGTTTCACGGTGACCCGCGAATGCGGCTTGCCGGAGAAGGTTCAGCAGGAGTACTTCAAGTCCAACGAAGAGGACATCGAGGTCAACCAGCTGTCGCCGACCGGCTATCCGATGCGCATGATCAAGAGTTGCCCGGCGATCGGCGACAGCATCCGTCCGAATTGCGAGGCCTACGGCTATCTGCTGGATGCCAAGGGCGGCTGTTCCTATATCGACGCCTATCACAAGGCGCACGAGGAAAACCCGGGCCAGCGCCGCGTGCCGGTCTGGGAGAAGACCTGCCTGTGCACCCACATGCGCAATTTCGACTGCTGGACTTGCGGCCACTACGCGTATCGCCTCAAGGATACGACGCACAAACGCGCCGATGGCAGCTACCAGATGCTGAGCGCGGAACATGTCTTCCTCGATTATCAGCACAGCAAGGATCACAAGATCGCCCTTCCGCGCCGGGAGGAGTGCCTGCTCGCGGGTTGACCCGCCTGATGGCCCGCATGCCGCGACGGCAGCCGACGCCCTTCTGGGGCCGGCTGCTTTTTTTTGGGCCGCGTCAGCCCGGACGGGTATTGTCGCAAGTCGACTATTTATATAGCATTGCTCCTTCGGCTTGAGTATGGCCATGCGTTGTTGCGCTTGTCATTTGCGCGCCCGGTCAGGCTGTTCTACCATCGCGGCCATGCGCTTGCGTGCATGGACCGCTCGAACCCGTGCCGTAAGTTGCTGTATATTTCGAAATGATTTCCATTTTCTTGCGAACAAGTAATCAACAATGAGCAAAATCGACAAGCAGGACCAGCAGGAAGCGATATCGCAGCGCATCCGTTACCGGTTGCAGGCGGCGGGGGCGCGCTTCCATGCCAACGACAATATATCGGCCTTTATCGAGGACGGAGAGCTGGATGCATTGCAGGAAGAGGTGCAGGCCAAGCTCAAGGGCGTGCTGGAAAGCTTGGTGATCGATACCGCGAACGACCACAACACGCAGGAGACCGCGAAGCGGGTGGCGAAGATGTTCGTCCGCGAAGTATTTCGGGGGCGCTACGTGTCGATGCCTCCCTGCACCGAATTCCCGAATGTCGAGCATCTGAACGAGCTGATGATCATCGGGCCGATCACGGTGCGCAGCGCCTGCTCCCATCATCTTTGCCCCATCATCGGCCGGGTGTGGGTGGGCGTGCTGCCGAACGAGGCTTCGAACCTGATCGGGCTGTCCAAATACGCCCGCCTGATAGATTGGGTGATGACCCGTCCGCAGATACAGGAAGAGGCGGTATCGCAGATAGCGGATTTGCTGATGCAGAAGCTGCAGCCTGACGGTCTGGCCATCGTGATGGAGGCGGATCACTTCTGCATGCACTGGCGCGGCGTGAAGGACAGCAACAGCAAGATGACCAATAGCGTGATGCGCGGCTCCTTCCTGACCAATCCGGACCTGCGCAAGGAATTTCTGTCCTTGATGCGGAAGTGAGCGGGCGGCATAGGGCCGGACGCGCAGCATTTACTTGAATGAAAGAGCCTATGTTTTCCACACGAATGATTTCCGCCCTGGCCCTGCTGGCCTGCGCGAGCGGCGCGCAGGCCGCGAATGCCCCGGCAGCGCAAACCCTGTCTTCCGGCGTCAAGATCGAGGTGTTGGTCGCGGGCAAGGGCGTGAAGCCCTCCAGCGGCGATACCGTCAAGGTCAATTACCGCGGCACGTTCAAGGATGGCAAGGAGTTCGACAGCTCCTACAAGAATGGCGGACCGATCAGCTTCCCGCTGAATCGCGTGATCCCGTGCTGGACCCAGGGCGTCAGCGCGTTGACGGTCGGCAGCAAGGCCAAACTGTATTGCCCGGCCAATACCGCATATGGCAGCCGTGGCGTGCCGGGCGTGATTCCGCCTGATACGCCGCTGTATTTCGAAGTGGAACTGCTGTCCATCCAGAAGTAGCATTCGCAGGCGGACAGAAAAACAGGCCCGATATTTCGGGCCTGTTTCACACAGTTTGCCTGCATTCAGCCGGCTGGGGCGAATAGTCCGGCGAGCGGCGCGACGATGCGTTCCAGATAGACGGCGTCGGTCTGGTCGAAACTGGCCAACTGGTCGGAATCGATGTCCAGCACGGCGGCGACCTTGCCGGAGGCGTCGCGGATCGGCACCACCACCTCGGAGCGTGCGCTCGACGAGCAGGCGATATGGCCGGGAAAGGCATCGACGTCGTCGACCAGCAGCGTGCGGTTCTGAGCCCAGGCGCTGCCGCAGACGCCGCGGCCTTTCGGGATGCGCGTGCAGGCGATCGGCCCCTGGAACGGACCCAGCACCAGTTGTTCGCCCTTGACCAGATAGAAGCCGGTCCATAGCCAGCCGAAGGTGGACGCCAGCGCGGCGGACAGATTGGCCAGCGCCGCGACGATGTCTGTCTCTCCGGCGATCAGCGCATGGGCTTGCGGCAGCAAAACCTGATACTTGTCTTCCTTGCTGCCGTTTTCGATGATGAGATTTTCTGCCATGGCGGGTGTTGCTTGCGAATGAGTGGCGGGCCGGACAGCATACACCAGAAAAGAAAACGCCGCCCGGGAGAGGCGGCGTGAACAGTATTGCGGAGCCTTGACGCGATTACATCATGTGCTGGCCGCCGTTCATGGCGATATTGCTGCCGGTGATGAAGCCGGCGTTGTCGGAGCAGAGGAAGGTCACCAGTGCGGCGATCTCCTCCGGGCGGCCCAGGCGGCCGACCGGGATCTGGGCGATGATCTTGTTGCGCACATCTTCCGGCACCGCCATCACCATTTCGGTGGCGATGTAGCCGGGAGAGATGGTGTTGACGGTCACGCCCTTCTTGGCCACTTCCTGAGCCAGCGCCATGGTGAAGCCGTGCATGCCAGCCTTGGCCGCGGAGTAGTTCGTTTGGCCGAATTGGCCCTTCTGGCCATTGATGGACGAAATGTTGATGATGCGGCCAAAGCCCGTTTCCAGCATATTGTCCAGCACGGGCTTGGTCATGTTGAATACCGAGTCCAGGTTGGTGCGGATCACGGCGTCCCAGTCGTCCTTGCTCTGTTTCCTGAAGCTGGCGTCGCGGGTGATGCCTGCATTGTTGACCAGGATATCGACCTGGCCGACGTCCTTGGCGATGCGGGCAGCCACATCCTGGCAGGCGGCGAAGTCCGTGACGTCGCACAGGTAGCTGTGGATGTCGCTGAAACCCAGTCCCTTCATGTCGGCATGCCAGGACGCTTCGCGGCCCGGTTTGCTGTACGTGGTTACCACGATATGCCCCGCTTCAGCCAAGGCTTTGCAGATGGCGGTGCCGATACCGCCCATGCCACCGGTAACTAACGCAATCCTTTTCGTCATGATGCTGGCTCCTCTGTCGGGTTTGGAATCTATATTTGGATAATCTTTACTTCCTTTTATTACAGAATATGCAGGGAGCCATAAAAAGTAAATAAATAGCGTGTACTACTTTATTTACAATCCTTTTAGCCTAGTTCTCGGCTCAGCCTTTGCAGTAGATCCAGTCTATGTTTAGAAATTGCTCCCTGTTCTGCAGCTGCAATGATCGCACAGTTCGGTTCCACGCAATGCGAACAGTTATGGAAGCGACACTGGCCAATGTATCTGCGCATTTCAGGGAAATAATGAATTAAATCCGTCGATTTCAGGTGTTTCAAGCCGAATTCCTGCAGGCCCGGAGAGTCTATCAGATGACTGTTTTCATCGAGGTGGTATAGCGTGGCATGGGTGGTGGTGTGGCGGCCTGAGTCAAGCGCTTCCGAAATATCGCCGATTCGCGCATTGGCGTCTGGCAGCAGCGCGTTGGTCAGTGTGGATTTGCCCATGCCGGATTGGCCGACCAACACGCTGGTATGTCCGCTGAGCAAGGGTTTCAGCGGTGAAAAATCCTGCTTCGCCGACAATGTGACCAGCTTGTAACCCAGATTCACATAGAGTTGCAATTTTTCCAGAAGCGCCGTGGTTTCCGGCAGATCGCTCTTGTTGACCACGATCACGGGATCGATGTCCCCGGCTTCCGCGGCGATCAGGCACCGCCCCAGCAGTTCTTCATTGGGCGTGGGCACGGCGGCGATCACGAACAGGATGCGCGTGACGTTGGCCGCGATCACCTTGGTTTTCCATTCGTCCTGGCGGTAGAGCAGGCTGCGCCGCTCATGCGCGCGCTCTATCACCGCCTGTTCGCGGTTCTGGATCAGGATATCGACGATGTCGCCGCAGGCATAGTCGACGCGCTTGCCGCGCGTGGTGCAATCGAACGTCTGGCCGTCCGCCTCGACGATGAAGCGACGGCCGTGGCTGCGTATGATTTGTCCGGTGCTGGCTGTCATGGGCGGCGGAACAGGGCTTCGGTCTTGGCCGCGCAAATGAAGTCGTTGAGGGTGAGTCCGCCTGCGTCGTGGGTGCTGAAGTTCACGACTGCGCGATTGTAGTGGACCGACATGTCCGGATGATGGTCTTCCTGGTTGGCGATCCAGGCCAGCGCGTTCACGAAGGCCATGGTCTCGTGGTAATTGGCGAAGCGATAGGTCTTGCGCAGCTCGATGCCGACGATTTCCCAGTCCGGCAGCGTGGAGAGCAGTTGCTTGACGGTGTTGTCGGCCAGCGGACTCTGGCCATGCTGAGGAGTGCAGGATAGCTCCAACAGGTTCATGCGTGGTTTCCTTTCAGGTGTTGGATGCGCAGCGCCGCTGGCGGGTGCGAATCGTAGAAGGCGGAATGGATGGGGTCCGGCGTCAGCGTGGACGCGTTGTCGCGGTACAGCTTGACCAAGGCGCTGACCAGGTCGTCCGCCCGGGTCTGTTCCGACGCGAAATCGTCGGCCTCGTATTCATGGACGCGGGACATCCGGCTGGACAGCGGCGTCAGCGGGAAAGTGAAGGCCGGCGTCGCGGTAAGGAACAGGATCAGCGCCATCGCCGTGCTGGGCGCGGCGACGCCGAGGCCGGCGTAGAACCATGGCGCATGCAGCAATTGGCCCAGCAGCCACAGCAAGGCCAGAGACAAGGCGAAGGCCAAGGCGATGCGCTTGACGATGTGGCGGCGCTTGAAGTGGCCCAGCTCGTGCGCCAGCACCGCTTCGATCTCGGCGTGGCTGAGCTGGGATAGCAGCGTGTCGAAGAACACAATGCGCTTGGCGGAGCCGAAGCCGGTGAAGTAGGCATTGCCGTGGCTGGAGCGGCGCGAGCCGTCCATCACGAACACGCCCTGGCTTTTGAAGCCGGCGCGCTGGAGCAAGGCTTCAATGCGGGTTTTGAGCATCTCATCCTCCAGCGGTTTGAACTTGTTGAACAGCGGCGCGATCAGCGTCGGGTACAACGCGACCATCAGCAACTGGAAGCCGGACCAGACCAGCCATACCCACAGCCACCACAGCGGGCCGGAGATCTCCATCAGCCACAGCACCAGCGCCAGCAAGGGCAGGCCGATCGCCGCGCCGACCAGAGCGCCCTTGATCATGTCGGCCATGAACAGCGCGATGGTGGTCTTATTGAAGCCGAAGCGGCTTTCAATGCCGAAGGTGCCGTACAGAGTGAAGGGCAGCGAAACCAAGCTGCTGATCACGGCGACCGACACGATCAGCGCCATGCCCGACAGCAGCGGGTTGGCGAGCCATTGCATGCTGTGGACGGCCAGCCATTGCAATCCACCGCCGAAAGTGAAAGCCGCGATCAGCGCGGTGTCCACCCAGGCGGACAGCAGGCCCAGCTTGGTCTTGGCGATGGTGTAGTCGGCGGCGTGCCGGTGCTGCTCCAAGGTGATGCTGTCGCGGAAGGCCGCCGGAACCTGGTCGCGATGGCGGGCGATGTGTCGGATATGGCGCCAGCCCAGCCAAAGCTTCAGGCATAGGGTTAGCGTCAGCGCGGCGGCGAACAGTAGGGAGAAAGCCTCGGTCATGGGTGTCCTGGAGTTTGCCGACGACGCGGCAATGAAGGAAAATGGCAGGGTTTTCTAAAGATTGACTAGTATGGCACAAGATACCAATAACCTCATCTGGCTCGACATGGAGATGACGGGCCTGAACCCGGATCAGGACCGCATCATCGAGGTGGCGATGATCGTCACCGACAGCAATCTGAACGTCCTGGCGGAGTCGCCGGTGCTGGTGATTCACCAGCCGGACGCCATTCTGGACGGCATGGACGACTGGAACAAGAACACCCACGGCAAGAGCGGGCTGATCGAAAAGGTGAAGAATTCCACGGTCAGCGAAGCCGAGGCGGAGCAACTGCTGCTGGAGTTCATGATGCAGCACGTGCCGGAGCGCGCGACGCCGATGTGCGGCAACACCATCCATCAGGACCGCCGCTTCATGGCGCGCTGGATGCCGAAGCTGGAAGCCTATTTCCATTACCGCAACCTGGACGTGTCCACGTTGAAGGAGTTGTGCAAGCGCTGGCGTCCCGAAATCGCCAAGGGCGTGGTCAAGCGCGGCAAGCATGAGGCGCTGGCGGACATCCTGGAGTCGATAGAGGAAATGCGCTACTACCGCGAGCACTTCCTCAAGGTATAAGCTACGCCGTGTCGAGCCGGCTCGAGCGGGCCGGCTTTTTCACATTCACCTTGTATTCCATTGGCAGAAAACATGGCCGCACAACGCCACATCGACATCAATTCCACCCAGGTCTGGGCCAAGCTGCACCAGCACCAGCGCGCGACGCGCCATATGCACATGCGCGAGTTGTTCGAGCTGGATCCGCAGCGTTTCCAGCGTTTTTCGCTGGAGCTGGATGGCCTTCTGCTCGACTATTCGAAAAACCGGGTGACCGAGCGCACGCTGGAGCTGTTGTTCGATCTGGCGCGCAAGGCCGACTTGAGAGGCTGGATGGACAGGATGCGCAGCGGCGAGCGCATCAACGTCAGCGAGAACCGCTCGGTGCTGCATACCGCTTTGCGGCTGCCGGCGGGGGCGCGGCTCGACCTGGAAGGCCATAACGTGGCGGCCGACGTGCATCAGGTGCTGGCGCGGCTCAAGGATTTCAGCGAGCAGGTCCGGGAAGGCCGCTGGCTGGGGTTCGCCGGGCAGCCGATCCGCGACGTGGTCAATCTCGGCATCGGCGGCTCCGATCTCGGGCCGCTGGTGGCGGCGGACGCGCTGGCCGCGTATGCCCATCCCGATCTCAAGGTCCACTTCGTATCCAATGTCGACGGCCAACACTTGGCGCGCACGCTGGAGCGGCTGAATCCAGCCACCACCTTGTTCATCGTCGCCTCAAAATCCTTCACCACGCCGGAAACCCTGCTGAACGCCCAGGCGGCGCGCGCCTGGTTTCTGCAGGCGGCCGGCGAGGCTCAGATCGCCAAGCATTTCGTCGCAGTCTCCACCAACGAACCGGCGGTGCGGGCTTTCGGCATTGATCCGCAGCATATGTTCGGCTTCTGGGACTGGGTGGGGGGGCGATACTCGGTGTGGTCGGCGATAGGCCTGCCGGTCATGCTGTCCATCGGCTACGACAACTTCCGCGCCTTCCTCGACGGCGGCCATGCGATGGACCGGCATTTCTTCGAGTCGCCGTTCGATGCCAATATGCCGGTGCTGCTTGCGCTGATCGGCATCTGGTACAACACTTTCTACCGGGCGCACACCCATGCCATCATGCCCTATGATCATGGTCTGCGCCGCTTGCCGGCCCACATCCAGCAGCTGGACATGGAGTCCAACGGCAAGCGGGTCGGCAGGCTGGGCGAGGCGCTCGATTTCGATACCGGCCCGGTGATCTGGGGCGAGGAGGGCGCTAACAGCCAGCATGCCTTCTTCCAGTTGCTGCACCAGGGCACCCGGCTGGTGCCGTGCGACTTCATCCTGCCGCTGAACAGCCACTATCCGCTCGGCAACCAGCACGATGTGCTGGTCGCCAACTGCCTGGCGCAAACCGAGGCGCTGATGCGCGGCAAGAACGAGGCGGAGGTGATGCGGGAGTTGAGCCATCTGTCCGGAGAGCAGCTGGACATGCTGCTGCCGCAGAAACTGTTTCCGGGCAACCAGCCGTCGAACACGCTGGCGCTGGACAGGGTGACGCCGTACAGCATGGGCATGCTGATGGCGCTGTATGAGCACAAGGTGTTCGTGCAAGGGGTGATCTGGGGCATCAATTCCTTCGATCAGTGGGGCGTGGAGTATGGCAAGCAGCTGGCGCGGCGCATCCTGCCGGAGCTGTCCGGCGACACCGGGGCGCTGGGGCACGACAGCTCCACCAATGGTCTGATCCGACATTACAGGGAACGCCATGGCAAATAGCAGACAACTGGCCTCGGACCTAGGCGAGGCCTTGCAGGCCCGAGGCGAAAGCGTGGCCACCGCGGAGTCCTGCACTGGCGGCATGATCGCGGCAGCCATCACCGACATCCCGGGAAGCTCCGGCTGGTTCAGCCATGGCGTGGTCAGCTATGGCAACCAGGCCAAGCAGCAACTATTGAAAGTCCAGGCTTCGTCGTTGATGGATCATGGCGCGGTCAGCGAGCGCGTGGTGCGCGAGATGGCCGCCGGCGCGCAGGCTCTGGCCGGCGCCGACTGGGCGGTGGCCGTTTCCGGCATTGCCGGTCCGGACGGCGGTTCGCCGGAAAAGCCGGTGGGTCTGGTCTGGCTCGCCATCGCGCATCCTGGCGGGCAGACCGAGGCCTGGAGCCGGCATTTCTCCGGCGATCGCCACGCGGTGCGTCAGCAAACGATGGAAGAGGCGTTGGCGCGCCTGCTGGAGCGCGTTCACGGCCAGGCGGCGCAAGCTTGAGGCTGGGCGGCATGGAGTTATACGCTTTTCCCGCGCTGGCGATCCTGTTCGTCGGCATCTTCACCCGAGAGGTGATCGCGCCCGCATCGAAAAACCGCTGCGACCGCCGCTGGCTGCTGCTTGCCTCTGCGCTGGGCGGGTGCACGGCGGCGGTCACGCTGGCGCTGGGCGGTCTGTTCGCCGCGCAGATCGACAGCGTCGCGCTGATTCCGGCCGCGCGCGGCTGGCCCGATATCCTGGTGGGCGCGGCCAGCTTCCTGCTGACCAGCTTCGCCTTCTATTGGTGGCACCGCGCGACGCACGCTTCCGACCTGCTGTGGCGGCTGTTTCACCAGCTTCATCACAGCCCTGGGAGGGTTGAGGCGCTGACCGCGTTTTACGCGCATCCGCTGGATTCGGCGGCCGCGGTGCTGATCAGCGCTTTCTCCAGCTACCTGGTGCTGGGCGCGTCTCCTGTCGCGGCAGCCTGGGCGCTGTTTTTCACCAGCGGCTTCGATCTGTTTCTGCATGGCGATATGAAGACTCCGCGCTGGCTGGGCTATTTCCTCCAACGCCCGGAAATGCATACCGTCCACCACGCCCATGGCCACCATGCTCAGAATTACGGCCTGCCCCTGTGGGATTTGCTGTTTGGCACCTGGAGCAATCCGGAGGAGAGAGTGGCGCGCCTGGGCTTCGATGCCGACAAGGCGGACAACATCCATGCGATGTTGCTATGCCGCGACGTGCACAAGGGCGGCTGATGGCCGCTGCCGGTTTTATGATTTGTTTTCGTCGTCCGGCTTGCCGCGCTTGCGCGCGCGCGGATGCGCGCCGTCATACACCTTGGCCAGGTGCTGGAAGTCCAGCGCGGTGTAAATCTGGGTGCTGGACAGGTTGGCGTGGCCCAGCAGTTCCTGCACCGCGCGCAGATCGCCTGATGATTGCAGCATGTGGGAGGCGAACGAGTGGCGCAGCATGTGCGGGTGGACATGCTGGCCGGCCCCGGTCTTGATCGCCCAGTCGCGCAATCGTTTTTCCACCTGGCGGCCTCCCAGCCGGTGGCCGTGCCGGCCCAGAAACAGCGCCGGCTCATCCATTCCCGCCGAGCGTTCGCCCAGCCAGGTCCGCAGTCTGAGCATGGCTTCGGCGCCGATGGGCACCAGCCTCTCCTTGCCGCCCTTGCCGCGGATGCGCAGCAGACTGTCGGAAAAGTCCACGTCGTCCAGATTCAGCGCCACGGTTTCCGACAGCCGGAGGCCGCAGCTGTAAACCAGCTCGAATATCGCGCGGTCGCGGGCATCCAGTTCGCTTTCGCCTTCTATCCGGTCGAGCAGCGCTGCCGTGCCGTCGACCGGCAATGCCTTGGGCAGCAACTTGTCTCGCTTGGGGGCGTACAGCCCGGCGGCAGGGTTGTCCTCGCGCTCTCCGTTGCGCTGCAGCCAATGGTAGAACTGCCGCCACGAGGACAGCCGCCGCGCCAGGCTGCGGCTGCTCAATCCTTGCGCGTGCAATTTGGCCAGCGCCTTGCGCAATTCCGCGGCGGTGGCGTCGCGAGCGGATTTGGCCTGCATCATGTTTTCCAGCAGTTCGATGTCGGCCCGGTAGGCTGCGAGCGTGTGCGGGCTGCGGCCGGCGACGGCCAGATGCTCGATGAAGCGGCGGATGGCCTCGTCCATCTCAGTTGCGGCGCAGGCGCGCCATCTGCATCAGCCGCTCGAACAGCTGCAGATCCTGCTCGTTCTTCAGCAGCGCGCCGGCCAGGGGCGGCGGCGCGTTGCGTTCGTGCAGCCCGGCCAGTTCTTCTGCGCCGATATTCTCTCCGGAGAGCAGTTTCAGCCAGTCCAGGAGTTCGGATGTGGTGGGCTTTTTCTTCAGGCCCGGCAATTCCCGTATCGAAAAGAACACCTCCAGCGCCTGCTGAACCAGCTGCTGGCGGATGTCCGGGAAATGGACGTCGATGATGCTTTGCATCGTCTCGGGGTCCGGGAAGCGGATGTAGTGGAAGAAGCAGCGCCGCAGGAAGGCATCCGGCAGCTCTTTTTCATTGTTGGAGGTGATGATGATGATGGGGCGCTGCCTGGCGCGCACGAACGCTTGGGTTTCATGGACGAAGAATTCCATCTGGTCCAGTTCGCGCAGCAGATCGTTGGGAAACTCGATGTCGGCCTTGTCTATTTCGTCGATCAGCAGCACGGGAGCCTGCTCGGCCTCGAAGGCCTGCCACAGCTTGCCCTTGACGATGTAGTTGGCGATGTCGTGCACCTTGGCGTCGCCCAGCTGGGAGTCGCGCAGCCGCGATACGGCGTCGTATTCGTAAAGCCCATGCTGCGCCTTGGTGGTGGATTTGATCGGCCAGACGATCAGCTCCCGGTCCAGGCTGGCGGCCACTTCCTCCGCCAGCATGGTTTTGCCGGTGCCCGGTTCGCCCTTGATCAGCAGCGGGCGCTGCAGCGTGATGGAGGCGTTGACGGCCATCATCAGGTCGTCGGTGGCGATGTAGCGTTCGGTTCCAGTAAAGCGAGTGTTCATTATTTATTGCGAGTAGGTTGCGTGCGTCTTGTTGCCGGGCCGCCGGTGGGGCGGCCGGCGCCGGTCATCGGGCGAATTCTCTTTCCAGATCGTCCAGCGTGACGGCCCAGCTCTTCATCATGTGGCTGAGCAGAGCCATTTCGCTGTCGCTGATTGTACCGTCGGACTTGCTGATGTCCATGGCCAGCACGCAAGTGAGGATGCGTTTGCGTCGGTCGGTCACGTCGGAAAGCAGATTGTCGATGCGTTCGCGTTCAAGCAGCCGGATGGAGCCGTCGTCGGACGCCTCGTCGGAAATGTCGTCGCAGAAATCCCGCAATACTTGGGAAAATTGTTTCCGCGGCAGATTGATCAGGTGGTAGACGTGAAGCTTTTCAAGCAACTCCAGCTCGCGGGGGTCCATATTGCCGTCCGCGATCATGAACATGGCGAGCAGCCTGGCAATCGCCTCCGGACTGTTTGGCGAGTAGTTTCTCATGGCGCGATTCCTTCTTGCTTATTGGCCGAGCTTTGCCGAAAAAGATTCCGGCATGAGGGCGACTTGGCGCGCTGGATAATCGAAGAACACAATGCCCGTTTTCAATCTTGCCACTTCTCTGCCGCTGTTGTCATCGATCACTTGATAAATGAAATCCAAACCCTTGCGGTGGATGTCGGCCGTGCCGACCAGAATGCGCAGAACATCCCCGAGGAAGGCTTCGGACAGGTAGCAAATGGCGGCGTCGGCCACGACGATGCCGACGCCGTCGATATGCAGCTCGTCGACGTAGCCCCAGTCGCGGAATAATCGGAGGCGAGCCTCCTGGGCGATCCGCAGCAAGGCGTCGTTGCCGAGGTGGTTGGCGTAGTTGATGTCGCCGATGCGGACATCCATGAGCGTCTCGTAGACGATGGTTCCAGGTGCTTCGATTCTGATTCTGGCCATGGCGTATACTGGCAGAAGGGAATGACGATATGGCCTTTATGTCAAAGCAAGCTAAGCTGTGTCAAATGCTGGCGCGGCGGCTTTGATAGACTGGGGGCGCAAGCCAAGATCATAGAGGAGCTGAACGTCATGTATCAAAGGATATTCGTACCGGTGGATGACAGCGACACGTCAAATATGGCGCTGGATGAGGCGTGCAAGCTGGCCAAGGCTTTCGGCTCGAACTTGAGGCTGGTTCACGTGGTGGATCTGGCGCAGTTTGGTTGGGGCGGCACCGAATTTCTGGATGCCACCGAACTGCAGAAGTCCATCAAGCAGGCCGGGGAGCAGGTGCTGGGGCAGGCAGGGGATCGCGCCCGCGCATTGGGCGTGACGCCGGATTGCAAGATACTGGAAAGCTGGGGAGACAAGATCGCCGCCGTCTTGTCGGATGAAGCCAGCGCCTGGGGCGCCGACCTGATCGTGATGGGCACGCACGGGCTGGGAGGCCTGATGCACCTGCTGATGGGCAGCGTGGCCGAAGGCCTGCTGAAGGTGGCGGATATGCCGGTGCTATTGGTGCGCAATCCCGGCGACTGAGCCGAGTCATGGTTCCGTCATTCTGCGGGAAGCCTTGCGGTCCTGGTGGACCCGTGAATGAAAAAAAGCCAGCCCGGCGTGCCGCGGCTGGCTTTTTCGAGGGGCTGGAAATCAGCTGGCGGCAGCTTCGGCGCCGCCTTCCTGTGCCTCGATCTTGGTGCGTACGGCCTTGCGCAGGCTTTTGTACAGATCGGGGTGGGTTTCCTTCAGGTCTTCGACGATTTCAAAATCTTCGCGGCGAACCTTGGACAGGTCGATCTGCTCGACGTGAACCAGGCGCAGCAGTTCGCGGACCGGTTTCGGCATGTTGCGGCCGCTTTCGTAGCGGGAGCCGCCGGATTGGGTAACGCCGATGCGGCTCCAGAACTCTTGTTGGTTCAGGCCCAGCTTGCGACGGATTTCCCGAGGATTCGGGATCTTTTCAAACAGTTTCATGAGTGTTCCTCTCGTATCTGAAACAAATGGTTCTAGTATTTTTTTAGGACTTCGCCCTGCCTACTAAAAATAGCAAAAAAAATTCAACAGGAATATTTTTGATGCAGGGAATTTAGTGAAGTTCCATGAATTTGAAAATTCAGTTTTGCTAATGTTAGCGGATTCTTATCGTTCAGGACAATGTTATCAGCATGCGAGACTGTGCATAGGCGCAAAAGTGTCGCAAATTTGCAATTGTCCTTGCGGAACGCATAGAAGGGGAGGGGTGGCGAGCCCGACCCCCGGCACTTGCACTGAATAACTGTGGCTGCTTCCTTCCGGACCTGACCAGGTTCGCTACCGTGCAATGCGGGGAGGCCCGCCATAGAGAAAACGGATTGTATCCAATGCCCATCTATTTGACAAGCATTTTTATAAGTTTTTTGCCGAACGGCGGAAGGAGTCGTCGGCGGGGAGAGTGGCTATTGATTGCGCGCATCATGCGGTGCAGACTCGGCAGTCAAGCCACCTAATATATACACGCCAAGCGCCATGGATACCACACTCGCCGACTTGCTGGCCGAACTGATCGGCTTCGATACCACCAGCCGGAATTCCAATCTGCAACTGATAGAATGGGTAAGGCGTTATCTTGCCGGCCACGGGTTGGCAAGCCGGCTCACCCATAGCGACGACGGCAGCAAGGCTAATCTGTTCTGCCGCATCGGCGGAGATGATTTGCCATTGATTGTCCTGTCCGGCCATAGCGACGTGGTGCCGGTGGATGGGCAGGACTGGTCCTATCCGCCATTCCAGCTGACGGATGGCGGCGATGGGCGCCTGTATGGGCGCGGCAGCGCCGACATGAAAGGCTTCATTGCCTGCGTGCTGGCGAGAGTGCCGGATTTCGTGGCGCTGGCGAAGGCCGGCCAGCTGAGGCAGGGCATAGGCATTGCGCTTTCCTACGATGAGGAAGTGGGCTGCCTGGGCGTCGGCAGGCTCATCGACGATTTGGTCGCCCAGGGCGTGACGGTGGCTGGGTGCCTGATAGGGGAGCCGACTTCGATGCGGCCGGTGGTGGCGCATAAAGGCATCGCGCATTACCGTTGCCGGGTCAGGGGCCGTGCGGCGCATTCTTCCCTGACGCCTTACGGGGTCAATGCCATCGAGTATGCGGCAAGACTGATCACCCATATCCGCAAGCTGGCCGACGCCGAGGCGTCGTTCGGCCACCGCCAGCCTTTGTATGACGTTCCTTTCACCACGATGCAGACTGGCGTGATCCGCGGCGGCGTAGCCTGCAATATCGTGCCGGCCGACTGCGAATTCATGTTCGAGTGCCGCTGGCTGCCGGGAGACGATCCGCAGCGGCTGGTCTCGTCGGTGGCCGACTACGCGGCGAGCCTGCTGCTGGAAATGCGGGCGGTGGCGGAGGAGGCTGATATCGAGATCGAGCGCGTGGTATACAGCCCGGCATTCGAAGCCGAGCCGGATTCGGATATCAGCCGCTACGTTCATGGATTGTGCGCTTGCGCCGGGCGGGGCGTCGCCTACACTACCGAGGCGGGGTTGTTCAGCGAGGCAGGCATGCCGTGCGTGGTGCTGGGGCCGGGATCGATAGAGCAGGCTCACCGGCCGGACGAGTTCATAGAAATCGCCCAGCTGAATGCATGCCATGATTGGCTTGGGCTATTGACTAACAACTTAATCAAATAACTGTCAGAAATGCTTTGCATCCATAAGCGATAGGCTGCAAAATTCTGCCCCTTGGAAACGAAGGACTATTGAGCCCGCCGGTGACTTCCGCGCGGGTTCATCATTATCTAGGGTTCAGAAAAACAATGAGTCAGAACAAATCGAAAACGGGTGGAGAGCCCAAGGCGCGGGACGGCTTCACGTCCAGTTTCGGCGTTTTGGCGGCTACGCTGGGGTCGGCGGTCGGCCTGGGTAATATCTGGAAATTTCCCTACCTGACGGGGACCAACGGCGGAGCCGGCTTCCTGGTGGTCTATGTATTGGCCACGCTGGTTGTGGGCCTGCCGGTGATGATTTCGGAGATCATGCTGGGCCGCAAGGCCAAGCGCGACGCCGTCACCTCCTTGGTCAAGCTGGCCCCGGCCGGACAGCCCTGGTGGCTGGTGGGCGCTTTCGGCGTGTTCGCCGCATTCCTGATCATGGCCTTTTATTCCGAAGTGGCGGCCTGGGTATTCGCCTACATCTTCAAGGCCATCGGCGGCGACATCCTGTCGCGCGATCCCAAGGTGACGTCCGGCGCCTTCACCGCGCTGATTTCCGATCCGGTGCAATCGTTGCTGTGGCAGTGGCTGGTATTGGCGCTGATCGGCGGCATCCTGCTGCTGGGGGTGTCCAAGGGCATCGAGGCGGTGACCAAGAAGCTGATGCCGCTGCTGTTCGTCCTGCTGGTGGTGATCGGCGCGCGCAGCCTGATGCTGCCGGGCGCCGGCCAGGGCCTCGCCTTCCTGTTCGCGCCCGACTTCTCCAAGATCAGCGCGGCTGTAGTGCTGACCGCGATGGGTCTGGCCTTTTTCAAGCTGTCCATCGGCATGGGCACCATGATCACCTACGGCAGCTATTTCCGCGACGACCAGAACATCCCGCTGACCACTTTCCGCGTGATGTGCGCCGACCTGTTCGTGTCGCTGCTGGCCGGCATCGCCATCTTCCCGGCCGTGTTCGCCTTCGGCTTCCAGCCGGCCGCCGGACCATCTCTGCTGTTCATCACCATTCCGGCGGTGTTCGCCAGCATGCCGCTGGGCCACTTCTTCATGGTGGTGTTCTTCGTCCTGACCGCCATCGCGGCCACCGGCGCCATGCTGTCCATCCTGGAAGTGCCTGTGTCGGTGCTGAGCGAGCGCTTCGGCATCAGCCGCGTCAAGGCGACCGTGATCAATCTGTTGTTGCTGGCGTTGGTGGGTTCCGCCTGCGCGCTGTCCAATAGCCTGACCGCGGATTTCAAGATCTTCGGCATGACGATGTTCGACCTGTTCGACTTTGTCACCTCGAATGTGCTGATGCCGCTGGGCGGCATCTGCCTGTGCCTGTTCACCGCCTGGGTGTGGGGTTACGACCGCTTCCGCGCCGCGCTGAGCAACGAAGGCGCGCTGGATAACGAGCGCGTGCTGAAGCCGCTGTTCTTCGTGCTGCGCTTCGTGTCGCCGGTGCTGATACTGTATGTGATGCTGAAGGGCCTGAAGGTCATCTGATGCAAGAAAAAGGCCGGACGCGCAGTCTGGCCTTTTTTGTTCCCTGGAAATCAGGGAAGGGGCGTGTCCTCGTCGGGCGCCGCCACCGGCGGCGGGGTAAAGCCGTTGATTTCCCTGGCGCTCTTCTCCAGCAGCAGTACGATGGAGGTGTTGAGGGCGCCGAAGGCCCAACTGACCAGAAAGAATACCGAATAGGCGCTCAGCTTGTCGGAAAACAGGGTGTCGCCGTGCAGTTTGAGCTCGGCGGGATCGAAAATCGAGAAGAACACGGCGGTCGCTATCATAGCGATCATGAAGGACGGCCAAAGCAGCAAGATTCCCTTTTTCATGGATGCCTCCGGTTTAAAGTAAAGGCATGGGCAGAAAATCGCCCGCTGACCAGCTTATGCTTCTGATTAAGCCATGGGAACGGGTTTGTCGATAACTGGCCGCAATATCCTGCCTGTGAGGCCAGTGGATACATGTTAGACTATGTTCGACAGCGAACAACCTTCCTTCGGAAGGCAACAAGCAGCATCGGATTTTTTTGATCGGCCTCTTGGCCGGTGCATTCGTAAAGCTAATGGAGCCTGGTATGACCTCTTCGATCTTCGCCGGCGTGGAGCTGGCGCCGCGCGACCCCATCCTCGGACTCAATGAGGCGTTCAACGCCGATACCCGCAGCACCAAGGTCAATCTTGGCGTGGGCGTGTATTCCGACGACAACGGCAAGATTCCACTGCTGGCCGCGGTGCAGGCGGCCGAGAAAGCTCGCCTCGAAGCATTGCCGGCGCGCGGCTACCAGCCGATCGAAGGCCCCGCCGCTTACGATGTCGCCGTGCAGAAGCTGCTGTTCGGCGAGAGCAGCGAACTGCTGGCCGCCGGCCGCGTGGTGACCGCCCAGGCGCTGGGCGGCACCGGCGCGCTGAAGATCGGCGCGGACTTCCTGAAACGCCTGAATCCGGCCGCCAAGGTGTACATCAGCGACCCGTCCTGGGAAAACCACCGCGCGCTGTTCGAGTCCGCCGGCTTTGCCGTGGAAAACTACCCGTATTATCACGCAGCCAGCCGCGGCGTGGATTTCGCCGCGATGAAGGCGCATTTGTCCTCGCTGGATGCGGGCTCCATCATCGTGCTGCATGCCTGCTGCCACAATCCCACCGGCGCCGACCTGTCCGCCGCGCAATGGGAAGAAGTGGTGTCGATCTGCCGCGAGCGCAGCCTGGTGCCCTTCCTGGACATGGCCTACCAGGGCTTCGCCGACGGCATCGACGCCGATGCGCTGGCGGTGCGCCTGTTCGCCGCCTCGAATCTGCAGTTCTTCGTCGCCAGCTCCTTCTCCAAGAGCTTCTCGCTGTACGGAGAGCGTGTCGGCGCGCTGTCCATCATCACGGCAGCCAAGGACGAGTCGGTCCGCGTCTTGTCCCAGCTGAAGCGCGTGATCCGCACCAACTACTCCAATCCGCCCATCCATGGCGCGGCCATCGTCGCCGCCGTGCTGTCCAGCCCGGCGCTGCGCGCGCAATGGGAGGAAGAGCTGGCGGGCATGCGCGATCGCATTCGCGACATGCGATTGGCCTTGCTGGAGGCGATCAAGGCGCAAGGCGTGGCCGTCGACTTTTCCTTCATCACGGCCCAGCGCGGCATGTTCTCCTACACCGGCCTGAGCGCCGCCCAGGTGGACCGCCTGCGCGAGGAGTTCGGCATTTACGCGGTATCCACTGGCCGCATCTGCCTGGCGGCCCTGAACAGCAAGAACGTAGGCTATGTGGCCTCCGCCATCGCCAAGGTGGTTCAGGCCTGACGGGATCCGGCACTCATGAGCAAGAGCCCTGGTATGACCAGGGCTTTTTTTTATAATGATAAAAAATCATACCATGACCCTCGTCAAATGAAGCATTCAACAGAATGCTAAATTTATTCATCATTTTTTCCCCGCGCTTGTGATGGCCTCGCCACCTGGTGAATGTCCAAAAGTACAGGTTTCCTCGCGACGGCGCGCTTTTTCCCGTTTCGGGATTGTCCCCTCCGGCAAACATCCTCATGATGGAACCAGACATCAATGAATGTCTGATCGCAAACCATTCAGATGGCGCGCGATGACAATAATCCAATAGTTCGTTTTTTGAGGGGAAACCCTCGGGGTAGATGCCATGACTGCGACTTTTCCTGAAGTGCTGGTTCCGCAGGCTCTTTCTGCGGGTGCTTTCGACGCGGACGACGCAGATGTCCGCAACAACCTGGGCCTGCTGGGCCTGCTCGACGTGCATTCCCGCGATGGCCGTTATCATTTGACGGTGTCGCTGGAGCCGGTGGGCTCGGATCTTCAGCCTGCGTTGTGGACGCTGGAAGTTGAAATGGAAGTATGCGCCGAAGCCAAGGTTGCGCATTGCAAGCTCGGCCAGGTGGAGTACGTGGGCAATGCGCCGGGCAGCCATCTGCGCAAAATGCTCGCCAACGGCGAGTTGCTCGCTTATCTGACACAGAACCTTGCCGAGGCGGCGTAAGCCACCCTGGCGGCAATGAAAAAGGCCACTGCTATGCAGTGGCCTTTCTGTTTGGCGCGGAAAATCCTGTGCTCAGCCGCCGTGCCGCTCGTACAGCGAGTGGAAGGCGTGGCGATATTCCGGCTGCACATAGGGCTTCAGCAGGGCCAGCACCTGCAGCACGCCGCGATGGCCGGACTCTTCGGTGATCGGCGCCTTGGGGCGGGAAGTCTGCTCGAAGGCAAACCAGAACTTCACCACCAGCCAGATGTTGATGCTGACCGGCTCGATGTCTTCCTCGTCCATTTTCAGCAGTCCCAGACGGATGAATTCGCGGAAGTGCTCGCCCAGAATGTTCTTCAGCTCGGTGTTGACGAACTGGTGGTATTCGGACTGCATCTGGGGGTTGCGGGCGAGCAGGCCGGGCAGGTCATAGAACATGAAGCGGAACTGCCACATGGCAAGGAAGGCGGTGTCCAGGTAGTTGACCAGATCGTCGACCGTCATCTTGCGGTCTTCCGGCACGGACAGCCGCTGATTGATGAACTCGCGGTACATCAGGAAGATTTGGTAGACGATTTCTTCCTTGTTGCGGAAGTGGTAGTAGAGGTTGCCCGGGCTGATGCCCAGATGCGCGGCGATGTGGTTGGTGGTGATGCTGCGCTCGCCTTGCTCGTTGAACAGCTTCAGGCTTTCTTGAATGATGCGGTCGTAGGTCTTGATTCTGGTTTTACTCATTTAGCACCGGCTGGTAGTGACTTCGCATAGCGCAATTGTATACGATGTTTGGAGTTCTTGCTCTATTTCTTATGGCTCAATAATGGGATAGCAATCCGACATGAACTTATGCAGGATGGCTTGTTCGATACGTTGCCGCTCTCTGGCCGGAATCGCGATGCGCAGGATCAACTGATAGCGCTTTTCATCGACCGGCTGGATCGAAATGCGCGGCTCCACCGACGGGATGTCCACCAGATAGCGCTTCGCCATGTCCTCCATGTGGCGCCGCGCCACGTCTACATGGCAATCGCAGGTCTCTTCCGCGGCCTCCATCAGCAGGCGTTCCGCCTGGGCTGGCGGAACGGTGTAGGCGAGCGGCACGTTGATGATGTGCATCACGTATTCGCCCATGTAGTTTTCCCGGATCACCGGCGTGGACAGCAGCAGGCTGTTGGGGAAGGTGAGGGCGCGGCCGGTCATCTGGTGCGAGCTGTGGTTGGGGCCGATCTCCATCACCGTGGTGGACAGAAGGCCGATGTCCACCACCCGGCCGCGCACCGCGCCTATTTCGATATGATCGCCCAGGCCGTAGCTGTTGGACATCTGCCGCACCACGCCGCCTGACAGGCACATGATCAGCTCCTTGGTGGCCAGGATCAGCGCGGCGGCGAAGGCCAGCATGGACACGGCCAGCGTCTGCAGCTCATTGGCCCAGATCAGTCCGATGCCGGCCAGGCCGGCCAGGAACAGGCCGTTGCGGGTGTTGATCGACCAGCGCCGGCGCTCCTCCACCGGCACCCCGCTGTTGGCCGCCAGCAGCCGGTCGACCACCACGCGGATCACCACCAGCGTCAGGATCAGCAGCAGGGAGCGGGTGATTTCGTGCGCGTAGTTCTCCCGCAGGAAGGCGATCAGATCGAGCAGGGTGTGCATGGACTCCTCAGTCGTTGAGCTTCACCGCGTGTTCGCGGGTTTCGTGGAAAACGATGTCCGGCCAGCGCTCCTGGGTCAATTGCAGGTTGACGCGGTTGGGCGCCAGATAGGCGAGGTTGCCGCCGGCGTCGGTCGCGATGTTCATCTGCAGCGTCTTGACGAATTCGTCCAGCTTCTTGCGGTCGTCACAGCTGAACCAGCGGGCGGACCAGATGCTGGCCGATTCGAAGATGGCGTCGACGCCGTATTCGGCGGCCAGGCGGCTGGCCACCACTTCGAACTGCAGCACGCCCACGGCGCCCAGGATCAGGTCGCCGCCGCTGTGCGGCTTGAATACCTGCACCGCGCCTTCCTCGCCCAGCTGCTGCAGGCCTTTCTGCAGCTGCTTCAGCTTCAGCGGGTTTTTGATGCGCACCGAGCGGAACAGTTCCGGCGCGAAGAAGGGAATGCCGGTGAAGGCCAGGTCTTCGCCCTCGGAGAAGCTGTCGCCGATCTGGATGTTGCCGTGGTTGGGGATGCCGATGATGTCGCCGGCGAAAGCCTCCTCCACGATCTCGCGGTCGTGGGACATGAAGGTCACCACGCTGGAGGCGGCGATGTCGCGGTTCAGGCGCAGGTGCTTCATCTTCATGCCGCGCTCGAACTGGCCGGAGCACACGCGCAGGAAGGCGATGCGGTCGCGGTGCTTGGGGTCCATATTGGCCTGGATCTTGAACACGAAGCCCGAGAACTTGGCTTCCTTCGGGTCCACGTTGCGCACGGTGGCGTCGCGTTCCTGCGGCGCCGGCGCCCAGTCGATCAGCGCATTGAGGATTTCGCGCACGCCGAAGTTGTTGATGGCCGAGCCGAAGAACACCGGCGTCAGCTCGCCGGCCAGGAATTCTTCCAGGCTCCACTCGTTGGACGCGCCCTTGACCAGCTCGATCTCCATGCGCAGCTGTTCCATTTCCAGCGGGAACAGTTCGTCCAGGCGCGGGTTGTCTATGCCCTGGATCACCTCGATGTCGGAAACCAGCTTTTCCGTGCCGGCTTCGAACAGGATCACCGCGTCGCTCAGCAGGCTGTATACGCCGCGGAAGGTTTTGCCCATGCCGATCGGCCAGGTGATCGGCGCGCAGCGGATCTTCAGCACGTTTTCCACTTCATCCAGCAATTCCAGGCTGTCGCGGACTTCGCGGTCGCACTTGTTCATGAAGGTGACGATGGGCGTGTTGCGCAGGCGGCAGACGTTCAACAGCTTGATGGTCTGCTCCTCCACGCCTTTCGCGGCGTCGATCACCATCAGCGCGCTGTCGACGGCGGTCAGCACGCGGTAGGTGTCCTCGGAGAAGTCCTGGTGGCCGGGGGTGTCCAGCAGGTTGACGGTGTGGTCGCGGTAGTCGAACTGCATCACCGACGACGCGACGGAAATGCCGCGCTGCTTCTCGATCTCCATCCAGTCGGAAGTGGCGAACTTGCCGCCCTTCTTGCCTTTCACCGTGCCGGCCATCTGGATGGCGCCGGAGAACAGCAACAGTTTTTCCGTCAGCGTGGTTTTGCCCGCGTCGGGGTGGGAAATGATGGCGAAGGTGCGGCGATGCGAAACTTCTTCTGCGATGCGGGCGAGATCGGCGGACATGGATGGCTTGCTTGAAATTCAATAAAGCCGATCATTTTACCGGAGTTGCCGGTTTCGGGAAATTCCATATTGCTTTCGCGCGGGATGGCGAGTGATGCGGCGCCGCGCGCGGCGGAAACAAGCACATATTGCCTGGAAACTCCATGGCGTTTTTTTGTTCCCGAACAGATTGGAAAACAGCCATTCGGCTACAATGTTGTCCAAACGACAATTCAAACCAAGGAGGCTTGCCGTGTTCACCGGTATCGTCCAGGGCGTGGCCGAAGTGGTCGCCATCGAAGAAAAACAGGATTTCCGCACCCATATCGTCCGTCTGCCCCAGGAGATGCTGCCCGGACTGCAGCTCGGCGCCTCCGTCGCCCATAACGGCTGCTGCCTGACCGTCACCCGCGTCGATGGCGATCTGGTTCACTTCGACCTGATGCAGGAAACGCTGCGGGTCACCAACCTGGGCGGGATCCAGGCTGGCGACGGCGTGAACGTGGAGCGCGCCGCGCGCTTCGGCGACGACATCGGCGGCCACGCGATGTCCGGCCACGTGATGGGCCTCGCAGCCGTGACCGAGGTCATCGAATCCCCGAACAACCGCACCGTCTGGTTCGAGCTGCCGGCGGGCCTGGAAAAATACGTGTTCGCCAAGGGGTATATCGGGATAGACGGCATCAGCCTCACGGTGGGCGCGGTAGAAGGCCGCCGTTTCTGCGTGCACCTGATTCCGGAGACGCTGAACCGGACCAATATCGCCGGCCGCAAGCCGGGCGACAGGATCAACATCGAAATCGACCCTCAGACCCAGGCCATCGTCGATACCGTCGAGCGCGTGCTGGCGCAGCGCGGCCAGGTCGCGTGATCTTGCGCGATCTGCCGGTGCTGGCGTCGTGGAGCGGCGGCAAAGACAGCTGCCTCGCGCTGTGGCGGGCGGTGCGGGCCGGCGCCCGGCCGCAGGCGCTGCTGACCATGCTGGACGAGACGGGCGATCGTTCCCGCTCCCATGGCGTGCGGCCCGAGGTGCTGGCGCTGCAGGCGCATGCCATGGGTTTGCCGCAGCGGCTGGGACGCGCGAGCTGGAATGGCTACCGCGAGGTTTTCGTCGAACAGCTGCGCGCGGCGGCGGATGACGGCATCCAGGCGGTGGTGTTCGGCGACATCGATCTGGACGCGCACCGCGAATGGGAGGAGGCGGTCTGCGCCGAGGCGGGCCTCGATGCGATTCTGCCGCTGTGGCAAGAGGCTCGCGCCGATCTGGTGCGCGAATTCGTCGACGCAGGCTTCTCCGCCCGCATTGTGATGGTCAATACTGCGCTGGTGGACGAAAAATGGCTGGGCCGGACGCTCGACCATCCGTTGATAGAAGACATGCTGGCCGAGGGCGTGGATCCCTGCGGCGAGGCGGGCGAATTCCACACCCTGGTGGTGGATGGCCCCTTGTTCAACAAGCCGCTGGCGCTGCGAGACGGCGAGGCGGCCAAGCTCGGCGAATACCGGGCGCTGGATTTGCTGCCCGCGTAGAACGGGCGAACCGACAAAGGAATAGAGCAATGACCATATCTCCGATCCAAGACATCATCGCCGACATCCAGGCCGGCAAGATGGTGGTGCTGATGGACGCCGAAGACCGCGAGAACGAAGGCGACCTGGTGATGGCGGCCGAGTTCGTCACGCCGGAAGCGATCAACTTCATGGCCAAATACGGCCGCGGCCTGATCTGCCTGACACTGACCGAAGAGCGCTGCAAGCTGTTGAACCTCCCTATGATGGCGACCAACAACGGCACCAGTTTCGGCACCAATTTCACCGTGTCGGTGGAAGCGGCCGAGGGCGTCACCACCGGCATTTCCGCCGCCGACCGCGCCCACACCATCAAGACCGCCGTCGCGCGGCTGGCCAAGGCCAGCGACCTGGTCCAGCCCGGCCACGTGTTCCCGCTGAAGGCGCAGAACGGTGGCGTGTTGATCCGCGCCGGCCATACCGAGGCCGGCTGCGACCTGGCGATGCTGGCGGGCGTGGAGCCGGCCGGCGTGATCTGCGAGATCATGAACGACGACGGCACCATGGCGCGCTTGCCGGAGCTGCTGGAGTTCGCCAAGCAGCACGGACTGAAGATAGGCACCATCTCCGATCTGATCCAGCACCGCAGCCGCACCGAATCCCTGGTGGAGAAAGTGGGCGAGCGTCCGGTGGAGACCCCGTTCGGCAGCTTCGACCTGCACGTGTTCCGCGACATCACCACCTCCGCGACCCATCTGGCGCTGAGCAAGGGCAAGATACGCCCCGACAAGGAAATCCTGGTGCGGGTGCATGAGCCGCTGTCGGTGATAGACGTGCTGGCGCCGCTGTGCAGCCACCACTCCTGGACGCTGCCCAACGCGCTGGAAACCATGGAGGAAGAGGGCTGCGGCGTGATGGTGCTGCTGTACCGCGACGAGACCGGCGCCGATCTGGCGCAGCGCGCGCTGGACCAGGAGCCGCCGCGGCAGAAATGGGACAGCAAGACCTTCGGCATCGGCGCCCAGATGCTGAAGGCGCTGGGCGTGGGCAAGATGAAGCTGATGTCCAGCCCGGTGAGCCTGCCGTCGATGGCCGGCTTCGAGCTCGAAGTGACCGGATTCTGCCAGCCCGGGCACTTCCACGTGGACCGGGACGGCGGTCCGGGCGTGGCCTAATCGCGGCGATTGCGTTACAATTGCCGGCTTTCCTTAGTGTTTTCGCCGCGAGGACCCAACATGCTTGACGCCATCCAGTGTATTGAACCCAATTTTTCCGGCAAAGGGCTGAAAATCGGCATCGCCATGGCGCGTTTCAACACGCCGGTTTGCCACGGCCTGCGCGACGCTTGTCTCGCCGAGCTGGAAAAACTGGGCGTCGCCGCCGGCGACATCACCCTGGCCACAGTCCCGGGCGCGCTGGAGGTTCCTCTGGTGCTGCAAACCATGGCCAAGAGCGGTCGTTTCGACGCGCTGGTGGCGCTGGGCGCAGTGATCCGCGGCGAAACCTATCATTTCGAGCTGGTGTCGAACGAATCCGGCGCCGGCGTCACCCGCGTCGGCCTGGATTTCGATATTCCGGTCGCCAACGCCATCCTGACCACCGAGAACGACGAGCAGGCGGAAGTCCGCATGCTGGAAAAGGGCGGCGATGCCGCCCGCGTGGCGGTGGAGATGGCCAATCTGCACAAGACGCTGCGCGGCTGAGCCGTTCGCCGCCAGTCGTCCAACGGGAAGCGGGGCGGTCGCGCCGCTTCCCTTGCTCTTTCAAGGAATCGCCACCATGAAAACCGCCCGTCGCCGCGCCCGCGAATTCGCTGTGCAAGGCATCTATGAATGGGAGCTGAATCCGGATCGCCCGGCTTCGCTGATCGAAAAACACCTGCGCGAGAACGAATACTTCGCCAAGGCCGACGAAGCCTTGTTCCGCAGCATCCTGTACGGCGTGCTGAAGGATGTTGAGCTGCTGTCCGCCCAGGTCGGCCGCTACTACGAGCGCGCCGAGGACGAGGTCAGCCCGGTGGAGCGCGCCGTGCTGCTGATGGCCGCGCTGGAGCTGACGCAAAGCCCGGAAACCCCGTACCCGGTGATCATCAACGAAGCCATCGAGATCACCAAGACTTTCGGCGGCACCGACGGCCACAAATTCGTCAACGGCGTGCTGGACAAGCTCGCCGCCGAAGTGCGCGGCGATGAAGTGCTGGCGCAGAAACAGCGCCGCAAACAGGACTGAGCTGGACGCCGCAGGCGTGCCGCTGTCGACGACACCCGCCGCGGCGGGTGTTTTTGCGTGAGAAGCTCATGAACGAATTCGAACTGATCGGCCGCTATTTCAAGCGCGGCGCGCCATCCGTCCTGCTGGGCGTCGGCGATGACGCCGCCATCGTCCGGCCGACGCCAGGCCTTGACCTGCATTTGTCGGCGGACATGCTGGTGGAGGGGCGGCACTTCTTCGCCGACGTGTCGCCGCGGGCGCTGGGCCACAAAACGCTGGCAGTCAATTTGTCCGACATGGCGGCGATGGGCGCGCGCGCGCGCTGGGCGCTGCTTTCCATCGCCTTGCCGCGCGCAGACGAAGCCTGGGTGGCTGAATTCGCCGCCGGCTTCTTCGCGCTGGCCGACGCCCATGGCGTGGAATTGATAGGCGGCGACACCACCGGCGGCCCGCTGACGCTGTCGGTGACCATCATCGGCGAGACGCCGGCCGGCCAGGCCTTGCGCCGGGATGGCGCCAAACCCGGCGACGACATCTGGGTGTCGGGCGAACTGGGCCTGGGCGCCCTGGCGGTTCGCCAGCGGCTGGGCTGGCTGAATGTAAACGATATGGAACTGCTGGCCGCCGCGACGCACAAACTGGAATACCCGCAACCGCGGCTGGCGCTGGGCGACGCCTTGCTGCCGCTGGCGCATGCCGCCGCCGACGTGTCCGACGGTCTGATGGCCGATCTCGGCCACATCCTGGCTGCCTCGGGCGTGGCCGGAGAAGTGTGGGCGGACGCCTTGCCGTCCCATCCCGCGCTGGAGGCCCGCCGAGCGGAATTCCTCGCCTGCCTGGCGGCGGGCGGGGACGATTACGAACTGGTTTTCACGGCGCCGCCGACGCGACGCGCCGCCATCGAGGCCGCAGCCGCCGGCATCTGCCGCGCCACCCGCATCGGCCGCGTGCTGGACGGGCGGGGCGGCCTGTTGCTGGATGGCGCCGGGCAAGCCGTGACGCTGGACAAGAAAGGCTATGACCATTTTGGCTGACGCACCAAGAATCACGCCCAACTGGCGTTTTCTGTTGAGCAACCCTATCCATCTGCTGTCTTTCGGTTTCGGCAGCGGCCTGATGAAAAAGGCGCCGGGCACCTGGGGCACCCTGGTCGCCTATCCCGTCTTCTTCCCCTTGCTGGCCTTGGGCATCCATGGCTGGATGCTGGTGGCGCTGTGCCTGCCGCTGTTCCTGATCGGCGTCTACGCCTGCGGCGTCACCGGCCGCGCGCTGGGGGTGCACGACTACGGCGGCATCGTCTGGGACGAGGTGGTGGGCATGCTGATGGTGCTGGCCTTCGCGCCGGCAAGCTGGGCCGGCTGGATGCTGGCGTTCGCGCTGTTCCGCCTGTTCGACATCGTCAAGCCCTGGCCGATACGCTGGTTCGACCAGCGCGTCGGCGGCGGTTTCGGCGTGATGGTGGATGATGTGATCGCCGCGCTGTTCGCGCTGGCCGCGCAGGCTGCGATCTGGCATTGGCTGTGATGCGAACGCATAAAACAGTTACAATCGGATCCTAAAGTGACAGACAGTTTGACGCTAGGCTGAGTCCAGCGCGCTGCCATGAAAAACACGCCCGCGCTTCGCCGCGGGCAGCTAGATTCCGGGGTTCTCGACCGTGTGGGTTGTCGTCGTACTATTGCTGTCAGCGCTGGCCGCGGCCGGCTGGCTGGTGAAAAGCGGCAAGATGCCGCAGTTGATGCGCAAGCTGGATGGCCTGCTTGGCGTGGAGGGGCGCAGCGAGCGCTACCAGCCCGATTACTTCGCCGAGGCGTCGCAGCACCCGCCGGCAGGCGAAGGGCCGCCTGTCGCGCAAGCCGCAGAGCAGCCGGACCAGCAGGCGCAAGCCGCCGAGCCCGCGCTTCAAGCTCAGCCGGCCCCGCGCCGCGAACAGCCTGAGCCTGTCCGCATCCCTCAGCCGCGTCCGCAGGCCCGGCGGGAGGCGCCGCCGCCTGAGGAGCGGCCGCGCGAGACCATCATCCTGCCCAAGCGCCCGCAATCAGCCAGCCATGAGCCGCCGGCCGAGCTGCCGATGCTGGAGCTGTCGCGCGAATATCGCCGGAAAACCCGCCAGCAGCCGCAAAGCAAGCAGCAGGACCTGCCGGTCATCGGCCTGTCCGAAATGCAGAGCAATATGCGGCAGGATTACCGCCGCCGCCTGCGCGTGAGGGGCGTGGAGCCCGGCGAGCGGAGCGAGGGCGAGCTGCCGACGATAGGCAGCAGCGAGGTGCGCGCCAAGGTGGCGAGCCTGCACGCGCATCGCCGCCATCCGCAGCCGCCAGCCGCGCCGCTGCCCAGAGTGGAGCTGGTTTCCATCCCGCGCGAGAAGCCGGAGCCCAGGCCGGAGCCGGAAAAGCCGCTGGTGATACTGGAGCCATGGCGCAAGCCGGAGCAGGAGCCGGTTCGCAAGCCAACCGTCGAGACGGAGCCCGCCCCTGTCGTTTTGCCGCCGTCGGAGCCGGCAAACCCGCAGCCCATTGCCGCCGAGCCTGACGCCGCGTCTGACGCAGTCGTCATCCGGCCTCTCGATGCCGCGGAGGTTGAGCCACAGCCGTGGCCTGAAATCAGTGGACCGGAGGCGACGGCGTCTGCGGTGGCCGATGCCGAATTCGAAGATTCGAAGCCGGCGGAACCTGCGCCCGATTTAGCCGCGCGCGGCGCGCCGTTCGCGCCGGCGGCGCCGCTTGAACGCATCCACGCCGAGTCCGCGCCCCAAGCAGAAGAAGGCGCGGTTGTTTCCGACGCTATCCCTGCGGCCCGAACCCCGTGGCGCTGGCCGCAAACGCGCGACGTGCTGGTGCAGCAGGACGAGAGCCCCGCCATCATTCAGCAAACCGTGCTGCCTGAGCCGGTAATGCCGACGCTGGCTGCCACGGCGGCCCAGTTGGCAAGCAATCCCATGCCCTGGGTGCTGATGGAGGAAACGCCGGCGACGCCGGCTGCCGCAGAACCCGTCGAGGCCGCCGCCGGGCCCGAGCCGTCTCCCGCGCCGCAAGCGGAAGCCGCTCCGCTCCGCCACAATTACGACGATTCCATGCTGCCCGGCCTGGACCTGCTGAGTCCGGCCGACGCGGCCATGGAAACCTGCAACCAGGACGAGTTGATCGAGCGCGGCATCGTGATCGAGGAGAAGTGCGCCGAGTTCAAGGTCAAGGTCAGCGTAGTGGATGCGTACGCCGGCCCGGTGATCACCCGTTACGAAGTGGAGCCGGCGGTGGGCGTGCGCGGCAACCAGGTGGTGAACCTGATGAAGGACCTGTCGCGCGCGCTGGGCCTGGCCTCCATCCGCGTGGTGGAAACCATTCCCGGCAAGACCTGCATGGGCCTGGAGCTGCCCAATCCCAAGCGGCAGATGATACGGCTGTCGGAAATCTTCTCCGCCGATGTGTTCCAGCATTCCGCGTCGAGGCTGACGATGGCGCTGGGCAAGGACATCACCGGCGAGCCGGTGGTGACCGACCTGGCCAAGGCGCCGCACCTGCTGGTGGCCGGCACCACCGGCTCCGGCAAGTCGGTGGGCGTCAACGCGATGATCCTGTCGCTGCTGTACAAGGCCACGCCGGAAGAAGTCCGCTTCATCATGATCGACCCCAAGATGCTGGAATTGTCGGTTTACAACGACATCCCGCACCTGCTGGCGCCGGTGGTCACCGACATGAAGCTGGCCGCCAACGCGCTGAACTGGTGCGTCGGCGAGATGGAGCGCCGCTACCGGCTGATGAGCGCGCTGGGCGTGCGCAACCTGGCCGGTTACAACCAGAAGGTGCGGGAGGCGGCGGAGCGCGGCCAGCGTATCGCCAATCCGTTCAGCCTGACGCCGGAAACCCCGGAGCCCTTGGACACGCTGCCCTTCATCGTGGTAGTGGTGGACGAGTTCGCCGACCTGATGATGGTGGCCGGCAAGAAGATCGAAGAGTTGATCGCCCGCCTGGCGCAGAAAGCCCGCGCCGCAGGCATCCACCTGATCCTGGCCACCCAGCGGCCGTCGGTGGACGTGATCACCGGCCTGATCAAGGCCAACATTCCGACCCGGATCGCGTTCCAGGTGTCCAGCAAGATAGACAGCCGCACCATTCTGGACCAAATGGGCGCGGAAAGCCTGCTGGGCCAGGGGGACATGCTTTACCTGCCGCCGGGCACCGGCTATCCGCAACGCGTGCACGGCGCCTTTGTCACCGACGACGAGGTGCATGCGGTGGTCGAGCATCTGAAGCAGTTCGGCGAGCCGGACTATGTGGAAGGCCTGCTGACCGGCGAGAGCGAGGCCGACGACGCTTCGGCCGACGCCACGGCCAAGGCGCAGGCGGCGACGGAAAGCGACCCTCTGTACGACGAGGCGGTGGAGATCGTGCTGCGCACCCGCAAACCGTCCATCTCCGGCGTGCAGCGCCACCTGCGCATCGGCTACAACCGCGCCGCGCGGCTGATCGAGGAAATGGAGGCCGCCGGCATCGTCAGCCCGATGGAGAGCAACGGCAACCGCACGGTGCTGGTGCCGCAGCGGGATTTCTGAACGGCTGTCTCCATAAAAAAACGCCGCGATGATTCGCGGCGTTTTTCATTGCAAGCCTGGCAGGCTCAGCCGTAGCGCTTTTTCGCCTCGATGGCCAGGCCGCTGCCGATGCTGCCGAACAGATTGCCTTCCACGTGGCGGGCATTGGGCAGCAAGGCTCGGATGCCGTCGCGCAGCGCCGGCACGCCGCTGGAGCCGCCGGTGAAAAACACGGTGTCGACATCCTGGGCCTTGAGGCCGGAATCGGCCAGCAGCTTGCCGACGGTGCCGCCGACGCGGTCCAGCAGCGCGCTGATGCTGGTCTCGAAATCGGCGCGGCTCAGGTCGCAGTGCAGACCGCGCTCGATGGCGTCCAGCGCCAGGCGGTGGCTGTCCCGGTCGGACAGCGCGATCTTGGCGGCTTCCACTTCCATCGCCAGCCAGTGCCCGGCGCGCTCCTGGATCAGCTTGAACAGGCGGTCCAGCTTTTCCGGCTCGGCGGCGTCGCGGTGCACGTCCTGCAGGTCCATCCAGGCCTTGCGGGTGTAGGCGAAGTTGATGGTGTGCCAGGTGGCCAAGTTGAAGTACTGGCTGGACGGCATCTCGGCGTTGTTGCGCAGCCGGGTCTTGAAGCCGAACAAGGGCATCACGCCGTGCAGGCTCAGCTGGCGGTCGAAATCGGTGCCGCCGATGTGCACGCCGCCGGTGGCCAGGATGTCGTCGCGGCGCTCGGCATGGCTGCGGCGCTCCGGCGACAGGCGGATCAGCGTGAAGTCCGAGGTGCCGCCGCCGATGTCGACGATCAGCACCAGCTCTTCCTTCTGGATGTTGGATTCGTAGTCGAACGCCGCGGCGATCGGCTCCAGCTGGAAGGAAATCTCCTTGAAGCCTACCTGGCGGGCGATGTCGGCCAGCGTGTCCTGGGCCAGCTTGTCGGCCTGTGGGTTGTCGTCGACGAAGTAGACCGGGCGTCCCAGCACCACTTGCTCGAATTCGCGGCCGGCGGCGCCTTCGGCGCGCAGCTTCAATTCCTGGATGAACAGCTTCAGCAGGTGGCGGAACGGCAGCGCCTTGCCCTGGACCTCGGTCTGGCTGTCGATCAGGCTGGAGCCCAGCAGGCTCTTCAGCGAGCGCATCAGCCGGCCCTCGAAGCCGTCTATGTATTCGGCCAGCGCGGCGCGGCCGAAGCGGGAGTGGTCTTCCTCGTAGTTGAAGAACACCACCGAGGGCAGCGTGATCTTGCCGTCTTCCAGCTGCAACAGGGTGTCATGGCCGGGCCGCAGCCAGCCCACGGTGGAGTTGGAGGTGCCGAAGTCTATGCCGCAGGCGCGGGCGGCAGTTTGATCAGTCACTTAGCATCTCCTTGAAAATAAAAGAGGCGCGATGGTACGCGGAATGGCGCGGAAAGGGAAGGGCGAAACGCTCAGGAATCGCGCTTCAGCTTGTGCAGGCGGCTGGCTTCGTGACGGGCGTCCTCCTCGCTGTGCAGATAGCGGCGGGTGGTCTGGATGCTGGCGTGGCGAAGGTTCTGGCTGACCAGCAGCAGCGGCACGCCCGCTTCCAGCTGATGGCTGGCGGCGGTGTGACGCAGCCAGTGCGTGCTGGCCGCGCGCAGCTTGGCGCGGATATCCTCATTGGGCGCGGCGGCTTGCGCCCGGCCGAACACTTCCTTGCAGACCAGGTAGATCGCCTTGTCGGACAGAGGCTTCGCCTGGCCTTTGCTTCCGACGCGGCAGACCAGCGGCGTATCCTCATCCGCCGCAGGCTGCGGCGGCAGTCCCAGGCTCAACCGATAGCGGGCGAGCGCGTCCATCAATTCGTCCGACAGCGGAATGCGCGCCGACACGCCGCCCTTGCCGACCACATGCCACCACCAGTTGCCGTTGCGACGGGCCAGGTCGCAGGCGCGCGCGGCGGCGGCTTCGGCTCGGCGCGCGCCGGTCAGGTAGAGCAGGGTGAACAGCCACAGCGCGCGTTCGGCGTGGCGGATTTCCCTGTCGCTGCCGCGCGGCAGGCCGTTCAAGGTGGCCTGGAGATGGCGCCAGCAATCGGCGTCCAGAAAACGCTCGATTTCCTGGGCCGACTTCCTCGCGCCTCGCCGGCGCAGCAGCTTGAATGGGTTGCCGTTCAAGTAGCCGGCGTCGTTGAGATAGGCGAACAGCGCGCCCAGCACAGTCAGGCTGTGCTCGACGCTGGCGGGAGACAGCGGCTTGCTGAACGGTTTCCAGTCGGGATGGCTGCGCGGCCTCGCCGGCCCCAGCCACTGTTCGGCCGGATGGGGCGAGGCGAGGAAACGGCGGTAGTCCAGCACATCCTCGCGCTTGACCTGGGCCAGCGTCTGCCGGCGAGGGGCCAGCCACAGCAGCAGGCGCTCCGCTTCCTTGCGGTAGGCCGCCAAGGTGGCGGGACGATCGGCATGCTCGGCCAGCCAGGTCAGCACCGCCTGGGCGTCGGACTGGGCTTGTATCAGCGAACGGGAGCCTGTATCGGCGCGGAAAACATCTGGCAGCATGGCTGAGCGGAAGAAGGCCGCCGCGGATGCGGACGGCCTGGAAGATTATTTGAAGCTCGGCTTGTCCGGCGTGCCCGCGGACTGGGTGAGGATTTCGTAGCCGGTTTCGGTGACCAGCACGGTGTGCTCCCACTGGGCGGACAGGCTGCGGTCCTTGGTGACCACGGTCCAGCCGTCGGCCAGCATGCGCAGATGGCGCTTGCCCTGGTTGATCATCGGCTCGATGGTGAAGATCATGCCGGCCTGGATCTCCAGCCCGGTGCCCGGACGGCCGTAGTGCAGGATCTGCGGCTCCTCGTGGAATTTCTTGCCGATGCCGTGGCCGCAGAATTCCTGCACCACGCTGTAGCCGGCGCTTTCGGCGTAGCTTTGCACCGCGTAGCCGATGTCGCCGAGCGTGGCGCCCGGCTTCACCTTCTCGATGCCTTTCCACATGGCTTCGTAGGTGATCTTGCTCAGGCGCTTGGCATGCGGGCTGACGTCGCCGACGAAGAACATGCGGCTGGTATCGCCGTGGTAGCCATCCTTGATCACGGTGATGTCCAGATTCATGATGTCGCCGTTTTTCAGCGGCTTGTCATTGGGGATGCCGTGGCAGATCACGTGGTTGACCGAGGTGCATACCGACTTGGGATAAGGATTGTGGCCGTCCGGCGCGTAGTTCAGCGGGGCGGGAATGGTGCCCTGCACGTTGACCATGTAGTCGTGGCACAGCTTGTCGATGGCCTCGGTGGTGATGCCGGGCTTGATGTGCGGGGTGATGAAATCCAAAACTTCGGACGCCAGGCGGCCGGCGATGCGCATCTTCTCGATATCCTGCGCGTCTTTGATTTGTATGCTCATGAGTGGGTTTGCGATGATTGGCGGCTAATGAGACGTAATTCTATCAAAATGCGGCTCCCGGGGCACGCGGCGGCGAATTTCAGTCGGCCCGGCTCTCCATCCACAGCTGAAGCTGGCGCCGCAGCTCGTCCAGTTCCGCGCGAAAAGCGTCGAAACGGGATTCCAGGTCTTTTTCTCCCTGCCGCACCGCATGCTCAAGATCCAGCGTCTGCCGCACGAAGCCGTCGTGGGCGAAGGTGCCCAGCGAGCCGCGGTAGCGGTGAATCAGCCGCGCGGCAGCCTCCGCGTCGCCTTCCCGCCACTGCTGGCAAGCCTGATCGAATTCTTCCCGACAGGTGGCGACGGCCTCACGAAGAGTGCTGGACAGGCGCGCCGCGGAGGCGCGGTGCAACAAGTCCAGCGTGCCAAGCTTCAGTTTGCCGTATTCCCCGCTGGCATCGTTGCAGGCGCGATAGTGGTCGATCAGTTGCGACAGTCTTTCGCCCTCCACCGGTTTGAGCAGGAAACCGTTCATGCCCGCCCGGCGACAATTTTCCCTCTGCTCCGGATCGGCGCTGGCGGTCAGCGCGATGATGGGCAGCCCAAGCTGCAATTCCTCCCGGATGGTCCGGGTCGCGCCCAATCCGTCCAGCACGGGCATTTGCAGGTCCATCAGAACCAGCTGATAGCGCCCGCCGTGATCTCTAAGCAGCCTCACGGCTTCGGCGCCATCGTTTGCGCAATCCAGGGCAATCCCCAAATCTTCAGCCAGGCTGGATACGAACAAGCGATTGATCTCGCTGTCATCCACCAGCAGGACGCTCAGCCTGGACGGTTTCGCGCCAGCGCAATCCCCTTGCTTCATAGATCCTCCAGCGGCACGCGCGTTTCGTTTCGGGTATGAAAATGCCGCACGCATCATGCAGGCTCGGGTGCCGCGCGCCGATGGAAGAGCTATAGCTGTAATACCGGGATATCGCTGCGGTCGCGGGGCGTGCGCTCCGCAAGTTCAAGCTTAGTCAAGCGAAAGGGGGGATGAAATGGAAAAACACAGGATGCTGGTAATCGATGACGACCCGATCGCCCACCAGATCATGCAGATGCTGTTCGAGGCGGAGCTGAGGCTGACTTGCAAGGTGACCGGAGAGGAAGGCTTGAGTGCCGTGGAAGAGGAGCAGCCGGAAATCGTGCTGCTGGACATCGAGATGGAAGGCATGGACGGCTACGAGGCTTGCCGCCGCATCCGCCAGCTGAATCTGCCGTCCCAGCCGTACATCATCTTCGTATCGGCGCACAGCGACCCCGTCAAGCGTCTGGCCGCCTACAGCGTGGGAGGCGAGGATTTCGTCAGCAAGCCGCTTCAGCCCCAGGAGCTGACGCGGAAGGTGGAGCAGGCGCTGCGCTATCGGCGCGAGATGCATGAGTTGAAAAGCCAGGCGCAGGGCGCGATGTCGGTGGCGATGTCGGCCATGACGGACAGCAGCGCGCTGGGCATCTGTCTGCAGTATTTCCGCCGGCTGTTCCAGGCGGCCGATCCAGGCCAACTGATGCAAATCACGCTGGACGCGCTGGGCGAGTTCGGCCTGGCCGCGGCGGTGCAGTTCCGCGACGACGGAAAGGTGGAAACGCTGAGCTCGGCGCCCGACAGCCAGCTGGAGTCGCTGCTGCTGCAGGATCTGTCGGCGGAGCCGCAACGGATCGTGAGCTATGACAGCCGCTGCGCGTTCAACTACGGGCCGATTTCCTTGCTGGTCAACAATATGCCTGTTGACGACGAAGAACGCTGCGGCAAGTTGAAGGACTACCTGGCCTTGATGGCGGAAGGCGCTGCGGAGCGGGCGAACGGAATGATCCGGGATGGCCGGCCTGACCGCCTGGACCAGATCCGCGACACGCTGGCCGCGATCGCCGCGAACCAGCGCGCCAGCCAGTACGACGCGCGCGCGCTGCTGGACGCGATGAGGGCGCAACAGGAGGACCTGCTGGCCGCAATGGGCGTCAGCGAGGCCCAGGCGGCGCCGTTGCTGGCCGTGGCGTGCGAGGCGCAGGCCGCGCTGGACAGGCTGCTTGGCCGGCAGATGAGAGAGCTGGAGCTGTTGAGCCTGCGCCTGACGGATGCGGGACGCTAGCGCGCCGCTGCGGCGCTCATGGCGAAGGCGGAGCGGCGTTCAGCAGGCAGTCGGCCTCTTCCTGCAGGGCGCGCAGCAAGGCCTGATCCGGCTGGGCGTCACGCAGGGCGTTCTGCATCCGTTCCGCGGTGGCGGCCAGTTCCGACCGGCCGGCGCTCAGCGCCGCGCCATGCAGGCGGTGCGCGTAATGATCGGCCTGCTTCCAGTCTCCCTGGGACAGCGCCAGTCCAAACCGTGAGACATCCTCGCCGGCGCTGCGGCGAAACACCGCGTCGAAACTCTCTCCATGGATCGCGGCGCTTTCGTGGACCTCGCCCGCCGGGTGGTGGTCCAGCCACAGCGCCAGGATGTTTTCCAGCTGGGCCAGCTGCAGAGGTTTTGACAGGCAGCTGTCCATGCCGCTTTCCAGGCAGCGTTGCTGGTGCTCGATGCCGGTGGTCGCGGAGATCGCGACGATGGGCAGATAGGGCTGCCATTGCAGGGCCGGATGCTGGCGCAAGCGTCTGGCCAGCTCATAGCCGTCGATGCCTGGCAGGTTGCAGTCCAGCAGCACCATGGAGAAGCGGCCGCCCTGATCCAGCAGGGCCAGCGCCGCCGGGGCATCTTCGGCCATCACCGAGCGAAAGCCCAGCGTTTCCAGTTGCTGGCCGATCACGAAGCGATTCGCCGGCTGGTCTTCCACCACCAGTATCGGGTCATAGGCCTGAAGCAGTCCGGGGCGACGCTCAATGGCCTGGGGAGGCTCCATCGCCGGCGCCGGCTCCCACTCTACCGGCAGCCTCAGCGTCATGGTGGTGCCGCATCCAGGCAGGCTGGACAGCGAAATGCTGCCGGCCATCAATTCAACCAGTTGCCTGCATATGACCAATCCCAGCCCGGAGCCGCCGTACCCCTGCCGGCTGTCGCCTGCCTGGGCGTAGGCGGTGAACAACCTGCCTTGCTGCTCCAGTGCGATGCCGATGCCGGTATCCTGCACCATGATCAGCAAGGTTCCGCTGCCGGCGTCGCCCGGAAGCAGTTCCACGCGCAGCAGAATCTCGCCCTGATGGGTGAACTTGACGGCGTTGCTGAGCAGGTTGCTCAATATTTGTCGCATGCGCACGGGGTCCAGCCATACGCGCAGGCCCGCCAATCCCGACAACTGGGTGGTCAGCGCCAGTCCCTTCTTTTCGGCGCAGGGGCGATAGATGCCGGCCACGCCGCTGGCCAGCGCCGCCATGTCCACCAGGACCGGCTCAAGCATCAGCTTGTGGGCATCCAGCTTGGCGATGTCCAGAACGTTGTCCAGCAGCTCCAGCAGATTCACTGCCGAGGCGTTGGCCAAAGCCACCAACTCCCGTTCGCGGGGCGGCAGCATGCTGCCGCGCAATAATTCGACCGAGGCCAGCACGGCGTTCAGCGGCGTGCGTATCTCGTGGCTCATCATCGCGAGAAACATCGATTTCTCAGCCTCGCTGCGCTGGGCCGCGCGCTTGGCGGAGCGGGCGTGCTGGGCGAACAGCAGCAGCAGGCAGAGCGCGACGGCCAGCAGCGAAAGCTCTATCCAGTAGTGACGGACGATGGAACCCACGGTCGGCGTGCCGTAGTCGGTGGTGCGCAGCCAGTTGTACAGGATGTTGTCGGTGTCCTCGGCGGTCAGCTGTCCGAGCGATTTGTTGATGATGTCGCGCAGCATCGGCTGCTGCAGGCTGACCGCCATCGAAACCAGCCGCGGCATCTCGCTGACGCTGCCCGCGATGTGCAGTGTCCCGTAATAGCGTCGCTGGATCACGCTCTGGAGAATGGCGTCCAGACCGACCGCCGCATAGGCGTCCCCATCGGCGACGGCGTCCAGCGCGCCCAGCGGGGTGGTGGTCTGGACGATCTTGATTTCCGGATAGTGCTCGCGCAGGAAGTATTCGTACGGGTCGCCTTGCTCCACGGCCACGGTTTTGCCCGACAGCTTGGCCGGATCGAACACGATGGGCTTGTCCGCGCGCGTGACAAGCAGTGTGCTGCCGGAAAAGTAGGGATCGCTGAACAGGATCTGCTTGTTGAACGGCGGCGGGATCAGCCTGGGGGAGGTCGCGGTGAGCAGGTCCAGCTTGCCTCTCAGCATCAAGCCCATCGCCTGGTGGCGGTTTTGCACCTGCACCAGCTGGAACCGGATGCCGGTGATGTCCGCGATGCGTTGCAGGTACTCCTGGGTCAGACCCTTGTGCTCGCCGTCGTCCAGGTATTCTATCGGCCAGCCGTGGGGATCTATTGCGTAGCGAACCACAGGATGGTTGGCCAGCCAGGCTTGCTCTCCTGCGTTGAACGGGCTCGCGGCCACGCTCGATCCGGAGCAGAACGCCAGCGACATGGCCAGCAGCCATCGATGCAGCCCTGACAGCCTCATTGCCCTTCCAGCCGTTGTTGTTGCAGGAATAGCTCGTTGTCGCTGCGCAGGCCCAGCTTCTTGAGCGCCGATTGTTTCTGATTGCTGATCGTCTTGATGCTGCGAGAGAACTTGACCGCGATTTCGCTGACCGACAAACCGAGCAAACAGCAGCGCAGCACTTCCCGCTCGCGGGGAGACAGATCGGGATGGTCCAGCAGATTGGGCAGCGCGTCAGACGGAATGGAGGCCTCGCCGCTTTGTTGCGGCATCGCTTCGCGCATGTCTTCGCTCAGATAGGTTTGTCCGGCCGCCAGCCGGCGAATGGCGAGAATCAGCTCGCTCATGCCCTGTTCCTTGCCGATGAAGCCATGCGCGCCGCCGCGCATGGCCAGCGCGACGGTGGCGGGGGTGTAATAGGCGGACATCACCAGGATGCGCAGCCAGGGAAAGCGTATGCGCATCGCGCGGATCAGGTTCAGTCCGTCCACGTCGTCCGGTCTCAGCGCGTAATCGATCACCGCGACATCCGCCAGGGGCGCCGCGGCACCGGCCAGCGTGCGCATCAATTGGCCGCTGGAGGAGAAGCTGCCGGTCAGGCTGATGTCGGGCACGTTCTCCAGATGGCTGCCGAGCCCATGCAGAACCATCAGGTGGTCATCCAGCAAAATGACACGGATCGCTTGTTCCGTAGAAGATGAGGTGAGGTTCATGACGGCTCTCGGGGAGGGGACGGTGTGGCGCGGCTCGCTGTATTGACTGTCTATGTCTGGTTTCATTGTCGACGATATTGGCTGTCCAGGGAAAGTACGATCGCTTGAGCGGATCGATGCCAATGTGTCGGTCGAGTGGCTCCGATTTTACGCTCGGCGCGCGCGGGATGGCGAATTGGGTTCGTAACAGGGCCTGCAGCGAGGCCGCGAGCAGGATTGGGCGGGGAGTCCAGGCTTCGATCGGGGAGAGAGGGGGCGCGGGTCCATTGCTTCTGCCTCGGGAAGGACCGGCTCGCATTCTCGGCAGCGCGCGTAGGGCTGGCGCCGAGAGGGTCGCGCTGAGGCGGACCTGGCGCCGCCGCGCCAATTTTCTCGAACAGGGCTTGCCTCATTTCTTGCGGCTACGTTGATCTGCCGGTTTATCCGTCCAATGGTTTCCGCCCGCGGCAAAACTTCGCGCACTTTGGTCGTGCCGGATTTCAGGGTTGATTCTGAATTCCATGTGAATGGCGCGCTCCGGAAAATGCATTCTTTATGATGCCTGCACGCTTCATTCCCAAGTTTTAAAAGCGTGAATCCGATGAGTTGAGATGAGGTGATGCGAGTTGTCCGCGGCATGGGGATCGGCTGCGCTGGCTTGCTTATTCCTGAATAACTGTGGAGTGGAAAATGTCCCTTTTTCAGAGAGGCGGAAGCCGCAAGCTGGCTTGCCTGGGTTGGCCCATCGCGTTGCTGCTCGGCAGCGGGTCTGGCGCGTTCGCCCATGCTGGCGGCGATCAGGCATTGAAGGATGAAAGACCCCATCTATTGAGGACTGCGCAAGACTTGAGCCATGGCGCTTTTATCAATAAACAGGCCAGAACAGAGGCCGCTTTTGACAAGAACGCCTTGATGGACGCATTTCAAAAGCGCATTCCTGTCCATCTGGATTTCTTCACGCCAGGCGCTTCGGATCATAATCTGGTGTCGATTTACATGTCGAAAGACGGCGTATTGTTCACGCGGGAGGCAAGCCCTGTTTTCAAAGGCTTGAACAGCCATAAAGCTCCGGTTTACGGCCTTTTGTGGGTCTCGGACAAGGAAAAGGCGATTTTTTACGTGCCCAGCAGCCAAATGTCTACAGGGCAAAACCTGGATTACGCCTTGAAGTTGCAAGCTACGGAAGAGGCGGCCCATCATGAGGCTTACCCTGTATTCCAGCTTGATACTGCAGGTGGGGAGGATATCCCTCAAGGCGCGTTGGCTGACAAGGTTATTTCTCAAGCCTCTGTGCCCATCCGCAACCCGTATGCTGAAAGCGCCGATGTCGTCGCGAGGCTGAATAAACGCCTCAATCATGCGGTTCATGACTGCGGCCTTGATGAGCGTGGCGATAAGAAACCTGCTTGGCTGTGCTCCGGTTTGATCATGAGATCGACAAGCCATCTTTCCCCTTGGGCCAGCGCGTCGGTCGCTGCTCATTATTTTGTCCGGGCGGATACGAGAACCCGGCACCTGATGTCGGGCGCGGGGCGAGGGCTTATTTTGAAACCGACCGCGGATCTGGGCGAAAACTGGCTGAAGTGCATTTACCCGCGCGACGCGAATTCAGCGTGGGGGGAAGGCGGGAATTACCATCGGGACCATGCGAACTTTCTGTGCAGCGACGCGGCAACTCAGATGAGCCAGGCGGATCTCAGTTCTTGCTCGAGAGTGCTGGGCATCAGGGCAGGCGCGTCTGCGGCGCAATGGACGGCTGCCTTCCTCGCCAAATATCCTTATCGACGCAACGGCGAGGAGGCGCTTCGCCAATGCTCGCTCAGCGTGCATGACGCGAGTCAGTTCGAGGCTGCCATTCAGGTTTCGGCTACCAATCTGAAGGCCTCGGATGATCCTTGGAATGAGTTGATAGTCAAGCCATGGCAGGCGGCCGACATTCCGGAGATCGAGGCTTTTTTCTGGAGCGCGAACTCCGAGGGCCTGTTTTACGACGATGACTTTCTCAAGGCCAAGGAAATGGCCAAGAAATATGTTTCCCCCGACGGCAAGCCCGTTCCGGTGGTGAAGGTGAATTTGCACGCGAATGTCGTGAGCTTGCCATAAGAAGAGGGGCTCGATCTTTCCGTTGCGCGGGAGGGGGCGGTTTGTACGGCGAGCCGTCAAGGAAGCTTGCCGAAAGGTTCCGCTCGCCCTCGAATCTCCAGTGCGCCCGAGATAGGGGAGCCGAGAACGCTCCCCTCAAGAAATTGCTGGCCGAGGCTCATCTCGACATCGAAGCCCTCAAGGTCGCCTAAGAGTGGCTAACAAAATTCCTGATGCGGTGTTGCGCCGACTTGTCGTACTCAAGTGCTGCCTGCGTCGGCGCGCCTTGCCTCAGCCGTGAAACTGATTTTGTTGGCCGCTCTAAGTGTGAATTTCACTGCGGAGCGCTCTAAGCGACCAGGAAGGGCAAGATGGCATCGGGCTGTGCTTAGCCTGCAATTCGACCATATTTCCAGACAAATATTCCGATAAGTTTAATTATGGGAAAAATTTTACCAGAATGATAATTTAATCATGTAATACGTAATATATTTACCGCCTTGTATCTGCTACACTCCAAGCCAATTGAAGTGTTCAGGGAAGAGGCAAGTGACGGTCGATATTTATTCGCGCATACGCCAAGCGGCATTCGAAATGGTGGCGGAGGGTAACTGGCCGACGGTGGCGGATGTCCGCGCACGTCTTGGCAGCGGCTCCAACACCACCATCAACAATACGTTGAAGAGCTGGAGGCAAGAGTTTCTCGGCAAGGTGGCCATCTCCTCGCGCCGTCCCGATTGGCCGCCGGCTTTGGCTGAAGCTTTCGACCAGGTCTGGCAAAAAGCCTGCGATGAGGCGGATCTGCAGCTGGCGACGGTCCGCGAAGAGGCCGAGGCGGAGGCCGCAGCCCTTGGGAAGAGGCTTCAGGAAGCGGAGCGCAAGAACGAATCGGCCGAGGCTGAGATCCAGTCGCTGCGACACGAACTGGAGCTGCGCGCCGCCCGGCAGGTGGAGTTGGACAGCCTGCTGCAACGCGAGAAGCTGCTGACGCAATCTTTGGAGAAAGAGCGAGCGGCGCTGCTGGAGGCGGCCGCCGAATCGCGGGAAGAGTTGGGACGGGAGCGCAAGCTGGCGGCGGCCCGCCTGGAGGAGTTGGAGAGCGAGCATCAGCGGCAATTGCTGGCGGCAAGAGAGGAGTCCGAGCGAAAAGAGACGCTGGCCTATGAGCGGCTTGAGGGACTGCGAGTGCGTCTGTACCAGCAAGTGGAAGAAGAGCGCCAGGACATGAAGCTGCAGCTGCAAAAGCTGGAGGACGCCTTGACTCAGGCAAGACAGGACGCCGCCAAGGTGGAGGCCCTGTGGCAAGAGAGGCTGTTGGAGCGCGAGCGAGAGAACGGCGGACTGCAAGCCAGGCTGGATCTGCTGGCCCAGAGGGAGGATGCCTTGCGTCGAGAGGCGCTGGAACGCCAACAGGCGCTGGATGCCGGCAATGTCCGGTTGCAGGCGCTGGCCGCGCAGTGCGCGCGCCTGGAGGAAAGGTCGGAGCAAGAATGGCTCCGACGGCTGGGGCGCGCCTGCGAGGATTGGGAGGCAGGGGAGAGGCCGGCGCCCGAGCAGCCGCTGCGGGCGTGGCTGAAAGAGAGGCTCGTCGACTGAATCGTCGCACCTGTCCATCGGAATGGGGCGAAATCGCGGGGCGAGGACATGGGCTTGGCTATGCTGAATGAGTTTCAACCTTCCACAGCAAGGAGCTGAAATGACTCTGCAAGCCTATGCCGTACTGTATTCTGCCTTTGTCATCGCGCTGTTTGCCGCCGTGGTCTGGAAAACCGATGTGCTGAGGGATCGCGGCCAGCTTCCTCCGGGCCTCGCCATCGGGCAACAGACTTTCAGCCTGGCGCGCAGCCAGCTGATCTGGTGGACTTTTCTGGTTATGGTGATTTCGGGATGGCTGCTGCTGACCACGGGCAATCTGCCCGCTCCGACGCTGGAGTTGCTGGGCCTCTTGGGCATCAGCGTGGCCACTTCCGGCACCTCGGCGCTGATCGACGCGCCGGCAGGAGGCGCGTCGGCGACGCTGCAACGCTCCCGCGGCTGGCTGCAGGATGTGCTGGATGACGGCCAGGGCGTGTCGATACACCGCTACCAGGCGTTGCTGGCGAATGCCGGGATAGGTGTCGCCTTCCTGTACAAATCCGTGCAGATGCAAGGCTTCTACCCGATAGACGCCAGCTGGCTGGCCGTGCTTGGCCTGAGCAGCGCGACCTACGTCGGCATGAAATCCCGTGAAGCCGGCAGTCCCGCGCCGCAGGTCGTTCCGGCACCGTCGCAAGCGGGCAGCGCCGCCGCCAATCCGCCGCCTTCGCCGGCGATGACCGCCTGAGGCAGCGTCTAATTTGCCGCCGCGCATGGTCAGGCGGGCGGCAATCTCATACAATAATGGTCGATTCAATAGCGGTCTCCACGCGCGAACGCGCGTCCGGAGCCCGCTTTTTCATTACGGAAAGACCAAATGGAACCTGTACGCCTGTCTAAACGCATGGCCGAGCTGGGGCTGTGCTCGCGCCGCGAGGCTGACAGCTATATCGAGCAGGGCTGGGTCAAGGTGGATGGAGAAGTCGCCGTCCTGGGCCAGAAAGTGCTGCCGCACAATCAGATAGAGATCGACAAGAAGGCGCAGGATGCCCAATCGGCCCGCGTGACCATCCTGCTCAACAAGCCGGTGGGCTACGTCTCCGGCCAGGCAGAGGACGGCTATCTGCCCGCCGCCGCGCTGATCAAGCCGGAAAATCGCTGGGCCGAGGATGGCAGCCGCAAGCGCTTCCAGCCATCGCACTTGCGCGGCCTGGCGCCCGCCGGTCGCCTTGACATCGACTCCGTCGGCCTGCTGGTGCTGACGCAGGACGGGCGCATCGCCAAGCAGCTCATCGGCGAACATTCCGAAGTGGAGAAAGAATACCTGGTGCGCGTGGAGGGCGAGCTGACGCCCAGTGGCCTGGCGCTGCTCAACCATGGCCTGGAGCTTGACGGCAAGAAGCTGCTGCCCGCCAAGGTGGGTTGGCAGAACGAAGACCAGCTGCGTTTCGTGCTGCGCGAAGGCAAGAAGCGGCAGATTCGCCGGATGTGCGAACTGGTCGGTTTGCGCGTGGTCGGCCTGAAACGCATCTCGATCGGGAAAGTCAAGCTGGGCAACCTCCCGACGGGGCAGTGGCGCTATCTGCGCGACGACGAGCAGTTCTGACCTGAGCGGCCGGAGGGGTGGGCATGTTCGAATTCTTGCTTCGCAAAATGGGATGGGACGCGGCCAGCCGTCTGCGAGTCCGCGAGCAGGCGATGCAGATCGACCGGCTGTTGAGCGCCTGCGATCGCAGGCTGTGCCTGTTGCCTGACCATCAGCATGCGCTAATGCCGGGCATGCGCATTGCCCAGGCGTATCTCTCCACGCTGAGCGACAGGCTTCCTCCCGTGCTGGAGCTTTCCTTGCAAAGCTTTTCCCGAGATCCGCGGCTCGGGCTGATGTTCGCCGGGCCGCCAAGCTTGCTGGAGTTGCTCGATGGCAGCGATGCCTTGCGGGAATTCTTTTCTTCCGCCTCCAACGGCGACGAGGCCTGGGCGTTGATGACCATGCAGCGCAGCGAGACCAGCCGCTTCGGCGTGGCCATGGAAAACGGGGAGCTGCGCAACGATGTCGCACAGGTTGTCGTCAGTTTCGATGGGCACCGGCTGCAGATGCCTTGCGCCAGCGAGGAACAATTCCGCACCCAATCCGGCGAGCGCGCGCTGAATGTGCTGACTTCCGTCATCGCCCGCCAGTTGAGCATGCAGGAGCAGACCCGCCTCCAGCTTGAGGCTGAGCTGGGGAGGCTGCAGTTGCGCAGGCTGGCGCTGAAGTCCACCTCGCAAGTGGTGGTGGACGGGCAGGGCGATGACGACCTGCCCGACACGCTGGCGGAGGTGGACAGGCGCCTGTCCGAGGTGCAGCCGCTGCTGGAAAGCCTCCGCGAATTGAATAGCCTGGAAGGCGCCTTGGACTCCGTGCGGCACGTGCTTGAGCATCCCGACGATTATTTCAGCCTGGAAAGCGTGACGCTGAGCCTGAACCGGATGGGCATCAAGTCCGACGCCTTGGAAGAGGGCGCGACCACGCTGCAGCTTGAAGAGCTTGTGCTGGGACGGGACAAGCCGATCCGAAGGGCGCTGATGCCGGTCAGGGTGCGCAGGGAAAGCATTGCCGAACTCCGGCGGCAGCTTGGCGGATAACGCATGGCGCAGGCGATGTTGATGTCCCTTTGGCTGGCCATGCAGACGCCGCCGTCAAGCTCGTCTCGCTTTTTTAGCCAAAACCGTCACGACAGGCCATGAAAGGACTATGCTGAATACAGTACGAGTTTCAATCGGCCTCAGGGCGGTCGGTTGAATCTGCCCCGACCTGCCGGCCGGGGCTTTTTTACGCCTGCCGCCGCCCCTTGCTCCGAGGCGGAGAAAACAAAAAAAAACGCCGCGGCGACAGGGGGATGTCGGCCACGGCGATGGCAAAGGCGATCAGTAGCTGAGAGTGGTGACTGTCTTCGCGGCCGCCGCATGGTAATTGCAGCCGCCGCCCTGTTGCAGGACGTTTGCTCGCCAAGCCAGGGCGGCCGGGTTGGAAATGATCTGCTTGTTGATATCCAGAAGCTGGATGTTGCTGAAGCTGAGTGCGCCGTCCGCCGGATAGTTTTGGCAATTCGCGACACTGTACACCTCCAGCACGCCGCCGAACGCCCAATTGAAGCTCTGGCCGTAATTGCTGGTATGGCTCAGCGTGGTCTGGATGTTCTGCGTGGCGTCGCGGGTCTCCACGTTCCAGGAGCCGCAGGCGGTCGCGCCGGCCGCGCAATCATGCCAGACACGGCCGGTTATCCAGTCGCCGCTGGCCACCTTGCGCGGCGCGCTGTAGTTTGCCGCGCCGTTCTTGCAGCAATTCCAGCTGGCGATCGTCCAGGCCTGGTCGCTGAAGGCATTCCAGCCGAGCACTGGTTGCAAAATGCTTTGCACATTGTGGCTGTCCTGCAGGCCGGGGAAGAAGTAGACCACCTGTCCGCCACGGCTTGCCGGCGCAGCCGGAACCGGCCAGCTGGCGCTGATTCCGGCGTATGGAGATGAGGCGACCAATTCCGAGTCTTCCACCCAGCCATTGATCGCGGCAAGCGCGGCGCCCGCTCGGGGCGGAGGCATCGCCGCGCCCGTCGCTGCCGCCACCTTGCCCTGCGCATCGTAATGCGGTCGATTGACGCAGGCGGATGAGATGTCGGCGTCCTCCAGCCTCGCGCCGTCAGGCACCTCTCTCACGCAAGACGGATGGAAGTAGCCAAAGGGCGTGACGACGTAGTGCTGCGGAACATCGGCGGGGCGGGATTTTGCGTCCGCCGGAGTGAGAGAGGCCGCCCAGACCGATGAGGCCGCCAGGGCGGCCATCAACGGAAAGATGCGGCCAAGCAGGCTGGCCAATCGTTTCATTCATCCCTCCCTCGCAGTGCGGCGGTCCGGTTCTCCGGGTCGCGCTCCTGACTGAGCGTAGCCGGCCAGGAGGGGAAGGCACCTGTCCAATGGTGCAGACTTTCACGGATTGCAGAGGGGCTGCGGGCTGGCCGAGACGCGGCGCGCGCCGCCGCCGGCAAAATCCGGCCAGATCAATGCAGGGGGGACAGCGCCTCGATCAGCGCCACTTCCTGCGCATAGCTCAGGCCCTTCATCTTGGCGAGCAACGCCTCGGCGTCAATCTGGTGCTGCTGATCGAGCTCGTCTTCTATGATGCGCGCCTCCACCGCCAGCCATACGCCGCGGCAGGAGGCCGCGCTGTCGAAATGAATACCCGCGATCACGCCGGCGATCAGCCGCAGCTCGTCGTCGCTGAACATGCGCGACAGCACGGACTGTTCGCGACGGACGATTTCGGCATAGCGGTCGCACATCTGCTGAACTCGCTCGGCGTCGCCGTAATGCGCGGGCTCGTCCGCTTCGGCGATGGCGCCGCCATGGTGGAACCAGGCCTCGATCAGCGGGCGCAGCTGTGGCAGGTCTTCGTGCCAGACGCGTGCCAGTTCTTCCCGGAACTGGGCATTGTCGGTGAACGACAGTTCGTCGAAAGGCATGGCCGGCAGCACATCCTCGTCCAGCGTGCGCTTGCCCACCCAGATCCGCCCCTCGTCGTCCAGGCGAGCCTCTCCCCGCCATACCGCCTGCTCTTCGGTGGCGAGATTGTCGACGTGGATCTCGACGTAGGGCAGGGCCACGCCCTGGCCTTCGTCTTCGCTGACAAAGCGCAGCGTGATGTCGAACAGGCCGTGCTTCATCACTTCCAGCAGTTGCAGACCGCCATCGTGGCCAGCCAGCACATAGCGGTCCTGGTCTTCGTACACGGCCACCGGATTAGTCTCCGAGGCGGGGTGGATCAGCTTGGCCTTCAGCGCGTCGGCCAGCTCGTTGGCGTCGGCGTGATGGACGTTGTAGCCGGTGCGGTAAGCCTCGCGCTCGCGCCACAGGGCGTTCCAGTCGTACATGTTTTCATTCCTTGTTGCCAGATGGGCCGAAGTGTAGCGCCAAACGAGCAGGCGGACGAATCCGTCGAGCGTTGAAAATACACGCGGCCTTTACAGGATTGTCATCTGTCTTTACTGAAATTTTCTCGGCGGGGCTCTAGCATGCTATAATCTTTCGATTTTTCTGTTTTCAGAATTCCAGCCGAAACACGCTAAACATGACCCGACAAATCCGCAACATCGCCATCATCGCCCACGTCGACCATGGCAAGACCACCCTGGTCGACCAACTGCTGAAACAAAGCGGCACCTTCCGCGAGAACCAGCAGGTCGACGAACGCGTAATGGACAGCAACGATCTTGAAAAAGAGCGCGGCATCACCATTCTCGCCAAGAACACCGCCATCAACTACGAAGGCGTGCACATCAACATCGTCGACACCCCGGGGCACGCCGACTTCGGCGGCGAAGTGGAGCGCGTATTGGGCATGGTTGACGGCGTGGTGCTGCTGGTCGATGCGGTTGAAGGTCCGATGCCTCAAACCCGCTTCGTAACCAAGAAGGCGCTGGCCCTGGGCCTGCGTCCGATCGTGGTGATCAACAAGATCGACCGCCCGGGCTCCCGTCCGGACTGGGTGGTGGACCAGACCTTCGACCTGTTCGACAAGCTGGGCGCCACCGACGAGCAACTGGACTTCCCGATCATCTACGCATCCGGCCTGACCGGCTTCGCCAAGCATGAGCTGGACGAAGAGTCCGACAACATGCGCCCGCTGTTCGAGACCGTGCTGAAGCACGTTCCGACCCCGGCCGGCAGCCCGGACGCGCCGCTGCAGCTGCAGATTTCCGCTCTGGACTACTCCACCTACACCGGCCGCCTGGGCCTGGGCCGCATCCTGAACGGCCGCATCAAGCCGGGCCAGCAAGTGGTGGTGATGAACCACGACGAGCAAGTGGCCTCCGGCCGCATCAACCAGGTGCTGGGCTTCAAGGGCCTGGAGCGCGTGGAAGTGCAGGAAGCCGAAGCCGGCGACATCGTGATCATCTCCGGCATCGAGGATATCGGCATCGGCGTGACCATCTGCGACAAGGAGCAGCCGGTAGGCCTGCCGATGCTGTCGGTGGACGAGCCGACGCTGACCATGGACTTCATGGTGAACTCCTCGCCGCTGGCCGGCACCGAGGGCAAGTTCGTCACCAGCCGCCAGATCCGCGACCGCCTGACCAAGGAGCTGCTGACCAACGTGGCGCTGCGCGTGGAAGACACCGGCGACGCCGACGTGTTCCGCGTGTCGGGCCGCGGCGAGCTGCACCTGACCATCCTGCTGGAAAACATGCGCCGCGAAGGCTTTGAAATGGCTGTGGCCAAGCCGCGCGTGGTGTTCAAGGAAATCAACGGCCAGAAGTGCGAGCCGTATGAGAACCTGACCATCGACCTGGAAGACGACCACCAGGGCGGCGTGATGGAAGAAATCGGCCGCCGCCGCGGCGAGCTGACCAATATGGAATCGGACGGCAACGGCCGCACCCGCCTGGAATACCACATTCCGGCGCGCGGCCTGATCGGCTTCCAGTCCGACTTCATGACCATGACCCGCGGCACCGGCCTGATGAGCCACGTGTTCGACGACTACGCGCCGGTGAAGCCGGATCTGCCGGGCCGCCACAACGGCGTGCTGATCTCGCAGGAGCATGGCGAGGCCGTGGCCTACGCGCTGTGGAACCTGGAAGACCGGGGCCGCATGTTCGTCTCCCCGGGCGACAAGCTGTACGAAGGCATGATCATCGGCATCCACAGCCGCGACAACGACCTAGTCGTCAACCCGATCAAGGGCAAGAAACTGACCAACGTCCGCGCCTCCGGCACCGACGAAGCGGTTCGCCTGACCACCCCGATCAAACTGACGCTGGAATCGGCGGTGGAGTTCATCGACGACGACGAACTGGTGGAAATCACGCCGAAGTCCATCCGCATCCGCAAGCGCTACCTGCAAGAGCATGAGCGTCGCAAGATGGCCAAGGTGGAAAGCATCTGATTCCGGAGCGGTTCGGAATATGACGAAGCCCCGCGCAAGCGGGGCTTTTGTTTTGTGCGCTAGTTCGATTTGCCCAGCGCGTCGCTCAGCTGGTCGAACAGCTGGCGATAGACCGCTGGGTCGCTGCACAGCAGCGCGCGCGAATTGCCGTTGCTGTCCCAGACGGTCTGGCGGATATTCGCCCGCAGCAATACCTGCCGGGGCTGGGTTCCCGGCTTCAGGGTCAGCAGCACCTCGGTGGTCTGATGATCCGGTTTGCCCGGCAGCGGGAATTTCAATTTCAGCAGCCCGCGCAGCACCTGGCGCGCTTCGCTGATCAGCTTCTCGTCTTTCTCTGCGCGGATCACGCCGTAATCGGCATCGACATCCACCCGCCCGTATCCCAAACGCGCCAATGCCTTGCGGCCGGCCTGCAGCGCCGCCGCCGCGCTCGCGCCCTCCAGTCGCGCATCGCGCGCTTGCAGATAGCTGCGCACATCGTCGGCCGATGGCTCAACCCGCACCTGAGTGGAGCTGTAGCGCAGGATGCGGCCGCCCTGGCCCTGTATTTGTTCGTTATCCGCAGCCCAGGCCGCCAGGCAGAACATCAGCGGCAGCAAGCAGAGTATGCGTCTCATTGGCAGTTTCCATCAAAACATTGACATGACATCCAATCCGAATTTGATGACGATTGCAATCTGCGTGAAGGCTGCCTTATTTTTAGCCGATAGGCACAATATATTGATCGCACTCAAGTTAAGTTACCATATTTTGAAGAAAAACTGGCCCACAACCCTGCCAAATCGCCTACAGTATTGGCGGTTTCAGGGCCTGCCGGGCGCAGGCGTGTTCTATACGGCCGCAAGGGCCACGAGTCGGGAGAGAACCAGGCGATGCTGCAAGTGAGCAAGCGCGACGGCGCGGTAGTGGGATTCGATATCGGCAAGATTGCCAATGCCTGCCAGCGGGCGGCCATGGCGGCCGGGCATGCGGAGCCGGCCAGGCTGGCATTGGAAATCGCGTCCCAGGTGGAGCGCGAATGCCGACAGCTGGCCCGCGATGGCCGGCTGGACATTCCGGCGATCCAGAAGCGGGTGGAGGACGCGCTGATGCAGCGCTATCCGGAAGTCGCGCGGGTTTACATCGAATACCGCCATGATCGCGACAACGTCCGCGCCCGCGGCTCCGAGCTGCATGCCAAGCTGATGGGCCTGGTGCACAAGACCGACAGGGAGGCCACCACCGAAAACGCCAACAAGGACGCCAACGTTTTCCCGGTGATGCGCGACCTGATGGCCGGCATCGTGTCCAAACAGTTCGCCGGCAATTTCCTGCCCAAGGACATCTTGAGCGCGCACAACGATGGCGACATCCATTTCCACGACCTGGATTATTCGCCGTTCCTGCCGTTCACCAACTGCTGCCTGGTGGATCTGAAAGGCATGCTGGAGCAGGGCTTCCGCCTGGGCAACGCCCAGATCGAAAGCCCCAGATCGATAGGCGTCGCTTGCGCCGTCACCGCGCAGATCATCGCCCAGGTGGCCAGCCACCAGTACGGCGGCACCACCATCCCCAATATCGACCAGACGCTGGCGCCCTATGTGCTGAAAAGCTATCGCAAGAATCTGGACGTGGCGCAGCAGTACGGCATCGCCGAGCCGGAACGCTACGCGCGCGAGCGCACGGAAAAGGAGTGCTACGACGGCATCCAGGCCTGCGAATACGAGATCAACACCCTGTTCAGCTCCAACGGCCAGCAGCCCTTCGTCACCTTTTCCTTCGGCATGGGCATGGCCTGGGAAGAGCGCATCATCCAGCAGGCCATCCTCAGGGTGCGCATCAAAGGCCTGGGCAAGGAGGGCATCACGCCGGTCTTTCCCAAGCTGGTGATGTTCATCGACAAGGGCGTCAACCTGCGGCCGGAAGATCCCAATTACGACATCAAGCAGCTGGCGCTGGAGTGCACCTCCAAGCGCATGTATCCGGACATCATCTCCGCCGAGCTGAACCGGCGCATCACCGGCTCCGCGACGCCGGTCTCGCCGATGGGCTGCCGCAGCTTCCTGCCGGTCTGGAGGGATGAGGCGGGCAGGGAGGTGCTGGACGGCCGCAACAACCTGGGCGTGGTCAGTCTCAATCTCCCGCGCATCGCCATCGAGGCGAAAGGCGATGCGCAGGCGTTCTGGACACTGTTGGATGCGCGTCTAGGCCTGTGCTTTCGCGCCTTGATGCTGCGCATCGAGCGGCTGCGCGGCGTCAAGGCCAATGTGGCGCCGATTCTCTACACCGAGGGCGCGTTCGGCATGCGGCTGAAGCCGGACGAGGACATCATGACGCTGTTCGAGGGCGGCCGCGCCTCGATTTCGCTGGGCTATATCGGTCTGCACGAAGTCGGCACGCTGCTGTTCGGCGCGCATCCCGCGGACAGCGAGGCCGCGAGGGACTTCCTGCGCGGCGTGGTCGCCAGGATGAGCGCGGCGACGGCGCAGTGGCGGCGCGAAACCGGGTTTGGATTCTCGCTGTATTCCACGCCCAGCGAATCGTTGTGCCACCGCTTCTGCAAGCTGGACCGCGAGCGCTTCGGCGACATCCCCGAGATGACGGACAAGGGCTATTACACCAACTCCTTCCATCTGGACGTGTTCCGCAAGGTCAACCCGTTTGAAAAGATCGACTTCGAGGCCGGCTATGCCGAGCTGGCCAGCGGCGGCCACATCACTTACGTCGAGCTGCCGAACATGAAGCACAATCTGCAGGCGCTGGAGCGCATATGGGATTACGCGCTGGAACGGGTGCCTTATTTCGGCAGCAACACGCCGGTGGACTCTTGCGGCGCCTGCGGATTCATGGGCGAGGCGAAGGCGGACACGGAAGGTTTCTGCTGCCCGCAGTGCGGCAACCGCGACAGCGCCTCGCTGTCGGTGACGCGCCGGGTATGCGGCTATCTGGGCAGCCCCAACTCGCGCCCGTTCAATGCCGGCAAGCAGAAGGAAGTGATGCGCCGGGTCAAGCACTTCGGCGGAGAGCATTGAGCGCGGGATGAATTACGATCGCTATTACACCTGCGATCTGGTCAACGGCGAGGGCGTGCGGGTCACGCTCTTCGTCACCGGTTGCGCCCACGCCTGCGACGGCTGCCACAACCGCTCGACCTGGGATCGCAAGAGCGGGCGGCCATTCACGCCGGAGGCGAGGGAAGAATTGCTGCGTCACTGCGCAAGCCATGATGGCCTCAGCCTGTCCGGCGGCGATCCGCTGCTGCCGGCCAACCGCGACGAGATTCTGGCACTGTGCCGCATGTTCAAGCAGCGCTATCCGCAGAAAAACATCTGGTTGTGGACCGGCTATGACTACGAAGAAGTGCGGGAATTGGAAATCCTGCAATTCGTGGATGTGCTGATAGACGGCCGCTACCGCCAGGACCTGCCGACAAGCAAGCCCTGGCGGGGATCGGACAATCAGCGCCTGATCAGGCTGGGCGCCGGATCAGGGGCAGCTGTTGCTGCCGTTGGCGCAGCTGACGTAATTGCTTTCGAAGCCTAGATTGCTGCGGTCTCGCCCGTACAGCGCGATCATCTTGTAGTCGCTGGAGGCCAGCGTCAGGCTGGACAGGTTGAAGCTGGCGCTGCCGGCGCTGCCCAGTTTGCCGCTCAGATCGATTTGCACCGGGCTGTTGCAGCTGCCGGCGTTGCAGAATGAGGCATCATGCGGGACGACGCTATTGCTGCCAGTCCAGGAGAAGCTCAAGGCGCCGCCTTGGGCGCTGGCATAGTTGGCCAGCGCGCTCTGGCTGGCGCTGTCCAGGGTCAGCCAGGGCAGCGTCGCCAGCTCGGACGATTGTGGCGGCACGCCATCCACGCGTGTAATGACGCTGGCGAGCAGGCTGCTGAAGGCATTGTCGGAGTACAGGTCGATCTTCACTCTCCGTCCGCGCTGGAAGAAGGCGGAGATCAAAGCGTCGCCGGATGCAAGGCTGCCATTGTTGAAGCTGTCCAGTCCCAGCCAGGTGCTGCCGCACGTGCTGCCTTGCATGGTCAGCCTGGGCTGGCTGCTGCAGCCGGCGTTGCTGAGCGTGGCGATGGGCGTGCCGTCCCAGCCGGTGCCGGCGGCGTTGCGCTGGTAAACCTTGGCGGATTGCACGGCGTTGCTCACGCCGTTGGCGCTGGTGCCGATGTCAAACGAAATCGCGCGGTAATAGCTGGGTTGCGGATTGCTGATGCCAACCCGCAGCGTGCGCTGCGCATTGGCGTTGACGTGTATTTCATACGGCGACGCCTGGCCCAGCAGTTTCCATGCCGTTGCGCCGTTGCGCAGCACCACCGCCATTTCCGCGCCTTCCTGCACGGCGCTGCCGTTGATGACGTCAAAGCCGACCGTGCAGATTTTGTCGCTGCCGGAGAAGTCGCAATCGCGCAGAGCGGGGTTGGCGACGCTGCCGCCGAGCAAGTTGCCTTGCGACAGGAAGCCGCAGATCATCGAAGCGAAATTGCTGGTATTGAGGGATTGCTGGTTGATGCTGAGCGTGAACTGCGGATCCAGCATACTGGCATTGTTGTTCAGCACGGTGGCGCAGGCGCTGGCGCTGCTGCTGCCGGCGGCGCTATTCAATGCGGCGAAGATCTGGCTGATGCTGGTCAGATCCAAGCCCAGCCCGTTGAGCAAGGTGCTGTCGCTCAGGCTGCCGGACTGGCTGCCGCTATTGTCCACGTAGAAGTTGCTGCTGCCAAAACGGCCTTCCAGTTGCACGAAGGTATGCCCGTTATTGGTCCCGGTATTGGCGGCGATGGCGTCCAGCACCTTGTCCATGCCGGTGCGGTTGGCGCTGAAGGCCGTGGTGGTGAGGTCGGCGCCGCTGCTGAGGCCGGATGCGGCCAGCACTTGCGATAAGGCGTTTTGGAGTGTTTGCTGGCTGCTGTTGAGCGCGCCGGCGGACGGCGCGCCGCCGCTCATGATGCTGGCGGCGTCGCTGCCGGTGGCCAGCGTGACCAACGCTGTGGTCAGTGACGTGACATTGGCGGTGCCTGCGCTTTGGGCCACGGCGTAATGACAGGTATAGACCGCGTTGACCAGGCCGCAGGCTTGCAGGCGGAAGGGCGCGGTCAGCGCGCTGACGTCCAGGTTGCTGTAGCTGCCGTCGCTATTGACGCTGACGCTGACGGTCTGGCCATTGGCGCCCAGCACCGTCAGAGTGGCATTCTGCATCGGCGCGCCGACGGCGATCGTGCCGGATAGCCTGGAAGAGCCGGTGCTTGCGCTCCCGCCTCCGCCGCCCCCGCATGAAACCAGCGCGACACAGCAGGCAAGTCCAAGAAACGCGCGATGGATTCTCATTCCTTTTCCCCCTCGGTTCATACGGTTGTGTTCCCAGATTAGCCAATCCGCAAGCGCGTATGGATGTTTCTTCATCAACGCATCAGGGCCCGCGGGCATTGGAATGGGCTGGCGCGACGCCGCGGGGCGCGTGGAAGTGTGTTGCTGTTTTTTGCGATGCCAGACCCCCTGCGAAAAATGCACTTATCATGAGTGGGCGACCTGACAATAACTAGGACTGGAGAAGAGGCATGGCTTGGACCAAGGAGCAGAAACAAACGGTGTTCGCCTGCTATCTGGGCTGGACGCTGGACGCGTTCGACTTTTTCCTGATGGTGTTCGTGCTGAAGGATGTCGCCAAGGCGTTCGGCGCCGACATCGAAGCGGTCAGCTGGGCGATCATGCTGACCCTGGCGGCGCGGCCGATAGGCGCGCTGATATTCGGCCGGCTGGCTGACCGTTTCGGCCGCAGGCCGGTGCTGATGGCGAACATCGTGCTGTATTCGGTGCTGGGCTTCTCATCGGCGTTCGCGCCCAACCTGCTGGCGCTGCTGGCGCTGCGAACCCTGTTCGGCGTGGCGATGGGCGGGGAATGGGGCGTGGGCTCTTCGCTGACGATGGAAAGCATACCCAAGGAATCGCGCGGATTCGTCTCCGGCCTGCTGCAGGCCGGCTACCCCAGCGGCTACCTGCTGGCGACGCTGGCCTTCGGCCAGCTGTTCGAACACATAGGCTGGCGCGGCATGTTCATGCTCAGCCTGCTGCCCGCGCTACTGACGCTGTACATCCGCCGCAACGTGCCGGAAAGCCCGAGCTGGGAAGCCTCGAAACATCACGATAAACCCGGACTGCTGCAGGCGATATCCGCGCAATGGAGGCTGTCGTTGTACGCCATCATCCTGATGACCTGCTTCAACTTCTTTTCGCACGGCACGCAAGACATGTATCCGACTTTCCTGCGCGTGCAGCACAAGTTCGATCCGCACACCGTGCAGCTGATCGCCATTTGCCTGAACGTCGGCGCCATCGTCGGCGGGTTGACGATGGGCAGCCTGTCGGAAAAGATAGGCCGGCGCAACGCCATCACCCTGGCGGCGCTGTTCGCGCTGCCGGTGCTGCCGCTGTGGGCGTTCACCAGCACGCCGTTGCCGCTGGCCATCGGCGCTTTTCTGATGCAGATATCGGTGCAGGGCGCCTGGGGCGTGATACCCGCCCATTTGAACGAAATCTCGCCGCCGGCGGTGCGGGCCACTTTCCCCGGCCTGGTCTATCAGCTGGGCAATCTGCTGGCCTCGGTCAACAGCCCATTGCAGGCGCACATGGCCAAGACCAATGGCGGCGATTACGGTCTGGCGATGGCCATCGTCGCCGGCATCGTCGCGCTGGCCATCGCCATCCTGATCCGCTTCAGCCACGAGCGCAGGGGAGAGGCGATGCAAGCTCACTAGCCGGGGCTTACCAGGATTCGAACTCCTCGGGCGTGCCGTCCGACAGCATCGTGTCCTGCATCCATTTGTCCATCTGGAACTGCAGATTGCCGAGGCTGACCATCACGCCCATCAACGGCTCCCGCAGGGGCGAGGCCTCGCCTTCCTCCTTCAGCGCCATATCGATCACTTCAAGTTGCTGGGCCAGCGTGGGGAAGGCGGGCTGGCCGCCTTCGCCGAACTCGCGCAACAGCCTGGCGATCGCGTCGATCTGCTCCTGCTTCGCCTGCGGGGAGTCGGCCAGCGGCGGCGGCAGGTCCCGCACCGCCTGCAGAAAGGCCTGCAGCTGGGCGCCAGAAGCGGACGACGCCGATGAGGCGGCGTCCGCTGCAACGGCGACGCGCTGTTGCAGCGATTGCACGCCGTCGCCGCTCTGAGAGAAGGCTTGCGCGCCGATGGCGCTTATCGGATTCAGCATGTTTCGGTCTCCCGGTTTTCTTGGTCGGCAAGCATTCTGTCCAGTTCGTCTCGCAGGGCGGACAGCGCGGCGGCGGACAATCCGCGGCAGCGGGACGGCAGGTCGCCCAGCGCCTGCATCGCCTGGCTGGATGCGGGCTCCACGTACAGTTCCGGCGAGAACTCCGCCGCCTGCTCGCCGCAGCACATGACGAAGCGGCTGTCGGCGTGGTAATCCAGGCTCAGCCGTCCGCCCCAGGACTCGGCCAGCAGGGCCATCAACTCAGCCTGAGAGGCGCGGGCTTGCTGCGGCAACAGCAGGTGCAGGGTGCGGGATTCATCCTCCCTCCGCCGCTCCCGCAGCCATTCATCCAGGGCCAGCAGCAAGGCGTCCGGGTGGTCGACCGCAGCGGACAGCATCGCCCGGGATTCGGCCTCCAGCCTTTCCCGGCAATGGCGCAGCAAGGCATCGCCATTGGCCAGGTGGCGAGCCAGCTGGCCCAGCGCCTGGATCATGCCGTCTCCGTATCCGTCCAGCAGCGCGCGGCCGCGGAGGCTTTCCGCCTCCTGTTCGGCCTGGCGCACGATGCGCGCCGCATGACGGCGCGCCTCCCGTTCCAGACTGACCGCCTTGTCGTGCCGCAGCAGCTGCTCGCGGCATACCAGCACGCCCTCAATCGCGTTCGGAGGGCGGAAAATGGGGATGTCTCTTGGCATATTGCAGGGCCAGGGTAAGTAACAGGGTGTTTTGGGCCGGGATGCATGGCGAAGCCTCATCCACCCAGGCGGGGAAAAGCAGCGGCAGCCGCTGTGCCAGCGCTTCCGGCATGCGTTCGCGCCAGGACAGCAACTGGCCGAAACCGGCCAGCAGGATGGCGTCGTGGCCGGGCGCTTCGTCCAGGGGCGCGGCCGGCCATTCGGCGCCGATCTGCATGGCGGCGAAACCGCGCGCCCAGCCGGGCAGCCGCAGCAGGCCGCCTCTCGCGGCCAGCCTGGCCCGCAGCAACTGGCAGCCCATCAGATAGGCCGCCTGGGGCAGCCGGTGCCATTCGGCCAGCCACAGGCCATGAGACCTGTCGGCAGGGTCCGGCGACCAGTCGGTTCTCAAACGGTAGCCGGCGATCAACATATCGTTGACCAGGCGCCGCTGTTCCGCGCCGGCAAGCGCGGGCGGCAGCCGCAGCCTGTCCCGATGCAGGTAGGACAGGGGGTCGAACAGGAGGGCCCGCAGCTGGACAGCCTGCTCAGCCATTGCGAGGCTCTCCGGCTCGGGAGCCGCGCCTCATCCGCCACCAGGCGGCGATGCCGGCCAGCAGCGCCAACCCGATCCCGGCGATCAGCCAGGACAGGGAGGCGGCATTGCTTTTCGGCGCTGGGCCGGGAGGCTGCTGCTGCGCTTCTTCGCGGCGCGACAACACCACCGAGATGTTGTCGTAGTCGACTTCGGCGAAGCTGTTCTTCAGGAAACGCTTGATGTTGTTGATCATCGCTGCGGCGTCGACATCGCGGTCGTACACCGCCAGCGCCGAGATATGCATGGGCTGGGACGCGCGCCCGGCTTCGCCGCTGTCCAGGTCGTAGCTGACGTGGACCCGGGCGGACAGGATGCCGTCCATGGTTTGCAGCGACTGCTCCAGCCGCTGCTCTATCGCGGAATAGAGCCTAGCTTTCTCAGCCCGCGGCGAAGAGACCAGCGAATCGGCGGGAAACATCTGCGCCACTTCCATCCTCGGCCTGGAAGGCAGGTCGTAGGCGCGCAGCCAGTCCACCGCCGCGGCGAAATCCGCAGGCGCCACGGCGATGCTGAAACCGGCTTTGCCACGGTCCGCCTTGTCGGCTTCGATATTGTGACGCTGCAACACCGCGATCACCTCGTTGGCCTGCTGCTGATCCAATCCTTTCAGCAGGTCCTTTTGCTGGCAACCGCTCAGCGCCGCGGCCAGCAGCAACGCTTTCAGGCAAGCCTTCATCATGAGCGCAGCAAGCTTTCCACCGCGCCGACGGTTTTGCGGGTCAGCGTGCTGATCATCGAAACCTCGAGGTTGTAATTGGCGGTTCGCTGCTGCAACGCGAACAGCTCGGCTGGATTGGAGATCAACTCCGGCCGCTCCAGTCGTTGCATGATGTCGTTTCTTTCGGCGTCGGTGGCCACGGCTGAACGGGAGAATGCCTGGATCAATCTATCTTCCAGCGACACCATTTCGGCGTCTGTCTGTCCTAGATCGCTGGCCTGTGCCAGCGCTTGCGATGCGGCGGGGCCGATGACGTTCATGATGAGCTCCGTGAAGAGCGCCGGCAAAGGCCGGCGCGCGCGGTTTAGCGGAAGTTCTGGATGATGGCGGCGTCGATGTCCTTGAACGCCTTGACCGCGTTGGATTGCGCGTTGCGGTACAGGTTGTACTCGGACAGCTTGCTCTGGTATTTCGCCAGCAGCTTCGGGTCGGATGGCGTCGCGGAAAGATCTTTCAGCGCCTGCTCGACGGCGCCGTGCAGATCCTGCACGCCTTGGTCGAATTGGTTGGAAACGCCATCCAGATAACCGCTCCATGGGGTATTCACCGGGTCTGGCATGTCTGTGGTTCCTTTCGGTCAGAGGGGTTTGGGGAAATACCAATGGCCGCTGTTCAGCTTCACATAGCCCTGGCTTCCATATTTGAAGGACTTGCCCTTGAGCCAGTCATCCTTCAACTCGATGGCGAACTGCACATAGCGTCCGCCCCATTGGCGATAGTAGGCATCGACGAATTGCCGCGCCCGCTGCAGCTCGCCGTCGTCGAGCGCGCCGGCGATCACGAATGTGACGCTGTCGCGCTGATCGTTGCGGGTAAACGGCAGCGCCTGGCGGCTCAGCCCTTCCTCGGCCTGCCGGGAGGCGGCCTCGTCGTCCACCGGCACGATGGATACGCGCTCGGCGTAAGGCATCAGTACCGACAGCTGGCTGGCCAGCTTCTGCCTGGAGGCTTCATCCAGCGGCGATCGCTGGCGGCTGATCCACAGCTGCGGCCGGCGCGGGTCGTCCAACAACAGCCTGTAAAAGGCCAATTCGGGCCGGCTTTCGGACAGCCAGCGGGACACGCGCTCGCTTTCGCCGGCCGGCTCCACGATCTGGACCGGCTGGCGGAATTCGGCTCGCAATAACGATTGCCTGGCCCAGACGCCGTCGCGGGCGTCGGCGGCGGCGACGTAATAGACGCCGTCCCGTCCCGGCAGCACATGGAAGCGCTGCCCATCGTCGCCCAGCAGCGCGCTCAGCTCGGCCACCTGTCTCTGCTGGCTGTTCCACAGCCAATGCCCTCCTGCGGCCAGCAGTGCGACGGCGCACAAGGCACCGAGCGCGAGCAGGGCGCGGCCGGCGCGGCCCGGGGTCGCAGAAGATGGCGCCGCGGGCGCTCCGGTCGGTTCGAAGCCGTTCAGGATCTCGGCCTGCCACGGCAGATGCTGGGGCCGCAACGCGAGTCGCAAGGCGCCCACTGACAGCGGCTGGTTGAACGGCGCCTCGCTTTCCGTCACCTCATCCCCGAGAATCCTCAGCCGGGCGCAGCCGTTGTCCAGCAGCAGCTCGAAGTTGACGCCACCCTCAGCCAGCGGCACGAATAGGCTGTCCGCCGGAAGCTCCGGCGGCAGCCCATCCGCGGCCAGCGCGGACTCGGGCCCAACCAGGAACAGAGTCTTTCCGGGTTGCAGCGTGAACTCGCATCCGCGCAGCGGGCTATTGAGCAGGCGGACGACGACGGCGTCGCGTCCAGAGGTGTTGATGTCTTCCACGGTGATATCGTCTTCCGGATCAGGTGCTTGCCGGCGGGGCCGGGCATGTGGGCACTGTAGCGGCGCGATGGCAACAGTTCCTGATGAAAAGCCGATCAAAATCCGGCGGAGCGATCAGATTTGAAAGAGCGGCGGCCGATGGCCGCCGCGCATGGAAGGAAGCGAAAGGAGCGGGATCAGCCGCCGCGCGGCTTGCCGTCCTGGCCGAACAGGATGGCGCGGGAGGCCTCGGTGACCGACGGCGCGGTATTGACGCTTTCCGCCAGCGCATAGGCGCGCTTCACCGCGGGACGCTCGGCGATGCGCTCGAACCAGCGCTTGAGCGAAGGGAAGTCGTCCAGGTTCTGCTGCTGGCGCTGGTGCGGCACGATCCACGGGTAGCAGGCCATGTCGGCGATCGAGTAATCGCCGGCGATGAAGTCGCGGCCGTCGGACAAATGCGTGTCCAGCACGCGGTAGAGGCGGGCGGTCTCGCGCACGTAGCGGTCGATCGCGTATGGCAGCTTTTCCGGCGCGTACTGGGAGAAATGGTGGTTCTGGCCCGCCATCGGCCCCAGGCCGCCCATCTGCCAGAACAGCCACTGCAGCGCCTCGTTGCGGCCGCGCAGGTCTTGCGGAATGAAGCGGCCGGTCTTGTCGGCCAGATACAGCAAGATGGCTCCGGATTCGAACAGGCTGATCGGTTCGCCGCCGTCTTGCGGCGCATGGTCGACGATGGCCGGAATGCGATTATTGGGCGCGATGCGCAGGAAATCGGGCTGGAACTGATCGCCGGCGGAGATGTTCACCGGCACGATGCGGTAAGGCAGGCCGGCCTCCTCGAGGAACAGGGTGATCTTGTGGCCGTTGGGCGTGGTCCAGTAATGAAGGTCTATCATCGTTCGCCTCCTGGATGGGAATGGAAAGAATGACATGGGGGCATGCCCGCGTTTTGAAAGAGCATCCGCGCGCGGTATGATTGCGCGAAACCCAATCAAGCAAGATCCTGCCATGCGCAATACGCAAGACGACCATTCGCGTTTTCTCAGCCTGGTACTGAGGCATCAACCGGAAACCATAGGATTGCAACTGGACGACCAGGGCTGGGCCGATATCGGCGAGCTGCTGGCCAGGCTTGCCGCCAAGGGCCGGAACTTGGGCCGCAAGCAACTGGAGAAGATTGTTCTCGACAACGACAAGCAGCGGTTCGCCATCAGCGAGGATGGACTGCGCATCCGCGCCAACCAGGGCCACTCGATCAAGATAGATCTGGGCCTGGCGGCCTGCGAGCCGCCCGACAGGCTGTACCACGGCACCGCCAGCCGGTTCCTCGACGCCATCCTGGCCGAAGGGCTGCGGCCAGGCCAGCGCCAGCATGTCCATCTTTCCGCCGACGGGCAGACCGCGCGCAAGGTGGGCGCGCGCCACGGCAAGCCCGTGGTGCTGGAGATCGATGCCCGCGCGATGCGGCAGGCCGGGCTGGCGTTCTACCGCTCCGACAACGGCGTCTGGCTGATCGACGGCGTGCCGCCGGTCTTCATCCGTCAAACCGAAGCGCGATAGGGCCGGAACATGTGCGTCAACTTCATTCCGCCCAGCCGCGGCCAGCTACGTGAATGGTTAGGCTGCGACCCCGGCGACGGGCAATGGCCGGACGAGGCCTGGCAGGACTACCCGGCTCCCATCCTGACCCGGGATGGCTTGCGCTTCGCCAGCTATGGCTTCATTCCCAAGCGCCACCAGCCGGCGGGCGTGCGGCTCAGCACCATGAACGCCCGCGTCGAAACCATAGGCCAGCTGCGAAGCTACCGCGACGCCTGGCGCAACTGCCAGCTGTGCCTGGTGCCGATGCAGGCGTTTTATGAACCCTGCTACGAGAGCGGTCGGGCGGTGCGCACAAAGATAAGCATGGCCGACGGCGCGCCGTTCGCAGTGGCGGGCCTGTGGCGCGAATGGCGCGAGGCGGACGGCTCGATCAGCCTGGCCTTCACCCAGATCACCATCCATGCCGACGGCCACGCGGTGATGGGGCGCATGCATAGGCCCGGCGACGAAAAGCGCTCGCTGGCCATCATCCCCGCGGCGCTTTACCAGGCGTGGCTGCATTGCCGCAATCCGGAGCAGGCGCGCGCCTTTCTGCAGCTGTTTTCCGCCGAGGCCATGCGCGCGGAAGGCGAAATCGCCGATCCGCCCCGGCAGGGATCGCTGTTCGATTGAAGGCAAAAAGCCCGCAGGACGCGGGCTTGGTTCAGAAAGACGACTGGCGGCTTATTGCTGTTCGCTATGATAGCGCGTCACCAGTTCCACTTCTTCCTTAGAGCCGAGGAACACCGCCACGCGCTCGTGCAGCTTGGTCGGCACGATGTCCAGGATGCGCTGGTGGCCGTTGGTGGCCGCGCCGCCGGCTTGCTCGATGATGAAGGCCATCGGGTTGCCTTCGTACATCAGCCGCAGCTTGCCGGCCTTGGACGGATCGCGCGCGTCCTTCGGATACATGAAGATGCCGCCGCGGGTGATGATGCGATGCACTTCGGCCACCATCGACGCCACCCAGCGCATGTTGAAATCGCGGCCGCGCGGGCCGGTCTTGCCGGCCAGCATCTCCTCCACGTAGCGGCGCACCGGCGCTTCCCAGTGGCGCATATTGGACATGTTGATCGCGAATTCGGCGGTGCGTTCCGGCACTTTCATGTCCGGGTGGGTCAGCACGAAAGAGCCGTGCTCGCGGTCCAGCGTAAAGCCGTGCACGCCGCTGCCGAAGGTCAGCACCAGCATGGTTTGCGGGCCGTACACGGTGTAGCCGGCGGCGACTTGGTGGGTGCCAGGCTGCAGGAAATCGGTTTCTGTCGGCTGCGTCACGCCCTCGGGGCAGCGCAGGATGGAGAAAATGGTGCCGACGGAGATGTTGACGTCGATGTTGGACGAACCGTCCAGCGGGTCGAACATCAGCAGGTATTCGCCCTTCGGGTATTCGCCCGGGATGTGGTAGGGCAGCTCCATCTCTTCCGACGCCATCGCGGCCAGGCTGCCGCCCCACTCGTTGGCGTCCAGCAGGAAGTCGTTGGCGATCACGTCCAGCTTCTTCTGCGCCTCGCCCTGGATGTTGCCGGTGCCGGCCTCGCCCAGCACGTCGGCCAGCGCGCCCTTGTTCACCGAGTAGCTGATGGCCTTGCAGGCGCGGCCCACGGTTTCGATCAGCAGGCGCAGCTCCGGTGGAAGCGTGCCGGCCTTGCGCTGTTGTTCGATCAGAAAACGGGAGAGGGTGATGCGGCTCATGACGTTCCTTAGATGGGTAGGTGCGCGAATGATAATGCCGACGGCTTGGCGGCGCAAAGCGGGATTATAGCGAATAAGCCGGCAGACGGGGCGGTTGGGAACTATCAAGAGATGAGTAGTTATGCGTAGGAGAATCCCGATGCTGGCCCGCGTTCTGATCTTGCTGATGTTCAGTCTGTGCGCTTGGCCTGCCCGAGCGCATGCGCTGACGATCTATACCGAGGAATGGCCGCCCATTACTTTTCAGCGCAACGGCATTGCCGATGGCATGGCGGTGGAAGTGGTGCGCGAGATCCAAGGCCGCATCCACGACAACAGCCCGATCGAAGTCGTTCCCTGGGCGCGCGGCTACAAGGATTTGCTGACCACGCCGGGCGTGATGCTGTTCACTGTCGGCCGCAGCGAGGCGAGGGAGAAGCAAATGACCCTGCTGGGGCCGATCGCGGTATCCCAAACCGTGCTGCTGGCCCGCAAGGGCGAAGCCGCCAAGCTGCTGGCGCTGGGCGCCGGCATCTACCAGCGGCCCGTGGGCGCTTATCGGGGCAGCATCTTCGCCGACGCCGCGTCCGCCGCCGGTTTCGTAGAGGTGGACCTGGCGCCGACGCCGCAGCTGACCGCGCAAAAAATGCTGATGGGCCGCTACGATATGTGGGTGGAGGGCGGCTTCGTCGTCGCCTCGGTGCTCAAGGATATCCATCAGCCAGCCAATGCGGTGGAGGTGGTGCGGGTGCTGGAGTCGCTGGAGCTGTATCTCGCCTTTTCCCGCGGCACCTCCGCGGAAGAGGTCAAGCGTTGGCAGGATGGCTTCGCCGCCATCAAAAAGGACGGCACGTTCAAGCGCATCTACAACAAATGGCTGCCGCGGGACGCGCCGCCGATGGAGATGAAGCTGTTGGGCGTGCCGCCGGGAACGGCGCGCTAGCCGGCGTCAGGGCCCGAGGTCTCCTGTTTCCGCCTCGTTGCCTGGCGCAAAGCCGGCCAATCGGCCAGTCTGATGTTTTCCGGCACGCCGCGACGCTTGGCCACGCCTATGCGTTGAGCCCGATAGATGCTGGAATGGCCCGAAAACAGGTAAGCGACCACGCAGGCCATGCCGGCGTAAACGCCGATCTCCGAACCGAACAGTTCCAGAGCCATCACGGTGGAGGCGAGCGGCGTATTGGCCGCGCCGGCAAACACCGCCACGAAACCCATGCCGGCCAGCAAGGGGAAGGGCAGGTGCAACAGGGGGGCCAGCATATTGCCCAGCGCCGCGCCGATGTAGAACAGCGGCGTCACTTCGCCGCCCTTGAAGCCGGAACCGAGCGTCGCGACGGTAAAACCCAGCTTGCCGATGACGTCATAGGGCGACAGCGGCTGCTGGAAGGCGGAAACAAGGGTCGGAATGCCCAGGCCAAGATAAGCCCGCGCATCCATCAGCGATGCCGCGACGGCGATGGCGCCTCCGCCGATCAAAGGCCGCAGCGGCGCGAACGCGATGCGGCGCCTCAGACAATCGGCCAACCAGTGCACGGACTCCGCGAACAGTTTGCCGGTCAGGCCGAACGCCGCCCCGGCCAGAACCGAGGCGCACAGTCCCCAGGCATCGAGAGCGGGAATGAAGGGAATCCGGTAGAAGGTATGATGCACGCCCCAAAGCAAGCTCGCCTGATCGCCGAGAATGGCGGCAGCCAGACAGGGCAGGATCGCATCGTAGCGCAAGCGCCCAATGGCGAGCATCTCTAGGCCGAAAATCGCGCCGGCGAGCGGGGTGCCGAAAACCGAAGCAAAACCGACGCTGATCCCGGCCATCAACAGCATGCGCCTGTCTTCAGGCTGCAAAGGCAGCACCTTATGGACCTGGTCGGCCAGCGCGCCTCCCATTTGCACCGCGGTGCCTTCTCGTCCGGCCGAGCCGCCGAACAGGTGGGTAACGACTGTGCCGGTCAGCACTAGAGGGACCATGCGCAGCGGCACGGTTTTTTGGGGATCGTGAATTTCGTCTATCAGCAGATTATTGCCGCCTTCAACTTCCTTCCCCAGCCGCAGATAGGCCATTCCAACGGCAAAGCCTCCAAGCGGCAATAACCAGATCAGCCATGGGTGAGCGAGTCGGGTGCGCGTAGCTTGCTCGAGCGCGAACAGGAAAAACGCGGATGCCGTGCCGGACAAGGCGGCGACCAGCGCGGAAAGCAACGACCATTTGCCGATGAAAGACAGCGCAAATGACAGAGCCGGCAATTTTCTTTGCATCATGGAATGTCCAATACAGTCGAATCTAAACGCCTGGACGGACAGGGGATAGGGCGCGCGCCTACAGCTTCCGTGCCAGGAATACCGTAGGCATCATCAACCCTCTAGGGGTGGTTACGGGAGGAATGCCATCTCCGCAATAGAACGTCGATTCTATGAGCAAGGGTCGATCGATACAAGACTTTCAACTGGGTGCGATCTTTCGGACTCTCCGCAAATCAGCCGCCGCCATATCCCTGCAGAAAGCTCTCCGGGCAGTTTGAACGTTTCAATTGGCTTCTGGGAGACTGCTATGGGCGAAGGCGTGCTGCGATTCAATGGCGAACGGCTGGATCCCGCAAATGGGCATTACCAACTGGGAAACGGGCATCGGGCGCATAGCCCAACGATGATGCGTTTCATCAGCCCTGACCATGCCAGCCCATTCGGCGGCGGCGGGCTCAATCCGTATGCCTATTGCGCCGGCGACCCGATCAACCGTGTCGATCCTGCTGGGCGCCACAGCTTCTGGGGGTGGCTGGGCATTGGCGTCGGGATGAGTTTGGGCGTCTTGCTGACGCCGATATCTGGAGGGACATCACTGGCCGCGGTGTTGTCCACCGTATCGGTCATCAGCGCGGCGGCATCCGCCGGCTTGGCCATCGCGCAACAGTTTGTGGAGGCATCGGACCCCCAAGCCGCAGCTGCATTGGGGTGGGCCGCGCTTGGGGCAGGGAGTGTGAGCGGACTCAGCTCGCTGGCCTTGACTTGGGCTGCGCCTGGGGCGCGTTCATTAATCGGCTTGCTGCCGGGAAGCAGTGATCGTCCGTTTGGTGGATTGATGATGTCTGGAGGCGTCAGAGCGGAAACCACAGCAGGCCAGGCTGGGTCTGGGCATGCCGGAATATGGCGCGCCATCCAGGAGCGAATCCCTTTCCTGCGCAGACGCGCCGTCTTCAGCGAAGGCAGCGAGGCGATATTATATAAAAAAGGGAATTTCTTAATAAAAGAATATAAAAACCAGCAAGTGGATCTAAGACAGCTCAGCAATGAGGCATCGATTTTCAATAGAGTTCATGCCTCAACCACAGCAAAAGTAAAACCTCCCCGCAGCATAAAAATGCCTTTGGTGAAAGGCGTGCCGCTTTCCAATAATCATGTTTTGTTTGAACTGACAAGCGATCATGCACGTTCCCTGGTGAAGTCGATGGATAGAATCCACGATCTGGGAATACTGCATGGCGATATCAGCGATGGCAATATCTTGTTCGAGAAGGCAGCGAATGAATTCAAATTCATAGACTTCAGCGCATCTGCAATGAATAGCTCGGCATTGGAAATGCGCGCTGAAAGCGACCATTTGCGCTGGAAGATACAGCAATGGCCCAACTATTCAGAGGAATGGTTAATCTGAAGAACCACTCCGCATGCGTGAGCCGCTCTCGATGCCGCCTGTCGTCATGACTGCGCGGATCGCGCAAGCCTGTACCCGAGGGGGAGGGCGGCAATGGGGCAGGGCGACTCAACGGCGGCCTGGGCGAGATTGGACTAAGCAGCCAGCAAACACCATCATGTTTGCCTAGAATATTGTCATCAGCTCGTTTGTCACCTGCCAATGCCATGGATGGACTTCCGACGGGTCGCAATCATGAACACCTCCCAGCACATCATCCACTACCAACCGCGGCGCATTCACGCCGCGCATGCAGATAGCTGGTTTGCGGAACCGCGCGAGCCTGACGATGGTTTCAAACGCCCTGGCTATCACACAACTCGGCAGACACGGGGCGCCGCGTCCTTGGTGCGCGAAGGAGATGTGATCTGGATGGTCGGGCAGTTGCATGCGCCCTGGGGGACCTTGCCGCCATCGCTCGATGCGCGCATCAACGTCGAGAAAGTGGAACGTCTTCCTGATGGACGTTTTCGCTTCGCTGCAAGCGCGGACTCGTGCTGGTTTCCATTATTCGATGCGCGGCCCTTGTTGAGAATACTGCAGACCCAGAACACCAAGGGGCAGGTCATGCCGCTTTGGAGGCGACCAACCGCTCCAATCGGGCAATATCTGCAAAGCCCAAGGATGCTTGTTTCCGGAGAGGAGATACAAGCCTATGCGAAGCGGATGCTTGATCTCCCGTTGCAATTCATCAGCTATCGCATCGCCGACGGAACGCAGCCAGCATTCGAACTTGCTCGCGCGCTCCTCGACGCAGGCCACGCAGTGTTCTGGGATCGCTGGAGCCTGCCGCGGCGTCTGGCGGAGCGGCGGGAAGTGGTGAGCGACTCGGCGCTGGATGAGCATTTGCTCAGCTGCCTGCGTAGCGCGCAAACAGTCTGGGGCGTTGAAAGTCCGCTTTATGCGGCTCCCGGCAGTTATTCCGTAAAAGAACAATCCGAAGCAATGAATCTAGGCATTTGGCGAACAGCCAGCGCTTTGCCGAGGGCATAAAGACCTCGCCACGGCACGCGCCGCTTGGCGAATCTTGAGGAGGACGCACGATGGTGAGCGACTTGGACTTTGACGAAGTCCATGGCATTTCAGACCTCCATATTGGCGGGCAACCAGGCTTTCAAATTTTCGGATCGACCGAGGAACTGGTCTGGCTACTGGATACGCTCAGCCAAAAGCCCGCCGAGCAACGCGTTGCGCTGGTCATCAACGGCGATTTCATTGATTTTCTCGCCGAGCCCGGCGCGCGGCATTTTAACCCCGACAAGGCAATCGGAGATTTGGAGCGCATCAAGGGGGACGGTACCTTTGCGGCCATTTTCCCGGCAATCCAGCGGTTCGTCTCGACGGCGAATCGAACCCTGATCATCAATCTCGGCAATCATGACATCGAACTTTCCCTGCCATGGGTCCAGCGGCATTTATTGGAAATGCTGAGCGCCGGCGACGACAGTCGACGCGGCCGGATACGGCTGGTCGCCGATGGCACGGGAGTGTCGTGTCGCGTTGGCAAGGCGAATGTTCTCTTTGTGCACGGAAACGAGGTGGACGACTGGAACCGGGCCAATTACGAGCAGCTCCGGATGGCTGCCAGAACGGGCCAATGGGGCGGGCGCATCGACCCCATCGAACCGAATGCCGGCTCAAAAATGGTCATCGAGGTGATGAATGACATCAAGCGCCAGTATCCATTCGTTGACTTGCTCAAGCCGGAAACGGAAGCCGCGATCCCCATTCTGCTGACGCTTTCTCCAGAGGCGTACGGCAAACTGCAGCCGGTGCTCTCGGTGCTCGGCCGGGTGGGGCTGGACAAATTCAAAAGCCATATCGGCTGGCTTGGCGAAGACGAGGCTCTTCCAATCTCGGATGCGCTCGTCAACTCGACCCGGCCGCTGCCATCATCGCGGCAACTACTGGACGGCGTGGAGTACATGGCGCGCCAGCAAGCAGATCCGATGGCGCTCTTGCCCGGCGCCGCCTCCCAGCAACTGGGGGTAATGGATGCCATACGGGGGCTAATCCAGGGGAAGTCGACGGAGGAGGCATTGCGAAGGGGGCTGGATGGACTTGATAAGGACCAAAGCTTTAATCCGAACGCAGTTGACGACACGTTCACCGCCCTGGATGAGCAGGTTGACCCGAGCATCGATTTTCTGGTGGCGGGCCACACCCATCTAGAGCGTTCTCTTTCCCGAAGGAAAGGGCAGGGAAGCTATTTCAACAGCGGCACCTGGGCACGGCTTATCCAGATCTCGCCGCAAACCCGCCAGGACCCCCAGGCGTTCAATACGTTGATCAACCGGCTTATCAAGAGCCGCAGCATGGGCGAACTGGATCAGGCCGATGGTTTAGTGATCCGGCGCTGCTCGGTCGTGTCGATCTGGAAGGACGGAGACCGGACCCTTGGTGAACTGCGGCGTGTAGCGCTCGCCGCAGGACGAAAAACGCTGATCCCGGTACCGAATACCTTGCGGAGCAAGGAGGCCTGAATTGCATACCATATCGCTGGAGCTGCTTCGCCATGGTCCATCGAATAACCAGCTGCTGTCTCCGCTGACACCCTATCTGGCACTGTGCCAGAACCACCCGGCGGTCACCTTGGCTGTTCCTTTCGAGCATGGGCAAATGCTTCACCGATTGACCGCGCTCAGCTATCGGCAAGGGGATGAGCCACGCCGGTTTCAGCTTCAAGACACGGCGCGCGCGCTGGCTGATTTGTTCGGGCAAGTGCCAGGGCTGACAGCCGACATGGCGGGACACGAGGTTGGCGATGATGGCAATAGTTACACCCAGTTGCGCTTGGTTCTGTCCGCGGCCGAACTGGCGCTATTACCGTTCGAATTGATGCTGTCGCCGCCTGGCCAGCCAGGAGCAGGGCAGCACCTGTTGCTGCAGGCGCAAAGGCCGATATGTCTGACGCGGGAAATTCGCCGCGTTACCGACGACGCCGTCTCATGGCCGGTCCACCCACGTATCCTGGTCGTGCTCGCGTCTCCGCCAGGGCTGCCGGCGATTCCCGCGGAGGCGCATTTATTGGCCATCCGCCAGGCCCTGGACCCCTGGATCGCTCAAAGCGAGCTCGACTTGCCAGAGCGCCAACGGGATCGAGTCATGCGACACCTCACTGTATTGAGCAACGCCAGCATCCGCGACATCGAGCAGGCCTGCGCGAAGACGGCATACACGCATGTGCATATCCTCGCGCATGGAGTCAACCTGCCAGGGGAGATCGACCAGAGTTTCGGCATTGCCTTGCACGCGGTGAACAGCCCTCAAGGAGAAATGGACAAAGTAAGCGGCAAGCGTCTTGCTTCCGCGTTGCGGGCGACAACGGCTGAACGCCAAACAGCCAATTCGCGGCCCTCCGTGGTCACCATGGCGTCGTGTGACAGCGGGCACCAAGGGTCGGTGATCGGCACAGGCGCCAGCGTGGCGCACGCATTGCATGAGGCAGGCATCCCCTTGGTGATCGGATCACAGTTCCCGTTGTCCTATGGCGCTTCAGTCCGCTTCGTACAAACGCTTTATACTGGCTTTCTGTGGGGTGAGGACCCTCGTCACCTGTTGGTTGCCTTGCGGCGCAGTCTTCACAGCGAGTATCCAGACACCCACGATTGGGCCAGCATTACCGCCTATGCGGCGTTTCCTCCCAGATTCGATAAGGGGCTCGCGGATGCCCAGATCGCCCGGGCGATGGCGCATATCGATGTGACGCTGCGATTTGCAGGCGAGGCGGTGTGGGAGACCTCTCAGCAAGTCAACCAACAGCCGATAGAAAAGGATGAGGCAGCCGAACCGTTTGAGACCCAATCGGCGCCGGCGCCTGACGGCGGCATTGGATTCAACATGCTGTCGCAAGCTCGCGAACGCGTCGCTGACGCCGTGACGAGACTGAAGGGCCTGACTCAGCGCCATCCCGGTGAGGCGGCACGATTGCATGGCTTCTTGGCCAGCACAGAAAAGCGCGCATCCGAAGTCTGTTTTCTGCTCAGCATGGACCCGCGCGAAAGCGAGTTAAAGCATGCCGCCACGTTGCGTGATGAGGGATGGCGAGCCTTGGCTCGCGCCCGGCAATACTACTGGTCGGCGTACTCTGGAAACCGTGAGGACTATTGGGCTGTCGTGCAGTACCTGTCGCTTACCTTCGTGCTAGGAGTCATCGGCAGGGCACCGCAACCCCTCGACGAAGAGTGGGATGACTTGCCACCGTTATGGTGGCTGGCTGAGGTGCAGTCCCGACAGGACCAGGGAGCCGCTGGGGCAAAAGCGATTTGGGCGCAGGCCAATTTGCTTGAGCTCCACATTCTGGCGCCCATGCTGCCCGAGATCGCCTCGCAGCTCAGCAAACATAGGCGGCTAAACGATCGCGACCCGCTGCGCATGAAAGTGCAGCAACTGGCGAGTGGACTGCAGCAGATGGTTGGCGTGGATTCGTTTGAGCTGTTTTCGACGTACCGACAACTGCATCGCTACGCGCTGTGGGAGAAAATCCTCCAGATGGATTCGATACGCCGCTCGACAGATGGAACCGAGCTCCATGCGCGATTCGAACAAGTGCTCCAACTGTCGAAACTGGCGATCGGGATGCTGCCAGAGCAAGAAGATGTCGGTTGGGCCGATCGGCACACATAGCGATGCCCAAAGCTATGATCACGCCAAGCGATGTTCATGGCGGAAGCGTTGAACAACGATGAGCTGATCCAGCAGGCGCCAGCTATGCAAGCCGCACGCAGACCCTTACAGCCTAATGGCCTATATTCGCATAATCTATATTATGTCAAATCGCGTATTATCAAGAATCAGGCGGTTCCTAAAAGGCGCACTGTCCTTTTGGACGGGGTCCAATTACGCAACACTGCCGATCTAGGGAGTTCCACCGACAACAATTCAAGCTCGTATGAAAAAGAATCAGCCGTGGTGTGAATTCCCCTGCAGCCCTGACGATCTCGTCAGGGCTGTTTCGTTTGGTGACATTGAGGAAATGGCCGCCGAGCTCGGCGTCAGCGCGCAACAGCTGGCCTACTGGCGGCGTGGACGCGAGCCAGTGCCGCGCGTGGTCTACCTATGGCTGCGCCATCGCTCAGAAACGGTCCTAGGCGCGCAATACGGGCCGTTCACTGGGTTCCGGCTATGCGATCGCGGCGACGCCCTGGTATGCCCAGCAACAGGCATTCGGGTGAACCACGCAGACGTTGTGCGTCTTCCCGAGTACCGTCGCGCGCAATGCCTGATCGAGCAACAGTCAGCACTAATTGAGCGGCTAATGATGGAGCGCGATTTCTACCGACGCAACTGCTTAAAACAAGCAAAATATGGCATGATCATCAATGCCTTAGTTCCGGACTAATGAATATCATGGTCAGCTTCTTCATCATCTCCATCATCCTCGCCGGCGTAGCTGGGCTTGTACTGAAGCCGGGAAAACAGAAGGCGCAGAAGGCAACGAAAGAGCCTGAGTCACAGGAGATAGAAAAAACAAACAGCTACGGCGCAGCACGATTTGTGCTGAAGCGCCCCACTATCCTGACGCCCCGTGAAATTGAATGCTATCGGCGACTAACTGTCAGCCTCTGTCCGAATTTTCTAGTCTTCCCTCAAGTGGCGTTCAGCCAGATACTAGACACCAAGGGCGGGAGCCGATGGCAACGTGAATGGCTACGCAGAACCATGAGCCAAAAAGTGGCTGATTACCTCATCTGCAAAAATGATCTGACCATGATCGCGGTGATAGAGCTGGACGATAGCAGCCACCTGGGGAAAGAGGAACAAGACAAGATGCGTGATGCTGTCATTCGGCAAATCGGCTTGATGCCGCTGCGCATCCCAGAGACACCACCTCAGGAGTTGCTTGATCGCTACGCCAGTATTCTGTCCAAGATGTACCCGGCTGGTGCAGCCACAGAAGCGCAAAGTCAAAGGCCCGGGAAGACGCTCCGGCCTACGGAAAAATTCTCAAATTGAGAAAAAAGACGGGTAATACCAGTCACCCGTCTAGGCCGCTTCGCGGCCTTCTTGGGCGTTACTAGCCAGTCAGTTGAGGCAAGCTACTTGGCAGCACTCCACCAGCTTTTCGATATTCAAGGTAACGATTCATGACAGACCACGAACGGGCCACTACCTCATTCGTGATGTCACCCGGGGTGTGGCTGGACTCACCGTGTCGAGGCGCTTTTGAATGGTCAGTGATGTACTTTAGATACGTGTCGCGCGCATCATTCACGGCCGCATAGACTGCGGTGTCTCGTGTCACGGTTGCATCCGTATCGGGCAAGGAGCATCCGGCCAGGGTCGCAAGCACCGCCAGTGTCAAAGCATGTTTCACCGCTCTATAGTGCGACCTAGGCAATTGCATCTGTCTCAGGGCTTGTCCGTTGAGCTAGGACGGTATCTTCATGCATGAATATTTTTCGTGGATCATATAGCGCGCATGGCCAGCTATCAAATGCCGCCACGGAATCATGCACATACTCTTCAAAGAACTCGATAATGTATTTAGGCAACGGATTCGGATTGGTCCAAGCACTGTAAATGAGTTCCTCATAATCCGTCCTTGGCCGATCGACGTTTTCATTGCCTATGCGCTCATAAGGTTCTTTGATGAAGGGAATGCGATTTGCAAGACGCTTATGCTCTGTAACCAGCTCTTTGCCCTGCCCTGTCGCATCCTTCATATTGCGACTAGCCCACAGCTTTTCATTTTTCTCGACCTTGATGCGTTCCGCTGGAGCGGATAAGCACGCGGAACAGTCAGCCTCTTTTGCTAATCCAGAGAAAAGTCGAGTTTTATCGCCACTGCGTTCCACATCTGCATGCCACCTAAAGAATACCGGTCGATGTGCCAATATCAATGAAACCAAGTTATCTTCTTTGGCTTTCGCATCCGATGTTTTTTTTGCACCTATCGGAGCTTTTACATACTCCATATAAGATTTATATTTTTCGACGAGCTCCACCCGATTTTCGGGTGTGAATTCGCCCCTATACTCTTTTGTCATCTCCGTAAGCGACTGCAATCCAACGCCTGCTTTTAGCGCCTCTAAATACATCTCCCGCAGAGGAATTTTGGTGTATTCCAGACTGCGGCCTTGCTCGTTCGGGTAATAGCCGCCGCCTACATCAGAATGCACACCGGGATAGACAACTTCTTCACTATTGTCGGGATATTTGTTTTTGTATTGGATGGAGTCCAACGGGAAGGCTTTGCGGACTTCATGCGCGGCGACGAGATGGACGCAGCGTTTTACAGCGGACGGCACGCGCAAGTCTTTGGCCCAATCCGCGTGCAACTGCGGCCCGCCCACCGAGGCCACAGTATCAAACAGGCCGAGAAAGCCGATTTCCAAGGGAACAGTCATGCCGTATACGAATGCTCGGGCAAGTGTTGCCCCGCGCGAGAAACCAATTACATCCACCCGGAGCATTTTGATATGCGCAATGGCCGTTGTGTAATTCCTGCCTAATGTCTTCTCAATAAAAAGGATGGCGTCCTTCAGGCGCATATCGCCACCCTTGCCGAAACCGGCACCCATATTGCCGCCTTTGTCTACGCCAACTTCGGGATTGTCCTTGGGTTCGTATAAAGTGCCAACGCCAGTGATGTAGCGGGGATAGTATTCTTTACCTCTGTCGTCGTAGGCGGTCAGAAATAAGCGGGCCACATTGGACTTATTATCCGGCGAGGTATTCAGATTGTTCATTGTGCCATCAAAAAAGATGGTGAATTTCGGAAAGAACTTACATTCAATTTTCTCTTTCCAAGTTTCGCCACCGATTTCGCACGACAATCTAGCCATTTTGGCGGCTTTATGTGCAGCTAATAATGCCTGATCGTCGATGTAAGCACCCGCTTGCCTGAGAGTCATCTACTTATCCCTGCAATCGTATTCGTTAGCGTATTTTAATTCAACCTTTTCAAGGTCTCTGATTACTACGCACATCACATCTTCGCTATTTATATGATCATTCGGGATAATGCGTGGCAATCTCTGAGGCAATCTGGCTGTTACTATTTTTTTTACTGGAGGAATTAAAACCTTTCCTTCTATAAAATTCTGATCAGGACCCATGACAGGCGGCTCGGATACAGAGTGCCAATTCAGCTCAATCTTCACTGGCTTCTTCAAGTCGGTTATGTTGAAACAACACATAGAACCGCCCGTGCCTGGCTTTCCATCTTTTGCGGCCGCCGGGGCTCCGCCTCCATTAACCCCATCATCCAAACGGAAGAACACCGCCCGATTAACATAGTTTGCAGAATAGACACTCAAGCCAATGCCATTCCTCAGGTAAGGATCATTGGATTCCGCTGCATTGGTGGTGGCGCAGGAGGTCAAGACAAAGGCCAGCAATATGCTGGCCAGGAGGAAGGAGATTTGTTTCATTGTCTTATAGTTGAGGCAGTTATAAGCAAGCTAGCACCATACCACAATGCCGCATTCGTGCACCTGTCCTTTTGTGAATGACGAACAGGCGGTTTGGCTAGGCCGCTACCGCACATTCTTGATCAAGTACACAAGCAACACCGGCAGGCCGACGGCTGCAATCACGAGGCATAAGGGTCACTAATAGCATTCCATTCCTACCCGCTTCCCTTGATGAAGTAGGCGCGGATGGCGCTGGCGTACTTGCAGAACCATTCGAACGAGTACGAGAAGTGCTGGCCGCTGCTCAGCGTGAATTCGTAGTTCGGCGGACAGGTCGCCGGCATGGAAAAGCTTTTCGGGGTGAAGACGACTTCGCGCGCGAGCGCGGTCTCCCGAGCCGGTCATTGATACCCTGCGGAGGATCTAGTTCGCACATTTTTCTTGACCGGAGTTTTTATTTCCATAAATATGGAAATATGGAAATGAAAAGTGCTGTCACGCTCTTGGCCGCCTTGGCGCAGGACACTCGCCTAGCGATTTATCGACTTCTGGTTCAGCAAGGCCCTGAAGGCCTGGCAGTCGGCCAGATCGGAGAACGGCTTGCTGTGGCTAATGCCACGCTGTCCTTTCATTTGAAGGAGCTATCTCATGCCGGGCTGATTTTGTCCCGCCAAGAGGGGCGCTTTATCTACTACTCAGCCAACTACGAGCAGATGAACGCCTTGCTAGGTTTTCTGACCGAAAACTGTTGTCGCGGCGAAACCTGCACGCCAGCAAACAATGTGCCGCCCTGCGATGGCACTTGCTGAAAGAGGCGAACTCATCATGAATCAACCTACGGCAAATGTGCTGTTCTTATGCACGGGCAATTCCTGCCGCTCCATCCTGGCTGAAGCAGTTTTTAACCACCTAGCACCGGCTGGCTGGCATGCGATGAGCGCCGGAAGCCAACCGACAGGCCAAGTTCATCCTCGCTCGCTGGCTTTGCTAACGCGAGAAGGAATTGCCACCGATGGCTACCGCAGCAAATCCTGGGATGATCTGCCGGTTACGCCGGATATCGTGATTACGGTATGCGCCAGCGCTGCCGGCGAGACCTGTCCCGTGTTCCTGGGACCGGCGCTGCGCAGCCATTGGGGTGTAGACGATCCGGCGCACGCGAAAGGCAGCAATGAGGAAATTGATGCCGCCTTTCTGGCGGCCTATCGCATCCTGCGGGCGCGAATTGAGGCTTTTCTAGCGTTGCCATTGGATACGCTGCGCGAAGATCCGCTTCGTCTCAAGACAGAGCTGGAGCGCATCGGCACGCTACACCGCTGAGTCAGCCCTCACGGCGTCACATACCCTCTATTTTGCGGAGAATGGCATGTCCTCCCCTTCTGAAGTCGCCGGCGCCAGCACCGCCAGCACATCTCTGAATCTGTTTGAACGCTATCTGACAGCCTGGGTCGCCATCTGCATCGTGATCGGAATCGGCCTAGGGCAGTTCTTCCCTTCCGCATTCCACATGATTGCTGGTTTGGAAATCGCCCAGGTCAATTTTCCGGTCGGCCTGCTGATTTGGGTGATGATTATCCCGATGCTGTTGAAAATCGACTTCGGCGCGCTGGATCAAGTCAAGGCGCACACGAAAGGCATCGGCGTTACCTTGTTCATCAACTGGATGGTGAAGCCGTTCTCGATGGCCTTTCTGGCCTGGCTGTTCATTCGGGTTTTGTTTGCGCCGCTTTTGCCGGCTGAGCAGTTGGACAGCTATATTGCTGGCCTGATCCTACTAGCGGCTGCGCCATGCACCGCCATGGTGTTTGTCTGGAGTCGGCTGACTGACGGCGATCCGTATTTCACGCTATCCCAAGTCGCACTGAACGACCTGATTATGGTGTTCGCCTTCGCGCCACTGGTAGGCCTGCTGCTGGGTGTCTCCAACATCACCGTGCCGTGGGCCACGCTGCTGACTTCTGTAGGTCTATACATCGTGGTGCCGGTGCTGATCGCGCAGGCCATTCGCAAGACACTGCTGAGCAAAGGCCAAGCGGTATTTGATGCCACGTTGCATCGCATCCAGCCATGGTCGATCACGGCGCTATTGCTGACCTTGGTGCTACTGTTTGCCTTCCAAGGCAACGCCATCCTGCGACAACCCTTGGTGATCGCCCTGCTAGCCGTGCCTATTCTGATTCAGGTGTTCTTCAATTCAGCATTGGCCTACTGGCTCAATCACCGCGTCGGAGAAAAGCACTCAGTAGCCTGCCCATCCGCCCTGATCGGCGCTTCCAACTTCTTTGAGCTGGCTGTGGCGGCAGCGATCAGCCTGTTCGGCTTCCAGTCGGGCGCGGCCCTGGCTACGGTGGTTGGTGTACTGATCGAGGTGCCGGTAATGCTGCTGGTCGTCCACGTTGTTAATGCGAGCAAAGGGTGGTACGAGAGGAGCGCATCGGGTTAGTGGCTCGATTGCTGGAACGCCTTCCTGGGCAGTACCGCGCGGCTTTTTTAGAATATCTCGCACTACTTCGGTGCGACGCAATTGGGCCTTCGGGCGTTGGATCAAGCTCATCCGTTAGTCTGCAACGCCTGCATGGCGTGCATTGCCAATGTTGGCTTGAAAAAACTCAAGCGCCTTCTCGCCAAGCTCTTTGTGGAAGGCTATGCGGTCAAATCCTGGCGCGTCGACGCAGAGCTCAGGCGCATCTTTCTCCAATGCTTCAGGGCAAGGCGCAAGAAAGGCAAAATGCGCCGAACCGGACACAAGGTGAAATTCTGGCCTGATGGGAAGCGCATTGGCTAGTGCAGGAACAGTTTCCGGTAATACGCCGTCACCGCCATGTTGTGAAGCCCAGAGCTGAATGGGCGCTTTTACACTTTTCAGACTGTCTGCTGTTGGAAACTCGTTGAGCGGGTCCGCAATGATGTAGGCTTTGATCCGCGCATCGTGAGTCCATGGCCCCTTGGGGACCTGTTTTCGCCGGAGCTGTGCGCACATGGGAAGATTCAGGTCCGCACAGGGGACATTGGCGTTAAGAAAATCTGGATTGCCGCCCGCCAATACAAGCCCGGTATAGCCTCCGCGCGAAAAACCGAAAAAGCCTATCGATGCATGGTCGATTTTTGGCGCGTCCGGCGCCTCGCTCAGCAAGTAGTCGATCAACCGCTTTATGTCGACCGGACGCTCCACGAACTCGGACAGTTCGGCCGCGTGGCTCATATCCGAGAACGTATCGCCGGGATGGTTAATGGCCACCACGATAAAACCCGCATCAGCCAGCCGCTCGGCAAGATCGTGGTGGCTAAGAAAAGACCCTCCATGGCCATAGGCCCGATGGGTACTTCTTGCGCACTCACGGCGCATGGCGTCCACACCATCGCCTTGAGCGCCGGGCCATTTGCATCGGCTGGGACTTGAGCAAACTTAATTCCTGCCGCATGTGTGATCGCCGTGTACAGACAGAATAACACCGTCAAGACCAATGCTCTCATGTGGGTGCCCATCCAATTAGTCAAAATTATTTATTGAAAGATACCTTTGGGTGCTGTTGCGTAAGTCCTGGATAGGGTGAGCTCCCCTTTCTCAAATAGATTATCGAGTTTTCACCGTCTTGCCACAACTTGTGGATTATCCGCGCGTTGCATGGGCATGGCGGGCAGCTCTGTAAGCGGCCCGCTTTGAACGGGAAATTTATTGGGTTTGATCCCGGCTTGTCGACATCCGGGTCCATTTGGCCGCCGATGAAACGGGACGGCAGCCAGGCACGACCAACCACGCAGGCATCGAGTTTTACCCGGGCATGGCGTCAGAAGCCACCGGCGATCAGCAATGCGAAAACGCCGTACAGGCCGCCGACCGCCACCAATGCACGGCCATCGACCGCGCCGCGTCGGAAATTGAACCAGAGAATGGCGATAGCCAAGGCCGTGACCGCGCCGGCGGCCAGCAAAGAGGCGTCGAGCAGCCAGGGGGTGAAGAAGAGCCCCAGCGCGCTGGGTATCGTGGCCTGAATCATCATTGCGCCGGAAATATTGGCCAAGGCCAGGCGCTCCTTGCCTTGGCGCACCCAGATAAGGGCATTCATGATTTCCGGCAGTTCTGTCGCCACAGGACTAAGCAACAAGGCGGTCAGGTGCGCCGGCCAGCCGATGGCCAAACCGATGGCTTCCAGCTGCGCCACGAAGGTGTGGGAAGCCAGGCCGATGGCGATCAAGGCCAGCAGCGTCTGCAACAGCGGCCAGCCCAAAGAGGACTCATCAGCCGAGGGCCGGATTTTCAAGGGCTCAAGCGCCTCCTCGTCCTCCGAGGTTTCCGCATCGCGTACCTCGCGCCAGACATAGGCGGCATAAGCGGCCAAGAACACCAGGCCCAGCCAGGGCTTGATGGTGAAGGCGAACAGCCCCAGTGCGACCTTGAGCGCGAACACGCCGAAAAACGCCGCCTGGTCCCGGCTCAGCCGGACGTGGTCGGCCTGCGTCTGCCCATGGCCGCGGCCCAGGCGCTTGCGATTCGCCAGAAGGGTCAGCCCGACCACCGCATAGGCAAGCGTGGCAAGCACCAGGGGGCCGCCCATGGCCGCCCCGACGCCAAGGTCGCGTTGCTCCGGCGTGCTGCCGAACGCTACCGCCATCAGCGTCACCGCGCATTCAGGCAGCGCGGTGCCAAATGCGGCAAGCACCGATCCTATGGCGGTGGCGCCCAGGTTCAAGCGACGGCCCAGCCATTCAATGCCGTTGACGAAATATTCACAGGAGGCGTAGATCGCGCCGGCGGAGAGGAAAAACAGAACAAACGTGACAAACATGAAAGCCATCCAGCCGGGCAAGCGAAAACCGATGGCGCGCCATGCGGCTTGCCCGGCTGGCAAACGCATCGCGGCCAAAGGTCTTGCCTGACTTGCCTTGCGGTTAAGCGCAATACAAGCTGACCACGCCATGAGGCGTGAGGCCTCAAGTTTGTTGACGTGGACTTCCCGGGCTGGCCGGGAAAGGCTACTCCCCAATGACTGAGCGACAGATACTATCAGCTGATTGACTCGGCGGCCAGACACCGGCGATTGATCAACCACAGACTTCCCTGGATGATGATCGAAGAGGTAAAATGACAAAGTCATTTTTCGGACGGGCGTCATGCGGTCAAAAATCTTGTTGGCATCAACCATCGCGTTGCTCAGCAGCCATGTCGGCGCGCAAGTCCTGGAATGCGTCGGCGGCGGCAGGGTTGAATTCACCAATGCAACCGAGTGCCCCAGTGGTTTCAAACCCAAGCGCGCCTTGCAGCTCAACGAGAACTACCCGCCTCCGCCGCCGGCTCGCGCCCATCCCTACAGCAGCCCCCAACCCGTCTACACGCGCCCTATCATTGCCCAGAGTCCCCTGCCTGCGCAGCCGTCATGCGAAACGCTGCGCTCATGGCGCGACTACTACATGGCCCAGATGGAGCCAAAGAACAACTCCACCATCCAAGACCTGTTCACCAAGCTGCGCGACGTGCAGGACAAGATGAACCGCCAGGGTTGCCGCATCTAAAGCCTGGCTTGAAAAGATGGCGCCGGTCTTGCCGGGAAAACTAGGCCAGTCCACCCCAAGCCGGCGGGGGATATCCCTCCGTCTGCTCTATGATCTCTCTCTGGGCTGGCGACCGCCTGAATGAAACAGGATTGCCATGCGCGATACGGAAAAACTCCAGATCCGCGAAAATATTGACGCCCTCGATGATCGCCTGGTCAGGGTATCGCTCCACGGCTTGAGCAAAACGTATCCGCGCCTCGGCGTCTGGAAAATTACGCACCTCCGCGGATATCCGCCTGAGCGCAGCAACGGCATGCCCCTGAACGGTCACCTCTCCTCGAAAACCAGTAACGGTTTGCATTGAATTTATCGGCAAATCTCCGGCGACTGGCAAATTTCTCACAAATGCCCGCGCCAGATTTACCGAGTTGCAGGTTATAAACCTGATAGCATCGTAATCTGCCAGATCCACGCCTACGGCGTCGAGAAGTTCGAGCAGTGTGCGGGCATTGAATGTTCGTCCATTTATGAAGATGAGATCGGGATTCCTCCCATGCGCCCAGATGTTCAGCCGCAATCCATTCTGAAAATGATCTTCGAATACTACAGACATCATCGAGTCGGGATTCGCCCCTCTTCTCGCCGTACGGCCAAGCGCGGCAACGAACCTGAATTCGCTATCCAGATCCATCACCATGGAATCGCTGGCTTTCCCTGACTGCCTGAGGGCTCGGTGTCCTGTGGAGACCAGTCCCGCACCCAGTGACAGCATCCCCGCGGATAGCGACACCCATCCCAAGACAGATGACGCTGTCGGATGGCTCGCGCCAACCGTCTCGCTCGCGATTGCCGCCGCATCCGCCACCACGGCGGCTCCGCCTATCGCCAACGATGCGGCAGAGGCGCTTTCCAGCGCAGAGATCATGCCGCCGGCGGCGGCAATCGAGCTGCCTGCGGTATAGGCCGCCAGCGCCAAACCTGCCGCGGCCAAGCCAATCCCCGCCCAGGCTTGCCAGCTCAGATGCCCAGAGGGGTCGGCCCGATTGACCGGGTCTCCGCTGCAATAGGCGTAGGAATTGATCCCGCCGGCGCCAAATGGACTCAGACTGTCCGGGCAATGAAAACGCATCAATGCCGGACTGTAGGCTCGGCAACCCTTTCCGAGGAGAGCGAATCCGCGTGCCGGGTCAAGGCGCTCCCCATTAAACCCCAATACACCACGGCTCATGATTTCCCCCTGCAAGCAAAACCGCAATCAGCGATCGCACTATTCATGACCCCGCCAGACCCGGCTGCGAGTCATGAGTAAAATCAGATATTTCCGCCGATAAAAGACCCGACTGGCGGACTATCCTGCGTTCAGTAGAATGCATCCCAGGGGAGCGACAAGGCCATGCTGATCATGAAAAACAATCTGTTCGACCATATTCCCGGCGAGCTCCCAGAGGAGTGGTGCCAGGAAATTCTTTCTGGCGGCCAGGGGTTTCGCATGGAACGCATCGTGTCAAACGGACATTGTTCGCCGGATGGCTTCTGGTATGACCAGAATGAGCATGAATGGGTGTCGCTGCTATCCGGCGCCGCGATATTGGAATTCGCCGAACCAGATCAGCAGATGCGGCTGGAGCCTGGCGATGCGGTCATGATCCCGGCCCATCGCCGCCACAGGGTCGCGTGGACCGATCCCGAACAGCGCAGCGTATGGCTGGCGGTATTTTTTCCGGCATGACGCGCCGGTCGCATGGGTTTCAAGACCGGTGTTCGGCTGAAAGCAAGCTTTCTTCCGCGAGCCGGATCCGCCGGCCCAATATTTGCTCCAATCGCTCAGGCATGTCTTCCGGAGCGAGATGCCGGAGCAACCACTCCCGGCCGATGATGGCATCGTTATAATCGCCCAAGCGCCGCTGCAAAGCCTGCAGCTTGCCGAGCAGGCGCTTGTCGTTCCGGCTCAATCGCAGATCGGTGAAAAACTCGGCCGCATAGCGCAGTTTTTTGCCCTGTTTTCGCAATTCGTGCCATTGCCCGATCGAATGTCTGGATTTCGCCTGCAGTTCGCAAACGGTTTTGCGCTGCCGCTTCAGCGACTGGTTTGCCAGCACTGGCAACGCAGGCTGCCGGCACGCCGGCAGCCTGGCCAGGCCATTCAGCAATCCAGGAGGCAGCGCGGTCCAGCGCCTAGACGCCAGTGCTACGCGGCAAGCGGCGCGGCTGTCCTGGCGGGCCGCGCTCAACGCGGCCGCGGCAGGCGCCAGGCTGGCGTCCCGCAGCTCGGCCTGGAGGGCGGGAAGCGTTTCCAGCGCCAGCACATCCAGGTCGCGCGCTTTGCCGAGTATGCCGGCCAGCCATTTCAAGTCGCCCGATACAGCTTTCCATTTCCGTCCCCGAACCAGGGGCGAGAATATGGCAAGCGCGGTTCTCAGCCGGCGGATCGCCACGCGGGCCTGGTGGACGGGCTCGGCCTCGTTCCCTTCGCAAATGGCTGGCGTATTGGCCAAAAGGTGCCGCAGACATTCCAGCGCGATGCGCTTCAGCGCCTGATCGCATCCCATGTCCGCCTGCAGGCGCGGAATGCGCGCCTGGGTACGATCAGCGGACAAATGAGATGGCGAGCGCTGCTGACGCAATGAGCGGCCTTTTGCCATGGCTCTCTCTCGACTCATCGGCGATTATCGTGAGCTGAGTATGCGCGGATCGGATGGATCATGCGAGTCTTCAGCGCAACACAGGCCTGTCCTCATTCCGACCAATGAGCATTTCTCACGACGCGGTCTATTTTCCGGCCGCGCCGCAATGTTTTTTCACGTCTTGCGGTAGCGAAAAAAACAGCATTTCTCTTCATGGCAAACCAGCAACTGTCCTAATTGACAGTCATGCTTCAGAGTATTGCCTGGCGAAGGTTTCATCTGGGCGCGCTCCGCATGCTTGAATGATTTTTATGTGAACGGACTTGTCTGAAAATGTTCCAGTGCATGAAAATGCGGCCGAATCTGAATTGCACCTTGAGCCTGAATGAATTTGATTGCAACCGGCAAAGCACTGCCGAGCCATCCCGTCACCGCTGACGATCTTGACATCAAGCTTGGCTGCCGCCGCGGCCATACCCTGAAGAAAAGCGGCGTCCACACCCGGCATTTCGCCGGCGACCACGAGTCGCAAAGCCTGCTGGGCGCCCGCGCGCTGAACGATGCTTTGGCGCGCGCGGCAATGCAAGCGTCGGAGATAGACTTGCTGATCGGCGCCTGCGGCATTCCGGAGCAGGCCTTGCCCGGCACCGCCAGCTTCATCGCCCATGCCGCCGGGCTGCCCGCCGGCCTGCCCGCTTTCGACGTCAATACCAGTTGTCTCAGCTTTCTGTCCGCGCTGCAGGTGGCGGACAGCCTGTTGCTGTCGGGCGCGTATCGCCGAATTGCCATCGTATCGGCCGACCTGGCCTCGCGCGGCCTGAACTGGGCCGATCCCGAGGCTTCGCTGATCTTCGGCGATGGGGCGGCGGCGGCCATCGTCGAGCGCTCGGCGCCGGGCCACGGCCTGAAGACTTTCAAGCTGGCCACCTATCCGGAAGGCCGCAACTTCTGCGAGATACGCGCGGGCGGCACCCAGCGCAACCCGCGCCGCGGCGTCGCGGACGGGGATTTCCTGTTCGACATGAACGGCAAGGCGGTTTTCAAGCTGGCATCGCGATTGATGCCGGACTTCCTGGATGCGTTGATGGATGCCACGCCGGGCGGACTGAACAGCATAGATTGCGTGGTGCCCCATCAGGCCAGCCACCTGGGCATGCAGCACATGGCCAAGCGCCTGGGCATCGCCGCCGGCCGCATCGTCGACATCTACGCCTCGCACGGCAACCAGGTGGCGGCCTCGCTGCCCACCGCGCTGCACGAGGCCTTTGTCGACGGCCGCGCCCGCGCCGGCAAGCGCCTGCTGATGGTGGGCACGGCGGCGGGCCTCAACCTGGGCGGGCTGGTATGGGATCTGTGACGCGGGTGCTGGTCACCGGCGCCACCGGCGGCCTGGGGCGCAATGCCGTCGCCCACTTGCTGGACAGGGGATGCGCGGTGCGCGCCACTGGGCGCAACCTGGCTGCGGGCCGCGAACTGGCGGCTGCGGGCGCGGAATTCGTCGCGCTGGATCTGGCCGCCGCGGGTGAAAGCGAGCTAGCGGACCTGATGGACGGCGTGGACGCGGTATGGCATTGCGCCGCGCTTTCCGCGCCCTGGGGACGCGAAGCCGATTTCGCCGCCGCCAACGCGCTGGCCACGGGAAAACTGCTGGATGCCGCCGGCGCGTCGCGCGCCAGCCGCTTCATCCACGTTTCCACGCCGGCGCTGTATTTCGATTTCCGCCATCGCTACAACGTGCCGGAGGCGTTCCGCCCGCGCCGCTTCGTCAACGCCTATGCCCGCACCAAGGCGCAGGCCGAGGACAAGGTGCAGGAGGCGACGCGCGCCTATCCCGCGCTGCGGACCACCATTTTGCGGCCGAGGGCCATTTTCGGAGAGCACGATCAGGTGCTGATGCCCAGGCTGGCGCGCATGCTGAGCCGGCGCGGCGGGCGCCTGCCGCTGCCGCGCGGCGGCGCGGCGACGCTGGATCTGACCTATGTCGGCAACGTGGTTCACGCGATGTGGCTGGCCACCTCGCATCCAGACCTCGCCAGCGGATTGGCGTTCAACATCACCAACCAGCAGCCTGTCATGCTGCGCGACGCGCTGACGCGGGTGTTCGTCCAGGAGCTGGGCCAGCCGCTGCGCATCGTCACCCTGCCCTACCCCTTGCTGAGCGCGGCCAGCCGACTGGCGCAGCTGTGGGCTGCGGTCACCGGCAGGGAACCGGCATTGACGCCTTACAGCCTGGGCGCGATTCATTTCGACATGACGCTGGACAACACCCAGGCCCGCGAGGTGCTGGGCTATCTGCCGCCGTACAGCCTGGACCAAGGCCTGGCGCGCACCGCGCGCTGGCTGCGGGAGCGCGGGCATGGCTAACGTCACCGCCTTCAGCGTCGGGCATTGCACCCACCCCGCCTGCATGGCGCTCAAGGGCGCGGGGCTGGCCAGCCGCTGCTTCCCGTCGCGCGCCTACCTGATCGAAACCCGAAATCGCTTGCTGCTGTGGGACACCGGCTATTCCGAGCATTTCTTCGATGCCAGCCGCCGCGGCGCCTACCGGCTGTATCCGTTGGTGACGCCGGTGCATTTCGACGATGCCCGTTCGCTGCGCGAGCAGCTGCGCGCCCACGGAATCGGGCCAAACGATATACACACATTATTGCTGTCGCACTTTCACGCCGACCATATCGCCGGCCTGCGCGACTTTCCCCGCGCCCGCATCCTGGCCTCGGAGCCAGGTTGGCGCGCGGTGCGCGGGCTGAGCGGGCTGGCCGCGGTGCGGCAGGCCTTTCTACCCGGCCTGCTGCCGCCCGACATGGAAAGCCGGCTGTCCTTCGTCGAGGCCTTTGCCTTACAAGCGCTGCCAGCCGATCTGGCACCGTTCAGCCATGGCCGCGACGTCAGCGGCTGCGGCGAAGTGTTCGTGGTCGACCTGCCCGGACATGCGGCCGGCCACCTGGGGGCCTTCGTGCTGGGCGATGCGGGCTGGACGCTGCTGGCCTCGGACGCTGCGTGGTCGGAGGAAGGCTACCGGGAGATGCGCGGCCCATCGGAGCTGTCCTTTCTGGTTCAGCACAGTCGCCGGTCTTACTACGACACGCTGGCCAGGCTGCATGCGCTGCATCGCGGCGGCCGCGTGGATATCCTGTTGACCCACCAGGAGGAGACGCCGTGCTGAGGCTGATCCGCATTCTGGCAGCCTACTGGCGCGCCCGGCGGCTGCATTTCCGCGACCGCGCGGCGCTGGAACGCCACCAGGCCCGGCAGATGGGCCGTTTCCTGGCCCGTCTGCGCCGGCGCAGCCCCTATTTCGCCAAGCTGGGCGCGCTTCCCTTCGCGCAGTGGCCGCGGATGGACAAGGCCGCGATGCTCGCGCATTTCGACGACATGAACGCGGCGGGGCTGAAGCTGGACGAGGTGATGGACGCCGCGCTGCGCGCGGAGCGCAGCCGCGACTTTTCGCCCACGCTGAACGGCCATACCGTGGGCCTGTCGTCCGGCACGTCCGGCCAGCGCGGCGCTTTCGTCGTCAGCAAGAGCGAGCAGGCGCAGTGGGCCGGCATCATGCTGGCCAAGGCGCTGCCAGACGGTTTGCTGGCCGGCGAAAGGGTGGCGCTGTTCCTGCGCGCCAACAGCAATCTCTATAGCGCGGTGCGCAGCCGCTGGCTGACATTCCGCTTCTTCGACCTGTTTCAGCCGCTGGACGGACATTTGCCGCCGCTGAGCGAATACGCGCCCACCATTCTGCTGGCGCCGGCCCAGGTGCTGCGCGCGCTGGCGCTGGCCCAGTTGGACGGCCGGCTGAGGCTGTCGCCCAAGCGGGCGTATTCGATCGCCGAAGTGCTGGAGCCGCAGGACCGCGCGCTGATCGAACAGGCCTTCGGCCGCGTGCACGAGATCTACCAGGCGACCGAGGGTTTTCTCGGCAGCAGCTGCGAATACGGCACGCTGCACTTGAACGAGGAATACATCCATGTCGAGCCGGAATGGCTGGACGCGGAAAAACGCCGCTTCGTGCCGGTGATCACCGATTTCAGCCGCCTAACCCAACCCATCGTCCGCTACCGGCTGAACGACGTGCTGCAGGCGCGCGCCGAGCCCTGTCCCTGCGGGCGGGCGGCGATGGCGCTGGACGCGGTGGAGGGCCGCTGCGACGACATGCTGCGCCTGCCGGGCCGCGATGGCGGCGAGCTGACGGTGTTCGCCGACGTGATGGGGCGCGCGCTGGCGACCGCCCTCCCGCGGGAAGCCGATTACCGGCTGCGCCAGACCGGGCCGGCAGAGCTGGCGCTGGACGCCGACGTGCCGGCGGCGTCATTGCCCGCCATCCGCCGCTGCCTGGAACAAACGCTGGCCGGCCTGGGCGTGGATGCCGAGGCGCTGCGATGGACGCTGTCCAACCACGTTCCGGCCATGGACGCCACGCGCAAGCGCCGGCGCATTGTCAGGGCGTTCGCATGAGGCGCGCGCTGGATGGCTTGCCGCCCAGGCTGCGCCACCTGCTGCTGGGCTGGGCTTCAGTAGGCTGCGCGTATTCGCTGGGCAGCCTGTGGCCGCGGCGCGCGATCGTCCTGCCCGAGCTGCCCGTGGATCGCTGGATTCCCTTCGACCCGGCGGCGATCTGGCTGTACGCGTCGTTTTTCCTGATCGTGCCCGTGGCCTACCTGTTCGCTCGTCCGGAAAAGTTGGCCTGGCTGCAGCGCGCGATGCAGCTGTGCGCGCTGGCCGCGGGCGCGGTGTTCCTGCTGTGCCCGACCACCCTGGCCTACCCGCCCATCGTCGGGGATGGCTGGCATGCCGAGGCGCTGCGCGTCTTCCTGCGCTTCGACACCCCGCACAACTGCCTGCCCTCGCTGCACGGCGCGCTGACCGCCTTGTCCGCCTGGGCCTTGTGGGCCGGCCGCCGCCGGCTGCGCTCCTGGCTGGCGCTGGCGTGGGCGCTGGCCATCCTGTTCGCCGTGATCCAACTGCGCCGCCATTTGTTCATCGACCTGTCCGCCGGCGTGGCGCTGGGGCTGCTTTGCGGCCTGCTGGCGGCGCGGCCGGCAACTGTTTTCAATTTTTCTTATCAACGCACATGAACGTATTCGCCCTCACCTTCGCCGTCATGCTGGCGGTCGTGCTGCTGGAGCTGTTCGCCCTGCGCTACTGGCGCAGAGAGGCCATTCCCTGGCGCGAAATCATCTTCAACCTCAATTCCGGCCACATCGTGATGTGGGTGTTCCGCGGCGTGGAGGTGGCGGGGTTCGGCTTGCTGCTGCAATACGCCAACCTGCACCTGGTGGACCGGCTGCCGGTGTTCTGGCAGTGGGTTTTCGCATTCATCGCCTGGGACCTGAGCTTTTACTGCATGCACCGGGCCCACCATACCTGGCGCATCTTCTGGGCGGTGCACGTGGTGCACCACCAGGGCGAGCATTTCAGCCTGTCGCTGGGCATACGCAATTCCTGGTATTCCTCGCTGACCTCGTTTCTTTTCGTCGCGCCGCTGGCCGTGCTGGGCCTGCCGCTGGAGATGTTCGTCGCCGCATCGTCTTTTCATTACGCGGTGCAGCTGTACAACCATAATGCCTTCGTCGGCAAGAGCGGCTGGCTGGACCGGGTGCTGGTGACGCCGTCCAACCATCGCGTCCACCATGCGATGCATCCGGCGTACCTGAACAAGAATTTCGGCGGCACCTTCCTGATCTGGGACAAGCTGTTCGGCAGCTATCAGGCCGAGCGCGACGACATCCCGCTGCGCTACGGCGTGAGCGGCGCCTCGCCCGGCTACAATCCGTTCTGGGCCAGCAACCAGGGGCTGCTGGCCTGGACCCGGCGCCGCTTCGGCGGCGCGGAAGGGCGCGCGCCGCGCCTGCCCGCCGCCTACATCGCCACCGGCGGGATCTTGCTGTTCGGCATGGTGATCTATTACGTGGACCGGGTGGCTGGCTGGGACGCCGTCGGCAAATGGAGCGTATTCGCCTGCCTGGTAGCCGGCACCATCGCCATAGGCGGCATGTCGGATCAGCGGCGTTGGGGCTGGATGGGCTGGCTGGCGCTGACGCTGGCGATGCCGGCCCTGTGCGCAGGCCTGTTCGGCATCCGCGACGGCTGGGCGCTGTGCCTGCTGGCGCTGCTGCTGGTCCACGGTCTGGCCGGACTTCGCCTGCGGGAGGCCGCATGGGCAAACTGAGATTCCGCTCGTCGGCGCAGCTGCCGTTCCGGGTCGACCTGCAACGCGCCGCCCAAGACTATCTGGCAGAGCGCGGCGACCATCGCTTCGCAGACTGGCGGGTGGGACTGAAGGGCGCGGCGCTGGCCGCCCTCAGCCTGGGCTGCTACGCGCTGGCGCTGAGCGCGACGACGATGTGGACGTTCGCGCCGGCCTATATCGCCGCCATCGTCCTGGCCATGCTGCTGGCGATGAACAGCCTGCACGACGCCGCGCACGGCGCGCTGTTCCGCAGCGCCGCGCTCAACCGCCTGCTGACCCGCGCCGCAAGCCTGCCGATGGGCATAGACGCCGATATCTGGACCCGGCGCCACGTGCATCTGCACCACACCTACCCCAATGTCGACGGCTACGATCTGGACATCGAGCCCAATCCCTTCCTGAGGCAAACCCCATTCCAAAACTGGTCGCCGCAATTCCGCTTTCAGCACCGTTACTGGCCGCTGGTGGCGGCGCTGTCCCTGCCCTATCTGTGCTGGTATGGCGACTGGTTGGACCTGCTGGGCAAGAGCAAGCTCAGACAATACGACAGCCAGCCAATTCCCGCGGCGGGATTCCTGCTGGGCAAGCTGGGACACTTGGTCCTGCTGCTGGCGTTGCCCTGGTACTGCCTGCCGGCCGGCACGATCAGCTGGGGGGGGCTGCTGCTGTGCTACCTGGCCGGCCTGATGACGGCTTCCTGCTTCCTGGTGGCGATGATTCTGGGCACGCACTGGGCGGAAGTGGAGTTTTTCCGGCCCGAGGGCATGGAAATGCCGCACACCTGGCACGAGCACCAGTTCCTGACCTGCTGCGACTGGCTACCCAGGCCGCAGGCGCTGGGGCATTTGCTGGGCGGGCTGCATCTGCATCTCACCCATCATCTGTTCCCCGCTTACAGCCATCGCCACTATCCGGCGCTGGCGCGCATCGTTGAGGAGCTGGCATGCCGGCACGGCCTGCCCTACCGCCGCATCGGCTACCAGGGCCTCTGGCGCGCGCAGCAAAACTTCCTGCGGGCCATGGGGCGACGGCCGGATTGAATCGAGGCCTGCAAAAACCAACGCCCGCGGCGCATCGCGGGCGTTTTGTCTTCCGTCGCGGCTAAATCTTATGCCGCCAAGCGAACAGCTTGGAGAGAATCCGCCGCGTCCCTTTCCGGATGGGCGGTTGTCGCAGGCAGAGGATTTCCAGCGGGACGGCCAGGGCAAGCCCCGCCGGCTTCCTCCTAGCCGCGATTGCCGTGCGGATGCGGGGCGAACAGCTGGCTCAGCCGGTTCAGCAGCATGCGCCCGGTGGCGTGGGCCACGCAGCCCAGCGTCACCGGCACCAGCGTCAGCAGGCCATGCCCCTTGATATAGCCAGGGTTGCGGCGGATGTAGAACTGCGCCGCCTGGCTGGAACTGGCCTGCCATTGCCGACGGTCGCCGTCGTTGTCCCGCGTCTGCCAGCCGACATGCACGACGCCGGGCGTATCCGGGTCTACCGGCGTGAGGCCGAACAGACGCGCCAGCTGACCTATCACGCCGCCATAATCCAGTTCCGAGGACTGCTGCTCGCTGGGCCATACCTTGGTCGCGTATTTGTCCAGCAGCATGTAGCTGGATGGGTGGACCAGCGCGCCCAGGTAGTACACGCGGCGGCCGGGATGCGTCAACCGGTAGCCCAGCACCTGGCGGCAGACGAAGGGCGCGTTGCGGTTTTTGCCGCGGTAAGCGCGCATCAGGCCGGCTTCCATGCGGATGACGGTGGATTGCTTGCCTTCGAGTTCTTGTTCGAAGAAATGGATCGCGCAGTATCCGACGGATTGCCCGTGCATATTCTTGTGAATCAGGATGCGCGTTTCATTGGCCTTGGAATACACGACATAGTTGGCAAAATCCTCCTTGCTGACGCCATCGAATATGTCGCAATGCACCAGATATAATTCGTCCACCAGTTTTTCCCTGTCGCCGCTACTCATCAAACTTGGCGTGACGACAACGGATTTTCCCATTTCAGACATGTTAGCCCCTATTTTATTCGAATGGAAAATATCGCTTTTACTGCAAAAAATATGAATTTAATTGCAATGCAACGGCAAATATTCGATATAAATGTTAATTCAAACGTTTAATCGCCTGAAATAGGAAAAAAGGCCAGTCAAAGACTGGCCTAGTTATTTACTGGATAGTTATGTTTTGCAGAGTTAAATCTGAATTCACACCGCCAAGAGCGGCTAGCAAAACTCTGTTTTACGGCTGAAGCAAGCCGTGCCGACGCAGGCAGTACCAGCAGTACGGCAAGTTGGCGCAACGCTGGATCAGCGGTTTGCTTAGCCGCGCTAAGCGGCGACCAGTTTCCGAATGAAATAGCCCTTCATTCTCTGAGTGGGCTTGGCGGCGGCGATAATCAGCGCATCCAATTCCACCTCGGCCTGGCCAGTCAGATTGCTCCAGCCATCGTCAGTGATGGCCAGCGTGTCCGAGTGGCGATACCCGCCCTCGTCCGCTAGGTAAATGCCGGGCTCTATCGATACCACCATGCCGGCCTGCAGCACGTCCTCGCTGCCCAGGGCCAGCCAAGGCGCCTCATGGTTGCCCAGGCCCAGACCATGGCCGCAGCGGTGCAGCCGCAGCCTCCAGTCGCCGAAGCTTTCGTCGCGCAGGAAATCGTTGACCTTCTCGTCAATCTCGGCGCAGGCGGCGCCTGGCCTCAGCATGGACATCGCCAGTCTGCGCGCCTCGCTCATCAGCTGAAAACGCTCGCGCTGGCTGGCGGTGGGTGGACGGGTAAAGAAGGTGCGTTCGCATTCGGCGGTGTAGCCATCCAGACGCACCACGGAGATCACCACGTGCGGGCCATTTTTCAGCCTTTGCGACAGCTGTGGAATCGCATGCGGCTGCGCGCTCAGCGGCGCCGGCCAGGGCGCCAGCAGCACCCGGGTGCACAGGGGATCGAACGCCGGCTCGTCCCGTATGATCCGGCGAAGCAGCTGCTGGCCGGTGGCAAAGCCCTCCGCCACCGACACGCCGTCGTAAACGCCGCGCAGCAACTGATTGACACCCTCCGCCGCATAACGGCCCGCGCGCGCCAGCTTGGCGATCTCCCAAGGCGACTTGACCATGCGGATCCGCTCCAGCGCGTCGTCGGCGCGTCCACCCACCGATTGCATGAACTGGGCGAGATGCAGCGGCGCGGCGGGATCGAAGGCGAAACGGTCGTTCAACAGCGGGATCAGCGCATCCTCCCAGCGCTGCCCCGCCGGCGCCGGATATTCGCGGTAGCTGTGCACGTCGTCTTCCGACACGCCCCAGGCCTGCTTCAGGTGCGCATGCTCGAGCTGGGGCACCAGCAGCTTGCGCTTGCCGCTGGCGGCGTCCAGCAGCAGGAAGAACGGGCGCTCCAGCGGTTCATAGCTGATGCCGGACAGGTAATAAATGCTTTCCGTGCCGCTGGCGACATACTGGCTGATGCCGGCCTGCAGCAGGCGGCTGCGCAGCAGCTGGTCGCGGCGCGCCATTTCCAGATGGTGTTCCTGCTCGAAATGCGCCATATCGTCTTCCCCAATCCAGGATCCGAGATATCAATATGACATAAATCAAATCGCATTTCCCCGCATCATGCTTGCGCGGCAAGCGAACGTCCCCGCAACTGGCCGAACTGCCGCCACAACAGCAGCGCCACCGCCGTGCCCAGCAGCAGGTTCACCAGCGGCATCGCCAGCCAGACGCCATCCAAACCCATGGCCAGCGGCAGCAGGCCCAAGGCGGGCAACAGCAGCGCGGTCTTGCCCACCGTCACCCCCAGCGCCAAGCGGGTCAGCGCCATCGCCTGCAAGGCCGTGGTGCCGACGATGACCAGACCGTCCAAAGGCATGGCCAGCAGATGCAGGCGCAGCGCGCGGCTGCCCTCCTCCACCAGCGCCGCGCTGCCGTCGCTATACCAGCCGGCGATCCAGGCCGGGAACAGCTGTACCGCCGCCCATGCGGCGACGCCGATGATCAGGCCCACTTTGACGCCGTGCCGCAGCGCATCCCGCGCGCGTTCGGCCTGGCCGGCGCCTATGGCATGTCCCAGCAGCGGCTGCATGCCCACGGCCAGGCCGTGGATCACCAGGGTGAACAGGGACTCGCTGTAGCCGGCCACCGCGTAGGCGGCCACGCTCAGGTCGTTGCCCCACACCAGCAGCTGATGGTTATGGGCATACAGCAACAGCGCCAGATTGAGCTCCATCAGCAGGCTGGGCGCGCCCAGCGCCAGGATGGGCCACAAGCCCCGCCAGTCGGGCCGCAGCCGGTCCGCGCGGATGCGCAGCGAGGCGCGCGGACTGAGAAAGTAAGCCAAGGCCAGGATCAAGACCACGGCTTCCGCCAGCAAGGTGCCGATGGCCGCGCCGGCCAGCCCCTTGCCCATCACGCCGACGAACAGGTAATCCAGGCCAATGTTCAACAAGGCGCCCAGCGTCATCAGCGCGGTGGACAGCTTGGGCCGCCCGTCGTTGCGCACCAGATAGGTCAGCAGCATCGGCCCCATGGTCAGCCCGGCGCCAGCCAGCATCAGCAATAGGTAATCGCGCGCCTGCTCCGCCACCTGAGGCTGGACGTCGGCCTTCAGCCAGGCCAGCAGCAGATCGATATTGGGCAGGCCCAGCGCGGGGATCAGCGCGCTCAGCAAGAGCAGCAGCGCCAGCGCCGTCAGCAGGGTGCCGCGCGCGGCGCGCATGTCGCCGGCGCCTTGCTGGATGGCTATGCGGGTGGCGGCGCCCATGCTGATCATCGCGCCCAGCCCCACTTGCAGCATCACCAGCGGATAGGCGAGATTGATCGCGGCCAGGCCGTGGCTGCCCACGTAATGGCCGACGAAAACCCCGTCTATCACGGCGTAAAGGCCGGTCACCAGCATGCCGGCGATCGAGGGAATGGCGTAGCGCCAGAACAAGGTGGAGACGGGAAGGAGGTCCAGGTCACGGATGTGCGTATTGGTATTCTGCATATGCGCTGCGGCAAAGAGCGATGGGAAAGACCATTCTAGCATTTAATTAATCATGCATGATTGATTAAATGTTGGCAGAATGTGACCAACCATGACAAGAAAGCAGGCAGATGGCTCGCAAAACCAAGGAAGACTCGCAAAAAACCCGGGACGCGATACTGGATGGCGCGGAACGGGTGTTTTTGGACAAGGGCATCGCCAACGCCACCATGGCCGAGATCGCCGACGCGGCGCAGGTATCGCGCGGCGCGGTGTACGGTCATTACGACAACAAGCTGGAAGTGTGCCAGGCGATGATAGACCGCGCCTTCGCGCTGGACGCGCTGCGCTTCCCCGCCCCCTGCGCATCCGCTTGCGACACGCTGCTGGCGGCCGGAACTTACTACCTGGCGCAATTCCTGGAGCCCGGCTCGCCGCAACGGGTGTACCAGATCCTGTACCAGAAGTGCGAGCAGACAGAGGAAAACCGCAGCGTGCTGCGGCGCCGCGAGCTGGCGGACCGCCTGACCATGCATTACGCGCGGCGACAACTGCGGCGGGCCATCGCCCAGCAGGAACTGCCCGACCGGCTGGACGTGGGCCTGGCCGCCGACTACCTGGTCTGTCTGTTCCTGGGCCTGTACGAGCTGCTGGAGGCCAGCCCGGACGCGCTGCCGCGCTGCGAGCGCATTCTGCGCGGTGCGCTGCAAGGCTTGCCGCACGCGGCCAGCATCATGCGTTGACGACCGCTATTCGACATGGCGGCGGAAGCGCCATAGCGCCAGGCTCAGCGTGATGGCGGCGATCAGCCACAGCGGCAGCAGCCACGGCCAGGCGTCGACGAAACCGTAGCCCTTCAGGAAAGCCCCTTTCAGGATGGGAATGAAGTAGCTGAGCGGATTGATCCGCGCCAGCCATTGCAGCGCGTCCGGCATGTTCTCGATAGGCGACACGTAGCCGGACAGGATCACCGCCGGCACCATGAAGGAAAACACCCCCAGAAACGCCTGCTGCTGGGTGCGGCAGATCGATGAGATGAACAGGCCCACCCCGGCCAGCGCCAGGCCATAGCTGGCCATGCTGATCAGCAGCAGAGCGACGGAGCCGTCAAAGGGCACCCGGTAAGCCCATGCCGCGGCGACGGCGATCAATCCGCCCTGCAGCAAGGCCACCAGCACGCCCGGCACCGCCTTGCCCGCCATCACGTAGGCCGGCGTCAGCGGCGACACCAGCAACTGCTCGAAGGTGCCCTCCTCGCGCTCCCGCGCCACCGACAGGGCGGTGACGATCAGGCAGCCTATGGTGGTGATGATGGCCACCAGGCTGGGCAGCACATGCCACTGGAACTCCAGGTTGGGGTTGTACAGGTTGCGAACGGAAAGCTGCGGCCCCGGATCGGCGCGCTCCTGCCGGTAGGCGGCGACCATCTGGCCGATGTAGGCGCTGGCGATCTGTCCGCTATTGGAGCGGCGCCCATCCACGATCACTTGCAGCGATGTCGGCCGGCCGGCGGCCAGAGCCCGCGAAAAGTCCTGGGGAAACACCACGGCCAGCAGCGCGCATTGGCGGTCGATGCAGTCCCGCAGCTCCGGATAGCTGCGCATCGGCAGCATATGGTCGAAAGTGGCGCTGGCGGCCATGCGCTTCACCAGCTCCTGCGAGGCCGCGCCGGCATCCTGGTTGTACACCGCCAGGCTGGCATGCTTGACCTCCAGCGTGGCGGCGAAGGGGAAAACCAGCAATTGCAGCAGCACTGGCACCACCAGCAGCAAGCGCCCCTGGCGGTTGCCGGCCAGCGCCTGCAGTTCCTTGATGATCAGCCACAGCAGTCGTTGCCACATCGCTTCAATCCAGCGTGCGCCGCGTCTTGCGCACGGTCTGCCCCAGCCAGAACGCGCCCAGCAGGATCAGGCTGGCGGCGTTGAACCACAACAGCGATGGAATCACGCCGGCCTGGAACAGCGTTTGCAGCGTGCTGGCGAAATACCTCGCCGGCAGGATGCGCGTCAGCCATTGCAGCGGCGCCGGCATGCTGGATATCTCGAACACGAAACCCGACAACATCAGCGCCGGAAGATAGCCGGCGGTGAGCGCCGCCTGGGCGGCGTCGAACTGGGTACGCATCACCGTGGACAGAAACAGCCCCATGCCCAGCGCATTGGCCAGGAACAGCGAGGACATCAGCCACAGCAGCCATAGCGGGCCGCGGAACGGCACCCGCATCACGAACACGGCGACGAGCAGGCACAACAGCATGGCCGCGATCCCCAGCACGTAATACGGCAGGATTTTGGACAGCAGCAATTCGGCGCGGCTCACCGGCGTGGCCAGCAGCGCCTCCATGGTGCCGCGCTCCCACTCGCGCGCCACCACCAGCGAGGACAGCAGCGCGCCGACGATGGTCATCACGATGGCGATGGTGCCCGGCACCAGGAAATTGGGGCTCTCCGCGCTGGGGTTGAACCAGAAGCGCTGGCGGATGTCGATGGCTGGCGCGGCGGACTGGGCACGCTCGTCGCCCTCGGCCTGCTGCCAGCGCAGCCAGGCGCCCTGGGCATAGGCGGCGACGAAGTTGGCGGTATTCGGTTCGGCGCCGTCGGTCAGCAACTGCACCGCGCCCCGGCGGTTGGCCCAATCGCGGGAAAAACCATTTTGAATCACCAGCGCGCCGCGTATTTTGCCATGGGCCAGTTTTTCCTCCAGCTCCGGGCGGGAGTGCAGCGGCCGCACATCCAGCGCCGGCGTGGCGTACAGCGTCGCCGCCAGCCGTTGCGCCGCGCCGCCGCCGTCCAGGTCCAGCAATCCCAGCCGGATGTGGGCGGAGTCCAGATTCACCGCATAGCCCAGGATGAACAGCAGCGCCACCGGCAAGATGAAAGCGATCAGAATGCTGCTGGGATCGCGGACGATCTGATAGCTTTCCTTGCAGCACAGCGCGGCCAGGCGGCGGAGGTTCATGCGTCGGCCTCCCCCACCAGCAGGATGAAGGCGTCCTCCATGGTCGGATCGGGCAAGCCGGGGCTTTGCACACGGCTTTTGAGCGCGTCCGGCGTGTCCAGCGCCAACAGACGGCCGCGATAGACCAGCGCGATGCGATCGCAATACTCGGCCTCATCCATGAAGTGGGTGGTCACCAGCACGGTCACGCCTTTTTCCGCCAACCCGTTGATATGGGTCCAGAATTCGCGCCGGGTGACCGGATCGACGCCGGAGGTGGGCTCGTCGAGGAACAGCAGCGGCGGCTCGTGCATCACCGCGCAGGCCAGCGCTAGCCGCTGCTTGAAGCCCAATGGCAACTCGCCGGCGGGGCTGTCCATATAAGGCGACAGGCCGAACACCCGTTCCATCTGCGCCACCTTGGCGCGCTGCGTCGCGCCGGCCAGGCCGTAGACGCCGGAGAAGAACATCAGATTGCGGCGCACCGTCAGCTGCGCGTACAGCGAAAACTTCTGCGCCATATAGCCCAACTGCTGCCGGGCGGCGCTGGGGCTGGCCTTCAAGTCCAGGCCCATGACCAGCGCCTGGCCTTCGCTGGGCTTGAGCAGCCCGCACTCCATCTTGAACGTGGTGGACTTCCCGGCGCCGTTTGGCCCCAGCAGGCCGAACACTTCGCCGCGGCGCACGGAAAAGCTGATGTCGTCGGCGGCGCGGAAGTCTCCGAAGCGCTTGCCCAGCCGCCGGGCCTCGATCACCGCCTCGTCCGCCCGACTCGGCGCGTCGGGCATCACTGCGGCCAATGCCGAATCCCCCCCGGGCCCGCCTCCCAGCAGACTGATGAACGCGTCTTCCAGCCTGGGTCTGGCAACCTGCAATCTGGTGTCCGGGCCGGCCTCAGCCGCGGCGAGATCCGGCCGATGTTCGGCATCTCGCAACAGCAAACGCAGGCTGTGGCCCTGTATCGTGCCATCCATCAACGCCGGCTGGCGCAGCAGACGCTGCAGCAAGCGGCGGCGGTTGCCGGCTATGCCGGTGAGCCGCAGGCAGCGGCCGGCCAGCGGCGCGGTCAGATCGGCAGGCGAGCCGCCGGCGCGGATCCGCCCGGCGGCCATCAGGTACACCACGTCGCAGGACTCCGCCTCGTCCAGATAGGCGGTGCTGAGCAGCACGGTGATGCCGTCGGCCGACAGCGCGCGTATCAGCTTCCACAACTCGCGCCGCGAGATGGGGTCGACGCCGACGCCCGGCTCGTCCAGCAGCAGCACGCGCGGCCGGCCCAGCAGCGAACAGGCCAGGCCCAGCTTCTGCTTCATGCCGCCCGACAGCTTGCCCGCCGGGCGGGCGGTGAACGCGGCCAGGTCGGTCAAGGCCAGCAGGCGGGCGAAATCCCGCTCGCGGTCGCCGGCGGCCACCTCGCGCAAATCGGCGTACAGGTTCAGGTTCTCCTGCACAGTCAGGTCTTCGTACAAGCCGAATTTCTGCGGCATGTAGCCTATGCTCCGCCGCAACGCGTCACCCTCCGCCACCGGGTCCAGCCCGGCGACGCGCGCCTTGCCGCCGCTGGGCGTCAGCAAGCCGGCCAGCATGCGCAGCAGCGTGGTCTTGCCCGCCCCATCCGGGCCGACCAGGCCGGCGACGCAGCCGGGAGGGATGGCCAACTCCACGCCGGACACTGCGTCCGCGGCCGCGCCGGAAAAGCGTTTGCCCAGGCCTGCGGCGTGGATGGAGGCATTCACTGCGCCAGCCTTACCGTCACCGGCATGCCCTGGCCGAGCCCGGCGTCGGCGTCGCCGACCACCACGCGTATCCGGTAGACCAGCGCGGTGCGCAGATCGGCGGTTTCGACGGACTTGGGCGTGAACTCCGCGGTGGGCGAGACGAAGCCCACCACGCCGCGATAGATTTTCTCGGGGTGGCTGTCGCTGGAGACCTGCACCTCCGTCCCGGTTGCGAACTTGCCGAGCTGGCTTTCTCCGACGTAGGCGCGCACCCATACCGGCTGGCGCAGCGACAGCGTGAATGCCGGCGTGCCGGCCTGGACCATGCTGCCAGCCTCCACCGCGCGGGCGAGGATGATGCCGGCGCTGGGGGACTGCAGGCTGGCGTCCTTGAGCGCCAGGCGCGCGGCGGCGACATTGGCCCGCGCCTGCTTCAGCTGGGCGTCGGACTCGGCGATTTCCTCGGGACGGAAGCCGGCGGCGAGCGCCTTCAGCTGCTGGATGGCGGCATCGCGCTGGGCCACGGACTGGTCGCGTTGCGAGCGGGCGGCCTCCAACGACTGCCGGCTGCTGCCGCCGGCCGGCACCAGGTCGCGCTGGCGCTTGTATTCGCTGTCGGCCTGGACGACTGCGGCCTGGGCCGCATACAGCCGGGAGCGCGCCTGGGCGATGTCCTCGCTACGGTTGCCCTTGCGCATCAGCGCATTGCGCGCCGCGCTGGCCGCCTCGTTGGCCAGCGCGGCGTTCAGGTTGTTCTTCAATGGCTCGACGTCGAGCCTGGCGAGAATCTGCCCCGGCTGCACACTGTCGCCCTCGTCCACCTGGACCGAGGACAATCTGCCGGAGACGCGAAAGGCCAGCACCACCTCGCGGATGTCGACATTGCCGTAAAGCGTGCCCTGGCGCGCCGCCTCCGCCTGCCGCTGGTAAAGGTAATAGCCGCCTGCCAGCGAGGCGGCCAGCAACAGCGCCGCGGGAATCATCCATTTTTTCATTATGCCCCCGTTTCGGCCGGCATCACTCACCCGGCCCGCCGCCGCGCCGGAATCAGGCCGCGGCGGCCATGGGGTAGCATACCGCACCGAATCGAAGCCCATGTCATCCAATGATGGCATTCGATGCCGGAACACGGCGGCGCGCCGGCCCGCGAAACATGGATGCAACAGCTAGAGCGCGCGGGACATCAGGAAGCCGGCCCCGAACCACAGCAGCACCGTCATGATGGGTTCGGCCATTTTCGGGCGCAGCAGCATCAACGGCGCGCGGAAGCGTATCCGGATCGGCCACAGCAATGGAATGCCGGCCGGGGTCAGCCAATCGCCCACCAGATGGGAGGCATAGCCTACGCACAGACCCAGCACCAGCGGCATCGCATGCCCCAGCCTAACACCCCAGTCATGCAGGCAGGCGGCACTGGCATAAAACACGCCGACCACCGCCAGCAGGCTGTGAGTAATGCCGCGATGGCCGAACAGATAAGAGATGGGACGGGACAGGAAGGGAATGCGCCGGCCCAGCCAGCTCTTGGGATGGTCTATGTCCGGCAGCAATGAGCCGGCCAGTCCGCCGGCCAGCAGCAGCACCGCCATCATGGCGGGTAGATGCAGGATCAGCGCGGCGGAAACCGCGCAAAACGCCCCGAATGCGACATGGGTGGCCACCATCATGGCGCCAGCCCGCCGCGTAAATTGTCAGTCATTATGGTTGTCGCCTTTGCGGCCATTGCTTCTTGCGGTATTGCCCCGCCTTGCGCGCGGGGCGCACATGCTACTGCAGTCCGGCGGCGGAAGCAAAAACCGCGCAAAACCCCAGTCTGCGCCGTCGCGGCCAGGCCGGCCGGCCGAAATCCGTCAGTCAGGCAGGAACAGACCATCCGCCGCGGAATTGGTTGCTGAAAATCGACGGTCTAGAATCAAATCAGCGGCCTGGGCGCCGCCAGGAGTGCCGATGCTCGTCTTTCCGTCTGCCGCCTTGCGGCGAAAACTCGCCGGTTTCGCCCTGCTGGCGTTTGCCGCCGGAGCAAGCCTCGCGGCCGAGCCTTACCAAATCACCTGGGTGCTGTCGGACTGGGCGCCCAACTTCATCATTCGCGACGGCAAGCCCACCACCGGACAGAACGATGTCTACCTGAAACTGATCATCGCCCGTTGGCCGGAGGCCGAGCATCGCTTCATGGTGATGAGCACCGCGCGCAGCACGCTAGAGCTGCAGCGCGGCAGCCAGTTGTGCCGGATGAATTTGATCCCGACGCCCGAGCGCGAGAAATTCGCTTTTTTCACGCTGACTCACATGCAGCTGCCGCTGCAATTGGTGATCCGCAGGGAGCTGGCGGCGCAGGCGCCTTTGAACGAGGCGGGCGAAGTGGTACTTGAGAAATTGATCCTGAAGCCAGGGTTGCGCGGCATCACCGCCGCCGGCCGAAGCTATACGGCGGAGATCGACCGGCTGCTGGCCGATCGCAAGGGAGAGTCCAACGTCAGGGATATCCCCAACCTCCCCTCCAACGATGGCCTGTTCAAGCTGCTGGAGCTGGGTCGCGCCGACTACACGCTGGACTACGAGCCCAACTTCAAATACCGCGAAGAGCAAAACCGCGATCATCCATTGGCCAGCCTGCCCATCGCCGGGGCGGCGCTGATCCCGGTGGGCATCGCCTGTCCGCGCACCCGCTGGGGGCGGATGGCCGTGATGAAGATAGACCAGTTGCTCAGCGAGGCCGTGGCGGATCCCGCCTACCGCCAGGCGCAGGATCGCTGGCTGTCGCCGGAATCCGTGCAGCGCTACCGCGTCGAGCTCGACCGTTTCTACCGCCAGCGCGCGCGGCCCGCCGACCCCGCGCGCTACGCGCTGCGACGCTGACGCTATACCTGGAACTGCGCGACCGACAGCCTGAGGTTGCCGGTCACCTCGTCTATCCGCTGTATGCTTTCCGAGGCCTGGGTGGCGGCGACCGCGTTGCCGGACGCAACCTGGGCGATCTGCTCGACGTGGCGGGCGATGTCCTGGCTGGCCGTGCCCTGCTCCTGCAGCGCATGCGAAATGTCGTTGACCACCTGCACCACCTGGCCGGCGCTGCCGCGGAGCTGCTGAATCAGCTCGCCGCCCTGCTCCGCCAGCTCCAGCCCCGACTTCACCCTGGCCACCGTATCGCTCATATTGCGGCGCGACAGGTCGGAGCTGGCCTGGATCTCGGCGATCATGTCCGCGGTCTGCTCGGTGGCCTTGGCGGTGCGCTCCGACAGCTTGCGCACCTCGTCCGCCACCACGGCGAAGCCTCGGCCGGTCTCGCCGGCCCGCGCCGCCTCTATCGCTGCGTTCAAGGCCAGCAGATTGGTCTGATCGGCGATGTCCTTGATCACCTGCATGATGCTGGAAATGGTGGCGGTCTTGCTCGCCAGCTCCGAAATCGCCGCTTCGGTCAGGTCCACGGTGGCGCTGATGCCCTGCATTTCCTCCACCGCGCGCGCGATCACCTGGCTGCCGGCCTCGGACAGCTGGCCGGAGTCCTGCGACACCGTCCGGGCATCCGACGCGTGCTGGGCGATATGATTGATGCTGACCGTCAGTTGCTCCACCGAGGCCGCCATCGCCGCGGCGCCCTCGCTCTGCCCCTGGGAATTGCCTGCCACCATGCGCGCGCCGTCCACCACGTCGGCGTTCAGCCGGCCCAGCTCCTCGGCATCGCGCATGATGTCGCCCACCAACTGGCGCAGCTGGCCCTGCATCTCGCGGATATGGGCCAGCAGGCTGTCCTGATGGCCGGCATCCACCTCGATTTCCCTGTCCAGCCTCCCGGCGGCGATCTCGCGCACGATGTCGGCGGCCACCGAAGGCTCGGTTCCCAGTTCCCGCATCACGCTGCGGTACACCCACCAGCCCAGCGACAGGCTGACCGCCATGAACAGCAGCACCTGCGCGCCCACGCTGAGCAGCTGCCGCGTCAGCGTGGCGTTGATGTCGTCCAGATACAGCCCGGTGCCGACCACCCAGCCCCAGCGCGGAGTGGTCTGGAAGTAGGCGAGCTTGGGTTGGGGAGCGCTGGCGCCCGGCTTGTCCCAGACGTAGTTGACGAAGCCCTTGCCCCCGCCCTTGCGCATCGCATCCTCGAACAGCGCGCCGATATTGGCGCCCGCTCCGTCCTTGACGCCGTGCATGTCCTTGCCGACCAGCTTGGGATTCATGCCATGGGAAAGCCACTTCAGATTGCGGTCCAGCGTGAAGAAATACTCGTCGCCGTCGAAACGCAGGCTGGCCAGCTCCCGCATCGCCATCTTCTGCGCCTCCGCCTCGGGCACCAGGCCCGCTGCGGCCTGTCGCTCGTGCATCGCCACCAGGCTGGCGGCGTTTTCCACCTGGGTGCGCACCTGATCGTGCCGGTCATCCAGCATCTGCTGGCGCAGGGTATTCATCAGCAAGGTGCCCAGAATGCAGACCAGGGCAATGGCGCTGACAGTCTGCAGCAACAGGCGCCGCTTCAAGGAAAGGGTTCTGGCCATGTTTTCGCTCACGAAATTTGTAAACAACTGGCTACGATAACCGATGCCATTATTCAATTTCAATATTCAAATGTATTTTGTTGATTTTTGTCATGGAATCTTGCCCGGTTCCTTGCTTTTTACTGCCGCAAACCTCTCGCCGCTTGACTTTGTATCTTACGATATATATCTTAAGATACATAAACAGAACCAGAGGAGACTGAGATGCCATTCAATCCCTATCAACACCCGCTGCATCGAATGATGCGGGCAATGCGCGGGCCTCGTCGCCGCGGCGGCGAAGATGAGGCGCTGGCGCGGGGGCGTAAGTTCGGCGCAGACGACCTGCAACTGCTGTTGCTGGCGCTGATCAGCGAGAAGTCCTGTCACGGCTACGAATTGATCAAGGAGCTGGCGTCCCGCTCCAATGGCTATTACAGCCCCAGCCCGGGCGTGATCTATCCCGCCCTCGTCCACCTGGAAGAAGCCGGCCAGGTCACCGTCGCCAGCCATGGCAAGCGGAAGTGCTACTCGTTGGCCGATGCCGGGCGGGAACGCTTGGCCATCCACCGCGAACACGTGGAGCTGACCCTGGCCAAGCTGGTTCACATCGGCCGCAAGATGGAGCTGGCGCGCCGCGCCTACGCCGGCGAGGAAATCGGCGAGGATGGCGCGGCCGGCTGGACCCGGGAACTGATAGAGGCCAGGCGCGCGCTGAAACATGCGCTGCTGCTCCGAGACCAGGCCGGGCCTGACGAACAGCGCCGCATCGCGGCCATCCTGCAACGCGCCGCGGCCGAAATCGCCGCGGCGAGAAAACCGGAGGACATGCATGAATCCCGAACTTGAAATCCAGCGCCTGCGGCTCCCGCTGCGTTTCCGCCTGCTGCAGGTGGCGCGCGTCTCGCGGCTGTCCCCGTCGATGCTGAGGGTCACGCTTTCCGGCGAAGATCTCGCCGGTTTCGCGTCCCCATCATTCGATGACCATATCAAGCTGCTCTTCCCGGAAGCCGGCGCCGCGGAACCGGTCATGCCGACGCTGGGCGCGGATGGCGGCGTCCGCTTTCCGGCCGGCCAGCCCAAGCCGACGATGCGCGACTACACGCCGCGCCGCTTCGACCCTGCAGCAGGAGAGCTGGACATCGATTTTGTCGTCCACGCCGGCTGCGTAGCCGCCAGCTGGGCGCTGGACGCCAAGCCCGGCGACAAGCTGGGCATTGGCGGTCCGCGCGGCTCGCGCGTCATTCCCCAAGGTTTCGACTGGCACTGGCTGCTGGGGGATGAGTCCGCTCTGCCGGCCATCGCCCGCCGGCTGGAGGAGTTGCCGGAAAACGCCCAAGGGCTGGCATTGATCCTGGCAGACTCGTCTTACTGCCGGCAAGCGCTGAGCGCCCCGGCCGGCATCGAAGTCATCTGGCTGTATCGCGACCGTGACGCCAACCTTGAGCGAGCGCTCTCCCTGCACGACTTCCCTGCCGGCGAGGGCTTTGTCTGGGCGGCGGGCGAAAGCGGAGAAATGCGCGCCATCCATCAGCAGCTCAAGCAGAGAGGCCTGCCAAAGGAAAGAATGCGGGTGGCCGGTTACTGGAAGCGCGGCGACGCAGGCGCCCACGAAAGCATCAGCGAAGATTGATGCCCGGCATGCGGCGCGCATTTCCGCCGCCGCATGCCGAATGCCGTCTGGCTGATGCGGCGGTTTTCGCACGCATTTCGTCTATATTGGTTTACACGAGGGGTGGCGCTGGGTAGAATCTCGCCGCTTCAATGGGCGGGTTGCACGCGCCGTCGGACACGACGGCTCGGCGCCCGCCTCGTCGCATCCTGCCGCGCGAGGCCTCACTCTTCCCGGCACGGCATGTCCCCTCGTTGAAGCGCCCGCGGAAGACTCGCGGGCAAGCCATCTCGAAAACTACTACTAGAAAAGCTGATGAAAATGACGTTTGCGATCAAGACCGCAGGATGCGCCGTAGCCGCCGCCCTGCTCGCCGGCCCCGCGCTGGCCAAGGACTTCAACGTGGCCGTGGTGTACGACCAGGCCGGCAAGTTCGACAAGAGCTTCAACGAAGCGGCCTATACCGGCGCCGAACGCTTCAAGAAAGAGTTCAAGATCAATTACCGCGAAGGTCAGCCCAGCAACGATGCGCAGAAGGAACAAGTGCTGCGCAATATGGCGCGCAAAGGCGCCGACCTGGTAGTGGCGGTGGGCTTTGCCTACACCCAATCGATCGAGACCGTGGCCAAGGAATTCCCGAACACCAAGTTCACGCTGGTGGACTCGGTGGCCAAGGGCGCCAATGTGCAGAGCATCGCCTTCAAGGAACAGGAAGGCTCCTTCCTGGTGGGCATGGCCGCCGCGCTGAAGTCCAAGACCGGCAAGGTGGGCTACCTGGGCGGCATGGACGTGCCGCTGATCCGCGCCTTCGGCTGCGGCTACGCGCAAGGCGCCCGCTACGTGAACCCGAAGGCCGTGGTGCTGCAGAACATGCTGGGCACCACCCACACCGCCTTCAACGACCCGTCGCGCGGCAACGAGCTGGCCAAGAGCCAGTACGACCGCGGCGCCGACGTGATCTTCGCCGCGGCCGCGCTGTCGAACGTGGGCGTGATCCAGGCCGCCAAGGCCTCCGGCAAGTACTACATCGGCGTGGACAGCAACCAGAACTACATGCAGCCGGGCACCGTGCTGACCTCCATGGTCAAGCGCGTGGACAACGCCGTGTACGAAACCATGCGCGACGCCAAGGACGGCAAGTGGAAGCCCAGCGTCAAGCTGATGGGCCTGAAGGAAAACGGCGTGGACTGGGCGCTGGACCAGTACAACCGCGCGCTGATCACGCCGGAAATGGAGAAGAAGATCGTCGCCGCGCGCAAGGACATCATCGCCGGCAAGATCAAGGTGGTGGACTACCGCGCGGCCAACAGCTGCCCGGTGAACTGAGCCCGCAGGACCCAGTTCGAGGCAAGGCCCCGCTCGCGGGGCCTTTTTTATCGGCGCAACGGGCCTGCGATCCTGCGCAAACGCCGTGTTTATGGTATTCTTGCGCCCCCTCGTTCACTTGCCGTGACCCGTCACCCATCAATGAAAGACCCTTGCGATCACTACACCTTCGACCTGATAGGCGGGGTGGCCAAAAAACCGGGCCGCAAGCCGCTGGGCGAACGGGCGATGACGGTGGCCGAGCGCAAGCGCCGCAGCCGCGAGTTGCGCCGCAACCGCTTGCAGGAAATGTCGGTGACGGTGGAACTGAGCCGCGACGCGCAAAAGTCTTTGGACAAGATGATAGAGTGGTGGGGCGTCAGCAAGAAGGAAGCGATCAACCGCGCGCTGATGATAGCCTGCCAGTCGCAGACCGGGCGCACCGGCAGCCTGTTCGAGCTGGAACTGGGCATGCAGCCGCCAGCCAAGGCGTCCCGACGCAAGGCACCGCGCTGATTCTCAGATGAACTCTCCCGGCGGCAGATCGAGATTGATCTCGGCGCCCTGAAACGAAGCCGCGGCCGCCTGAGCCCGCCCGGACAGCAGCTCCAGCACCACCGCCTTGCCCAGCATGTCGCTGCGCAAGGCATTTTCATCTCCATTGGCAAGCAGCACGACGTCGGCCGCCTCCCACCCCGCTGCCGCCCGGTAAAATGGCAGCAAGCCGGCATCGCAGGAAAAGGCGGCGATATCGTAACGGCCGCAGTCCCTTAGCCAGTCCGACGCGGCCTTGACCGCGCGCGCGCCCAGTCCGCGCCCGCGCATGGCCGGATGGGTGGCGACGCAGCTGAGGCTGCCAAGCGCGTAAGCCTGCCCCTGCTGCGCGATGGACTTTCCCAGCACCGCCGCATAGGCGGCAACTCTGCCGTCGCCGTCGAGCAGACAGAAGGACTGGGCGTCAAGCTCGGCGCGGTGCAGCGTTTCGTCCAGGTCGGCCTCTCCCTCGCATTGATAGGCCAGGTGCAGCATGACATTGATTTCCCGCCGCAAGGCCTGCGGCAGTTCCTGGTAGGGGGCGGTCGACACTTCCATTTCGCGTCCTGTTGATGCGTCACCCGGATTGGGCCGAAAAACGCCTCGCCAGTTCCCGCAAAAAAAACGCCGCCCGCCCATGCGGGCGAACGGCGCCATCACCAAGGTAATCGGTTCGGCTATCAGGCCTTGCTGGCGGCCAGCTCCTGATATTCAGCGATTTGATCGAAGTTCAGGTACTTGTAAACTTCGGCGCCTTTCTCGTTGATGATGCCGATGTTGGACTGGTACTCCTCCACGGTCGGGATCTTGCCCAGCTTGGAGCAGATCGCGGCCAGCTCGGCGGAACCCAGGAACACATTGGAGTTCTTGCCCAGGCGGTTGGGGAAGTTGCGGGTGGAGGTGGACATCACGGTCGCGCCCTCGCGCACCTGCGCCTGGTTGCCCATGCACAGCGAGCAGCCCGGCATTTCCAGGCGGGCGCCGGCGCGGCCCAGCACGCCGTAGTGGCCTTCCTCGGTCAGCTGCTTGGCGTCCATCTTGGTCGGCGGGGCCACCCACAGGCGCACCGGGATATCCGCCTTGCCTTCCAGCAGCTTGGACGCGGCGCGGAAGTGGCCGATATTGGTCATGCACGAGCCGATGAACACTTCGTCGATCTTGGTGCCGGACACTTCGGACATCAGCTTCACATCGTCCGGGTCGTTCGGGCAGGCGACGATGGGCTCCTTGATCTCGTTCATGTCGATCTCGATCACCGCCGCGTATTCGGCGTCGGCATCGCCCTTCAGCAGCTGGCCGTTGGCGATCCAGTCTTCCATCGACTTGATGCGGCGTTCCAGCGTGCGCGCGTCCTGGTAACCGTCGGCGATCATCGCCTTCATCAGCGTGATGTTGGAGCGCATGTATTCGACGATCGGCTCCTTGTTCAGGTGCACGGTGCAGCCGGCGGCGGAACGCTCGGCCGAGGCGTCGGTCAGCTCGAACGCTTGCTCGACCTTCAGATCCGGCAGGCCTTCGATTTCCAGGATGCGGCCGGAGAAGATGTTCTTCTTGCCGGCCTTGGCCACGGTCAGCAGGCCTTGCTTGATCGCGTACAAGGGGATGGCGTTGACCAGGTCGCGCAGGGTGACGCCCGGCTGCAGCTTGCCCTTGAAGCGCACCAGCACCGACTCCGGCATGTCCAGCGGCATCACGCCGGTGGCGGCGGCGAAGGCCACCAAGCCGGAGCCGGCCGGGAAGGAAATGCCGATCGGGAAACGGGTGTGGCTGTCGCCGCCGGTGCCGACGGTATCCGGCAGCAGCAGGCGGTTCAGCCAGCTGTGGATCACGCCGTCGCCCGGACGCAGCGACACCCCGCCGCGGGTGGAGATGAAGGCCGGCAGTTCCTTGTGCATCTTCACATCCACCGGCTTCGGATAGGCGGCGGTGTGGCAGAACGATTGCATCACCAGGTCGGCGGAGAAGCCCAGGCAGGCCAGGTCTTTCAGCTCGTCGCGGGTCATCGGGCCGGTAGTGTCCTGCGAGCCGACGGTGGTCATCTTCGGTTCGCAGTAGGTGCCCGGACGCACGCCCTTGCCTTCCGGCAGGCCACAGGCGCGGCCGACCATCTTTTGCGCCAGCGAGAAGCCCTTGCCGGAATCGACCGGGGACTTGGGCAGGCGGAATGCGGTGGAAGCCGGCAGGCCCAGCGCTTCGCGCGCCTTGGCGGTCAGGCCGCGGCCGATGATCAGGTTGATGCGGCCGCCGGCGCGCACTTCATCCAGGATCACTTCGGACTTCAGCTTGAACTCGGCCACCACGGCGCCGTTCTTCTCGATCTTGCCGGCGTACGGGTAGACGTCGATCACGTCGCCCATTTCCAGCTTGGACACGTCCACTTCGATCGGCAGCGAGCCGGAATCTTCCTGGGTGTTGAAGAAGATGGGGGCGATCTTGCCGCCCAGCGTCACGCCGCCAAAGCGCTTGTTCGGCACGAAGGGGATGTCCTGGCCGGTGGCCCACACCACCGAGTTGGTGGCGGACTTGCGCGAGGAGCCGGTGCCGACCACATCGCCGACGTAGGCGACCAGATGGCCCTTCTTCTTCAGATCGTCGATGAACTGCATCGGGCCGCGCTTGCCGTCCTCTTCCGGCTTGAAGGCCGCGTCGGCGCGGGTGTTCTTCAGCATGGCCAGGTAGTGCAGCGGGATGTCCGGGCGGCTCCAGGCGTCCGGGGCCGGCGACAGGTCGTCGGTATTGGTTTCGCCAGGCACCTTGAACACGGTGACGGTGATTTTCTCGGCCACTTCAGGGCGGCTGGTGAACCACTCGGCATTGGCCCAGGATTCGATCACTTCCTTGGCGACGGCGTTGCCCTTGTCCATCTTTTCCTTCACGTCGTGGAAGGAATCGAACATCAGCAGGGTTTTCTTCAGGCCGGCGGCGGCGATCTTGGCGACGGCGGGGTCGTCCAGCAAGTCGATCAGCGGCTTGATGTTGTAGCCGCCCAGCATGGTGCCGAGCAATTCGGTGGCCAGCTCGCGCGAAACCAGCGGCGACTTGGCGCTGCCCTCGGCCACGGCGGCCAGGAAGGAGGCCTTCACCTTGGCGGCGTCGTCCACGCCCGGCGGCACGCGGTGGGTGATCAGTTCGACCAGCGTGGCTTCCTCGCCCTTGGGCGGATTCTTCAGCAGTTCGACCAGTTCTTCAACCTGCTTGGCGGACAGCGGCAGGGGCGGAATGCCCAGCGCGGCGCGCTCGGCAACGTGCTGACGGTAAGCTTCTAGCATGACTCGGGACCTTCTTGGCTTTGGTTTCGCAGGCTGCCGGCGCGGGCCGGCGGCTTCCACTTGCTGATTTCGCACCATCCCGCACTCTCGCTGCGGGATATGCACTTTGTAGTGACTGAAGATTACGCTTTTCGGCGCTTGCATACAAACGAGTAATCGCAACACGGATTGTGAGTTAAAATCACAGCATGAGCGCTTACCCCCCTCTCAATTCTCTTCGCATTTTCGAGGCCGCGGCAAGGCTGGAAAGCTTTTCCGCCGCCGCCGGCGAACTCTTCGTCACCCATGGCGCTGTGAGCAAACAGATTAAGCAGCTGGAAGACTGGCTGGGCGTGCAGCTGTTCGAGCGCAGCGGCGGGCGCGTCAGGCTGACCGATGCCGGCTGGCGCTATCTGGTTCAGGTCCAGGACGGGCTGGATTTGATCGCCAACGCCACGTCACAGCTGCTGCAACCCAATCGCCAGCGCAGGCTGACCATCAACTCGACGCCCACCTTCGCGGCATTCTGGCTCTTGCCGCGGCTGGCAGGCTTCCGCTCCCAGCTGCCGGAGCTGGAGCTGCACCTGGTGACCTCCGACCGCGACCTTTCGCGGCTGGACGCGCCATTCGACGTAGCGATCCGCCGCGGCCCCGGCGACTGGCCCGGCCATATCGCCAAGCCTTTCCTGAAGGAGTGGGAGCTGCCGCTGTGCAGCCCGGCGCTGCTCAGCCGCCAGCCGCTGGCCCAGGCCGCAGATTTGACCCAGCACACCTTGCTGCATGCGGACACCCGCCCCACGGCCTGGCCGCGCTGGCTGACGCTGGCAGGCGCGCCCGAGCTCAAGCCCGCCTGCAGCCTGCATTTCGACAAGTTCTCCCTGGCGCTGCAGGCCGCGGTGGATGGATTAGGCGTGGTGTTGGGCCCGCTGCCCATGGCGCACGAACTGATAGCTGCCGGGAAACTGGTCTCCCCTTTGCCGGGTCCGGTGGTGACCGTGCGGGATTATTGCTGGGTGGTGCCGCGCATGTCGGCCGAAGACGCGACAGTGGCGACTTTTTGCCGCTGGCTGGAGGGCGAGGCGGAAAAGGCGGGCCTGTCAGGCGTTGAGAGTGGCTAACGAAATTCAGTTTGACGGCTGAGGCAAGGCGCGCCGACGCAGACCGCACCAGCGCGCAAAGGGCGCGGCTAGTACTGGCAACTGCGGCTCAACGCTTCATCCATCCGGCCTTTCTCCAGCGCCAACTCTATCAGCGCGGTGATCAATTCCCGATACGACATCCCAGCCGCCTGCCACAGCTTGGGGTACATGCTGATATTGGTGAAACCCGGCAGCGTGTTCAGTTCATTGATCACCACCTCGCCATCCGGCGTCAGGAACACATCCACGCGCGCCATGCCGCTGCACTCCAGCGCCTGGAAAGCCTCAATGGCGATGCCGCGGATGCGCTGGCAGGCCTCGTCCGGGATGTCGGCCGGCACTGCGACGCGGGCGCCGTCCTCATTCAGATACTTGGTGTCGTAGGCGTAGAACTCATCGCTCAACACGATCTCGCCGCAGCCGCTGGCCCGCGGGCGCTCGTTGCCCAGCACCGCGCATTCGATTTCGCGGCCTATCACCGCCTGCTCCACCAGGACCTTGTGATCGTAACGGAAAGCTTCGTCCAGAGCCGCGCGCAAATCCGCCTCCCGCTTCACTTTGCTCACCCCTACGGATGAGCCCTGATTGGCCGGCTTGACGAACAGCGGCAATCCCAGCTGCTCGACGATGGCGGAGAGATCGGCGCCGGCGGCCTTGGATCGAGTCAGGCTGACGAAAGGAGCGACTTTGAGGCCCGCATCGCGCAACAGGCGCTTGGCCACGTCCTTGTCCATGCAAACCGCCGAACCCAGCACGCCCGCGCCGACGAAGGGGATGTTGGCCATTCGCAGCAGGCCTTGCAGCGAGCCGTCCTCGCCCAGCGTGCCGTGGACGATGGGGAAGGCCACGTCGATCTGCGCCAGCGGATGCGCATTCGCCGCCGTCTGCAGCTGGCCCGAACATTCGCCCGGCACCAGGGCCAGGTTTTCTCCGGACTCGCGCAAGGCGATGCGGCCGGGATCGTCGGCGTTCAGCAGAAAATTGGACGCCTGGCTGGCATGCCAGCGGCCTTGCTTGTCCACACCGATCAGCGAAACTTCGAAACGCTCGCCGTCTATCGCTTGCAGGATATTCCTGGCAGATTGCAAGGAAACCTCGTGCTCGGACGACTGTCCGCCGAAAATCAGACCCACCCGGATTTTGCCCATGACTGCCTTCAATATGAAAAACAGGAACGCGGCATGATAATGTATTTTCGATGCCGCCACTCGGCCTGCGCCTACTCTTCGCCAGGCGCCTCGTCGGCGTCTTCGCCCTCGTCGCTTTCCAGCCGCAGCTGCGACGGCAGCTGCTTGTTGTTCCGTATGCCCAGCTTGCGCAGCTTCTCGGCGCTGGTCATCAGATTGCCGCGCCCGCTGGACAGCTGCTTCATCGCGTCGGAGAAGGTGTCGCGGCTGGTGTCCAGCTGCTTGCCCAGCTTTTCCATATTGGCGACGAAGCCGACGAATTTGTCGTACATCGCCCCGCCTTGGCGCGCGATCTCCTGCGCGTTCTGGTTCTGGTACTCGTAGCGCCAGATGCTGGCGACGGTGCGCAGCGTGGCCAGCAGCGTGCTGGGGCCGACGATCATGATGCGGCGCTCGAAGGCCTCGTTGAACAAGCTCATATCGTGCTGCACCGCCAGCAGATAGGCTGGCTCCACCGGGATGAACATGAACACGAAGTCCAGCGTGTTCAGCTTGTACAGGTCCTGGTAACGCTTGTCCGACAGCGTGCGGATGTGCGCGCGGATGGCGGCGATGTGGCCCTTCAGCTCGGCCTCGCGCGCCTCCTCGCCATCGGCCGCGGTGTAGCGGACGTAAGCGTTCAGCGACACTTTGGAATCGACCACCAGCTGCTTGCCTTCCGGCAGGTCTATCACCACGTCGGGCTGGTAGCGCTTGCCGCCGTCGTCGGTTTCCAGGATGTCCGACACCTGCACCCGGTACTCGCGGTCCTTGGTCAGGCCGGAAGTCTCCAGCACCTTCTCCAGCACCATTTCGCCCCAGGTGCCCTGCGCCTTGCTGCTGGCGCCGGTCAAGGCGTTGGTCAGCGCGACGGCGTCGTCGCCCAAACGGGTATTCAGCTCCTGCAGGCGCTTGAGTTCGGCCTCCAGCGTCAACCGCTCCTTGCTGTCCTTGTCGTAGGTGTCCTGCACCAGCTTGCCGAAATTCTGGATGCGTTCGTGCAGCGGGTTCAGCAGCGCGCCCAGATTGTTCTGGTTCTGTTCGGTGAAGCGCTTGGATTTTTCCTCCAGGATGTCGCTGGCCAAGGCTTTGAACTGGTCGGACAGGGTCTGGCGAGCCTCCATCAACAGCGCCAGCTTTTCCTGGCTCTGCCGGCGCTCGTTGTCCAGTTGCGTGGCCAGTTCCTGCTCGCGCGCCGTCAGGCGCATGATGTCCTGGCCCTGTTGCAGGCTGCGCGCCTCCAGAGCCTCCAGCACCCTGCCCTGCTCTTCCCTCGCCGCCAACTGCGAGGCCAGTCCGCGCGCCTCCCGCTGCGACGCGTCCAGCGCCTGCTCGCGCTCCTGCAGCTGTTTTTCCAGCTCCGGCACGCGCTGGGCGCGGGCGATGTAGGCGCCGAGCTGGGTCTGGCTGTCGGCCAATTGCTGGCTCTGCGCCTGCAGCGCCCGATTCGCCTCCTGCTCGCGGCTCTTCGCTTCTTCCCATTGCGCTCGCTGCGCGTCCAGCTGCGCCTGCAGCGCCGCCGTCTGCTGACGCAACGACTCCAGCTCCCTGGCGCGCCGTCCGCGCGCGGCCCAGGCCGCGGCGCCGCCGCCCAGCAGGCCCAGCAACAGGCCGATCACCAACATTTCCATCACAGACACCTCATTCTTTGCGCGGCCCGCCCTCAGGCGCCCGCCTGGCCGATCACAAAAGCCGCCCGCTCCTCGAGCGACCCGCGCGGCACTTCGATCAATATGTATCCCAAGCGGCCGTAGACGCGCTCCATCGCCACGCAAGTGCGCTCGGCCTCGGCCAAGGTCTGCCGGCGCTCGCTGTCCTGCGTGAAAATCTCCGGCCAGGGACGCAACAGAAAAACCTTCTCATAGCGAAACATGCAGGCCGCCTTTTCCATGTGCGCGGGGACGGGAAGCCCCGACAGCTCCAGATAACCGATGGTGTCCGGAATGCCTCGATCCAAAAACACGGGCCCCGCCTCCCGTTGGGCGTTGCTGAAATTGCGCATGTCCCAAGCCAGCATCTGCTCTGCGAACGCGCGCGGATCGACCCAGGGCAGCGCGTTGCCGCCTATCCGCTGCTGGTCCTGGATGATGGCCCGCCCCGCTTCTCCCTGCGTCGGATAACCCATGTTTTCCAACATCGTCAGCAAGGACGTTTTCCCCGCCCCAGGGCCGCCGGTCAGGACCAGCGGTTTCGCTTCCACGCCGTCCGCCGGCCGCATCAGGCCGCGGCCCAATGCTGCAGGTAGACCTGCAGTTCCTTGCGTCCCTGCCATTCGTTGGCGATCAGCTGGTACACCGCCTGGATGCGGTCCGGCAGCCAGTCGGCATGGTTGAACAGCATCGCGTCGAATTCGCAGCCTTCGCGCGCCAGGCGCAGCTTCAGGTGCTTGTCGCCGACCAGTTTCTGATTCACCACCATGAACTGGTCGTGGAAATACGGCACCGGGAAGCCTTGCCCCCACACCTCAGCCGCCAGCGTCTCGGCCAGTTGCAGGCTGAGGTCGCGCGCCGGCAGGCTGCCGTCGGTTTCTATCATCCGGGTCAGCTGCTTCTCGTCCAGCAGCTCGCGCGCCACCGCCTCGAACGCCTGCTGGAACTCGGCGAAGCGGCTTTCGTCCAGGCTCAGGCCGGCCGCCATCGCGTGGCCGCCGAACTTGAGAATCAGCCCCGGATGGCGCTTGTAGACCAGGTCCAGCGCGTCGCGCAGGTGGAAGCCGGGAATCGAGCGGCCGGAACCCTTGATCTCGCCCTCGTCGCCCGGCGCGAACACGATGGCCGGCCGGTGGAAGCGCTCCTTCAACCGGGAAGCCACAATCCCCACTACGCCCTGGTGCCAGTCATCGCGGTACAGGCTGAGCGTGTAGCGGTTGCCGGCGTCGATGCCGGACAGCGCCGCCAGCGCCTCGTCCTGCATGCCGGCCTCGATGCCGCGCCGCTCGCGGTTGAGCTTGTCCAGCTCCTGCGCCAGCCGCATCGCCTGCTCTTCATTGCTCGCCAACAGGCAGGCGATGCCCAGGCTCATGTCGTCCAGCCGGCCGGCGGCATTCAGCCGCGGCCCCAGGGTGAAGCCCAGATCGAAGGTGTTGGCCTTGTAGTGGGCGCGGCCGGCGACGCGGAACAATGCCGCGATGCCGGGCGCCATCCGCCCGGCCCGCATGCGCTTGAGACCGTTTTCCACCAGCGTGCGGTTGTTGCGGTCCAGCCGCACCACGTCCGCCACCGTGCCCAGCGCCACCAGGTCCAGCAGCACGCCCAGATTGGGCTGGGTCTGCTCGTCGAACACGCCGCGCCGGCGCATCTCCACCCGCAAAGCCATCAACACGTAGAACATCACGCCGACGCCGGCCAGGTTTTTCGACGGAAACTCGCAGCCGGGCTGGTTGGGGTTGACGATCAGCGCCTCCGGCAAGGTGTCGCCCGGCAAGTGGTGGTCGGTGACCAGCACCTCGATGCCGCGCGCCTTGGCCGCTTCCACGCCGGCGACGCTGGCGATGCCGTTGTCGACGGTGACGATGATGTCCGGCCGTTTCTGCGCCGCCAGTTCGACGATTTCCGGCGTCAGGCCGTAACCGTACTCGAAGCGGTTGGGCACGATGAAGCCGATGATGGCGCCCAGCATGGACAGGCCCTTCACCGCCACCGCGCAGGCGGTGGCGCCGTCGGCGTCGTAATCGGCGACCACCAGCAGGCGCTGCTTGGCGGCGATGGCGTCGGCCAGGCGGCTGGCCATCGCTTCGACGTTCTTCAGTTTTTGATAAGGCAGCAGGCCCTTCAGGCCGTAGTCCAGCTCTTCGCTGTCGGCGATGCCGCGGGCGGCGTACAGCCGCGCCTGCAGCGGGGTCAGGCCCTGGCCGAGCAGCTTTTGCTGCAGTTCGGCGGGCACTTCGCGGGTAACGATTTGCGACATGTCTTCTTCTAGTACAGCGCCGCCAGCGGCAGCGCGCGTTTCCAGAACTTCCACAGGTCGACGGGCCTGAGCGTCAGCTCGAAGCCGGCCGGGCCGGTGGCGATCAGCGTCAATTGCTCCAGCTGGCGCCGGCGCAGGGCGGACAGCATCGGCGCGAACCAGTCGCGCTCCAGGCGTTCCAGCGTCTCGCGCCAGCCCCAGGCGTCGCGGTACTGCGCGGCGGCCTGCAGCGCGTCCAGCACCAGCAGACAGTCGTCGCCCGGCTCCAGGCCGTCGAAGGCGAACGGCGCGGCGTCCGCGCGCATGCCGGTCCGGCTCGCCAGCGGCAGCAGCGCCTCGTCGTCGGCCAGCAGCCTGGGCGCCGGAGCGCGCCACGCGCCGGCTTCGCCCTCGCCCCACAGCCACACGCTGTTGATGGCCAGCTCGCCGCGCGCTTCGCGCGCGTCGTTGACCGGCTGAGTGTACAGCAGCATCTGCAGTTCGTTCAGCATCCGGCTCCAGGCCAGGCCGTCGGCGCCTTGCGGCAAGTGGCGGTTGATGTCCTCGCCCACCACGTCCCACAACGGCGTGAAGCTGGCCCGCAACGGCTTGTCCGAGCGCAGCAGCCAACGGCCGGGCTGCGCCGGATGGAAGCTCAGCCCGTCTTCGCCGAAGTGGCGGTTCAACGCTTCGGCCAGCTTGGCGGCCTCGTCCTGGCTGACCTGCATCACGCCGACGTCGGCCAGCAACGCGCGGTCGCGGTCCACCCTCAGATGCACCGGGTCGGCGAACAGCCAGTCTCCTTGCGCGGCATCCAGGCCGGTCTCGGCGGCGGCCAGCCGCGCCAGGCCAGTCGCCGGCGCGCCCCAGAGGCGGCCCAGGCACTCGGCGTGGCTCTCGCCGCAGCGCAGGAGGGCGCCCTTGCCCAGCAGCTGTTGCAGCGCAGGAACGCTCAGCCCCTTGCCGACCTCCGCGCCGTCGTGGGCGTCCAGCCAGCACAGGCCGGGTAACAACAGGGTCAATTTCATATTCTTGCCAGATGGATTGCGAATGGCGGCCATTTTGGCCGCTGGTCATTTGGCTCGCGCATCATTCTGCGGCACACTGACGACTTTGCCGGAACTATCGCGCGGACCGCCTACCAAACATGATTTTGGCGCATGCACGCGCCGGAATCGGATCAATATTTTGCATAGGCAGGCGGCGCCTGCCCGGAAAAGTGATGGATTATCGCAAACTGCTACACATCCCGCAAAAATGCGCCAGCCGGCTGGTCAACCACCACCTGAGCTGGCTGGGCGTCGCCGCCTGCCTGCCGCTGCTGGGCACGGCCACCGCCTTCGCCGTCGCCAACGGCGCCAAGGAAACCCTGCCCGAGCAGGTGCAGCAGCAACAGGTGATCGAGCGGCTGGCTTTGCCCGAGTTCCGTTTCGCCGACAGCCAGACCCGCTACTGGCGCGACGAGGCGGTCAAGCGCGGCGACACCGTGGCCCGGGTGCTGAACCGCCTGGGCGTGCGCGACAACGAGGCTCACGCCTTCCTCTATACCAGCCCGCTGGCCAAGGATCTGCTCAAGCTGAAAGTCGGCGCCACGCTGACGGTGCAGACCAACGACGCCGGCGAGCTTTTCGGCCTGCGCTTCCTGCAGGACGACGACAACGGCGAACAATTGCTGGTGGCGCTGGAGAAGCGCGACGGCAAATGGCAGGCCAGCGCCGACCCGGTGGCCGCGGAAAGCGTGGAGACCGTGCGCTCCATCACGCTGAAGCGCGGCGCCGCCGCCGAACTGGCCGCCGCCCGCGTGCCGGCCGACATCCGCAACCAGTTGTCCGAAGTGTTTGCCGACCAGTTCGAACTCTCCAGCCTGAAGCCGGGCGACCGCATCAATCTGGTGTACGAGACCATGGTCTACGCCGGCACCGCCATCGCCAGCGGCAACCTGCTGGCGGTATCGATCGAGCGGGCCGGCAAGCTGCACCAAGCCTTTTACTTCGCCCACGACAGCGAAAGCGGCGCCTACTACGACGGCGAAGGCAAGCCGATCAAGAAAGGTTTCAGCCGCCAGCCGGTGGCCGGCGCCCGCATCAGCTCCGGCTTCGGCCTGCGCAAGCATCCCATACTGCGCTCGCTGCGCATGCACTCCGGCATCGACTACGCCGCCAGCGCCGGCACGCCCATCGTCGCGCCCGCCGACGGCGAGCTGGTGAAGGTCGCGCGCGAAAACGGCTACGGCAACGTGGTGATGATACGCCACAACGGCAAGCTGACCACGCTGTACGCGCACATGAGCGCCTTCGGCAAGGGCATCCAGCCCGGCGGCAAAGTGAAGGCCGGCGATGTGATAGGCTATGTTGGAAGCACGGGCCGCTCCACCGGCGCCCACCTGCATTTCGAAGTGCGGGTCAACGACCAGCCGGTGGATCCGGCCACCAACGCCCTGCCCACCCCGGGCCTGAGCAAGACGCAGCTTGCGCAGTTCGACGCCAAGAAACAGGTGCTGAGCGCGCGGCTGAACCTGCTGCAGAGCATCCCGGTCAACGTAGCCCAGATCGACTGATGACAGACTTATATATCGGCATGATGTCCGGCACCAGCCTGGACGGCGTGGACGCCGTGCTGGTGCGCTTCGACGACGCCGGCCGCCCGGAGCCGCAGGCCGACCACGTCGTGCCCTATCCCGACGCGGTCAAGCAAGCCGTGCTGGCGCTGCAGCCCCGCGGCCATGACGAGCTGCACCGCGCGCAAACCCTGGCCAACCGGCTGGCGGAGATTTACGCCCAGGCCGCGCGCGAGCTGCTGCAGAAGTCCGGCCGCCGCGCGGAGGACATCCGCGCCATCGCCTGCCATGGCCAGACCGTGCGCCATGCGCCGCACGACGGCTACACGGTCCAGATCGGCAATATGGCCAAGCTGGCCGAGCTGGCCGGCATCGACGTGATAGCGGACTTCCGCAGCCGCGATGTCGCCGCCGGCGGCCATGGCGCGCCGCTGGTGCCCGCCTTCCAGCAAGGCGCGTTCTCCAGCCCGGACGAAAAACGCGTGATCCTGAACATCGGCGGCATCAGCAACATCGCTCGGCTGCACGCGGGCCAAGAGGCGATAGGTTTCGACTGCGGCCCCGGCAACATGCTGATGGACGCCTGGTGCCTGCGCCACACCGGCCAGCCCTTCGACGAAGACGGCAATTGGGCCGCCGGCGGCGCGGTTCACCCGCCGCTGCTGGCCGCGATGCTGGCCGAACCCTACCTGACGCAGCCGCCGCCCAAGAGCACCGGCCGCGACCTGTTCGACGACGAGTGGCTGGCGGGCAAGCTGGGCGCCTTGCCATCCGCCCCGCCTCCGCGCGACGTGCAGGCCACTCTGCTGGCCTTCAGCGCCCGCGGCATCGCCGACGCCATCCTGGAGCACTGTCCCGGCAACCAGGCGGTCTACGTCTGCGGCGGCGGCGCGCGCAACGGCGCGCTGATGGCTGAAATCGCCCGCCAGCTGCCCGGGCAGCGCGTGGCCGCCATCGAGGCGCTGGGCCTGCCCGCGCAGCTGATCGAGGCGATCGCCTTCGCCTGGCTGGGATGGCGCTTCGACCGACGCCAGGCCGGCAACCTGCCCTCCGTCACCGGCGCGCAAGGCCCCCGCGTGCTGGGCGCGCTGTATCCTCGGTGAGGTGCAAAGCTTCGCATCAGGCTATAATCATCAGCTGTCATAGCCAAATATGAAAAAAATGCGATTTTTCAAGCGCAAAGCCGTAGTCAAGAACAACCAGACGCCGCTGCCGCCGCAGCTGGTCTCCCTGCTCCGCGAAGCATGGTGGCTGCTGATGGCGGTAGCGGCCGTCTACCTTGTGCTGGTGCTGGCCAGTTATTCCCCGCTCGACTCCTCCTGGTCGCACAGCTCTTCCGACCCCACCGTCCGCAATTACGGCGGCGCTTTCGGCGCCTGGCTGTCGGACATGCTGCTGTACGTGTTCGGTTTTTCCGCCTGGTGGCTGGTGGTGTTCTGCCTGGTGGCGATAGGCTGGGGCTACCGCCGCATCGAAAGCCTGGGTTTCAAGTTCAATCCCATCACCGCCGCCGCCGTCGGCGGCTTCGTGCTGTTGCTGCTCTCCAGCTCCAGCTTCGAAGCCATCGTGCTGGACGGCAAGGCGCTGAAGCTGCCGCTGGACGCCGGCGGCATGTTCGGCCATTTCATCGGCAAGGGGATCGGCCACGGCCTGGGCCTGTCCGGCGCCTACCTGCTGCTGGGCGTGCTGTCCGCCATCGGCTTTTCGCTGTTCACCGGCCTGTCCTGGCTCAATCTGATGGAGCGCATCGGCACCGCGCTGGAAGAAGGCGTGATCGGCCTGTGGCAAAGCTGGCAGGCGAAGAAGGACCGCGAGATCGGCAAGGAAACCGCGCAGAAGCGCGAAGAAAAGGTTTCGGTCGCCAAGAAGAAGATCGAGGAAACCGCGCCGGTGCGCATCGAGCCGCCGGTGCTGGAAGTGCCGGTGTCGGCCAAGGCGCAGAAGCCGGTGCAGCAGTCGCTGTTTGCCGACCCCAAGGACGCCGCCCTGCCCGGCCTGAGCCTGCTGGACGCGCCCAAGGAGCTGCTGGAGCCGGTGTCGCAGGAGACCGTGGAATACACGTCTAGATTGATAGAACGCAAGCTCGCCGACTTCGGCGTGGACGTCAAGGTGATCGCCGCCTATCCCGGCCCGGTGATCACCCGCTACGAGATCGAGCCCGCGGTCGGCGTCAAGGGCGCGCAGATCGTCAACCTGATGAAGGACCTGGCGCGCGCGCTGTCGCTGGTTTCCATCCGCGTGGTGGAAACCATCCCCGGCAAGACGTACATGGGACTGGAGCTGCCCAATCCCAAACGCCAGATCGTGAAGCTGACCGAGATCATCGGCTCCGACGGCTACCAGAACATGGCTTCGCGCCTGACCATGGCGCTGGGCAAGGACATCGCCGGCCAGCCGGTGTCGGCCGATCTGGCCAAGATGCCGCACGTGCTGGTGGCCGGCACCACCGGCTCCGGCAAATCGGTGGCGATCAACGCGATGATCCTGTCGCTGCTGTACAAGGCGACGCCGCAGGAAGTCCGGCTGATCATGGTGGACCCCAAGATGCTGGAGCTGTCGGTATACGAGGGCATTCCGCACCTGCTGGCCCCGGTGGTCACCGACATGAAGCAGGCCGCCAACGCGCTCAACTGGTGCGTCGGCGAGATGGAGCGCCGTTACAAGCTGATGTCCAAGCTGGGCGTGCGCAACCTGGCCGGCTTCAACCAGAAGATCAAAGACGCCGACAAGGCCGGCGAGAAGATCCCCAACCCGTTCAGCCTGACGCCGGAAACGCCGGAGCCGCTCGACACCCTGCCGCTGGTGGTGGTGGTGATAGACGAACTCGCCGACCTGATGATGGTGGCGGGCAAGAAGATTGAAGAGCTGATCGCCCGCCTGGCGCAGAAGGCCCGCGCCGCCGGCATCCACCTGATCCTGGCCACTCAGCGGCCGTCGGTTGACGTGATCACCGGCCTGATCAAGGCCAATATCCCGACCCGGATCGCGTTCCAGGTGTCGAGCAAGATAGACAGCCGCACCATCCTCGACCAGATGGGCGCGGAGACGCTGCTGGGACAGGGCGACATGCTGTACCTGCCGCCCGGCACCGGCTATCCCAACCGCGTCCACGGCGCTTTCGTATCGGACGAGGAAGTCCACCACGTGGTCGAGTTCCTGAAAACCACCGGCGAGCCCAACTACGTCGAGGGCATCCTCACCGGACAGGCCGACGGAGACGACGGCGGCGCGGCCGGCGGGCTGGACGGCGACGCCGATGGCGAGGCGGACCCGTTGTACGACGAGGCTGTCGCCATCGTGATCAAGACCCGCAAGGCCTCCATCTCTTCGGTGCAACGCCACCTGCGCATAGGCTATAACCGGGCGGCGCGCCTGATCGAACAGATGGAGGCTGCCGGCTTGGTATCCTCGATGGAAAGCAACGGCAACCGCACCGTGCTGGCCCCCGCCCGCGACGATTGACCTTCGGGGGCGCTTTTGCGCCCCGCTACCCACTTCTTAAGGATGGCCATGCCCCGCTATCTGACTGAACCGGCGTTCCGCCATGATTACGCGCCCAAAACCGGCGTGCTGCTGATCAACCTGGGCACGCCGGACGCGCCCACCGCGCAAGCGCTGCGTCCCTACCTCAAGCAATTTTTGTCCGACCCGCGCGTGATCGAGATTCCGCGCCTGCCCTGGTGGCTGATTCTCAACGGCATCATCCTGAACACCCGCCCCAAGCAGTCGGCCAAGAAATACGCCAGCATCTGGACCAAGGAAGGTTCGCCGTTGCTGCTACATACCCGCAGCCAGGCCAAGCTGCTGAAAGGCCAGTTGGGCGAGATGGGACTGCACAATCTGGCCGTCGACTACGCGATGCGTTACGGCAACCCATCGATCGAGAGCGTGATCGGCAAGATGCGCGAGCAAGGCGTGGAAAGACTGCTGCTGCTGCCGCTGTATCCGCAATACGCCGCCTCCTCCAGCGCCACCGCGCTGGACGAAGCCTTCCGCGTGCTGAGCCGGCTGCGCAACATGCCGGAAGTCCGCACGGTGAGGCATTTTCACGATGATCCGGGCTACATCGCCGCGCTGGCCGCTCAAATCCGCAAGCATTGGCAATACGGCCAGCGGCCGGACAAGCTGGTGATGAGCTTCCACGGCGTGCCGCGCTTCACCCGCGACAAAGGCGATCCCTACCATTGCGAATGCCAGAAGACAGGACGGCTGCTGGCGGAAGCGCTGCAGCTGCGGCCGGATCAATACGTCATCAGTTTCCAGAGCCGCTTCGGCCGCACCGAATGGCTAAAACCGTATACCAGCGAAGTGCTGGAAGCGCTGGGCAAGGCGAAAACCGCCAGGGTGGATGTCGTCTGCCCCGGTTTTGTCGGCGATTGCCTGGAAACGCTGGAAGAAATCGCGATGGAGGGCAAGGAAACCTTCCTGAGCCACGGCGGTGGCGAATTCCGCTACATCCCCTGTCTGAACGAAGACCCGCAATGGATATCCTCTCTCGCGGGAATAGTCCGGAACAATCTGGCCGGATGGACTGAAATTCGGGCAGAAGATAGCCAGCAAAGAGCGGCCCTCGCCCATGACATGGGGGCATCCGCCTGACATCAATGCCGGGCGCGGCATGTCGGCGCGCAACGCACAAAGCATTGAAAATCAAACGGATAAGCTAAAATGACGGGCGTATGACCAAATGGCCATACGCCCGTTTTCAACTTATTTGCCGCAAAAAAGCGATATTGGTCCTATATTCATTGGGTGCGCGCCGGGCCGGATTGACACCCTCGCGAACTGCTCAACATAATCGATCGCAGCTACCAGCCTCTTAACAGTGTTGTTGGTTTGCCAAAGAGATCATCAAAGTCTACGCAGATAAGATTCAGGGGAACGCTCAATGAACAAATATGCTCGCTATAGCCTGATCGCCACCGCCGTCATCGCCATGAACGCCTGCAGCAAGCAGGAACAGCCGGCATCTGGCGGCCAGGCCGCCTCCGCTCCCAGCCAGGCCGCCGCAGGCGGCGGCGAAACCGTGGTCAAGATCGGCCAGGTTTCTCCGATGTCCGGCCCGATTTCGCACCTGGGCAAGGACAACGAGTACGGCGCCAAGCTCGCCATCGAGGATCTGAACGCCAAGGGCGTGGAGATCGGCGGCAAGAAGGTGAAATTCGAACTGGTGTCCGAGGACGACCAGGGCGACCCGAAAATCGGCACCCAGGTCGCCCAGCGCCTGGTGGACGCGGGCGTGGTCGGCGTGGTAGGCCACCTGAACTCCGGCACCACCATCCCGGCCTCCAAGATTTACTCCGACGCCGGCCTGCCGCAGATTTCCCCGTCCGCCACCAACCCTGACTACACCAAGCAGGGCTTCAAGACCACCTTCCGCGTAATCGCCAACGACGTGCAGCAGGGCAAGGCGCTGGGCGAATTCGCCGCCGGCACGCTGAACGCCAAGAAAATCGCCATCATCGACGACCGCACCGCTTACGGCCAGGGCCTGGCCGACCAGTTCGAGGGCGCGGTCAAGGCCAAGGGCGCGCAGGTGGTGAAACGCGAGTTCACCAACAACACCGCCACCGACTTCAACGCCATTCTCACCTCGATCAAGGCCACCAACCCGGATCTGGTGTTCTACGGCGGCATGGACGCGCAGGCGGGCCCGCTGGCCAAGCAGATGCAGCGCCTCGGCATCAAGGCCAAGCTGATGGGCGGCGACGGCTGGCAAACCCCGGAATTCGTCAAGCTGGCCGGCGACGCCTCCGAAGGCCAGTACGCATCCAGCTGCGGCATTTCCCGCGACAAGATGCCGGGCTTCAAGGCCTTCGACGAGAAGTTCAAGAAGGAATTCAACACCGACGTGCAGATCTACGCGCCGTTCGAATACGACGCCGTGATGGTGCTGGTGGACGCGATGAAGCGCGCCAAGTCCTACGATCCGAAGGCTTACCTGCCTGAAGTCGGCAAGACCGATTACCAGGGCGTGACCGGCAAGATCGCCTTTGACGACAAGGGCGACATCAAAAACGGCGCCGTCACCGTGTACCAGGTGAAGAACGGCAAGTGGGAAGTGGTGTCCACCGTGGGCGGCGAAGCCAAGTAAACGCCACGCCGAATGCACCGGCGATGACAGGGGCGCTTCGGCGCCCCTTTTCGCTCCACCGAGCCTTCCCCGCTGTAGATACGACTCTCGCAATCCGCAACGTCCTTCCCAGCCCGCGCAATCGTCCAGCCTGAACGCAACGAAGCCAGGCGTATCCGTCTTCCGGCATAGAGCCAGCCGGACAGGCGCTTCCTTCCCGGCCGCACCGACATTGCGGCGACACTCGCAACCACGGATGCCGAGCCTGAATCCGGCACTTGCGCGCTTTAAATGCCTGCATGGCAAGTGCTCCGCCACGCGTTACGCGGAGCGCGGTTTTGCTTTTTCACCACACGCCCATGCCATTTTTCCGCTTTTTTCAATCTCATATTGAATGAACGTTCGTTCATAAATATATTGAGACAGCGCTCCGTCAAACATAGTGAGGCCTTAGTGGCAAACAAACGCCAGCAACAAACCGACAGCCGCCGAGCCCAGATCGTCGAGGCGGCGCTCGCCTGCTTCGTTTCCTCCGGCTTTCATCAAACCGGGATGCGCGACATCGCGGACGCCGCAGGCGTGAGCCTGGGCAATCTGTACAACCACTTTCCGAACAAGCAGGCGCTGATCGCCGAAATCGCGGCCCTTGAGGCGCTGGAAAAACAGGCGCTGATGGACGCGCTGGCTGCGGACCCGGCGCGCCAGGCCATCCGCAGTTTCGCCGAACGCTATCTGCGGCTATGCGAGCGTCCGGAAGACGTCAGCCTGACTGCCGAGGTGCTGGCCGAGGCGGCGCGCAATACCGAATTAGCGGCGATGTTCGCGGCCAACCGCCGCCAGCTGGCCGACGCCTTGGCCGATACCTTGCGCCGGGGAGCCGCGCAGGCCGAGATAGACGGCAGCCTTCCCTTTTCCGCCTGCGCCCACTGGCTGCTGGATGCGCTGGAGGGATGCGCGATCAACCGGACCCTGCTGGGCGCGCACCTGGAAACCGCTGACATCTTGACCTTGATCGACAAACTCTTATCCACGGCAGGAGGAACAAGATGAATGCGCCCCCCAATCGCCTGAATGGCCTGGATCTGGCCCGCTGCCTGGCCTTGATCGGCATGGTGATGGTGAACTTCCGCCTGGCGATCGCGCCCTTCCCATCGGCGCAGGACCCTCTGCTGGCATGGCTATCGCCGCTGGAGGGACGGTCGGCCGCCATCTTCGTCACGCTGGCCGGCATAGGGCTGGGCCTGGCGACCGCACGCCTCGCGCGCGACCAGGCCGTCGCCCAGACCTGCCGGCGCGCGATGTTCCTGCTCGCCGTCGGCCTGCTCAACTTCACGCTGTTTCCGGCCGACATCATCCACTATTACGCCTTCTATTTTCTCGCGGCCTGCCTGCTGCTGCCGCTATCCGGCCGCCTGTTGCTGGCCGCTCTCGGCTTGACGCTATCGTCGGCTTTCGCGCTGCAATTGACGCTGGATTACAGCCGGGGATGGAACTGGGGCGAATTGAGCTATGTCGACTTCTGGACGCCGATCGGCTTCGTCCGCAACCTGCTGTTCAACGGCTGGCATCCGATGCTGCCGTGGCTGGGTTTCGCGATCTGGGGCTTGTGGCTGTCCCGGCAGCCGCTGGCCCGTCCCAAGACGCAATGGGCGCTGATCGCAGGGGGCAGCCTACTCGCCTTGGCCAGCGGGCTACTGTCGGCTTGGCTACGGGACCTGACGCCTGCGCCACTCTCGGCGTTCCTCGGCACCAAGCCGCTGCCGCCGGGGCCGCTGTACATGCTGAACGCCGGCGGCATCGCCAGCGCGGCGATAGGCGGTTGCCTGCTGCTGGCGGCCCGGCCGCGACTGGCGGCGCGGCTCTCCCCGTTGCTGGCCGCCGGACGTCAGACGCTGACGCTGTACATCGCCCACATCCTGATCGGCATGGGCGTACTGGAAGAAATGGGATGGCTCGACAGCGGTGAACTCGCGCGCGCGCCGCTCGCCGCGGCGCTGTACTGCATCGCCGCCGCGGCCTTCGCCTGGCTATGGTCGCGGCGCTTCCGCCACGGCCCGCTGGAGTCGCTGATGCGGCGCATCTGCGACCGGCAAGGCTCTTGATACCCGCCGGCCAAAACGGGACTGGCGCCGCGACGAGGGGATGATCCCGGCTGGACAGGCGTCCAGCCGGACAGGAGCTCAGTCCCGAAAGCTGACCTGCTGCTTCATCATCGCAGCCATGCCAGCCTTCTGGATGTCCTCCGAGATCAGCATCGCCGCGTTCCAGCCGGCGACGAACTGCAGGCCGTCTGCCACGCTGTGATCGCGGCTGTAGTTCATCACTTCCTTGCTGCCGCGCACCGCCAGCGGCGATTTTCCGGCGATCAGCTTCGCGCTTTGCATGGCTGCCGCCAGCACGGCATCGGCGTCCTCCGCCACCCGATTGACCAGGCCGACCTCCAGCGCCTCCTCGGCCACCATGTCGCGGCCGGTCAGCGCCAGTTCGCGGGCCACGCCTTCGCCCACGACCCTCGGCAGGCGCTGCAGAGAGCCGACGTCGGCCACCATGCCCAGGTCCACCTCGCGCACGCCGAAAACCGCGTTCTCGGCGGCGAAGCGGAAGTCCGCCGCCAGCGCGATGTCCAAGCCGCCGCCCAGACAGGCGCCGTGGATCGCGGCGATCACCGGCTTGCGGCAACGCTCCAGGCTGTTCACGCAATCCTGCAGATCCAGGATCACGCGGCGCAGCTTGTCGCGCTTGCGGCCCTCGCACTCGTCCTGAATGCTGGACTGCAAGCCCACCAGCATCGCCAGGTCGATGCCGGCGCAGAAATGTTTGCCGTGCCCTGCCAGCACCACGGCGCGGACGCCCGGTTCGGCGTCGGCCCAGTCCAGCGCAGCGCGCAGGTCTTGCCACATCTGCAGGTTCAGCGCATTGGCCTTGTCGGCGCGATTGAAGCGCAGCACGGCGACTTTCTCGTCCAGCTCCACTGCCACAGTCTGCAAATTGATCATGCGGTCTTCGCCTCCGGGCGTTTCTTGGGAACCCAGGCCCACAGCATCTCGCAGACGATGGGGGACTCGCCGGACTCGTCGGTGACCAGCACCTCGACCAGCACCTCGCCCTTTTCCTGCTCGTACATGCTCTGGATCTGCTGCGGGGTCAGCGTCGCCACGGCTTTCATGTCGCCCTGGGAGCGCTTGACGTAATTGACCTTCATCGACTTCAGCAGCATCAGCTTGTCGTCCGGCATGTTCATGCCCACCACGAAGCCTGTCGACGTTTCGGCCAGCAGCGCCATCGCCGCCGCGTGCACGCCGCGAATGTGGTTCTGCACCTTTTTGCGGTTGCGGATCGACACCGTCAGCCGGTCATGGCCGACCTGCTCGAAACGCAGTCCCGCGGTGGACAGGAAAGGAACGATCTTGCCGAACATCATGGACAGCACCGGCCGGCGCCAGCCCACCGGCAGACGGCCCACCTTGTCGGCGATCCGGCTCATGCTGTTTTTTCTGTACTCCATGCACCCCCCTTTGTTGTTTTGGTGTTGTCTGCGCCGGCGGGCCGGCGGCCTATTCCTGCGTCTCGGCCATGCCCAGCGTCGTTCTGACCTGGCTTTTCAGCAGCGGAAGCGCATCCTCGTCAATGCGCGCCAACTGCAGGCCGCCCTGCAGCGCGGAAAACAGCATCATCCCCACCGCCTCGGGCGAACCGGCGTAATCCATCTGGCCGCTTTCCCGCCCCAGCCTGACGATGGCGACCGCCCATCGCCTCATCTCGTCGATGAAGGCGGAGGCTTCCTGCCGCATGTCGTCGGGCAACGTCTGGAACTCGGTGCTGAGAATGCCGCTGGGGCAGATTTGCTTGTGCTGCAGGTAATACTGGTCCGACAGGCCGAAATACGCCTCCAGGCGGCGAGCGGCGTCCCACTCCCCCTGCTGGTCGACGAAGCGCTGGAAACGCCGGCGGTAACGCTGGATCAGCGCCACGCCCAGATCGCTCTTTTTGGGAAAGTGGTAGTGGATGGCTGCGTTGCGCACGCCCAGCGCGCTGCTGATGTGCTGATAACTGAAGCCATTGAAGCCGCGCGTCAGCAACAGCTCCTCGGCCAGGTCGAGGATGCGCTTGCGGGTGTCGTTCTTGCTGTCGGAACCATTATGCATCGGGCCACTCTACTTACTGGTCAGTAAGGTGTCAATCGGCCGCCCCGCCGCGCTTCTTGCCCGCTGGAACGGCGCATGACTTAAAATACAAGCGACACTCTTTCCCATCCGCGCCCAAGCGCGCGACCACCCTGGTAGAACATGACCGAACACACCGTTCCCGACCTGGAATCCTCATTGCGCCGGCTGTGCGAAACGCCCGGCCAGACCGATGCGCTGGCGGCGCTGATCGCCGCGCTGCGTCCCGGCGACCGCCAGCCGCATCAGCAGGCGACGGTCAACCTGCAGGCGCTGTCCTTCCTGCTCGAACACCACCCCGAGTTCCGCGAAGCCCTTCGCCAGGCCTTGTGCACGCTGCTGGCCGAAAGCCGGCAGATTCCGCTGTATACCGACGCCGGCATCCTCGCCAACGACGGATTCGGCACCACGCTGTTGCACCGGCTGGGCGAGCGCGCGCTGCCCATGCCCTACAATCCCGATTCGCTGCGCGACCGCTTCGGCCTGCTGTTCAGCGACAAGCAGGACTATTTATGGCTGGAAGCGGTGCCCGACGCCACCTGGCACGCGCTGTGGCGGGCGATGGCCTGGCAGGAGGCGCCGCGGCAGGACAGCGCGCGCCAGACTCGGCTGCAGCTGCTGGAGTCGGTTCAAGTGCTGTCCGCCCGCATCACCGCCATCGGCCTGGAGCCGGAACTGGTGCGGGTCTGCCCGGAGGTGGAGCGCTTCGCCTCGCCTTTCATGCATCTGAGCGCCGAAGTGCAACGCTATGCCGACGGCTACCGCCAAGCCTTGATAGACGGCGTCGAGCCGCCCGAAGACGAAAAGCAGGTGCTGGTGCTGGTGGAGCAGTGCGAAGCCATCCTGGGCAAGGTGCGCAAGAACGCCGCGCGCTACGGCATCTCGGTCAACCTGACCTATCACGGCCTGCGGCTGGCGCAAAGCATCGCCCGGTTGCGGGCGCTGCTGGAGCTGCTGTCGCCGGAGCACGATCCGGCCAAGCGGCCGCAGTTGTTCCGGCTGCTGGTGGATTTCGCCCGCGCCGAAAACCGCAAGTACAGCCTGCGCGACCTGTTCAAGTCCAATACCGAGCTGCTGGCGCTGCAGGTGACCGAGCACGCCGGCCGCCACGGCGAACATTACATCGCGGAAGACCGCCGCGAGTGGTCCAAGATGGGCAAGGCGGCGATGGGTGCTGGCTTCATCGTCGGCTTCATGGCGCTGATCAAGCTGATGCTGGCGCGCGGCCACCTGCCGCTGCTGTGGGAAGGCATCGCCTTCGGCCTCAACTACGCGATCGGCTTCATCATCGTGCAGATCCTGCACTACACCATCGCCACCAAGCAGCCGGCGATGACCGCGGCCCGGTTGGCGGCGGTGCTGCAGGCGCAGTACGGCCGCAAGCAACAGCTGGAAGAACTGGCTGAACTGATCGTCAAAGTGGTGCGCACCCAGTTCGTCGCCATCATGGGCAATGTGCTGCTAGCCATCCCCACCGCAGCGCTGATCGCGCTGGCCTGGGGCGCGCTGTTCGGCGCGCCGGTGGTGGACGCGGCCAAGGCGCACAAGCTGCTGCACGAGATCGACCCCATCCACAGCCTGGCGCTGCCGCACGCCGCCATCGCCGGCGTGTTCCTGTTCCTGTCCGGCTTGATCGCCGGCTATTACGACAACAAGGCGATCTACCGCCGCATACCGGAACGGATCTCCGGCCACCGGCTGCTGAAGCGGGTGCTGGGCGAGAACCGCGCCTGGCGGCTGGGCAACTACATCGAACACAATCTGGGCGCCCTGGCCGGCAACTTCTACTTCGGCATGTTCCTGGGCCTGACCGGCACCGTGGGCACGATCTTGGGCCTGCCGCTGGACATCCGCCACATCACCTTCTCGTCCGCCAACCTGGCCTTCGCCAGTGTGGCGCTGGATTTCCAGGTGCCCTTGTCCGTCGTGCTGCTGGGCTGCGCCGGCGTGGCGCTGATCGGCGTGGTCAACCTGGGGGTCAGCTTCTTCCTGGCGCTGTGGGTGGCGCTGCGCTCACGCAAGCTGTCCGGCTCGCTGTTGCTGCCTTTGATTCCCATGCTGGCCAAGCGCTTCCTGCGCCGGCCGCTGGGCTTCTTCCTGCCCCCGCCGCCTGAGCCGGCGACCGCCGTCGACGCGCCCCCCGCGGACGAAACGCGAAACTGAGCGCATCCGGCGGGCGAATGCCGCCTGCCGGCCTCACGCTTTCGCCATTTCCTCGGCCAGCCGCTCGGCCGCGCGCCAAGCGAAAGCGTAGATCGACAGCTGGGGATTGGCGCCTATGCTGGTCGGAAACGCGGAGCCATCCACCACGGTGAGATTGCGCCACGTCCAATGCCTGCCCCAGCCGTCCAGCACCGAGCGGGCGGGATCGTCGCCCATCGCCATGCCGCCCATCACGTGGGCGCTCACCAGCCGGGCCTGCAGCGCCTGCAAGGGCAGCGCTGCTATCATCTCCCGGGTCTGTTTCCAACTCGACATCGGCTGCGCGCGCTCATGCAAAGGCATCACCAGGCTGGCGCCGGCCGCGAACTGCAGCTCCGCCATCGCCAGCCAGCTGCGCCGCACGCCGTCCCAGACCACGTCGTTGAGCGGGTAGTCCAGCGCGGGCGAACCGTCGCCGCGCAGCTTCACCGCCCCGCCCTGGCTGTCCGGATGGAAGCCGTCCCGCAGCAAGGCCAGCGTGGCATGCAGATGCGGCAGCTGCTGCAACAGCTGCGATTGCTCGATGCCGAAACCCGGGAAAGTGACGCTGGCAAGCAAGGGATGCATGGGGGGCACCTCCAGCTTGAAGCCCAGCGGGCCATCCAGCGACTGCGTATGCATGTAGTGGTCGGAATAGACGGTTTGCGGCGCGCCATTGTAAGGCTCCACCATTTCCGGCATCAGCGCGGCGCTCAGCGCCACCGGATGCAGAAAGGTGCGCTTGCCGGTTTGGCCGCCCGCGTCAGGCAGGCCGCTGCGCAGCATGATGGCAGGCGTGCCAATGGCGCCCGCCGCCAGCACCACCTGCCGCGCCCGGACGCTGAAGCGGAGCCCGGTCGGCGTATTGCCGTCGGCGCCGAGCAAACTTCCCTGAACGGACGCGATGCTTGCGCCGCCCGAGTCGGCCAGCAGCCGCTCGACGCGGGCCCGGCTCAACAGCCGGGCGCCATGGGACAACGCCTCCGGAATGCAGGTGACCAGCATTGACTGCTTGGCGTTGGTGGGGCAACCCATGCCGCAGTAGCCGAGATTCCAGCAGCCGCGCACATTGCGCGCGATGCGCGCGTGCCGCAGGCCCAGCGCCTGGCAGCCGCGCTCCAGCACCAGGTTGTTGCCGTTGGGCTCGGCCTGCCACGGTCCTATCCCCAGCCGCTGCTCGGCCTTTTCAAACCAGGGGCGCATGGTTTCGGCGCTGAGTCCGGCCAGCCCATGGTTTTCCTGCCACCACAACAGCGTGTCCGCCGGCGTGCGGAAACTGCTGGTCCAGTTGACCGTGGTGCCGCCGCCCACCGCGCGGCCCTGCAGGATGGTGATGCCCTTGTCCAGCGTCTGCCGGCTGGCGGATTCCTGGTACAACTCCGGATAGGCCTTGGCCTCCAGCAGCCGGAAATCGCTGGAGCTGTACAACCCGCCCTCCTCCAGCAACAGCACGTCGAGGCCGGCCCGGCTCAGCACCTCGGCCGCGATGCCGCCGCCGGCGCCGCTGCCCACAATGACGACATCCGCCGCCAAGGACAGGTCCTTGTCTTGCTTCGCCCCATCCATCGCCTTCCAGCCGCTGGCCAAACCTGCCCGGATCGGATCGGGTATCTTTCCGCTCAAGGCAGCATCCCCATCACCGCCGCCGGCTGGTTATAACCCAATGCGGCCCAGCTGGCGGGATTGCCGTACCAGCCGGCATGGATCAGCCGGTGCAGGCCCTGGTAGGCGCTGCATTGCAAGGCGAAGCGACTCTCGCGCCAGCGCTGCAGGAACTGCCCTAGTTCCCGCGCGGAAGCAAGCTGCCAGGGCGAGCGTACGCCGGCCAGCCAGCGACGGGCCCAGCGGTTGCCCAGCAGATCGAACAGTTGGCGCACCTCGCGCCGCGTCTCGAACGGCAAACCCTCCACCGCGCGGTCCACGCCGTCCACCACGCTGGCCGAAGGCACGCCGGGCAGGCCCAGCAGCACCGGAGCCAACGCGGCGACGATCTGGGCGTCGAGCGGACTCAGCCATCGCAGCGCGCGGGCCGCGGCAGGATCGGGATCCTTTGCCGGGGCGGCCCAATAGCCAGCCAACAGCAGGGCGGCGCTTCCCAGCGCGCCCGCCTTCAGGAATTGACGACGGCTGGCCATGTCAACGCAGCATCAGCTTGAGCAGCCATTCCACCGCCGCGCCATACGGCGGCCGGGTCAGCCAGGCGCCGGACAGCCGGCTCTGGCGGAACACCGGCTTGAGCTTGGAGAACGTCAGGAAGCCTTCGCGCCCGTGGTAATGCCCCATGCCGGACGGGCCGACCCCGCCGAAGGGCAGATCCTCCTGCACCACGTGCAGCAGGGTGTCGTTGATGCTGACGCCGCCGGAAATCGTTTCCTGCAGCACCCTGTCGATGCGCAGCGGATCGTCGTCGAACAGGTATAGGGCCAGCGGCCGCGGCCTGGCGTTGATATAGGCCAGCGCCTCGTCGAACTTGTCGTAGGCGACCACCGGCAGGATGGGGCCGAAGATTTCCTCCTGCATCAGCGCGCAGTCGTCCGGGCAGCGTTGCACCAGGGCCAGCGGCAGCTTGCGGACCGCGGCCAGGTCCTCGCCCGCGGGATTGATCTCGTCGATGCGGGCGCCGGCCTGTCGCGCGCCCTCCAGCCACCCCCGCAGGCGCTGGTAATGCCTGTCGTTGACGATGGCGCTGTAATCGGGGTTGCGCGCCAGCGTCGGGTAGGCGCGCTTGGCGGCCGCGCGGATCTCGTCCAGCAGCAACGCGCAGTCCTTGTCGTTGACCAGCAGATAGTCCGGCGCCACGCAGGTCTGGCCGGCATTCATCATCTTGCCGGCGACAATGGCTTCCGCCGCGCGCCTGAGATTGGCGCCGCGCGCCACCAGCGCCGGCGACTTGCCGCCCAGCTCCAACGTCACCGGCGTCAGGCTTTCCGCCGCGGCGCGCATCACGTGGCGCCCCACCGCGGTTGAGCCGGTGAACAGCAGATGGTCGAACGGCAGGCGGACGAAGGCCTGGGCCAGCTCCGGGCCGCCGTTGACCACGGCCAGCAGATCCTCGCCGAAATGCTGGCGCGCCAGCCGCTGCAACAGCTCGCCGGTGGCCGGGGTGTACTCTGACATCTTCACCATCACCCGGTTGCCTGCCGCCAGCGCGGCGGTGATCGGTCCGAAAGCCAGGAACAGCGGATAATTCCACGGCACCACCACCCCCACCACGCCCAAGGGCTGCGGATGCACGCTGGCGCGGGCCGGCGCGAACCAGAGCGACACGCCGCGCCGGCGCGGCCTCATCCAGCTTTTCAAATGCCGGCGGGCATGGCGTATGCCCTCCAGCGACGGAAACAGCTCGGCCAGCCGGGTTTCCACGCTGCTGCGCTGCCCGAAATCCTGATTCACCGTGTCCACCAATGCCTGGCGATTCTCCTGGATCAGGCGCTCCAGCGCGTTCAGCCAGGATTTGCGGGTCTCCAGCGAGGGGTTGGGCGCCGCGCGGGCGACTGCCTTGAGCCGGGCGAAAGCATCCAATAGCGCGGCCTCTTCCTGAGGAGGCATTTTGATGGCATCCATAGTAATTATCCTTGTTGATACCAGCCAAACAAACGTTTAGAGCCTGTACTCTAGTCAAGATTAGCACCAGCCTGCCCTACTGTCACCATGCCCGCATGTCATGCCGCTCCGCTTCGACCACCCTGCCTGGGCGCCCGCAGTCAGCCACGGACATCAATCCGCGGCCAGCGCTTGCCGCCACGCCCGCGGCGTGACGCCGCATTGCGCCTTGAACGCTCTGGACAACGCGGCTTCGCTGCCGTAGCCGACCTCGATCGCGATCATCTTCAACCGCTTTCCCTGCCTCAATGCCTGCTGCGCCAGCCTGATCCGCCAGCCTTGCAGGTAAGCGCCGGCCGTGCAGCCGACGATGTCGCGAAAGTTGCCGGCGAAAACGCTGCGCGACATTCCCGCGATGCCAGCCAGCCTCGCCAGCGACCACTCCCGCGCCGGCTGCTCGTGCATCGCCGCCAGCGCTTTTCTCAGCTTGGAATGCGCCAGGCCCGCCAGCATGCCGGCGCGCAGCTCGCCAGCTTCAAGCAGATGCCGCAGCAATTGAACCAGCACGACCTCGAACAGCCTGTCGACCACGACATGCCGGCCGCAATTGTCGCTGAACGCTTCGTCGAACAGGGTCGCCAGCACAGCTCCGGCGCCGGCGATGCTGTCCAGCGGCAGGAAAACGACCTCCGGCAATGCCGCCACGATGGGGTTCTCCGCTCCGCCATCGAAATGCAGCTCGGCGCAGACCAGATCGGCCCGGTTCCGCTGATCCGGCACGAAGCGGCGCGGCATACGGCGCGGGTAAAACAGCAGGCTGGGCACGTTCACCTCCAGGCCTGCCGATCGCCCCGAATGGATGACATCCAGCCTCCCCGCCCGGATCAGATGCAACTGGCCGCCTTCGCCTGACTGGGAAAAATCCGTGACGCCGCACAGGGCGCCGGAATGGAACATTCGCGCGCGAACCGGAAAGCGACTCAGCAACGCATCCAGCCTGTCGACACATGCCTCAGCCACATCAGGACTCCTTATCAAATTTTCAGGATCCTATGCAGCTTATCGTCATTTTGCTTGGCATAAAGTTTCTCCAGCCAAACGGCTTAAGCCCACCAACCATCAGGAGCACATCATGTCGATTGAAACCATTCTGTACCGGACCCAAGCCACCGTTTCCGGCGGCCGCGAAGGAAACGCCGAATCTTCGGACGGCGCGCTGAAAGTCCAATTGTCCACGCCGCGGGAGCTCGGCGGCGCCGGCGGGCCCGGCACCAATCCCGAACAGCTGTTCGCCGCCGGTTACGCCGCCTGCTTTCTCGGATCGCTGAAATTCGTCGCCGCCAAGCGCAAAACGACGCTGTCGGCCGACGCCAGCGTGAGCTGCGGCGTCGGAATCGGCACCCTTCCCAGCGGCTTCGGCCTAGAAGTCGAGCTGCAAATCCGCCTCCCCGGCCTGAGCGACGAGGAGGCGCGGCAACTGATCGAACAGGCTCACATCGTCTGCCCCTATTCCGATGCCACCCGGGGCAACATCGACGTACGCCTGCGCCTGGCGTGAGCTTCGCCTAGCAATCCAGCCATAGCGAGCCATGGCCGCCTTGACCGCCTGCAGTCCCGGCGTAGCGCGCAATGTCCAAACCGCTATCGACACCCTGCACCACAACGGCGGCCCGTGGCAGGAAGCGCCGCATCCCGCCGCGGCGAACCTGGCGCCGACCAGCGCGCCGAGGCACTGAAACTCCGCCCTCGCTGCGGGATGCCGCCGCGCCAGAATCCGATCCGGATTCGGCGCGGCTCATCATCGCCGTAACGCCAGGCATGTCGGGGATGCCGGGACATAGTATGATTCGCGACAGGACATCCCTCGTTTCGAACTCTTGCCCTAGCCTTCACATGCTGATCGACTTTTTCTACGCGCTGCGCAATGCCGGACTGCCGGTTACCCTGAAAGAATTCCTGCTGCTGCTGGAAGCGCTGCAACGCAACATTGCTTTCGGCAGCCTAGACGAGTTCTATTACCTATCGCGCGCGGCGCTGGTGAAAGACGAAAAACACTTCGACCGCTTCGATCAGGTGTTCGGCCATCATTTCAAAGGCCTGGAATTGGCGCTGGACGACTTGCAGCGCGCGATTCCCGAGGATTGGCTGCGCAAGCAGGTTGAGAAATACCTCAGCGAGGAGGAGAAGAAAAAACTGCAGTCCATGGGCTGGGACAAGCTGATGGAAACGCTGCGCCAGCGTCTTGAGGAACAGAAGGAAAGACACCAGGGCGGCAACAAGTGGATAGGCACCGGCGGCACCAGCCCATTCGGCGCCTGGGGCTACAACCCGGAAGGCGTGCGCATCGGCCAGAACCAGTCCCGCCATCGCCGCGCGGTGAAAGTCTGGGACCAGCGGGAATTCCGCAATTTCGACGACAAGGCGGAACTGGGCACGCGCAACATCAAGCTGGCGCTGCGCCGACTGCGCGAATTCGCCCGCGACGGCGCCGAGGAAATCCTGGACCTGGACGCCACCATCGCCGCCACCGCGCGCAAGGGCGGCATGCTGGACCTGAAGATGCAGCGGGAACAGCACAACAACGCCAAGCTGCTGGTGCTGTTCGACGTGGGCGGCTCGATGGACGACCATATCCGCGCCTGCGAGGAACTGTTCTCCGCGGTCAAGGCCGAGTTCAAGCATCTGGAGTACTTCTATTTCCACAACTGCGTGTACGAATCGGTGTGGAAAGACAACAATCGCCGCCAAAGCCAGCGCTTCCCGACCTGGGATCTGATCCACACCTTCGGCCGCGACTACAAGCTGATCTTTGTCGGCGACGCCAGCATGAGCCCGTACGAAATCACCTTCCCCGGCGGCAGCGTCGAACACATGAATGAGGAATCGGGAGAGACCTGGCTGAAACGGCTGCTGGAGCATTTCCGCCATGCGGTATGGATCAATCCGCTGGAGGAGGCGCACTGGGATTACACGCAGTCGGTGGGCATGATACGCCAGCTGATGGGCCGGAGGATGCGCCCGATGACGCTGTCCGGGCTGGACCAGGCGATGCGGGATCTGAAAAAAACTGCCGCGCCCGCTTGAAATTTTAACGTTGACTCACAAATTTCCCCTTGAGTCGCCGGCATGTTGTAGCCCAGAATGAAGTCGAGGGGCCGCAGCACAAATCCGAAACCGGCCTCAGAATCAGCCACGGGGAGCCATACCATGCAAATCCTTCTTATCGCCGCCCTAGCCGTCGCGGTCGTCGCTGTCGCCAAGTTGCTGGCTGCCCCGGTACAACAGCAGGCCAAGCTGGTGCCCATACGCATCCGCGATGATGAGCCTCGCCGTCGTCGCTGATTGATTGCAGATTTGAGTCCAAGCGCGTCCATGACGCGCTTTTTCATTGCCAGCCCCAAAAGCCACACGATTCGACACAGTCGTTTAAGAAATGGCGCTTGCCCGGACAAGTTGTTGTTTCTAAACTAGATAGGCGTTATTGCATTCAACGGATTCGCGGCGGAGAAACATCATGGCGCTGACAGTCAACACCAACCTGGCCTCCCTGGCCGGGCAATACCAGCTGAACAAGACCCATAACGCCACCAAGCAAACGCTCGCCCAGCTGAGCTCGGGCTCGATGCTGAACAGCGCAGCCGACAACGCCGCCAATCTGGCCATCGCCCAACAGTTGCAAGCCCAGATCAACGGCAGCAACCAGGCGATCAACAATACCAATGACGGCGTGTCGATGCTGCAGACCGCAGACTCCGCGCTGAGCCAGTTGCAGGACAACACCCAGCAAATCCAGGACCTAGCCATACAAGCCGGCAACGGCGCGTTGAACGCGAGCAACCGCCAGGCGCTGCAGCAGCAGGTGGACCAGCTGACGCAGTCCAATTCGCAGATCATCCAGAGCACGCAGTTCAACGGCACCCAGCTGTTGAACAATAGCAATGCCAGCACTTTCCAGGTCGGCCCCAACGGCACCGCCAGCAACCAGATATCCGTGCCCGGCATCGACCTGACCGGCGCGCCCGCCAGCGGAGGCCTGAACAGCTATAACGCCAACCTGGCCGCCACCAAGACGATAGACATCACCACGCAGGCCAACGCGCTGGCCGCGCAGCAAAGCGCGACAAGCGACCTCAACACCATCGGATCGCAACGCGCGACGCTGGGCGCGGTCAGCAATAGCTTCGACGCCGTGGTGAACAATCTGCAGAACTCCAGCCTGAATACCGCCGCCGCTCAAAGCAGGATCAGCGATACCGACTTTGCCGCCGCGACCGCCCGATTGACGGCGCAGCAGATTCTGGGACGCACCGCCGCGGCCACGCAGGCCCAGGCGAATATCGCGCCGCAAGCCGCCCTATCCTTGCTTGGCTGAGCAACTTTACGGAAAAGTTCCCGGCAATGAGAGAAAAATAATTCCAATCCTCTCTTGTTTTACAGCCTTTGATTCCATTATCATCGACAGCTGAATCCCTCCGGGATTTGTCCATCGGGCACCGCAAGCGGTGCCCTTTGTCCATTTGCAAGGAGCTTCATATGTCCGCCACGCCGGCAATCACCGTTTCCTCCCTCGACTACGACAGGCTGGCCGCTTTGCTGGAGAACTGCGAGCACGACCACCCGGTCGCCGGCCGCCTGGAGGCGGAACTCGAGCGCGCCGACGTCGTGGACCCTCAAGCGATGCCGTCCAACGTGGTCACCATGAACAGCTCCGTCCGCATCCGCCTGGGCGACGGCCAGGAAAAGCAGCTGACGCTGGTCTATCCCCGCGACGCCGACAGCGAGCAGGGACGCATTTCCGTCCTGGCTCCGATAGGCGCGGCCCTGCTCGGCCTGTCCACTGGCCAGAGCATGCAATGGCCGACGCCGTCGGGCCATACGGAGCTGACCGTGCTGGAAATCACCTACCAGCCCGAAGCCGCCGGCGAATACCACCGCTAGGCTCGCAATCCGGCTTTTCCCATTTATCGCTACGCTCCTGAACCCGCGCGGCGTTCAGCCGCGCTCGGCCGCCACACTGGCGTCGACAACATCCGCATCAGAGTAAAGCCGGGCGATTTCCCGGAATTGCTCGGCAACCTGCAGGAAAGCCTTCACCACCGCGGGATCAAAATGCCGGCCGCTGTCGTCGCGTATGATCCCCACCGCCTTTTCATGCGAAAACGGCGGCTTGTATACCCGCCGTGAAATCAGCGCGTCGTACACGTCGGCGACGGCCATCAGCCTGGCGGACAAGGGGATGGCTTCCCCCGCCAGCCCCTGGGGATAGCCGCTGCCATCCCATTTTTCCTGATGGCAATAGGCAATTTCGCGCGCCAGTCGCAGAAAGCTGCTGGGCGCGTCCAGCATTCGCTCCGCTGAGGCGATGGTATCGCGCCCCAGCACGGTATGCGTTTTCATCACCTCGAACTCTTCGGGCGTCAGCGGCCCCGGCTTCAGCAGAATGTGGTCCGGAATCCCCACCTTGCCTATATCGTGCAACGGCGCCGATTTGTACAGCAGCTGCACGGTTTCGTCGCTGAGCTGGGGCCGGTAGTTCGGATGGTTGCGCAGCTCAAGGGCCAGCGCGCGGACATAATTCTGCGTGCGGCGCAGATGGTTGCCGGTCTCGTGGTCGCGCGTCTCCGCCAGCGAGGCCAGCGCCATGATGGTGACATCCTGTATCACCTGCACTTCCCGCGTGCGTCGCTCCACTTCGGTTTGCAGGAAGGCCGCTTTGTCCTCCAGAAAGTCGGCTACCGCCTTGGCTCGCAGATGGGTGCGCACCCTGGCCATCATGATGGGTGGCGACACCGGCTTGACGATGTAGTCCGCGGCGCCGGCATCGAAGCCGGCCTGCTCGTCCTCAAGCTCGCTCATCGCCGTCAGGAAAATCACTGGAATCGACTCGGTGCGCGGATCCGCCTTCAGCCGGCGGCAAACCTCCAGCCCGCCGAGCCCCGGCATCATCACATCCAGCAGCACCAGGTCGGGCAGCGCATCGCCTTCGACGATCTGCAAGGCGCGTTCTCCGCCATTGGCGATCAGCGTCCGATAGTCCGCCTTCAGCAAACCGTACATCTGGGTCAGGCTCTCTGGGCTGTCGTCCACCAGCAGCACGGTCTGACGCCCGGCTGCGTTCGCATCGCTCATCTCGTGTCCTCCGGCAGCTTTTTGCCGCAAGCTCTCGCCAGCTCGCGCAGCGCGCCCAACGCGGAAACGAAATCGAAACGGTTCAGCGCTTGCTCGAAATCAGCGCATGCTCCCTCCGGAAAGCAGGCCCGGATGCGCGGCGCATGCTCAAGAAAATATCCCAGCGCGTCGCCGTCCCCAACCGCCAGCAACGCGGCCAGGCGTTCGAGCAGCGCGTCATCCGGCCTGGCGCCGGACGCGGGCTGCCCCAGTTCCGCCAAACCGGCCCGCAGGGCGCCCACCACTTGCCCCAACTCCATTTCCAGCTCCACCAGCAAATCTTGCCAGCTTTCGCGCGCCCGGAGCGCCATTTCCAATCGCATCGCCGCGCTTTGCAGATCGACGAAACCTATGCTCCCGGCCGCGCCCTTCAGCGTGTGCGCGATGCGCTCCGCCGTCTGGAAGTCACGCTCGCCCAAAGCAAGGCCCAAACGGGTGGCCGCGCCGGCCTCCTCATCGACGAACTGTCTGAGCAGATGCAGGTAGAGCTGTCGATTGCCGGCTACGCGGCGCAGACCCGCCAGCTGGTCCAAGCCGTCGATCTGCGGCAGCGGCGTCTGGTCGGCGGCAGTTTCGGCTTCGCGCCCCTGCGGCGCCCCGCTTCGCCGCACCCAGCGCGCCAGGGTGGAGAATAGAATATGCGGGTCGATGGGCTTCGCGATATGGTCCACCATGCCCGCCGCCAGACAGCGCTCCCGCTCCTCCACCAGCGCGTCCGCCGTCATCGCGATGACAGGCAGATCGATGAATCCCGGCTGGGAACGTATGCGTCCGGTGGCCTCTATCCCGTCCATCACCGGCATCTGCACGTCCATCAGCACCGCATCGAAAGCCTTGGGACCATAAGCCAGCAGCTTGTCCAGCGCCGCCTGCCCGTTCGCGGCCACCGTAATGGTCGCGCCCGTGCCTTCCAGCAGCTCGATCGCGATCTGCTGATTGATGCGATTGTCCTCCACCAGCAGCAGGTGCGCGCCATCGAAGCGGGGAAGCTGGTCCGTCTCATCGAACAGCGACAAGCCGCCGCTGCGCCCGAAACCGAACACCTCCAGCAGCACATCGTACAGTTGGGACAGATTGACTGGCTTGACCATGAAAGCATCGCAGCCGGCGGCGCGGGCCTTGACCCGGATTTCGTCGCGCCCGAAGGCCGTCACCATCACGATGCGCATCTTGCGGCTGACCTGCCGCATTCTGCGCACCGCTTCCAGGCCGTCCATTTCCGGCATCATCCAGTCGACGAAGGCGACGTCGAACGGCTTTTGCAGGCAATCCTGCCGCACTTTCGACAAGGCCTCGTGGCCGTTCAAGCATCCCTGCACCTCGAAACCCAGCTGTTTCAGTTGCGCGCACAGGACGTCGACGGCCGACTGGTTGTCGTCCACCACCAGCACGCGCAAGCCGCGAATTTCCTTGGGCAGCGACTGCCGGCGCGAATCCGTTTCGGCCGACACGCCCAGCCAGCAGCTGAAGATGAAAGAGCTGCCCCAGCCTGGAGCCGATTCCACCAACATGCTGCCGCCCATCAGCTCCACCAGCCTTTTCGCGATGGTCAGGCCCAGGCCGGTGCCGCCAAAGCGGCGCGTCGTCGAACCATCCGCCTGGCTGAAGGCCTGGAACAGCCGGCTTTGCTGCTCCTCGCTCATGCCTATCCCGGTATCGTGGACGCAGAACTTCAGCTGGACCTTGTCGCCTATGCGTTCGACCTGGCCGATGATGATGGACACCTGCCCCGTCTCTGTGAACTTGATCGCGTTGCCGGCCAGATTGGTCAGCACCTGCCCCAGCCTCAGCGCATCGCCGACCAGCCCCTGCGGCACGTCGCCCGCGGTTTCGAACAACAGCTCCAGCCCCTTGTCCGCCGCCTTCTGCGCAACCAGCGCCGACACGCCGTCCAGCACATCGTCCAGCCAGAAAGGCTGTGCCTCCAGCTCCAGCTTGCCGGCCTCCACCTTGGAAAAATCGAGGATGTCGTTGATGATGCCCAGCAGCGAAGTGCCTGCATTGTGGATCTTGCCGATGTAGTTGCGCTGCTGGTCGTCGAGATCGGTGCGCAGCGCCAGGTAAGACATGCCGATGATGGCGTTCATTGGCGTGCGTATCTCGTGGCTCATGTTGGCCAGGAACAGCGACTTGGCGCGGGTGGCCTGCTCGGCCATCTGCTTGGCCTCGCGCAATTGCGCGGAATTCTCGACCAGCCGCGCGTACAGCAAGCCATACTCCAGCAGCAGCACCATCAACACGAAGCTGGCAGCCATCAAGCCGTAAATACGACCGGCATAGAAGCCCAGGTCGAAACGGCCGGCGTTGAACACAACCGACAAGGCGATGTCGAAAACCCAGCTGACCATCACCACCATCAGCCACAAATCCAGCATGCTGCGCGGGCGGCGCAGCGCCACCGCGACCAGGGCCAGCATGCTCAGGCTCCAGACGCAGCTGATCACGCCCCACATCAGCGGAGAGTAGCGGCTGCCCTGCATGATCACCGGCAGCAAATCATGGCCCTTGGTGGCGAGCGCGCCCAGCGCGACCACCAGCAGCGCGGCCATGGAGGCTGACAGCGCAATGGTGCGCCCCGTGCCGGTCCTTGCAGCGCGGCCGCTTCCCAGCTGGCTGTAGAACAGCACCATCAGGGGGAAGCCGCTATGCCAGAACATGTACAGCCAGGCGGTGGTTTGTGGCCCGGAACCGAATAGCCCGTGCTCGGCGAACAGCCCGGGGAAGCTCAATGCGTGTACCACAGCCATCAAGGCGGTGAACAGGTAGGCGGTGGCCAGCACCTGCAGAGAGCGCAAGCGCAGAATGGCGAACTGCCCGAACAGCAGCACGGCGGTGACCAGGTCGTTGACCGCCAGCGCGGATTGGTACAGCGGGATGAAGGCCCAGATCTTGGGCAGCTGGATCTTGGCGAAGGGCAGAATGGCGAAGAAAACCAGCACAGACGCGGCTATGATGCCGAACGCCAGCCGGGATTGCCCGCGCGTGGGGGGCAGCGTGGACAGGAATTCGAGGCTATGGTCGGTCGTCGAATCTGATGGCTGCATAAACAACGTTCTCCGCGCTGCGGTTCCGGTGTCTGCCTGCCCGCGCTGAGATGGCGGCGGACGCGCCGGATTCCGCACCCGGCACCTGAGGTATAGCACAGCGATGGCGGCGACATATGCCGTCCGCCCGATTCAGACCATCAATATCGCCGCTCGCTCAGCCCAGCCAGCCGTGCGCCTTCGCCTGCTCCAGCCGGCCTTCCAGGTAATCCCACAGCGCAGGACAGCCGGCGCGTACCGGCGGACCGATGCGATCCACCACCTGCTGGTGGCGAATGCCGTTCTCGCGCCAGCTCTGCCCGCTGTTGGCCAGATTCAGCAGCACCGGCATCGCGCGGTCCGCCGCGTGGGCAAAACGCGCCTCGGCGGTCTCGCCGGCCTCGAACTCGTTCCACAGCGCCAGGAAACGGCTTCCCTGCGCCTCGGGCAGCATGCCGAAGATGCGGCTCACGCAGGCCAGCTCCTGCGCCTTGCGCTCCTCCCAGCCGCCTTCGGCATAGACGATGGTGTCGCCTGTCTCGATCTCGCCGATGTCGTGCACCAGCAGCATCGCCACCACGCGATCCATGTTGACCGGCTCCGCCGCGTAAGGCGCCAGCGAGGACGCCAGCAGCGCGATCTGCCAGCTGTGCTCGGCGGAGTTCTCGTAACGGTCGCTGTTCAGCACGCGCGTCTTGCGCGTCACCTGCTTGAGCTTGTCGATTTCCAATACGAAATCAATGATGTTCTGCATCTTGTTTTCTTTCTGTCGATACAAAAAAAGCAGACCGGAGTCTGCTTGTTCCGGCGCTTACCAGCACCGCTGAATCATTTGCGCCAGCTGCACCAGCCGGCCGTGGAAGAAGTGGCCGGCGCCCGGGAATACCAGCACCGGCAGGTTCTGCGGCCGCGCCCAGTCCATCACGGCGGACAACGGGATCACCTCGTCCTCTTCGCCGTGTATCACCAGCGTGTCGGCAGGCACCTCCGGCGTCGGGATCGGATACTTGCCGACAGCCACGCCCATCAGCAGCAGCTTGTCGGCCTCGATGCGGGCGCGGGCGCGCGCGGCGACGAAGCCGCCGAAGGAAAAGCCGGCCAGCGCCAGCGGCAGGCCCGGATGCTGAGATTTCGCGTATTCGACCACCGCGATCGCGTCGTCCACTTCGCCGTTGCCGTAATCGTGCTCGCCCTCGCTGTCGCCGACGCCGCGCAGGTTCGGGCAGTAACAGGCGTAGCCCAGCTGCGACAAGGCCTTAGCGGCGGTCTGCACCACCTTGTTGGTATGGGTGCCGCCCTGCAGCGGGTTGGGATGGCAGATCACGGCGACGCCGGCGGCCTCGCCCTGGGCCGGCACGTAGATGGTGTCCAGCACGCCGACCGGACCGGCGACGCCGACTTTGTTCATCGCTTTCAGCATCAGATCTTCAGCCTTTCCACCACGCGGCCGTGGACCATGTGTTCGCTGACGATCTCATCGATGTCATCCTTGTCGACGAAGGTGTACCAGGTCTCTTCCGGGTAGACCACCATCACCGGGCCGTCGTCGCAGCGCCCCAGGCAGCCTGCCTTGTTGACGCGGATCTTGCCTTCTCCAGCCAGGCCCAGCGCCTTGACCTTGTCCTTCATATAGCCCAGCAGCGCGCTGGAGCCGTGGTTGTTGCAGCAATCCTGGCAGGCATCGCGTTGGTTGCAGCAGATGAATACGTGCTTGTCGAAAAAGCTCATGGAATGTCTCGCTTAGCTGTCGCTGTCCGCCCAGCCGGCCGCGCCGACGCTGGCGGCGTTGTCGAACTTGGCGTAATGGCCGATGAAGGCCAGCCGCACCGCGCCGGTCGGGCCGTTACGGTGCTTGCCGATGATGGCCTCGGCCAGGCCCTTGTCGGGCGAATCCGGATTGTAGTACTCGTCGCGGTACATGAAGATGATCAAGTCGGCGTCCTGCTCGATGGCGCCCGATTCGCGAAGGTCGGACATCATCGGCCGCTTGTTGGGCCGCTGCTCCACCGCCCGCGACAACTGCGACAGGGCGATCACCGGCACCTGCAACTCCTTGGCCAGGCCCTTCAGGCCGCGGGAGATTTCGCCCAGCTCGGCCGTGCGGTTGTCGCCGCGGCCGGAGCCCGACATCAGCTGCAAGTAGTCGATCACGATAAGCCCAAGCTTGCCGCCGTGCTGGCGGGCCAGGCGTCGGGCTCGGGCGCGCAGTTCCAGCGCGGTCAGCGCCGGGGTTTCGTCGATGTACATCGGCGCGTCGGACAGCTTGCCGATCGCGTAGGTGAGTTTCTGCCAGTCGTCGTCGCCCAGCTTGCCGGTGCGCAGCACATGCTGATCCAGCCGGCCCACCGAGCCCAGCATACGCATCACCAGCTGCGCGCCGCCCATTTCCATCGAGAACACCGCCACCGGCAGGTGGGTCTCCACCGCCACGTGCTCGGCGATGTTCATCGAAAAGGCGGTTTTACCCATCGACGGACGGCCGGCGACGATGATCAGGTCGCCCGGCTGCAGGCCGGAGGTCTTGGCGTCCAGATCGATGAAGCCGGTCGGCACGCCGGTCACTTCGTCCGGGTTGTCCCGGCTGTAAAGCATGTCGATCCGCTCCACCACTTCCTTCAGCAGGCCCGGCATTTCCAGAAAGCCTTGCTTGGACTTGGCGGTGGATTCGGCGATCTGGAACACGCGGCCTTCGGCCTCGTCCAGCAGTTGCGCGGCGTCGCGGCCCATCGGCGCGTAGGCGGCCTCGGCGATCTCGGTGCCGACCTGGGCCAGCTGCCGCATCACCGAGCGCTCGCGGACGATCTCGGCGTAGCGGCGGATGTTGGCCGCCGACGGCGTGTTCTGCGCCAGCGTGGCCAGATAGGCCAAGCCGCCGATCTCGGCCAGTTCGGCGTTCTTGTCCAGCGCCTCGGCCACCGTCACCACGTCGGCCGGGCGCGCCATCTCCACCAGCTTGGCGATCTGCTTGTACACCAGGCGATGGTCGTGGCGGTAGAAGTCGGCCTCGGACACCACGTCGGCGATCTTGTCCCAGGCGCTGTTGTCCAGCAGCAGGCCGCCCAGCACCGACTGTTCGGCCTCGACCGAATGCGGCGGTGTGCGGATGGCCGCCATCTCGCTGTCGAAATTCTCGTACTGTTCTGTCATGTAGACCCGGAAGGCGCGCCCGAAAAGGCGCGCGTAAGGCAAAACGCAATTCTAACCCGAAACAAACCGGGCCGCTCAGCAGTTCATCCCCGCCACGTAGCCGGACGACCACGCCCACTGGAAGTTATAGCCGCCCAGCCAGCCGGTGACGTCCACCACTTCGCCGATGAAGAACAGCCCTGGCGCGTCGTTGGCCATCAGGGTCTTGGACGACAGCGCCTTGGTCGACACGCCGCCCAGCGTCACTTCCGCCTTCTTGTAGCCCTGGGTGCCGTTGGGCTTCACGCACCAGCGGTGCAGCTGCTCGGCCAGCTGGCGGCGCTGCCTGGACCCCAGGTCCTTGATGCGCTTGTTCAGGCCGACGCGGTCCAGCCAGGCGTCGGCGAAACGCCGCGACCAGCCCAGCTCCGTCAGGGCGTTGGCGATCAACTGCTCGCTGTCGCCCTTTTCCTCCAGCCAGCGCTCGGCGTCGCCGTCCGGCATCAGGTCCAGCAGCAGCTCCATGCCGGGCTGCCAATAGGACGATACCTGGAGAATGGCCGGGCCGGACACGCCCTTGTGGGTGAACAACACGTTCTCGCGGAACTTGCCCTTGCCCGCTTTCGCCTCCACGTCGAGCGACACTCCGGCCAGCGGCGTGAAGATCTCGGCGTCCTCCACATGGAAAGTCAGCGGCACCAGCGCCGGCGACAGCGGTGTCACCGCCAGGCCGAACTGCTCGGCCAACTGGTAGCCGAACGGCGTCGCGCCGATCTGGGGGATGGACAGGCCGCCGGTGGCGACGACCAACGACTGGGATTCAAAGCGGCCGCGGCTGGTCTCGACGGCGAAACCGCCCTCCTCTTTCCTGGACACGCGCTGTATCGCCGTTTCCATCCGGCGGTCCACCCCGCCCCGACGGCACTCTTCGTCCAGCATGGCGATGATGCGCTCGCTGCCGTCGTCGCAGAACAGCTGGCCCAGCTTTTTCTCGTGGTAGCCGATGCCGTGGCGCTCCACCATGGCGATGAAGTCCTGCGCGCTGTATTGGGCCAGCGCGGAACGGCTGAAATTGGGATTGGCCGACAGGTAGCAGTCGAAGCGGGCGTTGACGTTGGTGAAGTTGCAGCGTCCGCCGCCGGAGATGCGGATCTTCTCCGCCAGCTTGGCCGCGTGGTCCAGCAGCAGCACGCTGCGGCCGCGCTGGCCGGCCGTCGCCGCGCACATCAAACCGGCCGCGCCGGCCCCGATGACAATCACATCAAATTGCAAAAACTTATCCTTATCATTTTAGTCAACTATTGGCCACGCAGAACATATTCCAGTAAACTGCGGTCAAAGCCTCCGCTTATGCGGATTACTCTACTCAACAAGGAGAGCATAATGGAACACAAACTGCCTGAACTGCCGTACGCGCTGGACGCTCTGGCGCCGCACATCTCCAAGGAAACCCTGGAATTCCACTACGGCAAGCATCATCAGACCTACATCACCAACCTGAACAACCTGATCAAGGGCACCGAGTTCGAGAACGCCTCCCTGGAAGAAATCGTCAAGAAATCCTCCGGCGGCATCTTCAACAACGCCGCCCAGGTGTGGAACCACACCTTCTACTGGTTCGGCCTGGCCCCGAACGCCGGCGGCCAACCGACCGGCGCGCTGGCCGACGCCATCAACGCCAAGTGGGGTTCGTTCGACGAATTCAAGAAAGCCTTCACCCAGACCGCCATCGGCACCTTCGGCTCCGGCTGGGCCTGGCTGGTGAAGAACAGCGACGGCAGCCTGGACCTGGTATCCACCAGCAACGCCGCCACCCCGCTGACCACCGACAAGAAGCCGCTGCTGACCTGTGACGTGTGGGAACACGCGTATTATATCGACTACCGCAACAGCCGCCCGAACTATCTGGAACACTTCTGGGCGCTGGTGAACTGGGACTTCGTGGCCAAGAACTTCGCCTGATCCCCCGCGCGCGTTGTGCAAAAGGGCCCGTCGGGCCCTTTTTTCATGCCCGCGCTCAGTGGCCGCTGTCCCGCATCCACTGCATGAACTGGTCGAAGGGCAGCGGGCTGCTGTGGTAGTAGCCTTGCGCGATGTCGCAACCCAAAGCGGCCAGCTGCTGCCAGTCCTCCCTCGTTTCCACCCCCTCCGCCACCGACAACAGCTGCAATTTCTGGCACATCGCCACCGCCGAGGTCAGGATGGCCAGTTTCTTGGGACTGCTGGCCGCGTCATGGACGAATTCCCGGTCTATCTTCAGCTCGGTGAACGGACTGCGCGACAGCTGCTTCATCGACGAATAGCCGGTGCCGTAATCGTCCATCGCCAGGCCGAATCCGTTCAGCCTCAGCCTCGCCAGCGTGCCGAGCGAGGCGGCCAGGTTGGACATCAGCGAGGTTTCCGTCACCTCCAGCGCGATGCTTTCACTGGGCAGGCCGCTGGACTTCACGATGGAAGTCATTTCATCCACCAGGCTGGCATCGTCGAGCAAGGGCACCGGCAGATTGATCGACGCGTGCAGCCCCGGCCGCAGCGCCAGGAACTGCTTCATCGCGGCGCAGACGTCGCGCAGGAACTGGTAGAAAAAGCGCATGGCCAGCTCGCCCTCTTCCAGGTGATGGACGAATATCGCCGGCGACAGCACGCCGTATTGCGGATGCTCCCAGCGCACCAGCGCCTCCATGCCGAACAGGACGTCGTCCTTGATCGACACCTTGGGCTGGTAGTACGGCACCAGCTGGCGCTGCTGCAGCGCATGGGCGACATCCTCCTTGCTCACGCTCAGCTTGCTCACCGACTCGTCGGTCCCGGACCATTCGGGATTGTAGCCGTCCAGCACCCGGCTCAACTCGGCCAGCTTGAGCGGCTTGGGAAAGACCGCCAGCAGATTCAGCTCCGACGCGTCCACCACGCCCTGCACCGTGTCCAGCACGTCCCGCGGCACGCCGCTCATCACCGCGACGAAGCGCACCTTGCCCTGCAGCTTGCCGGCAATGCTCTCCAGCAGCTTGACGCCGTCCATATAGGGCATGTTGAGGTCGGTCACCACCAAGTCCACCCTGTCCAGCGCGGCCAGCTTGTTCATCGCATCCAGGCCGTGCTCGGCCTCGTGGACCGTGCCGAAGCCGATTTCCTCCAGCAAACCCACCGCCAGCAGCCTGTGGGTGGCGGAGTCGTCCACCACCATCACGGACCGATCTTTCCACTTGTCCAGATACCCCATGATCAGCCCCTGATGCCTGCCAGCATGTGGGCGATGCGCTCCAGCGACATCACCTCGTCCACGCCGCCATGATTGATCGCCTCGGCCGGCATGCCGAACACCACGCAGGACTCTTCGTCCTGGGCGACGGTGCGGGCGCCGGCGTCATGCATCTCGCGCATGCCGCGCGCGCCGTCGTCCCCCATTCCGGTCATGATCACGCCTATCGCGTTGCCGCCCGCGCACACCGCCACCGAGCGGAACAGCACGTCCACCGACGGCCTATGGCGCGACACCAGCGGCCCGTCCTTCACGTCGGCCACGTACTGCGCACCATTGCGCTTCACCAGCAGATGTTTGCCGCCCGGGGCGATCAGCGCCACGCCGGAAATCAGCCGGTCGCCGGTCTGCGCCTCCTTCACCTCCACCCGGCACAGCCGGTTCAGCCGCTCGGCGAAGGACGCGGTGAATTTCTCCGGCATGTGCTGCACCACCGCCACCCCGGGACAGGTGGCGGGCAGCTTGGGCAGCAGGTACTCCAGCGCCTGGGTGCCGCCGGTGGACGTGCCGATGGCGATGATCTTCTCGGTGGTCCGGTATTTTTCCAGGCCGGACGGCGCTTCCAGCACCACGTCGGCGGTCAGCTTGGGCGCCGGCGGCGCGTGCTCCGCCGCGCCTTGCGAAATGCGCTTGACCACGCCCATCTTGGCCCTGGCCGCGTCGCGCACCTCCTGCACCAGCTCCTTTGCCGCCTCCAGCAGGAAGGCCCGCTGGTTGAGCGCCGGCTTGGTGATGATCGCCACCGCGCCGGCGGCCAACGCATCCAGCGTGATGCGGGCACCTTTCTCGGTCAGCGACGAGCAGATGATCACCGGCGTCGGCCGCTCGTCCATGATCTTGCGCAGGAAGGTGAGGCCATCCATCCGCGGCATCTCGATATCCAGCACGATCACGTCCGGCCAGCGCTGCTTCATCCGGGTCATCGCGAATATCGGGTCGGGCGCGGCGCCCAGCACTTCGATGTCCGGCGCGGAAGACAACATCTGGGACAGCACCTCGCGCACCACCGCGGAATCGTCGACGATCAGCACGGAAACGCTCATCTTGCTCCTCCACTTTTCAGACGCGAAGCCTCGAACCGGTAGCGCGACGGTTCTTCCTGCGCCAGCGGCAGATCCAGCTTGTGCAGGGATTCGGAATGGCCGATCAGCAAGTGGCCGCCGTCGCGCATCCGGGAGCATACCCGGGACAGCACGTCGCGCTTGGTGCCCTCGTTGAAGTAAATCAGCACATTGCGCAGAAATACAATGTCGAAATCATTCTGCTGGAACCGGTCGCAATGCAACAGGTTCAACTTGGAGAACTCCACCCGCCGCGCCAGTACCGGCGCCACTTTCACCATACCCTCGTACTCGTCGTGTCCTCTCAGGAAGTATTTCTGCCACAAGAGCGGCGGCGTGCGCCTGACCCGGTCAAGCGGGTAGACGCCGCGCTTGGCCGCAGCCAGCACCTTGGTGTTGATGTCGGTCGCGCACACCTTCCAGTTGCCGGCCAGCCCCAGCGACTCCGCCAGCACCATGGCGATGGTGTAAGGCTCCTCGCCGGTGGAGCTGGCTGCCGACCAGACCCTGACTCCACCTGGACGTTGCTTCTGCAGCGCCTGAGCCTGCTGTTCGAGCCAGTGGAAATGCTGAGGCTCGCGGAAAAAATAGGTCTCATTGGTGGACAGCAGATTCACCGCGCGCTGCCGCTCGGCATGGCCCATCGGATCCGACAACAGTTTCCAGTAAGCGGAATAGCTGTCCAGCCCCAGGTGGCGCAAGCGCTTTGACAAGCGGGACTGAACCAGCGAGCGCTTGCTGGCCGGCAAGTCTATGCCCGCCTCGCTGAGGATGAACTGCCGGAATCGGGCGAACTCCGCATCGTTCAGCACCGGGTCAGAACTGTGCATGTTCGCCCTCCCGCATCAGGCCACCTCGGCGTCGTCGCTGAAATGCTGCAGCGCCACCGATTCCGCCATCGCGCTCAACTCCGTCACCGACAGCGCCTGCTGGACATTGAGCAGGATGGCGAAGCGCTCGTTGATGGTGGCGATGCCCTGGATGAAGTCGCCGCGTATGCTGACGCCGAAGGTCGGCGAAGGATCGATGTCGCTGTCCGGAATCTCCAGCACCTCGCACACCGCGTCCAGCAGGATGCCGACATCGTTGTAGCCGCCCTCCAGCCCCGGCAGCGACAGGATGGCCACGCAGGTGGAGGGTTTCAGCTCGGTCGGCCCCCTGCCGAAGCGTATCGACAGGTCTATCACCGGCACCACCGAGCCGCGCAGATTGATGATGCCGCGCACGAAATTGGGCATCATCGGCACGTGGGTGATGCCGTCGAGCTCAATGATCTCGCGGATGAAGTTGATCTGGATGCCGAACAGGTCCTCGCCCAGGATGAAGGTAACGCAGTGGAACTTGCCGCCCTGCGCCGCGCCTGCCGGATCGGAACGCTCGCTCATGGCCATGCTCCTCAGTATTTGGAAAACTTGCCGTCGTCCACTTCTTCATCGAAATCTTCGTCGAAGGCGTGGGCGGACGGCGGCGGGGCCGCCTTGTGGCCGCTCCCGCCCTGGCCGCCATGCCCGCCGGAATGCATCATCACGCTCTTGCGCGCATTGCGGGCGCTGCGCAGCTTGAACTGCTGCATCAGGTCCTGCAGCTGCATCGCCGCCGAGCTGAGCTCTTCCGAGGTCGAGCTCAACTCTTCCGCCGACGAAGCCGACGATTGCATGCCGGTGCTGATCTGCGATACCGCTGTATTGATCTGGTCGATGCCGGTGCGCTGCTCGCGCGAGGCGGCGGAGATTTCCTGCACCAGGGAGGCGGTCTGGTCTATGCCCGGCAGCATGTCCTGCAATTGGACGCCGGCGCGCTCGGCGACGCTGACCGACCGTCCGGCCAGATCGCCGATCTCCCTGGCGGCCACCTGGGAGCGTTCCGCCAGCTTGCGCACCTCCACCGCCACGGTGGCGAAGCCCTTGCCGTGCTCGCCGGCGCGGGCCGCCTCGATCGCGGCGTTGATCGCCAGCAGGTCGGTCTTGTTGGCGATGTCGTTGATCACGGTGATGCGCGAAGCGATTTCCTTCATCGCGTGCACCATGTCGCCCACCGCCTTGCCGCTCTCGGTGGCGCTGTCGGCCGACTTGGACGCGATGCCCTCCGTCACCCGGGCGTTGTCGGCGTTCTGGGTGACGGTGGAGGCCATTTCCTCGACCGAGGCGCTGGTCTCCTCCACGCTGGACGCCAGCTCCGACGCCGTCTGCGCCAGCGAGCTGGCGGTGGAGGCCACCTGTTCCGACGCCGCGCCTATCGACTCGGACATCGAACTCACCTCGGCCAGGGTGTCGGACAACCGGTGCGCCATGCCGCGAATCGAGTACAGCAGGCTGCTGTTGTCATTGGGGCGCAGCTTGATCGGCACCGCCAGGTCGCCGTCCGCCACCCGCGACACCACCTGCATCGCGTAGGACGGGTCGCCGCCCAGCTGGCGCAGTATGCTGCGGATGATGGCCAGCGCCAGCAGCACGGTCACCACCAGCGCCGCGACGCCTATCGAAATCATCAGGTTGCGCGCGCTCTCCGCGCTGGCCGCCGCCTCGTGGCTCAAATCCTTCATTTGCTGCGCCTGGAAAGCGCCCATTTCGTCCAGGGCCGTGATCAGCGTGTTGTTGGCCGGGGCGAATTCCTTGAGCAGGTAAGTGACCGCCTGCGCGTGGTCCTTGCCCAGCAGCGCGTACAGTTCGCCGTACTTGAGATTCAGATTGTCGCGGGCGGACACGATCTTGTCGTACAGCTCGCGTCCTCTGGTCGTGTCGATCAGGCGGTCCAGCTTCTGCAGCAACTGCTTGTTATCGTCGCGCAGCTTGGCGATCGACTGCTTGGTCTTTTCGATTTCGGCCGGCTCCGTCAGCAATAGCAGGTTGCGCACGTAGCGGCCGTTGTTCAGCGTGTTCTGCATGATGTCGTTGGACAGCGACACCTTGACATAACGATCCGAAACGATCTCGTTGGTATTGGCGCTCATGGCCACCATGCCGCGTATGCCCACCAGCAGGATGGCCAGCATCAGCAGCAGAATGATGCCGTAGCCTATCGCCAGCTTGATGTGGACCTGCGTATTGTGAAAGGAAGTCATGTTTGTCTCCTGGAACCCCGAATGTAGGTCTTATTGCTTGTCGCCCAGCAATGCCTCGGCGTTTTGCCTGATCAGCCTGCGCTCGCGCCGGCAGGCGTGGTGTATCAACTGCGGAATGTCCAGCACCAGCGCCGGCTTGCCGTTGCCGAGAATGGTGGAGCCGCTGATGCCGCGCAGCGACTTGAAGATCTCGCCCAGCGGCTTGATCACCGCCTGCACCTCGCCCATCAGCCTGTCCACCACGATGCCGGCTCGATGCTCGCCGTAATGGACGATCACGATGTACTCCGGGTGGGCGGCCGGCGGCAGGCCGAACAGCTCGCGCAAGGACACGAAGGGCAGCCAGTCGCCGCGCAGATTGACCTGGCGCGCGCGCTGGCTCATCGCCCCCTCGGGCATGTCCACGCACTCGATCATCATGTCCAGCGGCATCACCAGCGCCGACTCGTTCACCTCCACCCGGAAGCCGTCGATGATGGCCAGCGTCAGCGGCAGGCGCAGGCGGAAGGTGGAGCCGACGCCCGGCTGGGACTGGATTTCGATTTCGCCGCGCAGCGCCTCGATATTGCGCTTGACCACATCCATGCCGACGCCGCGGCCGGACAGATCGCTGACCGCGTCCGCGGTGGAGAAGCCGGGCAGGAAGATCAGCTGCAGCGTTTCCTGATCGCTGAGCAGGCGGCCTTCGGCCACCAGGCCGCGCTCGATGGCCTTGGCCAGCACTTTCTCGCGGTTGATGCCGCCGCCGTCGTCCTTGACCTCGACCACCACCGACCCTGCGTCGTGATAGGCGTTCAGCGTGACCGTGCCCTGTTCCGGCTTGCCGGCGGCCCGGCGCTTCTCGGCCGACTCCAGCCCGTGGTCCACCGCGTTGCGGACGATGTGCATCAGCGGGTCGGTCAGCTTCTCCACCATGGACTTGTCGATCTCGGTGTCGCCGCCCTTGATCTCCAGCTGAATGGCCTTGTTCAGTTGTTTGGACACCTCGCGCACCATGCGCGGGAAGCGGCTGAATATCTCGTCCACCGGCACCATGCGCAGCGTCAGCGCGTCGTCGCGTATGCTTTCCACCAGCGTGTTGATCACGGCGACGGACTCCAGCAATTCGCCGTCGCCCCGGCTCTGCGCGATCAGCTTGGTGCCGGCCGAGGCGATCACCAGTTCGCCGACCCGGTTGATCAGTCGGTCCAGCTTGCTGGCCTCGATGCGGATGTACTGGCTGTCGCCGCGCCCGCTCCGCGCCGGCGCGCCGCCGACCGGCGCCTGGGCCGCGGCCGGGACGGCCGATTGGGTATCGGGCGCTGCGTCTTCGACCGGATCCGTCACGTCGCCGTTGCGGATGCGCTCCGCCTCGTCCGGCGTCAAGGCGCCGCGGGCGAGCCAGCGCTCCAGTTGCTCCTCCAGCGGCTCGCCCAGCGCTTCCGCTTCGGCCAGGTAGTCAGCCAGCGGCGCGTACGGCGCCAGGATGCCGATGTGGCTGTCCTCGGCGATGAATTCGAAGGTATCCGCGATGCGTTGCCGGCCCTCCTCCGTTTCCAGCGCCAAATCGAAGCCGATGAAGCACTCGGTCACGTCCAGCAATTGCGGCGGCGGCCAGCTCCGCCAGACCGGCGTCACGTCTCGCAGCGTGCCGAAGCCTCCCAGGTAACGCACAAAGGACAGCGGGTCGAAGCCGTGGCGGAACGTGTCGGGATGGAAACGCAGCGACAGCTGCCAATACGGGCTGCCGGTCTCGACGTCACCGCCGCCCGCTTCCGCAGCCACCGGCGCATCGCCCGCCGCCACGGCCGGCCCGGCGCTCGCTCCGCCCTCCTGATAGCGCCTCAGTCCCGCCAGCAGCGGCTCGCCTTCCGGCAGGTCGCGCTGGGCCATTTGGTCGCTGACCGCGCTGGCGTCCAGCAAGCGCCGCAGGTGGTCGTTGCAGGCCAGCAGCAGCGTGATCAAATCGTCGCTGAGCGCGACCTGGCCCGAACGCAGCCGCTCCAGCACGTTCTCCATCACGTGGGCGAAGCGGACCAGCGCGTCCAGACCGAAAATGCCCGCCGACCCCTTGATGGTGTGGGCGGTGCGGAACAGCAGATTGTAGGTTTCATCCCCCGGAGGATGGGCGACCGGATCCAGCAGCGCCGACTCCAGCCCGTCGCACAGCTCGCGCGACTCTTCGAAGAAAACCTCCCTGGCCTTGCTAAGATCCATCGCCAGCCTCTCCCTGTCCGCCGCCGGCCTTCGGCGCCAAACCCATCCATCCGCCCACCTCGTCCAGCAGAGGATTGCCGGCGGCGATGGCCATTGTTTTCTCCAGCCTGGCGGCCTCGGCCAGCAGGATGCAGAGCAGTTGCGCGCCGCAGCCGTCCAGTTCGGTCAGGCCGGACAAGTCAAGCGCCACCCGCTCATGGTTGAGCAGGCCGAGCAGTTCGTCCTGCATGTCCTCGGCGGTGAAAATCGTCAGCTCGCCATCCAGCGCCGCCAGCGTCGTTTCGCCATCCTGTCGCAGTTGCAGCCCCATCTCGCGCTCCGGCTCAGGGCTGGATCAGCTTGGACACCGCGTCCAGCAGCTTGGCCGGATCGAAAGGCTTGACGATCCATGCCTTGGCGCCAGCCTCCTTGCCCTGCATCTTCTTGTCGTCGCTGCCCTCGGTGGTCAGCATGATCACCGGCAGGAAACGCGTGGCGGCGCCCTCTTTCAAGCGTTTCAGCAGCGTGATGCCGTCCATGCCCGGCATGTTGACGTCGGAAATGACGAGGTTGACGCGGACGCCGTTCAGCTTGGACAGCGCGTCGTTGCCGTCGCAGGCTTCGATCACATCGTAGCCGGCGCCCTTCAGCGCGATGCTGACGGTCGCGCGGATGCTGGCGGCGTCATCGACGATCAGGATGGATTTACCCATGAACTCCTCCAGGTGGGGTGATCCGATGCCGCGGCATCAGAAAAAGTCGACATCGCCGCTGGAAGCCGCAGGCTTGCCGCCGCCGCCCTGATGCAGGGCCGCCTGTTCCAGCGTGGTATAGGTGGATTCGAGGCGCTTCAGCCACTCCCGGGGATGCGCCTCCGGCCCCTTCTCCCCGCGCCGGCGCGCTTCGCGCACCGCCTCGAGGTGGGCCTGCATCTGCTTCAGATCCTGCGCGACATGCTGGACGATCTGGCTGACCCGGTCCTGGAATTGCAGCGCGATCAGCGAGGCATGCAGCTCCTTCTCGACGCGGGAGCCTTCGGTCTGCATCCTTTGATTGACCTGGGCCAGTTTTTCCGCCGCCGCGCTGAAGTCCCTCACCGATTCGTCCAGCAGCCCCAGCGCGTTGTTGCCGCGGTCCGCGTCCTGCGCGCCCAGGCTGGTGGTGGTCTGGCGGGTCTGCTCCAGCGCGCCGTTGATCTCGACCACCTTTTCCGACATCTGCTTGCCGGTCTGCTCGGATTGCTGCGACAGCTTGCGCACCTCGTCGGCCACCACGGCGAAGCCGCGGCCGAATTCGCCGGCGCGCGCGGCCTCGATGCTGGCGTTCAGTGCCAGCAGATTGGTCTGGTTGGAAATGCGGCCGACCTGGTCCGCCATGGACAGCAATTCGCCGGAATAGGTGGCGAGGCGGGAGACTTCGTCGATCAGTTGCTGGCGGTGGCCGACGATCTCCGCCAGCACGGACGATATCTCCCGGCTGCGCTGGCTGGCATCCGCCACCATCTGCTCCAGGCTGCCGCTGCCGATGTCGTCGGCAGCCGAGCCCGCCGCCTCTATGGTGGCGTGCAGGCCATCGGCGATGCCGGTCAGCGTGCCCGCCAACTGGTTGCCGCCGGTGACCGACTGCTCGATCACCAGTTGCAGATTGCCCTCCCAGCGCGCGATCACCTGCAGCAGCAACTCGAGCTGGCCGTCATCGTCGGATGCGGCCGGCGCGGCGGCCGAAGGCTGGTTTGCAGGCGGCGGGGCTTCCCCGCCCCCGCCATGGAACAGCAGCAGCCCGCCGCCGCCCAGCACCGGGATCAACCAGCCCAGCCAGGGCGAAACCCACACCAACGCCGCCGCCGACGCCAGGCATAGCCCGGCGAAGACGAGCAGCGATTTGCTCCTGTTTCCCATCCATCCCCCCGCCAAGGAGAACCGCATGTTCGGCAATGGCCGCGCCGGCCATGCCATTTGTGATTACCATCCGGGCCATTACAAGCAATACCCGCTGGCACATGGTTTCACTTAAGTTGCCGTCAACAGGACTGTCAAGGAAAGCGCAGGAATTCAGGGGTCGGCGGCGGAAACCAGGCGGGCGTAGCTGCCGTCCCGCTTCATGCCCTCCAGTTCGGCGTCGAATCGGTCGCGCACGCCGGCAAGGTCCGGCTTGCGCGCGAAGGCGATATAACTGGGAATCCGCTCGACCGGCGGCTGCAGTTCTCGCACCAAGCCTTCAACATGCTGCCGGCGGATGATGTCCCAGGCGCCGAGTCGGTTGCTGACCAGGATGTCGAAGCGCCTCGCGACCAGCTTCTCCATGTTCTGCTCGCCGCTGGCGGCCGTTTCCGCGATGCGGATAAGCCCCTGACGCGCCGCCGTGTCGAAGACGGCGCCATAGCTGACGGACCTCACCACGCCGAAGCGGTAGCCTGAGAGCTGGCCCAGCCGGCCGTCGAAACGGATGGTCGAATCCTGCAGCACGAACAGCGACACCGCCTGCGGCATCAGCGTCTGCCGGGAATAGTCCAGCCGAGCCTCTCTCTCGGGTGTCTTGTACAGGGTGAATATCGCATCCGCTTGCCCGGTCTCCACCATCGCCAGCGACCTCCCCCAGGGATAGACGCTGACGTGGACCGTCCGCCCCATGCGGCTGAAGGCCTCGCGCACGATGTCCACCACGAAGCCCTTGACCCCGGCGCCTTCCTGATATTGATAAGGCGGGTACTGCAGCGTGACCAGCTCCAGCGGGCGCTCCCCCGCGACGGACAGCGGGGGCAGCAGCAGCAACATCAGCATCACCATCAGCCGAGCCAAGATGCGCGCTCTCCAAAAAGAAAACGGGGACGCTCCGGCGCAGGAGCGTCCCCGTTGGGGTCAGACCGGCCGGAACCTATTCAGGATAGTCCAGGCCGGAAGCGGACTCAGATCAGATTCTGCTCCGCCACGTTCAGGTTGAGATCGATCATCTGCTCGCTGCCGTCTTCCTTGTGTTTCAGGTCCAGCCGCGCGCACTCGATGGCGTCCAGGTAGGCCGCGGTGATGTCGCCGGTGATGTATTCGCCGTCGAAGCAGGAACTCTCGAACAGCTTCAGCTCGCGGTTGACGCTGCTCACCGCATCCTTCAGCGCGGCCAGGTCCTGGTAAATCACCGCGTCGGCGCCGATCTCGCGCGCGATCTCGGCCTCGTCGCGGCCGGTGGCCAGCAGCTCCGCCCGGGTGGGCATGTCGATGCCGTAGACATTGGGGAAGCGCACCGCCGGCGCGGCCGACGCGAAATAGACCTTCTTGGCGCCGGAATCGCGCGCCATCTGCACGATTTCCTTGGACGTGGTGCCGCGGACGATGGAATCGTCCACCAGCAGCACGTTGCGGCCGGCGAACTCCAGCGGCACCGGGTTCAGCTTCTGGCGCACCGATTTCCTGCGCACCGCCTGGCCGGGCATGATGAAGGTTCGGCCGATGTAGCGGTTCTTGATGAAGCCCTCGCGGTACGGCAGGCCCAGCGCGTTGGCAAGTTGCAGCGCGCTCTGGCGGCTGGAGTCGGGAATCGGGATCACCACGTCGATGTCCAGGCCCGGCAGATCGCGGCGGATCTTCTCCGCCAGCGTCTCGCCCATGTTCAGGCGCGACTGGTAGACCGACACGCCGTCGATCACCGAATCCGGGCGGGCGAAGTACACGTATTCGAACAGGCAGGGCGCCAGACGGGTGTTTTCGGCGCAGACCTGGCTGTGCATGTCGCCGTCGAAGGTCACGTACACGCACTCGCCCGGCTGCACATCGCGCAGCAGCGAAAAGCCCGAACAGTCCAGCGCCACCGACTCGGACGCGAACATGTACTCGGTCTTGCCGTCGGTCTCGGTGCAGCCCATCACCAGCGGGCGGATGCCGTTGGGGTCGCGGAAGGCCACCAGGCCGAAGCCGGCGATCATCGCCACCACCGCGTAAGCGCCCTTGACGCGGCGATGCACGGCGGCCACCGCGCCGAACACCGCGTCCACAGTCAGCTCGTGGCCCGTCACGCGTTGAGCCACTTCGTGGGCGAACACGTTCAGCAGCACTTCGGAGTCCGAATTGGTGTTGATGTGCCTGAGGTCGTTGCGGAACATGTCCGCCTTCAGCTCATCGGTATTGGTCAGGTTGCCGTTGTGCGCCAGCACGATGCCGAAGGGCGAGTTGACGTAGAACGGCTGGGCCTCCGCCAGGCAGGAGGCCGAGCCGGCCGTCGGGTAGCGCACGTGGGCGATGCCGGCGTTGCCCAGCAGCGAACGCATGTTGCGGGTGCGGAACACGTCGCGCACCATGCCGCTGCCTTTGTGCATGTGAAAGGTCTTGCCATTGGCGGTAACGATACCGGCCGCGTCCTGTCCGCGATGTTGCAACACCTGCAAACCGTCGTACAGCAGCTGATTGACCGGCGACTGACCGACCACGCCTAGAATTCCACACATCTTTAATGCCCTCTATCCCAACTTGCTGAAAAAGGAAAAGCCCAAAAGAAAAAGGCGGAATCTTGAAGTAAAGATATCAAGATATTCCGCCTCTTCCACCTAACTGTCCGGCGGCTGGCCGCCGGGCGAGTCGTAGTGCAGATTGTCCGCCATCGTCGGCGGCAACCATGGCCTCAATGACAAGGCCAGAGATTCGAATGGCGCCGCTAGCACCGCATTCCTCCACATCGGTTTCTGCGGCAGGCTGCTCAGCCCGCCCAACAGCACCAGCGCCGTCACCAGCACCATGCCCCGCGCCAGACCGAACACCCCGCCCAGCAAACGGTTGATCGCGCCCAGGCCTATGCTGTCCACCAGCCCGGTCAGCGTCACCCGCAGCAAGGCGGTGGCCAGCCACACCAGGAAGAAGACCAGCACGAAGCCGGCCACCATCCTCAGGCCTTCGCTCTGCAGGCTGGACGGCAGGAAATCCGTCACCAGCGGAGAGAACTGCTTGGCGCACCAGAAGGCGATCAGCCACGATCCCAACGACAGCACCTCGGCGATCAGGCCGCGCATCAGGGCCATCAGCACCGATCCGGCGATGATGGCTATTGCGATATAGTCGAACACGGTCATGGCGGCTACTTGTTGATGATGATGCCGTTGATGCCGGCGCGGGCGAGCTTCTGCAGCGCCGACTGCGCCTCGGCCTGGCTGGAGAACGGGCCGACGCGGACGCGGGTCACCTCGCCCTTGCTGGTTTCCACCTTGGAGAAGTGGGCGGTCACGCCGATGGCGGCGAGCTTGCCGCGCAAGGCGTCCACCTTGGCCGGGTCGGACAGCGCCGCCAGCTGGATCACCGACTTGCCGTGGGCCGGCTCGGCCTTGGCCGCATGGCTGTCCGGATCGACGCGGCCTTCCAGGATCGCCGCCGGGTCCGCCTTGCGCGGCTTTTCGGCCTTCGGCTCTTCCTTGCGCTTCTCCGGCTTGGGTTTGGGCTCAGGCTTGGGTTCGGGTTTCGGCTCGGCCTTGGGCTTGCTCTCGACGACAGCGGGAGCCGGGGCAGGCTTGGCGGTCGCCGGCGGCGGCGCGGTGACGGACGACAGATTGGCCGGCAGCTCGGTGGCGTTGCCGGACGCGGGCGCCGGGACGGCGGCTTCCGCCACCGCTTGCGAGGCGGCGGGCTTCGCGGCCGCGGCGGGTGCCGAAGCGGCCACCGGCGCGGACGCGCCGCCCATGATCTCGATGGACTCGGGCTTCATCTGCTGCTCCGGCAGATGGCCCACCACGTTCCACAAAACGACGGTGGCGATGGAAACCAGCACCACGGCTCCCACCAAGCGGCGGCGGGCGCGCTTTCTCAGCAATATCAGTTCATCGTGGCTGGACAGTGCCATGCATTCCTCAAACCGGGTGACGCCGGACCGCTTCCACTTCCGCTACGGTGTGGAATGATCCGAAAACAACGATTCTATCATTGTCGCCGGCCCGCGATAAGGCGGCCGACCACGCCTGGGCGACGGTATCGAAGGCGGACACCGACGCGATGCCAGCATTCTTCAGCGCAGAGGCAATGGCCTCGCCGCTCTGCCCGCGCGGCATGTCCAGCCCGGCGACCAGCCAGTGGTCGAACTCGCCCTTGGCCAGCTCGACCACCGCCATCATGTCCTTGTCCGCCAGCATGGAGAACACCGCGTAGCGGTTTTCCGCGAACGGCAGCTGCTTGAGCGCCGCCGCCATCGCCTTGACCGCGTGCGGATTGTGGCCGACATCCAGCACCACCGCCGGACGGCCCGGCAGCACCTGGAACCGGCCCGGCCACTCCACCTCCACCAGGCCCTGCTTGATCGCGCCGATGCCAACCGGCAGCTTGTCGCGGATCGCGTCCAGAACCGCCAGCGCGCCGCAGGCGTTGATCATCTGGTAAGCGCCGCGCAATGCCGGGATGGGCAGCGCGTGGCGGGCGTGGTCGCCGCAGCGGAACGACCACTGATTGTCCATCCGGGTGTAGCCGAAGTCGCGGCCGTACAGTTTGAGATCCGCGCCGATGGCCGCCGCGTGGTCCAGCAGCCGCTGCGGCGGCTCGGGATCGACGCAGATCGCCGGCTTGCCGGCGCGGTAGACGCCGGCCTTCTCGAAACCGATGTCCTCGCGGTTGTCGCCCAGAATCGCCTGGTGATCCAAATCCACGCTGACGACGACGGACACATCCGGCTCGAAGATGTTGACCGCGTCCAGCCGTCCGCCCAGGCCCACTTCCAGGATGATCACATCCACCTTCTCGGCGACGAAGCTGTGCACCGCGGCCAGGGTGCCGAATTCGAAATAAGTCAGCGTGGTGTCGCCGCGCGCGGCGTCTATCGCCTCGAAGCTGGCGATGATGCGCTCGTCGGACGCCGGCTTGAGATCGATGGCGATGCGCTCGTTGTAGCGCAGGATGTGCGGCGAGGTGTAGGCGCCGACCTTGAAGCCCGCGGCGCGGAAGATGCTGGACAGCATCGCGCAGGTGGAGCCCTTGCCATTGGTGCCGGCCACCATGATCACCGGACAGGCGGGCTTGAGGCCCATCGCGCCGCGCACGCGTTCGACCCGGGCCAGGCCCATGTCTATCGCCGCCGTGTGCAAGCTTTCCTGCCAGCTCAGCCAGTCGTCCAGTGTCTTTCTCGTCATCATCGGGTGATTTCCGTATCTTCTTGCGTAGGCTGCGGCGGATGGAACCACAGCAGGTAAACCCTGAGTCGCCGCCGCGCGTCGGCATCCGCCGAATCCGGCCACAGCATCACGCTGCGGCGTTTGCCATCCAGTTTGACGCTCAGCACCGTCAGCAGCGGGGTGACGAAGCAATCATCCAATACCGCCGCCTCGAGGCGCTCTCCTTCGCGGCACAGGAACAGGCGGCCGCGCGGGTCGACCTCCAGCCGCTGCGTCGCGCCGCGATTGCGCCAGCCGTCTGCCCGCAGCGCGCGCCAGGCCAGCCAGCCGGCAGCCGGCACGCTGATCAGGTAGGCCGCCGGCAGGTACAGCGCCACGATGGACGCATAAGCGAGAATGGCGGCCGACACCAGGCCCAGCCAGCAGCGCGACGGCCGCAGCGGCACCGAAAAAGGTTGCAGCAGCGGCGGCTCGCGCATGGGTGTTACAGCTCGCTGGCCGGGCTGTTGGTGATATCCTCGTCGACGCTGTCGATCACCGTGGAATGGATTTCCACGTCGAACCACTCCCAGAAGGCTTTCAGCGACAAATCCTTGGGCCACAGGGCTTCGTCTTCGTCCCAGGACGCGAGTTCCATCTTGAACAGCTGTTCGCAGATCTCGTCGATATGGGCGACGCCCTCTTCCGGCTCGACAAACTCCGGCAGCAGGATGGCGGTGCAGTCGCTGCGCAGGCTGTCCAGCGACAGATCGATCATGTCGGTGTCCGGCAGCTGGTTCAGCCAGTCAAGGAACGGTTGCTTCGGTTTGATCACGGCAACGGCGCGGTCGACGAAATACATGGCGGGACCTTTCGGACAAATGTTGATTCGGCGCGCATTGTATCAGCCCCGCCGCCGCCAGGCGACCCGTCCGCCGACAGGGCCATCGTGCTAAACTGGCGGGTATTTCCCTCATTCCGCAAGACACATAGAAATGGCCCTGATTACCGTCGAGAAGGCATGCCTCGCCTTCGGACACCACGCGCTCTTGGACAATGTAGACTTCGCCCTGGAACCGGGCGAGGCGGTCGGCCTGATCGGCCGCAACGGCGCGGGCAAATCGTCGCTGCTGAAAGGCATCGCCGGCGCGGTGCAACTGGACGACGGCCGCATCAACACCAAGGGCGACGTCAAGGTCGCCTACGTGCCGCAGGAGCCGGAGTTCAATCCCGAACACACGGTGTTCGAGGCCGTGGCCGAGGGCCTGGGCGAGCTGAAGGCGCTGCTGACCGACTACCACAAGGTCACCCAGCAGCTGACGCAGGCCGACGCCGACCACGAACAGGCGCTGGCGCGGATGGAAACCATCCAGCACGAGCTGGAAGCGCGAGGCGGCTGGCAGTTCGACGCGCTGATCTCGTCCACCCTGAGCCACCTGGGCCTCAACGCGGACGCCCGCATCGACGCGCTGTCCGGCGGCTGGAAGAAGCGCGTGGCGCTGGCGCGCGCGCTGGCGTCCAAGCCCGACGTGCTGCTGCTGGACGAGCCGACCAACCACCTCGACGTCGCCGCCATCGAATGGCTGGAAGGCCTGATCAAGAGCTTCTCCGGCAGCGTGCTGTTGATCACCCACGACCGCCGCTTTCTCGACAACGTCGCCACCCGCATCGTGGAACTGGACCGCGGCATATTGCGCAGCTATCCGGGCAGCTTCTCCGCCTACCAGACGCGCAAGGCCGAGGAACTGGCGATAGAGGAAGAGCAGAACCGCGTGTTCGACAAGTTCCACGCCCAGGAAGAGGCCTGGATACGCAAGGGCGTGGAAGCGCGCCGCACCCGCAACGAGGGCCGCGTGCGCCGGCTGGAGGCCATCCGCCGCGAACGCGCGTCGCGCCGCGAGCGCGTCGGCCAGGTGAACTTCCAGCTGGACGCCGGCGAACGCTCCGGCAAGCTGGTAGCCGAACTGGAACACGTCAGCAAGGGCTTCGGCGACAAGAAGCTGATCCGGGATTTCACCAGCCGCATCCTGCGCGGCGACAAGATCGGCCTGATCGGGCCCAATGGCGCCGGCAAGACCACGCTGCTGAAGCTGATCCTGGGCGAGCTGGAGCCGGACGCCGGCACGGTCAAGCAAGGCACCAAGCTGGAAATCGCCTACTTCGACCAGTTCCGCGAGCAGTTGGACGAGGAAACCAGCGTCGCCGACATCATCAGCCAGGGCAATGACTTCGTCGAGATCGGCGGCGTCAAGAAGCACGTGATGAGCTACCTGGAAGACTTCCTGTTCTCGCCGCAGCGCGCCAGGAGCCCGGTGCGCTCGCTGTCCGGCGGCGAGCGCAACCGCCTGCTGCTGGCCCGCCTGTTCACCCGTCCGGCCAATGTGCTGGTGCTGGACGAGCCGACCAACGACCTCGACATCGACACCCTGGAGCTGCTGGAGGACGTGATCGCCCAGTACTCGGGCACCGTGTTCCTGGTCAGCCACGACCGGGCCTTCCTGGACAATGTGGTGACCCAGGTGATCGCTTTCGAGGGCGAGGGCCGGCTGGAGGAGTACCCGGGCGGCTACCAGGACTGGCTGGACGCCAGGAAGCGCATGGCCGAGCTCGCGCCGGCCGAAAAAGCGAAGGAAGGCGCTCCGGCGGCGGCCGCGGCCCGCCAGGACAAGCCCAAGGCCGCGCGCAACAAGCTGTCCTACAACGAGACCCGCGAGCTGGCCGCGCTGCCGGACCAGATCAGCGCGCTGGAGGCCGAACAGGCCGAACTGAACCAGCGCCTGCTGGACCCCAACTGCTACCGCGACACGCCCAAGGAGGCCATCGCCTGGCAGCAACGCGTCGAGGCAATCGATGAATTGCTGCTGGAAAAGCTGGCGCGCTGGGAAGCGCTGGAGCAGCGCGCCGGCTGATGCCGCGCCGGCGGCGGACAGCGCTTTGCCGCCCCGCCGCCCATGGGCTAAACCGGTAGGAGAACAAGCGGCATCGGCGAATCCGGCCGGACGTCGCGGCAACCAGGCGGATGCCGGCGGAGGAACAAGTGGGGCAGCTCAAGGGCCGACAACAGCACAGTCCGACGCGCCGCGGGCCGAATTGGCGGCTCGCGGCGGCGCTCGCGATGGCGATCGGCGCCGCCCAGGGCGCGCCGCTGCGCGCCTGCGCGTCCGACGTGGATTTCCCGCCCTATGTCTTCACCTCTTCCTCGGGCTTCGCCGGCGGCGCGCAGGACACCGGCCTCGCGGTCAACGTGCTGCAACGCGCGCTGCGGCGCGCCGGGCGCGAGCCGGCCATCGTCCAGCGCCTGCCATGGCGGCGCTGCCGCGAAATGGTCGCTCACGGCCAGATCGACATCGCCATCGACGTCCCCACCCGGGAGCTTGACGAAAAGCGCTTCCTGGCCAGCGACGCTTACGCCGAAGTTCACCACGTCTATTTCTATTCCAGCCGCAAATACCCGGACGGCGCGCCGTTGCGTGCGCCGTCCGATCTCCGCCGCTATACCGTGTGCGGACTATTCGGCAGCCGCCTGGACGCGTTCGGCGTCGATCCCTCGCGCGAGGATGTCGGCTCAAAGAACGAGCGCAGCGCGATAGCCAAGGTCGTCGAGGGCCGCTGTGACGTTTTCATCGAAATCCGGGAAGTGGTGGACAGCCTGTCCGAGCGCGACGCTTCGCTGCGCGACCTGTTCAACGCGCCGGCGCTCCGCCGCGCCAGCCTGCCCGGAGACGCGCCCACCGGACTGCATTTCGAATTCAACCGCGCATCGAAAGACGGCCGCGCGCTGCAGCAGTCCTTCAACGCCACCATCCGCGACCTGATCCATGACGACGCAATGGGCCGGATGATGCCCTGACCGCCCGTCCGAATCCTGTTGCGAACCGAAGAACCAGGCCCTCTCACTTGAGCGGTTTGCCGAACACCGTCCGCGCGGCGACGGGCATCAACTGGTCCACATTGCGGCCGGTCGCCACCAGCACCGGCACCAGGATTTCCTTCGCCGGCGGATGGCCGCGCAAGCGGGAAACCAGCGCGCCGGCCGCGGAGCTGCCCATCAGGTAAGGTTGCTGCATGCCCACGGCGACCAGCGCGCCGCTTTTGAGCAGGCGAACGACATCGGGCATCGCGTCAAAGGAAACCAAAAGCAGCTGCTTCTCCTTGCCCGCTTCGCGAATCGCCCGCAGCGCGCCCGCCACCGGCTGGTCGGTTTCGATGAAGAATCCCCGCAGGCCCGGATGCGCGGCCAGCATCTCCTTGACATAGCGGTATGTTTCCTCGGCGGAGTAATCCTTCATCTGTCTGAGCACGATCTCGCGCGGAAAACCCGCGTCCTTCATCGCGTCGCGAAAGCCGTTGGTGCGGTCCTGTCCGTTCTTCCTCGACAGCTCGATGGTGACCATGCCGTAAGCGCCGCTGGCCCAGTTTTGCGCCTTCATTGCCTTCGCCAGCTCAGTCCCCACATCGTATGCGCCGCGGTAGTTGTCGGATTTGACGAAGCTGACGTAGTCGCCGCCGCTGGCGCCGATATCGGCGATGGCCACCGGGATCTTCGCCCGCCTGGCCAGAATGAGCGCCTCCTCGGCCGATTTGCTATTGGTCGGGGAAATCACGATGCCGGCGACGCGGCGATCGATGGCCTGGCGGACATTGTTCAACTGCATCTCCGCGCTGAGCTTGCTGTCCAGCTCCGAAAACGCATAGCCGTTCGCTTCCGCCACCGCTTTCACACCCTTGCCCACCGTATCCCAGAACGGCAAATCCGCCTTGGCGGTGATATACGCGATTTCCGCCGGCAAAGCCGGCAGCGGAACAAGCCCGATCCAGATCGCCAATGCGCGCGCCGCCCACGATGAGATCCTCGAACGGATTGCCGCAGCCGTCGCAATGTTCATCTCATGCCTCCGGGAATGGATTCGTAAATCTGGTTTTATTCTAGCCGGGCAAACGCGGCATCCTTGAAAATCCAGCCCCCGCACATCATCCGGCCGCCCGCATTTCATACCCATTGCATCAATCATCATGAAGTCATGGCGAAATCGCTTCAGGTATTTACACTGGCGCCGGAAGCGATTTCACGACTCGCGCTATACTGGCGTCAATACAGCCTTTCCACCCATATACGGCATATGGCTGGACCGGCATGGATCCGAAATGAAACCCGGGCAGATGCGATCTGGCGTCCATCGGCCCGGCGCGATACGGAAACGACAGGAGTCCCAGCGACAATGGAAGAAAACCAGCTGATAGACGACGGCGCCGACCGCCGCCGTCTGCTGAAAGGCGCGGCGCTGGCCGGCCTGGCGGCCCTGCTCGCCGCCTGCGGCACCACCCCGGTGAAAACCAGCCAGCACCGCCCGCGACCGGGCAAGCCGGGCGGCGACACCTCGCTGTCCAACCTCACCGCCGATGGCAACGGCCGCGAAATCCTGCTGTACACGATAGGCCTGCTGGACGGCGGCTACCAGTTCGGCGGCAACAATCCGGAAGCCGGCCTCGATTGCAGCGGCATGGTCAGCTACATCTACCAGAACGCGGTCGGCATCCGCCTGCCGCACAACGCCGCGCAGATCGCCGGCATCGCCCGCCCGATCCCGGACAACCAGATGCAGGTCGGCGACCTGGTGTTCTTCAACACCATGAACCGGCCGTTCTCGCACATGGGCATCTTCATCGGCGACGGCAAATTCGTCCACGCGCCGCGCAGCAACAGCACCATACGCGTGGCGCGGCTGGACAATGTCTACTTCGCGCCGCGCTACCAGGGCGCGCGCACCGTGCTGCGCGCCTGAGCGCCCGCGCGGGGCCCATCCCCGCGCCTTTGCTTGCCCGGCGGCCTTCGCCGCCGGCATTTCCCCGGCCTCTTTCGCGGCCCCCGCAAAAAATCTTCCGCCTTCGGGAATATTCTCTTCGTCCCCCACGTATACCCTGATGGGAGCGAGATCCGATGTCCTGCTCCCTGCCAACCCGATCAGGAGTCATACATGGACCACGCATTGCTTCTCGCCGGTTTTCTCGCCATTCTCGCGGCGGCGCCCGCTCCGGCCGGGCCATCGCCGATCATAATCCGCGACGGCGCGCTGGCCGACCCGTCAGGCATGACCCTCTATGTTTTCGCCAAAGACAAGGCGGACGATGGACGCAGCGCCTGCAACGGCCCATGCGCGACCTTATGGCCGCCGCTCGCCGCAGGCGCAGAAGACAAGCCGGAAGGAAACCTGGGCCTGGCTGTCCGGGATGACGGCTCGCGGCAGTGGACCTGGCGCGGCAAACCGCTTTACCGCTTTGCCCAGGACCGCGCGCCGGGAGAGCGGAAAGGCGACGGCTTCAAACAGCTGTGGCAAACCGCCAAGCCCTGACCGACACCCAGACCATTGTGGAAGCGAACATGCAGAAAACCGTCTTATTGGCCGCCTCGCTATTGTGGGGCCTTGCCCGGCCGGCCGCGGCCCAACCCTTTGACGCCGACATCCGCAACAACACGCTGGCGGTCAGCCCGAACGAGAGCGTCGCGGTGGCGGGCAACAGCCAGACCGCGGAACTGAAGGTATACGACCTGGCCCGCGGCAAACTCGCGGCCACGCTCCCCGGCTTCGTCACGCCGCGCAACATCGTTTTCTCGCCTGACGGGCAACGCATTTATGTGACGGACAGCAGCAAGGGCGTGCTGGAGCGCTGGAATGTCGGCGCGCTGAAGCTTGAAGCCAGCCTGGCGCTGGGGCCTGGCGCGTTCGGCAGCGCCATAGACCGCTCGGGCTCCCGGCTGTACGTGAACAACCAGGCCGCCAACAGCGTCAGCGTGGTGGATCTGGCCGACTGGCGGGTGCTCAAGGTGATCACAGGATTCTCCGGCCCGCGCCAGGGCATCAAGCTGTCGCCAGACGGCGCCGATCTTTACGTCACCAATTTCCGCAGCGACAAGCTGAGCGTGGTGGACACCGCGACACTGACGCTGCGCCGCGAGATCGGCGGTTTCGACAAGATACGCGCGATATCGGTGTCCGCCGACGGCGGCACCCTGTACGCGGCCAACAGCGGCGCCGACACCCTGGCCAGGGTGGACACCAAGACAGGCCGGATCACGGCCACCGTGCCGGTGGGCCGCGAGCCCTACGGCGCCGCGCTGCGGCCGGACGGCAAGGCCTTGTACGCCGGCAATCTGAAAAGCGGCTCGCTCACCGAGGTCGCGCTGCCGGACTTCAAGCCCGTGGCCGAGATCGGCGGGCTATCCGGTCCCCGCCAGGCCATCAGCTTCAGCCGCGACAGCCGCAAAGCCTGGGTGCTGAACCAGGACCTGAGCGTGGCGGAGCTGGATCTGGCCACGCGCGGCATCGTGCGGGAGATCCAGCCATAGGCCAACAGAATCCGGAGCGCCAGTTTCACCAGCTGCTGCTGGACAATCTGGGCCGCTTGCGCCGCTACGCGCGGGTGCTGGAACGGGACGCGGCCACGGCGGACGACCTGGTGCAGGACGCGCTGGAACTGGCCTGGCGCAACTGGCGGCAATGGCGGCCAGGCTCGGATATCCGCCCCTGGCTGTTCAGCATCCTGCACAACCGGCATGTCGACCATGTCCGGCGCGCCAGGCCGCCGACAGAGCTGTCCGACGCGGAGTGGGCTGGACTGGCGGTGCCGCCCGGCCACGAGCGCGAATCGCGGATGCGGGATCTGGTCCGCGTCCTGGCCCAGCTGCCGGACGAACAAAGAGAAGTCCTGCTGCTGGTAGTGGTGGAGGGCATGCGCTATCAGGACGCGGCCGGCATCCTCGGCGTGCCGGCGGGGACGGTGATGTCGCGCCTGCACCGAGGCCGGGAGCGGCTGCGCCAATTGATGATGGAACAGGGAGGCATGGAGCCATGACCGAGTCGAACGCGGATAAGCTGCAAGCCTATCTGGACGGAGAATTGAGCCCGAGCGAGGCCGAAGCGCTGGAAGCCTGGCTGGAGCGGCATCCAGAGGCCGCGCGCCAACTGGAGCAATGGCGGCGACAGGACGAGGCGCTGCGCGAACTGTGGGCGTTGCCCGGGCGCGAACCGGTGCCGGATCGCCTGCTGGACGCGGCCAGGCCGCCGGCTCGGCGCGCGGCGCCGGCCTGGTGGCGCCAAGGCATGGCCGCCGGCCTGGTGTTCGCGCTGGGGCTGGGCGGCGGCTGGTACGGCCGGCTGGCCTATCAGGCCGACCGCCCCGCCGTGGCGGCAAGTGCGCCGACGGACAGCTTCCCAAGGCAAGCCGCAATGGCGCACGTGGTCTACAGTCCGGACATCCAGCGCCCGGTCGAGATCGGCGCCGACCAAGAAGCGCAAATGGTCGCCTGGCTTTCCCGGCGCATGCGCAGCCAGATCAAGCCGCCGCGCCTGGCCCAGGCCGGTTACGAGCTGATCGGCGGCCGCCTGCTGCCGGGCGAACGGGGCCCGGTTGCGCAGTTCATGTACCACGACGCGTCCGGGCTGCGCGTGACGCTGTACGTGGCGAACGGCGTCAGGCCGCAGGCGGAAAGCGGCTTTCACTTCGCCAGCCAGGGGCCGGTCAATGTCTATTACTGGTGGGAACGGGGCCAGGGATACGCGCTGTCCGCCGGCATGCCGCGCGAGCGGCTGGCCGCGCTGGCGCGGCTGGCTCAGCGCCAGCTGGCCGCCGGTTGAGCGGCGCGCCCATTTCCGCGGACAGGCGGCGTGGGCGCGCCCAATCTCCTCGTCCGCCCAGGCCCGCTCCCATAGATGTATCCCTCGATAGGCTGTGCTAAGCTGCCCCATCCACAATGCATCGCCACGCGACACCGATGAAACTGAAATTCAGCAAGATGCACGGCCTGGGCAACGACTTCATGGTCATAGACGGCGTGCGCCAGACCGTTTCCCTCACGCCGGAGCAGATACGCCTGCTCGGCAACCGCCAGCTCGGCATCGGCTTCGACCAGCTGCTGCTGGTGGAGCCGGCGCGCGAGGCCGGCCACGACTTCCGTTACCGCATCTTCAACAACGACGGCGGCGAGGTCGAACAGTGCGGCAACGGCGCGCGCTGCTTCGCCAAGTTCGTCCGCGACCAGGGCCTGACCGGCAAGAGCCGGATCGAAGTGGAAACCGCGCGCGGCGTGATCGCGCCGGAATACCTGGGAGACGGCCTGGCCCGCGTCGACATGGGCGTGCCGCGCTTCCGGCCCGCCGACCTGCCCTTCCTGGCCGACGCCGAAGCGCTGACCTACTCCCTGCCGTTGCCCGAAGGCCGCTGCGAAATCGGCATCGCGTCGATGGGCAATCCGCACGCGGTGCAGCGGGTCGACGACGTCGATGCCGCGCCGGTGGCCGAGGTCGGGCCGGCCATCGAGAGCCACCCCGCCTTTCCGCAACGGGTGAATGCCGGCTTCATGCAGATCGTCAACCGCGGCGAAATCCGATTGCGCGTCTACGAGCGTGGCGCCGGCGAAACGCTGGCCTGCGGCACCGGCGCCTGCGCGGCGGTGGTCTGCGGCATACGCCAGGGCCTGCTGGACGCGCGCGTCACCGTGCATGCCCGCGGCGGCGACATCGTGATCGAATGGGCCGGCGAAGGCAGCCCGGTGATCATGACCGGCCCGGCGGTCACCGTTTTCCAAGGCGAAATCGAACTTTAAGCCCCCCGGCGACACCAACCCATTTCCGCATCCCGATTAAGGAAAGGACAAGGCAGATGCACAGCGAACAAGTCCTGGCGTTTCTCGACGAGCATCCCGACTTCCTGCAGCAGCACGCCGCGCGCTACGGCTTGCAGGCGGCGCCGCAGAACGGCGAGCGGGTGATCTCCTTCGTCGAGCGCCAGATGCTGGAGCTGAAGGACCAGAACCGCCAGCTGGAAGCCCAGCTGCAGCAGCTTATCGATCGCGGCCAGGACAACGACCGCCTGCTGGCCAGGCTGCACCGGCTGACGCTGGCCCTGCTGGCGGCGCGCGGCCCCGGCAAGCTGATCGCCGAGCTGCAGGGCGGCCTGAGCCGTGAATTCCAGCTGGACCGCTCGGCGCTGAAGCTGTGGCATCCGGCGGCGGAAAAGGACGCCGAGCACTACAACGCGCGCAGCGAGGTGCAGGGCCTGGCCCGCAACCTGGTCGCGCCCTACTGCGGCCCCTACGTCAACGACGAAGTGCTGAGCTGGTTTCCCGCCACGCCGGTGCTGCAATCCTTCGCCCAGGTGGCGCTGAAAGACGCCGCCGGCCAGCCCTTCGGCATCCTGGTGCTGGCCAGCGACGATCCCCAGCGTTTCACCTTCGACATGCACACCCAGTATCTGGCCCAGATCGGCGAGCTGGTATCCGCCGCGCTGCTGTCGGCGCTGGAGGCTGCATGACGGCGACGCCTGTCGGAATCCTGCTGCTGCTCGTCCTCATCCTGTTTTCGCTGCACATCGTCTGGCGGCTGGTCCGCAGCCGCGACGGCACCGCCGTCGCCTGTTTCCTGGCCGCCTACCTGATTCTGGCGGCGCTGCTGGACCACCATCCCGAGCCGGTATCGATCGAACCGCTGGCATTGCCGCTGTTCTACCCCTACGCCTGGCTGGGCATCGCCGCCGCGATGTGGGCGGCGGTCCACATGCGCGTGGGCCGCCGCGCCTGGCGCTTCCCCGGACGCGACGTCCGGCTGGCCGCGCTGTGCGCCAGCCAACTGGCGCTGCACATCGGCGTGCTGGCGCTGTCGCCGTGGCTGGAATGGCGCCCGTTGGCCGCCTATGTGCTGGTCTCGCCGCTGGTGGCCGTGGTCAGCTATATCGCCTACCGGCTGCAATTGATGGAGATGCGCCGCCGCGCCGAATGCGAAACGAGCTGGGCCTTCTGGGGCGGTCTGTGCCTGATCCTGCCGGTGGCGCTGGCCTGGCTGGCCGTGCGCGCGATGCCGCTGCTGCTGTATCTGACCTGACCGATATCTCCGGCCATGAAAAAGGCGGCGCTTTCCGCGCCGCCTTCCCGTTTCAGCCTGGCCTGCCGGCTCAGGACTCTTTCGCCCGCAACGCCGCTCCGGCGTTCTCCCTCGCCGCGCCGCGGCTCAGCGAACTGAGCGCGATGCCGCCGAAGATGGCGGCCAAGCCAGCCACGTGATACCAGTGCAGCTCCTCTCCCAGCAGCCAGATGGACTGCATCGCGCCGAAGGCCGGCATCAGGTACAGGAAAGCGGCCGCCTTGGCCGTGCCCACCATCGCGATCGCGCGGTTGTACAACAGGTAAGCGACGACCGAGGGCAGCGCGCCCAGGTACAGCAGGCTGGCGGCCGCGCCTGCGTCCAGCGAGGGCAAGCCGCGCGACGACAGTTCGCCCAGGAAAAACGGCAGCAGCACGGCCTCGCCCACCAGCAGCAGCGCCGCCATCTGCACCATGGGATCGATGCCCGGCTTCAATTTGCGCAGGCCCAGCGTGTAAATGGCCCAGCTCAGGCCGCCGGCGAGCACGAACAGATCGCCGCCGCCGAAATGGAAGCCGCCGATCTCCAGCAGCTTGCCCTTCAGCACGATCAACAACGCGCCGCACAGCGCCAGCGTCATGCCCATCCATTGCCGGCTGCTCAGCCGCTGGCGGAAATACAGCGATCCCAGCAGCAGCACCATCACCGGCGTCGCGCTGTTCAGGATCACCGCATTGGTGGCGGTGGTGGTCTGCAATGCCCGGTAGACGAAGGTATTGGTCAGGCCGATGCCGAACAGGCCCAGCACTAGCAGCAGCGGCCACTGCGCGCGCAGCTGGCTCCAGTTGCGGCGCAGCCTGGGCAGCGCGAACGGCAGCACGCAGGCCAGGGCGATGCCCCAGCGGGCGAAGGCCAGCGTGAACGGCCCCAGCTCGGCGTGCAGCGCGCGGGCGATGATGAAATTGGTGGACCACATCAGCATGGTCAGCACCAGCAGGATGTAGGCGTTGCGTTGGGAATGAATGGCGGGCATGGCGGTGGATGTAAACAATTTGTGCCATTTTACAACAATTCAAAAGCATATTATTTTAATAAATAACAAAGCAATGGAACATAAAAATAACCACACAAATGCAAGCGAAAGAAAAGTTCAAGAAAGAACAAAACCGCGCAAACTACGTTCGCCAGAGCCAAATCAAGTCAACACACGCCCTCTACGACTAAATAGCTAGTCCGCCTCCCACCTCCAGGGAACTGCCGAGCGCCCATGCCCGGCATACAATCCAGACATACCGGCAGTCCCCGAGGATGCACCATGTTGTCCGATCGCTTCGGCCGCGCCATCGATTACCTGCGGCTTTCCGTCACCGACCGCTGCGACCTGCGTTGCAGCTATTGCCTGCCCAAGGGCTTCAAGGGCTTCGAGGAGCCCGCCCACTGGCTGACTTTCGACGAGATCGAACGCGTCGCCGCGGCCTTCGTCCGCCTGGGCGCGCGCCGCATCCGCCTGACCGGCGGCGAGCCGCTGCTGCGCCGCGAGCTGCCGCTGCTGGCCGGACGGCTGTCCGCCCTGCCCGGCCTGGCCGACCTGTCGCTGTCCACCAACGCCACCCAGCTGGAGCGCCACGCCAAGGCGCTGCGCCAGGCGGGCGTGAAGCGGCTCAACGTCAGCCTGGACTCGCTGCGCCGCGACTGCGTGGCGGAGCTGACCGGCAGCGACAGCTTGCCCAAGGCGCTGGCGGGCCTGTCGGCGGCGAAAGCCGCCGGTTTCGAGCGCATCAAGATCAATATGGTGCCGATAGCCGGGGTCAACGACGGCGACATCGAGGCGATGGCGGAGTTCTGCATCGAGCACGGCTTCATCCTGCGCCTGATCGAGGCGATGCCGATGGGCGACAGCGGCCGCGGCGCGCGCGGCAGCGAGCTGGCGCCGATATTGGAGCGGCTGGGCCCCCGCTTCGGCCTGTCCGAGCTCAGCGTCAGCCTGGGCGGCGGACCGGCGCGCTATTGGGGATCGAGCGACGGGCGCTTCACGCTGGGCCTGATCACGCCGATCAGCCAGCACTTCTGCGCCAGCTGCAACCGCTTGCGGATGTCGGTCGACGGCACGCTCTACCTGTGTCTGGGCCAGGAGCAGCGCTTCGAGCTGCGGCCGCTGCTGCGCGCCGGCTGCAGCGACGCCGAGCTGGAAGCCGCCATCCGCGCCGCCATCGAGCTGAAGCCGGAAAAACACGACTTCCTGGAAGCGCCGGCCAAGGTGATGCGCTTCATGTCCCAGACCGGCGGCTGACTCAGCGCGTATCGGCCAGCCAGCCAGCGATGAAATGCGCCACCGCGTCCGCGTCGTTCAGATCCAGCACCGGGATGCCGGCCTGCAGCGGCGCGTCGCAGGCCACCGCGATCACGTTGGGGTCGTCCGGATAGCGCGCCGGCTTGCCCAGCGCCGGCCGGAAAACTTCCAGCTTGGGCACGGGCAGGCTTTTCTGCCCCTCCAGCAACACCAGGTCGCACGGCGACAGGCGCGCCAGCTGCTCGTCCAGCGTCAGCTCCCGCTCGGTTTCGGCGAACACCCCCACCCGGCGCGGCGACACGATCATCACCTCGCTGGCTCCCGCCCGGCGGTGGCGGAAGCTGTCCTTGCCGGGCGTATCCAGCTCCACGTCGTGATGGCTGTGCTTGATCACCGACACCCTCAAGCCCCGGCGCCCCAGCAAGGGCAGCAGCGCCTCCAGCAAGGTGGTCTTGCCGCTGCCCGAGTAACCGCATATGCCCAGTACCGCTTGCATTTCTTCTCCTTTTGACGGATTGTCGCGGCCATCGATAAAAGCTATGTTTAAACAATTCATATCTGAACCATAACCGCGTCCAGACATTGTGCAGTCCGCCGCCGCCGTTTGCCATCCGCCAAAAGCAGAACCATGCCCATGCCCGACATCCGTTTTGCCCCTCCCCGCTTCCAGACCCTGGCCAGCAAGCTGCTGGTGTTGTCGCTGCTGGCGCTGTGCGTGGCGCTGATCTCGATAGGCTATACCTTGGCGCTGTCCTGGCGGCTGGAAGGCGGCGCCGCCGCAATCAACGATGTGGGCAGCCTGCGCATGCGCACTTTCCGCGCCGCCTACCTGATGTCCACCCAAGCCCCCGAGCGCGTGCTGCGCGACGAGGTCGCCGGCTTTGACCAGACCCTGGCCCGGCTGAAGCGCGGCGATCCGGCGCGGCCGCTGTTCCTACCCGACAACCGCGATATCCGCGACCAGGAACGGCGGCTGGAGCAGCGCTGGCGCAACGATATCCGCCCGCTGCTGCTGGCCGCCGACGGCGCCCAGCCGTCCGCGCAGCGGCTGCACGGCTTCGTCGCCGAGATAGACAACCTGGTCAGCCTGCTGGAGCGCGACAACGAGAACCACACCAATCTGCTGCGGATGTTCCAGATGGTGCTGATCGCGATGGCGCTGGCCGGCGCGGTGACCATGGCTTACATGCTGTTCCTGATGGTGATCAACCCGGTCCGCGCGCTCAGCGACGCGATGCGCCGGCTGCGCGAGGGCGAGCTGGACACCCGGGTCAAAGTGGATCGCCAGGACGAGCTCGGCATGCTGGCCGAGGGCTTCAACCAGATGGCCGAGCGGGCGCAGGACCTGTACCAGAACCTGGAGAGCAAGGTCGCCCAAAAAACTCGCGAGGTGGAAGAACAGAACCTGCGGCTGAAAACGCTGTACGACATGACTTCCTTCCTGCACCAGCAGCGCGCGCTGGACGAAACCTGCCAGGGCTTCATCCGCCGCCTGATGCAGCTGACCGGCGCCGACGCGGCCAACGCCAGGCTGGTGGACCCGGAGCGCGGCAAGCTGGACCAGATCGCCCAGCAAGGCCTGCCCGCGGAGATGGCGCTCAACGAGGAATGCATCCCCGACGACGCCTGCCACTGCGGCGAAGCGGTGCAGCAGCCCTTCGCCGTGCTGCGCCACATCGGCGAGCTGGAAGGCGAGGAAATCCGCCATTGCCGCAAGGCGGGCTTCGCCTCCATCGCCGTGTTCCACATCCGCAACCAGCGCGAGGATGTCGGCATCTTCACGCTTTACTTCCGCCAGAAGCGCGTGCTGTCCATGGCCGAGCAGATGCTGATCGAGACCCTGGGCCAGCACCTGGGCGTGGCCATCGAAAACCAGCGGCTGGGCGCGGTGGAACGCCAGTTCGCGGTGTCCGAGGAGCGCAACCTGATGGCCCAGGGCCTGCACGACAGCATCGCCCAGTCGCTGTCCTTCCTCAATCTGCAGACGCAGATGCTGGAAGACGCGATGAATTCGCGCGAGGAGGCGCTGGCGCGCGAAAACCTGGCCTTCATCCGCGCCGGCGTGCAGGAGTGCTACGAGGACGTCAGGGAGCTGCTGCTCAACTTCCGCACCCGCATCAGCCAGCAGGAATTCCCCGAGGCGGTGCGCACGCTGCTGCAGCGCTTCGAACAGCAGACCCGGGTGCCGGCGCGGCTGGAAATGCGCGGCGAAGGCAAGCCGCTGGACCCGCAGCAGCAGCTGCAGGTGTTTTTCATCCTGCAGGAAGCGCTGTCCAACATCCGCAAGCACGCCGAAGCCAGCGAGGTGGAAGTGGAGATCGACAACACCGCCAGCTTCAGCATGCGCATCCGCGACAACGGCCGCGGCTTCGATTCCGGCCAGCTGGCGGCGAAATCCGCGCGCCACGTCGGCATGTCCATCATGCAAGAACGGGCCAAACGCATACACAGCCATATCCAGATCCGCTCGGCGCCCACGCAGGGCACCACGGTGGAGCTGACCCTGCCCAAAGAGGAGCGCATCAGCGCATGACACAAGCCATACGCATTCTGTTGATTGACGATCACACGCTGTTCCGCAGCGGCCTGAAGGCGCTGCTGCAGCGGCAGGACGATTTCCTGGTGGTCGGCGAAGCCGCCGACGGGCTGGACGGCGTCAAACAGGCCGAACTGCTGAAGCCCGACGTGGTGCTGCTGGACCTGGACATGCCGGTGATGAACGGCCGCGAAGCGCTGGCGCAGATACTGAGCGGCTGTCCCAACGCCGCGGTGCTGATGCTGACCGTGTCCGAGGACGGCGACGATCTGGCCGAATGCATGCGCGGCGGCGCCCGCGGCTATCTGCTGAAGAACATCAACGCCGACTTCCTGCTGGACAGCATTCGCCGCGCGGTGGACGGCGACAGCGTGCTGTCGCCGGAAATGACCGCCAAGTTGCTGGCCCGCCTGCGCCAACCGGCGGCCAAGGCCAGCGAAGCCGACGCGCTGACCCCGCGCGAACGGGAAACGCTGGGCTGGCTGGCCCGCGGCGCCAGCAACAAGGAAATCGCCCGCGCGCTGGACCTGGCCGAGAGCACGGTCAAGGTCCACGTGCAGAACATCCTGCGCAAGCTGTCGCTGAGCAGCCGGGTGCAGGCGGCGGTTTATGCCGTGGAGCATGGGCTGGATAAGGCCTGAGCCTTGCCCGGTTTGATACCCCCACAGCTATGCCATCATGGCGCGGCGCGGTCAAGGCCAACCCGCGCTCCCCTCCCATGTGTTTATGAATTCAGCGTGGAGTGACCTTGCTTAGCAGGTGGTGTGTTTTGCCCATTTTCAGGTATCCTAAAATAGTCACACCGACCCACATCATGCTGATTTAAATATGAAAATCTTGACGGCATAATTTTCATTCGCCAAAATTTGGTGGGATCACCCGATATTTCGAGTGTCTAATTACAAGTTAGGCTAAGCTCAACTTACTAGCCTGGACCAAGAGTAGTCGGCACATAAAAATTGACGAATCCAAACTATGAACATCAAGCAAGCGGAAGCAATCATTGATGACTTGAATGCGGTTTTCTCCGGAGAAAGTACATCAATACCATCACTCGAGAGAGTTTGCGAAGCCATCGAGTGCATCACCACTGAAATAGACAAGATTGGCGCAGAAATTCAGATGGAGGTACCGAAACTGAGCGAAGGCAATGCAGGGGCTTTGGTAATCAATGCTTGCTCAGCTCAACTCGCAACGAATCTTCTGGATTTCGCAAAGCGATGTATCGAGAAAGACCAATCTCAAAAAAAGCTGGAGCATGACTTGTCAGAAAACCATGTCATCAGCAAAAAACTAAAGATCTAGGTCTTGGTGATCACTAATTACCCTAATCCAAGAACAATTCGCGCATGCTTACCCGTAATAGCGTCTATCCCCAACCTAACTGGAAATTCAACGCAGACGCCACTACAGGCCATGCCTTCGGCATTCTTATGACCTGTCGCGGCACCTTCCGCATTTCGTGCTCTGGCGCCGGTTAACCAGGGAGTTAGGTCTTACAATCAGAACATCGTTTTGGAGAGTCACATGAATGTAAAAGATGCTGTTTCTAGCGCAAAGCGCTACATCATCGATCTACTTGCTGATGAGAATCTAAGCAATGTTGGACTTGAAGAAGTTGAGCTAGACCAATCAACAAATCAGTGGATTGTCACTATCGGCTTTTCTCGGCCTTGGGATGAACCGCGCAACGCACTAGCAGCCCTAGCGGGTTCAAACGGACCTCGCCGCTCATATAAAGTTGTTCGTATTGACAACCAAAATGACCAAGTGCTTTCGGTCAAGAATCGTGAGGCTCCATTTTGAGGCCTGTACAACTTCTCATAGACACCAACCTGTTGGTGCTCTTTGTCGTTGGGACAGCGTCTCGTGACTACATTGAAAAGCACAAGCGCCTGACAGAGTTCGTACCCGATGACTATGATGCGTTGCTCAAGATAATTTCAAATGCAACTTCGGTATTAGTCACCCCGAACACGCTAACAGAAACATCCAATCTGGCTGCATACATTGGAGAGCCTGCTCGCAGCAAGGTTTTCGCCGTACTGAAAAACCTCATAACATCTACGGCAGAGTGCTACATCCCAAGCAATACCGTTACTGATCGGCAGGAATTTATACGTCTTGGCCTAACAGACTCGCTGCTGATTGAGGCCTGCTCAGAAGACATTACGCTCATTACCACGGATCTGAATCTATATTTGGCAGCGCAATCAGCTGGCAGCTCAGCTATAAATTTCAATCAGATCCGCGATACTTATCTTGGCAATGTGGCTCCCCACTGAAAGTATTTGGTTCAATATGCAATTGCCACACGGCCTCTACTCGCCCCAGCCTAACTGGCGGCTCAACGCGGACACCAATATGAGCCATGCCTTCGGCATTTTCATGGCCCGTATTAGCGCTCTACCCGCTTCGCGCTCCGGCACCGGTTAACCTGGACGTTAAGTCTCTGAGAAATAGGGGACAGACCACAATTTCCATCCGGTCAGTCAGATGAAATTCAGTGAGGTCAACTCCCTTTTACCCTCAACTGAACTCCTCGTGAAATAAAATGTGGTCTACCTAATCAAAACGCCGCGCCCCCTCACAGGATGCGCGGCGTTTTTCATGCCCAGCCGTTCAGCCGTTCAGCCGCGCGGGCGCACCAGCTGCCAGGCGCGTCCCAGGTAGGTCACGGCGCCGAAGCCGCTCCACACATGCACCAGCCGGGTGAAGGGGAAGATCACGAACAGGCTCATGCCCATGAACAGGTGCAGCTTGAAGACCGGCGAGGCGGAGACGATGAAATCCGCCGCGTCGCCGCGGAAGGTGACGATATGCTGCGCCCAGCTCATCAGCAGCACCATTTCGTGACCGTCCAGATGCTGGGCCGACACGACGATGGTGCTCAGGCCCAGCAGCAGCGTGGCCAGTATCCACAGCAGCACCAGCTTGTCGCGCCAAGTGGTGTTGGCCGCCAGGCGGTCGCATAGGAAGCGGCGGTGCAGCAGCAGCGCGATGCCGATCAGGCACAGGCCGCCCATCAGGCCGCCGGCGCTCATGGCGAACACCTGCTTGAAGTTGTGCGTCACGCCCAGCGCGTCCCACACCGCCAGCGGCGTCAACAGACCAACTAGGTGGCCGAAGAACAGCCCGATGATGCCCAGGTGGAACAGAATATTGCCCAGGCGCAGCTGGCCGCGGTACAAGAGCTGCGACGACTCGCTCTTCCAGCTGTACTGCTCGCGCTCGAAGCGGATCAGGCTGCCCAGCAGGAAAATGGCCAGCGCGATGTAGGGATAGATGCCGAATACGAATCTATGCAGGTAGTCCATGTTTGTCTCCCGATGGCGGAGCGTCAGCGCCGTCCGCCGCCCCTCTCCCATTCAGCGAAGAGGGGGTAAGGTTTCAGGCGCGCGCGCCGCGCGGATAGAAATTGACCGGGGCGATCGCCGGCATGGTCGGCTTCAGCAGCGGCTCCACGCCGTCCGCGCCGGGGCCGAAGGTTTCCAGCATTTCGTCCATGTCGCGGATGGGCGGCGCCTGCAGCGGCTCAGGCCGGACCGGCGACAGCGTCAGCAGCGCGTCGAACAGCCCGGCATAGGCCGACTCCGCCTCGTTCAGCTTGCCGGCGATGTGGCCGATCACGTGCACCGCGTCGCCCAGCAGCCGCTCGGACTCGGCCTGGCCGCACTGCCCCAGAAACTCCAGGAACAGCGGCAGGTAGTCCGGCAGCTCGCTGCACGTCGGCTCGAAGCCGTGCCGGCGGTATTCATCCAGCAGGTCCACCATGGCCTGGCCGCGGGCGCGGTCCTCGCCGTGGATGTGCTCGAACAGGTGCAGCGAGTGCGACGGGGTGCGGTCGAAGGTGAGCACGTAACGCTGCTGCAGCTCGATCAGGTCCTCGTTCTGCAGCGCCTGCAGCAGCGGTTCCAGCAGGCTGGCGGTCTGCAGGTGCTCGGCCGCCTCGGCGCGGATCTCGTCCACCGCGGCGACCAGCTCAGCCTCCGGGTAGCACAACAGCGCGGACAGAATGGCGTGGATGCGCATATCGGTCTCCCTCAGTTGCCGGCGTTGGACTTGCGGTCGCGCCGCATGTCGTGGAACACGATGGGCGTGGCCTTCTTCTTGCCGAACAGGCTGGCTTCGGACTCGCCGCCGGAGCAGCCGTTGCCGAAGCTGAAGCCGCAGCTGGCCTTGTCCTCGAACGCCTCCTCCACCATTTCCTTGTGGCTGGACGGAATCACGAAGCGGTCTTCGTAATTGGCGATGGCCATCACCTGGTACATCTCTTCCACCTGGCTTGCGGTCAGGTGGGTACCGGCCAGGGTAGCCGCGTCGCAGACCTTCTCCACGCTCTTCTTGCGCATGTAGCGGCGCATCGCCACCATGGTTTCCAGCGCCTTGACCACCGGCTCTTCCTTGCCGGCCGTCAGCAGGTTGGCCAGATACTTGATCGGTATGCGCAGGCTCTGCACGTCGGGGATGATGCCGCCCTCGCCTATCAGGCCGTTCTCCATCGCGCTCTGGATCGGCGACAGCGGCGGGATGTACCACACCATCGGCAGCGTCCGGTATTCCGGATGCAGCGGGAAGGCCACCTTCCACTCCATCGCCATCTTGTACACCGGCGAGCGCTTCGCGGCGTCCAGCCAGCTTTGCGGGATGCCCTGCTTCAGCGCCTCGGCCGCGATGGCAGGGTCGTTCGGATCCAGGAACAGGTCCAGCTGCGACTGGTAAAGATCCTGCGGATCTTCCACCGCCGCCGCCTGTTCGATCTTGTCGGCGTCGTACAGCAGCACGCCCAGGTAACGGATGCGGCCGACGCAGGTTTCCGAGCACACGGTAGGCTGGCCGGACTCGATGCGCGGGTAGCAGAAGATGCACTTCTCGGCCTTGCCGGACGTCCAGTTGTAATAAATCTTTTTGTACGGACAGCCTGACACGCACATCCGCCAACCGCGGCACTTGTCCTGGTCGATCAGGACGATGCCGTCGTCTTCGCGCTTGTAGATGGAGCCGGACGGACAGGACGCGACGCAGGCCGGGTTCAGGCAGTGTTCGCACAGCCGCGGCAGATACATCATGAAGGTGTTCTCGAAGGCGGAGTACATCTCCTTCTGGATGCCTTCAAACAAAGCATCCTTGGCGCGCTTGGAGAACTCGCCGCCCAGGTCGTCCTCCCAGTTCGGGCCCCACTCGATCTTGTCCATCTTCTTGCCGGTCAGCACCGACACCGGCCGCGCGGTCGGCGGCGTCTGCATCTGCGGCGCGTTCTGCAGATGCTCGTAGTCGTAGGTGAACGGCTCGTAGTAGTCGTCTATCGCCGGCAGATTGGGGTTGGCGAAGATATTGGCCAGTATCTTAAGCCGGCCGCCCTGGCGCGGCTCCAGCTTGCCGTCGGCGCGGCGCTTCCAGCCGCCCTGCCACTTGTCCTGATTTTCCCAGTCCTTGGGGTAGCCGATGCCGGGCTTGGTCTCCACATTGTTGAACCAGGCGTACTCGATGCCGTCGCGGCTGGTCCATACGTTCTTGCAGGTGACCGAACAGGTGTGGCAACCGATGCACTTGTCCAGGTTCAGCACCATGCCGATTTGCGCGCGTATCTTCATTGCTTGTCTCCCGCGGGCTGGTCCATCCAGTCCACCTTGTCCATCTTGCGCACCACCACGAACTCGTCGCGGTTGGCGCCCACCGTGCCGTAGTAGTTGAAGCCCCAGGCCAGTTGGGCGTAGCCGCCTATCATGTGGGTGGGCTTGGTCACCGCGCGGGTCACCGAGTTGTGGATGCCGCCGCGCTTGCCGGACACCTCGGCGCCCGGCACGTTCACGATCTTTTCCTGGGCGTGGTACATCAGCGTCATGCCTTCCGGCACCCGCTGCGACACCACCGCGCGGGCGGTCAGCGTGCCGTTGACGTTGAACACCTCTATCCAGTCGTTGTCGGCGATACCGGCCTTTGCGGCGTCTATCTCGGACAGCCAGACGTGGGGGCCGCCGCGGCTCAGCGTCAGCATGCGCAGATTGTCTGAGTAGGTGCTGTGTATGCCCCATTTCTGGTGCGGGGTGATGAAGTTCAGCACCAGCTCATGATTGCCGTTGCCGTGCTTGCCCAGCACCGCCTGGGTGGTCTTCAAATCGACCGCCGGCTTATACACACACAATCCCTCGCCGAAGGCCCGCATCCACTGGTGGTCCTGATAGAACTGCTGGCGGCCGGTCAAAGTGCGCCACGGAATCAGCTCGTGGACATTGGTGTAACCCGCGTTGTAGCTGACTTCTTCGCTTTCCAGGCCGGACCAGGTCGGCGAGGAAATGATCTTGCGCGGCTGCGCCTGCACGTCGCGGAAACGGATGCTGTCATGCTCGCGCGGCTTGGCAAGGTGTGTATGGTCGCGGCCGGTCACCTTGGACAGCGCGTCCCAGGCTTTCACCGCCACGTGGCCGTTGGTTTCCGGCGCCAGCGTCAGAATCATCTCCGCGGCGTCGATGGCGGTCTCCAACTTGGGCTGGCCCTTGCCGGCGCCCGATTGCGCCACCTGGTTCAGGCCGCGCAGGATGTCCACCTCGTGCGCCGTCTTCCAGCCTATGCCCTTGCCGCCGTTGCCAGCTTTTTCCAGCAGGGGGCCGATGGTGGTGAACTTGTCGTAAATCGCGCCGTAGTCGCGCTCCACCACCGTCATCGCCGGCATGGTCTTGCCCGGCAGCGGCTCGCACTCGCCCTTCTTCCAGTCCTTGGGATCGAAAGGCTGGCCCAGCTCCTGCGGGCTGTCGTGCATCAGCGGGGTCAGCACCAGGTCTTTCTGCACGCCCAGATAGTCCTTGGCCACCTCGGACAGCTTCTTGGCGAAGCCCTTGTAGATCTCCCAGTCGCTCCTGGCCTGCCATAAGGGCTGCACCGCCTCGGACAAGGGGTGGATGAAGGGGTGCATGTCGGAGGTGTTGAGGTCGTCCTTCTCGTACCAGGTGGCGGTGGGCAGCACGATGTCGCCGTACAGGCAGGTGGTGGACATGCGGAAATCCAGCACCACCATCAGGTCCAGCTTGCCCTCTGCCGCCGGGCGCACAGTGATCTCGGACGGCTTGATGCAGTCATCTTCCGAGCCCAGCACCGCGTTCTGGGTGCCCAGCAGGTATTTGAGGAAGTACTCGTGGCCCTTGCCCGAGCTGCCCAGGATGTTGGAGCGCCAGACGAACATATTGCGCGGGAAGTTCTGCGGGTTGTCCGGATCGTTGCAGGCCATGTCCAGCCGACCGCTCTTCAGGCCCTGCACGGTGTAGTCCACCGGGTCCAGGCCCGCCTCGGCGGCGGCGCGGGTGATATCCAGCGGGTTGGCGGACAGCTGCGGCGCGGACGGCAGCCAGCCCATCCGTTCGGCCTTGGCGTTGTAGTCTATCAGCGCCATGTCGGCCATCTTGCCGTCGGCGGTCGGGCACAGAATCTCGCCCACCCCCAGTTTTTCATGCCGCCACTGGCTGGTATGGGCGTAGAAGAAGCTGGTGCCGTTCATCTGCCGCGCCGGGCGGTTCCAGTCGCCGGCGAAGGCCAGCGGGGCCCAGCCGGTCTGCGGGCGCAGCTTTTCCTGGCCCACGTAGTGGCACCAGCCGCCGCCGCTCTGGCCTATGCAGCCGCACAGCATCAGCATATTGATGATGCCGCGGTAGGTCATGTCCATGTGGTACCAGTGGTTCAGCGCCGCGCCGACGATGACCATGGATTTGCCCTGGGTCTGGTCAGCGTTGTGCGCGAACTCGCGCGCCACCTGGATCACCATCTCCGGCTTCACGCCGGTGTGCTTCTGCTGCCAAGCCGGCGTGTACGGCGCGTCGTCCATGTAGTCGGCCGCGACGTTGCCGCCGCCCAGCCCGCGGTCTATGCCGTAGTTGGCCGCCATCAGGTCGAACACCGTGGCCACCAGCGCCTCGCCGCCATCCGCCAGCTTGATCTTCTTCACCGGCACATTGCGGGTCAGCAGCTCGTCGTGCTCGGCGCCGAAATACGGGAAGCCGACGCCGACCACCTCATCGCGCTGCTCGATCAGCGACAGGCGGCCGCACACCTCGCGGCCGCTGGCGCCGTCCTTCTGCTCCAGGTTCCACTTGCCGGCCTTGCCCTCGGCCTGGCCCCAGCGGAAGCCGATCGAGCCGTTGGGCGCGACGATGTCGCCGCTGGCCTCGTCGATCAGCAGGGTTTTCCAGTCCGGGTTGTTGTCTTCACCCAGGCTGCCCTCTAGATGGGAGGCGCGCAGGAAGTAGTCCGGCAGCCAGCGCTCGCCGTCGCGGCGCAGCGTCACCAGCATAGGCATGTCGGTGTAGCGGCGGATGTAGTCGGTGAAGTAGGCCGACGGGCGATCCAAGTGGAATTCCTTGAAGATCACATGGCCCATGGCCATCGCCAGCGCGGCGTCGGTGCCCTGCTTGGGCGCAAGCCAGATGTCGCCGAACTTGGCCATTTCGCCGAAGTCGCTGGACACCGCCACCGTCTTGGTACCCTTGTAGCGCACCTCGGTGTAAAAGTGGGCGTCCGGGGTGCGGGTCATCGGCACGTTGGAGCCCCACACCATCAGGTAAGTGGAGTTGTACCAGTCGGCAGACTCGGCCACGTCGGTCTGCTCGCCCCAGGTCTGCGGGCTGGCCGGCGGCAGGTCGCAATACCAGTCGTAGAACGACAGCGGCACGCCACCTATCAGGCTCAGGTAGCGGCTGCCGGCGGCATAGGACACCATGGACATCGCCGGAATCGGCGAGAAGCCGACCACGCGGTCCGGGCCGAATGTCTTGATGGTGAAGGCGTTGGCCGCGGCGACGATCTCGTTGGCCTCGTCCCAGCTGGCGCGCACGAAACCGCCCTGGCCCCGCGCGGACTTGTATTGCTTGGCGAGTTCGGGCGTCTGGCTGATCTTCTCCCAGGCCTCCACCGGGCTCAAGGTCTTGCGGGCGTCGCGCCACAGCCGGGCCAGCTGGCCGCGCAGCATCGGGTATTTGACGCGCTGGGCCGAGTACACGTACCAGCTGTAGGACGCGCCGCGCGGACAGCCGCGCGGCTCGTGGTTGGGCAGGTCGGGACGGGTGCGCGGGTAGTCGGTCTGCTGGGTTTCCCAGGTGATCAGGCCGTTCTTCACATACACCTTCCAGCTGCAGGAGCCGGTGCAATTGACGCCGTGGGTGGAACGCACGATCTTGTCGTGCTGCCAGCGCTGGCGGTACGCGTCTTCCCAGCCGCGGTCTTCGTTCACCACCGCGCCGTGGCCGTCGGCGAAGGTGCTCTTGACCTTGCCGAGGAAATTCAGTCTGTCGAGAAAATGGCTCATTTTGCCTCCATGCGCGCCGGGAATCCTGTCCTGCGTCGCCGCCGCCCGGCTGCCGATACTGGTTGCGATAATCCTTAGCCTACCGTCCGCCCCCTCACTGCCCAATCGGCCAGTAGGGGTGAGCGGCACAGGCATAGGAAGGGGTCCGGCTAAGCCTTAAGGAGTAGTCCGGGATAGAACGAAAGCCGGACGGGAAAAAAGCGCCCGCGGGCGCTTTTCATTCCGTCCAACCGTAGGGTGCAATACCCGGCTAGCACGCTCTGCCGGGCATTGCGCCGGCCAATCAGCAACGCACTTCCGCGTTCTTGCGGGCGTAGTACCAGCCGTTGATCGCCAGGCAGCTCAGGTAGAAGGCGATGAACAGGTACAGCGCCGCCTCTACCCCGCCGGTCATCGCGATGGAGGTGCCGTAGCTCTTGGGGATGAAGAAGCCGCCGTAGGCGCCGATCGCGCCGGCGAAACCGAGCACCGCCGCCGCCTCGCGGGTGGCGTCCTGGGTGGCCTGCCGCATGGCCGACTCGCCCGGGCCGGCCATGCGCTGGTGCAGCGTCAGGAAAATGGCCGGCACCTGCATGAAGGTGGAGCCATTGCCGACGCCGGTCAGCGCGAACAGGCACAGGAACATCGCGAAGAAACCGTAGAAGTTGCCGCCCTGGCCGCCGTGCGGCAGGAAAAAGATCACGCCCAGCACGCCCAGCACCATCAGCGCGAACACCGTCTGCGTCACCTTGGCGCCGCCTATCTTGTCGGCCAGCCAGCCGCCCAGCGGGCGGGTCAGCGCGCCGACCAAGGGGCCCAGGAAGGCGTAGCGGGTGGGGTCGATGTCGGGGAACTGGCCCTTGACCAGCAGCGGGAAGCCGGCGGAGAAGCCGATGAAAGAACCGAAGGTGCCCACGTACAGCCAGCACATCAGCCAGTTATGCTTGCGGGTGAAGATCACCGCCTGCTCGGAAAACGAGGATTTGGCCGAGGCCAGGTCGTTCATGCCGAACCAGGCCGCCAGCGTGGACAGCACGATGAACGGCACCCAGACGAAGCCGGCGTTCTGCAGCCACATCTGTTTGGCTGCCGCGCCCTTCACCCAGTGCTGCGGATCGCCGCCCAACTGGCCGAACAGGCCCATGGTGATGACGATGGGCACCACGAACTGCACGATGGATACGCCCAGATTGCCCAGGCCGGCGTTCAGGCCCAGCGCGGTGCCCTTTTCCGACTTGGGGAAGAAGAAGCTGATATTGGCCATGCTGGAGCTGAAATTGCCGCCGCCGAAGCCGCACAGCAGCGCCAGCGTCACCATGGTCACATAGCTGGTGTCCGGGTTCTGCACCGCGAAGCCTATGCCCACCGCCGGAATCAGCAGGCTGGCGGTGGAGATCGCCGTCCACTTGCGGCCGCCGAACACCGGCACCATGAAGGAATAGAAGATGCGCAGCGTGGCGCCGGACAAGGCCGGCAGCGCCGCCAGCCAGAACAGCTGGTTCTGGGTGTAGCCGAAGCCGATATTGGGCATGTTCAGCACCGCCACGCTCCACACCTGCCAGATCACGAAGGCCAGCGTCAGCGCCGGAATCGAGATCCACAGGTTGCGCCGCGCCACCGAGCGTCCCTGCTGCTGCCAGAACGAAGCCGATTCCGGCTCCCAGTGTTTGATCAGATAAGTCATCAGTGTCTCCCGCGCCGCGCTCAGCCGCGTTCGTTGGTCAAGGGAATGGGATTGACGGGCTCGGCCGCGCGCGCCCGCGCCTTGGCTCTTGCCGCCGATTTGAAGGAAAAATGCATCCACACCAGGCTGACGCACACCGTGCCGTACAGCAGCATGAAGGCGCTGCTGCGCACGCCGGTCAGGTCGAGCAAGACGCCGAACAGGATGGGCAGCAGGAAGCCGCCCAGGCCGCCGGACAGGCCGACCACGCCGGACACCGCGCCGATGGAGTCGGGAAATTCGTCGGAGATGAACTTGAACACCGAGGCCTTGCCTATCGCCATCGCCACGCCCACCAGGAACAGCAGGCCGGTGAACAGGTAGACGTTGAGGCCGATGTGCAGGCTGAGCGGCCCGCCGGTGGTCGCCACGCGCATCTCGGTCTGCGGATAGGACAGCAGGAAGAAGGCCACCCAGCACACCCACATCACCGCCCAAGTGACCACGTAGGGGCCGAAGCGGTCAGACAGATAGCCCCCCACCGCGCGCAGCACGCCGCCCGGCAAGGAGAAACAGGCCGCCAGCAACGCCGCGTGCTTCAGGTCCAGCCCGTACTCGCCGACGTAGTACTTGGTCATCCACAGCGCCAGCGCCACGTAGCCGCCGAACACCACCGAGTAGTACTGGCAATAGCGCAGCACCGCCGGATGCTTCATCAGCGCCAGCTGCTGGCGCAGCGTCACCGTGGACGGCGCCTTGTGGGCCGGATCGCTGAAGGAGAACAGCCAGAACAGGATGGCGGCGGCCAGCATGATCAGCGCGTAGGCGGTGGGCACGCTCTGCCAGCCCCAGGCCAGGATCAGCGCCGGGGCCACCAGCTTGGTCAGCGCCGAGCCGGCGTTGCCGGCGCCGAAAATGCCCATGGCCAGGCCCTGCTGCTCCTTGCGGAACCAGCGCGCCACATAGGGCGTGCCGACCGAGAACGAACCGCCGGCCAGGCCGACGAATAGCCCGGCCAGCAGGAACTGCCAGTAGGCGCTGGCGAACTGCATCAGGTAGATGGGCAGCACGCAGCTGAGCATCAGCGCGAACAGCACCGGGCGGCCGCCGTAGCGGTCGGTCCAGATGCCCAGCGGCACGCGGATCAGCGAACCGGTCAGCACCGGCGTGGCGGCCAGGATGCCGAACTCGGTTTCATTGAGGCCCAGCTGCTGCTTGATCGGGATGCCCAGCACCGCGAACATCATCCAGACCATGAAGCAGAGGGTGAAAGCCAGCGTGCTGCTGGCCAGCACGCTGTAGCGTTTGAATGTCGGGGAAGTCATGGCGCCATATCCATGGAGTGGTCATGGCTACCACGATAAGCGACGGCGGCGCGCGCCGATATTCGTCTGTCGCAGGACTGTCAGTCTGCCAACGGACGAGGCGGATTAACCCTTACGGCTGGCGCCGGCTACTCCCAATGGGGGAGAGTCAGCCCGCGCGCCACCATTCCGGGTGCTGGGCCAGCGGCGCGGCGATGTCGGCGGCCAGGCCGTCCAGCAACGTCTGCAGTCCGGCAAGCAGCGCTCCAGGCTGGTCCGACGCCACCGGCTGGCTGCGGCTGAAGCCGCCGCGCGCCAGTATCCTGCCGTCGGCCGCGTTCTGCAGCTGCCAGGCCGCCTCCAGCGCCGCGCCCTGCCCCGGCTTCAGGCTGAGGCCGCGCACGTCTACGGCGATGCGCAGCTCGCCGCCGTCCATGCCCGGCTGCGGATAAGCGTAGACGCTGGCCACGCCGCTGGCGCGCGCCACGCCCAGGCTGAGCCGCTGCGCCAGCAAGCGGTCCAGCGGCGCGCTCCAGCGATCGAACTCCTGCAGTTTCAGCTCGCCGCCGCCCATGTCCAGCACCAGTTGCGGCCTATCCAGCGCCGCGGGCAGGCTCACCGGCCCCAGCAGCACCCGCTTGCCGAACTGGGCCTGCGCCTGCGGCGCGGCCGGCGCGTCCAGGCCGTAGAAACGGGACTGCGGCGACGCGCAGCCCGCCAGCGCGGCGGCCAGAAAAACGGCGGGAATCCAATGTCTGATCATGGTTGAGCCTCCTTGCCGCGCACCAGCGCCTCGGGATGGCGGTCCAGGTAATCGGCCAGCGCGCGGAAGCTGCGCGCGGTCTCCTTCACTTCCTGCGCGGCGGCGCGCACGTCCTGCTGCAGCGGCGAATCGGCGCGCATGGCCTGGCGGGTGGCCTCCAGCGTCTGCTGCAGCTGCTCCAGCGTCTTCAGCGTCTGGGGCACCGCGTCGCCGTTCAGGCCGTCGGACAGCTTCTTCACGCTGTCCAGCGTCTGGTGCAGCGATTTCAGCGAGGCGTCGGCCTCCTTGCCTATGCTGTCGAACGGCACCGCGTCCAGTTTCTTGACGATGCGCTGCAGCACCCGCTGCAGCTCCTCCAGGTCGCCCGAAATGGTCGGCAGCTCGGGCAGGCCGTTGCGCACGACCAGCTTGGCCGGCGGCGCGTCGCGGAAGAAGTCCAGCGCCACGTAGAGCTGGCCGGTGATCAGATTGCCGGAGCGCAGCTGGGCGCGCATGCCGTTGGCCACCAGCGCCTGCGGCGACAGCTTGCCGCTGATGCGGCCGCCGCGCGACAGGCTGTCCAGCCGGCTGGGATAGGTGCGGATGTCCACCGTCATGTCGAAATCTTTGCGTTCCGGCACGTACTGCACGCCTATCGCCGTCACCTCGCCTATGGTGATGCCGCGGAAGTCCACCGGCGCGCCGACGCTCAGGCCGCGCAGCGACTGGCGGAAACGCAGGCGGAACGGCTGCATCTCGCGGTCCGGGTTCTGCAGCGCCCTGTCGCGGCTGTCGTGCAGGATGAAGTTGCGGTCGGACAGCGGGATGCCGGCGTTGTCGGCCAGCGGCGTCTCGAAAGCGATGCCGCCCAGCGCGATCGCCGCCAGCGACTGGGTGCTGACGTTGAGGCCGTTGGCGCTCAGCGACACGTCGACTCCGCTGGCGTGCCAGAAGCGGCTGTTGGCGGACACGAAACGGTCGTACGGCGCGTTGATGAAGACGGCGACCTTGACGTAGCCGCCCTTGGAGTCCAGCTCGTAGCCGACCACCTGCCCCACCGGCACCCGGCGGAAATACACCGGCGAGCCGGTGTTCAGCGAGCCCAGGTTGTCTGCGCGCAGCGTGAAGGTCTGGCCGGGCAGGTCGGCGTTGATGATGGGCGGGGTTTCCAGGCCGACAAAGTCGGTCTTGCGCGCCTCGCTCTTGCCGATGTCCATGCCGATGTAGGAACCGGACAGCACCGTGCCCAGGCCGGACACGCCGCCGCCGGACACGCGCGGCCGCACCACCCAGAAGCGGCTGTCCTCCGCCAGGTAGTCGGCCGCCTCCTTGCTCAGTTGCGCGGTGGCGACGATGGCCTGCCGGTTGGGGCTGAGCTTGACCGAGGTCACCTCGCCGATTTCCACGTCCTTGTACTTGATCCGGGTCTTGCCGGCCTCTATCCCCTCGGCGTTCTGGAAGGAGATGGTGATGGTGGGGCCGCGCGACAGCACGGCGTGCACCGCCAGCCAGCCGCCTATCAGCGCCGCCACCACCGGGATCAGCCAGACCAGCGACGGCGCCCAGCGACGGCGGCGCACCGGCACCGCCTGCGGCAGATCGTCCTGCTCCGGTTTTTGTGGATTGTCACTGCTCATCGTGTTCCTCTACCGGATCCCAGATCATCCTGGGATCGAAACTCATCGCGGCCAGCATGGTCAGCACCACCACCGCGCCGAAGGCGATCGCCCCCGGCCCGGCCTTGATGCTGGCCAGCGACTGCCATTGCACCAGCGCCACCATCAGCGCCACCACGAAAATGTCCAGCATCGACCACGGGCCGATCACTTCTATCATCCGGTACAGCCGCGTCCGCTGGCGCGGTGCCCAGCTCCAACGCCACTGCACGCTGCACAACAACAGCAGCAAGGCCAGTATCTTCAGCAGCGGCACCAGCACACTGGCGGTGAACACCACCAGCGCCAGCGGCCAGGAATCATTGTTCCACAAGTAGACCACGCCGCTCATGATGGTGTCGCGCTGCACGCCGGTCAGCGCCGTGGTTTCCATGATGGGCAGCAGATTGGCCGGCAGATAGCTGATCATCGCCGCCAGCAGCAGCGCCCAGCAGCGCTGCAGCGCAGCCGGCCGCCGCAAATGCAGCGGCGCGGCGCAGCGCGGGCAGACGCCCGCCTCGCGCGGAGGCAGCCTCACCAGCAGCCCGCAGCCATGGCACAGGCACAGATTGCGCGCGGCCGCGCTGTTCAAGGGGTAGCGCGGCATGACTGGTAACGTTCCCATAATTGATGCGGCCGGAAGCGGCTGGCGCTGGCCGCCATCATCACGATCAGGCCGAAAAACGCCCACAGGCCGATGCCGGGCTGCACGCTGGCGAGATGGACCAGCTTGACCAGCGAAACCAGCACCCCCAGCAGGAAGACCTCCACCATGCACCAGGGGCGCGCCAGCCCGCGCAGCCGCATCATCGCCGGAAAGCCCGGCAACGCGCGGCCGAACAGCAGCGGCAGCTGCAGGTAGAGCATGCTGGCCAACTCCAGCGCCGGCATCACGATGCCGGTGAACAGCACCAGCAGCGCCACCTCCGGCATGCCCTGCCCATGCAGCGCCAGCGCGGTCTGCCACAGGGTGGCGGCGTTGCGGTTGCCGGCGATTTCCAGCACCAGCACCGGGTAGACGTTGGCGATCGCGAACATCACCGCGCCCGCCGCCAGCAGCGCCACGCCGGCCTGCGGCCCGCTGTCCGAGTACTCGTACAGCTGGGCGCCGCAGCGCGGGCAATGCACGCACACCCGCCCGGCCTGCGCGCCGGGCAGGCGCAGCAGCAGGTCGCAATCATGGCAGGCCGTCAGGCTCACACCGTCCATCTGCGCTTGCGCTCCGCGGTGAAGCTTGGCCAGGCGCGCGCCTCGCCGGTATCCATGTAATGGCAGACCGACATCAGCACATCGAGCACGCAGGGATCGTGGCGCTCGCCGGTGGCGTCGCACAGCCGCAGGTAAAGCTGGTGGGGATCGCGGCCCCGCAAATCAGCCGGATGATTGAATCCGAGCAGCCGCAAATCGGCGGCGGCGCGCGGGCCGACATTGGGCAGCTGCAGCAGATCGGTGGCGGCGTCCGGCGGCGGACAGCGGGATGGGTGCATGGAAAACGGCCGTGGCGTAGTCATTCAGACTACATGATAAAGGAGCGGCCGCCTCAGTTCAAAGCGGCCGCGCCCGGACAAACCGCTCAGCCGTGCAAGATATCCCAGGCCAGCTTGCAGATCAGTACGCTGGTCAGACCAAGAAACAGCACCCGCACGAAACCGGCGCCCTTCTTCATCGCCAGCCGCGTGCCCACCATCGCGCCGGCCATATTGGCGGCCGCCATCGGCAGCGCGAACTGGTACAGCACGTGGCCGGCGCCGACGAAGAAGATCAGCGCCGCGACATTGGTAGTCAGGTTCACCACCTTGGCCGCCGCCGAGGCGTGCAGGAAATCGAAAGCGAAGAAGCGGATGAACAGGAACATCAGGAAGCTGCCGGTGCCGGGACCGAACAAGCCGTCGTAGAAGCCGATCGCACCGCCGATGGCCATGCCAATCGCCATTTCCCGGCGGCCGATGGCCACCGGCTTGTGCAGCTTGCCGAAATCCTTCTTCCACAGCGTGTACACCGCCATCACCAGCAGCAGAACCAGCACCAGCGGCCGGATCACGCCTTTGGGAATCTGCGACACGGCGGCCGCCCCGGCGAAGGAAAACACGAAGGCGGTGGCCGCGGCCGGCAGCACCAGCCGCCACGGCAATTTCACCCGGCTCAGATAGGAACGCGCCGCAGACAGCGTGCCCACCGCCGCAGACAGCTTGTTGGTGCCGAAAATGGTGGCCGGCGCGGCATTGGGCAGCGCGCTGAACAAGCCGGGTATCTGGATCAGGCCGCCGCCGCCGACCGCGGCATCCACCAGGCCCGCGCAAAAGGCGATCAGGCACAGAAAGCTCAAGCTCAACAACATCGTCATCCTCCTCTTCGACGCGAATTGTACGTGCAGGTCTCAAACAATGCTTGCAATGTTATATTGCAAAAAACGCAATACAGGGGCCGCAATGAAACCGCTATGGGGAATCCGGATATTCTGCGCGGTGGTGGAGCAGAAAAGCTTCGTCTCCGCCGCCCGCCAGCTGGGCACCTCGCCCAGCAGCGCCACCCGAGCGCTGCAAGCGCTGGAAGAGGAGCTGGGCGCGATGCTGCTGGCCCGCTCCAGCAAGCAGGTGGAGCTGACCATGGCCGGCGAAGCCTATTACCCCGCCGCCCGCCAGATGCTGGACCTGCAGCAGCAGGCAGAGGATGAATTGAGCCAGCAGGCCGGCGCGCCGCGCGGCTTGCTGCGCTTCTCCGCGCCGGAAACGCTGGGCCGCGAGCTCTTGCCCGCCGTGCTGGGCAGGCTGGCCGACACCCACCCCGGGCTGCGATTCGAGGTGCTGTACAGCGATTCGACACTGGAGCCGATACGGGACAAGCTGGACTTCTCGATCCGCGGCGCCTTTCCCGCGTCCAGCGAGCTGATCGGCCATCCGCTATGGCATTACCGCCGCCATCTGTACGCCAGCCCGGACTACGTCGCCCGCCACGGCGCGCCGCAGAGCCCCTCGGACCTGCCCCAGCACCGGGTGGTGATCCACACCGCCCCCAGGGTGCTGAAAGCGTGGAATTTCGTGTCGGATGAACAAGCCATCAGCCTCAACCTCAACGCCTGGCACCGCAGCAACTCCGGCAACGGCGTGCTGGACGCCGTCCGCGCCGGCATGGGCATCGCCCGGCTGGGAGACTGGCTGGCGGAGCCGCTGGCCGCGCGCGGCGAATTGGTGCGGCTGTGCCCAGCCTTCCGCATCGTGTCCAGCCACGGCGGCGACCCGCAGATGCACGCGGTTTTCGCCAGCCGCGGCATGCCGCGCAAGGCCCGGCTGCTGCTGGACGCGCTGCGCCTGGAAGCCCAGGCGCGCGGCTTCGGCCGCCATGCGCCGGGCTGAAAGCAAAAAGCCCCGCATGCGCGGGGCTGGAGCCGGGACGGAGCCGGATCAGTTGCTGTCGGTCAGCGATTGCTTGCCGGCGGTGACCGGGTACTTCTCGCGCAGCGCCTTCAGGTAGCTGGCCAGCTGGCTGTTGGCGCTCAACTCGCCCAGCACATTGCCCAACTGAGCCTTGTCGGCATCGGTGACGGCCGGCGCCGGAATCACCTTGTTGACTCGGTAGATCACGTACTCGCCGGTATCATGGCGCACGCCGGCGAAGCCAGGCAGCTTGCTGCCGGCCACGGCGAACACCGCGCGCACGTCGGCGGCGGGCATGCCGGCAGCGGCGCGGCGGGAAACGGTGGCGGCGGGGCCCCACTTCTGCGCGTCCACGCCCTTGCCGGCCTTCAGCTCAGCCAACAGCGCCTGCCCCTTCTTGTCCGCCAGCTTGGCGCCGTCGCGCTCCACCAGTTCCTTGCGGATCGCGTCCGTGACATCGGCCAACGGCTGCTGGCGCTCCGGCTGATGCTCGGCGATGCGGGCGACCACCAGGCGGTTGCCGCCGATATCCACCACTTCGCTGTTGTGCTTTTTCTTCAGCACATCGTCGCTGAATACGGCGGACAGCAGTTTGGCGTTGCCCAGCAGCTCGTCTTGCGACGGCTGGTTGCGCCGGACCCAGTCGGAATGTTTGACCTCAAGCTTCAACGCGTCGACCACGCCTTTCAACGAATCGGCCTGCTGGTAGGCGATTTCGTTCAGTTTGCCGGCCTGCTCGTGGAACAGCGCCGCGGCTTTCTGCTTCTGCAGCTTGTCGACGACCGCGCCCTTGACGTCGTCCAGGCTCTGCGACTTGACCGCGTCCAGGCGGATGATATGAAAGCCGTACTCGGTTTCCACCAGGTCGCTGATCTGGCCCGGCTTCATCTTGAACACCGCGTCGTCGAACGGCTTGACCATCATGCCGTGGCCGAAGAAGCCCAGATCGCCGCCCTTCTCGGCGGAGCCCGGATCCTGCGACTTGGCCTTGGCCAATTCGGCGAACTTGGCCGGATTGACGCGCACCTCTTTCAGGATCGCCTCCGCCTCGGCCTTGACCTTGGCCTTTTGTTCAGGCTTGGCATCCTTGGCCACCGTCAGCAGGATGTGGGACGCGCGGCGCTGTTCGCCGGCCAGGTCGGCCTTGTGCTGGTCGTAGTACTTCTGCACCTCGGCGTCGCTGACCTTGATGCCTTGGGCCAGCGCGTCCTGCGACAGCACCACGTAGTCCAGCTTCACCTGCTCCGGCAGGCTGAAGCGCTTGGCGTTGGCGTCGTAATAGGCCTTGATCGCGGCGGCGTCGGTCTTCACCTCGGAAGCGAAGTCGGACGGCTTGAGCACCAGAGGCTGCAGCTCCCGGCCCTCGCCCAGCAGGCCCGCCACGCGGGTCACCACGGTATTGGACACGAACTGGGTGCCCGCCACGCTGCTCAATTGGCTCTGCAGCAGGATGTCGCGGCTGATGTCGGCCTCGAAGGCTTCCGGATTCGGGTAGCGGCTCTTCAGAAACTCGCTGTAGCGCTGGGCGCTGAACTGGCCGTTCTCCTGAAAGGCGGGAATGGAGGCGATCGCCTTGCGCAACTGATCGGGGCTGACGGCGGCGCCGTGGTCGCGGGCCTCGGCCAGCAGCAGCTCCTGGCGGATCAGGTTCTCCAGCGCGGCCTGGCGGGTTGCCGGATCGCTGGGCTGCCCTTCCAGCGCGCGATCCAGGTCGCGTTTGTAGATCTTGGTCTTGCCCACCTTGACCAGGTAGGGATCGTCGGTGGCGCTGGAGTAGCTGCCGACGCCGAAGCCCACGAAAGTCAGGGCCACGGCGCCCAGGATCACTTGAATGACGGTTTTGTTGTTCTGGACAAACTCGAACATGACGATTGGCTAAGGCCACCCCTGTAAAAAAAAAGGTGAACGCGCAAACGGTTCACCTTCTCTCGTGTATTTGGCGGAGTGGACGGGGCTCGAACCCGCGACCCCCGGCGTGACAGGCCGGTATTCTGACCAACTGAACTACCACTCCGAACCGTTGGTGGGCGTTGACGGAGTCGAACCGCCGACATTCTGCTTGTAAGGCAGACGCTCTACCAACTGAGCTAAACGCCCTTGCGCCCCGCTGAGGCCCGACGAATCAGGCCCCGACGGAAGGGCTGATTATAGCGCGTCTTTCAGTGCCTTGCCAGCACGGAACTTCGGAGAACGTGCGGCCGGGATCTTGATGGTGGCGCCGGTCTTCGGGTTGCGGCCGCTGCGCTCAGCGCGCTCGCCCACGTAGAAGGTGCCGAAACCCACCAGGGTCACGGTATCGCCTTTTTTCAAGGCAGAGGTAACGGCAGCAACCATGCCGTCCAGAGCCTTGGCAGCAGCAGCCTTGGAGATGTCGGCTTCAGCCGCGATGGCGTCAATCAGTTCAGACTTGTTCACGTAAGTCCCCTTTCGTCGTTCTCGGTCTACGTAGTTCAGATAAAAACGCTTGCTTTATAGCAAGGCGGAAATCCTTGTGTCAAGCGGCTTCCACGGCCATTTTGCTAATTCGCAAGCACAACGGGAAGCCGCGAAAACACAGCTTATTCACGGCTTCGGTAAGACCATGATTCTTAATGCTTCAGGACCGGCACATTGCTGCCCGCATCCTGAGTCGGCGGAATGTCGCCAGATTGTTCTTCTTGCGACAGTTCTTCCGGTTGACGCTCCAGCGCGAGCGCCAGCACCTCGTCGATCCACTTGACCGGATGGATTTCCAGCTTCTGCTTGATGTTGGCCGGGATATCCACCAGATCCTTCTCGTTGCCCTTTGGAATCAGCACGTGGCGGATGCCGCCTCGATGCGCCGCCAGCAACTTCTCCTTCAGGCCGCCGATCGGCAGCACCTCGCCGCGCAGCGTGATCTCCCCGGTCATCGCCACGTCGGCGCGGACCGGAATGCCGGTCAGCACCGACACGATGGCCGTGGTCATCGCGATGCCCGCGCTGGGGCCATCCTTCGGCGTTGCGCCTTCCGGCACGTGGATGTGCATGTCGCTCTTCTCGTAGAAGTCGGGCTTCACGCCGAGGCTTCTGGCTCTGCTGCGCACCACGCTCATCGCCGCGGTGATCGACTCCTGCATCACCTCGCCCAACTGGCCGGTGCGCACGATATTGCCCTTGCCCGGCAGCGACACCGCCTCGATGGTCAGCAACTCGCCGCCCACCTCGGTCCACGCGAGGCCGGTCACCTGGCCGATGCGATTCTGCTCCTCGGCCAGGCCGTAGTCGAAGCGGCGCACGCCCAGATACTTGTCCAGATTCTTGGCGGACACCGTCACCTTGCCGGCTTTGGCCGGCTTCAGCAGCGCGCCGGTCACCACCTTGCGGCAGATCTTGGCCACTTCGCGGTCCAGGCTGCGCACGCCGGCTTCGCGGGTGTAGTAGCGGACGATGTCGCGGATCGCCGATTCCTGCACCACCAGCTCGCCGTCTCGCACGCCGTTGGCCTCCATCTGCTTGGGCAACAGGTACTTCAGCGCGATGTTCACCTTTTCGTCCTCGGTATAGCCGGAAAGACGAATGATTTCCATCCGGTCGAGCAGCGCCGGCGGGATATTCAGCGAGTTGGCGGTCGCGACGAACATCACGTCGGACAGATCGTACTCAACCTCGGCGTAATGGTCGATGAAGGCGTGGTTCTGTTCGGGATCCAGCACCTCCAGCAGCGCGGAGGACGGGTCGCCGCGGAAGTCGGCACCCAGCTTGTCCACTTCGTCCAGCAGGAACAGCGGGTTCTTGACGCCGATCTTGGCCATGTTCTGCAGCACCTTGCCCGGCATGGAACCGATGTAGGTGCGGCGGTGGCCGCGGATCTCGGACTCGTCGCGCACGCCGCCCAGCGCCATCCGCACGAACTTGCGGTTAGTGGCGCGGGCGATGGACTGCCCCAGCGAGGTCTTGCCCACGCCCGGAGGGCCCACCAGGCACAAGATGGGCGCTTTCAGGCGGTCGACGCGCTGCTGCACCGCCAGGTACTCCAGAATGCGTTCCTTGACCTTCTCCAGGCCGAAGTGATCCTCGTCCAGCACGGCGTCGGCGGCGGCCACATCCTTGCTGATCTTGGTCTTTTTCTTCCACGGCAGCTCGAGCAGCGTGTCGATGTAGTTGCGCACCACGGTGGCTTCGGCCGACATCGGCGACATCATCTTCAGCTTCTTCAGCTCCGACAATGCCTTTTCGCGGCCTTCCTTGCTCATGCCCGCGGCCTTGATGCGGCGCTCCAGCTCGTCGTGGTCGCTGGCCTCGTCCATCTCGCCCAGCTCTTTCTGGATGGCCTTGACCTGCTCGTTCAGGTAGTACTCGCGCTGGCTCTTCTCCATCTGGCGCTTGACGCGGCCGCGGATGCGCTTTTCCACCTGCAGGATGTCGATCTCGCCTTCCAGCTGCGACATCAGATGCTCGAGGCGGGTCTGCACGTCGAACATCTCCAGCACTTCCTGCTTCTGCTCCAGCTTCAAGGGCAGGTGGGCGATGATGCTGTCGGCCATGCGGCCGGCGCGGTCGATGCCGGCCAGCGAGTTCAGCACCTCAGGCGGGATCTTCTTGTTCAGCTTCACGTACTGCTCGAACTGCGCGAGCAGCGCGCGGCGCATCGCCTCGGTCTCGTTGGACTCTTCCAGTTCGCTGGACAGCGGCGAGAACTCGGCGACGAAGCAGCCGTCCTCCTCGCCCACTTCCTTGATGGTGGCGCGCTGACGGCCCTCTACCAGCACCTTCACCGTGCCGTCGGGCAGCTTGAGCATCTGCAGCACCGCTGCGATGGTGCCCACGCCGTACAGGTCCTCGGCCGACGGTTCGTCCTTGGAGGCCGAGCGCTGGGCGACCAGCAGGATCTGCTTGCCTTCGTCCATGGCCAGTTCCAGCGCACGGATCGACTTGGCCCGTCCGACGAACAGCGGAATGACCATGTGCGGAAAGACCACCACATCGCGCAGCGGAAGCAGCGGCAGCGAGGTCTCTTCTCTGATTTCTGCGGGTTGCGGCATATCACCTAACCTTAGCTTGGGGAAACAATGCTTGGAAAATGGGGCGAAAGGCCAGAATATCAACACCCCGACGTCCCCCCGGTATTGAGTAGCACGTGACTTTAGAGTCCAATCAACCACACACGGAGATTGGATATGAAGAAACGATTCACCGAAGAACAGATCATCGGCTTCCTGCGCGAAGCCGACGCGGGAATGCCCATTGCCGAACTGTGCCGCAAGCACGCCTTCTCGGAAGCCAGCTATTACCTCTGGCGCAACAAATTCGGCGGAATGAATGTCTCGGAGGCCAAGCGTCTCAAGGAGCTGGAGACAGAGAATGCGCGCCTGAAAAAACTCTTGGCCGAGACCATGCTCGAGAACGAGATTGCCAAAGAAGCCCTGAGAAAAAAGTGGTGAGCGCACCGTCACGGCGGGAGCTGGTGCGCCATCTGGTGGGCAAAGGGCTCAGCGAGCGCAAATCGCTGCGCCTGGCCGGCATGAGTCCCAGTTCATTCCGCTATCAGCCCGCCACCGATCGCAATGCCGTCTTGAAAGCGAAGATCATCGCGCTTGCGCAACGGCACCGACGCTACGGCGCCGGCATGATCTATTTGAAACTGCGGCAGAGCGGCATGGTGGTCAATCACAAGCGGGTGGATCGGCTCTATGCTGAGGCCGGTCTGCAAATTCGCCGGCGCAAGCGCAAGAAAATCCCTGTGGCCGACCGTCACCCACTGGCCCGTCCTTTGGCCGCCAATCAGGTCTGGTCGATGGACTTTGTGTTCGACCGAACGGCAGAGGGGCGGGTCATCAAAAATCTGACGGTAGTCGATGATGCCACGCATGAGGCAGTCGCCATTGTTCCGGAACGTGCGATGGGAGGTCTGCATCTGACCCGCGTCCTCGACCAGCTGGCGCAGACACGTGGCTTGCCCAAAGCCATCCGGACCGATAACGGCAAGGAATTCTGCAGCCGAGCGATGTTGACCTGGGCACACGCTCGTGGGGTGCAGCTCTTTCTGATCGAGCCAGGCAAGCCGAATCAGAACGCTTACATCGAATCATTTAACGGGCGCTTCCGGGATGAGTGCCTGAACGAACACTGGTTCACCAGCCTGCGCCATGCCCAGGTCGTCATCGAAGCCTGGCGTAGGGAATACAACAACGAAAGGCCCAAGAAAGCACTGGGTGGTTTGACGCCAGCTGCCTATGCCGAATCACTTGCAGAGAAATCAGGTCAATTAAGCCCGGACTCTAAAGCTCTCTGCTACTGAAAGTGGGGGGACGTCGACCCCATACTAAAACAGATTACGTCGGCGACAAATAAAAAACCGCCCTGACGGGCGGTTCAGTCATTCAGGCCAGGCCGTCAGGCGGATTGTGCCACACCGCCGCCTTCGCGATAGATGAAAAGCGGCTTGTCGCCCTTCTCGATCACCTTCTCGTCGACGACGACTTTTTCCACGTCCTGCATCGACGGCAGCTCGTACATGGTATCGAGCAGCGCGCGCTCCAGGATGGAGCGCAGGCCGCGGGCGCCGGTCTTGCGGGCGAGCGCCTGCTTGGCGATCACGCGCAGCGCCGACGGACGCACTTCCAGCTCCACCGTTTCCAGCGAGAACAGCTTCTGGTATTGCTTGATCAGCGCGTTCTTCGGCTGGGTCAGGATGGAAACCAGCGCCTCCTCGTCCAGCTCCTCCAGCGTGGCCACCACCGGCAGACGACCGATCAGTTCCGGAATCAGGCCGAAACGGATGATGTCCTGCGGCTCCACTTCCTGGAACAGCTTGGTCAGGCTCTTGCCATCGTCCTTGGAAGAGACCTCGGCGCCGAAGCCGATGCCGCCCTTCTCGGAACGCTGGCGGATGATCTTGTCCAGACCATCGAAAGCCCCGCCGCAGATGAACAGGATATTGGTGGTGTCGACCTGGATGAATTCCTGGTTCGGGTGCTTGCGGCCGCCTTGCGGAGGCACCGAAGCCACCGTGCCCTCGATCAGCTTCAGCAACGCCTGCTGCACGCCCTCGCCCGACACGTCGCGGGTGATGGACGGGTTTTCCGACTTGCGGGAGATCTTGTCGATCTCGTCGATGTAGACGATGCCGCGCTGGGCCTTGTCGACATCGTAGTCGCACTTCTGCAGCAGCTTCTGGATGATGTGCTCGACATCCTCGCCCACATACCCCGCCTCGGTCAGCGTGGTGGCGTCGGCGATGACGAAGGGCACGTCCAAGAGGCGCGCCAGCGACTGCGCCAGCAGCGTCTTACCGGAGCCGGTCGGGCCGATCAAGAGGATGTTGCTCTTGGCCAGCTCGACATCGTCCTTGCCGCCCTTGTTGTACAGCCGCTTGTAGTGGTTGTACACCGCCACCGACAGGGTCTTCTTGGCAAAGTCCTGGCCGATGATGTACTGGTCAAGGTCCGCGCGGATCTCCTGCGGGGTCGGCAGCGGATGGTCGGCGGACGCGCCGCCGATCACTTCGCCGCCAGTGCCTTTTTCCAGCTCCTCGCGGATGATGTCGTTGCACAGCTCGACGCACTCGTTGCAGATGAACACCTGCGGTCCGGCGATCAGCCGCTGCACCTCATGCTGGCTCTTTCCGCAGAAAGAGCAGTAGAGGAGCTTCTCGTTGCTGTTTTTGTCAGCCATTAGCCCATTCCACTACTTAGGCCGTCACATCCCGGCGGGAAGACAGCACTTTATCGATCATACCGTAGGCGCGGGCCTCTTCGGCGGACATGAAATTGTCGCGCTCGGTGTCGGACTGCACCCGCTCCAGCGTCTGGCCGGAATGCTTGGCCAACAGCTCGTTCATCTTGGCCTTCACCTTGACCAGCTCGCGGGCATGGATTTCGATGTCGGTCACCTGGCCGGACAGGCCGCCGCCGTACAGCAGCGGCTGGTGGATCATCACCCGGCTGTTCTCCAGCGCGAAGCGCTTGCCGTGAGTGCCCGCCGCCAGCAGGAAGGCGCCCATGCTGGCCGCCTGCCCGATGCACAGCGTGGAAACGTCCGGCTTGATGAAGTTCATCGTATCGTAGATCGACATGCCGGCGGTAATCGAGCCGCCCGGCGAGTTGATGTAGAAATGGATGTCCTTGTCCGGATTTTCCGACTCCAGGAACAGCATCTGCGCCACAACCAGGTTGGCCGACTCGTCGGTGACGGGGCCGACCAGGAAGACGATGCGCTCCTTCAGCAGGCGAGAGTAGATGTCATAGGCGCGTTCGCCGCGGCCACTCTGCTCCACCACCATGGGCACCAGGCCCAGACCTTGCGGTTCCATCATAGATTTCATCGGCCACTCCGAAAGTTGTTATCAGGCTTGGCTGCCCATCAGTTCGTCGAAGGACAGGTCCTTGGCTACAACATTGGCCTGAGACAGCACAAATTCAACCACATTGTCTTCCAGGACCATGGAAGTCGGGCCTTCGAGGCGGTCGGCGCTCTCGTAGTACCAGGCCAGCACGTCTTCCGGCTGCTCGTAGCTGTCGGCGAACTCGGTGATCATCGCGCGCACCTGCTCCGGCTTGGCTTCCAGCTTGTTGGCTTCCACGATTTCGGACAGGATCAGACCCAGCTTCACGCGGCGTTCGGCCTGGGCGGCGAACAGTTCCGGCGGGAAGGGCATGTCCTTCACGTTCATGCCGCGTTGCTGCATGTCGCGGCGGGCTTGCTCGACCAGGCGGCCGATTTCCAGGCTCACCAGGGCCTTCGGCAGTTCCAGCTCGGTGGCGTCAATCAGCGCCTGCATCACGTTTTCCTTGATGCGGGCCTGCAGGCGGCGCTTCACTTCGCGCTCGACGTTCTTGCGGATTTCGCCGCGCATCTTTTCCACGTCGCCGTCGGAGATGCCCAGCGCCTTGGCGAACTCTTCGTTCACTTCCGGCAGGGTGGCTTCAGCCACGTTCTTCACCAGGATTTCGAACACGGCGGTTTTGCCGGCCACGTCCTTGCCGTGATAGTCCTCGGGGAAGTTCACTTCCACGGTCTTGATGTCGCCTTCCTTGGCGCCGACGATGCCGGCCTCGAACTCGGCCAGCATCTGGCCCTGGCCCAGCACGAAGGGGAAGTTCTCGGAAGAGCCGCCCTCGAAGGCCACGCCGTCGATGGCGCCCTTGAAGTCGATGATCACGCGGTCGCCCTCGGCAGCTTCGCGCTCAACGCGGTTGTAGCGGGTGCGCTGCTTGCGCAGGATGTCGATGGTCTTCTCGATCTCGGCGTCGCCGACCACGGTATTCGGCTTTTCGATTTCCTTGCCTGCCAGCTCGCCGACCTTCACTTCCGGGTAGATTTCGAAAGTGGCGGCGAACTTGAAGCTTTCCTTGTCGTCGCCGGCGGCAACCGGCTCGAAACGCGGGTAGCCGGCCACGCGCAGGCTTTGCTCGGTCACGGCCTTGTAGAAGCCTTGCTGAACCTGCTCACCCATCACTTCTTCACGCACCTGGGCGCCGTAGTTCATCTCCACGATCTTCAGCGGAGCCTTGCCCGGGCGGAAACCTTGGATCTTGGCGCCGCGCGCCACGCGCTTCAGACGCTCGGCGACTTGGGTTTCAATGGCTGCCATCGGCAGGGCGATGTTCATGCGGCGCTCAAGATTGCTCAGAGTTTCCAGCTGTACTTGCATGTTGATTCCTTCAACTGTGACAGGTGTTTTTTAGTCATCTGGGACGGTACGACGCCCATTCCCGCCAGGCTTCCGGCGCCCGCCGGACGGCATGGAATCGGCGCTGCGCGGAGTTACACCACGCACCCAACGAAGCAAAGAGTATAGCACGCGGGGGCGCTTGTCTGTACCCCGCACGGCCCCAACTTCGGCCCAAAGGCCCGCCGCTCGCGGCTCCGGCCGGGGTGGCGCCGAGAATCTCCGGCGGTTCCCGCTTGATATTGCTGAGGATTTTCCCGCGCCCCTCACGACTCCCTGCCTCATCTGCTATCATCGCGACTCATGCGAATTGCCATTTCCGGCAGAAAAAATATCCTGAGAGAATGAATCTTCCCGCCCCGAACCGCGCCTCCCGGCCCCAATCGCCCCCTGGTGACACCATGAAGACACTGCTACGCCGCGGCCTGCTGCTGGCCATCCTCGCCGCTCCCGCCGCACAGGCCGGCGTGGTGACCTTCAGCCCGCAAGGAGAGGTGAAGGAAGCCAGCCAAGTGCGCGCCACCTTCTCCGCCAGCATGGTCGCGCTGGGCAACAGCGCCGCCCCCGCGCCGTTTACCTGGAGCTGCGGGCTGAAAGGCAAAGGCCACTGGGTGGACGACAAGACCTGGGCGCTGGATTTGCCGGAGACGCCGGCCGCCAACACCGATTGCCGCTTCACGCTGAAGCCCGGTCTGAAGGATGCCCAGGGCAACGCGGTGAACGGGCCGGTTTTCCGGTTCTTCACCGGGCTCCCGATCGTCAGCCGCAGCTGGCCGAACGAGGGGCGGATAGAGGAAGACCAAGCCTTCGTGCTGAAATTCAACGCGGCCAATGTGGCGCCGTCGTCGCTGTACTGCCAATCGTCCAGCCTGCCCGAGCGCATTCCGGCGCGGCCGCTCTCCGCGCCCGACCGCGCGGCGCTGCTCAAGCACCTGGAGCTGCAAAAGGACGCCGCCCGGGTGCTGACCGTGCGCTGCGACCAGCGCCTGGCGCCCGACAGCAAGCTGTCGCTGGTGCATCTTCGCGGCGCCGGCAAGCCCGACAAGCTGGACTTCCAGGTGCGCCCTGCCTTCAGCGCCGGCATGAGCTGCCAGCGCGAGAGCGCCAAGGGCGCCTGCATCCCGTTCAAGCCCATCACGCTGAACTTCAGCTCGCCGGTGCCGGAAAAGCTGGCAATGGCCGTGCGGCTGTCCGGCGGCGGCGCCGAGCGCGCGCCCCAGCCCCAGGAGCACAGCAAGGGCGAGCCGGTGGACAGCATCAGCTTCGCGCCGCCCTTCCCGCCGCTGGAAACGCTGACGCTGACCTTGCCCAAGGACTTCCGAGACGAGGTGGGCAGGCCGCTGGTCAACGCCGGCCGCTTCCCGTTGTCGTTCAAGCTGGGCGACTATCCGCCGCTGGCCAAGTTCGCCGCCGCGCCGTTCGGCATCATCGAATCCGGCGCCGACGCCACCTTGCCGATCACGCTGCGCGGCGTGGAGGCCGATCTGCGCATCAAGTCGGTACAGCTGGGCGGCAAGGCGCTGCACTTGCTGAACGACGCCGACATGATGGCGTGGCTGGCCAAGGTGCAGCGCTACCATGAAAGCAATCTGCCGGCCGGCAAGGACAAAACCGTGGAAAGCCGGCGCGTGTCGCTATTGAATAAGAACCGCGACGCCGCGCCGCTGAAGCTGCCGACGCAGCCCGACAAGAACGGCAAGTGGCCGTTCGAGGTGGTGGGCATTCCGCTGCCCAAGCCCGGCCTCTACGTGGTAGAAGTGTCGTCCCGCCTCTTGGGCAAGTCTCTGCTGGGCGCCGACAAGCCGATGTACGTGCGCACCGCCGCCCTGGTCACCAATATGGCCGTGCACCTGAAGCGCTCCGGCGAGAACGCCTCGGTGTGGGTCACCACGCTGGACAAGGGCAAGCCGGTGCCGGACGCCAAAATCAGCGTTTACGACTGCAAGGGCGAGGCGCTGTGGTCCGGCAAGACCGACAAGAACGGCATCGCCAGCATCAGCAAGCAGCTGAACGGCGGCGAATGCTCGTCCGACGAAGAGCTGTCCGGCCTGTTCGTCACCGCCCACGCCAAGGACGCGCAGGGCAACGAGGACGTGTCCTTCGTCCGTTCCGGCTGGAACCGCGGCATCGAATCCTGGCGCTTCCCCTTCCCCACGCAATGGAACGACAGTCCGTCCATCCTGGCCCACACCATCCTGGACCGCCCGCTGTTCCGCGCCGGCGAAACGGTGTCGATGAAGCATCTGCTGCGGGTGCAGGCCGGCAAGGGCCTGGCCCAGCTGAAGCCCAACCAGCTGCCGCAACAGCTGCGCATCGTCCACGACGGCAGCGGCGACGAAGTCAGCCTGCCGCTGGCCTGGCGCAACGGCCGCTACGCCGAAAGCAGCTTTGCTCTGCCGAAAGAGGCCAAGCTTGGCGAATACACGCTGTATCTGGAGCGCAAGGGCACGCGCGGCCCGGACGACAAGGCTAAGCCGTCCAGCCCGGAGCTGGATGGCTATTCGCTGCGCAGCGGCAGCTTCCGCGTCGAGGAATTCCGTCTGCCGGTGATGACCGGCCGCATCTTCACCGCCAAGGGCGCCAACATCGGCGCCAAGCAGGTGCCGCTGAACGTGTCGATGTCCTGGGGCAACGGCGGTCCGGCCAAGGACTGGCCGGTGGAAGTCAGCGCGATGCTGGCCGACGCCTACACCCGCATCAAGGCCTACGACGGCTTCACCTTCTCGCCGCCGCAGCGCAGCCGGGAAAACAGCGAGGGCTCGCTGGACGGCAAGGTGGTGCTGGACAAGGCCGCGCTGAAGCTGGACGCCAACGGCAACGGCAAGGTGGCCGTCGACAAGCTGCCCAGGCTGGACCGCCGCTACGACCTGGTGACCGAGGCCGCCTACCGCGACCCCAACGGCGAAACCCAGACCATCACCCGCCGCATTCCGCTGTGGCCGGCCGCGCTGCAGGTGGGCGTCAGCGTCGACAGCTGGATCACCGCCGGCCGCGCGCTGCAACTGAAAGCCGTGGTGCTGGACACCGCCGGCAAGCCCATCGCCAACAAGGACGTCAAGGTCACGCTGCGCGAGCACCGCTACCTGTCCAGCCGCAAGCGGCTGGTCGGCGGCTTCTACGCCTGGGACCACAACGAGGAAACCGACGACAAGGGCAAGGTGTGCAGCGGCGCCACCGACGCCCGCGGCCTGGTGTTCTGCGACATCAATCTCAAGGACGCCGGCGACATGGAACTGATCGCGGAGGCCAAGGATGACCAGGGCAACGTCGCCCAGGCCGCGCAATCGGTTTGGGTGAGCAAGCACGACGAGCTGTGGTTCGACGTCGACAACAACGACCGCATCGACATCCTGCCGGAGAAAACCAGCTACCTGCCCGGCGAAACCGCCCGCTTCCAGGTGCGCATGCCGTTCCGCAAGGCCACCGCCTGGCTGGCCATCGAGCGCGAGGGCATCCTGGAAACCCGCGTGGTGGAACTGGAAGGCAAAGACCCGACGATAGAGCTGAAAATCGGCCCCGACTGGACGCCCAACGTCTACGTGTCGGTGCTGGCCGTGCGCGGCCGCGTGCGCGACGTGCCGTGGTACTCGTTCTTCACCTGGGGCTGGAAGAGCCCGTCGGAATGGTGGGACGCCTACTGGAACGAAGGCGGCGACTACGCGCCGCCGACGGCGATGGTGGACCTGTCGCGCCCGGCCTTCAAATACGGCGTCGCCGAGATACAAGTGGGCGACGCCGCCAAGCGGCTGAGCGTGGAAGTAACGCCGGCCAAGAAGAGCTACGGCATCCGCGAGACCGCCGAAGTCACCGTCAAGGTCAAGCTGCCCAACGGCAAACCGGCGCCGGCCGGCACCGAGGTGGCCTTCGCCGCCGTTGACGAAGCGCTGCTGGAGTTGCAGCCCAACCACAGCTGGGAGCTGATGCAGGCGATGTACCAACGCCACAGCTACGGCGTGGAAACCGCCACCGCCCAACTGGAAGTGGTGGGCAAGCGCCATTACGGCCGCAAATCGCTGCCGCCGGGCGGCGGCGGCGGCAAGGCGCCGACGCGCGAGCTGCTGGACACCCTGCTGCTATGGCAGCCCGGCGTGAAGCTGGACGCCAACGGCAGCGCCCGGATCAAGGTGCCGATCAACGACGCCCTCACCCGCTTCCGCCTGGTGGCGGTGGCCGATGTCGGCAATGACATGTTCGGCACCGGCGAAGCCGGCTTCAACGTGACGCAAGACCTGCAGCTGAGCTCCGGCATTCCGCCGCTGGCGCGCGAGGGCGACCAATTCCAGGCCGGCGTCACCGTGCGCAACGGTGGCGAAAAGCCGCTGAAGGTCAAGGTATCCGCCGCCGCGTCCGGCTTCCCGGCGCTGCCGGCCAGGGAGGTCAGCCTGCCGGTGGGCGAGGCGCGGCTGGTCAGCTGGAACGTGACGGTGCCGGAAGGCCTGAAGGAAGCGCAATGGACCTTCGCCGCCCAGCAGGTGGACGGCAAGGCCGCCGACAAATTGGCGGTCAAGCAGCAGATCGACCCGGCGGTGCCGGTGACGGTGGAGCAGGCCACGCTGCAACGCGTGTCGCCCGAGCTGTCCATCCCGGTGGCGCCTCCGCCGGGCGCGCTGCCGGGCCGCGGCGGCATCCGCGTCAGCCTGCAGGCCAGGCTGGGCAACAGCCTGCCCGGCGTGCGCCGCTGGTTCGAGGACTATCCCTACGCCTGCCTGGAACAGCGCAGCTCCATCGCCATCGGCCTGTCCGACCGCAAGCGCTGGGACCAACTGATGAGCGAACTGCCGCTGTATCTGGACGGCAACGGCCTGGCCGCCTACTTCCCGCTGGGCGAAGGCGCGCCGGACCGCGGCAGCGACGTGCTGACCAGCTATCTGCTGTCCGTCGCCAGCGAGGCCGGCATGACGATCCCGGAAGCGCCCCGCGGCAAGATGCTGGACGGCCTGTCAGCCTTCGTCGAAGGCAAGCTGAAACGCGACCTGCCCACCAGCCGCCAGGATGCCGACGCGCGCCGCCTGGCCGCGATGGACGCGCTGTCGCGCTACGGCCGCTTCCGCCCGGCGATGCTGGACGTGCTGGACCTGAACCCGCAGAAAATGGGCACCGCGATGCTGGTGGACTGGCTGTCTCTGCTGAACCGCGCGGCGGACATCCCGCAGCGCGCCGGCCGCATATCCGAGGCCTCGAATCTGCTGCGCGCCCGCCTGACCTACCAGGGCACCAAAATGGGCTTCAGCACCGAGGCTAACGACAACGCCTGGTGGCTGATGGGCAACGGCGACGTCAACGCCGCCAAGCTGCTGCTAGCCGCCCGCAAGCTGCCTGACTGGCAGGCAGACATGCCGCGCCTGCTGACCGGCCTGCTCGCCCGCCAGCAGAAAGGCCACTGGGGCACCACCACCGCCAACCTGTGGGGCTCGCTGGCCACCGCGCAGTTCTCGCGCCAGTTCGAAACCGCGCCGGTGACAGGCCAGACCCGCGCCGTCCTCGGCAAGGCAAGCCTGAGCCTGTCTTGGCCGCAGGAAGGCGTCAAGCAACTGGGCCTGCTGCCATGGCTGTCTTCCGCCGGCAGCTTGCAGCTCAAGCACGCCGGCTCCGGCTCGCCGTGGGCCACCATCCAGGCCGAGGCCGCCATCCCGCTGAAAACCGCGCGCTACGCCGGCTACAGCATCAAGAAGACGCTGACGCCGGTCAGCCAGAAGGTGGACGGCCAATACCAGCCCGGCGACGTGGTCAAGGTGACGCTGACGATCCAGGCGCAGAGCGATATGAGCTGGGTGGTGGTGGACGACCCGATCCCGGCCGGCGCGGCGATCCAGGGCGGCGGCCTGGGCCGCGACTCCGCCATCGACGCCAAGTCCGGCAACGGCGGCGACTACGCCGACTACATCGAACGCCGCTTCGCCGGCTACCGCGCCTACTACAGCTACGTGCCGCGCGGCGAGCTGAAGGTGGAATACACGATGCGGCTGAACAATCCCGGCACCTTCAAGCTGCCGCCGACCAGGGTGGAGGCGATGTACGCGCCGGAAGTGTTCGGGATGTCGCCGAATGGAGTATTTAAAGTAGTGGATGGCGGAAAGTGATGGGAATGGCCCCTCTCCGTTGGAAGAGGGGCCGCTTTGGCGTGAAAATCTTCAACGCGCGGGAGCAGTTCTAACCGAGAAGCCCGATTTTTGCCGCAACGTCCTAGTCAGAAAGCGCTCGTTCAGCGTTAACTTCCTTGTTCTGCGATTTGCGCTGTCCGCATCGATTCGCCCGGATTTTATCTTGATCGATGCCCCCTGCGTAACAAACTGAAGGCCAAATAATCCTGATCACTCGGCGCAAAGCCAAGCAAACACCGCTTGCTTATGCCCTTGTCAAATTATCAAGCAAAAATTTGTGCATTTCCGGCTGTGCGAAAAACTCGGTATGCCATACCGTTCCTTGCTTGGCATCAGGATTACCAAAAGCCAGCAATCTGGCATTGGGTATATTTGGATTAGGAGAGGCCACCCCCTGATATGGAACCACTAAATCGTTATCGACTTGCATCAACAATTTATCGAGCAACACCCCCGCTTCCAACAACACTGACCTTGCACAATCGAAGTCGGCGCGTGCCCCGTACACATTCTGATCGGACATCAGGCTCCCGATCTCATTAAGATCGCTAACAAGGCTAGAAGTAGTGGATAATTCTTGAATGCTTGGCAGATCAAAAGCCGCAGAGACAAGCAATCGGGCTAAGCCAATCACAACATCCAACGAGAAACACCGAGACTTTGAAGCAAGCAATGCGGCCATATTAAGAAAATTACATATATCATCCGGATTTGCAAGTTGTGATCCTTGATTAGCCGCTGCAACAAAGAAAACCTTACCCACCGCTCCGATCTTCCCCTCTCGCCTAGCTAAAATCCCCTTAAGCGTAGCATTCTTAAGCAAGGCATTTGGCGAAGGGTCGGCGAACAAAGAACGGGCGATCAACCCTCCTCGGCTATGGCACACCAGATCGACTGACCAATTCGCTCCCACAGGTATTTTATCCAGTAGATCCAGCGCATTCTCAAGAGGTGTCTTGCTGATAGTCCAATGATCATATCCAAACACATTGCCATGATAGGCATTGACAAGAGCCTGCATGGTTGTAGCCTGACTGGAAGAGCCGAGACTATCGAACGCTCCCTTAATAGAACTAAAAATCCCATGAACAAATAGCAAGACCCGCTTACCCCGCGCTTGGGCAAGCCGCTCAGGAGTGGCCAGTTGCACATATCCATCAGCCAATGCAATAAACCCTTCGGTTTTGTCGGCAATCTCGATCGCCCGGGCTGCCGCCCAAACCGCGTCGGTCGCGAGGTTTTGCGGGACCTTGAGCGCTCCCTGAACCAGCCACTTTGTTGCATCGGCGATTGTCGGCCCTAACTGTCTAAATTGAATGAAGCTAAAATCGTGGACGGCTTGCTCTTGGTAAATCGGCTGCCTGCTTTGAGCCGGAAAGATGAATTGAACAGCCTTTGTATCCGCATGCTGTACAATAAGTAAATTTGCCTCGCCAATACTCTGCTCAGCAGTTGCGATCCTTAAGCCAAACTCCTGTGTTAATGGATGCGTAGCAGGTACCAGACTAAATCCGCCTCCCAAAAATTCCCCTTTGAATCGTGCTTGCTGCAATGCCTTCTGCAGCTCTTCAGACTTATCTACGCTTTGATTCTCAGCTAATTTGGCCATCGCAACCCCCTGTCCATGAAAGAACGTGCAAGAAACGAAATACTCAAAGCATAATATAGCCATGAAAGATCTGCCCGCACAGCAAACATCAATAACGCTATACAATGCGTCTTGCGCGTGACTTTGCCCCCACTACTTGCAACAGAACAAAGCCCCCAGTGACCCGCTACAACGCCAGCCTCCTCATTCTCGCCCTGCTCTCCTCACCCGCCTGGGCCCAGCCCACGTTCAAAGAGGTGAAGGCCGCCTGGCAGCCATCCGACGTGACGCTGCTGGACCGCCACGGCCAGGTGCTGCAGCGGCTGCGCGTCGACAAGCAGGCGCGTCGGCAGGATTGGGTCGGCCTGGCGGACACCTCCCCCGCCTTCCGCCAAGCGCTGGTGCTATCCGAGGACAAGCGCTTCTACCAGCACAGCGGCGTGGACTGGTCAGGCGCGGCGGCGGCTGCCTGGGCCAATCTGTGGAACACCCGCACCCGCGGCGCGTCCACGCTGACCATGCAGCTGGCCGGCCTGCTGGACGATGATCTGAAGGTAGGCAAGGGGGGGCGCAGCCTGTGGCAGAAGATGGGCCAAACCTGGTCCGCCGCCTGGCTGGAGCAGCACTGGACCAAGGCGGAGATTCTGGAGGCCTACCTGAACCTGGTGGGTTTCCGCGGCGAACTGGTGGGCCTGTCCTCGCTGTCGTCGACGCTGTTCGGCAAGCTGCCGTCCGGACTGAACCTGGAAGAATCGGCGATCGCGGTGGCGCTGATCCGCGCGCCCAACGCCGCGCCGGACAAGGTAGCCGGCCGCGCCTGCCGCATCCTGCAGGACATGGGCCGCAAGCCGGACTGCGCGGCGCTGGGCGTGCGCGCCACCCAGGCCCTGGCCCGCAGCCGAGCCGCCAATCCGCTGGCCGAGCAGGACGCGCCGCATTTCGCCCAGAAGCTGCAGCAGGCGCGCCGCTTCGCCGCCGGCAGCCGGGTGGCGACCACGCTGGACCTGCCGCTGCAACGTTTCGCCGCCGCCGCGCTGCGACGCCACCTGTCCGCGCTGTCGCAGCGCAATGTGCAGGACGGCGCGCTGGTGGTGCTGGACAACCAGAGCGGCGACATCCTGGCCTGGGTGGGCTCCAGCGGCCGCGGCCTGTCCAACGCCGCCCAGGTGGACGGCGTCACCGCGCCGCGCCAGGCCGGCTCCACGCTCAAGCCCTTCCTGTACCAGCAGGCGCTGGAAAAGCATTATCTGACCGCGGCCTCGCTGCTGGACGACAGCCCGCTGGACCTGCAGACCGGCAGCGGCCTGTACGCGCCGCAAAATTACTCCAAGGACTTCAAGGGGCTGGTGCCGGTGCGCAGCGCGCTGGCGTCATCGCTGAACATCCCGGCGGTGCGGACGATTGAGATGGTCACGCCCAACGCCGCGCGCGACCGGCTGGTGAAGCTGGGCTTCTCCACCCTGACCGAGGACGGCGACTACTACGGCTACAGCCTGGCGCTGGGCGCCGCCGACATCCGCCTGCTGGACCTGGCCAACGCCTACCGCACGCTGGCCAACCAGGGCCTGTCCAGCCCGCCGCGCTGGACGCTGACCGACGCCAAGCCCAAACCGGCGCGGCTGCTCGACGCCGCCAGCAGCTTCATCATCGCCGACATCCTGTCCGACCGCACCGCGCGCGCGCTCACCTTCGGCCTGGAAAGCGCGCTGTCCACCCGGTACTGGAGCGCGGTGAAGACCGGCACCAGCAAGGACATGCGCGACAATTGGGCGGTGGGCTTCTCACGCCGCTTCACGGTGGCGGCCTGGGTAGGCAATGCCAGCGGCGAGCCGATGTGGGACGTATCCGGCATGCACGGCGCGGCGCCGGTCTGGCAGACCGTGCTGGACCGCGCCCAGCAATCGGCCGCGCCCCTGCCGCCGCCCGCGCCGCCGGCCGGCCTGGTGCGCCAGCGGGTCCGCTATCAGGGCGACGTGGCCGCGCCCCGGACCGAGTGGTTCCTGGCCGGCACCCAGCGCGCCCTGATCGTGCCGCAGAAAGGCGCCGCCGCCGACCTGACCCCGGGCATCGCCGCGCCGGTGGACGGCAGCATCTTCGCGCTCGACCCGGACATTCCGCCGGCCAACCAGCGCATGGTGCTGCGCGCGCGCGGCGTGGCCAAGCCGCAATGGTGGCTGGACGGCAAGCGGCTGGGAAGCGGAGCGGAGCTGGCCTGGTTCCCCTGGCCGGGCCGGCATCGGCTGGAGCTGCGCGGCGGCGACGGCAAGGTGGTGCAGGCGGTGAAATTCGAGGTGCGCGGCGCTTCGCTGCGGCCCGGCAGGCCGCGTTGAAGCGCCGCGTCCCCTCAGACTAGCCGGCCGCGGCCTTGCGCCGCTGCAGCGACTGCCACAACTGGTCCGCTCGCCGCGCGGCGTTGGCTTTCTGCTGCGCGGTCAGCGCCTGGTAGTCCTTGGTCTTCAGCAGCCAGTCGGCGCTTAGGGTGTCGCCGGATCGGCGCGCCACCAGGTTCCAGGCGGCAGCCTCTTCCGGCTGCTTGTCCAGCAGATAACTCTCCGAGATGATGGCCGCCGCATGCAGGTTGCCGCGCGCGTATGCCTGCTGCAACGCCTCGCGCGCTTCCTCGCGGTAGCGGAAGTCCGGCTGGTAGTCGGGCTCTTTGGGCTTGCCGTCCAGCTGGAACAGATAGCGCTCGGCCAGATGCGTCAGCGCCTGCGGATCGCCGCGGCTGGCGGCCATGCGCAGGTCGGCCAGCGACATCTGGTAATAACGCGCGTCTATCATGTAGCCCAGCTTGCGCAGCTCCTGCTTGCGAGCGCGCTCCGCCGGCGTTTCCGGCGGCGAGGCGGCCGCCTGCAGCTGCGCCGACGGGTCGCCGCCCACCGCGAAACTGAAGCCATCGGCCGCGGGCCTGGCAGCCTTCCCCGCCGCTTCCGTTTCCGATCCGCCCCCCTTCGTGGCGACGGGCTGCGCCTGTCCGGACGCGCCGCCCGCCATCGCGAAGTGAGTGGGCAGCCATAGCCATGCCGCCACGGCCGCCGTCCCTGCGGCCGCTGCGATCAACACGGTTGCCCTCTTCATCGTCAGATCCGCGTCATGCAGACGTTGAAGCCGTTGGCGTAACCGTAGCGCGAGTAGTAGTCGCGCTGCGACGGCGTGCCGTGCTCGGCGTAGTCGGCCGCGTCGCGCGCCGAAGCCACCGCATTCTCGATGAAGCTCGAATAGCGCAGATTGGTCTCGGCGTACTTGGCGAAGGTGCCCCCCACGCAGTCGGCCTGCAGTTCCTGCATCGGCGGCTGGCGGTTGATGCCGCGGGTGAACTGGACGGAATGGCCCCACTCGTGCGCCAGGATGAACTTGGCCACGTAGTTGCCGTAGCTGTTTTCCTGCTGCTGCAGGAAACCAGTGCCGACGCTGATGGTGTAAGGGCCGCAGGCCATCGCGCTGGATTGCGGCTCGCCGCAGGCCCTCTGGTCGACATAAACCGTCGGGCGGGCGTAAGAGCCGAGGAAGCCCCGGATCTCATTGGCGCTGGACTGGATGTAGCTGTTGTTCACCGGCAGGGCCAGCGCCGCGCCGGCCTGGCCTGCCAGGGCCGCGCCAAGCGCGCACAGCGTGATGATTTTCCTTGTCATGATCTCTTTCTCCTTGAGTATTGCGTCACGGAGATCTTTTTATGGCAAATGAATAATCATTCTGGAAAGAATAAATTTTTATAAAATTTAAATTTGATATTCTAACTTTATGTCTTTATTTTGCTGTTAAATTACACTTATTACGTAGTGAGAATATCTATGCAAAGAGCGGGCCGCTGCTGCGGACCGCCCCTTTCCTATGCCGACCTCTGAAGCCGCCCCGAGTCGCTTAGGCTGATTGCCCGGTGGCCGCCAGCACGATCTCGCGTACGCACACCCGCTGCGGTTGGCCGTAGGCGTAGGCGATGGCCTCGGCCACGTCATCCGCCTCCAGCACGCCGCCCATCTGCTGCTTCCATTCCTGGTAGCCGGCCTTGATCGCTTCGTCGGTGGTATGGCCCAGGAGCTCGGTTTCCACCGCGCCCGGCGCGATGGTGATCACCCGCACGCCGCTGGCGGCCACTTCCTCGCGCAGGTTTTCCGAGATCGCGTGCACGGCGAACTTGGTGCCGCAGTAGGCCACGTGGTTGGGAAAGGTCTTGCGCCCGGCGATGGAGCTGATGTTGATGATGGTGCCGCGGCCGCGCGCCACCATGCCGGCCAGCACCGCGTGGATGCCGTTGAGCAGGCCCTTGACGTTGACGTCCAGCATGCGCTGCCACTCGTCGGGATCCTGCTTGGCCATCGCGCCCAGCAGCATCACGCCGGCGTTGTTGACGATGGCGTCGGCAGGACCGAAGCGCGCCTCAGCCTCGGCCTGCGCGGCCTGCAGCTGGGCGCCATCGCTCACGTCCACCCGGCGGCACAAGGTGTTCGGCAATTCCAGCGCCTCCAGCTTGTCGACGCGGCGCGCCAGCAGCAGCAGCGGGTGGCCTGCCTGGGAAAACCGCTTGGCGGCGGCGGCGCCGATGCCGGAGCTCGCGCCGGTGATCACGATCAGGGGCTTGTTCATGGACTCTCTCCTTCCATAAGATTTATCGATACGAAACAGATGCCATGCAGTATATTTACCGCCATGCCGACTGAAAAATGATAAAAATCTCTGCCTGAAATAGATTATTTTTATGGATATTCGCCAACTAAAGGCATTTGTCGCCGTTTTCGAGGAGCGCAGCATCACGCTGGCGGCGCAGCGGCTGTTCGTCACCCAGCCAACGCTGTCCGTCACCATACGCCAGTTGGAAGATGAGCTGGGCGTCAGCCTGTTCGAACGGCAGCCCCGCGGAGTCGATGTCAGCGAAAACGCCCGCCTGCTCTACCCGCAGGCGCGCCGGATGCTGGCTCAGGCACAGGCCTTGGCCGGCATGTTCCGCCAGCGGCGCGATTGCCTGCCGCTATGCCTGGGCGTGGACGGCGATGTGAGCCGCAGCCACCTGGAAGCCTTGCTGGCGCGCGCGGCGCGGGCCGAACCGGCGATATTGCTGGAAACGCGGGAAGGATGCTGCGGCGACGCGCGGCTGGCGGCCGAGGACGGCCGCTGCGAGGACGAGCTGTTTCTGCCCTTGTGGGAGGAAAATTTCGTGTTGGCCGTGCCGGCCGGCCACCGGCTGGCGGCGCGCGATCAGGTGGATATGGCGCTGCTGGACGAGCCGGACTGGATCGTCTGCCCGGACCATCCCAGCCACCAGCGGCTGCTGGATCTGCACGGCGCCGCGGCGCCGGCGCTGGCGACGGCCGCGCGGGCCGGCAGCCTGAGGCTGGCCGCCCACATGGCGGCCGCGGGGCTCGGCGTCGCGCTGCTGCCCGCCTCGCTGGCGAACGACCATCCTGGCCTGGAGGCCATCCCGCTGTCCGGTGCGACGCCCTACCGCCGCGTCGGCTTGTGCCATGCGCCCCAGGCGCTGGAACTGCCGGCCTTGCAGGCCTTGAAAACGGCGTTGGAAGATTACAGCGGCAGCGGCGCGGATAGCCCGTAGTTGTAGACCAGCATGGAGGCGGTGAACAGCATCACGAAGCCGATCACGCAGTCCAGCACCCGCCAGCTCGCAGGCTTGGTGAACAGCGGCGCCAGCTTGCCGGCGAACAGGCCGATGGCGCCGAACCACAGCACGGAAGCGCTCAGACTGCCCATCAGGAAAGACAGCGAACCGTGTTCGCCGTACACCGAGGACACGCTGCCGATCAGCACCACGGTGTCCAGCCAAACGTAGGGATTGAGCAGGGTCACCACCAGGATGGTGCGGATGGCGCTCTTGCGGTCGCGCTCCACGCCGCCCTCCAGCGTCATGCCACCGGCGTTCAGCGCCGAGCGGAAGGACTTGAACCCCAGCCACAGGATGAAAGCCGCGCCGGCCCAGGTGACCACGCTGATGAAGCCGGGAATGCCGGCCACAACTTTGCCCACCCCCAACACGCCGGCGGCGATCAGCAACACGTCGGCGACGATGCAGATGGCGACGATGGGCAGCACGTGGCTGCGTCCTATGCCCTGCCGCAGCACATAAGCGTTCTGCGGGCCGATGCCGACGATCTGGCTGAAGGAGATGCCCAGCGCGGAAAGGAAAACACTGAAATTGAACATTGCCTGCTCCAAACTATTTGCAGGCAGATTAACCGGCGGAAATGCTTAAGTAAAACTAATAAAAATCATGATACATAAGCAGAATTTATAATCGCGCCCTTGCTCCACTGCTTCAACCACTCCGGCAATTCTCCGGCGGCCAAGGGCGGCGAGATGCCGTAGCCCTGGCCGTCATGGCAGCCGATCTCGCGCAGCCGGCTCCAGATCGCGCGGCTCTCCACCCCCTCCACCACCAGCTTGCGCCCGGTATAGTGGGCGAAGGACAGCATGCTGCGGATGATGGCCTCGTTGCCCGGCATGTCCAGCAGCAGGCGCACGAAGCGCTGGTCGATCTTGATGGTATCGAACGGCAACTGCTGCAGATGCACCAGCGACGACGCGCCGGTGCCGAAGTCGTCCAGCGCGATGGACAGGCCCAGGTCGCGGCAGCGCTCCAGCTTGGCGGTGATCTGCTCCGCTTCCTGCTGGGTGACGGTTTCCAGCACTTCCAGCTCCAGGAAGCCCGCCGGCAGCGGGTTCGCCTCCAGCAGCGTCTCCAGCCCCAGCAGAAAATCCTCATGCTTCAGCGTGGCGGCGGACAGATTGACGCTGACCGGCAGCGACAGGCCGCGCCGGCGCCACTCGCCCATCTGCCGCACCGCCTCGCGCAGCACCCACCAGTCCAGCTCGCGCATCAGGTTGGTATGCTCGATCGCAGTGAAGAACTCGCCCGGCGGCACGTGCCGCCCGTTGCGCACCCAGCGCACCAGCGCCTCCGCGCCTTCGATGCGGTGATTCTGCAGATTGATCTTGGGCTGGTAGAACAGCGCCAGCTCGCCGCGGGGAATGGCCAGCGCGAACGCGCTGCGCAGCGCGTGCAGCTTGTGGATTTCCTCGTCCATCGCCGCGTCGTAGTGGCGGGAGTGGCCGCCGCCCTCCTCCTTGGCGCGGTTCAGCGCCAGGCCGGCGCGGCGCAGCAGGTTGGCCGCATCGCACAGCGCGTCACCGCTGACCGCGACGCCGACGCTGCAGCGTATCTCCACCTGGGCGCCCATCGCGTCCACCGGCTGCGGCAACAAGCTCATCAGCTCTTCCACCAGCTCCTGCAGCCTGTCTGTGCGTTCCGAGCAGGCGACGAAGCGCGCGGCGCCGACCCGGCCGACATGGCCGAACGGGTAGATGGCCTGGCGCAGGCGGCGCGCCATCTCGCACAGCACCAGGTCGCCGCCCTCGTAGCCCAGCCGGGCGTTGATGTCGTGGAAGCCTTCAACGGCGATCGCCAGCACCGCCACCTGGCCGCCGTCGCGGCGCGACTGCAGCAGCCGGGCAATCAGTTCCTGCATGCGGTTGCGATTGGGCAGACCGGTCAGGGCGTCGTGCTGGGCCAGGAAAGCGAGCTCGGTCTCGGCGCGGTGGCTGCGCTCCAGCGCGTCATGGCGCTCCAGCCCGCGGCCGATCTCGCGCGCCATCAACTCGAACAGCGCGCGGCGGGACTGGTCGAAAAAACCCTCTTCGCCGGCGTGCAGCGCCAGCGCGCCCGCCACCTGCTGGCGCACCAGCAGCGGCACCACCAGCAGGCTGCGGATGCCCTGGCGGCTCAGCGCGCCGTGCCAGGGCTTCAGTGCGGGATCGGATTGCGCGTCGTTGCTGACCTGGGCCGCGCGGCTGCGCAGCGCGCGCGACACCGGGCCCGGCGCCTGCGCGTCCTCGGCGTGCCCCGGCAGCTCGCCGGGCATGGACGCCCGCTCGCCGCGGGACAGCGCCGCCACCTCGACGCGCTTTTCGTCCGCGTCCAGCAGGCCCACCCAGGCCATTTCGAAGCCGGCCTCGCGCACGCAGACGTCGCAGACGGTCTGCAGCAGGATGCGGCGGTCGGCGCTGTCGGCCAGCGCCAAGCTGACGCCGCTCAGCGTCGCGTACAGGCCGGACATCGCCTGGAAATGCTCGCCATGGCGCGAAGCCTCGCGCTTCAGCGCCTGCTGGTAGCCATGGGTCTTCAGCATCTGGTCCAGCAGGATGCGCTTGCGCAGCAGCCGAGCCGCCTCGGTGCCCGCCGCCTGCTCCAAACCGCCAAGCAGATGCGGCTGGCAACGCTCGTACAGGCCCTGCAGCCAGCCCAGGCTCACGCCCAGCCGGCAATACAGTTCGCCCTGCTCGACCAGCGCCGCTGCCACGGCCGAGTCCAGCGGCGCGCTCAGCAGCGCGTCCCACTCCGCCAGCAGCATCGCCGCCAGCTCGTCCTGATCGCAGCCATGGTGGCGCTGCAAGCGCTCCGCCTCGCCGGGGCTTTTCAGCAGATGCCAGTAAAGCTCCTTGCCCAGCAGCTCCCTGCGGGCCAGCCCCGCGTCGGCGTGGCGCGGCAATTGCGCCAGGTGTTCGGTCCGGATTCCGATAAAGCGGCACATGTTCGCCAGGAGTGCCATTTCATCCGTATGCATTGTTTTCTGCGCCTGTCGTGGCTGGAACGCGGCCTGCCGGACCGCCGTCCCTACTATCTCGCCCACCTGCCCAGGAGCAGGTATTTCTTGTACCGTGTCGACCGGAGGCGCCCCCCGGAATCCATCGCGGAAAGCCGCGTCGGGCAAGGCCGGCCGCCAAAGCCTGCAACATGCCACGGCGCTGGCTTTTAAGCAAGCCCGGCGGCATTATTAAACGACCTCTTATCGTCAAAAGACCAGGGACCGCGAAGTGTTCGACCCCAGACAATTACAGACCCTGGCCGCAGTGGCGGAAACCGGGGGCTTCGACAAAGCCGCCAAGAAGCTGTTTCTGACCCAATCCGCGGTATCGCAACGCATACGCCAGCTGGAGGAACAACTGGGCCAGCCCGTGCTGACCCGCACCTCGCCGGCAGAGGCCACCGAGGCCGGGCGCCAGCTGCTGCGGCATTATCAGCAGTTGTTGCTGATGGAAAACCAGCTGCTGCAAAAACTCAGTCCCGCGCCGCGCCAGCGCGAATTCACCACGCTCGCCGTCGGCGTCAACGCCGACAGCCTGGCCACCTGGTATCTGCAGGCGGTGACGCCGGTGCTGGAAGCCCACGACCTGTTGCTGGACGTGGTGGTCGACGACCAGGACCACACCCATGAACTGATGCGCACCGGCCACGTGATGGGCTGCGTCAGCACCCGGCCGGTGCCGATCCAGACCGGCGTCCAGCATTACCTGGGCGCGATGCGCTATCTGTGCCTGGCCACGCCGCGCTTCGCCGCGCGGCATTTTCCGGACGGCGTCGACCACGCGGCGCTGGCGCGCGCGCCCAGCATCATCTTCAGCCGCAAGGACGCGGTGCACGGCCAGTTCCTGCGCCAGGCGATCGGCTACGAGGGCGGCTTTCCCAGCTTCACCGTGCCCTCGGCCCAGGGCTTCGTCGAACTCACCCGCCAGGGCGTCGCCTACAGCCTGCTGCCGGAGCTGATGCTGGACGGCGACCTGGAAGACGGCCGGCTGGTGGACCTGTTCCCCGGCCAATACATGGACCTGCCGCTGTACTGGCACCACTGGCGGGTGGAATCCGAGCTGTCCCAGGCTTTGACCGAGGCCATGCTGGACTACTGCGGCCGCCACTTGCGCCAGGACAAAGTGGCATATCATGCATCTGTTGGAGAATCACGGCAGAACCCCTGACCCAAGCGGCGCGGCTGTCGCATTGACAAGGCCACGCCCCCTGGCGCATCATCCGGCGCCGACCTGGTTTTATGGAGGCAGCATGACCAGCAAGCAGCAAATACCCAGCAATGAACAGTGGGCCGAACTGGAAATGGCCGCGCAACTGGCCGCCCGCCAGGCTTACGCGCCCTATAGCCGCTTCACCGTCGGCGCCGCCATCCTGGACGGCAACGGCAAGATACACATCGGCTGCAATGTGGAAAACGCCTCCTACGGCCTGAGCAACTGCGCGGAGCGCACCGCGATCTTCGCCGCCCGCGCCAACCACGGCATGCAGGAAGTGGTGGCGGTTTGCATCTACACCCCCACCGACAAGCCTGCCTCGCCTTGCGGCGCCTGCCGCCAGGTGCTGAACGAATTCGGTCCGACGATGCGCGTGCGCTCGATCTGCGACGGCGAAGACATCATCGACACCACGCTGGACGCGCTGCTGCCCTCCGCCTTCGGTCCCAAGAATCTTCAGGACGCCAGCCAGCGTTGAGCCGCTGTCCGACTTCCATCCAACGGGAACCCGCGGGTTCCCGTTTTTCATGCCCGCGAAAAGGTTCCCCTGCGCCCGCCTCTCTTAGGGACAGCTGAAAATAAAAATCACTCGCTATATGGTCGATCACGCTGTTCCTGTTCAGAACGATAAGGAGTCCGTGATGATGAAATCCGCCATTTCATATCTGTCCGCGCTGCTGATCGGCCTGGGCGCGGCGTCCGCCCACGCCGCCGAGGAGGCCCAAGACCCCGCGCTGCGCCAGCAAGCCGCCGACGCCTTGGCGCGGCTCGCACCGCGACCGCTGGCCAAGGGAGATCTGCCGCAGCCGCTGGTGGAAGTGAACCGCGAAAGCGCCGACCGCCGCTGGGTGATCGGATCGGCCACCCAGCCGCTGCCGCTCATGGCCGGCGCGGATGCCGACCAGGTGCCGTTGTCCCGCTTGTTCCTGGCGCGCCAGACCGACCAGGGCTGGCAGCTGGCCATGGAAGGAGAAGACGGCTTCGCCGCGCTGCTGGAAGCCGCGCCGGACGGCTGGCTGAGCGCCGACGAGCGGCGCGCCTGGCGCAGCCAGGCCATCCGCGCCAAGCGGCTGGCGCCCGACGCCACCGGCCTGGGCCTGCCCTGGCAGGAAGGCTCAAGCTGGAGCATGACCGGCGGCCCGCACGGCTACAGCGGCGAGAGCCAGCCTTACGATTCCATAGACTTCGCCGGCGGCGACGGCCGGGTGCTGGCACCGCAGGCCGGCGTGATCTACAAAAGCTGCCTGCGCAACGGCAGCGGACTGGTCAAGCTGGTGCACGACAACGGCTATTCCTCCACCTACTACCACATGATCAACCTCAACACGGTGGCCGACGGCCAGCGGATGGCCAAGGGCGCCTATCTGGGCAAGATAGGCAACGGCCTGCCTTGCGGCGGAAGCACCACCGGCCCCCATGTGCACTTCTCGCTGATCCACCAGGGCAAGGCCGAGCCGGTGAACCGCAAGTGGCTGGGCGGATGGCAATTCTTCTCCGGTGGCCGCGCCTACCAGGGCTACGCCTCGCGCAACGGCAGCCGGGTGAACGTGGGCGGACGCCTGACCCACTACAGCGGCGGCAGCGACCCCGCGCCGACGCCGAGCGGTTCCAGCGGCGTCGCCACGCCGCGCGGCGGCGACAGCCGCGTCAACCTGCGCGGCGGCCCCAGCCTGAGCGCGGAAATCGTCGGCAGCGCGGCGCGCGGCGAACAGGTGGCGCTGCAATGCCACATCCGCGGCGAGGCGGTGGACGGCGTCTGGGGCCGCACCGACATCTGGAACCGCACCGCCTCCGGCCACTGGATCAGCGACGGCTTCATCGACACCGGCAGCAACGCGCCGGTGGTGCCGCCCTGCCCGTCATCGGCGCGGCCATGGTAAACGCCTAGCCGGCGCTTCGCCCTCCGCCGGGGACGGCCGCCCACGCGGCCGCGCCCCGGCGCATCATCAGCCAGTAAAGGCCGGCCGCGCCCAGCCAGCCTGCCAGCCAGGAAACGTCGGCGCCGCCCAGCACGCGGACCATGGGTCCGCTGAACAGGGCGCTGTCGATGAAGGGCAGCTGCAACAGCACGCCCGCCAGGTAAGCCAGCAGCCCCGGCCAACGGTAATCGGCTCCTTCCAACGTCGCCAAGTCCACCCTCCCGCCCCGCAACAGGTAAAAATCCGCCAGGTTCACCGCGCTCCACGGCGTGAACAGCGCCAGCAGCAGCAACAGGAAAGACTTGAACAGCGGCAGGAAGCCTTGCTGCGCCCAGACCGCGATCCCTAGCGAGACCAAAACCATGCAAGCGACGATCAGCCAGCGCCGGCGCGGCCCCAGCGCCTCCGGGCGCGCGCCGAACGCCGAGGCGATGCCACCCGCACACATGAAGCCGCCGTAAGCGTTGAGCGTGGAAATCGTGACCTTGCCGAAAGCCACGCAGAAGAACAGCGCGGCGGCGATGGCGCCGTCGGCGCCCAGGCCGACGAAATAGGCGACCTCGTGCCCGCGGAAGGCCGCGCCGCCGATGGCCGCCACCAGCACGCCCAGCGACATCGCGATCTGCGCCCCCAGCGTTGAGCCCAAGCCTATCGCCCACGCCACCCGCGCCGGCGGCGTGGCCGACGGCAGGTAGCGCGAATAATCGGACACGTAGGGCGCGAAAGCGATTTGCCAGGACGCGGACAACGATATCGCCGTGACGAAGGCGGCCGGCTCGAAACGGGCATGCTCCGCCAGCAACGGCAGCAGATCCACCCGCCCCAGCCGGTGTATCGCCCGGTAGCCGAGCGCCGCGGCCAGCAGCACCGCCAGCGCGAACAGCAGGCTCCCCGCAGCGTCGCTCAGCTGCAGCAACTGGCCCAGCGCCTGGCCGGACAACACCATGCCGGTGGCGTTGAAGCCCAGGTACATGACGCAGGCCAGCGCCAGCGGCAGCACCGCGCCCTTGACGCCAAACTGCGCGCGGCAGGCCAACATCTGCGGCAAGCCCAGCCGGGGGCCCTGCGCGCCGTGCAGCGCCATTACCGCGCCGCCGGCGATCTGCCCCAACAGCAAGCCGGCGATGGACCAGACGATGTCGCCACCCAGCGCCACGGCCAGCGCGCCGGTGACGACGGCGGTGATCTGCAGATTGGCCGCCAGCCACAAGGTGAACTGGCTGAATACGCGGCCATGCCGCTCGCTTTCGGGGATGAAGTCTATGGAACGGCGCTCGATCAACGACGAGCTTGCGGGCGTTTTCGCTTTCATGGCGTGTTCTCCTTTGTCTGCGCCCCAGCGCGCCGTCTTGCCGCGGCGCCGGCCGGAACGGCCGGACCAATTTATACTTTTGGCATTCTCGTCCGCAAATTCGGAGACATCCACCATCAATCATGCGCCAGGCATGCCGCCTCGGAATGGAACGCGCCGCGCAAGCGGCGCATCACCATCCTGCATCCAGGATTTGTCCTAACATTCAAGCAAGAATTTCAATAACGGCTTGCGGGATAAACGTTGTGCCCACGCCTTTTTCCGATATCAAACGCCGCCTGCTGCACCGCCGCCATGCGCTGTTGACGGGCGCCTCCGGCCTGTTCCTGATCCTGCTCGGCGGCAACGTCGTCGCCGGCTGGCTGCTGCGCCTCGCGCCCATCCTGCCGGAAAACATCCACATGGTGATTTCCACCGCCAGTTGCATGGCGCTGTACGGCATCGGCTTGCTGTTGGCGCTGTGGCGGCCGCACGGGTGGGCTCACCGGCTGCCCGTTCTGCTGATTCTGCTCATTGTCGCGATGGTTGCGGCCGAACACCTGAGCGGCCGGCAGTGGTGGATAGACTTTCCCGAACTGCACGCCTGGCGGCACGACGTCGTGCCCATCCCCGGCAGGATGGCGCCGACCACCGCGCTGGCGCTGGCTATGCTGACCATCGGCATGTGGCTGTTGCCCGCCGCCACGCCTGGCAGGTTGCAAGCCTTGCGCGCCTGCGTGCTGGCGCCGCTGCTGCTGGGCGCGCTTGGGGCCGCCGCTTATGTGATCAACCTTGAATTGCTGTACAGCTGGGGCGCGTCGGTGCGGATGGCGCTGCTGACCGCGCTGGGCGTCATCGCCGCCAGTCTGGGGTTGTACGGGCTGGCGCAGCAGGCGCAGCGCCGGCACCCGCGCTCGCAGGACATGGCCGATTCGATCTCCGTGACCGCCACCGTGCTCCTGGTTTCGATCGCACTGACGACCGGCCTGCTGATCCACCGCGTCTCCAGCGAGGCGCACGAGCACAGCCTGCGCACCATGATGTCCAACTCCGTGAAACAGCGCGCCGCTCTGCTCACCACCCAGTTCGGCATCAGCGGCGATATTGCCCGCCGCATCTACCAGCGGCCTGCGGTGCAGAAGCTGCTGGAGGACGCCAGCAACGGCAGGCTGGATGCCAGCGCCGCCGCCGCCGAGCTGGCCGCCCGCAATCACATGACGCTGAACGGCATCGCCATCGAGGACGGCGGCGGCCGCACGCTGGTGCAGGTGGGATATTTCGAGAGCCGGCCTCGCCAGGCGCTGGCGCTGCGCTCGCCGGCGGGCGCCCAGTTGTTGTGGAACGGCCATTACCTGTACCGCACCGTCGACGTCTACCGCACCTCGGCCGGCTCGTCGAGGCTGGTGCTCGAGCAGCGTTTGGACATGTTCGACCGCGTCGTTCAAGATACGGCCCCGCGCGACAGCCTCAGCGGCCTGTACGCCTTGTGCGGCCACGACCAACATGATCTGCGCTGTTTCTCCCAATCGCCGCGGGACCCGGGCACCACGATTCCGATAGCCGGCAACATCCATCACTTCACCATGTGGCCAGCCTTTTTCGGCAAGAGCGGCTCGCTGCACACCGTCGACTATTCCGGCCGCGACGTGATCGCCGCCTATGCGCCGGTCGGCGACAGCGGACTCGCCTTCAGCTACAAGATTCGCGTAGCAGACCTGCTGGCGCCCATGCGCCGCGATCTGGAAATCAACGCGCTGATCATGCTGGCGCTGGTCGTCGTGGGCACCCTGATTCTGCGCTGGCGCACCTCGCCGCTGCTGCGGGAGGTGCTGCGATCCAACCAGATGGCTGAAATGGCCGCCGAGCGTTTCCGCAACGCCGCGGAAGCCAATATGGACGCCTTCATCATCATGGAGGCGCTGCGCGGCCAGTCAGGCGAGGTGGACGATTTCCGCGTGGTTTACCTAAACGCGGAAGCGGAGCGGATGTGGCGTCTGCGGCGCGACGAAGCCATAGGCCGAAATTGGAAGGCGCTGGCGGCGGCGCTGGACGTGCCCAACCACTTCGAAAGCTACAGGCAGGTGATCGACACCGGCCTGCCGCTGTCCGAAGAGGTGCCGCGCGCCTTCGACGTCAGCCACCCCGCCTGGATCCATCAGGAAATCGTCCGCGCCGGCGACGGCATCAGCATCAGCGTGCGCGACATCACGCAAAAGAAGCTGGCCGAGCTGGATCTGGTGCTGCGCGAGGCGCTGCTCAAAACCGTGACCGACTCCATCCCCGCGCTGGTGGCCTTCGTCGACGCAGACCAGCGCTACCGTTATTGCAACAAGACCTACACCCGCCTGTTCGGCATTCCGCCGGAACAGGTGATCGGCCGCGAGATGCGCGACTTCCTGGGCGAGGAAAGCTACGCGGCGGTCCGCCCCCACGTGGAACAGGCGCTGCAAGGGCAAGCGGTGTCCTTCGAGATGGAAATGCATCTTCACGGCAGCCCGCGCTACGTCGAGGGCCGCTACATCCCGCAACAGCATGCGGACGGCACGGTGTCGGGCTTCTACGTGATGATCTGGGACATCACCCAGTCGCGCGCCCGGGAAATCGAACTGCGCAGCCAGGTCACCCAGGACGCGATGACCGGCCTGCTCAACCGCGCCGCCTTCATGGACATCCTGAACGACGAGATCAAGCATCATTACCTGAAGCGCCAGGCGCTGGCGCTGCTGTTCCTGGACATCGACCACTTCAAGCAGGTGAACGACACGCTGGGCCACGCCGCCGGCGACGAATTGATCAAGATCTTCGCGCGCCGCCTGCGCCAGAATGTGCGCGGCACCGACCACGTGGCGCGGCTGGGGGGCGACGAATTCGTGGTGCTGCTGGTCGGCCTGGACGCCGAATGCACCGCGACCGCCGTGGTGGACAAGCTGATGGCGGCGGTCTGCCGCGATGCCGAGCTGGCCGGCAAGCCCCACCGCGTCTCCACCAGCATAGGCGTCGCCTACGCTTACATGCCGGACATCACGCCGGAGCGCCTGCTGAAAATCGCCGACGAGGGCCTGTACCAGGCCAAATCCGCCGGGCGCAACACCTACCGCCTGCTGAGAGTGGGCTGAGCCGCCGTTCGTCGCCGCCGACTGCATGGACGCGAGCCCCCTCATGGCCCGGGTTCTGCGGAAGTCGATGCGCGATACCAGCAGTCCCGGTTTCTGAGGCACTCACGTCAGCTGTAGATTCGCTACACCGCCTGAGCCAGTCCGATTTCATAGACCAGCCACAACTCGCCATCGATGTCGCGCCACGTGGCACCCTGCGCCTCCAGAACTTTGGACAGCCTCATCCGGATCTGATTCAGCTCTGGCCGAGTCATGCTTTCCAAAAACAGCCCTCTCACCCGCTTCACTGTCGGAACCGATTTTTCAATTTTATGGATCAGATGGATAAAAGCCGCAACGGCGCTGGCGGAACCTTGTACCGGCTGCTTGGCGACGAAGTCGCAAATAATCAATTCCTCATCCTCCAGGCGATAAACCAGTTCGCAATCCAGCAGTTTGACTCGCTGTCCGACCAAAACATGGCTGTTGCCAAAATATTCTGCCTCTGGCACTAAACCCTGCGACAGCAGAAATTGCGTAACGACATCCGGTTTGATATTCATTTCTTGCATTTCGACTCTCCATTCGGCGGATATGGGAAAACCCATATCCGCTCACGATTCATAAGTGGAGTTAAATTTTGACGACCGACATCATTCGCTCTTGCATGCTCATCAGCTGACGCGTCAAATCATGCATGCGGCTCGATGCTTCGGCCGCCTTCTCGGCAGCGGCACTCAACGCTTTATACCGCTCGGCAGCATGATCAGCCTGGAATTCGCCAAGAATATTCTTCTGCTCAGCATCGCGTGTTAGGCTAGCGGTACCCCAGTTAATGCCGCCCTCCGCCGCTTTGCCCACCCCCGACAGCCCCGTGGACATCAGGTCTCCCCCCGAGCCCGCGACTCCTCCGATGGCCGCGCCGCCCGCACTCAAAAATCCTGACAGGACTTTAGCGCTGGCGTTCTTCCACGCAGCCTTGTACTTAAGTTCGATGCTCTCCAGCTTGGTATCGATCGACTTTAACTGGACAGCCGCTGCCCGCTGCTGGCCAGCGGCATGGAAATCGCGCTCCATGTCGCGGATATCGATGTTCATTTTCTGCAGCATCGCAATCAGGTTGTCTATGGTGGCATATACCCCAGTACTGCCCTTATCCACACTCTGTCCCGAAAGCTGCTGTGGGACGGTTGGTACCGTGTTCGAGACTCCAACTTTGTTAATATCCATCATGATAACTTTCCTAAACAAATGTTGCGTGCCACTTTGTGGTGTCACGATAATTGATTTCACTGCTTGTGCTTCACCGGCGAACCCAGCTTTGGCCATCCTTAGCTAACACAGCGATCATCCCCTCCATCAATGGGATATACTCCTGCCGATTCGCAGTTTCCTGTCGGGCATCATTGGCCAGATGTTGGCCGATACTGTTTGCCAGCTTCTGGGCCAACTCTCCCGACGTTTCCTCCTGCGCGCCTTGCACTTCATGGCCCACGGCATGAAGGGAGATAGCTTCACTGATTTGCGCCGCGCCTTTGCTCGCTACTGCTCTAGCTGTTTCTCCCCCAACCGCGGAGAACACTTGGCCGGCGCCTCCAACCACCTCGCTCGCCGCGTTTTCCTGCAGCGCCCGGGCATTGAGCTCCGCCGCCTCGCTGCGCTGCTGAACTGCAAGCAGCGCGACAGCAGCAACCAAGGGCAGCAACTCCGCCTGCATCGCCCAAAAACCTTCGCGCTGCTGGCCATACAAACTTTGCAGCTTGGCCATCAGATCACCGATGCTGAACGTGCCATGCAAGTCCAGCGCCCCGAAGCCCTCGTTGCCGGCCAGCAACTGCACCGTGTAGTTGAGGCCATCCGGGATCGGCGCTTCCAGGCCGCAAGACTCGAAATCAAGCGACTTCAGGTCATTGAGAACGTTGTGCAATGGATCGGCGCCGATTTGCAACTCTGGCAGTTTGGGTAGTTCGCCGGTTTTTTTCGAGTTGACGGAATACTCCCCGGGGACGCCATTCGCACCTGTACTCTGGCTAAATCTAGCCACCGAAAAATCCGTCATCTCTCTCCCCTCTACACCATGGAAGACGCGATCTGCGCCTGGGTGGAAGCTGCCTGGCTCATCGCCTGGAGGCCGTCATCGATCACCTGGCTCTTGCTGTCCAGCAGTTCGCGCGTCTTCTTGATGACTTCCTTCTTTTCCTGCTCATAGAACTCGAAGAAGCTCTGCAGCCATTGCTGATCCAGAATCAACAAATCGATTTCCTTTTGCAGTTTGGCTCGCTGTTTCTCGATCTCACCGACCATGATCTCCTTTGCACCTGCCGCCACTCCGCGGACCGTGCTGGACACGACAAGCGCCGGTGCCTTCAGCGTCGCTTTGATCGTAGCCTTGACCACGTCCGCGAATACCTGATTCACGACTCGCTTGGTGACCTCCTGGGCAGTCAGTTCCACACCTTCCTTGACAGCCTTCTTGATGACTTTCTCCACCGACTTGCTCACCATCTTTTCTATCGCTTCGTGGGTGAACCTTTCCAGCATCTGGTTGGTAAACTTCTGGGCGAACTTCTCAACTGTCTTCTTGGTGGTGGCTTTGGCGGCATCGACAGCGGCCTTGCCCAACGCTTGTGCAACTTGTGTCGCGACTTGATCCGCCACTTGCTTGCCAACTGCGTTTGCCGCATTCTTGGCTGCGCCTGCCGTGCCTTTCTTGATGGCTGTACTGACCATTTGCTCCGCGCCTTCTTTCAGTACCTTGCCGGCGACTTTCGGAATCATCTTGGTCACCAACAGATTGCGCGCCGCACTGGTAACGTCCACCACCGCTCCGGCGATTTCAAACGACAATTGAATTTTTCCAGCAATGTCCGCTACCTTTTGGTATTTTTCGGCATTCTCCGGGTCAATAAGCGCCATCGTATTAGCCATAGCCTTGACCAGACCCGCCATGCCAGCAACGAGGTCCATCGCACCGCCGGCAGCCTGCATCACATTGCCGGTCATCACACCGCCTATCATTTTGGCGACGCCAGTCACCACCTCCACCGCAGCGACCACCCAGTCGAAAACCACGCTGAGAATGCCAGCCTTCTTGGCCTTGTCCTGCTGCTCGATGGCCTTGTTCATCTGTTCCCGAATGTTCTCCACTTCCTTCTTGCGCAGCGCTTCCTGCTTCGTACTCATGATGTCGAGAGCCTTGCTCTTGACTGCTGCGGTATCGCCCAGCATTTGCGAGGTCATCAGCGTGGAAGCCATGATCATCGAGTCCATCGGAATCTTTTCGATCTCCGACAAGCTGAATGCCGGCACCTTGGCCGCGCCATCGCTGCCGGAGGCTTGATCGATAGTTCCCATGATCCGGCCCAGCGCATCGGCTGCCTGTTGCCGGGATACCGGCTCCTTGGCGGCGCGCGGCGAAGCCAACTGCCCCAGTTGCTGCGATTGCACCTCCGCCAACGGTCTGGAGACCATCTTGACGGCATCGCCGACTTTGCGGGCGGCGCCGCTTTTTCCTTCTTCCTTCTCCGCCCAATCAGCCGGCAAGCCGGCGCCAGGCATGAAACGATCGAGTGCGATCAGCATGGTACTTCCTCCTGTTGCAGAGCCAGCATGTCTACGGCGCTGGCCTTGATTGCCTGATAATCGATTTGTTCGCCGCACCAGTTGATGGCCGCCTTGAAAGCCTTGCTCGCATACTCCGCATTCCCGTCCAGCCGATAGCTGATGCCGGCGTAGAACGCGGCGCGCGGGTCGTCCACCTTGATCAGGCCGGCGCGGCCGAAGCAGACCACGGCCTCGTTGTGCGCGCCGAGCCGCTGATGGCACAGGCCCAGCGCCAGCAGGTAGTCGAAATTCCAGTGGTCCAGCGTGCTCAGCAACTGGTAGACATTTCGGGCGGCAGCGATTTCGCCGCCATCGAACAGCTGCTTGGCATAGCCGTACAGCGACTCCAGGTCCTCGCCCTGAATGTCGGCCAGCAAGCGCAACGAGCCGCCGCGCGAGAAGAAATGCCGGTACAACTCGTCGTCTGTCTGCTCAGGCTGATGATGGATATCAGTCATAAAATAAACTCCTTGTACTGACACGCGCCGGCCGGAGACAAGACCACCCGGCAACATGTCGTGGCTTAACGGATAGCTTGGGCGATAGACTTGGTCGATTCCGCGTTCATGCTCTGCAAGCTATTGGCCATGGTCACCGCGGTGTTGAAGTTCTGAATCAGCTGCTGCATCTTCAACTGGCTCTGCTGCACGAAGTCAGATGCGCGTCCGGAGAATGACTCCAACGAGGATTTCACAGCGGTCAGACTTGATATATTGAAAACTGGCATTTTAGCCTCCTCTAAAGCATTCTGCATTTTCTCCAATACCGCGACCGGCACTCTCTCATAGCCATTTTCATCGATGTACAAAGTCTCGTTGATAAGATCAGACACGGATTTTCCATCCACTTTAACGCCTAGAGCATCCATAAAATCAGAAAAAGCTTTCATCCTTTCAAATGGATGAAGATCACTTCCTGTTCTGTCACAAGATTCGATTAGATTTGCCAATCGTTTTATATATTCATCCATTTTCTCAAACCTCCCCTCTGACACGCATCCGACGAATTGACCATTTTCACGAATAAAATCATCAATCGTTTGATTTCCTACTAAGATGCCATTCTCACGTATATACTCAATAACATCTGGCGGCAACTGACCTTTACTATTAGGATCGGTCAGACTTGCCAGCACGGCCTCCATTACATTGGCCTTCTCTTGGGCATCGCGAGACACTTCCATTTTCTTCGACATCTGCGCGAACTTGGCATTGGACAATTCGGTAAACAGCAGCATGACCTCTTCCATCGTGGTGATGGCCTGGCCTAACAGCGAGTAGTTCCGCGCCGCGCGCAGGTAGTCATTGTTGTCGCTGGAATCTGCAGTGCCAGTGGTTGGTACGTTTACGCCGGAAGGGGGTTGGTTTACAGCCGTGTTCATCGATATTTCCTTTCAAGAGTGGTATTGGGAGGCAGGCGCCGCGCACTGACCCGCCTGCCTTTATCCATTAACGGATAGCCTGGGCGATGGACTTGGTCGATTCCGCGTTCATGCTCTGCAAGCTATTGGCCATGGTCACCGCGGTGTTGAAGTTCTGAATCAGCTGCTGCATCTTCAACTGGCTCTGCTGCACGAAGTCAGACGCGCGGCCGGAGAAGGACTCCAGCGCGGACTTCACTGCCGTCAGATCCGCCTGGCTGAGATCGCCCTCTAGGTTTTCCACCGAATCCACGCTGATGCCGTTAGCCTTCAGATAGTCCAGCACATCCTGAGGCAGTTTCTTGGTATCTTTGGGGTCGGTGATGCCTGCCAGCACTGCCTCCACTTTATTGGCCATTTCCTGCGCATCGCGCGACACTTCCATTTTCTTCGACATCTGCGCGAACTTGGCATTGGACAGTTCGGTAAACAGCAGCATGACCTCTTCCATCGTGGCGATGGCCTGGCCCAGCAGCGAGTAGTTCCGCGCCGCGCGCAGGTAGTCGATATTGTCCCCGTCGCCAGCCTTGCCGACAGAATCCACCTGGCCGTTGCTGAAGGAAGAGATCGAAGAGATTGCAGTGCTCATAAATAAAACTCCTTACTAAATTAACGCGATTTAAACAAAAGAACGGCGATGTTTTTTGGCAAGAACCGGAGCGGCCTTGACTGGTTCGGCCATGGCGCTAGCCTTGGCATCGTCTTCTGGCGCCAGCTGCTTCAATTGCTTGCCTAATTGGGAAAAGGTTTTTTCCGCCATGGCAACCTTAGATACGATTTGCTGATGCAGCTGCTCGCCGCCGGACTTCATCATCGCCTCCAGCTTTTGCAACTTGCCGCGCGCCACCGGATCCGATTCTGCGCGCGCCTCCAATGCAGCGATCTCGCCTTGCAACGCCTTGAAATCGTCCAGCTGTTTCTTGAAACCCATCCGGCGTTTTTTCAAACCGTCGATCATGGATTTCAATTGCGTCATTTCATTCATTGGAATGCCTCCTGTTCATTGCGGGCTTTCCAGTTTGGCTGCCGGCACGCGGCAGCCAACTGCTCAGCCATTAACGGATAGCCTGGGCGATAGACTTGGTCGATTCCGCGTTCATGCTCTGCAGGCTGTTCGCCATGGTCACCGCGGTGTTGAAGTTTTGAATCAGCTGTTGCATTTTCAGCTGGCTCTGCTGCACGAAGTCGGAGGCGCGGCCGCTGAAGGTCTCCAACGCGGACTTCACTGCGGTCAGATCGGCCCTGCCCAGTAGTTGCCGCCCATTACTGAACAGTTTCGCCATCGCCTCTTTGCTATAACTGCCGTCGACATTTTCTTGATTTTTCAGCCAATCACTAGCCTTCTGACCATCAATCTTGACGCCAGCATCATCAAGATTTTTAGCTATCGCCTGAGCCGAATCAAGACAAAAGTAGGTATGGCCTATGGTATAGGAATGAATATTATTCAGCGCCCATCGCGAATCCAGGTCGGCATCGTCTCTAAGGAACTCATCAATACTCTTTCCATTGATAGCAACGCCATTTTTACGCATGTATTCAATTACATCTTCCGGCAGCGAAGCTTTACCATTGGGATCCGTGATGCTGGCCAGCAGCGCCTCCACCTTATTGGCCATTTCAGCCGCATCGCGCGACACTTCCATTTTCTTGGACATCTGCGCGAACTTGGCATTGGACAGTTCGGTAAACAGCAGCATGACCTCTTCCATCGTGGTGATGGCCTGGCCCAGCAGCGAGTAGTTCCGCGCCGCGCGCAGGTAGTCATTGTTGTCGCTGGAGTCTGCAGCGCCAGTGGTGAGCGCGTTTACGCCGGGAGTAGTTTGGTTTACGGTAGTGTTCATCGATATTTCCTTTCAAGAGTGGTATTGGGAGGCAGGCGCCGCGCACTGACCCGCCTGCCTTTATCCATTAACGGATAGCCTGGGCGATGGACTTGGTCGATTCCGCGTTCATGCTCTGCAAACTGTTGGCCATGGTCACCGCGGTGTTGAAGTTCTGAATCAGCTGCTGCATCTTCAACTGGCTTTGCTGCACGAAGTCAGACGCGCGGCCGGAGAAGGACTCCAGCGCAGATTTCACTGCCGTCAGATCCGCCTGGCTGAGATCGCCCTCGAGGTTTTCCACCGAATCCACGCTGATGCCGTTAGCCTTCAGATAATCCAGCACATCCTGAGGCAGTTTCTTGGTATCTTTGGGGTCGGTGATGCCTGCCAGCACTGCCTCCACTTTATTGGCCATTTCCTGCGCATCGCGCGACACTTCCATTTTCTTCGACATCTGCGCGAACTTGGCATTGGACAGTTCGGTAAACAGCAGCATGACCTCTTCCATCGTGGCGATGGCCTGGCCCAGCAGCGAGTAGTTCCGCGCCGCGCGCAGATACTCGATGTGATCGTTATCGATCACCTCATCGGTAGTAATAGATGCAGGTTGCACACCGCCTTGAGCATTAATACTAGACATATAGTCACCTTTAAAAATTCAAGATTAAAATTGATGCTTTTCACTATCAAAGTCATTATCGCCACACAATCTGCGCCTCAACTTCGACTGCTGCATGATACAAAACCACCAGGCAAATATTTTCTAGAACTGCGACAAATATTCTGTTTTTTTGCACATGACTTATCCTGCCATCTCGAACACCCCGGAGCAGGAGGTCATCCAGATATCAGGTGATCACCGGATGCCGCTTGACACAGCAAAGATAGATCATGCATCACGTTACAACAGCGCGCATAGGATTGAGATGCCAGCGATTCGACTCATAATCAGCAGGAGTAAAGGTGAAATAACCATCCAAGAGGATACTTACGCCTTTCCAGAACACTGCCTGATTGTCACAAATAATAAAGCTCGAATTTCTACGGATAGCCATCCGAATGCCATGCTGTCTCTGGATTTTCTCGCCTCGGATTTGCAGCGGCTTCTCCCGGAAGTCGTCGAATTACTGGAAGCAGACAATCAGAAAACCTTCAAAAAGGAAGCGGTGAAAATAGTAAAAACAGACTGCAATGCAACTGAGGTATTGGCCTCGCTTTCCCAGTTGGCGCCCTCCTCCTTCCTGTATTTTGCTTATCTTTACTGCTTGAATCTGGATAGAGCTTACTTCTCGGCATTGCTGCGCAGCTGCATAGCTGGAAATAAGGATTTTTACGAATTCATTGAGAAAAATGCTTTGCAACAATGGTCCATTTCCACATTGGCTGATCGATTTGGCATGCCACTGCGGAAATTCAACCAATTGTTTCAGGAGGCGTATGGCAAGCCCGCCAAGCGCTGGATATTGGAGCATCGTTTGACGCATGCCAAAAAGCTATTGCTCACCACCTCGATGAGGGTGCTGGATGTGGCGCTGGAATGCGGTTTTTCAAACCATGCGCATTTCACGGATAGCTTTCGGCGCCATTTTCAATGCAACCCCAAGCAATTTAGACAGCAAGCACTGGGCAAGCTGCGTGATAAAGAAACATAAGGACAGTTCATGGATATCGAAGCCATCACCAGTCAATTATCACAACTGGTTGAACAAGCCGGCAATGAGGTGCAATCGAAAGTCACCGCCGCCGATTTGAACGACCCCGCCCGAATGCTGCAAGCACAGTTTGCCATTCAACAGTATTCGGTATTCGTCAGCTACGAAAGCGCCATTATGCGGGCGGTGAAAGACATGTTGTCAGGGATTATTCAGAAGATATGAAATTACTCGCAACCGATATTTGCCGGCTAGTGGTAGAAACCGGCTTAGCCGCCGTGAATCACGGCTTATATGACGAGGCAGATTCTATTCGCTTGGCGATGCCGCATCTAACCGAAAACACGCATGCGCGGAAAATCGTGGAAGCCACCCTACTGCTCGGCATGGGGCATACGGAAGCGGCAACCTCTTTATTGCGCAACGACCACTCCGAGGAGGCCGGAATGCTGCGCCGCCTCATCAACAGCATGCATGTGCAGCAATCGCGGCGCATCTGTTAATTCTCTTTTAGGAGTCATTGCAATGGAAATCGATGCAGTCAAATTGCACACCGTTCAAGCCAGCATGGAACAGGTTCCCGCAGTGCCGGCCGCGGCCGATGTGGATGCGTTCACTCGCGCCATGTTCGGCCATGCGGCCCAATCCCCGGAAGAAGTCGCCGCTGGCGGTTTGCAAACGAAATCCCAGGCCATAGGCGAAGCGATTGACAACGCGCGCGCTACCACAGGCGTACTAAACAATCCGGCCGAAATGCTGGCGGCGCAATCCAAGCTGCTGCACTCCATCGTAGAAGTGGACCTGGTGGCCAAAACCGCGGGCGCCTTGTCGCAAGGCGTGAACAAACTGGTGAGCATGCAGTGATGAAAGCCCTCCGCCGTTTATGGCCGTTATTGATCCTGATGAGCCTGATGGGCTGCAAAGTGGACCTGTATAGCGGACTGAGCGAGGATGAAGCCAACCAGATGCTGGCCTTGCTAATGTTGCGCAATGTCGATGCCGAAAAGAAAATCATCAAGGAAGGCAATGTCACTGTCAGGGTGGAAAAAGAGCAGTTCACCGATGCGGTGGAAGTGCTGCGCCAGCATGGTCTGCCCAGCAAGCGCACCGAAACCATGGCGGATCTGTTTCCCTCCGGCCAACTGGTCACTTCGCCCGCACAAGAACAAGCCAAGATCGGCTATCTGAAGGAACAGCTGCTGGAAAAGATGCTGCGCGGCATGGACGGCGTGATCAGCGCCCAGGTTTCCATCGCGGAAAGCGTCAGCCAGAACCGGCGGGAGGCGCCTGCGCCGTCCGCCTCGGTCTTCATCAAGTACAGCCCCGGCATCAATATGCAAAGTCGCGAAACCGATATCAAACGGCTGATCCACACTGGCGTGCCTAATCTGCGCTCGGAAAACATCAGCGTGGTGTTGCAAGCAGCCGACTATCGCTATCGCCCAACCGCGACTACCGCGCAACCAGCTAAAAACACGCAGAGTTGGCTGCGGAAATACGCCATATGGCTTGTCGGCGGCCTAACCCTGCTGGGCTGCGCCGCCGCCATCGGTGTGCTGGCCTGGCGCCGGCGCACGGCCGCATCATGAAACCCGCGATATCCGCCGAACTGCAACGGTTGCATCAGCTGGCTTGGCGCGCCGGCGCCTGGATGGACCAAGGCTGGTGGCATGAGCTGGACTTGCGGCCCTGGCAGCAAAGCTACCAGCGCCATCCAGTCTGTCGTCCGGCGCTGGACCGGTTGATCGCCAATCGGCGCGGCTTTCCGCAAACGCCTCTGCCCGCATCGCTGACCCCGCGACAGCAAGCCATGCTGGCACTGGAGTCGCGCCTGCCCCGCGTGCTTACCGCGCTGGGACTGCTAGCCATGGAGTGTCCGGATTACTTGCTGCTGGGCAGCTACCGGCGCCCGCTGGCTGCCTGCCTGGGCGAACGCGGCTGCGATCAATTGCTGGCGCTGAGCGCCTTCCCCGCCCCCCGGCAACCAAACCTGGCGCCGGAACAAGTGGCGGCTGCGGCACTGGACCTAGGAACACGCTGGTGGCGAAGCGCCGATCCTAGCTGCCCGGTGCAAGCTGCACTGTCGATACTGTTGCCGCCCGGTCCCGCTGAAGCCATGCCGGCCATGGGCGACGCCATCTCATGGCTGATTCGGATCGGACGCTTTTTATGACCGCCCCCGCCCGCATCAGGCATAAGAGCTGCTAACCAAACCCAGCCAAGCGTCTGAGGCAAGGCGCGCCGACGTAGGCAGTACAAGTCGCAACGCAGCATCAGGGGTTTTGTAGCGGTTCCAGACACAGGCCTCGCGTCTACGCAGGTCTCAGTTGCGGCCCACACCAAGGACATCCTCAATGATCAATCCAATCGACCCCGCGGCTCGGCGCCCCCAAACGACGGTCCAGCCTTCCACGCCTCCTCAGGCTAAACCCAAGCCTCTGGCCGCCACCCAGGTGTTGCCTGCCCAGTCCGTCCTCAATTTGGCGCAAAGCGAGCTCGGCACCGACATGCAGGAGCTCGGCAGCATCTTCCCCGTGGAGGAAAGCTGCGCGGAAACCCTGGAAAACATGAGCTTCGCCTTGGGCACGCAGGCCAGGGAAAGGATGCGCGGCCTCTCCTCCAGCGCCGACCGCGCCCGGCCGCGCTCCATGATGCAGCGTCTTGCCAAACAAGTATCGGCGACCGCCCCAGACCATTTGGAAGAGCTGCGCCAACGCGTGCCTGGCATCGAGGCGGTGGAAGAAGTGGATGATCTGCTCAACAGCCTGCGCCAGCACCAGTTCGACGCTGGCGAGATGGCCCTGCTGCTGGCTGCCATGCTGGGCAAGGACGGCCTTTCCCCCACGCGCCGTCGGCGCCTGGAAGAAGCGCTAGACCGGGTGATGGACGACGAGGATTGGGCGCTGCAACTATTCAGCCACCTGGAGTTCGGCGCTGTCGGCAAGAGCGGCCTGGCCGAGCTGCGCCGCTTATACCAGCGCGCGGCTAGCCGTCAGTCAGGGCTAGTCTATTGGTTTGGACAGTTCCGTCAGATGGATGACCGCCAGCGCAAATTGAAGACCTTGATCCGGGCGCTGGCTTTCGAATTGTCCGCGCAAGGCGGCGCCACCGACATCCGCCTGGCCGCGGTCATCACCGATTTGAAACGGGTGCTGCAATTCCTGGGGATGGAAGATCATTGCGACCGCGTAGCCAAAGCGCTGGCCATCCCAGAACTGGACGGCAACCGCATCATTGAGGAGCTGCTGGAAATCATTCAACAGTCCTGGGTGTATCCGGACTGGCTATCCAGCCGCGCCGACGCCCTGATGCCGGAAGAACACAGCCGGCATGGCTATGCCCGGCGGATGGGAGAACTGGTCAAGCTGCTGCCCGATGACTGTTTCGAAGACATAGACCAACGCGAAACCATACTGGCCGCGTTTCTGGAATACCAAGAACAGCTGGCGGACGAAGAATAAGCAGACCGGCAAGCCAAAGAAATGAACAATAGGCGCTCGGAGATCCGACAGCGCCTGTTGTTCCGGCAACCCAGCAAAGTACCGTACTTACCGCTCATGCCGATGATGATGGCGATGATGCCCGCCATGCTTGCCGCGATGATGTTCTCGATACCGAGGCGCATAGACTTGGCGGTACCAGTCATCCCGAACGAACAAGACACGCTCACCGCACGCGTTATAGCGATGGCAATAACGCTTCCAATGCTTGACATGTCCGGGCGGGACTCTCAAATAAATCGGCTCATGCCTGCCATAACCCGGACGCACGATGATGGGGCGCGGAGAAATCACTTGCGGATGGGGATAGTTTCCGATGTCTAGGCGGCCATAAAAACCTGGCTGCCCAATATCGATGGAAACTCCGGCGCCGGCATTTGCCGCCGACGTCCCCAAACTGCAAATCAAAAAAACTGCCATTGCAGCCATTTTCTTCATTTCACACTCCTAATTTAGAAAGCACATGTTCGCAATTACAGATCATAGAACACGACGCATAACAACTGTCGTATAGACGCATGACACATGCGGCACCAGTCGTATCGCAAGGTGGCATCACACAAAATCCGTTATTTGTTAACGGATCGCCAGCACTGAATGACGTCCATCATCGTCGCTGCATGCCCCGCACAAAAATGAAGCATGCGCTATCATAGTTCGGTTTGACTTGGCCTCATGCGCCACAGGATAGGCAGACCCCGGCGATGATGGAGGACGACCGCCGCGATATGGGCGATTACCGCCAGGGCCAACACCGCATTGCTGGCGAAATGAACCCGCGCGAATCCGCGCGTCAGCGATCCAGGCGGCAGCGGCGCGGCCAGGGTGAACCAGCCAAACACATCCACCGCGCGCTCCATCATCAACATGCCGCTGAGCAAGGACAGGGATCCCAGTGCGTACAACGCCAAGTGCCCGCGGCGAGCCATTTTCCATCCGCGCGCCGGCATGCTCGCCGGCGGCGGCATGCGGAAACGGATTCGGTTGAGCAAGCGCAACAACCAGAACGGGACCAGCAAGGTGGTCAGCGCGACGTTCAGCGGCGGCACGGCTTTGGCCAGGGCCGGCGGCAGAGTGCCGGAGGCCAGCGCGAATCCGCTCAGTAGCGCCCACAGCATGACGGCGGCGCACAACCAATGCAGCGCCATCGCCAAAGGGGGATAACGTTTCATGAATACTCCAATCGGCAGGATGGAGGGAAGCGGCATGCCGCCTCCCGAACCCTCTCCAAGCGCGCCTTTATTTAGACGGGAGTCCACAGCGCCGGCGTGGTGGACGGCGTCCAACCCGCGCCAACCCAAGCGGTATGAGCCTGCAGACAGCGGTAACGGCGATTCTGATAGCTGACGACCTGTCCTACGGCGTAGGCGACGCCTTCGCGCCATGCATCGCCGGCAGGCGGCGGCGTAACCCCGTCATCGCCTTTCTTGATGTCGATCTGGTACCGATAGCCGCTATAGCGCTCATTCAGCCACACGCGGTTGGCGGTGGCGCTGCGGACCGGGTTGATCGTGACGGTGCGTTGCTTGCTGCTGATCACGCCGATGCGGCCGATCTGGGAGCTGGCGTTGACCTTGACGCCCAGCTCGTACGGCCAGTTGGCCGCCTGGCCGGTCGTGGCGCTCAGATCCACCTTGTGGCTCTCCACATCGCGACCGCTGCCGTCGAAGATGCGCAGCGTCACCGAACTCTTGTTCGGCAGGTTCTCGTGAGCGGTCACACTGCCCACTTCCTTCCACGGATTGGAGATCGGCGGCGGCTCCGGCTGCGGGCCGCCGTTGCCGAAGTTGACGTCGGAGCAGGAGTAAAAGGCCTCTTCGCTATCCGAACGCTTCCACACGTTGTAGATGATGTGGCGGCCGGTTTTGCCGGTCGGCAGCTTCATGGTCATGTGATAGCGCTGGCTGGCGTCCAGCGGCGGATTGCCGTTATAGGTGCCAAACAGTTCCAGATCAGACCACTTGAGCGGCTGGCTCGGATTCCAGCCGTTCTTGGTCACATAAAACCGGAAGTATTTGGTGGCATGCGGAGCCGGCGCTTTATAGATGAACTCGAAATTGCCGCTGGCGTTCGGCACGATATTGGTGGCGGGCCAGTCGGTGCGCGCCAGGTTGAAACCCTTGAATTTCGACTGGCCGGCCGCGCACAGCATGCCATCGGGAACCACGGCTTGATGATTGTCGCCAGGCGGGTTTTGATTGATGCCGTTCCAGTCGTACATCGCCTGCGTGCCGCCGACGCGCTTGGCTTCCTGGCAGGCCGGCGTCTTCGGCGATTCCGCGCCCTCCTGATAGCAGCTGTAGACCCGGTTGACGGGCACCTCCATGGTGCCGTGCGCCCATGACGCGCCGCTCAAGCCTGCCAAGGCGATACCAATGCCCGCGGGCATGAAAGCTAATTTCATTTTAAGACCCCTTGATCCGGTATTTGGATACCAAAATTGCGAATGTCATTCACGGCAAGGCATTGAATACAGCGCATGAACGCGTGGTGTCCCTTGTACTGGCTTATGCCTGTTGAGAGACAGGATTTCATATACCTTGCTCGGTCAAGACCTTATCTGATCTCGGGGCCATTTTCTTTTGAAACCAGCCGAATTCTTCTATATTCAGAGCCGGCAAATCAGAAAAATAATAACGGCCATGCCCCTCATGGAACATGGCCGCTGTCTGGGTGCTTAAAACTAAGCGACTCTTTGATGAAATGACTGCTCTTCAATTCATAATTATGATTTACTCACCCGGCGATCAAATTATTTGATGCCATAATTATATTTTCCAATATCCCGATCATATCCCACTCGCTCCTAACTATGGTTACGATCGTGGTTGTGGTTGGGATTTTAACGATGGGATTTTAAAAACTGTTCCCTCCGGAAGCTCATCGTCTCTTGAAATGCTGATGTTAAGCAGAATAAATTGCTCCACCTCCGCAGCAGTAACATTAGGAAATGTATTTATAAACTTATCTTTCACCTTATAAAAAGTATCACCTGACAGACTCTGATATGTTCCACCAGAAACCATAGCGGTCGATTTCTCTATCGATAAGTTTTCGGAAGACCCTATCAGTGGGATTTGAAACACTGTCCCCACCGGAAGCTCACCATTTCTTGAAATATGCGTGTTAAGCCAAGAAAATTTCACCACATCCTGAGAAGTAGCAGTAGGATATTTTCTTATAAATTCGTCTTTCACGGTATAAAAGGTATCACCTGACCGACTCTGATATGTTCCACCAGAAACCATAGTGGAAGTAGGCTTACCTGATATCTCGACCTGGTCCGTGTGTTGAATCACGGGAATACTAGAAATTGTTCCTTGGCTCGACTGCGGTTGCTGTGTTAACGGTGGGATTTTAAACACTGTTCCAACCGGAACCTCATTGTTTACATATCTTCTGAAAATATTCGAATTAAGATAAAGAAATTGTGACAAGTCAGAACCACTAGCATTAGGATATGCTTTCCTAAATTCTTCTCTCACCGTATAAAAACTATCACCTGGCTTACTCAGATATTCCCCGCCAGGAACCATGGCGGAAGCAGGCTTATCAATTTCATTCAAACTGCTTAACACACCGTTCATTATTGCCTCTTCACCCATGCTTTCCGCAGATTGATCCTTAGACAAATTATTAAGTACGCAAGCACGTATAATTTTCCAAGCGCCTATTCTTCCATGCGCTGCGATCAGTGCTTGACCCGCAGTCGCATCCATTGCACGCTGCGTCAAATACCCAACCTTCTCAGAATGATTAAGCGTGCCAAAGTCTATCTTGGCTTTCATTGCGCCTATACTGGCATTTTCATTTATTCGCCCACTGGGATTGGCGCTATATTTTGTTCCTTTAAAATCCACCTTCACATTGCCTTCGACCACATTCCATGGGCTCCAGAATTTTGTTTGCCAAACCGGCCTTATATGCAAAAATGGCAAGTGCGTTGCTTGCAAATAGCCATTTGGCGCACTAAGATACCCAACCTTAATATTTAAAAGATCCAGCTCTTTCTTCAACCTTACAAGATAATCTCCATCCCCTACATTGCAAGAGTCAAGACGCAGAACGCCAACTTCCTTCAGACCATAACTCTGCAGTTTTTCAGCAAGTTGTTTCGGACTGAAATGCTGTGGTAGACCAACCCCTTGGGCTCCCGGATCGGATGGCCCCGTAATGCTTCCATGAACAGGAATATCCAATCTGTCATTCAGCGTTAGATGAGACAGCGTATCGCTTTTCGGGGGATTTAAAATACTTGTTGGCCGTGTGGCAGATAGCTCACCAAAGACATTTTCCTGGGGAATTCCATGCTTCGCCATGGAGCTTTTCGCATAATCATCAAACAATGTCCAGTTCCTTCCCCCCGTATCACCGATCTGGAAAACATATCGTTTTCCTGAGTCAAGGTTAACAGTGCCTTGCATCTCAAAATACTCATCAGCCATGCCGGCTGGCAAGGTAGAAGCTGTCACGGGTGTACTACCCGCCCCTCCAGGTCTAACCGTAGTTCCCCAAGTAGGCCCGTATTGATTAGTAGGTACATTAGACAGCCATGCCCTGCTCTGCTCCGGGTACTTTGGAATATGAGAAGGTTTAATTTCTAACCCCAGTGCCCCTGCTATTACGCCGTCATTTCTGCTAAAGCAAAATCCTCCGATGATGGTATCGCCTTTTTGTGCATTTATGAGAATATTTTGTACATACTCATCAGTCGCGTGAGCCAAATCAACAACCACAACCCGGTCTCTCACTGCAGGAGGAAGATTTTGTGTATCCTCCATGGTGAAACGCATTTCTGCATTCAACTCACGATCACGCACTCCATCTGGACTTCCATGAGTGCCTGTCAATATATAAACTTTGCCGTTAGGATTTTTATTCAACGCATCCATGACCTGGTTATTAACAACTGCACCATTAGTCATGCTAGTTGTTAGGCGCACTTCTGCCCCTTGTCTATTTTCAACCCTTTCAAAAACTTGGGCTCTTCGCTCATACAGCCCTTGCTCATTAAGATCGTATTCAATTCTCCCTGCCTTTCCATTCACCACGCCAGAGACAGATGGTCTAAGTCCCATAGAACCCTCAACGACTTGAGCGCTTTTATAAGGGTCGGTGAAATTGTTTAATTTATATCCAAACGTACGTTCTGAGGTTTTCACCTCCACCCACCACACAGCCAATTTCTCACGCGTCTCAAGGCTATGTTTAAAAGCACCAGACTCTGTTTTACTGATCAACTCTGCATGTATGGCCGCAGCTAAGCGTTTGTAATCATCCATTTTCGCTTCTGGTGATTTTCTTAAAAATGCCTCACCACCTAAAGCATTTTGCATATCGACCAGCCTGGACAAATCTTGAGAATGTGGTGGTTTACTTAATAGTGTTCGATTCAGCCCAAGCACTGACTCCAATCGAGCCTTATTCCTTAGCCCCAATGCATTCACATTATCCAGCTTTGGTTTTAATAAAAAATCGAATTTTTCCGGCTTCCAACTATCTATCTTTTCCCTTAGCGCAGTATCGCCAATGGTAGATGGGCTTGTTCGGAGTTCACTTTTATAAATCTGTGCACTTTTTTGAGTACTCATCATTTCATCAACCCATCGAGGTTGATTTATCACTTCGCCCACAACAGTAGAGGGCCCACCTGCTGCTTTAGTGGGATTCGTCAGCAAGTCATCATTTTTTGTAACCTGCATCTTCAGCAGTCTTGTTTCGTAATTGGATAGCATCAATTTTTTCCACTCAGACTCAGGCCCAACAAACATCTTGCCGTCAACCATTTCCACACCGGCCCCAATTTCGCTTCCTAATTGCTCTTTTAGTTTGTTAAATTGAGTGATCGACGGATCAATGATATAAAATTCATCATTAACCTTTACCCTTATCACAAAATGATTCTCCGGACTATCCATTGCAGCATTCCAACTCAGCAACTGGACAATCTCTGGATCCTTCCCTTGAGCCTTGGCGCTGCCATACGCTATCTTGGTGACATCTCGACACCGATCAGCTGGATTATCCATGTAAGTCTTCAGTAAGGCGTTGCCTTTAAGATCCGTAATCACAGAGTCCAGTTCTTGAGGCGCCTTCCTCGGGACTGCTACCTGCCCCAAACCACCGGCCCGATTTCCAGAGTTAACGACTCGCGGCGGAACTGTATCACCGGGGTTCCAGCTGCCGGTATCCGCGTCGTAGTGCACCGGCGTGCCGTCTCCGCCATCGGGTTTCCGTATCCGCCAAGTAGAATGGCTATCGTCCCGGACCACCTCATAGACGACGTCGTCCTGCTTAATGTAAGTCTTCCCGCCTTTCAAGTAAGTCCCTTGGTTGAGTCCGTCGCGCTCGATCTTGACGCTGTTCAGGTCAACGCCGCTCACGCCCTCTGTGGGGTCAAGCATCTGCAGCGTACCTTTCTGCCCGGCCCACTGGCCGTGTTCATTCTGTTGAGGTCGTCTGATATTCAACGGCTGATTGTAATTTTCACGACCGATGTTAGCGGGAATAGGTGGGTTACCCTCTACCCCCAGAGGAGGTCGGGTATTATGCCAAGATGTTTTCCCGCCACCCAGCACCCCCCCCATCGGCTTGAGGGCTTCCTTCATCTTCTTGAAATGATTGATCACATCCAGAACATCGCCGGCATCCCCAGGAAGGGAGAGTACGATATCCAATGCAAGGTCTGTTTTCAGCTGCGCTCTCTTGGTGTCATCGTCCTCGATGCTTATCTCTAGTTCGCTCAAGCTATGAGACAACAAAGTCAAACCGATATTCAAAAAAGCGACACTCTCCAGGCGAAAGAACGGCAGAGTAGCCATTGCCATTCCATTAACAAGCCTCTTACCGGCTGCAGTCAAGTGCTTTACCCAAACCTCGCCTTCCGTAGAAAACAAAAAATCAACATTATTTTTAGCATCTGAAATTTCAATAGCTGAAAATTGTTCTGCCAACTGATCTAGTGAATCCACCAAATCAATTTTGAATTTGGGCCCGTAAAAGGTTGGAGCCTCCGTTTGCCCCATCATTAATGCTTGTTGTGACAAAGCGCCTTCATAACGAGTGGCGCTAAAAGCATAGGCGTCTTTATCAGTTTCTGTAAAGAATTTGTTTTTATTCAAGTTGAAATTTGGCAAAAGAAACGCTTTGAGATCTTCAGCATCCTTTTTAATGCTAGCATCACTAGCACTATTTCTTGGACCATAGTCTTTGTTTGGTTCTACCTCCAACGTTTTCCCGGTCAAGATATTAACCAGTATTTGCTTTCCTCTACCCTTAGGGATAGCAACAATGCCAACCACCTTGACAGGATCATTTTCCTTGCCAGGGCCACCGGCTTTACTTAGAGCAAAAACAGGATCACGGCTATTATTTAGAGTAAAATACCCTGTTTTTATTTTTGAATCTGCCGCATCTTTCAATTCTTTTATATTTTTTTCTTCTCCAATGCGCCGTAGTGTATTTTTAATTGTTCCTTTCCAGATTTGCTCGCGAAATACCACAGATTCATTCTGCTCCATGTCGGACAATTTGCGCTGAACACTCTCATGAAGCATTGACGTAATCGGGAATGTCTGCCTACCAATATACGGAGTTGTATGGAAAAGAGATTTAATGCTTCGAGGAAGGTCCGTGACTACTGAGACATGGCCATCTCCGATGTCATGAACATACGCGCCCCGGGCGAGATCCAACAGCTTGACCTTCATCGGCTGCTCAGGCCCAAAAGTCCCATCAGCTGTAATTGTTTTAATTTTAATATCTACGATAGTGTCAGGCGTAATACTATTTACACCTTTAGTTTTTAAAATTTCACTCAGAGCATTCCAGCTCAACTTCGTTATATTCATCTCATGCGGATAAGCTCTGCCATAAATATCATCAACGACCCTTATTTCCTGTTCCGTCATATTGGTCGAACGCTTTAATCCAGAGGCAAGCTGAGTATAAAAATCTCTAGCCTGATCCTTTGTTACCTCACGCCTCCCGTTCACTATCGGGTGAGCCTCATCATATTCCTTTATCAGATCAAGCAATTCAGGTTCGCGACGTTGGGTGTGATGAGATGGCAGGGACGCGAAACTTAACCCGGACGACGTGTCCCTAATCTCTTTATCTTCGTCCAATGAGACAGGCCTTCCTGTCCGCAGATTGTCCAGCAACGCCATCAAATTGCGGGTCTCCTGCTCTTCCGTACCCACCAAGTGGACCAACTCATGCCGCAGTACGCGTGTCAGGTCGTTTGCGCCTTCCCGGATAAATATACGCTGATGGCTGTCATCCCTCTTGACGCATGCATCAAAGTTTGGCTGTCCCTTTTCCGCAGGCCCAAGAATAACCAGCTGATCATCGTTCTCACCTCCCTTCATATAGGAGCGTATTCTCTTGATCTGGTCTTCACATTGATCTCGCAGTCCCTCAGGCGTTCTACCCATTTTTCTTATCAGATCACGCTGCTTCGGCGTCAGATTATTCAGTTTGTTTTTTTCCTGCTCCAATTGTTCCAATGCCTCGCTCAAGGCCGAGTCAATGACCCTCTCCTCACTAGGTCGCATTCCGTCCGGGCCACCACGCCCCCGGCGGACGATATCGGCCGACTGGCTGACCTGCTTCTCCACCGCGTCATCTTTTCCTTGATAAGCACGCGCCTGCGGAGCCGATATGGAATCCCATTCTTGGCATGCAACAGCCGCCACGTAAGCCGTCGAAAATGCAGCCTCAAGAGGAAATTTTGTAGCCAGCTTCTTCAGATGCTCTATCCGGTCTTTATCTGCGACGGCCCAAATAGCCAGCGGAGCAGCCATAGCCAAATTCACGCCACGGGGAAGGAAAGAGGTCACCAACCTGAACACGGCCTTAGGGACTTCCCGTTTCAGATAACTTTTGATCGCTTCCACTGGTTGCCCTTGGTTTGGCATGGCACTGTTCTGCAGCGCCCGGATTCCCAACGTAATGGAGATGGGAGCGATCGCAGCTTTCAACCACGCCGGGCGTGGTATATCCAGATTTTTCCTCCCCTCAGTAGACATTATTCTATTCAGAATGTGATTCACCAAGCCGTCTACTGTGCCAAATCCAAGGTCTACAGATGCTGCAATGACTCCGGATACACCTCCGCTAGCCACTTTTTTCAGCCCCCATTCCTGCAGGTACTTGTCGAATGTGTCGGTACGATTAAGCTCTTTTTCTATTTTATCAGGCAGCGATAATTTCCCATCCGCTATGTCATTGATTGCCTGAACAACACGATTACGCAGCAAAACGGCATTCGGATCATTAGTTCGGCCAAAGCTCTGCTTCAGATTTTCGTTAAACACATGGTCCATCGCCCGTTCGATGATTTCATCTGGAACCTCAGGGTGTGCTTTCGAATATTGCTCGACCTGTTCAGATGCCCACATGCCGACAGCCTTGCCCAGCCGACCATCTACGTCGAAATTATGCAACTTCTCCCCTGTGGCCGATTTGACCGTGTCTTTAATTTTATTCTTAATAATTTTCGCATTTGAACTTATAACTTCCAATGCCTTGAGCTGATCTTTTTTATTATCCGATAAGGCAGCCTTTTCAAGCTCTACTGCAGTTCGGGATAGCATCTCCGCAGCCGATGTGAGTGACTCTTTGAACTCGTGCGTTGTGACGTTTTGCTGCGTGTTTTTCGGCTCTGGCAGATGTGAAATTCTTTCCTGCACTCGCTCTTTAAGCGTCTGGCCCACTTCCTGTGCAAACTCACGCGCCTTTTCGCAAACATCACGGTACATGTCCGATGGATAATTTTTGTTTTTACCTGCCTGCTCTACAACTTCTTTCAGTTCACTCGTGACTCGTGTTAATTTTTCAGTCGTTGACTGAATTTCTAGCGCCGCAGCAGAAAAGACAGGCTTTGCCACACCAGGGAGAAACTCTCCTCTCAGCATTCTGATCAGAGCGTCTCCCTGTTTTTCCTGAGGAGCGCGAGGGATATTCAGTGCCGGCAGGGGGGATTTGGCATGCATTTTCTCCCCTCCTGCAAAAACCCTCATCGCATCGATTACCGGTTGGAAAAATTCATCAACTCGGTTAGGAGCTTTATAATAATGATTCTTCGGTTTTGGTGCTCGCTCCGGATCGCTCAGCGCAAACCGTAACACATCCATTCCGCGCGTGAATTTATTTTTTATTTTCTCTCCGACTTGACTCCCACCTCGTGCCACAAGTTTAAAAAAAGGGTCGTCCTTTCCAATCTGCAACTTTTCTTTTACCGCTTTCCAATCCGTGCTAAGCAAGCTTCCGTTCAGGGCTCTTACAACGGCAACATTATCATAGTCTCTTTTCTCTTCAGCCTTAATTTTCCCAGCAATTTTATCCAAAAGCGAACCATAGTTTGCGATTTCTTTTAATTGACCGACAATGCCATCGAGTGAATCAATTGCCGTAGCAACCCCATTCGCAATCAGAATATGTGGCGTCGATTTTCCAAAATGATTTTGCAGCTCCTGCATATCTTCTTTTTTATTCAGATAATCCAACCCTGAAGGTCCGGGAAGGCTTAAAACTTCATAGGCCCTCGCCTCAGCCACCTTCGCTGCGCTCTTTATTTCTTTTATTGTCTCCAGCAGCTTCCCTGCCATCGGATTATTTTTCTCTGCCGTTTCGACCGTCCAGTTTTCAGCAGAAATTAACATTTCTTTTGCCTGCGTCAACCCTGTCACGGCTGATTTCATGGCGGCAATCACGTCATTCAATTGTTTGACTGAATGACGGGTTTTTGTGGCCTCATCGGTATCCTGCTGTTTCCCCAATACCGCTTGTGAGCAGTCCGCCATCTGCACCAAGCTCTGTTGAAGTAGTTGCAGCTCATTTGCAATAGATTGCAGCTCACCCGGCAATTCCTCGTATATGGCACCCAGATCATCCTTTATACTATTTAACTCTGCCCTATTTAGCTCTGGTCTTTCTGGGCTGTGCCCTTTAATCTGAAACGTCTTCCATCCCAAGTACTCGCCCTTGAACTCGGCATCGAATTTTTTAACTGCCTGATGATACAGTTCTTCCGATTTCTCTGCCCCCAATCCATCTGCTACTGGCTCCTTGACAGACTGCTCTGAAAAGAGCTTGACTAACTCTCTTTCTAGCCCGGCCAGCTCTTCACTTTTAAAGCCACCTTCGATGTCTGCATCATTAGATAGGAACTCCTGCGTGTATTTCTCTTCCAGTTCGATCAGCTCATCAGGCTTCCCATCATTTTCGGGCATCCAATTGTTTTCCTGATTACTGACCATTTGCTGAAGGGTTTCCTCAATCGCATGCTCTATCCGCCCTAGCTCGTACTTAGTCAAATGCTGTGACACTCCACCAGCATCGGACATGCCAGTGGATAACCTTTCCATCTCGCCATCACTCAGCTTTCCATTTTCCTTAAGCTCGGATGGGAGAGAGGGGATAAGTTTAAGGCAGCACTGATATAGATCGCGGATAAAATCATCTTTAGTCCAGTCCTGACCAGCAGACTCGAGGCCGGATTTCATTTGGATAGCCGTAAACAAATTCATCAGCGGCGCGAACGGGCTCTCTGCGAGCGTTTTTTCACCACTTTTCTGAATTGTGGCCACAGACGAACTAGCATCTACACGGTTTTGGGTATGATACAATCGCGATGTATTTTGGACCATGATTTACACTCCAGACAATATTAAAAGACAAATATTCACAAACCAGAAGATTACTGAAAAATCTTCTGAAAAAGATTAAGTCCCTACAGCTCACCTCACTCGCACCACAAAAACACCTTATGCGAGAGCTCCTAAATTCATCCTTGGCTAGAATCGACAACAGGCTCAGCGGCGCTACCCAGACTAGCGCTCACACTCATAAAATTACCGCCGCGTGCTTCTATAAAATCTTTAGGAAAAAGAGAGAGTTCGCCTTGTTGTGGGATATTGCAATCAAGCAAGCGCTCTTGCCACATTTCATGACTATGCGAAAACAAACGGCTTATGGCCCAATCAAATTGCTCATTCAAGCTCAATGATAGAATCACCAACGGCGTCTGCAATAACGCCTTGCCCGCCATAATGCTGGCGTCAGATTCAATAAGCAGCTTGGGGAAAGAAATCAATGCCTGCTTGAGTTCCTCATATTGCTCAGGGCAAACATATAACACACCCTCTTCACTATCCAGCAATGCTCTGACACGCTCTCGCAGCAGATTAATCAGCAGCTGCGACTCGTTTTGCTGTCCATAATACTCTTTAAACACTTTAATCAGAATATCGCACAATTGACCTTCCAGCCGTTCAATAATCTTATGCTCCAGTTCCTGCTCGGCAATCAACCATTCAACGACATTGGCAACCGCTTGTTGCCGAAGCGCAGGCGCCTGCTGCTCTAGATTTTTCAACCCGTCCTGCCATGCGGCTTCACTTATTTCTTCATACATTTCACACAAATTTTCGATTTTTTTCTCACCATCTTGGATAATACTTTTCGCCTGCTCTCTAGCTTGTTCGATTATTTCACTCGCTTCGATATAGTCTGCCAAATCACCGGCAGGAATAATCGGCCCAAGCGGCGCATTGCCCGGCAGTTTCGTGATGGGAAGGGAAAGCAGGGTCATGAAGCATCCAGTTCTTGATAATCTGACAGTCGCCGTCGTTTCGGCAGACAACGCTAGGGGTGATATCTGCGCCACAAGATGGCGATGACTCGGCCAGCTTGTACGCAGGCAACTTGCAGCAGGGCGATCTCCTGCCGCCGTTGCAAACTGTGCGGTTGGCTCAGTTGCTGTTTCAGTTGCGCTTCCCCGGCTTCCAGCCGGGCGAGCAGCGCATCGCGCACCGCGCCATGCACGTCCCGCCGCAGCGCGTCTTCCAGATGAGTGATACGGGCCATGGTTTTTCCTTATTGGCGATTTACAGATGAAGTGGAATGGAAACCAGCCGCTGCTCCTGTATCAGGGTCAGCGCGGTGTGGCTCAGCGCATAAATCCGGTAGCCGCTGGGCAAGGTGCCGCCTTGCTGCAGACGCATGCCATTGGCCAGTTCCACATAAATGGAGTTGGCGTTGCCGCCCACGCTGACGATGGCCGCAGGCAAGATATTCGCCGCCGGCGCTGCGGCGGGGATGTTCTGGAAACGGGCTTTCAGCCGCGTGCCGTCCGCATTGAAGGCCGCTGCCTCCGCCGCTACCGCGCGGGCCCGCTCAGGAGGCAGCTGTCCGCTGATCAGCAATTCCTGGCCGGACACGCCGATGCTCAGTCCGTCCAGCAGACGCTGGCGACTCAGCCGATCGACCAACCGGCCGAACAATTCGGCTCGATCATTAACCACACGCCAGCCATTCAGCGCAGATATCGCCCTCAGCTGCGTACTCGCGCGCAGCCAGGCGGCATTGGCCTGGATCGCGCCGTGGATAACAACTTGATCTGGCTTGGCTCCGGCGCTGACTTCCACTTCGCGGTAGCCGTTCAATTCCAGCACTTGGCGAACCTGGCGGCGCAAGGTGTCGGCGTCCAGGCTCTCGTCACTGAAGTTCAAGCCTTGCTCACGCATCCGGCCCCGCAGCCGCTCGATGGCTTTCGATGAGGCGCACAAGCCACTCAAACGGACCACGCCGCGCTCATCCCATTCGGCTTTCACACCCGACAGGCCTGGGTCGGCCATTTCCCGCGCCAGCCAAGCCCGCGCATCAAACAGCGGCGGCTCGACCGGCTTGGGCCACAGCAGCACCGCTGTCGCCAATGCGGCGCAAATCAGCACGATGCCTCCGGCCAAACGCCAGGAGCGGGCCGCGGGCTTAGTCGTGGCGACTTCAGGCAGCCGTCGGGACGGCAGCGTCAACATCGCCAAAGCCGCATCCGCTTCGGCCAGCACCAGCCCCTGTCCGGCCAGGTCTATCGCCTGCCCCAACGGCAGCGCCTGGCCAGCATCCCACGGCAAACCCTCTACCCACACTGGGACCGGCGGCGCCATCGTCACGCCTTCCGGCGTCACGGTCAGCACGGTCGCGGCCCCCTCTTCCAGCGCCAGCGCGATATCCGGGTCGTCGCCGCCCAAGCGGAGCTCACCGGCAGGCAATTCCAACTCCCGCCCCGCCAGCGGGCCGTTCAGCCACTTCAGCTTGAACAAATATTCCATTTTCACTGCGCCTTAGGACTGAACCGCGGGTTCGGCCTTGATCAGGAATAGGCGAACGGTGCTGCGGCTATTTTTCTGGGTAGAGCGGAACAATTTGCCTATCAGCGGGATATCGCCCAGCAACGGAATCTTGCTCTCGCCCTCGCTATGCTCGTCCTGGACAAACCCGCCCAACAACAAGCTTTGACCGGCTTTCAGCAGTGTCTGGGTGGACACTTCAGCATTCAGCGTCTGCGGCAGCGGCTCATGCTGGCTGACCGTGCCGGCCTGGCGGCCATCCTGAATCACCAGCGTCAACATCACGTTGCGCTGGCCGCCTTCATCAACCAGCCGCGGTGTGACCCGTAGCAGAGAGCCGGTGGAGATGGATTCCAATTTGGCGACTTTTTCCGCCAACAGCTTGGTGTAGAACGTGATGTTGCGGTCCAGCACCGCCTGGGTGTTATCCAGCGTCACAACAGAAGGACGGGACAGGATCTGCGCCTTGGCCTTCTGTTGCAGCGCATTGAGCTTGACCATGAAGCCACCGGTGTTGGAAATCACGGTGGAGAAATTGTCCGAGCCTTGCTGACCAGCACTGTTGAAACTGATGCCGTTGCCGCCGATGCTGGCCGATGCCGACCAATCGATGCCCAATGCGCTCAAATCTTGGGAATTGACATCGATGATCATCACCGACACCTCAATCAACGCCGGTTTGCGGTCAAACTGCTCAATCAAACTGGCATATAGCGGCATATTGATTTTGCGATCACGCACAATGACCGCGTTCTGGCGCGGATCCGCCGAGAACATCGGCAAGCTGCGGTCGGTCGGCGGCTGCTGGCCTTGGTTTTCCTTCAATGGCAGCGTGCGGCCCTGCGCCATGTCCTTCAGCACGCTCACCACCCCCGGCACCGCCACCTGTTGGCCGCGATAGCTGTAGCTGCCATCCGCCGCGGTAGCGTATTTCAACGGGAACAGCTGGATGATTTCCTGGTTTTGTTCGTGATTGAGCTTCTGCTCATCAATGCGCTTGGCCAGCTGTTCCACCCGGTTGAGGCAAATCGGCACGCCATGCACCTCCATCGCGTTGGACGCCGGCACCGCGCGCACCCGGCAATAGCGCCGGTCCAGAATGCCGCTGCCCTGCAATTGGCTGATCAAAGTGCTCACCTGCAGATAGGCGGGGGTGATCAGCTGGCTGCTCACTTCTTGCGCTTTGTAAACGTAGATGGCTTGCCCGTCGTAATACCATGCCAGCTTATGCAGGCGCGCCAGCTGATCCAGCGCCTGCTCCGGCGGCATGCTGCGGATCGCGCCGATAAAGGGCTCGTCGACCTGCTTGCTTACCACCACCGGGACGCTGTAATTGGCGCCCAGATCGCGCAGCACATCCGCCAGCTTGCTGCCGCGAGTGGACAGGAAAAATGGCGCGCTACTCTGCCATGGGATAGCTGCGAACGCCTGTGCGCAAGTCAATGCGACCAAGCCAGGGCCAAGCCATTTCGATGCTCTCATACCCGCCTCCCAGCTGCCGAGCCAATGGATGAAACCGAAGAAGCATGCTTGACCAGCCAGGCCACCACGGCCAGTTGCTGATTCAATGTGGCTTCCCACTCGACGGCACTGAGACCATGCTCATGACGGCGGACCAGATATAGTTTGCCGCGCTCGAGCAATAAGCCATCATCCAGATTGGTGCGTATCGACGCCAGCCATAGACAAACGCGCTGGAGCCAGGCGTCATCCAAGACCTCCAGTTCGATTTCAATAGCCAACGTGATTCCTTGCGGATAGGACCATCCCCAAGCGGGGACGCCTGCCAGATCCAGGAGCCAGCGATCACTGCGGGGCGAGAGCACGCAAACCCATTCCAATGCGGCCAAAGAGTCAGGAAGTTTCATCGCGTCTCGATTACGTTGGGGAAGGCTGACATTGTGCGAAGATCGTCAGCGGAGATTTATCAGGTGATGACCTGAAACCCTGCGTAGCGACGCCCCTTCTCTTTTTTACTTGCGCTCTTGACTGCCTACTTACTTACGGTACTTGACGGAATCGGTAGAGGATCAATACTCTGATGAGGACATTCCTAAAATCAGCGATGCCAAATAGGTAGACATCATGATGACGCCAGCCGCCCCTTCCGACGCTGCCGTACAACGGGTACTTTTGGTAGAAGACCATTCCCTATTGAGCAATGGCATCAAAAACCTGTTATCGGCATTGCCAAGCTATCATGTGGTCGGTGAAGTCAATGATGGTCTGGGAGTCTATTCCGCCTGTCAGCGGTTAATGCCGGATTTGGTATTGCTGGACTTGGGTTTGCCAGGCATGGATGGCATCGACGTCATTCGCCAATTGAAACAACGCTGGCCGGAGCTGAACATCATCGTGATCACCGCCGACAGCGCCGAACATAGAGCGCGGGCGGCGCTGGATGCGGGAGCGCTCGCCTATGTGCTGAAGAAAAGCCCGCAACAGACTTTGCTGGCCGCGCTACAGATTGCATCCCAGGGTCATATTTTCCTCGACCCGTCCCTCGATCTGGAACAAATCACCGAAACCCGCAACGTGGAAGGCCCAACCCGGCTGACCATGCGGGAAAACCAGGTGCTGAAGCTAATCGCGGAAGGCATGCGCAACCGGGACATCGCGGAGAGTCTGAAAATCACCATCAAGACAGTGGAAACCCACCGGCTGAATCTGATGCGCAAACTGGATGCCCACAATGCGGTAGAGCTGACCAACTGGGCGATCCGACTAGGCATACACTAGCTCGGAGGTTTGCTTGCCCAAAACCGAAGAAAAGAAGAAGGTTAGTTAGGCCCAAGCACAGATCCATCGATGTGAGTCCGGCCCGCATGAAATCATCCCCAAAGCGGTGAAGCGGGTCCGCGAATGCGCGCCACTTCATGGAGTCGACGCGCTATTGCCGGCATTCAGTTGTGACGAAGCGTGTACAGATGTTGTCATTGCATGGAGTCGCAACCATCGGCTTTCAGCAATTCTCGTAACCTGTCTATGTCTCGCCGACTTGGCCAGGCATCTTTCATGATTCCACCCTCCAGCCGTTCGCAAACCAGATGCACGCTTTCCATCCCAGCCAGGCCCGCGCACCCCTTCAACGCATGGAGCGCTTCCAACAGCTCCTGTGATTCTCGCGCTTCCCATGCCTTGCCGATGCGTTCGCCAAACAACAGAAGGGTCGCGCCCAACTCCTCGCGAAGCTTGTTATCCACCAGTTCCAGCATCGGTTTTTGCAACTGGGCATTCGGCATCAATTCAGCGCCTCGGGCCAGTTGCAAGGATACCGCCAGCTCAATCGCCGCCATCAACTGCTCCAAACTCAGCGGCTTGGGCAAATAACCACTCATTCCCGCCGCTTTGGCCCTCTCCCCCTCTCCGGATATCGCATTGGCTGTCAGCGCGATGATGGGGACCTCGGCATCCAGAACATCGGCGTCCGAGTCGCGCCAGCGCCGCGTCGTCTCATAACCATCCATATCCGGCATGCGCACGTCCATCAGCACCAGATCGTAGACAGCCTGCCTCCCATGCTCCAACGCCTCCCGGCCGGAAGCAGCCGTTTCCACCTTGTGTCCCAGCTCGAGCAACATCCGGCCGACAATATCGCGATTGACGCTGACATCGTCCACCAACAATACCTTCAACGACCACGGGCACAAGGAGAGCGGCGCGGAAACATCTTCAACCAACTCCTCATTATGGATGATAGCCTGCAAAATCCGCCATAAACGCCACGGCAAATACGCCAGAGATGGTGACTCCAGGCGTGAATCCTCTCCTTCTTGCGGTTCGATTCCCCACATGCGTAATTGTGGATGCAAAGCTTTTGGCGCGATGAAAGGACCGGAGAGTTTTTCTAGCACAGCAAGCGAATCACTCAATGGCAGCATCAAAGTAAAACAAGATCCCTTTCCCAGTTCGCTCTGCAGCAAGATTTCTCCGCCCATCAAATTGGACAGCCGGGAAGCGATGGTCAATCCCAGGCCATTGCCGCCATTATGCATATGAACCTGAACAAATGGTCGAAAAATATCCAGTTGCTTGTCTTCCGCAATGCCTGGGCCCGTATCCTCAATGGAGATCGCCAGCATGTCTCCCTTGCGCGCAACCAGTACGCTAATGTGCCCGCTCTCGGTAAACTTGACCGCATTGCCTAGCAGATTGATTAGAATTTGCTGCACCCGCATGCGATCCATAGCCATTTCAGCCGGAACCTCATCTGTTACCAAAACTCTTAGCGCCAAATCTTTTTCTTGGGCCCGCAAATGAATGGTCAACATGACCTGATCCAGTACCTGCAAAACAGATACGGATTCGTATGACAACTCCAGCTGGCCCGCTTCGATATGGGAAAAGTCCAGCAAATCATTAATTATGATCAGTAGATAATCCGTGGAAAACCGCGCAGTATCGATGAGCTCTCTTTGCTGCAATGTGAGTGTACTGCGCTGCAACAAGCTCAATGCGCCCACCACCCCATTCAGTGGTGTGCGTATTTCATGACTGATGCTGGCAATATGCTCACTCTTACGCCGGCTCATCAGCTCTGCTATTTTTCTGGCCTCGTCCAACTCTTGGGTGCGCTTATGCACACGTGCTTCCAGTGTCCGATAGTGGGACCGAATCGTGGCCAACAGCTTATTGTAGGCCTTGGCTATGCGACCCAATTCATCCTGGCGGTTGTCTGGCAGACGGTAATCTAAATTCAACAGCTTGAAACGATCTATCACCGCAATAATCCGCTGCAAAGGACTGCCCACTTGTAGCTTAAGCACCAAAAACGTAATGACCAGCAGCATAAACAGCATTATGACGGTTGATGGCAAGGTTCCAAGTAGTAGGTCCAAAGACTTGCTTGCCACTGCACGCTGTGGATATCTGGCGACCATGCTCCATGGAGGCCCCTTAAAGGGCTTGCATACATAGTAAAAATCATCAATCCGGACAGAGACGTCTTCATTGCAAGATGGGAAATGGGCGGCAGGAAAATCTTCGAAAGGAATCGCTTTATCCGTCGTCGCTATAGGTAGCCATTCTCCATCATAGGTCAACATCGCAAAAGAAATATCGTTTCTCAACTCATGATTCGGCATGGGCATCCGCCAAACTTCAACATTCTTGCCTATCATCACTCCGGTGTCAGGCTGAATTTCGGCAACGGAAACATATAATTTATTAGTAACATCCCAAAAGGGCCTGCCCCAGTGAAAACCATGCGTACCGGGCGTATTGGCAAGCTGGCTAAGTATACGCATCCTTTTTTGCAAATAGACATCGGACATAGAGTTTGGATTAAAGAAAACAAACCCTTGCTTCGGCAACATTACGAAAGTCGATTCGTGATCGCTTCCGTTCTCATCGCCGAATATCTCCACAATCTGCATTGCTTTTTTCAGCTGTTGCGGATCGGGCTTTGCCCCAGAAAATGGCACAAATACCGTTCGTTCGACGGCGACGTCAAGATCCGCTTCACTTTTCATCGATGCCCATAAAGTAGATAGGGTATGAATGCGCCGCTCAGCCTGTTCATAATGGTTGCTCTCATCATTTACCGAAGCGCTGAGTTCCAATGAAAGCTCATTGCGGATAATGCTTTGCGTGCTGATATAACGCGAATAAAAAACAATGCATTCCGAGGAAAGCCAAAAAATGATGATGACACAGCCAAGCGTGATGACTAGACGCCAGGTCAGAGCGGTTTCCCATAATTTTTTCATAATCCAAATAATCCTGAAACCGATGCGCAAGGGGCGCCCCTATCCCTTTTGCAAAGTTAAATCATACGGTACGTCTACTCCTTCAGGTATTCACCCGATAGTCCCACTCCGAGCATTTTTAGATCATAGCCCGAGCCTGGCGCCTTTGCCGCTTAGCACCCGATGCCGGACTTTCGGCCGAGCCCACCCACCACCACCTCAGAGAAGCCTGATGGAATTACAAACCGCACGGCGGCTGGAGCAGTTTCTTCAGCTGTCCGAGCTGCCCACGCCCCGTGTCGAACCGCGGATGGAGTTCTCCATGCCACCGTTCCGGCTATACATCGAATACCTGGACGGCCGGGTCCTGCTGTCGTTGGCCCGGAGCATCGAACATGTTCACCAGAGTGAAGCCTTGAAACGCTTGCTGGCATCCTGCCAACCGGCCAGAACCCAGGGCACGCCATTGCGCGCCTATATTCTGCGCGATCAGCAGGTACTGAGTTGCGCCCCCTCCGCAGGCAGTGAAACCAACCATTGGCTCGCCTGTGTGCAAACCATGCGGCGCCTGCTCGAAGCTACGGCTGGAGAAGCCTGATGAACCAGATCAAATCCTTCCTGATGATGGCGGCCGGGCGACAGGATATCGTCCTGGCGGTCATGCTGCTGGTGGCCGTGTTCATGATGATCATTCCATTGCCTACCGGCCTGGTGGACTTCATGATCGCGCTCAATCTGATGATCGCCGTCATCCTGCTGATGATGTCGCTGTACATCCGGGAGCCGCTGGAATTTTCAGCCTTCCCCTCGGTATTGCTGATCACCACCCTGTACCGCTTGGCGCTGACCATCAGCACCACCCGGCTGATCCTGCTGCAAGCAGACGCCGGTGAAATCGTCTACACCTTCGGCAGTTTCGCGGTGGGCGGCAACCTCGGCGTGGGCTTGATCGTATTCGTGATCATCACCGTGGTGCAATTCATCGTCATCACCAAGGGTTCGGAGCGGGTGGCGGAGGTCAGCGCCCGCTTCTCGCTAGACGCCATGCCCGGCAAGCAGATGAGCATAGACGGCGACATGCGCGCCGGGGTCATAGACGCCAACGAGGCGCGCCGCCTGCGCGGACTGGTGCAAAAGGAAAGCCAGCTGTACGGCGCGATGGATGGTGCGATGAAATTCGTCAAGGGCGACGCCATCGCCGGCATCATCATCATCCTGGTGAACATCCTGGGCGGCACCGCCATCGGCGTGATGATGCACGGCATGAGCGCGAGCGCGGCCCTGTCCACCTATGCCATCCTGTCGATCGGCGATGGTTTGATCGGCCAGATACCGGCGCTGCTGATTTCCATCACCGCCGGCACCATCGTGACCCGGGTGCCGGGCGAGCAAAGACTGAACCTGGCCAGCGATTTGACCGACCAGATCGGCAAACAGCCGCAGGCCCTGCTGCTGGCCGCGTCGGTGCTGCTGGTTTTCGCGCTGATTCCCGGCTTCCCAGCCATCTACTTCATCATTCTCGCCGCGATGGTCAGCGCCGCCGCATGGTGGGTGAAAAAGCGCAAGCGTGCCGCCAGGAGCGACTCCACGGGCTCGCCCTCCTCCGAATCTGGAGCCGATGCCGGCGGCGAGACCGCCAATATGTCGCCCGGCGCCACGCCGTTGATGATGCGCCTGTCGCCTGACCTTATCCGTTCCAGCCGCCTGCCGGCGCTGCTGGACACCTTCCGGCACGGCAAGTTCGAGCAGTTGGGCATTCCACTCCCGGAAATCCAGCTGCAGAAGGACGCTTCACTGGCTGCCGGCACATTGCAGATTCTGCTGTACCAAGAACCGGTGTTGACAGTTTCGCTGCCCGAGCGGCTATTGCTGGCCGACATCGCCTCGCCCAAGCTGCCGCAATCCGAGCAGACCGACAAGCTGCCTTTCGGCAATCTGAGCCTGCAGTGGCAGAGCCCGACGCAAAAAGAAGCCTTGTCCGCCATCGGCGTCCAGCTGCATCAGGATGAAGACCGGATCGTTCATTGCCTGTCCATCATCATCGACCGCTACGCCGCCGAATTCGTCGGTGTGCAGGAAACCCGCTTCCTGATGGATGCGATGGAGTCGAAATACGCCGAGCTGATCAAGGAAGTGCAACGCCAGCTGCCCATCGGCCGCATCGCCGACGTGCTGCAGCGCCTGGTGGCGGAAGGCGTGTCCATCCGCGATCTGCGCAGCGTGTTCGAGGCCTTGATCGAATGGGCGCCGCGGGAAAAAGACCCGGTCATGTTGCTGGAATACGTCCGCATGGGCCTGCGCCGGCACATCGTCACGCGTTACCGCGCCGGACAACCCTGGATCAGCGGCTGGATGATAGGCGACACCATAGAAGGCATGGTGCGCGAAGCGATACGGCAGACTTCGGCGGGCTCCTACTCGGCGCTGGATCCTGAGCATAACCAGGCCATCATGAGCTGCATCCGCGAGGCCGTCGGCGACGCGGAGAAACGCAATCAGGTGCTGATCACGGCGATCGACGTGCGGCGATTCCTGCGCAAGGTGGTAGAGAGAGAATTCTTCAACTTGCACGTGTTGTCGTTTCAGGAAATCGGCGAAGAAGCGGAATTGCGCGTGGTCGGCAATATCGACCTGATCGGGGAGTATTAGGATGCGGCTTCCAGACATCCGTCTCATCGAAAACACGCTGCGGGAACGACTGACCCTGGCCCCGGCACCGCCTGGGCAACGCTCCGGCGTGGAACTATTCGGCCGGGTCACGGAAATCGGCCCCACCCTGCTGAAAGCCTCGCTGCCCGGCGCCAGCCTGTCGGAGTTATGCCGGCTGGAACCTTCCGGCATCGAGGCCGAAGTGGTCGCCGTCACTGGAGACCACGTGATGCTATCGCCATTCAAAGAACCGCTGGGCGTCACCATCGGCAGCCGGGTCAGGCCTTCCGGCAGCCCACACCAGTTGCGCCTGGGCGATTTCCTGCTGGGGCGGGTCGTCGACGGACTCGGCCGTCCGCTGGATGGCGACGAGCTTCCCGCCGACAGCGAGCTGCGCAGCCTGGACGGACCCGCGCCCAATCCGCTGACCCGGCAATTGATAGACACGCCGCTGCCGCTGGGCGTCAGGGCCATCGATGGCTTGCTGACTTGCGGCATGGGTCAGCGCATCGGCATCTTCGCCGCGGCGGGCGGCGGCAAGAGCACGTTGCTGGGCATGATCTGCGACGGCAGCCTTGCCGACGTCATCGTGCTGGCGCTGATTGGCGAACGGGGCCGTGAGGTGCGTGAATTCCTCGAACATACCTTGTCGGAGGAGGCTCGGTCCCGCTCCATCGTAGTGGTGTCGACATCGGACCGTCCGGCGCTGGAACGGCTGAAAGCCGCCTACACCGCCACCGCCATCGCCGAGCATTTCCGCGACCAGGGTAAGAACGTACTGTTAATGATGGACTCCCTGACCCGTTTTGCCCGCGCCTCGCGCGAGATCGGCCTGGCCGCGGGAGAACCCGCCGCTGCCGGCGGCTATCCGCCAAGCTTCTTCGCCCGCCTGCCCCGCCTGCTGGAACGGGCCGGTCCGGCTGAAACCGGCAGCATCACCGGCATCTACACCGTTCTGGTCGAGGGCGACAACCTCAACGAACCAGTCGCGGATGAAGTCCGCTCCATTCTGGATGGCCACATCGTGCTGTCGCGCAAGCTGGCCGAGACCAACCACTACCCGGCCATCGATATCGGCGCCAGCGTCAGCCGGATCATGGGCCAGATCGTCAGCGCCGAACACCGCCAACAGGCCGGCAAATTGCGCCGGTTGATGGCCGCGTACAAGGAAATCGAGCTATTGGTCCGGGTGGGTGAGTACCAACCTGGCCAGGATGCAGAAGCGGACGAGGCGCTGGAACGCAAGGACGCGATCCGGCAATTCCTTTGCCAATCCGTCACCGAAAAGAACGACTTTGAAGAAACACTGGAACAGCTATGGCAGACAGTCGACTGACCTTGGCCACTCTGCTGTCTCTCAAGCAAAGGCGCGAACGCGGCATCCGGGCGGCCATCGCCAAACTGGAACAGCGGGAAGCCGATCTGAACGGCCATAAGCAGCAGCTGTTGCAAGAGCGGCAGCAGCTCTGGCGCCAATGGCGCAATTGCGGCGCCGCCGAGCAAGTGCTCGATCAGCAGGAATGGCAGTCGTTCAAGTCCCAGCTGGCCGACTACTACCACCTGGATCAATGCCTGCTCGAGCAAGTGGCGGCGACTGACAAGCAATGCGCCGATCTGCAAATTGCTAAGGCGGAGCAGCGGCAGTTGTTGCGCCAGGCCCTGCTGGACCAGGAAAAATTCAAGCTTTTGATGGAGTGAACATGGATATCTTCCCCTTGCATCTGCGCCGCTACGCCAGCCAGATGGACGACAACACGCATCATGGCCCGTCCGACGAGCATGACGAAAAACATTTCGCTGCCCTGATGGCGGCTGCGGAAACACAACCCGACCCTCAGCGTCAACGGCCTAACGCCGGCGCCTGGATCGATTTTGTAACGTCCACCGCGGGCCCGCGCCTATCTGCGAGTCAATCTACATCCGCGCAGGAACAACCATTGCCACAGGCCGCGGCTAATAAATTGGACCATCTGCGATTGCGGCTGACCAATGGCCCGCTGGCCGGCCTGGAACTGGAGGCCGAATGTCATGGCATCGAGTTGCTGATCAAGCTGCGTTCGCTCGATCTGCAAGCATGCCGTCACGCCTTCGGCAGCGCATCCGAACTGGAATGCATGTTGAGCCAGCAGTTCGACCGCCCCGTGCAGATAGAGGTGATAGATGCCAATTCCCCGCTTAAGTAAGGAAACCGGCCTGCTGTTGAGCAAGGTCGGCCATGGCCGGCGGCTGGATTCCGCCGACGGCAGCCTGATCCTGTCCTTCAACCACCGCGAGGCTGGCCCAGGACTGAGCCTGATCGCCCAGTTGGATGACCAGCCGGTAAGGCTATGGATGGCTGAGGCCCAATGGCTGCAATGGGTAGAGCCCATGCTGTCCCTCCCCTCCTGGGACATGGCCCCGCCCGATTTGCGCGAATTGCTCGCCGTCTGGACCCTTGCCGACGCAGGCAGCGGCCTGGACGACCTGGGTCTGCCTTGGCCGCAGGCCACGCGCTTGGAACCGGAACCCATCGATGCGGGCATGGGTTGGCGGCTGAGGATTCTGCGGGATGAGCGACAGCTTGATCTATTGGTGCGGGACGCCCCCCAGTCCTGGCTGGACGCCGTTGCCGAACAGGCCTATCCAATAGAAATGGATGAAACGGAGACGGCCATTACAGCAGGCGTTTCGCTGATCGCGGGCTGGAGCATGGTGGAAATGGCCTCCGTTCGCAAGCTGGTCGTCGGCGATGCGCTGCTGCTGCGCTACAGCTTCGACGTTGCGGCCGGGAAATTCGGACTATTCAATCGACAGCCGATCGCCAGCCTGATGCAGGACGGCGAAACCGGTATTTTCACCGTGGAGACTCTGATGAGCGATTTTGAAGACTGGATGGATATCACCCCGACCCTCAGCCCAGCGGAAGAGCAGGCCCTGGGCGACGCCATGATCACCGTCACCGTGGAAGTGGCGAAGATGGAACTCCCCTTGCACCAGCTGGGCAACCTCCAACCCGGCACCCTACTCTCCAGCGCGGTCAGCAGCGACGGCCTGGTCACGTTGAAGGCCGGCAGCCGTCCTATTGCCCGCGGCACCTTGCTGGACATCGACTCTCGCCTGGCGGTACGGATCGAGCACCTGTGCTGAGACGGTTCAGGTATCTACCCGATGGGAGGCTGGCGAACACAATTGAATAATGAGGATATTCAATGTTACGCCGGTTTTCCCCATGTCCTTACTAGACCAACCGCTGCAATTAATCGTCTTGCTGTTCGCTCTGTCCATTCTGCCGCTACTGGTTGTACTGGGCACTTCGTTTCTCAAGCTGGCCGTTGTGTTCGCGCTGCTGCGCAACGCATTGGGCATCCAGCAGATTCCGCCCAATATCGCCCTGTACGGGCTGGCGCTGATTTTGACCTTGTTCATCATGGCGCCGATAGGCTTGGAGATTCAGGACAATCTGATCGCCCACCCGATCAAGATCGAATCCCCAGCCTTCATCCAGCAGGTCGAATCTGGTGTCTTCACCCCGTACCGCGTATTCCTGGAACGCAACACCGCTCCGGAACAGGTGCACTTCTTCGCCGACATCGGCCATCAGATCTGGCCTGAGAAATACCAGCAGAGGATTCCTGACAATTCGCTGCTGGTGCTGATGCCGGCCTTCACCGTGAGCCAGCTGATCGAAGCGTTCAAGATCGGCTTGCTGCTGTTTCTGCCCTTCGTCGCGATAGATCTGGTGGTATCCAACGTGCTGCTGGCCATGGGCATGATGATGGTATCGCCGATGACCATATCCATGCCGCTGAAACTGTTGGTTTTCGTTCTGATGAACGGCTGGGAAAAGTTGCTGGGCCAGCTGGTTCTTTCTTTTTCCTGAGACGGGGAGACCATTATGAGCGAAGCCATGATCGCCCAGCTCGCCACGCAGATGATGTGGCTAGTGCTACTGTTGTCGCTGCCCGTCGTCGTCGTCGCCTCTTTCGTCGGCGTGCTGGTCAGCCTGGTGCAGGCGCTGACGCAGGTGCAGGACCAAACGGTGCAATTCTTGGTCAAGCTGCTCGCCGTGTCGGTCACGCTGGCCATGACCTATCACTGGATGGGCGACGTGCTGCTCAATTACGCGGGATTGGCATTCGATCAGATCACGCAAATGCGGGACTGACATGGTCTACTGGACGCAATGGCTGCCGGTGCTCGGCCTGTGCATGCTGCGCCCGCTGGGTGTCTTTCTGCTGATGCCGCTGTTCAGCACCGCCAATCTGGGCGGCGCGCTGATCCGCAACTCGCTGGTGCTGATGATCGCTCTGCCCCTGCTGCCGGTTTACCCGCAATGGCAGCTGCCCGCTGCCGGCGCCTGGGGCTATGTCCTGCTCGCTGCCGGAGAAATATGTATCGGGCTCATGATCGGCTTCTGCGCCGCCATCCCGTTCTGGGTGCTGGACATGGCCGGTTTCCTGATAGACACCATGCGCGGCTCGTCGATGGCCAGCGTGCTGAACCCCTTGCTGGGCCAGCAGTCCTCGCTGTTCGGCCTGCTGTTCACTCAGATATTCGGCGTGCTGTTTCTGATCAGCGGCGGCTTCAATGAATTGCTCGAAGCGATTTACCAGTCCTACGTGACCCTGCCGCCCGGCGCCGCCATCCACTACTCGCCCGAAGCCCTGTCGTTCTTCTATCGTCAATGGCAGCTGATGTACGAGCTGTGCCTGCGCTTTTCCATGCCCGCCATCGTGGTCATCCTGCTGGTGGACATGGCGCTGGGCCTGGTCAACCGTTCCGCTCAGCAATTGAATGTGTTTTTTCTGTCCATGCCGATCAAGAGCGCGTTCGCGCTGCTGATGCTGATCGTCAGCCTGAGCTTCGCCTTCAACGGCTTGCTGGATTACAGCGCGCATTTCACCAAGCTGACCGACGCCTTGCTGGAGCAGTTGAGATGAGCGAGAAAACCGAAAAACCCACCCCCAAGAAAATTCGGGACGCCCGCAACAAGGGACAGGTGGCCAAGAGCACCGAGATCACCAGCGGCGTGCAATTAGCCGTATTGCTCGCGTATTTCTGCTTCGAAGGTCCCCATCTGCTGCAAGCGCTGCAGGGGATGCTCAATGTCGCGATCAGCGTCGTCAACCAGGATCTCGTCTTCGGCATCAATCAATTAACCGGCGCCTTCCTCGAGCTCGCCATGCGCTTTCTCGGCGGCATCGCCGCGCTGGTCATTATCATGACCATCGCAGCGGTCATCGCGCAGATCGGCCCCTTGCTGGCGACGGAAGCGCTGAAGCCGTCGTTGGAGAAGTTGAATCCGGTCTCCAACCTCAAGCAGATGTTCTCGATGCGCAGCCTGTTCGAGTTCATGAAGTCCATCTTCAAAGTGACGATATTGTCGCTGATTTTCTTCTACCTGCTGCGACAGTACAGCCCATCCATCCAATTTCTGCCCTTGAGCGATGTCGCGACCGGCATGCGCGTCAGCACCCAGCTGCTGTTCTGGATGTGGGCTTCGTTGATTGGCTTTTACATCATTTTCGGCATCGCCGATTTCGCCTTCCAGCGTTACAACACGACCAAACAACTGATGATGTCTCTTGAAGACATCAAGCAGGAATTCAAAAACTCGGAAGGCAATCCCGAGATCAAGCAAAAGCGCAAGGAAGCGCATCGCGAGATTCAAAGCGGCAGCCTGGCCGACAATGTTTCCAAATCCACCGCGGTGGTCCGCAACCCCACCCACATCGCGGTTTGCCTGCGCTACCAGCCCGGCGAAACTCCTCTCCCTCAGGTGACCGCAGTCGGCCGCGATGCGATGGCCTTGCATATCGTGAAGCTGGCCGAAAAAGCCGGCATCCCGGTGGTGGAAAACATTGAAGTCGCGCGCGCGCTGGCCGCGAAAACCAAGATCGGCGGGTACATATCCGCCGAGCTATTCGAACCGGTTGCGCAGATCCTGCGCTTGGCCATGAATATTAACTATGACGATGAAGACGATGATTGACATCAAGCCCATTATCAGGTTTCTGCTATGTAGTGTCAGCTTGGTTTCGCATGCGTGGGCAGCCCCGCTTGCCGAGTCCTCTCCATCCCAATCCGCGCCCTTGGTCTGGACCCGGGGTCCAGAGCCATCCGCTCGCGCAGGTTCGGAGCCGGCGGCCTCCAGCCAACCCGTCTCATCCGGCCCGGAAACCAAGACAGCACCTCAAGACGGCATCGCCGCGCATCTGCCGCTGGCCCATAAAATATCCCATGAGCTGGATCTCGATCCCAAACTGCTGCATGCGATCATCAAGGTCGAATCCGGCTATCGGCCTCGGGCCATCTCGTCAAAGGGTGCCCAAGGCCTGATGCAGGTGATGCCGGAAACCGGGAAACGCTTTGGATTTACCGATTTGATGAATCCGGAAAACAACTTGCGCGCCGGCGCCAGCTATCTGAAATGGCTGCTGAATCACTTCGAGAACGATCTGGAGCTTGCAATCGCCGGATATAACGCAGGAGAAGGCGCAGTTAAAAAGCATGGCAGGAAAATCCCGCCTTATCCGGAAACGCAAAACTATGTAAAAAAGGTAATGGCATCGTATTCGGAGCCAGAATCCCATCCCTTGCCTCCAAGCCCCTCCCCCGCACCCCGCAAAACCCAGACACCGCCCCCTGCGGGAAAATCCATCCCGGCCAAGCTATTCGGCTTGCTGCTGTCATCTCCGCTCGCCCCTTCCTAGAAGCTAGATCGTGTGGACTTTACCCGGGGCAGTCCAGATAGGCATCCCGGTCAGTGTCGGCATCGGCCCCAGCAAAACGCTGGCCAAGCTGGCCAACCACGTCGCCAAGCGGGTGGCGGGCTGGGACGACGGCGTGTTCGACTGGAGCTGGCTGTCCCCGGCCGAAACCGACGCGCTGATGGCTCGGCTGCCGGCCGGCAAGGTATGGGGCGTCGGCCCCCGGCTGGCGGCCGGGCTGGCGGAGAAGCGCATCGACACGGCATTGAAATTGAAGCGGGCCGATCCGCGCTGGCTGCAGCGCAACTTCAGCGTGACGCTGGAACGCACGGCCGCGGAGCTGAACGGCGTCAGCTGCCTGAGCCTGGAGGAAGCGGCGCAGCCCCGCCAGCAGATCATCTCCAGCCGGTCCTTCGGCGAAAAGACCTCGGATCTCGCCGTGCTGTCGGCCGCAGTCAGCCACCACATCGCCCGCGCCGCGGAAAAGCTGCGCGAACAAGGCAGCGCCGCGCGGCTGGTCGGGGTCAGCGCGCGCACCAGCCCTTTCGGCGACGATCCCTACCACGGCTATACCGTGGTGCCGCTGGCCCAGCCCAGCGACGACACCCTGGAGCTGGCCGCCGCCGCGCTGGCCGGGCTGCGCGCCGTCTATCGCCGCGGCCTGCGCTACCAGAAAGCCGGCGTGGTGCTGATGGAGCTGTCGCCGCGCGAGCGGCGGCAGGCCGATCTGTTCGCCGCCGCGCCCGATCCGCGGCGGCAACGGCTGATGCGGACGCTGGACGCGATCAACCGGGCCTATGGCCACAGCTGCGTCAAGCTGGCGTCGGAAGCGCTGACGCCTAATTGGGAAATGCGCCAGGACCAACGCTCGCCCTGCTATACCACCCGCTTCGATCAACTGCCGACAGCGCGCGCCTAAGAGTGGCTAACAAAATTCCTGATGCGGCGTTGCGCCGACTTGTCGTACTCAAGTACGGCCTGCGTCGGCGCGCCTTGCCTCAGCCTCGAAACTGATTTTTGTCAGCCGCTCTAAGCCCGGACTGCCTACCAGTTGCCGCCGGACGCGCCCGACAACACCACGTGATCCGGATCGCCGCCGCGCGGCTTCGGCAAGCCATCGGCGGGACTCGGCGCCCGCATCGGCTTGAACGCGTCCGCCGGTGTCCAGCCAGGCGCGGGCCGCAGAGTGATTTCCAGCTCCCCGTCCTCGGTTCTGACGCAATGGACCGAGCAGGCGGCCGCGTGCGTGACAACGGCTTCGGCGTCGCCCGGTTGCAAGACGATGTCGATCAGGCTGCGATGGCCTGCGCCGACCATCAGCTCAAGCGGCCGCTCCGCGACGGAGAGAAGCTCGAGCAAGGTTTCGTCGATCTGGAAACGAAAAGAACGCTGCATGAAAGGCGATTTCCTCTGCCTGTTGAGATGATGGCCGCCATTCTCTCCTTGTCCGGCAAAAACCACTTTCAAAAAACAGTCACTGCGCCGCGGCGGGAAACCCGCCTCCCGAACAAATGAAAAAGCCGCTCCCGGGGACTCGCGCCCCGGGAGCGGCTCTCCGCCGCAGGCCTTACTCGGCCTTGGCGCTGAGCGGCACGCCGGCGGCTCCCGCGTAGAACACCAATAGTTCCACCGGCTGGTCCCCGGTGACGCCGCGATGCTGCGTGCCCACCATTTCCGCCAGCGTGTCGCCGGCGCGCAAGCGCTTCTGGCGCTTTCCGTCCCGGGTCTCCACGGTCACCTCGCCGCTGACCACGTACGCGGCGTTGGGAGAGGCGTGGGTATGCCAGGGCAGGCTGGAGTGAGGCGGAATCGTGATGCGCACCATCGTCAGCTCCGGCTGCCCCTGCGGATAGGATGTGTAAAGCGCGCCATCCCAGGAGCGCTCGGTCTTGAGCAGCGTTTCGACGTGCGCCCCGCCCCCCTCCGCCGCATGGACGAACGGCGCGGCCGCCAGCGCGCTCAAGAGAAACAGCCCCGCTCTTGCCTGACGAATCTTCATGTTTTCTCCTTCTGTGACTTGTTGGGTAAAGGCATGCCGCCACCCGCGGGCGGAGCCGGTTCGACGCCGCCGCGCCGGAGCGGTTCAACACATTCCGGCTTCCAGGCGGCGTCGAACCGCCGCGCAGACATCGGCCACCGTGCGTATGCCCGCGATGTCGTCGACGCCCAGCTCGATGCCGAACGCGTCATTCAAGGCCATCAGCATGTCCAGCAGCTCCAGCGAGTCGGCGTACAAATCGTCCACCAGCCTGGCCTGAGGCTGCAAGCGCCCGGCATCGGCGGAAAGGCTGTACGCCATCACCTCCCTGACCATGGATTCGATATCACGATGCACCGCGACGGCCTCCGGCGCGACTGGAATCGACATGCAGGCCATCCGTGGTCAGAACCACGCCGCATGGTTTGCTCGGCAGCGGCGCGCGGCGCGCCTCCTCGTCCGCCTGGATGCCCAGCGCGTCCAGCAGCCCGGCCACCAGCGGATTGGCCGGCTTGGCGCTGGGCAACAGGTTGGCCTCGCGTATCAGGGTGCGCGCGAAACTGCGCAGGGCCTGGCGATGCCGCTCCAGTCCGGGATGCCCGGCCAGCGCTTGCCGCAGCCGCGCCGCGTCGTCGGCCAAGCGGTCTTCGCCGCCGGAAGCGAAACGGTCCAGCACCTTATCCTGGTCGAAACGGTCGCTGGGCAGGATACGGTTGCGCAACGCCTCGAATTCCCGCCGCTGCGCCATCGGCTGAGCGGCGGCCGGCTCCAGCGCGCCGCGCACCGCCCGCAACAGCTCGTTCTCGGCCCTGCGCGGAGACGCGAGGCCGCGCAGATAGGCCTGGGTCGGCAGCATGTACAGATTGCCATCGCGGAACCTGATGCCGTCGAAGCCGCCTGCGCCCGGCTGGCCGGCGTCGGCCGGGATCGCCTCGCCGGCAGCAGGCTGCTGCGCGTCCTCGCCGCTCGCGGCGGCATCCAGCCGCGCCGGCGTCGCGATTTTCGTGATTTTCGCGCCGTCCGCCGCCGTCAGCACGGCGGACAGGCTGTCTGCCACGGCGCGGGCCGCGCCATGCAGGCTTGCGCCCGGATCGTCCCGCGGCGGCAGCGCGCTCAGGCCGTCGCTCCCGAGGCCCGCCAGCCTGACAGCCGATGATTCGGCTGCCCCGCCCGGCGACAATGGCCGGGTGCCGGCGGTTCCGATGGCCGCGTCCACCAGCCCGGACAGGCTCTGTCCCACCTGGTCGACGGCATTCAGCAGCGGATGGCGCCCAGCGGCAGGCGAGGCCGGCCCGGACAACACCGCCTGCTGCGGCTTGGGCAGATCCTGGCTGGCCGCGGTCCGCAGCGACGCCGCCAGCCCCGACGCGGGGAAACCGGACGAACGGAGATGGCGGTCGCCCTGCCGCGCGCCGCCCAGGTAGGTGTCGCCGCGCCGGTTCCAGCGCCGGTTGTCCTGGCTGTTGTCGTTCCAGTGGATGCTGTTGTCGATGTGGTAATGGATTTCCTGCGGCCGCTGCGCCTCTCCCGGCCCCGCCGGGCCGGGGTCCGGGCTGGGCGTCGGCCTGGCCGGACCGTCGCGCGCAGGCTCCTCCGGCGCCCGTTGGCCCGGACCGGGCGGCAAGGCCTCCAGCAGGCTGCGCAGCAATTGCGGCAGCACCGCCACGGTATCGAGGTCGCGCGCCAGCGTGCCCACGCTGAAACCGCGCTGCTCGATCAGGTCGCCGCGGCGCTGGCGCAGATCTTCGAAGGCCTGCATCGCCGCGCTGTCCACCAGCCCGGTGATCTGCCGGCTGGTGGCCTCGTCCAGCTGTCGCCCCAGATGGGTTTCTACGCAGGACAGGATGAAGGTGGTCACCTCCGCGCGCATGAAATCGTTGCCCAGCTTTTGCGCATCGCCCTGGCAGTGCCGGCTGGCGATCTCCGCCAGCTTGCGCTCCAGGCCGCTGCGCAGCTGATAGTGCTTGTCGGTTCTCTGGGTCCAGGGGCCGAAAGCGGACTTCTCCCCCAAGCCATCCTTCAGGATTCGGGCGGCGTACTGCTGCGCCAGGTCGTCCAGCGTCTTGCCTGCGGCGGGGTCGAGATCCGGCTGCCGCTTGAGCTGGCTGTAGACCTTGGCGAATTCGGCGATCTCCAGCTTGGCGTAGCGATTGGGCGAGGCCTGGTACAGCTCGCCCAGCTTATCGGCATGCGGCGAGGCGGCGAACAGCGTCGCCACGCTGCGGCGGGCGTAGTCGGCCTGGTAGCTGGCCAGATCGGCCAGCGAATGGCGGCGCGCGGGTTCGACGCTGTCGGCGCGCACATCGCGCAATTGCCGTCCCAGCGGACTGGCGGGGCCGGCCGTTCCGTCCGGCGGCGCGGACAAGGGGCGCATCGCGGCGTGGGAAGCTCCTGTGATGGGCATGTGTGGCGCTCCTGTGCGTTCAGATTTGCAGGAAGGACTTGGCGGTTTCCAGGCAGCTGCTGATGGTGCTGCTGAGCACCTTGACCAGGTTGTCGAACAGCGAGTTGGCGTTGCTGTACTTCTGGGTCAGCGTCTGCAGGGTGTTTTTCAGGTTTTCCTCCTGCGCCTTGAAACCGGACTGCCAAGCCTGGAACTTAGCGTTGTCCAGTTCCAGCTCGGTGCCGCTGCCCAGCGCGCCCACATCCCGGATCATGGTGTCGATCGGCGTCATGTCGACCACCACGACCCAGTTGCCGTCGGCCGCTTTTTGAACACAAGAAAATCCTGGGGGAGGAGCATCGGGCAATCCCATTTCCTTGGCCCACTTTCTGGCGTCGCTCTCGCTGCCGCCCTGAATGCCGCCATCCTTGCTCTGCGCCGGAAACAGCACGGCCTTCTTGTTGTCCAAGTTGTCGCCCAGCGAAAAATCCTTTTTCAGCTTTTCCAGCGCGGCCTTCAACGCGTCCACGTTCAACTTGACCTTGTTGCCGTCGCCGCCGGGTTTGATCCAGTTGGCCATCTGCGACAGGATGTCGCTGAACGCCTTGTAGAAATCGGTGTACTGGCCGACCACGTTCTCGTAGACGCCCAGGTAGTTGTCCTTGATCTTGCCGATTTGGTCGCTGATCATGTCCCACAGGTCGCTGTCCGCCATGCCCTGGCCGGCGGCGGCATTCGCCGAGTACAGCATGGGCGCGCCGGCGGAGCGGGCCTGGGGCGGCGCGTCGGCGAACACGTCGTCCAGCCCGGACTGCAGCGCCTGCTTTTGCTCTGCGCTCATCGCGTGGCCGCTTTGCGCCACGCCTTTCAGATTGCCTTCGAACAGCCTGGCGCTCACGGTCTGCGCGTTCCGGGCCTCGTCCAGTTCCGCGCCCGGCGCCTCGCGCCTGGCCTGCGGCGGTTCGCCGCCGGAGAACGCCGCCGCCGAGCGTTGTGCCGCCAGCCTGGTTTCGTAAGCGGTCTGGCGTTCGACGCTGGCGCGGACCTCGCGCGCGGCCTGGCCCAACTCGTCGGCCTTGGCCCGGGCGGCGGCCAGCGCCGGCGCGGCCGATCCCTGCGGCGCGGCGCGCGTCTGTCCGGCGGATGCGTCCGGCGCGTCGGATTGCGGCGCGGCGGCCTGGGTTTCGAGAGCTTGCGGCCGCGTCAGCGGCAGAGAAGCGGAAGTTTGAATGCCGTACATGGAAATCCCCCTGCGGGGCCAGCGCCGGCGCCTGGGCACGCACGGCGACGCTGGCGGGATGAATGGTGCGGAAAGCCGCCCCGGCCGCGAAAGCCGGGGCGACAGGCGGAGAGCGGATGCTCCCGCCTTCCTGCTGGCGGATCAGACGCGGATGTTGCCGGCGATCGCGGCCATGGCCGAGCTCTTGGACTGGCTGATGCCTTCCAGCGTGCGCAGCAGCTCCTGGATGATGCTGTCGGCCTTGCGGCTGCTTTCGCGGGTCTCCTCGGAAGCCGTGCTGGCCACGCGGCTGGAAGCCTGGCTGATCTGCTGCTCGGACTGTTCCAGCGTGGCGGCGTAGCGGCCGGAGCCGCCGGCGATGTTGCCGGCCGCGGCCGAGCTGTCCATGATCGCCTTGCCGGTGGTCTGCTTGGCCTGCGCCTTGAGCTTGGTATCGTCCATCGCCAGCTGCTCGGCCTGGCTCTTGGCCGTCAGGTCCTCGGTGCTGCTGCCCAGCGCGGCCTCATGCTGCCTGGCCAGCTTCGAATTGCTGGACTGCAGGCTGATCTTGTCGCCGGCCATGCCGTCGGCCACGCTGGCGGCCGCATTCGGCTGCGCGCTCAGCTCGGCCACTTCGGGCCTTGCCGCGCCGTTCTGCGGCTTCAGGCCCACCTGCTTCAGGCCATCGGCATCAGCAGCCAGTTTGACCGTGTTCTGGCGGCTCAGCGTGGCCTGAACGTTGCGGCCCTCGTCGCCCAGCTTGCCGAGCTTGGGGGCGTTGTTCTTCAGCGCGCCGCGCTCGGCGTTGAGGCCGTTCAGGCTCTTCTTGGCCCCGACGCCGGTGATGGCCACCTGGCCCACGCTCTGCACGATGCTGCTGGACAGGTTGGCGATGCCCTCGCGCACCATCGATGCCGCGGTGGCCTTGGTGGCGTCGAAGCTGACCAGCGACAGCTTGGTGCTCAGCGCGTTGTCCGCGGTGCGCAGCGCCGACATCAGCACGATGGCCTGGGACAGCAGCGCCGCCATCCGGGTGGACAGGCCGCTGATGTCGAAGCCGGGGTCCTGCTCGGCGCCGCGCTGTTCCAGCTCCTTGTCGATGATCTGTTCCAGCTTGTTGGCGGTGTGCTCGACGCCGGCGGTGAAGCCCGCGTCCTCGCGCTTGGCGGCCAGCCAGCTATGCAGCACGCCGGCGTCTTCCGGCTTCAGCAGGCTCTTGGGCTGGGCCAGGTCCGGCTTGCCCGCCAGCGCGCCGGCCAACTCGCGGCCGACTCCGCCGCTCTGGCTCAGGATGGACTGCAGGGTGCCGACCGATATCAGTCCGTCCTGCGCGCGGAGCTTGCCCGCGCCGTCGGCGAGATCGGCGCCGCCCAGCGCCGGGCGGGACGGGAACAACGGGGAAGAGGTAATGGCAGTCATGATGGATTCCTCATATTCTTCAGGCGTGGCTCTGGCGCAGCACGAAACGGCCGGCCTCGGCGTTCTGCTGCACCGCGGCGGACATGGCCGTGGTCAGCTCCTGGGTGACTTTCTGGGTGCTGGCGAACACTTCCACCGCTTGCTTCAGCCATTGCTCGATCTGTTCCATGGCGGCGCGCGCCAGGGTGAAATCGGCCAGGGCGTCGCTGGCGTTCTTCATGAACACGCCTTGCGCCACGTTGCCGCCGGCCTGCGAAGTGGCTTGCGCCACCTCGCCGCCCACCACCACGCGGCCCAGCGTGTTGGCCATCATCTGTTTGGCGGCGGCGTCGGTCTGCAGGCCCAGGCTGTTGGCCAGACGCTGGAAGCCCTGGGTCAGCATCTTGCTGCCGCCCTTGGCCAGTTCCTTCAGCACATTGGGCACGATCTTCTTGATGGCGTCGCCCAGCAGCTTGCTGAGCGCCCCGCCGAGCTTGCCGGCGGCGCCCTTGCCCACCACGGCCACCACCACCATCACCACCACCATGGCGACGGCGGCCAGTACCGCGCCGGCGATGGAGCCAGCCAGCTCGGCGGTCTTCTTGTCCACCCCCATGCCTTCCAGCGCCTTGGTGATGGCCTTGCCTATCAGGTCCATCAAGGGTTTGAGGACCTTGTCCATCAGCGGCTTCAACGCCTCCTGCATGAAGGACACCCCGGTGGCGGCCTTGACCACTTCGTCGGCCACCATCAGCGCGACGCCCACCGCGGCCAGCGCCAGGCTGGCGCCGCCGGTGAATGCCGCGGCCACGACGCTGACCACCGTCAGCAGCGCGCCCAGAATCTTGCCAATGCACCCCATGGTGCGATTGAGCTCCTCCGCCTTGCGCACCTCTTCCTGGTACTCGGCGGACTTCTTGTCCATTTCCTTCTGACGGCCTTCCTGCAAGGCCTGGAACAAGGCGAGGTCGTTTTTCAGGCTCTCTTCGCTGTTCTTGCCCACCAGCTCGACGAACATCGCCATCAGCAAGGTCAGCTTGGCGACGTTGGAGAGGTTGTCCTCGCCGGTCTTGCGCGCGACGTCGGCGTTGACGTTGGCGCCCTGCACCTTGCCGGCCAGATCGTCCGCGACCTTGCCCTTCTCCACGGCGACGACGCGGGCCTTTTCAGCGGCGTCGTAAGCCTTGTCCGCCTTCTGTTTGGCCTGCAGCGCGTCGGCGGCGGCCTGCTGGCTGGCGGCCTGGGCTTCGGCGTAGCCGGGCTCGTCCGGCGACATTCCGTCCACCTTGGCCTGGGCGGCGTCAGCTTTCTTCTGGGCTGCGTCCGCGGCCTGTTTGGCGCTGTCGTAGTTGCCCACGGCGTCTTTCAGCGCCTCGGTGGCTTCGCTCGCCGCCTTGAACGCGTCCTGGAACTCTTGGGACAGTTTCTCGCCCATCGCCACTTGCGCTTCCATCATCGCGCGCCAGGTGGCGATGCGGCTTTCCAGCTGCGACAGCGAAACATTGCCGAGCAGGGACATCAACTGCCCCAGCAACAGCGTCAGCTTGCCGGCGCCGTCCAGCTCTTCCTTGGCCTTGGCCGTGGGCTGGGTCAACGCGGGCGTCGCGAGGTCGCGCTCGCGGATCGGCGCCTTGCCATCGGCCTCGCCGGCCTTGGTGGCCAGCACCGCCTTGAGCGCCTTGTCCGCGGCGTCGAGGAAGGTGCCGTCCTTGCGGACGCTCTCGAACGCGGTTTCGGCCAGCTTGGGATTGTGCAGGTATGCGCTGCGGCTGATTGCGCTTGCGTCACTCATGCTTGTTCCTTTTCCTGCTGACGGGACTGCTCGGCCTCCGCTTCCTGCAAGCTGTCGAGATACACCTGCGCCTTGTCGCGCAGCGACTCGTCGCCGCTTTGCTCGCACACCAGTTCGAAGCATTGCCTGGCCTTGGCGGCCTTGCGCATGAACAGCTGGCACTGGCCGGTGAAGAACACCGGCCGGTAGTCGTTCTTGCTCAGCGCGAAGGCGACCGCATACAGGTCGACCGCCTTCTGGAACTGCTTCTTCAGCTGGCACACCGCCGCCAGGCCCATGATGTAGTCGGGGTTGTAGAAGTCGTAGATGCAGAGGAAACGGAAAAAGGTTTCCGCTTCGTCGAGCCGTCCCTTGTGGTAAAAATCGTAAGCGTGGGCGTACAGGCCTTCCATCATGTCCTGAGGAATCCCGTGCACGTCTTTCAACGTGGCGCCGCCGCTCACGGCCTCCCAGACCATCTCTGCAAAACGGTCGTCGCTGACGTTTTCATTAGCGTTCATCAAATCTGCTCCTGAGTAAGGTCACCAACCCGGCAGAGCTGGCTGGCGTCCCGGCCTTTCAGCCTGGACAGCGTCATTTAACCGCGCCCGCCGGGGTCAAACATTCAGGAATCGCTCATGGCCCGCCGGACGGCTCATCGTCCGGACGACCGGCGTTTTCCACCTGTTCCAGCCATTCGAGCAGGCGCAGCACCTCGTCCACCTCTTCCAGGTTGATGAAGGAATAGCGGCGGTGGCTGGCCAGGATGCGCCGCGCCAGCGGCACGTCGCGCACCACCGGCACGCCGACCTTCTCCGCGTAGGCGCGCACCGCCAGCGCGCGCTGGTTGGTTTCCATCACCGACACGAAGGGGATGGGCACCAGCTCGGGCCGGAAATAAATGCCGATGGCGATATGGGTGGGGTTGGCGATGATCAGCCTGGAGTTCTCCACGTCCGACTTCACCTGCTCGGACAGCAGCTCGAAATGCGCCTCGCGCCGGCGCGACTTGATTTCGGGATTGCCTTCCTGCTCCTTCATCTCGCGCTTCACTTCCTGTTTGTCCATCTTCATGTCCTTCATGAACAGGAAGTACTCGGCCAGCGCGTCCAGAATCAGGATCAGCACGATGCAGCCCAGGCAGGTCAGCACCAGAGACAGCAGCAGCTCTCGCCACACGGCGGCGATGTCCATGACGCTGCCGTTAAGCTGGGCGAACAGCAGCGCCTTGTGCTTGCGCCAGATCAGCGCCACGGCCACCACGAAGCTGGCCAGGTACAGCAGCGCCTTCACCGCCTCCTTCACCGTGCGCAGGCTGAACAGCTTCTTGAAGCCGTTGATCGGGTTGAGCGCCTCCAGATTGAGCTTGAGCGCCTCGCTGGCCAGCACGAAGCCGGTCTGCAGCAACACCGGCAGCGCCGAGGCGGCCACGCACAGCAGGAAGATGGGCAGCAGCAATTTCAGCCCTTGCCAGAACACCGCCTGGGCGTAGCCGCGCATGTCCAGCTGGAAACCGCCGGCCAGGGCCTGGCGGAAAATGCCCATCAACTCGACCAGCGAGCCGAACGACACCAGGTAAGCCACGCCGCACAGCGTCAGGCAGGCCACCACCAGGTCGCGGCTCTTGAAGGACTGGCCCTTTTTGGCCGCGTCCTGCAGCTTCTTGCGCGTGGGTTTCTCGGTCTTGTTGGACGACATGTCAGCGCACCAACCAGGTGCCCAGCGCGCCGGGGCGCAGGGCCAGGCCGGCCACCGCGTCGGGCAGCACCGGCGCGAAATAGAGCAGCATGATCAGCAGCGCCGCCGCGCTTTTCACCGTCAGCGACACCGCGAACGCGTTCATCTGCGGCGCAAAGCGCGACAACAGGCCCAGCACCGCCTCGGACAACAACAGCGTCGCCATCACCGGGCTGGCCAGCACGATGGATTTGGCGATCACCTGGTTGAGCAGGGACAGCACCGGCGCCAGCGGCGGCAGGCCGTCGCCCAGCGGATCCAGCAGCTGATAGCTCTGGCGCATCACGTCCAGCATCAGCTCCATGCCGCCGCCCTGCAGGTAGACAGCGGCGGCGAACAGGTTGAGCAGATTGGCCATTTCCGAGGTATCCACCCCGTTGGCCGGATCGATGCTGCTGCTGAGCGTGGCGCCGCGCTGGTTGTCTATAATGCTGCCCATCGCGTGGAACGCCCAGAACGGCCAGGCCAGCAGGCAGCCCAGCAACAGGCCGACCGTCGCCTCCCGCATCAGCAGCGCCAGCAACGGCCAGGCCTGCATCGCGTGCATGGCCAGCGGCGGGTGCGGCCACAGGCCCAGCGCCACCAGCATCGCCACCGAGGTGCGCACCATGCCGGTCAGCGTGTTGCCGTTGAGGAAGGGCAGGATGAAGAACACCGGCGCCACGCGGGCGAAGCCGATGGCGGCCGCGGCCACCCAGCCGTGCACCTCGAAGAAAAAGCTGAACTGCACGCGCTATCCCTTGGCCAGCGCCAGCCGCATCACTTCGCGGCCGAAGGCGAGCAAGGTCTCGCCGTACCAGCCGGACAGCAGGAACAGGCACACGCTGACGCCCAGCAGCTTGATGCCGAAAGGCAGCGTCTGTTCCTGCAGCTGGGTCACGGTCTGGAACAGACCGACCAGCAGGCCGATCACGGTGGCCACGATGATGGGCCAGGCCGACATCATCAGCACCAGGTACAGCGCCTTGTTGCCGGCGAAAACCAGATCGTTCATACAAACCTCTCAATCAGCAAAAGCCTTGAACACGTGGGCATGAAACCAAACACGTATCCGACGCGCCCCGAATCCCCGTCCGCGCAGCGGACTCCCTCTACGTCGCCAAATCCAGGTACTGCAGCACCAGCCCCTTGGACAGCAGCGTCCAGCCGTCCAGCGCCACGAACAGCACCAGCTTGATCGGCACCGATATCGTCACCGGACTCATCATCATCATGCCCAGCGCCAGCAGCACGCTGGAGATCACCAGGTCCACCACCACGAAGGGCAGGTAGAGGTAGAAGCCGATCTTGAAGGCGCTCTTGATCTCGCTGAGGGCGTAGGCCGGCAGCAGCGCGAAGATGGACGGCTTGTCGTCCGGCGCCGCCGCCTCGCCGCCGTCGCGCTCGCTGCGCTGGCTCTGCGCCTTCTCGAAGAAGCGGGTCAGCTCAGGGTCGGAATACTTCTGCAGATAGCCGCGGTAACCATCCAGCCCGTTTTCGACGAAGTTGTTGACCGCCTCCACGCTGGTGAAGCTGACGCGCTCTTCCTGGTAGTAGCCGTAGGCCTGCTGCGCAACCGGCAGCATCACGAACATCGACAGCATCAGCGCGATGCCGTTGAGCGTCATGTTGGACGGCACTTGCTGCAGACCCAGCGCGTTGCGCACCATGACGAACACGATGGAGAACTTGACGAAACAGGTTCCGGACGCGATCAGGAAAGGCAGCAGCGTGGAAAACGCCAGCAGCGCGATCAGCGAGATATCATTCGACATCGCCCGACCCGCCCAGCCATTGCGCCACTTCCACGCCCAGCCGCCCGTCCAGCTGCACCAGCTCGCCTCGGCCCAGCAGCGCGCCGTTGGCGCGCAGCTCCACTCGGCGCTCCGCGTCCGCGCTCAGCGGCAGGACATTGCTGCGGCAGAGCTCGCGCAGCTCGTCCAGCGTCACCTCGCTCTGCTGCAGCACGAATTCCAGCCGCACCGGCAGCCGGTCCAGGTCGGCCAGCGGCCGCGTCTCGGCCGCTGCCGCCATTTCGTTCTGCCATTCCATGATGATTCCCTCTTCCGTCCATTGATAAGTTCCGATCGCCCGTCCGTTGCAGCTCACCGTCTGCGCCGGCCTGGAAATCAGCAATACGTCGCCGGCCTTCGCCCGCCGCAGCAGCGACGGGCTGACCATGCTGTCGCCCAGCAAAAAGCGCAGCGGCATCGGCAGCCAGCCCGGCACCCGGTCGCGCGCGGCCTCGGCGGGCGCCGGCGCTTTTTCCAGCCACACCTCGCCCTGCGGGGTGTCCATGCGCAGCATCGGCCGCTGCGGCAACTGGGAGCCTTCCCGGCGCTCGCCCGCGACGATTCGTCCCAGCGGCATGTCCGCCACCGGCCACGACAGCGGCGCCTCGCAGGCGGCGATCAACTCGGACAGGCGGTCGTCCATGCCCGCGGCGCTGGCCAGGCTGGCCAGTTCGGGCGCCATGTGCCGCAGCCAGGCCCTGGGCTGCAGCCAGCCCTGCCAGCTCCCGTCCGCGCCGGCCACCTTCAGCCAGCAACCGTGGGACGGCGGATAAGCGATGCGCACGTCCTGCCCGGCCCATGCCTCGCCGCAGCGCCGCAGCGCCAGCGCCGCGCCATCCACCTGCCTCAATGCCAGCCTCAACCCTCTTCCTCCTCGTCACGCTGCGGCTGCCGGCCGCCGCTGCCCTGTCCGCCGTCATCGCGCAGCGTCCATTGCTGCGGATTGCCGCTTTGCCACTGCTCGGCCAGGCGCTGCTGCACCAGTCCGTCGGATGGCGTCAACGACAGCTGCGTCGCTCCGGCATGGCCCAGCGCCTGCACGCTCACCGCGTGCTCTCCGCCCCAGCGCTGGAAGCGATAGGTCAGGACTGCGCCGCTCTCCTGCGCCTGCGCCGGCGTCGCCGCGCCTGCGGCCAGCGCCTGCTTCCAGTCCGCGCGGCTGCGCGGCGCGGCTGGCTGGGCCGCCTGCGCCGGCAAATGCGCCTGGTGCTGCGCCGCCTGCGGCGCCATGCCCGGCGCCGGCATCGCCGCCGGCTTGGTCTCGCCTTCGCGCGCTTTTTTCGCCGGCGGCGCGTCATTCGACGCCGGCGCCGCTTCGCGCACATGTTCCTGGAGCAATGTCTCCGTCTGCGGCGAAACCGTCCCAGCGTCGCCGCCGGCCAGCGGCATCGCTTCATCCTTCAGCCGCGCCGCGGCGCCATCCACGGCCTTAAGCCTCGCCTCCCCGCCTTCGCCGCCGATCGCCTGCGGCGCGAACGCCTCCCTCCAGGCCGGCAACGCGAACGGCGACAATTGGGTCTTGCCGCCCCAGCGGGCGCCCGCCTTGCCGTCTTCCGACAAGCGCTTCCCGGCGGCGCCGGCAACATGCGCGCGGGGCGAGGCGTCCTGCTCGACCGATGCCGCGCGGCGCGGCTGCGCCTCTCGCGGCGCGTCCCGTTTCTGCCGCCAATCCAGCGGCAGCGGCGGCTGCCAGCGCTCCGCCAGGGCGGAGGGCTCCGCGCCGGGCTCGGAATCATCATTCTGGCGTTCCCGCTCCAGCGACGACGCCTCGCGCTCGAACGCCTCTTCCAGGCCCATGCCGTCCCCGGATTGCTCCGTCGCCGGCGCCATCGCCACCATCACCGTTTTCACGCCTTCCATGCCGTCGCCTCTTCCTGTTCCGTTTCTTCCGCGCGCAGGCTCAACAGGCGCGCGCGGCGCCGTTCCGTCTGCTGCCAGCGGCGGTATTTGTCTTCCTTGCGCAGCCACTGCGCCAGCCGCTTGCTCAATCCGTCTTTTTCGTCCTGCAACTGCCTGCGCTTTTCCTCCAGCGCATCCAGCTGCAAGCCCAGGTTTTGCCGTTGCCGCCGCAGCACCGCCTGCTTGCGCAGCAAGGCGAACAGCTCGCCCCGGTCCAGGCTCTGGCCGGCCGGCCGCTGCGCCTGCAGCAGCTCCCGCAGGCCCGCGTCCTGCGACTGCACCGCTTCGCGCTCCCTGTCGATCTCCGCCTCTCCCCGCGCCAGCTGCGCGAGGCCCGCGCGGCAGCGCGATTGCGCGGCCTGGCAACGGGCCAGCAGCGGTCCGAGCTTAAGCGCGGAAGCCATCCATGCTCTCCAGCGTGTCCCGGTAAGCGGCTCGCTCGTCCATGCGCTGGCGCAGCCACCGCCGCAGCGGATCGCGCAGGCTCATCGCCCTGTCGTTGTCCGCGTTCTCCCCTGGCCGGTATTCGCCCAGGTCGATGAACACCTGCAGCTCCTCCAGCCGCGCCAGCAGGCCGCGCACGGCGGCGGCCGCCTGCTGCTGGCCGGTGTCCGTCACTTGGCCGGCCACGCGGCTCGCGCTCTTGAGCACGTCTATCGCCGGGTAATGGCCCTGGCCGGCCAGCTTGCGGCTCAGATAGATGTGGCCGTCCAGGATCGAGCGGATCTCGTCCGCCATCGGGTCCGGCTCGTCGTCGCTCTCCAGCAGCACCGTGTAAAAAGCGGTGATGCTGCCTGCGCCGGTGGCGCCCGGCCGCTCCAGCAGGCGCGGCAGGCTGTCGAACACCGAGGCCGGATAGCCGCGCCGGGCCGGCGGCTCGCCGGCGGCCAGCGCCACGTCGCGCAGCGCGCGGGCGTAGCGGGTCATCGAATCGACGAACAGCACCACCTTCTTGCCCTGGTCGCGGAAATACTCGGCCACCGTGGTGGCCAGCAGCGCCGCGTTGCAGCGGTCCACCGACGGGAAATCCGAGGTGGCGAATACCAGCACGCAGCGGTCGCGCTTGTCCGAGCCGCGCAGCGCCTCGGCGAATTCCGTGACTTCGCGTCCGCGTTCGCCGATCAGGCCGATCACGAACACATCGGCGTCCGCCTGTTCGATCAGCATGTGCATCAGCATGGTCTTGCCGCAGCCGGCCGAGGCGAAGATGCCCACTCGCTGGCCGACGCCGCAGGTCAGCAGGCCGTCTATCGCCCGTACGCCGGTGGCCAGCGGTTCGCGCACGCCCACCCGGCGGGAATAAGGCGGCGGATCGCTGTCGATGTCGCGCGCCTCGCCGCCGCCGGCCGCGGCCGGAGAAAAGCGTTCGACGACGCGGCCGGTCGGGTCCAGCACCGCGCCCAGCGCCTCCTCGCCCACCCAGGCGGACAAAGCCCGGCCGGTCGGCTGCAGCACCGCCTCTCGCGACAAGCCCCTGGCGTTGCCGATCAGGCTCAGCACCGCCCGCTCATGCTGGAAGCCGACCACCTGCGCCCGCGCCACCACCTCGCGCTCCTGCCAGTTGCGGCGGATCTCGCACAGCTCGCCTACCGCCACCCCGGGCAGCACCGCCTCCAGGATGGGGCCGGACAGGCGCTGGGGGTTGGCCAGCCTGCGCAGCAGCCGCGGCGGCTTCATCGCAGCACCGTCTCGCAGCAGCGCTCCAGGCTGTCGAAGAAGCCGTGCAGCGCGTCGGAGAAGGCGCGGCCGTCCTCCAGCCGGTCGGAGCGCACCAGCGCGCGCAGCTCCAGCGCGCCTTCGTTCAGCGCCAGCTGCAGCCGGCCGCCCTGCGCGTAGCCGCAGTCCTGCATCAGCAGGGCCAGCAGCTCCGGCGCCCGCTGGGCCACCGCCGCGTCGCCATGCTCGGTCAGCGTCGCCCACAGCCAGACGTCATCGTCCTGGGCGGCCACATGGATGCTGGGCAGGTCGTGCAGGTCCAGCGCGATGGTGGAATGGTTGTCCAGCGGGCCCAGCAGGCTGGGGTCGCAGCCGCTTTCCTGCAGCGCTGAACGGACCAGTTGGGCGATATCCTGTTTGAACATGGGCTTGCGTCCTCGTCAGATAGTTTTGATCACATTGACCGACACGCTGTCGGTGATTTCGCCGAAAGACACCACTTCCAGCTCGCGGAAGCGGGTTTCGACCAATTTCTTGATGAAGCGCCGCACGTCGACCGAGGCGAGCAGCACCATGTCCTTGTAGGCGACGCCCAGGCCCTCCAGGCCCAGCGCGAACAGGTCCATCAGCTCGTCGGACGCCGCCGGCTCCAGGTTGAGGAAGGCGCCGGCCGAGGTCTGGCGCACGCCCTTGCGCACCATGTCCTCCACTTCTGCCGACACCATCACCGCCCGCAGCTCGCCGCCGGCCGAGAATTTGTGGCAGATGTAGCGGGCCAGCGCGCCGCGGACGTGTTCGACCAGGTTGATCACGTCTTTCTCGCGCGGCGCCCACAGCGCCAGCGCCTCCATGATCAGCTTCATGTTGCGCACCGAGATGCGTTCCGCCAGCAGGCGCTGCAGCACTTCGGCGATGCGCTGCACGGTGGCATGGCGCAGCACCTCCTTCAGCAGGTCGGGGTACTTGCCCTCCAGCTGGTCCAGCATGTGCTTGGTTTCCTGGACGCCGAAATACTCGTTGACGTGGCGGGCCAGCAGCGCCGCCAGGCAGTGGTAGAGCTCGTCCAGCGCCGGGCGCAGCTGGTAGCCCAGCTTGGCCAGCCGGTCGCCGTCCTCCGGCCTCACCCACACGCACTCGCGCTCCAGCACCGGCTGCACGTCCAGCGCCAGGATTTCCTCGCTGGGATTGACCACGCGCGCGAGGTCGAAGCGGATCGGGAATTCATCGGCGCGGATCTCGTTGATCAGCACCGCCACCCGGTTGTCGTCCATGCCCTCGGCTTCGCGCAGCAGCATGTCCGGCAGCCGCACGCCGTAGTCGATGAAAAACTGGCTGCGCAGGCGCTCGGCCAGCTGCGCCTGCTCCAGCGCCGCGCGCCGGCTGGCCGGCACCAGCAAGATCAGCGGCACGGTTTCCGCCGCCACCTTGTCCAGATTGCCTATCAGGCCGAGCGAACTGTCCGCCCCGCCCGTCCTCGCCGCGTCGCCCGGAGCCGAACCGCCCTTGGCCGCCTGGGCCGGCATGCCCGGCGCGGGCTTGCCGGCGGCGGCGCGTCGCTTGTAATAGAACAGGCCGCCCAGCGCGGCGGCCAGGATCAGGAACACGATCAGCGGGAAGCCCGGCAGCATGCCCACCGCCAGCGCCAGCACCGCGGTCACCACCAGCACGAAGGGATTGCCCAGCAGCTGGCTCATGATGTTGCGGCCCATGTTGTCGCTGTCGCCGTTGACGCGGGTGACGATGAAGCCGGCGCTGATGGCGATCAGCAGCGCCGGGATCTGCGCGACCAGGCCGTCGCCGATGGTGAGCATCGTGTAGGTGGACAAGGCGGCGGACAGGTCCATGCCGTGCTGGGTCATGCCCACCGCGATGCCGCCGATGAAGTTGACGAAAATGATGATGATGCCGGCGATGGCGTCGCCCTTGATGAACTTCATCGCGCCGTCGAAGGAGCCGTACAGCTGGCTCTCGCGCTCCAGCACGCTGCGGCGCTCGCGCGCGCCGTCGGCGTCGATGATGCCGGCCTTGAGGTCGGCGTCGATGCTCATCTGCTTGCCGGGCATGCCGTCCAGCGAGAAGCGCGCCGCCACTTCGGCCACCCGCTCCGACCCCTTGGTGATCACGATGAACTGGACCACGGTGACGATGGAGAACACCACGAAGCCCACCGCCAGGCTGTCGCCGATCACGAACTGGCCGAAGGTGGCGATGATCTCGCCGGCGTCGGCCTCGATCAGGATCAGCCGGCTGGTGCTGATGGACAGCGCCAGGCGGAACAGCGTGGTGATCAGCAACACCGACGGGAAGGTGGAAAAGCTGAGGATGCGGTCGATGTAGAACGAGCCCATGAACACCAGCACCGCCAGCACGATGTTCAGGCCGATCAGGAAGTCCACCAGGTAGGTGGGCAGCGGGATGATCAGCATCGCGATGATCATCACCATCAACAGCAGGATCAGCAGTTCCGGGCGCGATCGCGCGCCGTTCAGCAGGGAGTTCAGCACCAGAAGTCCATCCAATCGCAAACAGGCGCCCATGCGCCGGGTTGTTCGTCAAACAGCGTCAGTTTTCGCGCCGCCGCTCTATCTGTTCATGCCGGTAGGCGATGCCGGCCATCTCGCGCAGCGCCTCCAGCAGCGCCGGCTGCCACGACTCGTCCAGAAACAGCCTGGGCGGCAGCGTCTTGCAGGCCCGGAACAGCGCCTGCAGCAAGGCGGAGCGGTCGGCGTGCCGGCTCAGCAAGGCCTCGCGGCCGACGGTGTCCGCCAGCAGCGCGTCGACGCCGTCGGCTTGCTGCAGCAGGCTGAGCAGCAGCACCAGCCAGTCGGCCTCTTCCGGGTTGAAGCGGCGCGCCAGCGGATCGGCCAGCATGCGGCCGACGAACTGGACGTCGGCCGAGCGCAGCAGCTTGAGCTGGGTCAGCCGCCCCAGCAGGTGGCCGAACTCCAGCCGCGAGCAGCTGGCGTCCTGGGAATCGATGTCGGCCAGCAGCGCGCCTTCCATGAAATCCAGCACCGCCGCCCGCCGCTGGCAGCCGTAGCTGGCCACCCAGTCGGCGTAGATTTCGGCCTCGGACGCGTCGCTCTCCAGGAACTGGCGGTAACTGGCCCGCAGCAGCCCGGGGCTGAGATTCAGCGCCTTGCCGAACAGGCGCGCCTTCAGCGCGCAGTTGATGCCGGCCTTCAGCGGCTTGGGCTCCGCTTCCGCCTCCACCTGCGCCAGCAGCGCCTGCAGCCGCTTGCGCACGATTTCGTCCAGCTGCCTGCGCCGCAGCAGCTCCCGCAGCACCAGCACCAGGTCGCTGGCGTCGGGAAACAGCGCGCGCGCCTGGCGCAGCAGCTCCTCGGCCGACACGCCGTGGGTCTTGGCCACCTGCAGGATGCGCTGGGCCTTGGGCAGCGCGTCTTCGTCCAGCACCCGCTCGAAGCTGTCGGCCAGCGTGCCCACCTTTTTGTCGAAATCGCGCCGGTTGCGGAACTGGGCCATCACCGCCGACATTTCGTCGGTCGACTGGACGAAACGCTGCACTTCGGCCGCCGGGCTGCCGTCCTCCACCTGCTGCGCCTCGGCCTGTCTGGCCTCGCTCTGCTTCAACGCATCCTTCTGCGCCTCGGCCCTGGCCATCTGCTTGGGCGAACGCAGGCCGATGCTGAAGACGGTGCGCGGGGTGAAGTCGACGGCCATCTACTTGTCCTGCTGCTCGCGGTCCAGGTAATTGCGGACCCACTGCTGCAAGGGATCGGTCTCGATGCCGGCGCGGCGCACCAGGTCGGCCGACAGGTCGCTGGCGTCCGGCGTCAGCGCGTCGTCGATCTCGCGCGGCTGGATCAGGAACACCCGCACGGTATTGGTCTGTTTCGCGCTTTGATAGCGGAACAGCCCCCCAACCAGCGGCAGATCGCCCAACAGCGGCACCTTGCCCTCTCCGCGCTCGCTGGCGTCTCGGGTGAAGCCGCCGATCAACAGGCTCTTGCCCTGCGGCACGCGGGCCACGGTGCTGATGCGGGTGCGGCCGACCTCGGGCAGGCCGGCGTCCTTGTTGTCGCTGGAATAGTCGGGCGCGCGGGCCTGGCTGCCGTCCTCTATGCTCAGCGACATTTCGATCTGGCCATCGGCGGCGAAGCGCGGCAGCACGCTGATCAGCGTGCCGTAGGTGACATGCTGCAAGTCCACGCTGCGCTCGCCTTCCAGCTTGGCGTAGAAGGTGCGGTTGTTGTCGAAGATGGCCGGGATGTTCTCCTGGGTCAGCACCACCGGACGCGACACCACGTTGGCCTTTTTCTTGCTGGTCATCGCCATCACCGCGGCCAGGAAGCGGGTGCCGTCCAGCGTGCTCAGCGACCCCGCCTGGTTCAAGGTCACGCCGAGCTTGTTGCCCACGGTGACGCTGCCGCTCCAGTTGACGCCCAGTTGGTCCAGGTCGTCCTTCTGCAGGTCTATGATCCACAGCGACAGCTCGACGTGGCGCTTGGCCACGTCCAGCGCCCGCGCCAGATTCTCGATGAAACGCACCTGTTCGGCGGTGCCCTTCACCAGCAGGCTGTTGGTGTCCGGATAGGCGATCACCTTGATATCGCCGGCGGCGGCGTCGCGCTTCAGCGCTTCGGGCAGGCTCAGGCCGGCCTGGTAGGGCAGCCCCCTGCCCTCCTTGAAGTCCGGCATCGCCGGGATGTCGTCGCGCTTCTCGGCGGCGGGCGGAGCCAGGCCGGCGACCGGCTTGCGCTCGCCGTCCAGCAGCTTTTCGATCACCGTGGCCATGCCGGGAATGACGATCTTCTGGTCGCGCAGGTCGTAGGTGCGGTCGCCGACAAAGGTATTACCCAGCCTGACCACGCCAATCTTCTGCCGGCCAAGCTCCAGGCCGTCGCTCTGCTTGTCCATCATCGAGGCGGCGTTGACCACCAGGTCGACGAACACCGGCGGACCGGACACGTAGAAGGTGCCGCTGCGGCCGTCGCCGCGCAGCGGATAGCGCTTGTCGTACAGGCCGGACTTGCGCAGGAAATCGTTGAAAGCCTGCAGCGACACGTTGCGCAGCGACACGATGGAGCTGCGCGTCTCGCTGGCGTCGTAGACATAGATGGCCTGGCCGTCGTGGTACCAGATCAGGCCCAGCTGCTGCGCCATCTTTTCCAGCATCGCCTGCGGATTGGCAAGATCGAACTCGCCGCTGATCTGCTTGCGCGCGGCCAGCTTGCTGACGATCACAGGCTTCTTCAGCCGCGACGATAGCGCGTCGAAAAAGCCGCGCAGGCCATCTTTCTTGGCGACGTAGCCGCTGGATTCGGCCGCCTGCGGCGCGGACGCCGCGGGCTGGGCCAACAGGACCGCGCATCCGGACAGCAGCGCGCAAAGAAGGTGCTTGTTCATTTGGAAGCCAACTGGATGATATTGGACAGACCGCGCGGAGAGACGCCGATCAGATCCTTGATTTCATTTGAAAAATGAGAGGAGGACGCATAGCCGTGCTTGAGCGCCACCTGGGTCAGGCTGTCCCGCCCCTCCACCACGTCCAGCAGCGAGCGCGCCATGCGCCAGCCTCGCAGCTCGGTCTTGGCCGCATTGCCCAGCGCATTGCGGCACAAGCGGCGGAAATGGGAATAGGACACGCCGTAACGCTCGCCCAGCTGCTGCAGCTTGTCGCCGCAGACGGACTGCGCCAGCAGAAAACGCACCAGCCAGTAACTTTCGCTGCGCCGCAACAGCGACAGCAGCGCGGAGAACGCCTCCGTCGGCTGCAGCACCTGGCGCAGAAACCAGTACTCGCAGGCGCGCCGGTCGGCCCAGGCCTCGTCCTCGCCCAGCGCCAGCATCGCCCAGTGCGCGTCGGCGGGCGCCTGCTCCGCGTCGCGGGATTCGTCGATGAAAGCCAGCAGCTTGGTCAAGGCCTCCAGTCTCAACGGCTGGAAGCGCAGCCGCCCGCTGGATACCGACAGGTCCAGCCGGTCCAGCAGCAACAGGCCCCGCCATCCGGCCGGCACGTCCACGGTGTCGCCGCCCGCCGGCCAGGACAAGGCCAGGGAGGCCGCTTCCCGCGCCAGCACCAACCAGACTTCCTGGGCCGCCACGGACCTGGCGGCTGTCGCGTCCAATGTCTCCGGCGGGTTCAACACATCGTTTTCTGTCATCATCCACGCCCGTGCTGCGGGCTCCTGTCTCGATGTCGGCAGTTTCCCGCAGCGCTGGCAAGGAATCCTGATGCAAATCTGATGACAGTTGCGACCATTGTCATCAAGCCCCTTGAGCGCGATACGAAGCGCCGAACGAAAGAGAGGCATGGCCCAGAGAAGATCGGGACAGTCTGTCCCGCGGACAGCAATCTAATCGCCCGCCGGCGCACCCCTTGCCGTGGCCCTGCAAATTTCAGATTTTCCGCCGTCGGAATGAGTAGATTTCCCGGCCAGCCGGGAGTGGGGCCCGCGGATCGGGCGGCATCGACGATGGCACCGCGCCTCAGTCCCCCCCGTCGGGAAGGCGCTGCTTGATGGCGGCAAACAGAACATGGCCAGCCGACGCGATCACCAGGCGGCGGATTTCAACCCGCAGGTCTCGTCCTGCATGGCGCCAAGGGACAGGCCGGCGAACTGGCGCATCCAGGCGATTTCACACAGCGGTCCTCCATGGCCGGATCTGGCAGGGCCTAGCATTGCCGCAGGCAGTAGACGCGCAACAGGGCGCTCAGCGGATTAGGCCGGGTGGGCGATGAGCCGGATCGATGGCGGCTGACCGTTACATCCGGGGCATAAGCCGCCCCATCTTGTCCGGGAAGCGGTCGCGGCGGCCGGGATCGGTGAAGGCCGGTTGCAAGCGCGTGGCGGCGCCGAGTTCAGCGCGCCGGTGATGCCGCAGGCAGAACCAGCAGCGCCACCAGCCCCCGGCTTGCCCGCCTGCGCAGCACGAGGCGGCCGCCAAAGCGTTCGGCTATGCTCGACACGATGGGCAGTCCCAGACCGCAACCATCTCCGCGATGCCGACCGCGCCAAAAACGCCGAGTGGCCAATCGACACTCCTCTTCGCTCAGCCCGTCGCCCAGATCCGAAACCTCGAAATTCACCATTCCCGCAGACGCGGAAACCGTCAGCACGACCGCCGCATCTGACGGCGAATAGCGCAGAGCATTGTCCAGCAGATTGCGCAGCGCGATCACCGCCAACTCCAGAGGCAAGGCCACCGCCAGCGCGGGCTGGACTGAACAGCTCACGCGCCAGCACAGCCCCCAGGTCGCGTCCTCCACCGCCCGGCCAACCACATCGTCCGCCCCGGCCCGCGCCTCCTCCGCGCTCGCGTCCCCCTCATCCAAACGCGCCAGCGTCAGCATCTGCTCCAATACCCGCTGCAGCCTGCTCGTGCCTTCAAGCGCATGGCCCAGCGCGCGCCTCGCCTCCGCATCGCCAACGATCTGCGCTACTTGCAGATGGGTTTTGATCACCGTTAACGGCGTCCGCAACTCGTGCGCGGCATCACAGGCCAGCCTCCGCTCCCGCTGCAATGCCTGCCCCGTCCGAATCAGTAATCGATTCAAGCTAGCAAGCTGAGCCTGCGGTTCGCGCGGCAATCCAGGCAACGATGCCGCCTCCCTGGACAGCAAACCTCGCAAACGCCCTAATTGTCGCCCCCCCAGGCCAACTCCCAGCCATACGATGGCCAGGCAGCCCGCCCAGACGATGAGAAAGCAGACGGCCACCCTCCTGCGGGCGCGGGACAGCTGGCGGGCGCGCAGCGCCCGGCGGTCAACACCATCGCGCAAGGCCTCATCGCTCAAGTTCCGGATGGCAACGCCAGAAACGGCAACACGAGGATGAGGAGGAAGGCCGGGAACCGCAGGCAACATGTCCGTCTGCGCAGCGGTCCGTCGACAGACGCTCTCCTCTCCGGCACCAGCCGCCTTCCAGGGCCAAGACGTCGGCGTCGACGGCATCCGCGCCAGCCATCCGATCGCCCATTGCTCCGACGCTTCCGACCACTCATCCGCAACCGATCCCAGCTCCGACAGAAACCAGACCGCCCCGCAGGCGAGCAACAGGCCAAGAACCGCGCCCAATATCAGGAATAGGCGCAGCCTCACGCTCACTTCCCGACTCCGCCATAGCGATAACCCAAGCCCCTGACGGTTTTCACCACATTCGGACCGAGCTTGCGCCGCAGATGGCAGATATGGACGTTCAGGGCATTGCTTTCAATTTCCTCGCTATAGTCGTACAGCCTGTCTTTCAGCTGGTCGGGACTGAGGATGCGGCCATCGGCGCGCAGCAAGGCCATCAACAGGGCCATTTCCCTGCGGGTCAGCGCCACAGGGGATTCATCCAGCCACACCTCGCCTCGAGCCGGGTCCAAGCGCAGGCGACCATCCTCGATCACATCCACGCTGCGGCCGGCCATACGCCGAGTCAGCGCATGCAGCCTCGCGACCAGCTCATCCAGGTCGAATGGCTTCAGCAGATAATCGTCGGCGCCGGCGCGCAAGGCCGCCACCCTGTCCTCAACCGAATCCCGCGCAGTCAGCACCAGGATAGGCACCCTCACCCCGCGAGTGCGGAGGCGGCGAAGCAGGCTCATGCCATTCTCATCCGGCAAGCCCAGATTCAGAATCATCACATCCACGTTCAATGTGGCCAGGGCAAGGTCCGCCTGAGCAGCGCTGCCAACCGCATCCACGATGCAGCCATTGGCGCGCAAGCCTGTAACGATGCCCTGAGCGATCAGCCGATTGTCCTCAACCAGTAATACCCTCATTTTCTCCCCTCCAGCCATAAGCATGGATCGGGCAGATTAAGTCGGAGTTAACATTGGCTTAATTGAAGTCATCGAAGCTACGGGCGACTTCACTAACGGAGCGATTGATGTCCCGACTTTTGCGCAGCTTGTGCCTGCTCGTCTGCTGGATGCCGGCAGCCAGTTCCCAGGCCCACCCACCGCCGAACTCCCGCCTCAGACCTAGCGCCATTCGCTTTACAGACAGCCGGACTCAGCCCACCCGGACAAGCAGCCTCCTCCCTGCCCATGCTTGGCGAACCACTGACTCATTTCACGATCCGGACCTTGCGAAGCCCCCAACCACCAGGCAGCGCGCCGCACCGCTCCTTACCGCCTTGCCTCAGGCAAACAGCCTTCTTCCAGAGTCGTCAATCACGCCATCGCCCAGCCAGAATCCTCCCCTGCTCTGCATCGTGGCCGACGCCAGGCTGCGCTGGATTCTGCTGCTGTTCACCATCCAAGGCCTGCTGCTGGTGCTGATCCCCCATGCCCTGTCAATGCTACCCCCATCCGGCCGTGATGTCGGTGCGATGATCACCCCGCGGCACAACATGATAATGTCTTTGACCTATGTGCTTCCTCTGGCGCTAAGCTACCCGGCTGCGGCGGCGCTGATTGCCATGCTGGACTCCGGCCTTCGGACCGCCTTGCTGGATTCATGGTCCAACAGCCTGTTTCTGATCATTCTGGCCGAGCTGGCCGCGGCGATATTCTGGCTGCTGGAACTGCAGCGGCGCAGCATCATCGGCCCCGATCGGCAACCGCGATCACTGGCCGGCGCGGCCATCGCCGGCATATTGTCCTCGCTGCTGATCGTCCCCTGCATGACAGTCCTGCTGGCCTACATCGGCGACAGCAACGATATAGGCGAGAGCGCGCTGGCCCTGCTTGCCTCCGCGTTGGGAATAAGCCTGCCGCTATGGCGTCCCATCATGCGCCTGAGGGCGCAGACTCGACTCCGGCGGATACGGTGGAACCGCCCCCGCACCGAAGGCGGTTGTCCTTCTCCTCCCTGCGGCAACGCATGCCTATGGCCGGAGCAGACGACGGCGCCGTCCCGCCGGCGAGACGGCTCATCGTCAAACCGCTGCCCTCTCGCCCAAACGAGAATCCCCTCCCGTCCGGACGACACCCCGCCTAACCCGGACAATTGAACTCAAAGCGTCTCGTTTCCTCCAAGCGACTGCCAACAAGGAGAAAACAGCATGAAACCCGCTTGCGCCGTGGCTATCGCCGTGGGCCACGCCTCATTGTCCGCCGCAGCCGCAGCAGCAGCGGCCTGGCCCGCCCCCATCCAGGCATTGGAACAGCAAGGCTACGAAATCCTGGGCCGGTTCGACGGCCCGTCCGGCATGGCCGGCTACGCCGCGCTGCGCCTGGGCCGCCCGCAAACGCTGTACCTGACGCCGGACGGCAAGTATGCGATCGCGGGGACGATGACGGATGGCGGCGGCGAGAATTGGAACCAAGCCGGCGTCGACCAGCGCTTCAGCGACGCGATGTGGGAACAATTGCAAGGCAGCGCCTGGATCGCGGACGGCTCCCGGACGGCGGAGCGCGTGGTTTACCTGTTCACCGACCCCAACTGCCCGTACTGCAGGCAGTTCTGGCGCGACGCCCGCCCCTGGGTGCGCTCCGGCAAGGTGCAGCTGCGCCATATCCTGATCGGCATTCTCCAGGCCGACAGCCGCGGCAAGGCGGCCGCCATCCTGGCCGACGCCGATCCCGCCCGCGCGCTGGCGCGGCACGAGGGCGGCGCCGACACCCGTCCGCTGGGCCAGCCGCCGGCAGCCGTCGAGGCCAGGCTCGACGCCAACCACAGGCTGATGGAGAGGCTGGGCGCGTTCGCCACCCCGGCGATTTACTACCGCGCCGCGGACGGCTCGCTGCAGAAGGCCCAGGGCGCCCCGGGCGCGGCGGCGCTGCCGAAAATCCTGGGGCCGCGCTGAGCGGCGGAAGCAAAAACAGGCATGGCCGCGCCATGCCTGTCCGCCGCGCCTTTTCGGCTCATGCCGCCAGCGGCTGCTCGACCAGTCCGGGGAAGGCCAGCTTGTCGGCCTGCCACAACGGGAGCTGACGCTGCATCATCTCGTCCAGCGCCGTCCTGGCGCCGTCGAAATCCACCTCGCCGGAAGAGAAGCCGCTCATCGCGGCGAAGAAGCGCTCGCCGAAGCCATCCTGAGGCTGGCGCTTCAGAAAATACTCCGCTTCCTTCCTCACCGCGGAACCCGGATCGGCCAGCTGGCGGAACAGACCGCTCAGCGCGGGTTTCTGCATGTCGGCCATGCCTTGCCAGCGCTCGGGCTCGCCCACTCCCTGCAAGTGCAGGTAATGCATCATCGGCGCGGTCAGGGTGTTGTCGCCCCAGCGCTCGTAGGCCACGACGCTGGCCGAGCCGCCCGCGCTCAACCCCAGCTCCAGCGAAACGCCGGGTTGCAGCGGCACCCCGCCGGACAAGGCCACCGAAGCGTCGCCGCTGGCGACCACTCTGGCCAGCTGCAGGCGGAAGCCCGCCGCCTCTTGCGGGAAATCGGCTTGCCCCTGGTATTGCGGCCGATAGAAACGCAGCAGCAGGGTGGCCCCGGCGCCCAGCTGTCCGGTCAGCGCCGTTTCCATGCCGGCCAGCGCCGCCGGCAGCGCGTCCGCCAATCCATGCGGCGCCAACTGCGCTGCCAGCGCGTCCTTCAGCTTGTTCAGCGCGCCGGCGTCGCCCAGGCTGCCCGACAGAGTGACGCGCAGGTCCTTGTAATCGCCGGCCCGTACCGGATTCAAGTGCACCCTGTGCTGTTCGGTCAGGGATGCCTCCAGCTTCACGCCCAGCGGTCCCACGCCGCCGCCCAGGTCCAGCGCGTAGCTGCGGTTGCGGATTTGCAGCTCCAGCGTGTCGCGGAAAGCCACTCGCTTGGACAGCGCCTCCGCATTGTGGCGGACCGGCGGCGCGTACAACCTGGCGGCCATGTCCTTCAGCGCCCGCTCCGCCTCGCCGGCGTCTCCGCGCGACCTTGCCGCGATCAGCAAAGCCGCGTGCGCCAGCGCCATATTGGCCAGCGCGTCCTCTCGCCGCTTGCCCTGCCAGCTGGACACGATGGATTTTTCGATCTGCGCGCCGCCCTGGCGCTTGCCCACGCCGGCATCCAGCTGCTGCGCCACCGCGCAAAAATGATCCAGCTCCGCGCCCAGCCGCTCGGCCGCCTGGCGCAATGCCGCCGGCGAGCATTCGCGCAAGGCGGCCGAGGACGCGGCTCCGCCCCCGGTCAGCCGGCTGAGCGGCCGCGTTCCAGCCTTGTCTTTCGGGCCGTCGAACAGCGCCTGGGCTTTTGCCTCGATGCCGGCCTGGCGCTGCGCGGCGACGACGGCGCTGCGCGCCGCGCCTTCCGGCGCGCTCAGCGCCTGCCAGTACGGCGTCAGCGAGTCCGCCTGGATGTCGATGCGCTCGACCGACACCGCCGCGCCGGCGCTGACGCCGGCCGCCGCGGCCCGCGCATTGGCGCTGCCCTTGACGCTGACCACGTCGCCGCTCGGCACCACGGGCGCGCGGCCGCCAGGCAGCGCCGACGATGCGTCGCGCTGTCCGAGCCAGCCCTGCAGCACGCCCAGCCGCTGCTGCTGGTCGGCCGCCTGCTGCTGCAAACGGTGGTAATGCTGCAACTCGTTGCCGTGCCCCGGCCGGAACAGGCGGATCAGCGCGCCCACCGCGGCGCGGGCGCCGACGCCCAGCGTATCCCGGCGGGAACCGTGCCGCAGCCTCTCCGCATTCAGATGCACGAAGGCCTTGGCGCTGTTGTATTCCCGGTAGCGCGTCTTTTGCACCCGCCCCTCCACCCCGCCCGACAGCGAGGCGATGCCGACGCCGCCTTTGACGCCGGCGGAAGCGGAGGCGGAGTGGCTCTTGTTCTGGAACACGAAGCCTTCATCGTCGTTGTCCATGCTTCTGCCCCAGCCCAGCCCCACCGAGAATGTCGCCTTGGCGCCGGCCCCGCCTTCGCCCAGGCCGAGCCCGGCGCCGACCGACGCGCCCGCATGCTTTTCGCTGCCGGCGCCCGGACGGTCATAGCGCTGGAATTGCGGCAGCAGTTGCGTTTCGGCTTCCGCCCGGGCCAGCTGCGCCCAGGCGGCCTGCCCCTGCAGCGCCAGCCGCTCGCTCAACTCGGCCAACGGACTGTCCGCCGGCAGCTTGCCGGCCAGCTTTTCCATTTGCAGCGACAACCTCGCGCATTCGCGGATGTCCAGCGACTCGCCGCTGCCTTCGGCCAGCTGGCGGCTCAGATTGTGCAGAATGGCGACCGTGTCCGGCGTCATCGGATGGCGGCGCGGCCCCAGCCTCAGCGCATCCACCCAGCGCGGCCGGGCAGGCTCGGCCACTTGATACGCCCTATCTGACATCGCCCGCAAGGTTTCAAGCGTACCCTGCCGCAGCAGCTGCATGCCGGCGTCCACCAGCTTGACCTCCGCGGCGGCTCGAGCCGGCAGCGGCGCCTGGCTGCGCACCGCGCGCAAACCGCCTCCCAGCCCGCCCGCGGCGTTCGCGGAGGGGTCCAAGGGACGCCAGGACAGCGGCGTCACCGAATTGTTCGTCCCCACATTTCCCAGCATCATGCTCTCCTCTTTCATTCTGCCTTCGGCAAGACCGGTTCAGCCCTCGCGCGCGCCGCCGAGATTGCGCGCCAGCGACAAGGCGCCGCCGGCGGACAGCCTGCCGCCCAACCGCTCCATGAGGCCAGCCAGCTCGGCGGCGTCGCTCCGGCGTTCGGCCGGCAAGGAAACGTCGTCGGAAAGCTGTTTCGCCATGCCCGCCGCGGCATCCAGTCCGCCTTTCAGCTCTGCCAGCCTGGCCTGCAAGTCGGCGCAGGCGCTGCCAGTCCCCGCCGCGGACCTCGGCGCGTCGGCCGCGACCGTGCCCACTCCGCGCAGACTGCCCCCCAGGGCAGAACCACCGGCCGCTGAAGCCGAAGGCGCGGCGGCCGCCACGCCAGACAGGCTCGGGCTCATCGCGCCCGATACGCCATTCATCATGATCACTACTCCCGCCCGGCCAGACCGGGACAACGGTTTGCGGATGTTCGCCCGTCCGCGAGGAACCGGCGACTATGCGCAAAGCTACCCCAAGCCCCTCGGGCAGAACTTGCATAAAACGCCAACGCTCCTCTGTTTTTTTGAGAGTTTTCCCATTTGTAGCAAGCATCCTCTCGCGTAGTATTCCTACTCTAAATTGTTGTTTTCGCGATCGGTCCCAAGGACAAGCCTTTCAATTCACGACAAAAGCATGCGCCCCTCGGGACACGCCATTGCTCTGAACGTTTTTTGCAAGCCGCCTTCGCAAGCGCATAAGTACCATGCGCTATCTGTGTGCATGCCGCGATGATGTAGACAAGTACCGGTACCGATCACCCGACACATCCAAGACAAAAAAACACGCCGACATGTCGCGCCGCTACGGGGAAGCGCGTGGCGCGACTGTCGACTCTATTCCTGCGGCTGGTCCGCACGGTGTTGCGCCACGCGCAAGAGGAACTGGAAGATGGCGTTACATAACGATGGTTTCATCAATCGGCAATTCGTCTTCGGCGATTTTGTCCTGCAATTCGACGGCGTGCTCTGTCACCAGGAACAGCAGATCAGCGTTCCGCCCAAAGAATTGGCCGTACTCACCGCCTTGCTGGAGGCAGCCGGCGAACTGGTGAGCAAGGACGCGTTGCTGGACAAGGTCTGGCCGGACGGCGACGTCAACGAGGAATCGCTGACGCGCTGCATCTACGCATTGCGCCGCATCCTGCTGGAAGACAAGAGCAACCGCTACATCGATACCGTCTACGGCAAGGGATACCGCTTCAGCCGGCCGGTGGCGGTGGTGTCCCGCCCGACGGCATCCGCGCAGAAGTGCACGATGGCCATCCTGCCCTTCCGCACCGACGGCCAGCTGGACTCTCTGGAGCTGCATGCCGCGCTGGTCCAGTGCCTGTCGCGCTACTCGCCGTTCGGCCTGGTGGTGATGCCTGCCACCATCACCCGCAATTGCGGCGACATCGCCGACATCATCGCCATGATCGACCAGTTGCGGCCCGACTATTACCTGGCCGGCCAGGTGCAGCAACAGGGGGATTCCTGGCTGCTGCGGGTGGAGCTGGTGCGCGCCGACGGCCATCAGTTGGTTCACCACGAAAGCATAGAGATCGGCCCGGGCGAGCATATCGCCGCGCTGCAGACCCGGCTGGCGAGCCTGCTGCCGCAACGCATTCCCGGCTTGCGCTGGCATCATGGCAACGGCAGCCAGCTGGACTCCCTGGACATGGCCATCACGTATCTGAACGGCCGCCATGAACTGCAGCAGCACACCCCTTCCAGCCTGAAACGCGCGCTGGCGCTGTTCCTGCAATGCACCAGCAGCCAACCCGGCAACGCGCTGCCCTACTGCAGCCTGGCCGAATGCTATCTGGCGCTGGCCCAGCTGGGCCTGTTCGACCAGGAGCGCGCGCTGGACGGCGCCCAGCAGGCGGTCGACCGCGCGGTGGCGCTGGACGCGGCCAATCCGCAGGCGCTGGGCCTGCTGGCCCTGCTGAGCAGCCTGCGCGGACAACAGACCATCGCCGAAGCCTTGTTCGAACAGGCGCGCATGCTGGCGCCCGATTCGATCGACATCCACTACTACCACGCCTGGCACCTGTTTCTGTCCGACCGCATTCCCCTGGCGCAACGCTCGCTCGATGCTTGCCTGGAACGCGATCCCTCCCGCATCGCGGCCAGCATGCTGCAGCTGTGGCTGACCTATTGCGAGCACCGGCTGGACGAGGCGGTGGCGTTGGGCAAACGCCAGCTGTGCCAGTACGGCCAGGATCATCCGGTATTGCAGAGCATGCTGGGGCTGATGCTGGCCATCCAGGGGCAACACGCCCAGGCGGAAGAATTGGCCGCGGCGGTCAAGGCGTCGGGCGAAGAAGCCGGCCTGCTCGCCGTCAACGGCTGCTACATCGCTCATTGCCGGATGGGAGACGCCGCGCGCCCGTTGCTGCAGGATTTTTTGTCCCGCGTCGACTGCCGCCAGGTCCGCTCCGGCCTGCTGCCGCTGATCCTGGCGCTGCATGGCCGCGCCGGGGCGCTGCATCTGTTGGGCCAGCTGGAATCCGACCGCTACCTGTGGCTGCGGGCATCCCGCCAGGATCCGCGCCTGGCCGGCCTGTTCCATCCCCACTTGTCCGAAGCCGCCTGATGCGCGCCGCCTTGCTCGCCGCCCTGCTGCTGGCCTCGCCGCTGGCTCGCGCCGATTGCTGGGACTACGCCGGGACGATGTTCAACATCTCGCCGGACCTGCTGTACGCGATCGCACAGCAAGAGTCCGGCATGAAGCCGGACGCCATAGGCCGCAACCGCGACGGCAGCCGGGACCTGGGGCTGATGCAGATCAACAGCGCCCATCTGCCGCGGCTGCGCCAGCTAGGCGTGAACGAGCGGCAGTTGCTGGAGAGCCCCTGCCTGTCGGTCGTGGTGGGCGCCTCCATCCTGTCCGACATGATGAAACGCTACGGCTACTCCTGGGAAGCCGTCGGCGCCTACAACGCCGGCCTGTCGCCGAACCGGCACGCGCTGCGCATGCGCTACGCGCGACAGGTCTGGCAGCGCTATCAGAAACTGCAGGCGCCCGAAAGCGCCCGCCAGCAACCCTAGATCAGCCGGAGCCGACATGCTGACCCGCGCCGCCGGCCCTCCCCGACCTGACAACCCGTTTCCCCGTTGGGCGGCGCCACCTGATTCTCGGCGCCGCCGTTTTTTTACCCGCGCGCCGCCATGAAAAAACCCTCCGCCGGGGCGGAGGGTTTCGATTGCCGGTATCCGGGCCGCTCAGTCGCGGTTGCCGGCGAAGGCCAGCAGCAGCTGCAGCAAGCTGGTGAACAGGTTGTAGATGCTGATGTAAATGGACAGCGCGGCGGAAATGTAGCTGTTCTCGCCGCCGTCGACCACGGTCTTGACCTGCCACAGGATCATCAGCGAGCTGAACAGCGCGAAGGCCGCGGCGATCATCAGTTGGAAGCCCGGCATGCGCAGGAACAGGTTGGCCACCACGGCCACCATCAGCACGATGGCGCCCACGGTCAGGAAGTTGCCCAGGCCGGACAGGTCGCGCTTGGTGGTGGTGGCGATGCCGGCCATCACGAAGAACACCGCGGAGGTGGCCGCGCCGGCGGTCATGATCAGCTGGCCGCCGTTGGAGAACTTGAGCGCGAATTGCAGCAAGGGTCCGAGCAGCACGCCCATCATGAAGGTGAAGCCCAGCATCAGGAACACGCCCAGCGAGCTGTAGCGGTTCTTCTCGATCGCGAATACCAGGCCGTAGAACACCGCCATGATCAGCAGCATGCCGATGATGGGGCTGCCGGCCAGGAAGGCGAAACTCATGTGGGTGCCCACGATGGCGCCCATCACGGTCGGAATCATCGACAGGCCCAGCAAGCCGTAGGTGTTGCGCAACACCTTGTTGCGAACATCGGCCATCGGGGTCGATTGGTAGGCCGTTTGAAAATCCGGGTGCATGTGAAACTCTCCTGAGTTGATTATTCTGGAACTGCTGTTGGGATTGTAAGCAACAGACCATGCCGAAGGAAATAAGTTTCCCCAACCTATTCCTGCTTGTCTTGGGCTGCGCCTTGCGGTAATATCGCCTTCCCTCAAGGCGCAGATGCGGGCGATGTCCGTATTTTGCAAGCCATGTGGATGCGAGAGTGGCGGAATTGGTAGACGCACTGGATTTAGGTTCCAGCGCCGCAAGGCGTGAGAGTTCGAGTCTCTCTTCTCGCACCACCCATCGGTTTTCCCTGCCGTTTCCGGCGATATTCTTCTAGCAAGACAGCAGCACTCACCTGCGCCCCAATCAGGCCGTGTGTTCGACCAGCCACGCCCTGGCCGCGCCGGCCACGCGCCGCAATTCTCCTCCGGCCTCCTGCAGCAAGGCCTGCCAGTCCTGACGCCGGCCTTCGCGGACCGCCAGCTCCAGTTGCTGGAGCCGCGCCACCAGCTCCGCCGCGCCGAATGAGCCCACGCTGCCGCGCAAGGCATGCAGCTGCCTGGCGCCGTCCTCCCGCAGCCCTTGCTCCAGGCTGGCCTGGATTCGCTCCCATTCCGGCTCGCTGGTATCCAACAGCATCTGCATCAGCTTGCGCACCCGTTCGAGCGCTGACGGGCTGGAGGCGGCCAGCCGCATCAGCTCGGCCGAGAACAGGCCTTCCTCCGGCGCTGCGGCCCGGGCCGGCGCTTCCGATTGTCCCAGATAACGGTCCAGCACCGCATACAGGCGATCCAGCTGTATCGGCTTGGCGATGAACTCGTCCATCCCGGCGCGCAGGCATTCGGACCGCTCCGCCGGAGACAGGCCCGCGCTCATCGCGACGATGGGCAGCTGCAAGCCCAGCTCGCCCCGGATCAGCGCCGCGGCGGTATCGCCGTCCATTTCGGGCATCTGCCTGTCCATCAGCACCAGCGCGTATTCGCCGCCCCGCTCGCGCAAGACCTCCACTGCCAGCCTGCCGTTCTCCACCGTTTCCACCTGCATGCCCGCCTGCTGCAGCAAGCCGCAGGCCACCTGTTGGTTGATAGGATTATCCTCCACCAGCAGAATGCGCGCAGGCTTCAGGTTCCCGGCCCGGGCAGCCGGCCGCGCGGCGCGCTTGCTCGCGCGCGCCGCCATCCAGGCGTCGGCCAGCACGCCGGCGATCACCGGCTTCACCAGCACGCCATCCAGCGCTGCGCGCCCCTCCTCCCGCTCCAGGCCAACCAGCTCGTCGGCGCTCGCCATCGCGATCAGGACGATGTCGCGGCCAGGCCAGCGGCGGCGGATTTCGCGGCACAGGTCCAGTCCATTCCCGTCCGGCAGGCGCCAGTCGAGCAGCGCGCCCGCGAATGCCGTCTCGCCCTCGCCCTCCAGCGCGGCCATCGCCTCTTGCGCGCCGGCAACCGCCTCAGGCAGCCCCCCCAGGCGCGCCACGTGCCAGCAAAGCGCCTGCCGGCTGCTCGCATTGTCAGCCGCCACCAGCACCCGCCCAAGTGGCAGGACCGCGGGCGGCTCCTTATCCGCAGGCTCAAGAGGCAGGGCGAACCAGAAACGGCTGCCCTCTCCCGGCCGGCTTTCCACGCCGATCTCGCCGCCCATCAGCTCGACCAGCCTTCGGGAAATCGTCAATCCCAGTCCCGTGCCGCCGAAACGCCGAGTGTTTGAGGAATCCGCCTGGATGAAAGGATCGAATATGGTCCTCAGCAGCGGCGCCTCCATTCCCACGCCCGTGTCCCGGACCGCGAACAGCAGCCAGTCCCGTCCATCCCGCTTCTCCCGTCCGACCGACACCGCGACCTCGCCCTCCGCCGTGAACTTGATCGCGTTGCCCGCCAGGTTCACCAGCACCTGCTGCAGCCTAAGCGCGTCACCGACCAGGGCGGCCGGAACCGCAGGGTCGACCGCGATCACAAGCTCCAGGCGCTTGCGGGCGGCGTGCATCGACATCATCGCGGCCAGCGCGCCCAGCACCTCGTCCAGATCGTAGCGCGCCCGCGCCGCCTCCAGCTTGCCGGCCTCCAGCTTGGAAAAATCCAGGATATCGTTGAGGATGGACATCAGAGAACGGCAGGACAGCTGCAGCATGTCCAGATAGCTGCGCTGAACGCCGTCGAGGCGGGTGTTGGACAACAGCTCCAGCATGCCCAGCACGCCGTTCATCGGGGTGCGGATTTCATGGCTCATGTTGGCGACGAATTCGCTCTTGGCCCGGCTGGCGCGTTCGGCCTCCTCCTTCGCCGACTCCAGCATACGGGTCGCCTCCTTTTCCGCGCGGACATCCTTGGCGATGCAGACGAATCCGTACAGCCAGCCGTCCTGCCAGATGCCGGTGGTCACCAGGCTGACTGGAATGCGCCGGCCATCCTTGTGAAGGTAGGTCCATTCCTGGGTGATGCTGCCGCCGCCGCGCGTTTTCTCCACGAAAACGTCGAAACCGCTGACCGGACGGCCCAGCTCCTCGGACAATTCCCGCTCGCGGCGGGCCACCTCCTCCGGCAGGTGCAGGATCATCGGCGAAGCCAGGCCCACCATTTCATCCGCCCGGTATCCCAGCATGCGTTCCGCGCCGGCGCTGAAAATGCTGATCTCGCCCCGCAGATCGGTGGCGATGATGGCGAAGTCGCTGGCGGAGTCGATGATGCCCTGCAGCCTGGCCTGCACTTCCTGGCGTTCCCGCTGCGCCTGCTTCAGCAGCGTGATGTCGGTGACGAAGACATAGAAGCCCTGAACCCTCTCCTGCTGCCAGTGCGGCACATAGTGGGCCAGCAAGTGCCGTTCCTGGCCGCTCAGATCGATGATGCAGCGCTCCGCCAGACTCGCCACGCCATTCAGCGCGCCCTGGATGTAAGGCTGGTTGGCCCGATAACGCTCATCCCCTATCACGTGGCGCAGATGGCGTCCCCGGACATCCGCCATCTCCAGGCCCATCCAGTCCAGGTATGCGCGGTTGGCGAAGACATTGTGCAGATTGCCGTCCCAATAGCTGACCATGGCCGGCATGGCGTCGAGCACGGTTTGCAGCTCCTCCCGCACGCGGCGCAACTCGGCCTGCCCTTCCTGCAGATTGCCGGCATCCCAGCATAATCCGTCCGCCCGCAGCGCCCGGCCCGACTCATCCCTTTCCACCCGGGCGAAGAGCCGGAACCAGCGCAAGCGTCCCTCCCCGTCCACGATGCGGCAATCCCACCCGGCCTCGGCCACATCCCCCAGCTCTTCGGCCCAGAATTTGTCCCAGACCGCTTGCTCGTCGGGGTGCACGCATCCCCGCCAGCGCGGCCAGTCAACCTTTTCTTCGCTGCCGACGCCATGCAATGCGCGCATGCGCGCATCCCACCGCAGCGACTGCGCGGAGGCGTCCCACTCCCAGCGCCCGACGTCGAAGGCGCCGGCCAACGCTTCCAACTGCGCCTGCGCGCCGGCGGCTTTCCGACTGGATGACTGCCGCGGCCCCAGGTCCTCGGCCTGCAGCAGCCAGGCGGCGCCATCCATGCTCTCCTCCTGCGGCGTCAGGACAAGCTCGCAATCGACGGCGCGCCCATCGCCGTCCATCAGACGCAAGCGCAAGCGCTGCATCCTCCCCCCGCAAGCCAAAGCGGCATTCAAGCGGGAGAGGTCCTCCGGCGCGCAGACATCCGCGACGTTCATGCCCAACAAATCCGCCCGGCCCCTGCCCAGCAGCCTGCACAGCCCGTGACTGGCCTCCTGCAGGCTGCCGCGCCCGTCAAGCAAGGCGCAGCCCGCTTCCATGCCATCCAGCGCCTGCATCAGGCGCCGCCGTCCCAACCCGCGCTCGGCGTCTCCTCTTGCCGCCTGCCTTATCGCATGCGGCAAGAGCGCCGCGGCCAGCCAGAACAGGAGCTGGACCGACAAGGCGAGAGGCTCCGGCTGGCGCAACGGCGCCGGCATGGCTTCGGGGAAAAGGCGGATCAGCGTTTCGCAGGCCAGGACGGCCATCAAGGGCAGGAACAGCAGCGCGCCCGTCGCATCCAGCAACAGGCAGGCCGACAACGCTGGCAGAAGCAGGTCGGCCACGCCCAGGGGACGCCATCGCGCCATCAGCACGCCCCAGGCCAGCGCCAGCGCGGCAAGCGCGAGCAAACGGTCCAGCCGCAGCCCCGCCGCGCCGGTCCGCCTCAGCGCCACCCATGGGGGCAACAGCGTCAGCGCGGCGACGATGCCGCCCGCGTACCAGCCGCCCGGGTCCTGCCAATGCATCAGCTGAAGCGCCAGCAGGCCCGGCAGACCCGGCAGCAGCGCCGCGGCCAGCGCGGCCGGCCATCCCCCGATGCCGCCACTCAGGCCAAGCGGCCATCGCTTGGCCGCCCGGTGGAGCAGCAAGCCCGCGCCGGCCGCCTGCATCCAGTTGGCCGCCGCCAGCGCGGCGGCCGGCAGCGCGCCCAGATGGGACCAGCCGCCCAGCCACAAGGCCGCCAGCGCCAGCGCATGCCGCCCAGGCCGGGTCCAGGCCTGACACAGCAGGATCAGGGCCAGCGCGTTGCCATACCAGGGGATGAGCAGGCCGGCATGGCCGCGCGCCAAACCCAGCGCCCAGAAGGTGGACAGCGCGACGGCGCCGGCCAGCCCGGCGGCGGCGCGCCGGGACGGCGTGGACAGGCTGTCGGACAAGGACATCATCAGACCAGGCTCCCTGTTGTCGATGGCGAAACCCTACAGCCTGAATTCCGCCTCCACTTCGTTGCCGCTGCCGTGGTAAACCAAGCTCAAGCACAAGGCATGCACCAGAGATACGCCGCGCCCGTGCCGATGGCCGCCAGCCTGCCGGCCCAGTTTTTCCATCAGCGTCGGATGATCGAACCCGCCGCCGCTGTCCCGGATGCGTATCCGCACGGCATCGCCGTCATTTTCGCCGCGCCGGCGCTCAAGCGTCAGCTCGATTTCAGCCCTCTCCAGCGCCCCCAGCCGTTCCCGCCTCAACATGAAATAGCGTTCGTAGCCGTCCGCCTGATCCTTCATCGTCGAATCCAGCCCCAGCACCCCGTGGTCCAGGGCGTTGTTGAACAGCTCGGATACGATCAGCAGCGCTTCCTTGAACTGCCGGCCGCGGAAACCGAGCTGATTCAGCCAGCCGATCAGCAGCGTAATGCTCTGATCGCGCTTCAGTTCCTCCGCGCTGAAGGCCAGGGTGACTTTCCAGGTGCTCAACTGCCCGCCGTCGTCGCGACTCAGGTGGTCGGCCACCCGGTCCAGCGCGGCGTTGACGCCGGCCTCCAGCCTGACCACGCCCAGCGAGATGTCGTCGCGGTTGTTGGCGCCGCCCAGGTGCCCGAGCACTGCCGACCGAACGTTGTTGAGCGGCGAGGACGGGCCCGCAATCAACGCCTGCAGCAACCCTCCGATGCCGAACTGTTCGCCCGCCCGGTTCTCGGCCTCGGTCAAGCCGTCGGAGCACACCACCAGCTGTCCGCTCTGCTCCCAGAAATAGGTTTCGGTGCCCCAGCAAAACTCGTCGGGAGACAAGATGCCCAATGGCGGATATTGCGACTTCCATTCCTTCATCGGACAACCTTCGTCGTCGACGAACATCACGCAGGGGATGCCGCCGTTCCAAACCTCGACGCAACCCAACTCCCAGTCGATGGTGATCAGCGCCGCGGCGACGAATCGCCCCACCGGCAGCAGCCGGTTGAGCTTGGCGTTGATCTCCCTAGCCATTGACGTCAAAGGGAAGCCGCGCCTCGCCATCGCGTAGAAGATGTCCACCGCCGGCAGGCAGGACAAGGCCGCGGACAAACCGTGCCCGGTGCTGTCCGCCAGCATCACGCACAGCTGCCCGGTCGGCGACAGCGCGCGCGCCAGCACGTCGCCGCTGAACTGCTCCGCGGACTGCTGCCAGCTGTAGACGCCGGGCAGATCCTGCTCCTCGCTGCCGACGATGCTGTCCAGCACATGCTTGGCGAACAGCTGCTCGCGCTCGTTGCTGTGGTAGTAGCTGACCAACTGCTGGGAATCGTCGGAAATCCGCCGCTGCATTTCGCTGATGCGCTGCATCACGCGGATCTTGGCCGCCAGCATGGTCAGATTGATCGGCTTGGGCAGGTAATCGTCGGCGCCCACGTCCAGGCTGCTGATATGCGCCTCTTCGTCGCTGCGGGCGCTGAGGAAGATGATGGGCAGCCAGCGGTCGCCGCACAGTTGGCGGATCTGCCGGGTGGCCTCGTGGCCGTCCATCACCGGCATCATCATGTCCATCAACACCATGTCGGGCAGCTCGCGCCTGCATTGCTCGACGGCCTGCTGGCCATTTTCGGCGTACCAGACCTGATGGCCCATCTCCTCGATCACCAGCCCCATCAGCAGACGGGTCGGCTCGACATCCTCGGCCACCAGCACAGTGAAAGTGCGATCCATGGGATGCTCAGTGGATGGTGAAGAACTTGTCGAAGCTGGCCACGTCGAGAATCTTGCGCACGAAGCCGCGGCACCCTGTCAGCGCGATGCCTTCTATGCCCTGCGCCTTGGCCCGGTCCCGCATCACCAGCAGCATGCCCAGCGCCGAGCTCTCCAGATAGTCTACCCGGGACAGGTCCACCTCCAGCCCCAGGCCCGATCCGCGCGCCAGCGCCTCGTCCAGGCAGGCGCGGAACGCCTCGTGCTGCTCGAAGTCGAAACGGCCCTCCACCGCGATCACCGACTTGTCGGCAGTCTTGCTCAACCTGACTCCCATCCCGTCCTCCTCTCCGCGTACCGCCCGGGCAGGCGCGGCCGCCGGACAGACTTGTTTCTCCCGCCGTCAGAACAGATCGATGTCGCCGGCCGACACGCCCTGCGGCGCGGCGCAGCCCTGATGCTTCTCGAGCAGCTGCTGCAGCCGCAGCCTCATGTCCTCCAACTCGTCCAGCCCATCCTTGCCGTTCATCTGCCGCATGCTGTCGCCCACCTGGTAAAAGCCCTGCATCCGGCTGTTCACGTTGCGCACCAGCGGCGAGACCAGGTCCTGGAACTGCAGCGCGGTCACTGTGGAGCGCACGCTGTCGCTCACCCGTCCGGCGATTTGCGACAGTTGATCGACAGCCTGGCCGGTATCCGTATTCATCCTGGACAACTGGCTCAGCATGCCCTCGATCTGGGTTTTCGCGTCCAGCGCGAAATTCATGTCGCGGGACGCCATCTCGAAGATTTCCGATTTGGCGTGCTCGATGGCCTGCACCATCAGGTCTATCGACTGGCGTATCTGCCCGGAAAAGTCCGAGGAGCGCTGCGACAGCTTGCGCACTTCGTCCGCCACCACGGCGAAGCCGCGCCCCGCCTCTCCCGCGCGCGCCGCCTCGATCGCGGCGTTCAGCGCCAGCATATTGGTCTGGGCGGTGATCTCCGCCATATCGCTGAGCGCGGCCTCCACCGCGTCCACGCGCTGCTTGATCTCGTGCATCCGGTCGACCAGCACCATGGCGGTCTTGCTGGTGCTCACCGTGTTGTCGACGAATTCGGTCATGCTGTGAGAGGTGCGCTGCAGGAACGCGTCGAAGCCCATTTCCTCGCCCTGCTCTCCATGCTGGACGATCTTCATCGCCAGCGCCTGCTGCTCCCGCAGCATCGATTCGATGTCGGAAAAACCCTGCACCAGCTTGACGATGGCGTCGCTCAGTATGGTCTGCATCTGCGACACGTCGCGCTCCACGGCGCCGGACATGTCGGAAATGCCGTTGCCCAGCAAACCCAGCTCGCTCAGTATTTTCTGCCTGGCCTCGGACACGACGTCGACGGATGCCGCCGGCGCCGGAGGCGCGCCCAACAGCCAGACGATCAGCAGGCATCCGCCAGCCAGAACGGACAGGGCCAGGTAGCCCGGCAGGCCGCCGCCCAACAGGGCCAGCAAGCCGCAGGCGGCCAGCCACAGCGCCGCGCAGCTGGATACGATCTTAGGCCTGGGGTCCACCTTGATTTCAGAAGGATTCATTTTTCCGCCGGAATTAAAGGAGGGAAAATTGGATACCAATCATGCGTTCGGCATGTCCGCCTTTCGCTGCTGCCGATTATTGCGATATGGCGCATAAGGCGATGCCTGTCAAACAGCCAGTTGCAAAAACACAAGAAGCTTTGCCCCCGATCAGCAAGAATCATGCTGGCAGAATGCGGCGCCGCATGGTTGAATCCTGGTCAGCCGTCGCTTGAGGATTCATCCTTTGCCAGCCGTCCGGGGCTGTCGTTTAATGGCGGCCTCCACCGGACACGGCAAGCAGGACAGGAAACCCACATGATTCATGGAAAAACGCTGGCTGAATGGCAGCAGTCCCATCCCGAGATTCGCGAATTGACCGGCCTGCGCGAGTGCGCCTGGTTCAATCCCGCCGCCGCCCCCGCCGCCGAGGCATTGCCCGATGTCGGACTTGGCGCGGCAGACATCGCCGACGCATCCGCCCGCCTGCGGCGTTTCGCGCCATACATATCCCGCGCATTCCCCGAAACCGCCGCCAGCGGCGGGATCATAGAATCGCCGCTGCTGCCCGTACCCGCCTTCCAGCAAGCGCTGGCCCGCCGCCGCGGACGCGAGTTGCCGGGACGCCTTTGGCTGAAGGCGGACAGCCACTTGCCCATCTCGGGCTCGATCAAAGCACGCGGCGGCATCTACGAGGTGCTGAAGCATGCGGAAGACCTGGCGCTGGCCAACGGCCTGCTCCAGCCCGGCGACGACTACGCCAGGCTGGCCTCCCCGGAAGCCCGCTCGCTGTTCAGCCGCCATGGCATCGCCGTCGGCTCCACCGGCAATCTGGGCCTGTCGATAGGCATCATGGCGGCCAAGCTGGGCTTCCAGGCCGCCGTCCACATGTCGGCCGACGCCAGGCAATGGAAAAAGGACAAGTTGCGCGCGCACGGCGTAACCGTGGTCGAATACCAGACCGACTACAGCGCGGCGGTGGCGCGGGGACGGGAACAGGCGGCGCGCGACCCGGATTGCCATTTCGTCGACGACGAAAATTCCATCCACCTGTTCTTGGGCTACGCCGTGGCGGCGGAACGGCTGAAGGCTCAATTGGCGGAAGCCGGCGTGCGCGTGGACGCCGATCATCCGCTGTTCGTCTATCTGCCCTGCGGCGTGGGAGGCGGGCCCGGCGGCGTGGCCTTCGGGCTCAAGCAGGCCTTCGGCGACGCGGTCCATTGCCTGTTCGCGGAACCCACCCGCTCGCCCTGCATGCTGCTGGGCGTGCTCACCGGCCTGCATGACAAGGTCTCGGTGCAGGACTTCGGCATCGACAACCGCACCGTCGCGGACGGTCTGGCCGTCGGCCGGCCGTCGGGATTCGTCGGCCGCGCGATGCAGAGGCTGATAGACGGCTATTACACGGTGGACGACGATGAGCTGTTCCGCCTGCTGGCGATGCTGGAACAGACGGAAGGCCTGCGGCTGGAGCCGTCGGCGCTGGCAGGCGCGCCGGGCATCGCCCGCGTGCTGGAGGAAAACCAGGGCTACCGCCAGCGCATGGGGCTGGACGCGGATCGCCTCGCCTGCGCCACCCATCTGATCTGGGCGACCGGCGGCAGCATGGTGCCGGAAGCGGAGATGGACGGCTACCTGCGGCGCGGCCGCGCGCTGCTGGGCTGAGGCCGATGCGCTCCGCACGGCTGGATGGCGGCCAGTTTGCCAATCTCCACACTTTCCTGGCGGTCGCCCGCCGGCTGAGCTTCGCCGCCGCCGCCGACGAGTTGTGCCTGACGCCCAGCGCGGTCAGCCACCGCATCGCCAGGCTGGAACGCTCGCTGGACCTGCGCCTGTTTCAACGGCTGACACGCGGCATACGCCTTACGCCGGACGGAGAACGCATCCTCGCCGCGCTGGAAAAAAGCATGGCCGAGCTCGACGCCGCCCTCCATCCCCAAGCCGGCGCGGAACCCGCGGGCCGCGTCGCGCTCTACACGCATCCGTCCATCGCGCAGTGCTGGCTGGCGCCGCGGCTGGCCACCCTTGTCGAGCGCCACCCCATGCTCGAACTCGACATCCGCTCCGGCAACGGCGACGCCGACTTCCGCGGCGGCGGCGCCGATCTGGCGCTGTACTATGGCGATGGCCGCTTTCCGGGCCTGGCCTCCCTCAAGCTGATGGACGAGGAAATGGCCCCGGTCTGCAGTCGCGCCTATGCGGAGCGGCACGGGCTGCTGTCCGATCCGGCCCGGCTGCGCGACTGCCGCCTGCTGCATGACGCCCAGGCGTGGCGCCACGCCGCCCATGATGCGGAGTGGGCGCTCTGGGCAAGCCGCCATGGCGTCGAATCCCTGCTGCCGCCGCGCGCGCTGACGCTGGACCGCTCCGACCTGTGCCTGGCGGCGGCGGCCGGCCATGCCGGCATCGCCATCGGCCGCCGCCGTCTCGCCCAGGCGATGCTGGACAGCGGCCAACTGGTGCTGCCGCTGGGCGGCTTCGAGGCGGTGGAGCGCTACGCCTACTACCTGGTCCACCCGCGGCAAACCGACTTGTCGGGGCGGTTGCGCGCCGTGATCGACTGGCTTGTCCAGTCGGCAGCCTGCTGATCCGCCTCTGGCATTGCGCGCCGCGCCATTGCCAAGGCCAGGCGACGGCACCCGCGCAAAAGTCAATCGATGCGGGAGCATGTCTGCGCCCCCATTGCCGAACCCTGGCGGTGAAAGCCGGCAAGCTTAAAACGCCGCGATCAGGGTCAACACCTGACCGTCGCGCAGATGGAAACTGCCGTCGAACGCCCGCCCGGCCTCCAGCCCCGGCGCCAGCGTCTTCAGCAGGCGGATGCTGAAACGCCCGGCGTCCCAATCCACGCGCGTCATTTCCGCGGCGTTGAAGTCGAAGTACTGCCCCACTCTGGGGTACAGCGCCTTGAACAGGCTCTCCTTGGCGGAAAACGCCAGCGTCAGCGCATGCGGAAACGGCCACGGTCCGGCCAGCGCCTCGCGCTCTCCTGGCACCAGTATTCCCTCATGCACGTTGTCGGCGGTCTTGTCCGACATCCAGCGCTCCAGATCCAGCCCCAGCATCAAGCCCTCGCCGCTGGGGGCCAAGGCCACCACCGCCGTTTCGTCGCTATGGGTGATCGTCCCCGTCCAGCCCTCCGGCCACAGCGGCTGCCGATGCTGGCCGCTGCCCACCGCGGTGGGCAGGCCGCGTTCGGCCAGCAGCAGCTGGCACAGGTAGCGCGCGGCCAGGTATTCCGCCTTGCGCTTGGGCACCGCCCTTGCCAACGTATCCGGACGCGCCACGCCCAAAGCGCCGAACCAGGCGTCGTCGTAGGCCGCGATGCGGAACCGGCAATGCATGGCGGCCATGCCGGGCGCCTCCGCCAGAGACAGATAAGACACATCGTGCAGGAAAGCGCTTAATTCGGCGCCGGGAATGGGCATGGTATCAAGATGAACTGTTTGCATGATTAAAAGGCGCCTCCGAGGCAGCCTGCAAGGGTAACCACCGCACCGCGCGGACGCAAGCGCCCGGCGGCGTTCCTCTTTAGCCCGGCGCATGGCACGGCAGTTACACAAACAAGCCAAATGCCATAAAATGACTTTGGCATTTTCACTCCACCCGCAAACAGATCTACTGTCAGGAATCCCCATGAAAAAAAGCAAACTGTTGATTCTCGCGGCCGCCGCGCTGACTGCCGGCGCCGCAGCCGCCGCGCCTGCCCGTCACCCGGCGCCGATAAGCGGCATCGGCACCCTTTCCTTCGGCCAGACCCAATGGATCATGGTCGGCTCGCCGGTGCCGGACGGCTGGGTGATCACCCGCGCCACCGGCACCATGAACGAGATCACCGACGTCCGGGGATCCCGGTACGGGCAGGAATTCACGGTGATGCTGGGGTCACCGATTCCGGACGGCTGGATCGTCCGCCGCGCCAACGGCAACAGCAACGTGATTTTCTATACCGTCGGCGCCAGCTACGGCACGCAACTCTATGCCCTGGTAGGCTCGCCGATACCGGAAGGCTGGATAGTCACCCGCGCCGACGGCCAGGCCAACCAATTGACCTATGTCACCGGCGCCAGCTACGGCACACGCTTCACCGCCATGCTGGGATCGCCCATTCCGCCGGGCTGGGTCATCGTCCGGCCCAATGGCAACGCCAACGATATCTACAACGCCAACGGCGCGCCCAGGGAGGCGGAGCTTCAGGTCGCCGTCGGCTCGCCGATGCCGGATGGCTGGGTGATCACGCGCGCCCTGGGCAACTTCAACACCATCCACAACGTCGCCGGCTCCTCGTATGGCCGCCAGATCACGGTGATGCTGGGTTCGCCTATCCCCGCCGACTGGGTGGTGGTGCGCGCCAACGGCAACAGCAACGACATCTACTACACCAAGGGCGCGGCCATCGGCACCGAACTCCAGGTGATGCTCGGCTCGCCGATCCCCGCCGGCTGGGTGGTGGTGCGCGGCGGCGGCAACACCAACGTCATCAAGCGCCTGAGCTGACCGCGCATCCGCCGCCCCGCGCTTCCACGGCAAGGGGCGGCGCTGCGGCCATGGCCCATTCGCTGGAAAAGGTCACGCCAAACCAGGCGCGGCCCGCCGGTCCCGGAGAAACGGGCTGGCATCGGGCTGCGCAAACGGGCATTTTCAATCAGGCCCTTGCCCGGCGCAGCCCCGTCGCAAGACAGCGCCGGCGTATCCGCGCCCGCCGGCCATCGGATCGCACTGGAGATCCATCCCCTGTGGGTCGACACGCAAACGCGGGCATCCTGTCAATACGCGCCTATCATCGTGGGAAAAGGCCAGGGAAGAAATCTCGCCGCGCTGGACGGGCGCATCGAGAAATTCGAAGGCAAAGACATGACGCGGGACGGCCTGATGAACGTGCTCGTGCAGAGGCAATGGCTTGCCGCCCGCCCCAGTCCGGGCTCGTACAATGCCGACGCCTGCGTCGTCGAACGTATCATATTGCGGCTGCACAAACCGTAAGCCGGCCGCCCGTCACATCAGCCGGCCGCCGTTCGGCGCCGCCAGCGGGAACTCGGCCAGCATCACCCTTCCCGCCTCGTCGTGCACGCCGGTCACCAAGACCTCAGAGCGCACGCCCGCTACGCGCTTGGGCGGGAAATTGCATACGCACAACACCCGCTTGCCGACCAGGTCGGCGGCGAGATAGTGGTCGGCGATCTGCGCGCTGGACGTTTTCACGCCCAGTTCCCCCAGATCCACCTTCAGCACATAGGCCGGCTTGCGGGCTTGCGCGTTGGGTTCGGCGTGGATGATGGTCCCGGCGCGGAACTCCACCTTGAGAAAATCTTCCCAGCTTATGTTGTTCGGTTCGGACATTTTGCGTTCTCGATGCAGTCAAACATGGCCGCAGTATGTCCGAAACGCGCCGGCGCAACGCGCGCGAGGCTACGGTTTAAGCACGCCGGACTCTGCCCCGCCCTTCGCTTGGGCTGGCGCCGAAGCGCTGCCGGTAAGCGGCGCCGAAAGCGGAGGCCGACTGGTAGCCCACCTGCAGCGCCACATCCAGCACGCTGGCGCGGCTGTCCCGCAACAATGCCCGCGCCCGCTCCATCCGCATCCGGCACAGGTAGGCCATCGGCGTCAGGCCGGTTTCCGCCTTCAGCCGCGCGTGGAACTGGCTGGACGACAGATGGCAGGCCTCCGCCATGTCGGCGACCGCCAGCGGCCGCGCCAGACGGCCATCCAGGAAACGGTCCAGCCGCGAAGACAAGCGGAAGGCCGACGGCGCGTCGGCAAACAGCAAATCCATCAGCATGCCCGCCAGCGCGCTCTGCCGCGCCTGCGGCTGCGGATGCCGCGCCGCCCACTCCGCCAGTTCGCGCGCGGCGGGAGGCAGGATCAGCTGGCGCGCCGCGTCGTCCCGGCCGTCGCTCAAGGCGGGGACATTCAGCACCAGCTGCCGATTGCCGGCTGAGCCCGCGTAGCAATGCGACACGCCGGCGGGAATGCACACCGCCCAGCCCGCGCCGTTCAGGTAAGGCCGGCCTTCCATTTCCAGCTCCAGCGAGCCGGAAAGGCCGAACACCCACTGGTGATGGCAGGCATGGGCGTGGCGGACGCTGTCGCTGCCGTAATGCAGCAACTCGACGCGGGGACGAGGCATGGGGAAAGACATGTGCGGGAAAAAGCTTTTGCAATCAGTTCAATGCAGGCGAGCATAACGGAAGCCGCCGCCGTGTCAACGCCCGCGCCGGGATCCGGCTTACGGGAATTCGTCGTATTGCGGCAAATCGTCGACGATATCGTGCCACGCTGCCTTGGAACCGACGAAGATATGGGCGGAGGGCCGGATGCCGGGCGCGTCGGCCAGCGTGCCCAGCGCGACATGAACGTATTCGCCGCCGCGCACCACTGAGTACAGCAGCGAGCCGCAGCGCCGGCAACGCGCGTCATGCGCGCTTTCGTCGCCGTAAACCAGCAATCCGTCCTGTCCCTGCAGCAAGCTGAGCTTGCTCCGCTCTATGCCGGCGAAAGGCTTGAACGCCGCTCCGGTGGCGCGCCGGCAATTGCCGCAATGGCAATTGAACGCGTAACGGAACTCGTCGCGGACCTCGTACCGCACATCCCCGCACAGACAGCCGCCCTTGAGCATCGGATAGCCCCCTCGTCAAAACGCTTCGCCGCCCGCCGTCCGGCGCCGCTCAGATCCGCGCGATGCCCAGCGTCAATGGCTGGCTGGGGCGCTGGGAAACATGAAACACGGGACGGGGCGGCTCGGCGCCCTCCGGCGCCGACAGCCGGTAGCGCAGCAGCAGCTGCGCCGCCACCAGCGCCATTTCCGCCATCGCCAGATGCTGGCCCAGGCACACGCGCGGCCCGCCGCCGAACGGCAGATAGGCGCCCTGCTGCGGCCTGGCCGCGTCCGGGCCGAAACGCTCCGGACGATAGCTGCGCGGCTCGGGAAACCAGCGCTCGTCATGCTGCATCAGCTGCATCGGCACCATGAACACCGTTTTGGCCGGGAAAGTCCAGTCGCCCAGCGTCACGGGCTTGAGCGCGCGCCGGCTCATCAGCAAAGGCACGGCGGGATACAGCCGCATCGTTTCCAGCAGCGTCTGGCTTACGTATTGCAGCGCGGCCGGGTCCGCCTGGCCGCCCCCGGACAGCGCGGCCAGCGCCTCCTCCCGCGCCCTCTCCTGGATCTCCGGATGGGAAGCCATGCACCACGCCCACCAAGTCAGCGAGGTGGCCACCGTTTCGTGTCCCGCCAGGAACGCCGTCTTGCATTCGTCGCGCACCGCCTGCAGCGGCCAGCTTTGCGGTTGCTGCAGATGAAGCCGCAGCAGGCGGGACAGCAAGTCCTCCGGCCACGCGTCCTGCGGCATCGCCAGCCGAGCCTGCAGATGACGCTCGATCAGGCCGTTCATCAGCAGCCGGGCGCGACGGCGCTTGCGCTGCCAGGGCACCCAGTCCGGCAGGCTGGCGGGCCGCCACAACTCCTCGGTGGAGGCGACCATCAAGGTGTGAACGGCCTCCTCCGCCTGCTGCGCCTCGCTTCCCACGCCGCTGGAAAACATCATCCTCAGGATGACTTCCATGGTCACCGACGTGAGCTCGCTCTCTATCGGCCAGGCGGCATGCCGCGCCGGCCATTGTTCGAACGCCCGACGGGCAGCCTCGACGATCGAAGGCGAGAACGCCTGCACCGACTTGCGGGTGAAATCCGGCTGCAGCGCCTGCCGCTTTTCACGCCAGACCTGCCCTTCCGCGATCAGCACGCTATGGCCGTGCACCCGGCGGTATACGGTCAGCGCGCGCTCCCAACGCTGCAAGGCGTCGGCCTGGTTGACCAGCAGCTCGCGCGCGAGCTGAGGATCGGACACGATGACCTGATGCTCCGGCCAGGTTCGCACATGCACCAGATCGCCGAATTCGCGCTGCCAGCCGGCCAGCGTGCCCATCAGGTCGCGCGACATCAGTTTCAGCAAGCCCCAACCCGTCAGGCCGGATTCTGGCCCGGGAGGCCAGCGTCCGGCGGATGATCGGGGCGGCGTCGGCGGCCGGCCAACGGCATGGAAGGGACAAGAAGACTGCGGTGGCGTTTTCATTCAAAAATCATACCACCCCTCCATTCGCATGTGGCGAATGAAAACAAAAACCATAAAGACTATTGCATTAGCTTATTGAGATATCAAATCAATCGACTTGCTTCTCCACTGAGCTGCCATTCTTTGCCTGGGACCGGCTCATGCCTGTCGGAAGAAGCGGACGTGCAGCTTGTCGGACGCGACGATGGCCTGATCGATGCCGCGCCTGACATCGTCGGCCGACGCCCAATGCGTGACGCCATAAATTTTTGCCGTATCCTCATGCAGATGGATCTGCGCCCCCTTGCTGAAATGATAGGCCCGGCGGCTATCGTGCAGATCGATATGGAAATCCGCATTCCTCTCGCTTCGAAACCGCAGGACGGCCCGGCCCGGCACAGGCGGGACGAATTCGAAAGTAACGGCAACCGCATCCTGCCACCCGTGCAGGCACAGGCGGACGACGGAATCTCGCTCGATCACGAAATCCAGATAGCAAAACACATTGCGTTCGCCCTGCCGGCCCACGAGCCGCTGGCCGTTGAGCTCCCAATGATCGAAAAGCTGGTAGAAATTAGGGTATTCCAGCGAGATCTTCTGCCCCTTGGCCGCGCCGTAGCGCAATTCGTTCCTGGGCTCGTCGTCAAAATAGGAGAGGCTTTTCTCATCCATGGGAATCCGCTCTATCACCAGGCCGCAGTCCCGAGGTTTGACCATCGCTTCCAATTCCCGCGGTCCGGTGGATGACAATTCGACTCGATGGATGGCGTGTCCCCACGCCTTCGCCACGCCATCTTCCCGCCACTCGACGACTTGGGCCGCCGCCACCTGCTGGGCAAAGAAAGCCTCCAGCGTCTTTGTCCTGCCGGCCGGCACCAGGTACGCCCCCTGCAGGCTGGCGCCTGGGCGCGGGAACAGGTTGATGGCGGCCGCGGGCTGGCACCTGGGCGCGGGAACGACGCAGGCCTGGATATCGAGGTAAATGTCCACCGCGTGCGACTTGTCCATCAGCAGCTGAACCGGCCACTCCGCCGTATGGCGCTGCATGCCGACAAAGGAAGCGCCGTCTATTTTCCAGTGATCCAGCCGAACGCCTTCCCGGGGCGCGACGATCACGGTGACGGCGCTATGCTGCGGCAGATGAATCTGCCCGCGCGGTATCACGATGGCGGCCTCGGCCTCATCCGCGCCCTTCAATTCCACGACGGCGCCCTGCTGGTCTACGATGCCCCACACGGCCACTTTCAGCGATACCATGCCATCCGTCTCCGGCTTGAGTCCGCCCGTTTTATAGCGGCTGACCTCCCGGGCGCTCCAGCGCAGAAAAGGCGCCGCGCTGGCCGCGTTCGGCAAGCCGGGCGCCACGCCGACAGGCTGCCCGTTATAGGTCTGCTCATGGTCCGAATACATCGGCAGCGCCCTGGCCCCTTCATTAGCATCCATCGAATAGGCCATGATCGTGAAGAACGACTTGTCCCGGGGAATGTAGCCCCTCGCGTATCCATACAGCCGGTCGCTGACATCTTCGGACTCCATGTCCTCATGGGAAGAATGGCTGGCGCCCAGCAAATGGCCCAATTCATGGGCAAAGGCGTGATCGGGCGAAAGCAGATCCCAAGGTTTTCCGCTTGGCCGCGTCACCTGCAGCGGCACCACCAGCACGCGCTGCCGGAATGTGGCGGTAGCGGCATTGGGCGGAGCGGGAATGTCGCCCGCCTTGCCCACCAGCACGCCCCGTTCTCCTGGCGTCTGGGTGCCATGCACGGCCAGCAAGGCGATGATGTCGGTCTTGCCTTCGGCCAGATGGCTCGCCAGCTCGGCATGCAATCGGTCGTTGCCGGGAATGGGCTTGCCGTCCGGCGACTGGAGGCCGCCGACGGCTTCGCCGAACAAGCCGAGGGAGTCGATATGCTGCGGCGGCGTATCCAGCGCGCGCGCCTCGATATGGACGCGCGCCGGGATCTGGCTGTTGGCGAAGATGATATTCGTGTCTTCCTGAACCAGCAGCATGAGCAATTCCATCTCGGCCTGGCCAAGCCTCAAGTGCTCTCTTGCCTCCGCCGGGGGATAAAACGCGCATACCGAGATCACCGCCGGCGCTTGCTCCGATGACTGGGCGGCCTCATCCTCGCTTGCCCTATCCCTATCCAAACCGGGGGCATCGGGCGCGTATGACGCGCGGGCCGGCGCGGGCGAATGCGCGGCCGCGCCGCATCGCGCGACGACTGCCGGCACCCACAGCGCCACTCGGGCCTGATTCTCTCCATCGGGATGGATCAGATAGTGCCGATTTCCGACAGCCATGTTGCCGGCCAGGAGAACCGCCAGGGCATCGCCATCCCGCCGCGCGGAAAATGCCAGGCTGGCGGAAATGTCTTGCCCCCCGCAGCCGATGCCCCTCCACAGATAAAGGCCTTGCCTGGGCGATTCCACCTTGTGGGTCAGGCAATCGCCCCCCACGCCCGGGAACGGCGTCAGATTCATGCCGCCGGGCTCCCCTCCCGCGAGGGCCTGCTCCACCGCCTGCAAAAGCGCTTGCGCATCGAAAGTAAAGATCCGTCCTTGCTTCTGCTGCTCCAGGCTCGCTGGCGCCTGAAAGAAAGCTGGATGAAACAGGCTTCGAAAAGACATAAGCACCTCCTCTCAGGCGACGATACCGGCCCGTGCCGCCGCCCTCGTCCATCTCAGACGCGGCTGGCAGCAGAGGCCCTGCGGCAATTCACGGACCGATGGTGGAGGAAAACGCGCGCATGCGGCCGGGGCCCATGCTTATTCAGACTTCTCCCAGCGATGGGGCAAGCCGTCTGGCGAACAATCGGAGCGGCGGGAAAGGAATGCGGGCCGCGGACGGGTCGAATATCAGGGAGCATGGGGCTGGGCAATGGCTTGCCTGGATGCTGGGAGCCTTGCCGCCCGGCAAACGGAGCGGCAAGGCCCATGGGCTACCGGAAAGATCGCGCAATGGCGTCCGCCAGAGGCCGGAGGAGGAAGGCGCTGCGGCCAGCATTCCACGACTCAGCCCGCTGCCGCCTCCGTCGGCAGCAACTGGCTGTCAATCACGTCCCACAATGCCGCCAGCGTATCGAGAAATGCGTCGACGCCCGCCAGGATCAAGGGTTCGGTTTCGGCGTTCAGCACGCCGGCGATGGCCAGCCTCACGTTCAGCTCATGCTGCTGCTCCGCGCCGCACTCCCCCCAATGATCCAGCAGATAGTGCATTTCCGGATCGTCCAGGCTCACGCCGTAATGGCCGGCGTCAACCAGCGCCCGTTTCTCGCCCGGGATCAGCGAACGGTTGGAAATCAGCTCCAGCGCGAACGCGACGCCCAGATTGCGCAGGGTGGATTCGGGATCGGATCGGCTGCGCTGCAGGAACACGGCGATGGCCTCTCGCGCCTGGCGGGTCAGGCCGCTGGCCCGGTCGTAGCCGGGCAGGTCGCCCAGCAGCTGGTCGGAATAACGCTTCAGCCCGGCCTCCACCTCGGCCTGGTCGTCCAGATCGTCGAACACCTGCTCCCTTCCCGCCAGGTTGACGATGTGTCCAGCCATGCGCGCCAGATCCGGGCCATGGCCGGCTTCCGAAACCTCGATCTCCGACATCAGCTCCGCCTGCCGCGACAGTCCCATATGCTTCAAGCCTTGCGGAAAGGCCATGCCCAGCCGGGTGGAAGCGCAAAAATTCTGCACCTGGTGAAACAGGGCGGCCGACTGCGCCGCCGGCAACGGCGCGCAGGCCCAGTGCCGATACATGGGATGGTTGAACACCCGATGATTCGTCACTCGCCGGGCCAGCGCTTCCACGGCCATAACCATATCGTTCATGCTGCTCTCCTTCGTCGACGTACATGGTCTGTGAAGATCAGAAGTACTTGCGGCGGGCCGTCTCGTCCGGCACCTCGTAGCCGAGGCGTTGAATATGGCCTCGGACATCGTCGCGATAGCGGTCGCGCAATTGGCCGTTGGTGTATTGCCTCAACCCCCAGCTCACCGCCGCGTCGCTGCGGTGAGAGTCGGAGCGGCCAAACATGTCCATCGCCATCGGATACAGACGGTCCAGCGCGTCCTGCGCCCGCGCCCGCGCATCCCCATCCTTGGCCGCGCGCCGCATCAGCAACGCGCCATGGCTGAAATGCCTGGCCTCCTCCTTCAACACGGCCTCGGCCTCCGCGCGCAACGGCAGGTAGCTGCTGCTGACCATCTCCTTGATCTGGTAATGCCCTTCCAGCTCGCACAGAAAGCTGAAAGCCGCCCGCTCCTCCCAGCTGCGGAAATCCGTCGTCATGCTTTCCGCCGCGAAATACCGCCTCTCCGCCTTCTTCTGGCTCAGCATGTGCGAGGTATCGACCTCAAGCTCCGCCAGCAGGCGGGAGAAGCGGCGGAAGTGATCCACCTCTTCCGCGGCAAACTGGGCGCAGATGTAACGCTCGTCGGCATCCGGCGCCAGCGGATAGAAGGAGTCGATATAGGTGTCGCCCGCGCTCAATTCGCCTTCGCCATTGGCCAGCAGCTGGTGAATCAAGGTGTCGCGATACTCATCCGGCATGGAGTCTATGGTTTCCAGGCTGACCTCATGCGGATAGATCTTGCTTTCCATCATGTTTTCCTTTCTCCAGAGTGAATGGCGACAATGGGCCCGCACAGGCTGCCGGTTTCTTTCCGGAGCGCGGCGCGTCGCCGAAATACAGGCGCAACACGGCCTGCGAGCGGAGATGGTCAATCAAACGGGCCAAGTCCGACCGGTGAAGTGGTTCCCGGCAATGGGTTCAGGCTGCGAGGTAGGTCAAGGTGTGATGCGACAGCGTTTGACCTGCTGCGTCAGTGATGGTGGCCGTTCCGTAGGTAACGCGCCTGCCGCTTTTCATCACTTCGGCGCGGCAGTAAACGTCAGCCTGCGCCGCCCGCAGAAAATGGGTTTTCATTTCCAGGGTGACAATGGGAGCATCGATGCCCAGCTCAGTCATGGCCGCCAGCCAAAAAGCGGTGTCCGCCAAGGTCATCAGACAGCCGCCCTGGATGATGCCGCCCGGACGGTAAAACTGAGGCTGCGCCGGCAATGCCAACGCCACTGCGCCGGCTTGCACGCTCAGGACCTTGTAATTCCAGATGGCGACAAAAGGAGATTCCTGCAAAATCCTGACCGCCTGCTCAACCGTTTCCAGCAACAACGGCGCCTTTTCCATTGGCTCCTCCATATACATTGTTTTGATTAAGCTATTTTGCGCATAGATTATGCGCACAAAAATTATCTAACAAGCGCTTTTCAGAGAGCTGGCCATATTAACTACAGTCATTTTGGACAGGTATAAACATGCCACGCCCATACCATTCGCAGGCAAGGTTTATAAAACGGAAATACATGAAATCCGCCAAATGGCTCGGGTAAAAAATATCGGCGTTTGGCTGGCGAAAAATGCCGCAATTTTTGATTCGGCCCCAATCTGGCGACGAAATGCATGCCGGCGTCAATATAGGCCATCGTCCGTACTTTCCCCCATCCCGCGCCGCCCAAGGGCTCTTCCCTCATCCACCTGGGCTTCTCCCCGAAGCCGTCCAAGCAAGGCACTCTTTACCTGCGGGCGTCCTCCATGGCCGACCATGCCGCGCCCGACGCGGTGATACAGGCCGAACGGGACGAAGACTGCAGCCGGATCTGCCCGCTGCAGACCATTGCCCTTCCCTCGCAGCACCGCATGACCCGCCGCGCGCTCCGCACCGCGAACAGCCTTTACGCCACGGCGCTGTACGCCTGCTGCCCGGCCCACCTCGCCCCCGCCGCCGCCCATTGCGGCGAAGGCATCAATGAAACGGCCGATTCCTATTCCCTGCGGGGCTGCGGCGTTCCAGGCACGGCCATCCGGTACAGCGCCGGGAACAAGCAGCCTTGCCATTCATTGTTTTCGGCGTCTGCACCGCGGGCGCCGCGCCTCCCGCCCAAAAGCATTGACAGATCAGGAAATCAAGGGCATCATTATCGGTTATTGCTTCATGTTGTCCTGCTCAAGAGCTGTTTAGCTCTTCTTCTCAAGCCAAGCTTTCATTCCCGAATCATCAGTCGTTGGCCGGCGAAGATAATTGTCGCATGCCTGAACTGCAGTCCATTGCCAAGCGCCATGCGCGCATGCATTGAACTTGCGGCGCCTGCTCGGAATCCGCTGTTTCGCAGCCTCCATGACATCCGGACAAAACCCATGAAACCATCGCAAGCCGTCCTTGCGGAAAGGACTCGCTTTAATAGAATCTAGCCATGCCAAAGGCATGGAAATAGGAAGTAAACATGAAAATTCAGGAACTGAAACAGGGTGACCAGATCACCCAGCACATCGACGATCTGATCGTATCGTTCAAAGTCTTGTCCATCGAACAAATCGGCCGCCGCTTTCAGGTGACCTTCAGCTCGGCGTCGGGCATCGCTACCGCCAGCTACTCCCCCGACGCGCTGATCACCGCCATTTGACCCGCGGCGCCCGCGCCAAGCAGCGACGCGCTCTCTGACCCAGGCTGCCAGCCAGCCGCAGCCATGCCGAATTCAGCCGCCGCGCCTGGCGCCATCGAGCGGCGCGGCCGGCGCTGCAGCCTTTTTTCAGCGGGCATCATCACGCTGAACGCCGGGCTTAGGGCCCAGCGGCAGGCCAGGAACAGAAAAGCCGCCAAGCGCAATGCTGGCGGCTTTTGCTTTATCTCTCCGTGATTCGCTCAGGGGCTGATCGCGAAGAATACGAAAGAGGCGAAGATCACCAGGTGCACGATGCCCTGCAAAATGGTGGTGCGCCCGACCGACAGCGACAAGGAGCACGCCACCAGCGTCAGCAGCAGAAAGATCGTTTCCTTGTTTTCCAAACCCAGGATCAGCGGCTCGCCCATGAACACGAAAATCATCGCCACCGTGGGAATGGTCAGGCCAATGGATGCCAGCGCCGAACCCAAAGCCAGATTCAGGCTGGTCTGCACCTTATCCGCCCGCGCCGCGTTGGCGGCGGCCAGCCCCTCCGGCAGCAGCACCAGGGACGCGATGATGATGCCCACCACCGCCGCCGGCGCGCCGGCATCCACCACGAAACGCTCGATGGACGGCGACAGCAGCTTGGCCAGGGTGACCACCGCCACCAGGCAAACCAGCAGCGCCCCCACGCTCAACATAGCCACCTTGTTGGAAGGCGGCGGCGCGTGCTCGTCTTCGTCATGGCTGCCTTCCACCAAGAAATAATCGCGGTGGCGAATGGTTTGCACAAACACGAAAGCGCCGTACAGCACCAGCGACACCACGCCGGTGAACGCCAGCTGCGACGACGACAGCAAAGGGCCCGGCTGGCTGGTGCCGTAGTTGGGCAGCACCAGCGCCAGCACCGAAATCGCCGCCAGCACGGTCAACGCCGCCTTGGCGCCGCTGAGCTGGAAGTTCTGCTCGCGATGGCGCAGTCCGCCCAGCAACAGGCAAATGCCCAAAATGCCGTTGCACGTGATCATGATGGCGGAAAAAATGGTGTCCCGAGCCAGCGCCAGCTTCTCCTCGCCCCCGCCCAGCATGAAGGAAATGATCAGCGCCACCTCGATCACCGTCACCGCCAGCGCCAGGATCAGGGTGCCGAAAGGCTCGCCCACCTTATGCGCCACCACCTCTGCATGATGCACGGCGGCGAATACCGTACCCGCCAGCAACGCCGCCAGCAGCGCCAGATAGAGCGCATGCCCGCCCGCCGCCGAAGACGCGGCGATGGCGGCCCAGGCCAATACAGGGGTGACAATGGTCCAGCGCGGAATCGTGTTATGAATCAATGGATTTTCCTTATTGTTGACGAACAGCCGCCTGCCTCGCCGGGCAAAGGCTTGGCCGGAACAAGGGGACAACCGTTCTGGGAGAGCGATCGAGAAACCAGCATGGAGGCTGCTTTAGCCACAGCATAGCAGCATTAAGTAAATAGACCACGACACCGCCCATGGGTTCAGGTTTTGTAAACAAACAGTGCGTCGCGCCATTGGGGTGACGCACCCCGCTCTCACTCATTCCCGCCCCGCAAGGTCATCCACTCCGCCAATCGCACCTGGCAAGCCACGGCCAGCCATGTAGCGCGGATTGGCCAGAGGCCATCGGCACATAGGCAAACGGTGAGTCCGTTGAACAGAAGCAGATCAGACATCCCCTGGAACCAGGTTAAGGTTGACGAAAAGTCCGGCAAAAAGATCGCGAGCATGGGCTAACAGGTCAAATCGCGAGACTGGCTGGCAAGAAATCTTTCTGCAATGGGAAATCGAAGACAAATATGATTTCCATTTACAGCGGCACATCGGAAATTGCGCGTAGACTAGCGCTCCTACCCGTGCACGAACAGAACATTCCATGAACTTCAAGCAGGTCGATGTCTTCAGTTCCACCCCTCTTAAGGGCAACCCGGTGGCCGTAGTGTTCGATGCTGATGGGCTCGATGACCGGCAGATGGCGCTCTTTGCCAACTGGACCAATCTCAGCGAAACCACCTTCATCCTCCAGCCCAGAGACCCGCGCGCCGACTACCGCCTGAGGATCTTCACAACGCTGGAAGAACTGCCGTTCGCTGGCCATCCCACCCTGGGCAGCTGCCACGCCTGGTTGGAGTCCGGCGGGATGCCGCAGGGCGAGGATGTCATCCAGGAGTGCGAGGTGGGACTGGTGCGGATTCGCCGCCAGGAGGGGCGGCTGGCGTTTCTTGCGCCGCCCTTGCTGCGCTCCGGGCCAGTGGCGGCCGAGCTTCTGGAGCGGGTGCGCCTGGGACTGCGCTTGGCGCCTGGTGAGATTGTAGATGCCCAGTGGGTCGACAACGGCGCCGGTTGGCTGGCCGTGATGCTCGCCAAGCGCCAGCAGGTACTGGACCTCCAACCCGACTATCCGGCGTTAAGCGGGCTGGCGGTGGGGGTGATTGCGCCTTGCGATCCACAGCATGACGATAGCGATGCGCAGTTCGAGGTGAGGGCCTTTATCGCCGGCGATGGCATGCCCGAGGACCCAGCCACGGGCAGCCTGAACGCCGGCATTGCCCAGTGGTTGCTGGCGGCCGGAATGGTGCCAGCGCGCTATCGCGTCAGCCAGGGCTTGAGCATGGGGCGCGCCGGGCGCATCGAGGTAGAACAGGTGGGCGACGATGTGTGGATAGGCGGCAATGCCGTAACCTGCATTGCAGGCCGTCTGACGCTATAACCACCCAAGTTCGAAATGGTTTGAGTGGCCACGCCGGTTTCCAGCCGGCAAACCACCTCCCCGCCCCCCAGCGGCATGGCGCGGACCTCCTCCTTGTTCAGCTTGCTCAGCAAGACCGCCGTGGTACGGCATTTGATCGCCGCCGCGACGTCATCGGCGAAGAACCATAGACCATTGTGGCGGCGGAGAAGATGGATGGTGTGATTGAGGAAGGGAAAAGACAGCAGGCCTGCCGGCGTGGAAGCGTGCGCCAATTGGGTCATGGCTAGAACTCCATCAAGATTATGAAGCGCCGCAGTGCAGCGCACTTCCATGTAGTTCGAGTCGCCAAACCCGGCCATGCCATCAAGCATGACCCGAAGAGGCTAAGTGCTTACAAAAGTCAGATCAATCAGGGATTCTACGGTGTGCGCTGCCAAAAAGTGTAGGTAGCGTCTATGCATCCGCTGCGCGGATGATGAATTAGGCGCCACTTTACTGCACGCGGGAAGGGGCCGATTGTCGCTGTACAGCCCGACTATTCTCGACAGCTTTATAAAGCCGAGCATCTTCATCTCCACTTCCTACGAACTAGCAGCACAAAACCGCGTCAATGCAGGCCAAACTCAATAATAGAGAGATAACTGGCAAGAAGAACAGGCAGGCACGGCAAGCAACTTGATGGAAAATCCTAGAATATTCCTTCACTTAGCACCGACCATGAGCAAGCCCATCATCCGCCTCGGGGACAAGACTGATCATGGCGGCACCGTTCTTGAAGCCTTCCCCACCCTCGTCATTTTTGGCAAACCTGCCGCTGGCGTCGGCCACAAAGTCAGCTGTCCGAAGTGCAAAGGCACGTTTGTGATCGTGGAAGGCGCGGCGAATACAAGCTTCATGGGCAAGAATGTCGCCATTGAAGGAATGAAAACCTCCTGCGGCGCCACCTTGATCGCATCGCAAGGACAGTCAACGATAAACGTCGACTCAGGCGCCGCCGCCGCTGTTACTTCCTCCCCTGCGCAAATCGCCTCCGCGCTAACGGCAGCCAGCGCGAGCGAGAAGCTGTTCGACCAACATTTCATTGTGCACGACAAGAACGGCGCGCCGCTTCCCAACTGGCCGTACACTATCGAATTGGCCAACGGACACACCATCAGCGGCAAAACCGACGACATGGGCAAGACATCCAAGGTTTCCTCCGACGCGGCCGACTCCGTCACATTGCACGTATACGAACCAGAACCCACGCCGATCAATCCGCATTGGGATCAATGAGATGGCCCCCAAACCGAAAAAGAAAATTCACTCCCATAAGGACAAGCTGACACCCAAGTCCGTCACCGCACCGCAAAAGGTTGAAGTAGACGATACCGCCCGACTGAAGGAAATCCGCAGTTTGGTAGAGAAGAATAATCAGTCATCCTTGCCTACCGATCTGATCATCTGCCAGATTTACATGGAGTCGCGCTTCGACTCCAACCCGCACAATAGCGATAGCTCCGCCAAAGGATTGATGCAGCTGCTCAAAGCGCCCATCCGCGAAATGTACCGGATCGAGAACATGCAAAAGCCGAGAAGCGAGAGGCTGACAGACGAAGAAGCTTTCAAGAAAGCGGATGTCTTTCATGACAGCCCCTCCCTGCTGAACGATGCCATCAACATTCAGACCGGGACCAAGTATTTGCAGATGCTGATTGATAAACAGAAAAAGAAAGGCGCTAGCGATCCGATATCAGAAGCGTACAAGGACTACCGTGGGCTTCGAAACGGCATCTACTACAGAAAAATCAAGGCAATGGCCGACAAGCTGAAGGACAATCCAGAATCCATGCAAATACTGAGAGACGGCGTCAAATGAAATATCTTTTATTATCAATCGCAGCGCTTTCACTGAGCGCAAATGCTGAAACCGTGCAAAGCTGCCGTCTCTCCGCCCAAAACACCATCACCATTAGCCGCGACAAAAAAATAGCCGACACATACCTTTATTTTATCGAATCAAACAATAACAAGCGCGAGCTCATCTTCAGCACCGAAGAAGAATCGAGAGGCAGTGACGTTCAGATAGTATGCGCAGGAAAGAAACAAAAGGCCGTTATTGTTTCGGGAGAGTTCACATCCAACTACATAAAGGGCTTGGCAATCAATGAACATGGCCGGATAAATTTTGCGGAAAAAATCAGACCAGCCATCGCATATACCAAGGCCAATGAAATGATAGTCATATTCCGGACCGACAAAAAATGGGACTCAAGCAATATCTATACAGTCTATAAACTTACCGGAAATAAAAAACAGTCTGACGAGAGCTTTGGCACAGACACCAAGCCCAGCCAGCACGGCTACGAAGTAACCATTCTAAATAAATAAAACGGCTCAATCAAACAGGCTGAAGTACCATGTCGCTATAGCTTGGGCCGAATAGGACCTATATCGTCCCCACCCATCATAGAATAGATGCGGCTCACCCCACTTCCTTGGCGCGAGCCGGTCAAAACAATGTGCCCTAGGCTCGGTCGAACTCGCATCGCGCCAAGGTCTCGGTGCTCAAACAATCGTCCGCGAAGCGGACACATCATTCAAACGCGGATACCGACATCAAGTCATCTCCTCCCGCCCAGTCTTGCGGATACAAGCCTCGTTTGACCGCTCGGTGAAAAGTGGAAAACGGCCAATCCTGGACGCGGGACACCAAACCATGCTTGAGCGGATTGATATGGATGTAGTCCAGATGCGCCGCGTAGTCAGCCTCGCAGCGGATGCAATGTTCCCAGAAACGGCGTTGCCAGATACCACGTTCCCTATTGCGGCATCGAGCGGGATTGCGATACTCCAACGCGGGCATGGCGCGGACGAAACGGATTTTGATGGCTTTGATGCGATTGGAAAAATCGTCATCGCCGGGCGGCAGAGTGATCATGCAATGCACATGATCCGGCAACACCACCCAGCCATCGATATGAAATGGACGCTCGCATCGAGTCAGCCTCACCGCCTCACACAGCGCGTCGATATGATCCACCAGCAAGCTGGAGCCACGTTCCAGCAGCGTGAAGGTCAAGAAATACGTTCCGCCCGGCACCCGCCAGCGTCGATAGTTGGGCATGGTCATTCCCCAGAACACCAAAGCCCAAACCATACGTCCGGAAACCCCAGCCCACCAATCCGTCAAAAGGCCGGCGGCAAAGTCAGCCACAGGGTTTGCATCCCCCCATCAGCAGCAGCAGGCAACGGTGGATCGCCCCTCCGGGGCATCCACCCTACGGTGGCATCCCCACCACAACCCGTAGGGCGGAATCCCGGCAAAGCCGGGAGTTCCGCCGCGGTGCGACCCGCGCATCACCTACAAAACATCAGTCAATTATCCGGGGTACGTGGTGCCAACCAATCCGTCAAAAGGCCAGCGCCAAAACCAGCCACATGGTTTGCATGCAACCGTCAGCGGTGGATCGCCCCTTCGGGGCATCCACCCTACGGCGGCATTCCAGCCTCGACCCGTAGGGCGGAATCCCGGCAAAGCCGGGAGTTCCGCCTCGATGCGACCCGCGCATCACCTACAAAACATCAGTCAATTATCCGGGGCACACGGTAGGCAGTCATATGTAGCATTGTGACAATACCCCCTCAGAAGTGACCATGGTAGAGTAATAAACTTTCAAAGCATCACCGCATATTAAATTAATCAATTTTTAAATAACCACTTTACACTTAAATGCCATATGCAATAAAATACAGATTGGCAACCCTCTGAAAGAATATCATGTTTGATGATTATGATTTTAAGAATATAAAAAGAAGAGTTTCTGTCAGATTTTCCCAAAAACGTGACGAGCCGATATATCCATGGGAAATTGCCGGCTTCTTGTCCAAGCTAAACACCTCATACTACAAGCTAGAATTATTAAACTCAATCTGCTCTGCAATTTCGAATGGAGTATCGCCTGAAAACATTTTCATATTAAATAGTTCACTTCCGCTTTATCAGCGGCATGCTGAGATGAATTTATTAAATGAAAATCATGCATACTATTTATTTCATCGAATTGGGCTTATAATCCCATTAATTCCAAATAGGCATGCTTATAATTTGCACTTAGTTTCTCAAGCATTCTCTATAATTAATTCATTTCTTCATCAAAAACATGTAGGCCCACTCCCAATTCGAACAATTGAAGGAGTCTACGAGGTTCTAAATGAGAGCGGATTAGAGAGTGCTGAAGAGCATATGATTTCACTTGCCATGGAGCGCGCTCGAAAAAGTTTAGAAAAGGCTCAAGAAAGAGGAAAACGTAAAGAAATTATAACAAAAGAAGATATTCTAATCGCATTAAGCAAATACAGCAGGAAAAAGAAAAGCCTTCTCAATGATTTAGAAATCATATCCAGAATTAATGAAAATGATTATGAATATATAATTCAGGGAAAAGACAAAGAATCAAAGAGACTATCCGGAATAGTACAAGCATTTTATACGAACTTTGATTCAATCATGCGTCCATTAGTATGTGCGCGCATAGGAAATGGAAAAATTAGAGTATTTGGCAGATCCCTTGTAAACAAAAAAGAGGATTTTGGTCTTGAACTAAAAGAAGCAAAAAGAAATAGCCCACTAGGGATTGATATAGCGGGAGGAGTCGCATTGGCACAGTTTTTGCTGAATGCAATTCAGAGTCAGCAGAGCCACAAGATGGATATTGAAAAGAAAGCGCTTGAAATTGAAGAAGTAAAGATGAGGATTGAATCTCAAAATTTAATAAATCAAAGCCATAAAGTTGACTTGGAAAGAAAATTGACCGACCTTGAAATAGCTAGGGAAGATTTGAGAAGCAAAAAGAGGATTGGTGAATATTTAGAACAAGCCGTTAGCAATTCAGATGTCAATGCAATTCAAAATATTAATACATCATTTAATCAGTACAGACTCGCCAAGCTTTATACCACCGAGCAAATTAATGCCACAAAAATACTCGATGAAAAAGGACTTGAGATTGATAAATCGTCAATCCGTATCATTGATAATCATGTCTAATAGTTCGCTTTTCACCAAGTTAACAGAGGCAGGCACGCACCGTTGATCAAAAATAGCCATAAAAAACCCCCACATAAATAATGTGGGGGGTTATAGATGACACTTGGTTATCAAGCTAACTTCACAAGCTGCACCCTAATCTTCTCCAACTTGTCATTCAGCTCAGCCAACTGAGCCTTGTCGCGCTCAACCAAGTGCGCCGGCGCCTTGTCCACATAACCCGGCTTCTCCAGCTTGGCCGTCAGCTTGGCCAGCTCAGCCTCCACCTTGCCCTGCTCCTTTCTCAGGCGCGCGGTTTCCGCGGCTTTATCCACTTCCACCTTCAGCATCAGGCGCGCTTCGCCGGACATCGCCACCGGGGCGTCGTCTTCCGGCAGCTTGGCCACCAGCGTACCTTCGGTCAGACGGGCCAGCAGCTTCAGGTACGGCACGAAGTCGGCGATGGACGCGTCGGCGGTTTCGATGAACAGCGGGGCCTTGACGGCCGGGCCGATGCCCATTTCGCCGCGCAGATTGCGCACCGCGTTGACCATGTCCTTGAACGCTTCCATGCGGGCGTTGGCCGCGGCGCTGATCTTGCTCTCGTCCGCCACCGGCCACGGGGCCAGCATCAGCGATTCGGTCTTCTTCGCGTTGGCCAGCGGGGCCACGGTCTGCCACAACTCTTCGGTGATGAAGGGCATCAGCGGGTGGTTCAGGCGCAGCGCCACTTCCAGCACGCGCACCAGGGTGCGGCGGGTGGCGCGCTGCTGGGCTTCGTTGCCGCCCTGGATCTGCACCTTGGCCAGTTCCACGTACCAGTCGCAGTACTCGTTCCAGATGAATTCGTAGATCACCTGGGCGGCGATGTCGAAGCGGTAGGTTTCCAGCGCGTTGGTGACGTCGATCTCGGCCTGTTGCAGGCGGCCGATGATCCATTGGTCCACAAAGCTGTATTCCAGCGGCAGGCTTTCGTCCTGGCCGCAGTCCTTGCCGTCCACGTTCATCATCACGAAGCGGGTGGCGTTCCACAGCTTGTTGCAGAAGTTGCGGTAGCCTTCGGCGCGCTTGAAGTCGAAGTTGACCGAGCGGCCCAGCGTGGCGTAGCTGGCCATGGTGAAACGCAGCGCGTCGGTACCGTAGGCCGGGATGCCTTCCGGGAACAGCTTCTCGGTGGCCTTGGCGATCTGCGGGGCCTTTTCCGGGCGGCGCAGGCCGGTGGTGCGCTTTTCCACCAGCGGCTCAAGCGCGATGCCGTCTATCAGGTCCACCGGGTCGATCACGTTGCCCTCGGACTTGGACATCTTCTTGCCTTCGTGGTCGCGCACCATGCCGTGGATGTAGACATCCTTGAACGGGACCTTGCCGGTGAAGTGCTTGGTCATCATGATCATCCGGGCCACCCAGAAGAAGATGATTTCGTAGCCGGTCACCAGCACGTTGGAGGTGAGGAAGGCTTTCAGGTCCGGGGTTTCTTCCGGCCAGCCCAGGGTGGAGAACGGCACCAGGGCGGAGCTGAACCAGGTGTCCAGCACGTCCTGCTCGCGGCGCAGCGTCTTGCCGCCGGCTTTGGCCTGGGCTTCCGCTTCGGTGCGGCCGACGTAGATGTTGCCGTCTTCGTCGTACCAAGCCGGGATCTGGTGGCCCCACCACAGCTGGCGGGAGATGCACCAGTCCTGGATGTTCTTCATCCACTGATTGTAGGTGTTGACCCAGTTTTCCGGCACGAAGCGCACTTCGCCGGATTCCACGGCCTCGATCGCCTTGGCGGCGATGGACTGGCCGGTGGCGTCGCCTTCGGCCACCTTGTTCATGGCGACGAACCATTGGTCGGTCAGCAGCGGCTCGATCACGGTGCCGGTGCGGTCGCCGCGCGGCACCATCAGCTTGTGCGGCTTGGTTTCCAGCAGCAGGCCCTGGGCTTGCAGATCGGCCAGCATGGCCTTGCGCGCTTCCTGGGCGGTGAGGCCGGCGTAGGCGGCCGGCAGCTCGATGGCGCCTTGGGCGGAGCCGTCGAAGCCGAAGATTTGCGCCTTGGCCAGGATCTTGGCTTCCAGGCTCATCACGTTGATCAGCTGGGTGCCGTGGCGCTTGCCCACTTCGTAGTCGTTGAAGTCGTGCGCCGGGGTGATCTTGACGAAGCCGGTGCCGAATTCCTTGTCGACATAACTGTCGGCGATCACCGGGATGGTGCGGCCGGTGAGCGGCAGCTCCAGCTGCTTGCCCACCAGGTGCAGGTAGCGCTCGTCGTCCGGGGCGATGGCCACGGCCACGTCGCCCAGCAGGGTTTCCGGACGGGTGGTGGCGACGGTGACGAACTCGTCGCTGCCCACTACCGGGTACTTGATGTGCCACATGTGGCCGTCTTCTTCCTCGGATACCACTTCGAGGTCGGAGATGGCGGTGCCCAGCTTGGCGTCCCAGTTGGACAGGCGCTTGCCGCGGTAGATCAGGCCTTGCTCGTACAGGCGGACGAAGACTTCGGTCACCACTTCGGCGCGGACGTCGTCCATGGTGAAGTATTCGCGGTCCCAATCCACCGAGCAGCCGACGCGGCGCATCTGGCTGGTGATGGTGCCGCCGGATTTTTCCTTCCACTCCCAGATCTTGCTGGTGAACGCTTCGCGGCCCATGTCGTGGCGGTTCAGGCCCTGGTCGGCCAACTGGCGCTCGACGACGATCTGGGTGGCGATGCCGGCGTGGTCGGTGCCCGGCACCCACAGGGTGTTGTGGCCCTTCATCCGGTAGAAGCGGGTCAGGCCGTCCATGATGGTCTGGTTGAAGGCGTGGCCCATGTGCAACGTGCCGGTCACATTGGGCGGCGGCAGCTGGATGGCGAAGGACGGCTTGGAGGTGTCCATGCTCGGCTTGAAGTAGCCGGCCTGTTCCCAGTGTTGATACCAACGGCGCTCGAGGTCGCCCGGTTCGTAGCTTTTGGCAAGTTGTTCCATGGTGCTGAATCTTGGTGTTCTGAATGGAAAAATGGGTCGATTATAACCGTTTTTGATCGCCAAAAGGCAGCACGGGCGGACTTCCCGGCCTAACAGTCCAAATTGGGGCCACTCGCGGGACGGCGCAATCATGCCATGCGATTATCATCAAGCCGTACACGATGCCGGCAAACGGCGCCGGCCCAAACCAAGGAGATGCACTGCCATGAGCGATCATCACCACCACGACCATCATCTGGGCTGCGCTTGCTGCGCGCTGCCGTTGCTGGAACTGCTGGACCAGCCGCAACTGTCGCAGGATGAATGGCAGCGAGAACTGGAAACGCTGGCGCCAGAACTGGGCAAGCGGTTCCCACGGCCCGGCCAGCAGGAAAGCGCCATCTTTCACGGCGGCAGCATCCGACCGCTGGCGGCGGCCGGCCCCAGCCGCGTAGCCGCGCTGGGCATGTCCGGCGGGCGCATCGTGGCCATGGGGGACCTGGACGACGTGCGCGCGGCGATGGCCAGCCACCGTCCGTTCCGCGAGATCGACCTGGACGGCCGCGCGCTGCTGCCGGGCCTGGTGGACCCTCACATGCACATCATGCCCAGCGCGCTGTTCAAAAGCTGGATATCGCTGAGCGCCTTCGGCGTCACCCGAAACAGCCAGGACGGCGAAGACGCCCAGGTGCTGAATCCGGACTACAGCTACCAACAGATCAAGGACAAGCTCCTGCCGGCCATCGCGCAGGCAAAACAACCCGGCGCCGCATCCAACTGGGTGCTCGGCTTCGGCGTCGACCCCTCGCTGATGCGGGAATGGGTGGATATCAAGGCCTCCTCCCTGGACGAGCTGGCTCCGCCGGACGACAACATCGCCGTCTTCCTGCTCAACGCCTCCGGCCACATCGGCTACGCCAACACCGCGGCGATGAAGGAAGCCGGACTCACGCCGGAACAGATCAAAAAGTGCGAAGGCGTGCTGACGGAAGCCAACATTATCCAGATCATGGGCAAGATTCCTAAACGGATACTGGCGAAAGACCTGCTGCGCAACCTGCTTATGGTGCTGCACGACGCGGCGTCCAGGGGCAACACCATGCTGTTCGACGCGGGGCTGGGCTCGTCGCTCAAGGAAGCGGAAGTCCGGTTGCTCCAGCTGATCGCGAAACTCGGCCTGTCCCCGGTGCGCATCGCCGGCGCCCTGTACTCCAACGAGCTGACGCAGATGCGGCAGTGGATGAAGCTCTACCAGCCTGACCTGAACAGCCAGGACGACAGCCACTTCAGCATCAAGGCGCTGAAACTGGTGGCCGACGGCTCCAACCAAGGCCTGACCGGCTTCCAGTTCAGCCCCTACAAAAACGTCGCGCAACACCCGGTGCCGGACGTGCCGCCCATCGGCCTGTTCAACTTCAAAATCCCGGATGCCCCCAGCTCGGAGAACGAGAATCGGCTGCCGGACTCTCTGGCAAGTTACCTCCATCTGGCGCTGGGCTCCGGCTGGCCAGTGCTGGTGCACTCCAACGGCGAGCAGGCGATGGAGCTGGTGCTGGACAGCTACCAGGAGGCGATCAGCGCCACCCGCGCCGACGCGCGCCACCTCCGCCTGCGGGTGGAGCACGCCTCGCTTCTCACCGACGCCACCTTGAGCCGCATGGCCAGCATGGGTCTGTCGCCCAGTTTCCTGATCGGCCACGTCGGCTATTGGGGTTATGCCCTTCAAAACGATATTCTGGGCGAAGCGCGCACGGAGCTGCTGGACCGCTGTAAATCGGCGCGTGACGCCGGTATTCGCATCAGCCTTCATTCCGACCACTTCGTCTCGCCCCTGGGCTCGCTGCGGATGGCGGAGCAGGCGATTTACCGCAAGATGGAAGGCGCGCCGCAAGAGGAAAAGCCCGTGCTGAACAAAGAAGAATGTCTCAGCCATGAACAGGCGCTGGCCGCGGTCACGCTGGACGCGGCCTGGCAATGCCACATGGATCACCTGGTCGGCTCGCTGGAGCCGGGCAAGCTGGCCGACATGGTGATTCTGGGCCAGGACCCGCTCGACGATGGCGTGACCGACCTGCGCCACATCAACGTCCATGAAACCTGGCGCGGCGGCGCGAGGGTGTACGCCAATCCCAACACGCATTAATCGCCAACACCCGGCCTGCGCCGGGACCATGCGCGGCCTGTCCTGCAATGGGCAGGCCGCTTGCCATATTTGAACATCAAGCCGTCACCGCCCTAGAGCCGCCCTCCCCGCGCAAGCGCCGCGCGGCCTTGCCGTCGGTCGGTTCCTTCCTGCGCTTCATCCTGGCAATCTCCGCGGTCTGTTCCGCCTAGACGGCGGGCGCGGCCGCTCATGATTTCGCCATGCCCGCTTCAGGACCGCCGCCCCAGTCAGGCCGGCACATGCTGCTTATCGCCAACGCCCTGCGCTACGGCGGCATTTCCAAGGCCACCCGCAGCTTCTTGGACGCCGCCGACTATCTGCATTGGCAGATGAAAGTGGTGGACACCAGAAGCGGCGCCGCGCCGGTTAGGGAGCCCCTGCTGCTGCAGGCCACGGCCGAAGCATTGCCCGGCGTGGCGCAGGCCGGCACCGATAGCGCGCCCTTCCACCTGGAAATGGCCGTGCTCAGGCAGATGGGCAAGGCTGGCAAATAGCCGACGAGCTGAGCCGCGGCTTCGTCAGAAAGACGGTCCTGATCGCGCCGGAATGACTGCTGGCGCATGGCCGCGACGGAAACTCCGAGCACGATTGCGCCTATGCGCGCGCCTACCTCTACATTTGGCGGAAAGGCAACGGCTAGACGTCCGATGTCGTTCGCCGGCAGATTACGCTTGCTTCAATTATTAAAAAAAATATATAACTGAAACAAGCAACAATTTAGGATGACTCGATGGACTCTCCTATCGACCTCGACATCGCCAACCTGCCCCCGGCGATCACATCGATGGCGCCCAGCTGTCTCTATCTTGTCGTCTGCGACAGCGACGCGTTGATCCACGGGTTGCTGTTCGTCAACCTGCCAGGCGCCAACGCAACGCCCGCGGTTTTCTGCTGCGATCAGACTCCGGGCCGGCAGCATGACACGCGCTGGCTGGACCGGCGCATGCTTTCCGGCAGTCTGACCCTGCTGTCGCCCAAAGGAAGCGCCCGCCCCGCGCTGACCGAGTGCCTGGAAGAGCTGAGCCATGCCCGGGACCCTTTGCGCCGCGGCGATGAAAACGAATTGCTGGTGCTGGGCAATGCCGAAAAATATCTCGGTTTCGACCATCCTGACGCCGCCAGCCGGGAATTGCGCGCGGCCACGCAGTGGGCCGAGGAGAAACGCCGCTGCGTGCTGTTGCTGGCCAACCGTCAGCGGCTGGACATGGCGGCCCAGGCGATTCTGGCCAAGGCGGCCAGCTTGTGCGCCGGCCTTGCCTTGGCGCAGAAAATCGGCGCGGGCGTCTACAGCTGGCAAACCGAGCACTGGATGGGCGCGGGCGCTGCCGCGGAAGCCCAAACGCACGTGCTGGGCCACGACGTTTCCGGCGCGCTGCGCCTGCTCCGGGAAGAACCGGACGCGCTGGCCGCCCGTCCGGCCCTTGACCTGTTTCTCGTCCACGCCACCCGGGCCAGCCTCGACGGAAACACCCCGCCGCCGCCGCAATGGCAGCTGTACGACGACCTGCCCGCGCTGACCGCGGCCGCCGGCGGCGCGGTGGCCGCCACCGTGCTGCTGGACACGGGAACCTCCCAACGCGAAACGCTGGCGGACGCCGTATCCGGCCTGCGCCGGCAATGCGGCAGCCGGCTGAAGATACTGGTGCGCGAGTCGGGCAACCGCAGGCTGCGCCGGAACGAGGAGCAGCTGCTGCTGCAACTGGGCGCCAACCTGGTGCTGCCAGCCGAGCTGCGCTTCGCCTCCGCGGTCAGCCTGATCCACGCGCTGCAACCCGCCGTCTATCAGCGCCGCAACCATCTGGAGCCTCAAATACTGCGGAATGCCAGCCTGCCGCCGACCGACCGCGGCTATCTGCCGCCCGCCCGCTTCGCCGAAATGGTGCGGAAAACCGTCCAGCGCAGCGGCGCCATCCAGATCAGCAGCACGCTGGTGATCCTGAGTCCCGCCGGCGGCATCCGCCCCTGGGAAATGCTGGCGCCGGACCGCTTCCGACGGACGGGCGACCTTTGCACGGCGGACACGCTCCAGGCCTATCTGTTCCTGTTCGCCTGCGGCGAAGCCGATGTGCCGGCGGCGCTGCGCAATCAGTTCCGCTTGCCGGTCACCGACCTGGCGGACAGCGCAACGCGCTGTCCGGACAACGCCAGCATTCTGCAGGCGCTGACTCGGCTGGAAAACCAGCCGAATCCGAGTCCGCCGCGCCCCAGGGACGGCGCCCGCGCCGCAAGCGCCAAGGGGCCGGCGCGCGTCGCGCTGCGCCGCCTGCCGTTGCGGCGCCGCGACAAAGACGGGGAGACCATCGATGTTTGACCCGCAAATGAACGAAATCCAGTTCCTGCTGCTGTTGACCGCGCTGGCCGCCGCCGCTGCCGGCTACCTGGCGCGCGCCTGGCTGGCGGCATGGCTGACCCAGCGCCGCCGGCGCAGGTTGCGCCATTTCAGGCCCCATCCTTACCGACCGCCGCCCATCGACCTGAAGGAAGCGGCCATACGCGGAACCAAAGCCAAATGACAGAGCGCAACCCTCCACCTCCGGCGCCAATGCCCGGTCCGTCAACAGGCCTGGGCGGCTGGAGCCTCTATTTCATTCTGAAGCTGCTGTTGGCCTGGCGCGGCGCGCTCAGCGCGCACCCCGCGCCCGACCTGGCTTTCGCCCTGGTCTTGCTGCTGCCGCTGCGCCGCCGCTGGCTGAGGCTGGCCCGCGACGCGCTGGCCTGGCCCGCCGCCGCCATTCTGCTTTACTACGACAGCTGGCTCCCGCCTCCCGCCGCGCTGTGGCGGGAGCTGTCCGAGCTGAAAGGCTTCAGCCTCAGCTACCTGATGGAGCTGGCTGGCCGGATACTGACGCCGACGTTGCTGATCGGCTTCACCGTAGTGCTGGCCGGATACTTGCTGCTGTCCCGCTTCCTGCGGCTGGGCACGCTGGTGATGGCGACGCTGCTGGCGCTGAGCGCGCATGAATTGTGGCAACAGCGCGCGCCCGCCGCGTCCGCGTCCTCTGCGTTCGGCGGCGCCCCGAGCGCGCAAACGCCGGACCAGCGGCTGGAAGGCTTCTTCCGCTCGGAACAACGCCGCCAGGTCGGCTTCCAGGGACCGCTGGCCGATCCCGGCTTCGACGTGCTGCTGCTGCACGTCTGTTCATTGTCATGGGACGATCTGCGCGCCGTCGGCTTCGACAACCCGCCCCTGCTCGCTCGGTTCGACATCGTATTCGACCGCTTCAACAGCGCCGCCTCATACAGCGGACCTGCCGCGCTCCGGGTATTGCGGGCCAGCTGCGGCCAACCGCGCCACTCGGCGCTGTACGAGCCGGCGCCGGAACAGTGCTTCCTGTTCGAAAACCTGGCCAAGGCAGGCTTCAAGACCGAACTCTCTCTCAATCACGACGGCAGTTTCGACAGCTTCCTGCAGCAAATTCGCCGCAATGGACGGATGAATCTGCCGCTGACGCCGCAAGACGGCGTCGCCGTGGGCCAACGCGGCTTCGACAGCAGCCCGATCTACAGCGACTACGCGATGCTGAACCGCTGGCTGCAGCTGCGTCTCCAGGAGCCCGATCCGCACGTGGCGGTCTACTACAACACCATCAGCCTGCACGACGGCAACCGCATTCCCGAGGCGCCGGCGCTGGATACCGACGCCAGCTACAAATATCGCGCCGGCCGCCTGCTGCGCGACATCGGCCAATTCATCGACCTGCTGGAGCAGGATCACCGCAAGATGATCCTGCTGCTGGTGCCGGAGCACGGCGCCGCGCTGCGCGGCGACAAGCAGCAGTTCAGCGGACTGCGCGAGATTCCCTCGCCGCTGATCACCACCGTGCCCGCCGCGATCAAGGTGATAGGCAGCCAGGGCCGCCCGGCCCAGTACCGGGTCACCCAGCAGGCGAGCTACACCGCCATCGCCACCATCCTGTCCCGCATGCTGGCCAGAAGCCCCTTCGGCGCCGACTATCAGCCGGAAAGCTACGCCCAGGACCTGCCCGCCACGCCCTTCGTGTCCGAAAACGCCAATTTCACCGTGATGCAAAGCGGCAGCCGCTACCTGATGCAATCCAGCGGCGGCAATTGGAACGACTACCAGATGTAAGCGGCGCTACCTGGACGGCGGAGCTTCCGCTTGCGGCCAAGGCGCGGGCAGCCTTGGCTCGAGAGCGTCCTCCGATTCGGCCGGCATGGCAGCCGCCGGGGCGGATGAGGCGATGCGGCGTTCGCCGCGCCTGACCCGCTCAAGGTTGGCCCGGATGTCGGCGCGCCCCGGCGAGATCAGCAGCGCCCGGCTCAGCAATAGCGATGCCGTGCCGGCCTCTCCCCGGGCGGCCAGCAACACGGCCAGCCGATTGATGGCATCGGGCCGGTAAGGATGCCGCCAGTAATCGGCCCGCGCCTGGGCGAGCGCCGGATCGGCCGCTTGCGCCCTGACCGTCGCCAGCGCCGCGGCCATCGCGGCCGCGAGCATCCAGATCATCGTCCTTGCCATCGTCAGAACTCCGAATACGGCTGCAGCGGCTCCACTGGGAACGGCAGCGTCCGCGGCGCGCCGTCCGGCTGGTAGCGCAGGTAGAACAGCAAGCGGCTGGGTTGATAATACTGCGAACGCTGGAGGTCCAGCATGCCGCCGAGAACGACGCCGGGCGAGAGCTGGTACTCGAACGCGCCGGTCAGCGCCGTTCCGCGCCCTGGCCCTGAACCGGCGCCGAAGAAAGGATTTCCGGCCCGGGCCTGCAGATCCGGCCGGGTGGGATAGAACGGCGACGCGTCCTCCCGCGCGCTGGAAAACGATGCGGCGCCGCGGATGAAATAACTCCAGCGCTCATTGCGCGCGGCATACCGCAACGGCAGCGACAGCGAGTTGTAGCGCTGAGGGCTGTAATAGCCGCCCTGGCCGAAGGTGAAGCCGCCCAGGTTCTTCCGGTACCAGAAATTGACGGTGTTGACGCCGGCCGTGATCAAACGGTCCGGCTCGTCCACCACCCGCCAGTACACGCCGCCCATGGCCGTCAGCTTGCGGTTGCTGTCCACGTTCTCGCCGCTCAACTGCTGGTAGGCGAAGTTGGACCACACGCCGAAGGAGCCGCCCTTGTCATAACCCAGGCCGCCGCCGAGGCCGGTGGCGACCACGCCTCCCCAGGCCTGGCCGGCATAGGGATCGCGCACGCCGGCGTAGCTGAGCAGCGAACTGGTCAACGGCCGCCGCGCCAGCGCCAGCTTGTAGCCGAAGGGCCCCAGATCGCCGGTACGCCGCGCGCCGCCGACGATGTTGGACACCGGGAAACCCAGCGGCGTGACGCCGATGTCGAAGCGCCAGTCGTCGCTCTCATAGCCGCCGCCCAGCGCGACGCCGCGCGCGCGCTGCGCGCCGTAGGCCGCCGCGCACGCTTGCGGACTGGCAGACGGCGCGCAGGCGGCGACGCTGCCGAAACGGTTCAGCGTGTAGTCGTTTCCAGGCCCCAGGTCCAGCGAGCCGGCGCTCACGCTGCCCGCCTCCCCGCGGAAAAAGTAATGGCCGTTGCCGGGCGCGGCCTTTTCCAGCAGCAGCGGCGTCTGCCACAGCGTCATCTGCGAAGCGCCCGGCGTGCCGTCGCTCGGACCGCGGTACAGCAGGTCTATCCCCTGCCACGCCTTCCAGCTCTGCTTGTCCAGCAGTTCGGCATAAGCCCGGTGCAGGCCCTCCTCCTTCGCATCGGCCTGCGGCAGCTGGCGCAGCGGGCTATCGGCCGTTTCCGCGGAAGGCTGCGCCGCCGCGGCCTGGCGCGCAGAGGCTTCCAATCCTTCCCGGTACAGCGCCTGCGCCTGTTGCGGCTGGCCATGCGCCTGCGCGCGCTCGCCCGCCAGCAAGTAAACTCCCGGCGCGCTCAGCTCCTCTGCACGCAGCCGGGCCAATTCGCTGTCCACCCTGTCGGCATCGCCAAGCGCCGCCATCCGGCTCAAGACCCTCAACATGAAATCGGCGTCCCGGCCCGGTTTCGGCTGCGACAGAAGATCGGCGCCGGACCTGGCCGCACCCAGCCTGCCGGCGCCGATGTCCGCGTCCAGCAGCGCCAGGCGGGCTTCGTCGTCGTCCGGCCGCGCCGCCAATATCTTGTCCAGCCTGCCGCGCGCGGCATCCCAGCGGCCCGAGGCCATGTCGCCCTCGGCCAGCGCGCGCAGCAGCCGCGGATTGTCCGGCGCGGCCAGGGCGGCTTGCCTGAGAATGTCGTCGGCCTGGCGCGGCTGCCCCGCGGCGCGCGCCTGTTCCGCCCGGATCAGCGCCTGGCCGGCCAGCAGGTCCTTGAGCGTTTGCCGCTGCCCGGCGCTCAGCCTCTGTCCGTTCCGCGCCAAGGCGGCCAGCGCCGGCTCCGCCTCGGCCAGCCGCTTCTGATCCAGCAGCAGGCCGGCGTAGGCAAGCTCGTTGTCCGCGGTCGGTTGCGCCAGGCATGCGTCCCGCATCAGCGTCCTGGCGCGGTCGGGATCGCCCATCCGCTGCCAGGCCCGGGCCACATCGGCGAGCAGCGCCCCGTCGCCGGCCAGGCGGGCCTCAGCCTCCTCCAGCCGCCGCCGCGCCCGCCAGCCTTCTCCGCGCGCCGATTCGGCGTCGGCGAGCGCCAGCGTCTGCTTGAGCCAGGCGCGTCGCTGCAGCGCCGCCATGCCCGGCGTGCGGGATGCCTCGGGTATCTTCTCCAGCGCGGCCAGCGCGGCCGGACCCTCGCCGCGGCTGGACAGAAACAAGGCATAGGCGTAGAGGCTGTCCGGATCGGCGGACGGTTCGTCCGCCAGCTCGCCCAGCAAGGCCTTGCCCTCCGCGCCCTGTCCGGCCGCCAGCAAGGCGCCGGCCAGCGCGTAACGGTTCCAGGGGTTGCGCGGCTGCAGGCTTACCGCTTGGCGCAGATACGGTACCGCTTGTTCGGTCTGCCCCTTGTCCCGCAAGGCATCGCCCCTGGCGCGTGCCGCCTGCGCCTCGGCGCTGCGGTAGGCGTCTCCCAGCGCCGCGCGCTGCTTCATCGGCATCGCGGCCAGCAGATGGTCGGCATCTTCGTACTTGCCCTGCTCCAGATACAGGGCCGTCAGCCCGCCCAGGGCCCGCCCGCTGTCCGGCTTGCGGCGCAACGCCAGCCAGTAATAGTCGCGCGCGGCGGGCAGATTGCGTTGCGCCGCCTGCCAATCCGCTTCCGCCAGCAGCACGTCGGCGTCGTCCGCGCGCAGCTGCCTGGCCGACTCTATCCACGCCCGGGCCTGCGGCCAGTCCTGCCTGTCCATCGCCTCGCGGGCGCCGGCCAGCGCTTCTCCGAAGCGCGCGTCGGCCAGGCGCTGACGCCAGTCGTCCCCGCCCAACGCCTGTCCACGGCGGTAGGCTTCCGCCGCGTCGGCGTAACGGCCCTGCTTCTCCCGCAATCGACCCAGGCTGCGCAGGTATTGCGGATCACGCCCATATCGGGCGGCGGCGAGCCGCAGGCTCTGCTCGGCCGCGCCCAGCTGGTTGGCGTCCAGCTGCCTGCCCGCAGCCAGCAGCGCCCGGTAGCCGGGGTCGGCCAGCTGTTCGCGCTGCCGCCGCTGCCTGGCGTCAGACTCCGCCATCCGGCTTCTCACTGTCTGATCGTCCGGCGCGCGCTGCAAATACTGCCGGTAACTGGCCTGCGGCGGGTTGCCGCCCTCCTGCAGCAAGGCTCGCCGCCACAGCGCCATCGCCTCGCCGCGGCTGTCGTCGAAGCCGCTGAGATCCTGCAATTCGTCCAGCACCGCCTGCGGAAGCGGCGGATGCAGCAGATAGATGCTCGCCAGCACCGCCCGGACCCGATGGCTGGTCGGATGCGCGGCCCGCAATCGTTTCAACTCGGTCTGCGCGCGGCTCCAGCCATCGCCCGGCAACCTGGCGACGACTTGCCAATATTCCAACGCCAACGGCCCCTCGGGCGGGCTGCCCTGGTAAAGTTTGTCGAAAGCGGCATACGCCTCTTGCGCCCGGCCAGCCTGGAACAGGGCCCGCGCGCGCAGCAGCGCGGCGCTGTCCGCGCCGCGCAGCCTGAACATGCGTTCCACCCTGGCGATGCCGGCATAACCGGGATGCTGCGCGCGCAGGCGGGCCAGCGTCCGCCGCGCCTGCTCGGTCTGCCGCGATTGCAGCTGGCCCAAGGCCTGCAGCGTCAGCGCCTCCGCATGCAGGTTCGAGGCAGGCTGGGCGATGCGGAGCAGCTGGTCCAGCGCATGCTGTCCATCCAGAGGCCGCTCCAGGAACTGCCATTGCCTGGCCTGCTCCAGCAATGCCTGCGCGGGATCGGCCGTCTCCGCGCCCCGCGCGGGCGCAAGCAGCAGGCTCAGCGCGATACAGGAAGCGATGCGGAACATTTCCCCTCCCATGCGGGCAGCAACTTGCCATTGCGCTCGAAACGAAAGCGCCCCTGCAGCCAGCCCAGGCCGAACAGCCTCAATACCTGGTCGTAATAGGCATCGGCGCGATCGTCTCGCGGCATGGCCCGCAGCCTCTGCAGCAGAGCCCGCAGCGCTTCCGTTTCGCCCTGTGCCTGCAAGAAGGGCAGCAAGGCGAAGGAAAACCCCGTCGGAGCCCTTCCCTGCGCCTTGCCATTGCGGGTGTCCACCTGTTCGGGAGGCGCGCCCTCCCGCGCCACCCAGCGCGCCATGGGTTTGTACCTGGCCAGCAGCGCGGCGCGCAGCGGCGCGGACGGCGCAAGCATGCCCGCCCACAGGTAGACGCGGATGGCGCTGTAGCCGCCCTTCGCCTTGCTGTCCGCGTCCGGCTGCAGCCCCTTGCCCGGCTGAAGTCTCAGCCAGTCGGGCGCGAAGCCTGCCGGCGCGCCGTCCAGCAGCACGCGTTCGCTGCCGCTCGGCAGCTTCGCCCAGTCGGAATCAGGCAAGCCGTAGGCGAAACGGGCCAGCAGCTGCGGCGGCAGGTAACTGGGATTGAGCCGGGCACCGCCGTCGGAAAACAAGAAGCCATCCTTGCCGGGCAGCAGCGTCAGGCCCAGTCCGGGCAGGTCGGCGGTTTCTTCCCTCAGGATCCGGAGCGCCAGCTGCCTGCCCTGCGCCGCATAGCTCGGCTCGCGCCACAACCGCCCAGCCTCCAGCAGGTCGTAAGCGAGCCACATGTCGGAATCCGACGCGCTGTTGTCGTCCAATACCTTCCATCCGCCGTCCTGCCCCCGCCCCCACAACCAGGCCGGCAGGCGCGCGCCCAGATCGCCGTCGGCCAGATTGTCGCGGGTCCAGGCCAGCAGTCGGTCGAACGCCGGCCGGTCGTTGGCCGCCAATGCGAAGAACAAGGCGTAGCTTTGGCCTTCCGAGGTGGTGGGCCTGGCGTCCTGGCTGCGATCCACCACCCTGCCGTCGCCGGAAACATAGTTCTTCAGGAACGCCTGCCAGTCCGGCCAGCCATCGCAGGGGGCCGCCAATGCCGGCAGCGCGTCCAGCAGCAACGCCGCGAACAGCGGGATGGAAACGGCCGACATCAGGACTCCCTCAGCCGGCGCGCCGCCAGTATCCGGAGGATGCGCAGGATGACGAAGGCCAGGAGCAGCACCGCCAACGCCGTCAGCATGGCAAGCAGCAGCGGGTGGCCCGACAGGAGCAACCACGCCCAGTCCCATGGCGGCAGGCTGCCGACATGGTAGACCGGCCCCAGCAGCTGGCTGTCTATCGTGCCGCCGCGCATCAGCACCACGCTGCCGGACATCTGGGACAGCGCGGCGTCGTCGATCAGCGCCGAAGCCACGCCAGCCATCGCATCGGCCTCGCTGGCCGTGATGATCACGGCGCTGCGGCCCGGCGCCAGAGGCGATTCCAGCCCCAGCAAGGCGCCCACCCGTCCGCGCGCGGAAAAGTCTGCCCGGCCGTTGGCCTGATGGAGCGTAGCCCCCGGCAGCAGCGCCGCCCCATCATCCTTCGCGGCGGCCCCGCCATTTCCCACCTGGCGGAAATCGCCCTCCAGCAAGGCGGGCAGCTTGTCGCGCCAAGCGCGCAGCAACTTGAGCTCACGGGAATCGCCGATCACCAGCAGGTCGGCATTGTTGACGCGGTCCACGTCGTCCTCGCTCACCAGCCGGTAGCGCAGCGCAGGAAAGCCGGTGGAAGCGCCCATCCGCCCCATCACCGTCAGAAAGACGTTGATGTCCGAGGTTTGCGGCCGCGCGGGCAGGACGAGCGCGGTCTCGGCCAGGTCGGCCAGCCGGGTGAATGGATAGCCCGACGTCGCGAACAGACTGAGATTGGGCATTTGCGCGTAGTGCGGGTACTTGCTGAAATCCATCGTCGAATCCGGATCGACCTCGCCATGGAAACTGTCCAGCGCGCCGCTCGCGCATTCCCCCTGCTTCTCGCTGGCGAAGCTGTACTGGAACTCCAGCTCGTTGCGGCTGCCGACCCGGAACGGCGGCAGCAGGACCCGGTCCACGCTGGTCAGCAGGCCATTCTCCAACACCGGCATCCGCATGCCGGCTTGAGCGCCGCCAATGCCGTTGGCGCTCAAACTCAGGCTCTGAACGAAAAAGTCGTTGACGCCTATGCTGAGCCGCGAGCCATTGTTGGCCTGGGGGCCCGTGTAACGGAATTTCAGATTGAGCGGAATGCCGCGGCTACCCCAGGTGAACAGGTCGCCCGGCACGCGGAAAGCCACCCTTATCGGCGCAAGCTGCACTCCGGACACTTGCAGGTCCTCCTTGCGCGCGGCCAGGCTGCCCAGCCGCGTCGGACCGTCGGAGCGGACCCAGTTGGGCGCGTCGTAGGGCTTGCGCGGCGCCACCAGCCTCACCTGCCCCACCCGGACCATGTCGCCGCTCATGCCAGCCTGTCCCAGCACCAGCGCGCGCGCGGCCTGCTGCAGGTCCTGGTCGTCCCGGCCCATCAGCACCAGCAGCTTGAACTCCGGCCGGGAGGGATGGGACATCACGGCGATCATCGGCGCCGACACCGGCGGCAGGCCCTTCAGGAACCCGGGCCGCTGGCCATTGGCGGCGAAAACGATGGCGTGGCGCGGAGGCGGCATGCCGTCCAGCACCGCGGGGAAGCGCGCGCCGCGCCAGCCGGACAGCGCGCCGAACCAGGAGGCGAGCTCGCCGGCGGCCTGCAGCACGCCCATCGACGGCCGGCCGGCGAACACCATGGGCAACTCCAGCTGCGAGTAGTCGAGCGCATAGAAAAAGGGCTCGGGGAAGTACACGAGGTCGTTGGCCATCGACAAGGCCTGCGTCGTCATCTGGATCTCGCTGCCGTTGCTGATTTCCGCCCAGATGCTGCTGTTGGTCTCATCCTCGCAGCGCAGCGTGTAATGGCCGATCAAGCGGAACTGTATGCGGTTGAAGCTGGTGAGCAGCCGCGGATCCAGCGTCAGCGACGCCTCCTGAGCCCGGCCGCCCTGATCCTTGGCGAAAGGCAGGACGGCAACCACCTGATCGTTGACGATCACCTGGACATGAGACAGGTCGGTCAACATCGCCGGCGAATAGATGTAGCGCAGTTTCAGCGTCAGCGAGGTGACCAGCTCGTCGGCGCGGCTGCCGAAGCCTATGGTGGCGATGGCGTTGCCGCCCCGCAGCCTGAGCGCCGAACCGGCGCCCATCTGCCTGAAGCTCAACGTCCGGACGCTCGCCAGTTGAGACGATGGCGCAGCGGCGGACTCCGTGGCAGGCGCGGCCTGGCAAAACAGCGTCAGCAGGCACAGCGCCCACACCCATAACCACTTCCCTGTTCCGTTGATCATGTTCAGTCCCGAATCGATATGGGCTGCCTGGGCAGCAGGCTCAGCAGCCACAGCACAGAAGCGGGCCGGCGCCCGATGCCAAGGCTGGATGCCGCAAGCAGCCACAAGCCCTTCAGACCCAGCCATCCCAAGTGGAAAATATCCAGCGCGCTGCCCAGCGGATTGCGCTCCCGCTTGCGCGTCTCCCTCTCGGCCCAGGCGTCGGGCCGGCCGAAAGTGCACTGCATCAGTTCGCTCCGCTGCGCCAAGGTCAAGTCGGGGAACCGCACGCTCACCCTGTCGCCGCTGGAAAACGCCATCCGGCAGGGGAAGGCGTAGCTGCGCCCGTCCTGACGCAGCGACACCGTCAATTCGGCATCGCCATCCATGCCGGACCTGGGCTCCCGCGCCAGTTGCAGGGCCATGCCGCCCTCGGAATAGTCAAGCATCCGGCAGCGGTGAACCCGGCCATCCGGGAGATGCAGCGCGGCCTGCCGGCTGGCGCGCACCCGATGGGCGGCGCGCACCTGGCGCAGCTCGCGCGCGACCGCCAGCGCCACGCCCAGCAGCATGGCGTTGTAGCCCGCCCAGAGCATGTTGATGACGGCGGTGCCCATCTCGAAATGCGGGCCCGCCGCCATCCGCCAAGCGCCGAAGCCTATGCCCAGCAAGTTGAAGCCCAGCAGGACCAGATAGGGTTTGGCAATGCGCCAGTCGACGAAATCTTCGTCCATCACGCCGCCCTTGGCGGTGACATTGAACGTGCCCAGACCGGGGAACAACAGCGCGGCCGTGGTCGGGATCACGATGTACCAGGCCAGCACCGTCTCGTAGACTTCGCCCCAGAATGAGCGGCGGAACCGTCCGTTCAGCCGCGAATTGGCCAGCACCGAGAACGCCATGTGCGGCACCACGTACAGCACGATGCTCAGCGCCTGCGCATAGATGGTGTAGACATGGAAGATCAGGAAGACCATGGGCGCGGTCAGGAAGATCAGCCGGGGCGCGCCATTCAGGAAATGCAGCATCGCGTTCAGGTAGCAGAAACGCTGCGGCAGGGTCAGCCCCTTGCCGAGCACGGGATTGTCGCTGCGGAAAATCTGCGCCATGCCGCGCGCCCAGCGTATGCGCTGGCCGATGTGGGCGGACAGGCTCTCGGTGGCCAGGCCCGCCGCCTGCACCACGTTGATGTAGGCGGAACGGTAGCCGAGCCGGTGCAGCCTGAGCGAGGTGTGCGCGTCTTCGGTGACGGTGTCCACCGCGATGCCGCCCGCCTCTACCAGATGAGACCGCCGCAGCACCGCGCAGGAACCGCAGAAGAAGGTCGCGTTCCATAAATCGTTGCCATCCTGCACCCGGCCGTAGAACAGTTCGCCCTCGTTCGGCATTTTGCCGTGGGTTTCCAGGTTGCGTTCGAACGGGTCGGCGGAAAAGAAATGGTGAGGCGTCTGCACCAGGGCAAGCTTGCCGTCGCTCAGGAAGCCGCCCATCGTGGACCGCAGGAAGGAACGGGTGGGAATGTGGTCGCAGTCGAAGACGGCGATGAAGCCGGCGGAGGTCACCGTCAGAGCGTGGTTGATGTTGCCCGCCTTCGCGTGCTTGTGCACCGGCCTGGTGATATAGCCGGCCCCGATCCCGGCGGCGAATTCGCGCACCTCCTCGCGGCAGCCGTCGTCCAGGATGTGGACGCGCAGCTTGTCGGGCGGCCAGTCCATTTCCAGCGCCGACATCACGGTCGGCCTCAGCACCCGCAAGGGCTCGTTGTAGATCGGAATGAACACATCCACCGCAGGCCACAGGGCGCGGTCATCGGGCAACGGCGCGACCCGGCGCTTGAGCGCCCAGGACGACTGGAAAAAGCCCAGCGACAACACGATCCAGGCGAAGATCTCGGCAGCCAGCAGCATCAGGCCGAAAGCGAGGTTCAGCCAAGTATCGTCGTTGATGGTGCTGGTGGCCCGCCACCAGATGTAACGGGTGGACATCACCATGGAAAACACCATCAGCATCAGCGTGCACGCCTGTCCGGGAACGCGGTTCACCCATAGCGCGATCAACAGCAGCGCCGCGAAGAACAAGGCCTGCGACGCGTCGTCGAACGGGGTGGTGACGCAAACCGCCACCAGCGCCATCGCCACCAGGCCGCAGGCATAGCGCAGCGCGGCGCTCTGCCAGGCGGCGTTGCCGGCCACGCGCGCTGAGGCGCGGTTCAATCGTTCCGGGACAAGCCAGGCCAGATGCCGAGCCGCCAACCGCGCCCGATGGGCGCGCAACGCGGACCGCGCGCGCGCCGCGCGCCTCCGCAGCTCACGCCAGGCAGTCGATACCCCGCCCCGCGCGGATGGCGGCCGCACCAGCGCCAACCATAAAAGCTGCAACGGGATGCGCAACGCGTCGGCGGGGCCCGGATGGGAGAAGTCGACATGGGGGAAACAGCCTTTCTGGCGGCGGCCCCAAGCTTCCCAACCGTTGTCAGGCGTCACGAACAGCAGGGATAGCAGAGCCAACCCGACAGCCGGCCGGTCCGCTCGGTGAAGAAGCCCGCAGCGAACCGCCCACGCGGCCCAACGAGCGCGGCTCATGGAGCCCGGCCCTCCGGCTCGGCGCGCCTCAGCTTCACCGCCAGCCACACCGCCAGTTGCCGCAGATCGTCGACCGCCTGGCTTTCCGGCGCGAACACCGATACCGGCAGGCCCGCGGCGAGGGCCTCGCGCACCGCTTCGTCACGCGTCACCGGCCGCGGAGCCAGCCGGCTTCCCAGCGTTCTGCGCAGCACGCGCTCGACGTCCCGGTCCAGCTTGCGCGCCGGGTCGAACTGGCTGATCGCGAACAATATGCCGTCGCGGGGCACACCGCGCGCCATCAGCTCCGCTTCCAGACGGACGGCCAGAACGCAGTTGACGGAATCCGCCGTCAACACCGCCAGCACATGGCTGGCGGCGGTCCATGCCTGGTCGCGGCAGCGACCGGCCCATGACGGCGTGTCCAGCAGCACCAGATCGCCCGCCGGCCTCTCCAGCTTGCCCAGTTCCGCGCTCAGCCAGCCCGCGTCCGGTTCCGGCCCCCTGGCTGCGCAGGTCCCATGCGGAACCAGCGCCAGGTGGCCGCTTCCTATCCGCCAGGCGGACTCCGTCCAGTCGCAGCCCGCATGCAGGCTGGCGCGCCAGCCTCCCTGCTCGCTCCACGGCACGCCGAAGTGCAGACGTAGCAAGTTCTGCGGGCACAGGTCGATTGCCAGCGTCGGCTGGGCCTGCTCTTCACGATACCAGGCAATGGCGGCGGCTAGCGCTGTCGCGCCGCTCCCCCCTCGGACTCCGCAAATGGACAAAATAGCCATACCTGCCCTCATGTGACAGGCGAGTCCATGCGGCGCGCAAACCTATGTCGGCGGCTCGGATACGGAACCGGTCGATCGTCGGGGCCAGCCCATCCACGCGCACCTCCCGGTGGAATGGCCAAGCCTTCCCAGGCTTGCCTGGCAGCCATGCGGCCGCCAGCGTGCGATACAGACCCGCCCCGACATCAATATTTAGAAATTGTGATTTGTGTTATAACAAAACAAACAAAATCAATTCATGATGGCACATGAAACGGGCATCTGCAAAATCTTTTAAGCCAATGGGAAATTGTCAGTGCGCGGCGCTATGCGAAAACAGATTGATCACCGCCACGCCGGCGATGATCAAGCCCATGCCCGCCACCGCAGCCAGATCCAGCTTCTGGCCGTACAGCAGCCAGGCGATCAGCGACACCAACACGATGCCGATGCCCGACCACAGCGCGTAGGCGATGCCCACCGGAATGTGGCGCAGTGTCTGGGACAACAGGTAGAAGGCCAGCACGTAGCCGCCGGCGGTCAACAACGACGGCCACAGCCGGGTAAAACCGTCGGAGGCCTTCAGCGCGGAGGTGGCCACCACTTCGGACAGGATGGCCCCCATCAGGAACAGCCAGACTTTCATCCATCACTCCACTGCGGCCGCCAGACTCCGGCGGGCGATCAGACGCTCGCGCAGGTGGTCGTACAGCCAGTTGAACACATAGGTATAAGGCAGGAAAAAGGCGAAGAACCCCAGATCCAGCAAGAAGGCCTGCCAGTAACTGCTGTCCAGCCACCAGGCGGCCAGCGGCACCAGCAGCACCACCAGACCGCCCTCGAAGCCCAGCGCGTGCAGGCAACGGACCGCAACGGTGCGCTGCCAGCAAAAATAGCGCTCGATGCGTTCGAACAAGGCATTGAACACCATGTTCCACAGCATGGCAGCCGTCGACATCATCAAGGCCAATGCGCCCATGTGCAGCATGTTCTTTTGCAATGCCAGCGCCGCCAGCGGCACCAGCAGGGCCATTGCGCACGCTTCGTACAGCACCGCGTGCAATACCCGCTCGCCCAGTTTTTTGTTTGTCGCTTGCATCGATCTCTCCCGACTGCTGAAGTTCAATGCCTGGCATTATGATTGGATTTTCGGATACTATAAAAATACCAACCATCGGTTAAACCGATATGACTACCTCAATCGACACCCTCTCCGCCTTCGTCTACGCCGCCGACCTCGGCTCTTTCTCCGCTGCCGCAAGGCGCCTGGGCAAGAGCCAGTCCACCATCAGCGAGGCCATCGCCAACCTGGAAATCGACTTGGGAAGCAGCCTGTTCGACCGGGGCACCCGCGCGCCCACCCTGACGCCCGCCGGGCGGCTGCTGTTGCCCCAAGCGCGGCAGATCATGGCCGCCAGCCAGGATCTGCGCAGGCAGGCCGCCCAGCTGAACGCCGGCGTGGAAACCCGCCTCACCATCGTGCTGTCCGACACTTTCCAGTCGCGCACGCTGGAAAGCGTCGCCTGCCGGCTGGAAGAACGCTATCCCTTGCTGGAGCTGGAATGCCTGGTCGGCGAGCAAGAGGACGTGCTGGACCTGATCCTGTCCGGCCGCGCGCAACTGGGCCTGGTCGGCGCGATGGACAGCTATCCGCCCGATGTCCGCCACCAGCGCCAGCGCGAAGCCAGCGAGCTGGCGCTGTACGCCGCCCATCGCCACCCGCTGGCCGGCATGGACCGCATCGACGAACAGCAGCTGGACCAGCACCGCCAGCTCAGGCTCAATACCTACAGCGACAAGACGCCTGCCGATTCCGGCCAGCGGCAATGGTACGCGCCCAGCTATCTGATGCTGCTGGACATGGCTCGGCTAGGGGTGGGCTGGGCCGAGCTGCCCTGCTGGCTGGTGCACAGCTTCGGCGGCGGCGAGCTGAAGCAGCTGGATGTGGCCGGCTGGCCCAAACGGATGCCGGTGGACCTGGTATGGGCGGCCAACAAGCCGCTGGGCGCGGCGGCGGGATGGCTGCTGCAACAGCTAACCGATGGAGCGGAGCAGCGCTAAACGATCAAGACGGCCTCCATCGTCTCCCCCGCTCCGCGGCTTTGCGCCTTGTCGGCGTCAATCCGCCACTCATTGCCATGGCGACAGGTCCGCAGCGGGCGGACAAAACCGTCGAAACCGCTTCCACCGCCTTCGCAGGATTGCAAACGCCGCAAATCCACCTTGCTGATCCTGCGGCAAGGGGTATTGCCTTACCCGTCGAAGCCATAAGCGCCGCCAGGCGAGGCCGGTCTCTCCGTAGCCTGCGCCGCGCACGGGCACGCCATGCAGATGCCCGCCATCCTCATCCACCTCATCATTTGATCCTCCTGGCAATCCCGCTCCGTCCTCCATGATCCATCCAGAACTCACCGCCATCTCGCATGGTTTGCGCCGGCACGCCTGTCTAAAAGGATGGAATCAGCCGACTCGTCCCTACATCCCGCCTATCCTAGCGAGGCGTCCGTTTGCGAGACCCGTTCACGATCTTGTATCAGTAGCGCAGCCCGCCACGAGGAGAAAGCAGATGAGCTTAACTACCGTAACCGTGAAGAATCACTCCAGCCGCAACCTCTACATCGACAGCGATCCGAACTGGGACGATCAGGAGCTGCTGCTGGAAGACAAGCCGCTGCGGCGCGGCTACGCGCTGGAGCCAGACCGCGCGGCCCGGATCAGCGTGGACTGGATCGGCGCCGGCAACGCGTACATGATGGGCGTGATCTTCGCCGACGGCCCCGATTACGATTACGGCGGCGACGGCTTCTACCAGCTGACCATAGGCCAGAACGAAGACAGCGGCCTGCTGGACGTGACCGATGGCGGCGGCGAAGCCAAGATCGCCTACTCCATCGGCCAGCAGACGCCATGGAGCATGACCATGGATTTCGCCGACAATTGAGGCGCAAACAAAAGCCGGCCCGCCCGGGCCGGCTTGTCCTGTCGCGGCGTCCGAAGCGCTACGCCAGCGCCAGGGCCGGGTTCCATCCCTGCGGGATCGCCCCCAGCAGCTTCTTGGTGTAGCCGTCCTTCGGCTCGCGGTAGATCACGTCCGCGTCCGCCTGCTCCACCACCTGGCCCTTGTTCATCACCAGCACCTGGTCCGAGATGTGCTTCACCACCGCCAGATCGTGCGAAATGAACAGGTAGGACAGCTTGTACTCGTCCTGCAGGTCCTGCAGCAGGTTCAGCACCTGCGCCTGCACCGACACGTCCAAAGCCGACACCGATTCGTCGCAGATCAGCACTTCCGGCTTCAAGGTCAGGCAGCGCGCGATCGCGATCCGCTGCCGCTGGCCGCCGGAGAACTCGTGCGGGTACTTGGCCAACGCGCCCGCCGGCAGCCCCACCTTGTCCAGCAGGTCCTGCGCCAGCCGGCGCCGCTGGCCGGCGTCCTGGCCAATGCCGTGCAGCAGCATCGGCTCGGTCAGGATCTGCTCCACCGTGAAGCGCGGGTTCAGCGACGCGTACGGGTTCTGGAAGATGATCTGGATCCGCTTCTTGTAGGCGTGGAAGGCCTTGGCGCTCATGCCGATCAGGTCCTGGCCGTGGAACAAGGCCTTGCCCGCCGTCGCCTGGTGCAGCCGCACCAGCGTCAGCCCCACCGTGGTCTTGCCCGAGCCCGACTCGCCGACGATGCCCAGCGTCTTGCCGCGCGCCAGCTTGAACGACACGTCCCGCACCGCGTGGAACTGGCGCTTGCCAAACAGGCCTTCGCGGATGTCGAAGCTCTTGCACAGCCCCTGCACGTCCAGAATGATCTCGTCGCCGGCCGCGTAGCCGCGCGCCCGCTCCGCCGGCTCCACGTAGCCGCCCGGCTGCAGGAAGTCGTCGATCACCGCCAGCCGCTCCGGGCGGCGGTCCAGGTGCGGCCGGCACGACAGCAGCGCCTTGGTGTAGGCGTCCTGCGGATCTTCGAAAATCTGCTTCACCGTGCCCTGCTCGCGGATCACGCCGTGGCGCATCACGATCACCTCGTCGGCGAACTCGCCCACCACCCCCAGGTCGTGGGTGATGAACAGCACCGACATACCGTGCTTCTTCTGCAGATCGGCGATCAGCTGCAGGATCTGCTTCTGAATCGTGACATCCAGCGCGGTGGTCGGCTCGTCGGCGATCAACAGCTTGGGCTCGCAGGCGATGGCGATGGCGATCATCACCCGCTGCTGCTGGCCGCCGGACAGTTCGTGCGGGTAGCTCTTCACCCGCTTCTCCGGCTCCGGCAGACCCACCTCGCGCAGCAGCTCCACCGCCCGCTTCCACGCCGCGCCGCGGCTCAGCCCGGCGTGCAGCGTCAGCGTCTCGACGATCTGCTCGCCGACGGTGAACACCGGGTTCAAGGAGCTCATCGGCTCCTGGAAAATCATCGCGATGTCTTTGCCGCGCAGCCGGCGCAGCTCGGCCGCGCTCAGCTTCAGCAGGTCGCGGCCGTCGAAGCGCAGTTCCGACGCCGGATCGATCTCGCTCGATTGCGGCGGCAGCAGCTGCATGATGGCCATCGACGTCACCGATTTGCCGGAACCCGATTCGCCGACCAGCGCCACCGTGCGGTGGGCCGGGATGTCGAAACTGACGCCCTTCAGCGCCTCGAAGCGGCCGCCGTCCTCCTGGCGGAAACGCACCCGCAGGTTGCGCACCGAAAGCAGGGTTTTGTTATTGCTCATGGTGTGATCCTCACTTTACCTTGGGGTCCAGCGCGTCGCGCAGGGAATCGGTCAGCATGCTGAAGGCCGTGACCAGCAGCGACATGAACACCACCACCATCGCCAACTGCCACCAGTAGCCCTGCATCAGCTCTTCCGGCACCTCGGACAGCATCGAGCCCCAGCTGACCTGGCGCACATCCACGCCGAAGCCCAGGAAGGACAGGATCACCTCGTACTTGATCAGGCCCACCATCAGCAAGGAAAACTGCACCAAGAGCAGGTGGGAGACATTCGGCAGGATGTGAACGAACATCCGGCGCGCGCTGCTGGCGCCGATGGCGTCCGCCGCCTGCACGAATTCGCGCGAGCGCAGCTTGATGAATTCGGCGCGCACCAGGCGGAAAGTGCCGGGCCAGCTGGTCAGCGACAGCACCAGGATCACCGTGCCCAGGCCGCGGCCGGCCACCGCGGCGAAAGCCAGCAACAGCAGCATGTCCGGCATGGCGGTGAATACGTTGTAGAACCACATCAGGAAATCATCGATCTTGCGGCCGAGGAAACCGGCGCAAGCGCCCAGCGACGCGCCGATCACCACCGACAGCAAGGCGCCGAAGAAGCCGACGAACAATGAAGTGGACGTGCCCTTGACCACCTTGTCCAGGATGTCGCGGCCGCGGATGTCCGCGCCGAACGTCAGCGACTCCGCCTTCTTCACTTCCGGCACCACGTACTTGTCGCGGTTCTTCATCGCCGCCTGGGTTTCCGCCCAGATCGGGTCTTCCTCAGGACGCAGGCCGGTTCCCGTGACCGTCTCGGCTTTTTTCGCGCCAGAGGTCTGGGCAGCATCATGCGCCTGCTGATACAGGAAAGTAGGCGGCGCGTAGGACACTGCCACCTCGGCATTCCAACCGCGGCCGATCAGGCCGACCCAGCTGCACAAGGCCAGCAGCATGAAGCCGGTTACAATCCACAAGCACGCGAAACCGATGCGGTCGCGCTTCAAGCGTTGCCAGCCCAGCGCCCACAGGCTGCGGGACGGGACGGCGGCCGGCGCGGCGCCGGCGGTATTCTGCAATGTCGTCATCGTCTCTCTCCCCTTACTTCAGCTGGACGCGCGGATCGATCCACTTGTACAGGACATCCGCCAGCAGGTTGAACACCATGGCCGCGGCGGCGATAGTGATGGTGATCGCCTTGATCACCGGGAAGTCGCTCTTATCCACCGCGTTCAGCAGCTCGTTGCCCATGCCGGGAATGCCGAAGAAACGCTCCAGCAGCATGGAGCCCAGCATCAGGAAAGGCAGCGACATGGTGATGTTGGTGACGACCGGGATCAGCGCGTTGCGCAGCACGTGCTTGAACAGCACCTTGGGCTCGGACAGGCCCTTGGCGCGCGCGGTGCGCACGTAGTCGTGGTTCAGCTCTTCCACCACAAAGCTGCGGTAGAAGCGCACGCTGGGCGCCAGCGCCACCAGAATGCCCAGGATCAGCGGCAGCGGCAGGTAGACCAGCAAATTGGTGGCCAGGCTGTTGTCGTCCCAGCCCATCACCGGGAACAGGTCCATCACGAAAGCAAGCTGGTATTGGCCGACGATGATGTAGACCAGGGAGCTCACCGACATCGCCACCGTGCAGATCATGGTGACCAGGCGGTCGGTCAGCGTGCCGCGGAAATAAGCGACGGCGACGGCAATGGGCAGCGCGGTCAGCAGCTCCAGCACAAGCAGACTGCCGGCCAAGGTCAGCGACGGGCCGACGCGGTTGGCCAATGTGCCGGAAACCGATTGCTGCGTGGCCCAGGAATTGCCGAAGTCGTAAGTGAACACCTGCTTGACGAACAGCAGGAACTGCTCCGGCAGGCTCTTGTCCAGGCCCAGCTGCACGCGGATATTGGCCAGCATCTCCGGCGTCAGGCGCTTGCCTTCCAGAATGAAGGTGGGGTCGCCGCCCACCCAGTTGAACAGCACGAACACCAGCAGCATGACGCCCAGCATGGTGGGGATCATCTGCCAGAGCCGGCGAATGATGAATGCGAACATGTTTTTTCCTTGCTCCGTCCGGCCATCCGGCGGAAACGAACTAGATGGGACTCAATGCCGGGCGATGTCGACGTAGCGCCAGAAGCCGCCGATCGTATAGATCGGGTGTGGCTTGTAACCGAGCACATAGCCATGGGCCAAAGAGTTGGTGAAGCGGGTCACGCCCAAGACATAGGGCTGATAGGCCGCCACCACCCGGTTCATCTGCTCGAACTTGGCTTCGCGTTCCGGCCCGTTTGGCATCAGGCGCGATGCCTCGAACAGTTGGTCGAACTTGGGCCGGCTGAAGGCGGACAAATTGCTGCCGCTGGCGATGCTGTCGGTCCACAGCTCAATCATGGTGTCGTCGCCGTCCGGCATCGAAGCCGTCCCGCCCAGACTCCACATCTGCAGCTTGTGGCCATAGGCGCTCTTCAGGTTCTCGTTCCACTTGGCCACCTTGAAATTCACCCGGATCTTGAGACTGTCGAATGTCTTCTGCCAGATCTGGTTGAACTGTTTGTCCAAAGCCGAGGCCTGGGTCGCCTGCGTAATCAGCAAGGGCTTGCCGTTAGGCAGCGTGCGATAGCCATCTGGCCCGATCTTGTAGCCAAACTGGTCAAGCAAGGCGTTGCCCAGCGCTGGATCATATTTGACCTCGCCACGGAAGCCCGGGCTGGAGCCGGACATGCCGGTCGACACCGCGCCCTGCATCGGCACCGCCTGGTTGCCGTAAATGAGAGGCACCACCTCTTGCTTCAGCGGATATGCCAGCGCGATCGCGCGGCGCAGCGCGATCTTGTCCTTGCCATAGCCACCGACAACGGGGTCCAGCATGTTGAAATAGGCGTAGGTCACGTCCAGATTCAGCACATGCGACAACCTGATGCCCCGCTTAGCCAGCACCGGATTCAACGAGGTCTGGAAGGGATCGTTGTCCGTCACATGCAGCGCCGTCTTCATCGCGGCCTTGGGCACCGCCACCACATCCAGCTGCTTGTTCAGAAAAGACAGCCAGCGCGGCTGATCTTCCTCGATCACACGGATTTCCACCCGACCGACCGCAGGCAGGGTCTTGCCGGCCATGTCCCTGGCGATTGCCTGATCCTGAGGATCGGCGCCCGGCTCTCCGTCGAACACCACCTTGCGGTAGCCCGGATTGGCCACCAGCACGATCTTGCTGCCCTGCTTCCACTCTTTCAGCATGAAGGGACCGGTGCCGACAGGATGGGACATGGTGTCCTTGCTGTAAGCCTCAATCGCCTCGCGAGCGACGGCGCCGAACTGCTTGGCCGCCAGCGTGTACTGGAAAATGAAGTTGGTCTTGGTCAGCGTCAGCCGCAAGGTGTAGCGATCCAGCACCTGGATGCCGGGAATCGGCGCCGCATAATCGAACTTGCCGGTCTTGCTTGCGCGCTTGCCGGCTTCCGCCAGGCCCAGCACCCAGTCCGTCATCATATTGGAAACCGGCGAGTTGACGACAGGATCGGCGAAGCGCTTGAAGGAGTAGGCGTAGTCTTCGGCAGTCAGCTCGCGCTTCTTGCCCTTGAACACCGGATCGTCGGCGAAATAGATGCCGGGCCGGATCCGTATCGTGTAAACGCGGCCATCGGCGGATATTTCTGGCATCGCCGCCGCGGTGTTGGGCTTCATTTTCAGCGGCCGGGCCAGGTAATCGTATTTCAGCAGCGGTTCGAAAATGTTCTCGATCACGCCGATCGAATACACATCGTTGACCTTGCCGGGGTCGAAACCGGTTTCCGGCGCGGGGATCGACACCCGGAGCACTTTGTTAGGGTCGGCTGCGTGAGCGGACAGCGCGAGCGAGCCGCCCAGTACCAGCATGGGCAGCCATTTCAGGTGCGTCATCTTGAATTGTTCTCCTTCGTAGCGCGGGGCCTTCGCGGCCCGCTTTATTCTTTGCGCCCGCCATCGCCAACTGCTGCAGCCATGACAAGCGCGAATGAATGTAAAGCCAATTCGCTACGCGGGTCAACAAAAAAATATCAAGATGGCATCAGGAAAATTCAATTAAGGCCTTAGACGCCTCACGCCACACTCCGGCAGGTACCGTCGTACCAGCGCTGCGGCAGGAAACGACGCAGGAACCAGAACAGTTTGGTGGGAAAGGTCACGCGGTAGCGGGCGCGCGGCCGGCGGCTGGTGACGGCTCGCCACACCGCCTCCGCAACCGCCGTAGCCGGCAGCGTGAACGGCGCGGCGTGGCCCTCTTTCTTCAGCCTTTCCAGCTGCTGCTGGTAATTGTCGCGATGCACGCTGCCGTCGATGTCGACGTTCTTCAAAAACTTCGCCAGCGCATTGGGGCGGAAGCGGCTCTCTATCGGGCCCGGCTCCACCAGCGACACGTGGATGTCGGTGCCGTGCAGCTCCTGGCGCAGCGTGTCGCACAGGCCTTCCATCGCGAACTTGCTGGCGTTGTAGGCGCCGCGCCAGCGCATCGCGGCGAAGCCGAGGATGGAGCTGTTGTAGACGATGCGGCCATGGCCTTGCGCGCGCATCGTTTTCATCACGGCATTGCTCAGCTCCCACGGACCGAACAGATTCGTCTCGAACTGCTCGCGCATCGCCTGGCGCGAGATGTCTTCCACCGCGCCGGGCTGGCCGAAGCCGGCATTGTTGAACAGCGCGTCGAGCCGGCCGCCGGTCCGGGCCAGCACCTCGTCCAGCGCCGCGCGGATCGAAGCGGCGTCGTCCACGTCCAGCCGCAGGCTCTCGAAGCCTTCCGCCAGCAGCCGCTCGACGTCCTCCTGCCTGCGGCAGCTGGCGAACACCCTCCAACCTTTCTCGCGGAACCACTTGGCCGTGTGATAGCCGATGCCGCTGGAGCAGCCGGTGATCAGGATGGTGCGGACGGTTTCGGTCATGTCGGGCCTCGGGGAAGATAGGGAGTCGCCACCCTACACCATTCGTCGCCGCGCCGGAACCGCCCGATATGAAGATAGGAGGACCGGAAGGCTGTCGTTTTTGCTCGGAATTGGACTAGAATGTCGGCCTGACACGCACGAGGAATACCGCCATGGCAAAAGCCGCCAAAGCGCCGGCCAGCTTCGAAACCGCGCTGGCCCAGCTGGAGGACATCATCCAGGCGATGGACAGCGGCGACATGCCGCTGGAAACAGCCCTTGCCTCCTACAAGCAAGGCACCGAATTGATCAAGTTCTGCCAGGGCAAGCTGGCCGACGCGGAACAGCAGCTGAAAATCCTGGAAAACAACGAACTGAAGACGCTGGATCTGCCCAATGGCCAATGAAAGCTTCATCGGCTGGATGACCTCCATCCAGCAATACATGGAACAGGCGCTGGAAAAGTTGCTGCCGTCGGCTGACTGCGCCCCGCAACGGCTCCATGAAGCGATGCGCTACGCGACGCTGGAGGGCGGCAAGCGCGTGCGCCCGCTGCTGGTGTTCGCCGCCGGCGAGCTGGTCGGCGCGCAAGCGGACAATCTGGCCCGCATCGGCGCGGCGCTGGAAATGGTCCATGCTTACTCGCTGGTCCACGACGACATGCCCTGCATGGACAACGACGTGCTGCGCCGCGGCAAGCCCACCTGTCACATCGCCTACGATGACGCCACCGCGCTCCTGGTCGGCGACGCGCTGCAGACCCGCGCCTTCGAGCTGATCTCCCAGCCCATGCCGGACATCGCGCCGGCCAGCCAGCTGGAAATGGTCCGCGCGCTGGCCCACGCCGCCGGCCACGCCGGCATGGCGGGCGGCCAGGCGATAGACCTGGCCAGCGTCGGCCTGCCGCTGACGCTGCCGGAGCTGGAATTCATGCACATGCTGAAGACCGGCGCGCTGATCCGCGCCGCGGTGTTGGCGGGTTCCATGGCGGGCCGCGAGCTGTCCGCCGCAGAGAAGGAGGCGCTCGACGCCTTCGCCAAGCGCATCGGCCTGGCCTTCCAGGTGGTGGACGACATTCTGGACTGCGAGGCGGACACCGCGACGCTGGGCAAGACCGCCGGCAAGGACGCCGCCAACGACAAACCCACCTACGTCAGCCTGCTGGGCCTCGCCGAAGCCAAGCGGATGGCGAAGGATTTGCACGACCAGGCCTTCGCCGCGCTGGAGGGCTTCGGCCCGCAGGCCGACCGCCTGAAACAACTGGCCGACTACATCGTCGCCCGCTCGTTTTGAACCGCTCGTGGAGAAACCATCAGGACGGACCACCGCCCGGCGAGCCCTCTCACTGCAGAACCACAACAATGTATCCGCTGCTTGAAAACATAAACAGCCCCGCCGACCTGCGGCTGCTGCCCCGCACCCAGCTGCCGCAGCTGGCGGGCGAACTGCGCGAATTCCTGGTGGAGTCGGTCAGCAAGACCGGCGGCCACTTCGCGTCCAATCTGGGCAGCATCGAGCTGACCATCGCCCTGCACTACGTGTTCGACACTCCGCACGACCGCCTGGTGTGGGACGTAGGCCACCAGACCTACCCGCACAAGATCCTGACCGGCCGCCGCGAGCGCATGCACACCATGCGCCAGCACAACGGCCTGGCCGGCTTCCCCAAGCGCGAGGAATCCGAATACGACACCTTCGGCGTCGGCCATTCGTCCACCTCCATCGGCGCGGCCCTGGGCATGGCGGTGGCGGCCAAGACGCTGGGCGTGGACCGCAAGAGCGTGGCCATCATCGGCGACGGCGCGATGACCGCCGGCCAGGCCTTCGAGGCGCTGAACAACGCCGGCGCGATGGACACCGACCTCTTGGTGATCCTCAACGACAACGACATGTCGATCTCGCCCAATGTCGGCGCGTTGAACAACTACCTGGCCAAGCTGATGTCCGGCCGCTTCTACGCGGCGATGCGCGAGGGCTCCAGCAAGGTGCTGGGCATCGCCCCGCCGCTGAAGGAGATCGCCAGCAAGGTGGAAGAGCACGTCAAGGGCTTCTTCACCCCGGGCACGCTGTTCGAGGAGTTCGGCTTCAACTACATCGGTCCGATCGACGGCCACGATGTGGACGTGCTGGTGGATACGCTGAAGAACATCCGCAGCCTGAAAGGCCCGCAGTTCCTGCACATCGTCACCAAGAAGGGCCAGGGCTACAAGCTGGCCGAGAACGATCCGGTCAAATACCACGGCGTCACCAAGTTCGACCCCGCCAACGGCCTCGCCAGCGGCAAGGGCGGCGCCGGCAAGCCGCAATACACCCAGGTGTTCGGCGACTGGCTGTGCGACATGGCCAAGCTGGACAAGCGCCTGGTGGGCATCACCCCGGCGATGCGCGAAGGCTCGGGCATGGTACGCTTCGAGAAGGAGCACCCGGACCGCTACTACGACGTGGCCATCGCCGAGCAGCACGCGGTGACCTTCGCCGGCGGCATGGCCTGCGACGGCCTGAAGCCGGTGGTGGCGATCTACTCCACCTTCCTGCAACGCGGCTACGACCAACTGATCCACGACGTGGCGCTGCAGAACCTGCCGGTGATGTTCGCGCTGGACCGCGCCGGCCTGGTCGGCGCCGACGGCCCCACCCACGCCGGCGCCTTCGACCTCAGCTACCTGCGCTGCATCCCCAATATGACGGTGATGGCGCCGTCGGACGAAAACGAGTGCCGCCAGTTGCTGTACACCGCCTTCCAGCTCGATACCCCGACCGCCGTCCGCTACCCGCGCGGCACCGGCCCGGGCGCGGAAATCCAGCAGCAGATGGCGGCGCTGCCCATCGGCAAGGGCGTGGTCCGCCGCCGGGGCAAGCAGGTCGCCATCCTGGCTTTCGGCAGCATGGTGCATCCCGCCCTGGCCGCCGCCGAAGCGCTGGACGCCACCGTCGCCGACATGCGCTTCGTCAAGCCGCTGGACGCCGAGCTGATCCGCAAGCTGGCGCAGACCCACGAGCTGATCGTCACCGTGGAGGAAAACGTGGTGATGGGCGGCGCGGGCTCCGGCTGCGGCGAAGCGCTGCAGGCGATGGGACTGGCGGTGCCGACGCTGCACCTGGGCCTGCCGGACGACTACGTCGAGCACGGCGATCCGGCGCTGCTGCTGTCGCTGTGCGGCCTGGACGCCGCCGGCATCGAGAAAAGCATACGCGAGCGCCTGGCCGGCTGATGGCCTCGCTGCCGCTCCCCAGTCTGGAAACCCGGCTGCAGCTGCACGCGGAGACCGCGCTGTCGCTGGTTTGCGCCGCGCTGTTCACCTGGCTGTGGCGCGGCGCGGACCTGCACGCCCTGCTGCCGCGCCAGGGCGAGCAATGGCTGGCGTGGGCGGTGTTCTTCTGGCCGCTGTGGCGCACCGGCCGCCATATCCTGCGGCGGCCGCGCCAACGCCAGCTGGGCGATCTGATCGGCCTCTACATCGGCCTGGTATTGCAGTTCGCCGTCGTGTACTACCTGTTCGCGCTGCTCCTGAGCGGCGGCAGCGCCTTCCACGGCATGACGCCGCTGTACGACCGCCAAGGCAATCCGTTGCCCGGTTTCTACAGCCACGCCGCCCTGCTGTTCCTGGACTGCTTCCACCTGTCCATCGCCACCGCCGCCACCGTCGGCTATGGCGACATGTACCCCACCTACTGGCCGGTGCGGCTGCTGGCCGACCTGCAGATCATCTTCACCAGCGCGCTGGTGATCATAGGCTTCGGCCGCCACTTTTCCGGCCAGGGGCCGCGGAACGCCGGCGATCAGGCCTCCTCCCGCTGACGGATGTAAACCAGGCTGAGCAGGATGAAGCCGACGAAGGCGTATGCCTTCATCTGGCCATTCCACTTGCTGGCCCACATCGCGAAATACTCGCCGCCCACCACCGCGAAGCCGAAATACCAGACCAGCACGGCGACCAGCGCGCCCAGTGTGAACAGGCTCTTGCCCCAGGCCAGGCCGTCGCGGCCGGCCGCCGCCCTCAGCATGCCGACCCCGCCCGCCATGCATAACAGCCCGCAAGCCATTTCGCCGACAATGATGGCGAAATAAGCCAGTTGCTGCCCGAACGGATCGCGCACTGCCCTGCCCTCCAAGGCCGCGCCATTGAACCAAGGCTCCAAGGCATCCATCGACAGCACGTGGCGGACGAATTGCCAGTTGGAGTCGTAATCGATGATATTTCCGCTCGCCACCAGCAAGCCGAACGCGCCGATGGACAAGGCCAACACGGCCTTGCACAAGTACTGGATGCGCAGATGGATAGTCAATTGTTCTTTTGTCACGGATTTCTCCAGAATTTTGGCAAACCCGCAGCTTGCCATGATCAGCCCGCGGCCGAAATAAAAAAACGGCCTGGCAAAGCCAGACCGTTCTTCATCTTCGGGTGAAACCGCTCAACGCGCCGGAATCGCCTTCAGCACCGCCTGCAGCAACTGCCAGGCCTTGCCGACCGACTCCACTTCGACGCGTTCGCCGGGCGCGTGCGCGCCGCGGATGTTCGGGCCGAATGACACCATGTCCAGGTTCGGATACTTGGAGCCCAGGATGCCGCATTCCAGACCGGCGTGGATCACCTGCACCTCGGCCTCGGCGCCGAACTCCCGGCGGTACACATCCTTGAACAAAGCCAGCAGCTTGGACTGCGGATTCGGCGCCCAGCCCGGGTATCCGCCTTCCATCTCCACCTTGAACGCCGCCAGCTTGAACAGGCTTTCCGCTTCGCGCGCCAGCATCCAGGTGCCGGAATCCAGCAGCGAGCGCACCATCAGGTTGGCGAACACCTTGCCGTCCGCCACGCTGACCACCCCCAGGTTGTTCGAGGTTTCCACCACCCCCTCCACGCGCTGACTCATGCGTTTGACGCCATGCGGCGCCGCATGCAGCGCGGCCAGGATCACATCCTGGTCGGCGCGCGCCAGCACGCCGGCGGCGGGGGCCGCCTCGGACAGAACGGACACGCCTTCGTCGACGCCGGCCAACTCGAAGCGCATCAGCGCCTGGAACGCGTCCAGCTTGGCCGCCACCTTGGCGGCGTCGGCAGTCGGGTAAGCCACCACGGCGAAGGCTTCGCGCGACAGCGCGTTGCGGGCGGTGCCGCCCTGCAGCGAGGACAGGCGCAACTCGGTTTCGGCTTCCAGTTCGCGAAGCAGGCGGATCAGGATCTTGTTGGCGTTGCCGCGGCCCAGGTGGATGTCGGCGCCGGAGTGGCCGCCCTTCAAGCCCTTGATGGTCAGGCTGGCGGTCTGGAAGCCGGCCGGAACCGCCTCAACGGCGTATTCGCGGGTGACGTTGACGTCCACGCCGCCGGCGCAGCCCATGTAGAACTCGCCCCACTCCTCGGTATCGATGTTGATCAGGTACTGGCCGCGCAGCAAGCCGGTTTCCAGGCCCAGCGCGCCGCCCATGCCGGCTTCTTCATCCAGCGTGAGCAGCACTTCCACCGGGCCATGGGCAACGTCGTCGCCGGACAGCACCGCCATGCCCAGCGCCACGCCGATACCGTTGTCGGCGCCCAGCGTAGTGTTTTCGGCCACCAGCCAGCCATCCTTCAATACCGGACGGATAGGATCCTTGAAGAAGTCGTGTTCGGTGCCGCTATTGGCCTGGCACACCATGTCCAGATGGCCCTGCAGCACCACGCCGGCGCGATCTTCGTAGCCCGGCGTGGCCGGCTTGCGGATGATCAGGTTGCCGACCTTGTCGACCACGGTTTCCAGGCCGCGCAGTTCCGCCCAGCCTTTCATGTAGTCGCGCACTTGTTCCTCATGCTTGGACGGGCGCGGAATGTCGCACAGGGTTTGGAAATGTTCCCAGACAGCGGTCGGTTCGAGCTTGGCGATATCGGTCACAACGCATTCCTTGATTCGGTGTCGCGGCGAGGCTCACGGTTGGCCGCACCGCCGGGTACAACATCCGCCATTGCGGCGAAGGCTGGAAATATATGACGCCACGTCAACATGCAAAGTCCGGCGTTCAACGCATTGCCGGACAGGTTTTCGTAGTTCGCAATGCGATCATTCTACACCATGCGCGATGAAGAGAAAGCATGCCGCTCGCGCATGGCCTGTCGCAAAGTTTCGCGGCCAAAACATCGCGGACATTGAGCATATTGTTCCAATGCCCAGCCATGCCAAACACATCAACCATGTAAAAACCGCATACATTGAGGCCAACAGCAAACAGCCGGGGCGAGACCCGCCTCCTTCTCGCCCCGCCCGCCTCGCCTACAAACTGAAGCGCAGCGACTTGACCAGCGCGCCGGGCAGCAGCTTGCTCTGCGTGGCCCGGCCGCTATAACTGGCCGTGTCCACCAACAGCTCGCGCTCGGCGGTCAAGGCTTCCAGCTGCTCGCCCAGCACGCTGTACAGGCTGTCGTCGAAGCGCATCACGCCCAGCGGCGCGACGATCCGGCCATCCTCTACCCAAAAGCAGGCGAAACGCGTCATGCCGGTGATGCGGCAAGCGGAACGGTCGGAGAAGTTCAGATACCACAGGTTGGACAGATAGACGCCGGTTCCCAGCGCTTGCAGCGCCTGATCGCGCGGCAGCTCGCCCGCCGCCAGTTGCATCGATTCCGCATACTCGTCGCCGCCGGCATTCGGCTCCAGACCGAACTCCCGCGCGCTGCGCGGGCCGATCAGGCTGTTGCGGTGCTCTCCCGCGGCGATCAGCTCCACCCGGTCCGGCCGGATGAAGCCTTCCGCCTGGAACAACGGCGACAGCCCCTCCCCGGCCGCTTCCGCCAAGCTGACACGAGGCGACAGCCTGGCCTCGCCGGCGGCCAGCTTCAACAGCGGGCTGCGCTTGGCGCGGACCTCTTTCTCCGACAGGCCGCCCCAGTTCAGCATGGACAGCAGGCCGCCCAGCGCAGTGGGCGTGAAGTAGGCGCGATACTCGCCCGGCGCCAGCGTTTTCAGCGGCAGCTTCAGCAAGGCCAGTTGTTCGGCGGCCTCCGCGATGCCGCGCCGGATCACGCCCGCATCCCAGGCGCTTCCCGCCTGGCTGCGCTTCACCGCCTTGTCGCCGTGCGAGTACAGGCTCCAGTCGAAATTCCAGCTTTCGCTCTGCTGCCAGTTGAATTGGCCAAGGTGATTAGCGAAGCCGAAACTCATCTCGCCGCAGGCCAGGATGCCCACCAGATCCAGCCCTTCCGCGGCGGCGAGAATGTCGGCGACCATGCTCTCCGCCGGCGGCAGCGCGCCGTCGGCAATCCGCTCGGTGCTGCTCGGCCGCTGGTTCAGCAACAAGAAGGGATCGTCCTGCACCTGCTCCAGCGCCGCGCGCAACGCCGGCAGCGAGGCCTCGACCAGCGCCAGATCCTCATCCCCGCCGCTCAGCGACAGCTGCTGCGTGGCCTGGCGCTTGCCGCGGATCAGCCTCAGGTCCAGATAAGCCTGTTTCACTTCGCCGGCCTGACGCACCTTGCCATGGTTGAAACGAACGAAATCGGTGCGTTCCGCCTCCAGCCAAAGCGTGAATCCCTCGCTCTCCCGCAACAGGCCGCTCAACGCCGCCGCCAGTCTTTGCAAATGCGCCCGCATCATGCCGCCCCTCCGAATACGTCCACTTCGCCAAACACGCAGGCGGGCGAGGCGTGTCCCACCCGCACCACCTGATTCGGCTCTCCCTTGCCGCAATATGGCGTGCCCATCACCGTGAAGGTGCTGGCGTCGCCCACCGCCTTCAACGAACGCCAGAAGCTGGCGGAAATGCCTCGGTAATTGGGATTGCGCACCACGCCCTTCAGCTGGCCGTTTTCGATCAACTGCCCCCATTCGCAGCCGAACTGGAATTTGTTGCGCGAATCGTCGATCGACCAGCTGACGTTGGTCTGCATCAGCACGCCATGCTCGATGCCGGCCACCAACTGATCGAAAGTCTTGTCGCCGGGCTCCACGTTGAGGTTGGCCATGCGGTCTATCGGCGCGCGGTTCCAATTGCAGGCGCGGCTATTGGCCACGCCCTCCAGCGCGAAACCGTTCAGGCGCGCGCGGGCCGAGGAGATTTCCCCTCCCAATGGGCGTTCCAGCATGCCGTCGCGGATCAGCCATACCTTGTCGGCCTCTTTGCCGTCGTCGTCCCAGCCATAGCTGGCCAGCTCATTGCGCTGCAGCGGATCGAAGGTAACGTTGAGCAAGTCGGAGCCATAGCGGTAGCTGCCGAACATGTCCAGCGTGACGAAACTGGTGCCGGCCATATTCCGCTCGTCGCCCAGAATGCGGTCCAGTTCCAGCGGGTGGCCGATGCTTTCGTGGATCTGCAGCATCATCTGCTCCGGCATCAGCAACAGGTCCATCTTGCCGCTTGGGCAATTGGGCGCGGCCAGCAACTGCAGCGCCTCGTCCGCGACGCGCCGGCCCGCGCCGCGCAAGCCCGCCTCGGCGACCAGCTCCAGGCCGCCCTGGCGGCCGAGGCCGCCGTACTGCCCACCCAGGCTGCGGGTCTGCACCAGCCCCTTGTCGAATGCCGTCACCACCAGCGACGGCGTCAGCGCGCGCATCCGCTGTTCCACCTCGCCGCCGTCGGACGTCAGGTACAGCTGGCGGATGTCCTGCCGCCACAAGCCGGCCGACCAATCCACCACGCGGTCATCGCCGCCCTTGGCCGCCGCAGACTCGCTCAGCAGCAGGTCCAGCATCGTCGCGCGCGGCCATTCGGCCTCGCCGTCGCATCCCGGCCCCTGGTAGCGGCCAGTCGGACTCGGCAGCCGGATCTGGCGATAATCGAACACGCCCCGGCCCGTCGTGGCCCGCGCCCACTCCCGCGCGCGCTCGAATGCGGCGCGCAGCCCCGCCTCGCTCAGATCCGCTGTCGCCGCGTAGCCGTAGCCGCCGCCATCCAGCACAATGATCATCGCGCCGCGGTCATGGCGGCGAACGAGGGGCTGCTGCTGCCCCTGGCGCACGCTCAGCCGCTCGTTGTCTTCCTCCACGTAACGCAGCGAACAGAAATCCGCCTGCGGCTGCAGCGCCCGAAAGCGCCGCCGGATGGTTTCAAGCATGGTCAAGGCTCCGGATAGGGCGGCTGAGCCGCCCGAAAAAATGTCAACAGCATTCATACTAATCAGATCGACCTACTGTTGTCCATCCGCGCCTGCAAGCTTCTCCGCGACCGGCTTGCAGGCCTCACGCCAAACCGGGCTTGAGCCAGGCTACACAAGCGGCCGATTCGCGCCAGGCATGGCCGGCGCCCGGGCCTTTCCTACATCCCCAGTTCGCTGAGCCCGGGATGATCGTCCGGCCGCCGCCCCAGCGGCCAAAAGAATTTGCGTTCGGACTCGGCGATAGGCATGTCGTTGATGCTGGCATGGCGATCGATCATCAAGCCGTCGACGCCGAATTCCCAGTTCTCGTTGCCATAGCTGCGGTACCACTGGCCGGCATCGTCTCGCCATTCGTAGGCGAAACGCACCGCAATGCGATTGCCGTCGAACGCCCACAATTCCTTGATCAGCCGGTAGTCCAGCTCTCGCTTCCACTTGCGCGCCAGCATGGCCTGCGCCTCGGCCCGGCCGCGCGGAAAATCGACGCGGTTGCGCCAACGGGTGTCCAGGCTGTAGGCCTGCGCCACGCGCGCCGGGTCGCGGCTGTTCCAGCCGTCTTCGGCCAGGCGGATTTTTTCGATCGCAGTTTCGCGGGTAAACGGCGGCAGCGGAGGACGGGTTTCCATAATGGTTTCCTTTTCAAGTTAAGTAGACAGAATTGTCTACATGCAAACCAGTCTAGACCCAAGTAGACAAATCTGTCTACAATGGCGATATGAAAACGATTCCCGCCGCCAACATCGCCGCGCTATCCGCCCGCGACCGCATTCTCGCCACCGCCCACCGTCTGTTCTATCGGGAAGGCTTGCGCGCCACCGGCATTGACCGGCTGATCGCCGAATCCGGCGTCACCAAGGTGACTTTCTACCGCCACTTTCCCAGCAAGAACGACCTCATTCTGGACTATCTGGAACAACGCCACGGCTTGTGGATGGCATGGTTCCGCGACGCGCTGTCTCGCCACGCGTCCGCCGGCCCGGCGGCATTGGCGCTGGCGCTGGAGGAATGGTTCGATTCGGACGGCTTTCGCGGCTGCGCCTTCATCAACGGCGTGGGCGAGATGCCGGCCGAGCCGGCGGTGGCGGACGCCGCGCGCCGTCACAAGGCCGAGATGCGGCAGGCGATAGCCGAATCGCTGCCCGCCGGCCCGGACCGGGAAAGCCTGGCCGAGATGCTGGCGCTGGCCGCCGACGGCGCCATCGCGCGCGCGCAGATGGACGGTCGGCCAGATGCCGCGCTTCACGCGCTGGAAGGTTTGATCGCAAGACTGGCGGGATGACGCGGGCGCGCCTGCCGTGATAGTTTCGAGTGAAATCGAATGCCGGAGGCCAAACCATGGAACACGCGCTGTACCGCCTGCTGGACGAGCAGCAGGTCCGCTATCAACGCTTCGAACATCCGCCTGTCTACACCTGCGAGGAAGCCGCGCGGCTGATACCGGACTTGCCCGGCGCGGAATGCAAAAATCTGTTCCTGTGCGACGCCAAGGGCCGCCGCCACTTTCTGGTGGCGGTGCCGGCCGACGCCGGCGTGGACATCAAGGCACTGGGCGAGGCGCTGGAAGCCAAGGGCCTGCGCTTCGCCTCGCCGGAACGCCTGAAGAAATACCTGGGATTGGAACCTGGATCGGTGACGCTGCTGGCCGCGGTCAACGACCGCGAGCAACAGGTGGAAGTGGTGGTGGACGAGGCGCTGTGGACGCGGGAGGCGATACTCTGCCACCCCCTGGTCAATACCGCGACGCTGAGCGTGCCGTTGGAAGACCTGGCGCGGCTGCTGGCGCACACCGGCCACACGCCGCGCGTGATCGCGGTGCCGCAAAAACCGATCCACTAAGGGATAGAACGCGAAACTAGAGTAGGGACAGCCCTAGGCTTTGCCACACCTGGGCTATGAAATCACGACTCCGATCGCAAATAGCCCAACCGCGAGATACAGCGGCACCAATAAGCGCCCAGCTTCTTTATTTTTCTTGGCAAAATAGAAAAGATATAACGGAAAAACCAAACACAGCACAGCCTTTCCCTTTGACTCTGCAAGAGCAGAGAAAAAAAGAAGAATCTGGATGACAAAAATAGAGAAAATCCCGATCAAACATAAAACCGACGACATAGATCATTCCAGACAACAGGTCAAACCACTGCCCGCTGAAAATAAATAATATTTTGATAAAAACAGAGCAGGCCCGCACTCGGCGGACCTGCTCTAACATGAAGAATTACTTCTCTAGCGTGGCATGAAAAATCTTCTGAGCAACGGATAAAGAGTCTGTTTTCAATGCAACATGCACTGCATCATATGATTTTTTCAACCCATCGTAAGTCATATAGGTTGGACCATCGCCCCACAAAGTTTCCTTCCCTTCGACCAAAATATCGCCATTTCCCGTCTGCAATACATATTCAGTCACAACCACAGGCTTATAAGAAGAGGTCATAGACTCCGCACCATAGCCCAACGATGTTCTCAACAGAAGAGCTGCGCTGCCCTCCTCTTTGGAATCGCTGGCGGCGGGCTTCCACACGAGCTTCTCGCCAAGGGGCCTATCAATTTCCACCAACTTAACCTTACGGCCAGTCGAGGCAACGAACTCAGCCAGCTTGCTAGCCTGGTCTTGGTCAATGTCGCTTTCATGGGCTCGCATCAGCTCCGAGAACTCATGGCTTCGAACATCTGCTCGATCTGAGGCTGTCAGCTTACTTGCAGCATGAGCGCCAAGCGAGGCAAGCAAACCGACAACCCCAAACATCCCGCCAAGCCCTGACATGCCAGAGCCACCCAGGTCCATCACCGCATAATCTGTTTTATGGTAATAGATATCAACTGTTTTAATGGAATCTATCTTGCTTTTATTGGCGTCCTTTTGCGAAGGCACGTTAGCTGTCGCACATCCACTCAGCGAAGAAACAACAATCGAAAAGGACAACAAACCACATAACACTTTGGATTTAACCATCAACGTTCAACCGCCTTCCAAGTCCTGATTCGCATATCGCCGACGTCTCACCAGCAATTCACAATAGAAGGGTCAAATGAAGGCGCTCAATAGAAAAATACTATTAAACTAAAAAATATAGAGCAATTTGACTAACCGACTAATCGAACGCCAGGAGTAGCGTACAATATTGCTTTTTTGTTAAATGAAGCGCTCGAATTGTAAACAACTCTGTACAAATCCAAATTACGTATAAATACTTAAATCAAGAAATGGAAACAATAAATCAACACAGCAAATTATAACAGCATTTAATTTCAAAAAAATGTGCTTATCATAAAAATTCAACCCGGCAGCTTTTGCTAATCTCACGCTCAGCAACACGTGCAAGGCCTCCACCCCTCTCTCATAAATCACTGAAACTCCAAAAGATGGCCTGATCGCTCCTCAACCCAGAGCAACTGTTACTCCCATCCCCCACCAACGCCTGCCTCGACGGCACCGCCGCCAAGCGCTTTATACAGAACCGCCAGATTTTTCAGCCGCTCCAGGCTCAACTCCAACCGTTTCCCCTCGGCCTCGCGCTTTCCACGCTCTGCATCCAGCCACGACTGCATGTCCGCCTCTCCGCCCCTATAGCGGCTCTCCGCCAGCGTGGCATTCCGTCCAGCCAGGACGACTGCCTCATCCTGCAAAGCCGCGCTTTCTCCTAGCCTGCGCCACTCATACAGGCCATCCTCCACTTCCCGATAAGCGATATAAAGCGTCTTGCGAAACTCAACCTCCGCCAGCTGATACTCTACCTCGCTGGACTTCAACTTCAGGTTCAACTGCCGCCAATTGAGAAAAGGTAGCGTCAGCGTAGCCCCAAACCCCAGTTGTTCACCGGAGACCGCTGCGCTACGGCTCAAGTCACCACCCAGATTAAAACGCGGGAAGAAATTGGCGCGTTGCTGGTCCACATCCGCCAATTTGCCGCGCAGCCGTGCCTCCGCCGCCTGCAAATCTGGCCGCCGCCGCAGTAGCTCTCCTGGTTGGCCTGCGGCAACGTTGGGCATTCCAGGACGCGCAACCAGCGGCTGAATATCCGGCAGAGCGGCGCCTGGCGGCCCATCCAACAGCAAGGCCAGCGCATTTTCTTTCTTGCGCAACTGCTCGCGCAGGCTCAATAGATTGGCGCGTTGCTCCAATGCCGCATTATCCGCCTGCGTTACATCTTGCTCAGCCAAAGCGCCCGCTTTCCATTTGGACCGAGCCAGCGCTTGCGCGCGACCTGCATCGACCAACGCTGCTTGACCCAGAATCAGTTTGGCCTTACCGGCGGCGATGTCCCAGTACAAACCGGCGGCGGTACTGTCGGACAACAAACCCGCGCTGATCTGGTCATAGCGGCTGGCGACGAAAGCTTCCCCCGCCGCGCGGCGAGCGGCATCCACCCGCCCCCACAAATCCACCTCATACGCCACCTTCAGGCCCTCGCTGTGGCTGCGGGACCAGCCGCCGCCATCCAGCGAACGGATGCGATTGCCCGACAGCGAGCCGCTCAGCGTCGGCCGCGCGTCGCCATCCGCCAGGCCGGCCTCCAGTTGTGCCTTGCGCAGCTTCAGCAGCGCGATTTCCAGGTCGGGATTGCGCTTGCGCGCCCGCTGCAGCACCTCCAGCAGCGCCGGATCGCCGAAACCGCCCCACCAGGCCTCGCGGCCCATGTCCTGATCCGCTTCGCCCTGCTTCGTCCACTGCGCCGGCGTCTGCAAAGCTTGGCGCTGATACGGCGTGGCCTGGCAGCCCGCCAACAGCAGGGCCAGCGCCAGCCACGGCCATGTCTTGAGCATGTCCATTTCCTACTCCCTGGCCAGCGCGTCTATCGGGTTCAACTTGGCGGCATTGCGCGCCGGCAGGAAGCCGAACAGCACGCCGATCAGCGACGAGCAGGCCACCGCCAGCGCGATCACCGGCGGCGACAGCGACATCTTCCACTCCGTGACGAACAGCGAAAACACGAAGCTGACGCCATAGGACAACGCCACGCCGATGGCGCCGCCGACCAGGCAGACCAGCACTGCCTCGGTCAGGAACTGCTGCAGCACGTCGCCCTGGCGCGCGCCCACCGCCATGCGGATGCCGATCTCGCGGGTGCGTTCGGTCACCGATACCAGCATGATGTTCATCACGCCGATGCCGCCCACCACCAGCGAGATCACCGCGACCAGCGCCAGCAGCAGCGACAGCGCGCGGCTGGAGCTTTCCACCGTTTTCAAAATTTCATCCATGTTGTAAGTGAAGAAATCCTTGCCGCCATGCCGCTGGGTCAGCAGCGCGCCGATGGCCTTTTCCGCCAGCTTGGTCGGTTGCCCATCCTTTACCCGGATCACGAAGCGGTCGAAATGCTGCTGGCCGAACAAGCGGCTGGCAGCGGTGGAGTACGGCATCCACATCTGCAGCGAATTGCCGCCGAATCCCCTGTCCCGCTGGGCCACCACGCCTATCACCGTGGCCGGCACCATGCCCACCAGGATCACCCGGCCCACGGCCTCGCCATCGCCGAACAGCTTGCGGCGCGAATTCTTGTCCAGCACCACCACCTGCCGCTGAAAGTGGATATCGTCGCGGCTGAAGCTTTGGCCTTCGGCCAATTTCATGCCCTGCACGCGGAAGAAATCGCGGCCGACGCCGATGACCGAGGCGTTGACGTCCACATTGCGGTAGCGGATGCGCTGCGCCTGGGCGGTTTCCGGCGTCACGCTGTCGACATAGCCTTCGCCCTCCAGCGCGGCGACATCGCCGGGCAGGAAGGTGCGCACCCCGTCGGCCTTGTCGTCCCCCCAGTCCTTGCCGCGGAACACGGTGATGGTCTGGGTGCCCATCTCGCGGATGCCCTTGAGCACGTAGTCGCGCGATCCTTCTCCGATGGCGATGACCGACACCACCGAGGCGATGCCGATGACGATGCCCAGCATGGTCAGCGCGGTGCGCAAGCGATTGGCCGACATGGCCAGCATCGCCATCTTGAACGCTTCCGCCAGCCGCTCGCGCAGCAAGGGGCCGCCATCGGGCTGCGCTTCCGTCGCCTGCGAGGCGGCCTCCCGCGCAGGCGCGCCGCTGTCGCGCAAGATCTCGCCGTCGCGGATTTCGATCACGCGCTCGGTCTGGGCGGCGATGGCGGGATCGTGGGTGACGATGATCACGGTGTGGCCGGCGGCGTTCAGCTCCTTCAGGATGCGCATCACTTCCTCGCCGCTGTGGCTGTCCAGCGCGCCGGTCGGCTCGTCCGCCAGGATGATGCGGCCGCCGTTCATCAGCGCGCGGGCGATCGACACCCGCTGCTGCTGGCCGCCGGACAACTGTCCGGGCCGATGGTGCTCCTTGCCCGCCAGCCCCAGCCGGGCCAGCAGCGCCCGGGCCCGCTCTCGCCGCTGATGAAGCGCCATGCCTGCGTAAACGGCCGGCATGGCGACATTGTCCAAGGCCGACAAATGCGGCAGCAGGTGGTAGCGCTGGAAGATGAAGCCGAAATGCCCGCGCCGGAGCGCGGCCAGCTGGTCTCCGTCCAGGCAGCCCGCGTCCTGTCCCGCCACCCGGTAGCGTCCCACGGAAGGTTGGTCCAGGCACCCGAGGATGTTCATCAGCGTGGACTTGCCGGAGCCGGACGCGCCGACGATGGCCACCATCTCGCCAGGGGCGATGCTCAGCGTCACGTTCTTCAGCACCGCCACCTCGTCCTCGCCGGACGGGAAACGCCGCCAGACGCCGTCAAGCTCGAGACCCGCCCCGCTCATGCGCCGATCACCACGGCGCCGCCCTCTTCGGGCTTGTCGCCTTGCTCGCCGGTCACCACCTGCTCGCCCGCCTTCAGCCCATCCAGCACCTGGACCCGGGTGGACGTCTTCAGGCCGATGCGGACCCGACGCTCCTGCAGCCTGCCGTCCTTGCCCTTCACCTTCACCGCGTGGCGGCCGTCCTTGCCGGCCGCGCCCAAGGCGGACAAGGGAATGCTCAGCGCCTTGTCCACGCGGGAAAGCACGATGCTGACCTGGGTGGTCATGTTGACGCGCAGCTTGCCGTCAGGATTGGGCACATCGAACAAGGCCTTGTAGAACATCGCGTTGTTGATCTTCTCCGGCATCGGCAGAATCGCCCGCAGCTTGCCCCAGTAGCGCTTGTCCGGCGCGCCCAGCACGGTGAAGTACACCGGCAGGCCGGCCTGGATGCGGATCACGTCGGCCTCGGCCACGTCGGCGCGCACCGTCACCTTGCTCAGGTCCGCCAGTTTCAGGATCACCGGCGCCGTCTGGGTGGCGATCACCGTCTGTCCCTGCTGGGTGACGATTTCGAGCACTTCGCCGTCCATCGGCGCCAAGATGCGGGTATAGCCCAGCAGGGTGCGCTTGCTGTCCCGCTGCGACTCGTCCTGGCGAATCTGCGCCTGCAGCTCGGCCAGCCCTGCCTTCAGCGTCCGGTAGCTGGTGTCGGCCGCCAGCAGGTCCTTGTCCGAGGTGGAGCCCTCCGCATGCATGCGGCGCTGGCGCGCCAGTTCCTGCTCGGCCTGGCGCAGCGAAGCCTGCTTGGCCTGGCGCTGGGCGATGCGCGCGTCCAGCGAGGCCTCGGCGGCGCGCAAAGCGTTCAGGCTGTCTTCCGGATCGATCTCGGCCAGCAGCTGCCCCTGTTTCACCTTGTCGCCGGCCTCCACTTTCAGCGACTTCAGCTGGCCATTGGTCTGGGCGCCGACGTCAACCTGCCGCAGCGCCTGGATCATGCCGCTGGCCAGCACCAGATCCTCCAGCTCGCCGCGCTCCACCTTGGCGGTCAGCACCGGCGGCGGCGGATCCTCCGCCAGTCCCCGATGCGCGCCCCAAGCCGCCAATGCCAGAACCGCCAACAAAGCCATGGCGTTGCGCCACGGCCGCTTGCCGAATCCCCGACGCCGGAAGCGCCGCCACAAGGCGGCCAGTCCGCGCGCGGGAAGCAAGAAAATGCCAAACCATTGCCTTAACCGCATCATTGCCAACAAGTTATTTACAAAAATAAGCTGTTATGGCAATGAATTTACAAAACAGTTCCACTTGCTATCTTTTTCAGAGCGATCGTAGCGACGCGCTCACGCCCCCAGCCGCAAGCGTTCGCGCAGCAACGCGCCTGCCCACTCGACGAACACCTGCACTCGCCGCGACAGATGGCGCCGGTGCGGATACAGCACCGACACCGGCATCGCCGGCGGCGGCCAATCGGCCAGCACCTCCACCAACGCCCCGGCCGCGACATGCGGTTCGGCGTCGTAGCGCGGCAGCTGGATCATGCCCAGTCCCGCCAGCGCGCAAGCGATATAGCTTTCCACCTGGTTGACGCTGACCAGGGACTGCAACGCCAGCTCGCGCCGCTCGCCGTCTTGCAGATATTCCCAGGCAAACACCTTGCCGGTGGACGGCGACGCGTAGTTGACCGCGCGATGGCCGGCCAGCGCGTCCGGCGAAGCCGGCGCGCCGAAAGCGGCCAGATAATCCGGGCTGGCGTAATTGCCCTGCGGCAGCATGCCGATCCGCCGCGCCACCAGCCGCGACTCCGCCAGCGCCCCGACCCGGATCACGCAATCGACCCCTTCCTGGATCAAGTCCACCGGCCGGTCGGTCACGCCCAGCTCCAGTTCGATGCCGGGATACAGCCGGAAGAATTCCGGCAACGCCGGCGCCAGCACCTGCCGGCCGATTGGTCCCGGCACGTCTATGCGCAGCTTGCCGCGCGGACTGGCGCCCTGTTGGCTGAACAAGGACTCCAGCTCGTCGAAATCCGCCAGCAGCTGCTGGCAGCGCTCGTAGAAAGTGCCGCCGTCCAGGGTCAGCTGCACCCGCCGCGTGGTCCGGTGCAATAACCGCGCGCCCAGTTGCGCCTCCAACTGCTGCACCGCGCTGGACACCGTGGCGCGCGGCAACTGCAGCTGTTGCGCCGCACGGGTGAAACCGCCGCAGTCGACGACGGCGACGAACACTCGCATCGCTTGGACTCTATCCATGCCCGCTCCAATTAGTCAGTTTTTCTGGATAGTGTAAACAATAAAGCGCCGTTTATCCGGATTAAACCCGGCAATACACTGCAAAGCGTCAACTGCAGGCCGCGCCAGCGGCGAACCCAACGGAGAACTGATATGAGCCAAGCCAATCTTGCAGGACAAGTCGCACTGATCATCGGCGCATCGCGCAATATGGGCCGCGCCTTCGCCGCAGCGCTGGCCGCGGACGGCGCCGCCGTCGCCATCCACTACCACAGCGCCGGCTCCCGCGCCGGGGCGGAAGAAGCCGCCGCCGCGATCCTGGCCGCCGGCGGCCAGGCCTTCGCGGTGCAGGCCGACGTCACCAAGGTGGCGGAAGTGCGCCGCCTGTTCGACGCGGTGGAGGAGCGCTTCGGCCATCTGGACATCCTGATCAACACCGCCGGCATGATGGTGAAGAAGGCGATCACCGAGGTCAGCGAGGAAGAATTCGACGCCATCTTCGCGCTGAACACCAAGGCCGCGTTCTTCGCGCTGCAGGAAGCCGGCCGCCGCATCCGCGACAACGGCCGCATCGTCAGCGTCGGCACCTCGCTGCTGGCCGCCACCACCGGCCACTACGGCGCCTACGCCGGCAGCAAGGCGCCGCTGGAGGACTTCACCCGCGCGCTGGCCAAGGAAATCGGCCACCGCGGCGTCACCGTCAACGTGGTCGCCCCCGGCCCGATGGATACGGAATTCTTCTACGCCGCGGAAACACCGGAAGCCGTCGCCTACCTGAAGCGCGCCAGCATCAACGGCGAGCTGGGCCAGGTGGCCGACCTGGTGCCGCTGGTCAAGCATCTGGTCTCGCCGGAAAACCGCTGGACCACCGCGCAGACCCTCTTCATCAACGGCGGCTTCGTGTCCCGCTAAGCCATCGCCATACCGGCAAGGCCGCCCACACGGCGGCCTTTTCTCGCCGCGCGAGAAGCGGCGCGCCTATCCATTTCATCTGGCATCCAAGTTTGGGCAACCTGCCGGACGCTCAATATCGCGCTTTGCTAATAATTGGGTTAGCATCAGCAATCGTCACGCCAACCCCCAAGACCGCGCCATGTCCCAGATCGACATCATCCAGCATTTGCGCCACCAACCCTTGTTCCAGCGGCTTTCGGACCCGCAGCTGGCCGCGCTGGAACCCCATGTCCGCCCCCAGCGCGGCGACAAGGGACAGCTGTTGTTCCAGCGCGGCGACGATTGCGACGGGATGTACGTGGTGGTGTACGGCAAGGTGAAGCTGGCCATCCCCTCTCCCCAAGGCGTGGAAAAGGTCGTGGAGATCATCCACCCCGGCCAGAGCTTCGCCGAAGCGGTGATGTTCCTGGGCAAACCCTACCCGGTGCTGGCCCAACTGCTGGAAGATAGCCTGCTGCTGCACATCGGCGCCGCCGGCGTGTTCCAGGCGCTGGGAGAAGATCCGGGCTTCGCGCGCAACATGCTGGCCGGCATGTCGCTGCGCCTGCATGGCATGGTGCGGGACGTGGAGCGCTACTCGGTGGAAACCGCGCTGCAGCGCGTGATCGGCTACTTGCTGCAACAAATGGACGGCGCTCCAACCGGTGGGAAAGCGGTGCTGACGCTGGAAGCGAACAAGAACCTGATCGCCTCGCGGCTGAACCTGACGCCGGAAACCTTCTCCCGCGTGCTGCAGCAGCTGAGCAAGGCCGGCCTGGTCGAAGTGGACGGCCGCGACATCGCCCTGCTCGACCCCGCCGCGCTGGCCGACTACGGCATGACGCCGCCCGCCTGAGCAACGCGCCATCCGCGGATGCAGGCGCGGTAGCGCCATACCGCCCCGGCCGCGTCCGCCGCCGCCAGCACCGCCAGCGCGCATACCGCGGCGCCAGCCGCGAGTGCCGGCAAGCCCCCTGGCGCCATGGCGCAGCCCAGCGCCAGGCATGCGGCGCACGCGCACAGGCAGCGTCGTTGCGCGGCCTCCGGCAGCAGGGCCAGCGTGGCCGGCGCCCGCGCGCCGGGCGGCGCCCGGCGCTGCAGATCCAGCCACAGCAGGAAGGGCAATATTTTGTAAAGCATGCCCAGCACCGCGCAAACGCCCAGCCCGAACAGCAGCAGCCAGCCGCTCAGCACGGCCCAGCCCGCCCAGGACTGTCTCTCCGCCACCCAGGCGGCAAACAATCCCAGCGTCAGCGCCGCCATCGCCATCTGCCAGAAACGCCGCCCGCAATCGCCGGGACGCCGGCTGCGCAGCTGCAAGCGCCAGGTCATCGCGGCGAACGCCAGCGCCGCGGCCACGGCCGGCCCCCAGGCCAGCCAGCTTCCCGTCAGCTGCCATCCCAGGCCCGAGACCAATAACGCCGACGGCCACAGCGCAGCCGCCCGGCGCATCCAGCAGGCCGGATAGGCCGGCGTGATCTGGAACATCGGCACCACCGTGGCTGCCACCGCCATGATCAGGCCCAGCAGCCATCCGCCCAGCGCCCACAAGACATGCCAGTCCAGCAAGGTTTTCCACGGCAGCGGCCAGCCGGCGCCCAAGCTGCCCGCCAGCGAGACGCCGAGCGCGGCCGCCGCCGCCAGCGCGGCCAGGGCCGACGCCATGCCGCGGGTAGTCGCGTCGCGCGCCGGGCTCTTCGCGACGCCATGCAGGCCGAAACCGGCGAACATCAGCAGCGACCAGGCAAGCAGCGCCGCGGCCGGCAGCAACAGCATAGGCAGGAAACCATAGAGAAAAGCCGCGGCCAGCAAGCCGCAGCCCAGCTGCAACGGCCAGAACAACAGGTGCAGCAACAGGCGGGGACGGGAAAAGGCGACGCCGGCCACCACCGCCAGAATCTGCAAGGCGGCGCCGCACATCGCGTTGCCGAGCACGCCCAACGCCAGCAGATGCGCGGCGGCCAGCGCCACGGGATCGAAGCGGTCCAGCGGCCCCGGCCCCGCCTGCGCCAGGCACAGCCCGGCGATGAACAGCCAGCATGGCGACGCCAGCAGGAAAGCCAGGGGCAGGCTGAGCGGCGGCGCCCGGTCGTAGGACGGCCAGCCCGGCGTCACGTCCGCTCCAGGATCAGCAGCACCCCGCCGTCGCCGGACAGCTCGAAGCGGTAGGCCACGCCGGCCATGCGGTCCAGCAAGGGCAGCAGCGGAGTCGGAAAATGCGGCAGCACGAAACGGACCGACTGGCCGGCCGCCAGTTGCTCGGCCTGGTGCAACACGATGTCCATGGGCTCGGGCGGCGGCAGCGCGCGCAGGTCAAGCGGCATGTCCGGCCCCTTGCAGCAGGCGCGGCAGGTCCGGCACGCTGCGCTCGCACATCGGATACAGGATGTTCTCCTCTTTCATATTGTGCTGCTGGGTCAGGATCAGCAGCGTGTCGGCCTCGGCCAGAAAGCCGTCGCCGTCGCGCGCGGCCAGCGCCTGCGCCATGCCGTCCAGCAGCTGCCGCATCTGCGCGTGCTCGGCGCGCATCACCGCGGTCGGGCCGGCGCGCATGCCGCTGGCCTGCTCGAAGGCGGGAAACAGCCTGTCCTCCTCCAGCCGGAAATGGTCTTCCATCTCGCCGCGCATGGCCGCGAAGGCCGCCTCGGCGGCGGGCCAGTCGTGCGCGCGCGCGGCCTGCTCGGCATCGGCGAAGCGGGCGTCGCAATCGCGATGCTGGCCGATCAATATTTCGGATGCGTTCATTGATGTTCTCCAGTTTGAAATTCGGGTCCGCTCAACCATCCTTGCCGTCGGCGCGCGGCCGCAGGTAAACAGGCAGGAAGCGGCCGCCCCACAGCGACAGGGTCAGCAGCCAGCCCAGCGCGGCCAGGCCGTACATGCCGCCGCGCCAGGCTATCGGCAGCAAGTCGGCCGCCACCCGCGCCAGCGCCAGCCACTGCGCGGCCAGATACAGGCCCCACAGCATCCGGCCGGCTTCGAGCGCCTGCCCGGAATGGCCGAGCGACACCCGGGACACGAAGGCGATCAGCATGGTCAGAAAAAAGCCGACCGAGATCGCATGCAAGGGGGCCCAGGCCAGGCCGCCGAACGCGCCTTGCCAGGCGTACAGCGCGAAGCCGGCGGCCAGCCAGGCGAAGGACAGATGCAGCATGGCCAGCAGCCTCACCCGCAGCGAAGCCAGCAGCCGCCAGCGCCAGCTGGTGTAGCCAAACAGCGCGGCCAGGCATAGGTCCAGCCCCCAGGACGGCCAGCCGGCGATGGACAACAGGCCGTGGCCCAGCGAGCCGCCCAGCATCGCCGCCAGCAGCCACCAGGGACGCCACGGCTGGTACGGCGCCAGCGCATTGGCGGAGAAAAAAGGCAACATGCGGTGGCACACGGTCAGAAACACCGGCAGCAGAAAGCCCCACAGCGCCAGATCCCGCATCCATAGCCAGCCGCGGACATCGCCGCTCAACAGCCAATAGCCGGCGGCGGCGAGCGCCAGGACGCCGATGCCGAAAGCCGACAGCACCGCCCAAGCATGGCGCCGGTCCGGCGCGGGACTCGCCAGCAACAAGCGGGCGAAGCCGCCGGCCAGGCCGAGAAAGCCCAGGCTGTAGACCAGATGGCCGGCCAGCAGCCAGGCACCGCCGACCGCCGCGCCGATCAGCCACGTCAACAACCCCGCAACCAGCAGCGCCGGCACCAGCAGATAAGCCCCACGGCCAGGCGGCGGCACGTTCAGCCAACGCGGCCCGGCGGTGAACAGAAAGCCGGCCATGAACAAGGGGAAGAAGCCGAACAGCATCAGGAAGCCATGAGCCAGCATGGCCGGCAGCGCCAAGGGCAAGCCAAGGCCGAACAGGCGCGCGGCCAGCTCGGCGCTCCACGCCGCCAGCAGCAGAATGGCCAGCAGCATGCCTGGCAGGAAAGCCGCCCGGTGCGGGGCGGAAAAGAAAGGATGAGCGCGCGCCATGGCGAAACTCCGACGGGTGGGGGTGCCCGCAGTATCCGGCCCGGGAGGGGAAACGAGAATGATTTGAATCAAGCATCCGGAAAGCGCCTGCGCTTGCCATCCCGCCGGATGTTCTGCATGATGGCCCATTCGTTGTGTCAACATAGAAGCCAGCATGTCCGACATTCTCAACACCATCATCGCCACCAAGCATCAGGAAATCGCCGCCGCGCTGGCCAGCCGGCCGCTGGCCGCGGTTCGCGCCGACGCCGAGGCGCGCGGCGACCGCCGCGACTTCGTCGCCGCCCTGCGCGCCAAACACGCGCTGGGCAAGGCCGCCGTCATCGCCGAAGTCAAGAAGGCCAGCCCGAGCAAGGGCGTGATCCGCGAGGATTTCCAGCCCGCCGCCATCGCCGAGAGCTACGCGGCCCACGGCGCCGCCTGCCTGTCGGTGCTGACCGACCGCCAGTATTTCCAGGGCGATGCCCGCTACCTGGAAGACGCCCGCGCCGCCTGCCATCTGCCGGCGCTGCGCAAGGACTTCATCGTCGACGAATACCAGGTGTACGAAGCCCGCGCGATGGGGGCCGACTGCATCCTGCTGATCGCCGCCGCGCTCGAGCTGCCCAAGATGAAAGCGCTGGAAGCGCTGGCGAACGAGCTGGGCATGGCGGTGCTGGTGGAAGTCCACAACGAAGAAGAACTGGACGCCGCGCTGCAATTGAAGACCGAGCTGGTCGGCGTCAACAACCGCAACCTGCGCACGTTCGAAGTCAGCCTGGCCACCACGCTGAAGCTGCTGCCGCGCATCACCGACGGCCGCATCGCCGTCACCGAGAGCGGCATCGCCACGGTGGAGGATGTGCGGCTGATGCAGGCCAGCGGCGTGCATACCTTCCTGGTCGGCGAGGCCTTCATGCGCGAGGCCGAACCGGGCGAGGCGCTGAGCCGCCTGTTCTTCGCCCAATCCTGACGCGAAGCCGCCCCATGAAAAACAGGCGCCGCAATGGCGCCTGTTTCATTTCGGCATGGCTCAGTTGGACAGATAAGCCGGCAGCCGCAGCGACTCCTGTTGAGAAAACCGCTGCGCCTGCAGCCGGGCGAGCGCCTGCTGCCGCTGCTGGGCGCTCAGCCCGCCATCGGCGAGGATGGCCGTCCGCTCCCGCTTGAAGTCGTCCACCCTGTTCTGCCAGGCGGCTTGCTCCCGATCCAGCTCGCCCAGCCTGTCCGCCGCCGCCTGGCCGACCATGCCGGCCCGCAGCTGGTACAGTTGCTGCTCTCCGCCCCCGCCCTGCCGCAACCGCGCCTCGGCATCGGCCAGCGCCAGGTGCTTGACCGGCTCTTCGCGCGCGGCGCGCAAGCCGGGCGGCAGCTGTTGCTCCAGTTGCGCGACCCTGCGCCGCTTTTCATCGACGCTCAAGGCCGGATTGGCCTCGATCGCCAGCCGCCTGGCGGTGAAGTTGTCATAGCGGTCCTCGTCGCCGAACAAGCCGTCCAGTTCCGCCTGGCTGAAATACTGCCGCCTAGCGGCCTGCACCAGCTCCAGCCGATGCGACAGATCCGTGGCGGCGGCGGCCGCCTTGCCGGCCAGCGAGCGCTTGTAGCCGACGTAACGGTCGAACAGACCCATGGCTTGAGCCAACGGCCCATTTTTCAGCGACCGCTTCAATTGCCCCTGCAGCTCCGTCCGGATGACGGCCAGGTCGCGCTCCCCCAGCGTGGCCAGATAATAGTCAAACAGCTGGCGCAACTGCTGGTCGACCACCAGCTTGCCGTCCGCTTCGGCGGCGGCGCCGTCCGGACGGGTGCCGATCAGCGACGGGGCGAAACCGCCGCGCGCGGCCTGCCGGGCAGCGGCGGCTTCGGAGTGGGCGCCGTCCGGCCAGGCCCACCAGGCCAGCCAGGCGGCGCAAGCCGCCGCCAGCGTCAAGCCGAGGCCGCGCATCTTACAGCCCCGCGTTCTTCAGCCGGTTGGCCTGCTGGCGATACAGAGAAACCGGACTGACCTCGAACAGGCTGACCAGGCCGAAGCTCTGGTTGATCTCGTTGACGTGGTTCATCTTGTAGTCGTCGCGGATCACCTGCCCCAGGTGGGCGGAGCACACGCCGACCAGGCCATCCGACGGCGTGGAGCCGAAAGCCAGGCCCAGCGCGCCCATCGGCACGGTCAACGGGTCCAGGATGTTGGTGGTGGTGGCGGCGCCGGTCCACGAGTAATAACGCACGCCGTTGGCCTCGTAATCGCCCTCGCCGCAGGCCGAAGCCGGCACGCCGCCCGGGAACTTGGCGCTGAACGCCAGCGAGCCGGCGGTGGTCAGCGAGTTGAGCGCGTCGATCGGCTGTTGCGGCAGATCGCCTGTGCCGGAGAAGAAGGCGAGCACCTTGACGAACGCGCCCGTCACGGCCGCGGCCACGGCCTCGCTGACCGATCCCGGAGGCGCAACGCCGCGGACGATGTCGGCCACGACCGAGCCCTTGTTGACGCCGCCGACGGTGGTGACCGAAGCCACCAGGTCCGGACGCACGCCCGCCACGTAGCGCGCGGTGGGCGCGCCCTGGCTGTGGCCGATCAGATTGACTTTCTGCGCACCGGTGATGGCCAGAATGCGCCGCACCTGCTGCAACAGCTGTTCGCCGCGCGTCTCGTTGCTGCCGGTGGCGGACACTTCGGCCACGAACACCTGCGCGCCGTCTTCCTTCAGGGCCGCGGGCACGCGGTAGAAGTAATCGACGCCCAGCACCTGGCCGAAGCCGAACAGGCCGTGCACCAACACGATGGGATAGCGGGTCTGGGTATAGCCGGAAGACGCGTGGGCCGCGGCGAACGGCAGCAGCAACAAGGCAAGCAGGCAGGCAGTGCGTGACAACAGCTGTTTCATTATCTCTCCCGTTATGTCGTGATTTCGGACCGCCAGGCGGCGGCCCATATCGGGATAGATCATGACACTGGCAAAATCCAGACTTAATTCAAACGTTTGTCCTATTGACTGAACGAATCCATACCTAAGGACAGGTCGCCCGCGCGACAACCGCGCGGGCGACCGGATCAATAATCGACACCCAGGTAAATGTAGCCCGTCAGCCTGCCGCCCTGCGCGCTGCCCACGCCGACGAAGAACGGCCCGAGGATGGTGTCGGCGCTCAGGAAAACCGATCCGGCCGGGATCCAGCGATGGGTCTGCGGCAAACTGGAAAAGTCTTCGCCCCACAAGCGTCCGGCCTCCAACGAGACCCCGGCATACACGCCTGAGCCGAGCACGGCCGGCAGCGATGCCGCCCGCCAGTACACCATCAGCCGCGCCAACGCGACTTCACTGGCCAACAGCTCGCCGCTCTGGTAGCCGGTCAAGTTCAGGAACCCACCGAGCTGCTGCGGCACAAAGGTATCCGACCGGACATCAATATTGCCTTTGGCCTTGGCCGTGAAGCGCGCGGTGAAGTCGCCATACGTGTGGGCAAGCTCGCCGGTAAAGTCGTAGAACTTCTGGTTCACCTCGCTGCCCAGGCCGGGCAAGCCCGCGCCCAGCTTGCCGTTGAAGTAATAGCCGGCGCGCGGCCAGCGCGGATTGTCGAACTGATCCACCACCAGGCGGGTTTGCACGCCGACATCGCGGAAACGGGTATTGACGCCAGGGTCCGGATCCCCTTGCGACAAGGTGAAATCGTTATCCTGCCGATAGAGGCCAAAACGCCATTCGCCGTATTTGCCCAGCGTCACGCCCGCATTCAGCTGCGTCTCGAAGATGCTGTTGTTGAAAGTGGCCAACACCGTATGGTCTTCATTGAACACCCTGAACGGCTTTTGCTGATATCCCAGCGAAGCGGCGGCAAACATCGGACTGCCGCGCCACAGCGGCTGGTACAGCTCGGTCTTGATCGCCTTGTCGTCGCCGATCGCCGCATCGTTCCGCCAGGACCCGCCGGCGGCGTTCAACGACGTCCACTCGTGCGCGGCGCGAAGCGTGAAGCTGCTGCTTCCCGGCGTGTCGCTGCTGAGGTTGAGTCCGAAGTGCAGCGTGTTCTGGCCTATGCTGCGCTCCACCGGCATCACCACCATCGCGTTGCGTCCGGAGACGCTGTCCACGCGGTAGCCGAGCTTGTCGTACTCGCCTCCGGTGAAGATCTCGGCCAAGCGTCTGCGGGCCTCGCCGACCGGTATCGGGCCGGATGGAAAGGCCAGCGATTGCTGCAACGAGGATACCTTGGTGAAGTCGCCATCCTTTCCTTCCACCCGGACCTCATCCAACAGCGGGTAGCGCGGCCGGCCCAGCTTGTTTTTCCAGGCCTGGTATTCCGCCTCGGGGACGGAATACGACGACAACTGCTTGGCCATCTTGCGCGCCGCCTCGGCGCCGCGCTCGACAATCGCCATATGGTCGCCGAACGAGGCCGTGGTGTAGCCGTTCAGATCGGGCCGGATCACGATATCGCGCCTGTCCAGCAGCTTCATCTGCTCTTGCACATTGCGCATCACCGCCAGATTGGAACTCTGGTCCACCACGTCGAACAGGCTATGGATCTCGTCCGCCTTCAACAAAGGCGTTCCCACATCCACCACGATCACGTGCTCGGCGCAGCGCCCTTTCACTTCCTGCACAGGAACATTGCGGGCGATGGCGCCGTCGACCAGCAGCTTGCCGTCGTCCTCCACCAGGTCGAACACTCCCGGAACCGCCATGCTGGCCCGCAGCGCGCGCGCCAGCGATCCCTTGCCGAACACCACCGCATCGCCGGTCAGCAAGTCGGCGGCCACCGCCCGGAAGGGGATGGGCAGCTTGTCGAAATTATCGATGTCGCGGTCGCGGGTCAGCTTGTGGATGTAGAGCTCGATGCCCTGGGAGTTGATCGCGCTGCGCGGCACCCGCAGCGCGCCGCCCTTGAGGCCGAAACTGACGTCCAGGTAATTCTGGTAGTCGTTGCGCTTGCGGTCATAGGGAATGTCGGCGCGCGCCGGCTTGCCGGACAGCATCTGGTCCCAGTCGGCGGCGTTGAACTCGCGCTCCATCTCGTCCAGCGGCAGTCCGTTGGCGTAAATGCCACCGATCAGCGCGCCGGCGCTGGTGCCGGCGATGCACGCGACCGGTATCCGCAGCCGCTCCAGTTCCTTCAAAACCCCCAGGTGAGCGAAGCCGCGCGCGCCGCCGCCGCCGAGAACAACGCCAACGCCTTCAGGCACTTGCGCCGCGCCATCGGCCGACGCCGCTGTCGAAACAAACAGTCCGGCCGCGCAGAGGGTCAGAATTAGACGACGATGGGGAAAAAACTTGCTTTTTGGCATGCCTGATAAATTTGCGATTATGGTTTCACCAGCATCAATGCGTGACGTAAGATAGAGTGACATATAAGTGAGAACATAAATCCCATATCTCGAAGCCCGGTTCAATGTTTGACTTCAAATCTCTAGTCAGCTCACTTCTCAGCAAAAACACGCCGGCCTCCGGCGTGGCGCAATCCGCAACCCTGCTGGTACGCGATCTGCCGCAGGCTGAATACTTTACCGCCTTGGTGGAAATCATCAAGGCCGTATCCAAGATCAACGCGGATACCGAGATGTCGTTGAAGGAGCGCGTCAAGACGCTGCTCTACGTCGACGACAAGGCCGCAGGCATCCATCACCAGCTGTGCCAGGATTATCTCCATTCCAAGGGCGGCAGCAAAGGCTACCTGCCCACCATTCTCGCGTACTGGCATGAATTGGCCAGCGCCTACCAGATCTGCCTGCGGATGCATCGGGGCTCGCCCAATCAGGCGGGGGAAACGGAACTGCAACTGGTGGCCACGCGAGGGCTGCATCATCAGATGCGCTTGCTGGCCTGGAACGCGCTGCGCTACCTGAAGCCGGAAGGCAACGCCTGGCAGCAAGGCTTTCGCTTCTACACCTATGCCGAGGACGCGGGCTTCGCCCGCTCATCCATCCTGCTGTATCCGGACTCCCGCCAGGAGGTCAGCTGCGAGCACCTGCTGATCCAGGCCGGCATGCTGCATCTGGCCCAGACCGAGAACATGCTGCACAAGGAAATCGTCGCGGTGGACCAGCTGCTGATGCTGCTCTGCCAGCACATACCGCTGGACAAGCAGCCTCCGGCCGAAACGCCGATTTTCGTCTACAACCTGTCGATGCCCGAGCCGCCGCAACCGATGCTGCGCGGCATGGCCGGCAAGTGGCATCGATACTGGTCTTCCTACGAAATCACCACTCGCCTCGCCGACCTGATGTTCGACCTCGACAACCGCATCCCCTCACAGATCGCCGCCCTGGGCTGCGAACTGGAACGCGAGGAGTGGTCGGCGCTGTGCGAGAAGCTGGCGGTGCGCTGGTCCAACGACGGCGGCAAATCGCTGCGCAAGTCGGAGCGCTCGCTGCATTCGTCCAGCGCCCAGGTATCGATAGGCTTCGAGCGGGTGGCCTTCCACATCAAGGTGCAGGATGTAGGCGGGCTGGAAAACGACCGCGCCGACGAGTGGCGGATCAACGACATCAGCAGCACCGGCATGGGGCTCACCTTTGTCGGCAAGACCATAGACCAGTTGGCGATAGGCCGGCTGATCCTGATCAAGACCGAGACCCATCCCCTGCTCCTTGGCGTGATACGGCGCATCCTGCGGCAGAACAACGGCACCAAGGTGGGCATCGAGATACTGGGCCAGACGCCCGTCGGCGTCTCCCTGCTCGACCCTGCCCAGCCGGACAGTCCGCCCTTCTCCGCGATCTACATCACGCAACCCAACTCGCGCAAGGGCCAGCGCTGGTTCCTGATGCCCAAGACCCTGCTGGCGGGCGACAAGCAACTGGTGCTGAGCGCGCAAGGCAAATCCTACCAGATCAAACTCAAAGACCCTCAGCAAGAGTTCGAAGACTGCAGCCACAGCAACTTCGACACCCTGTCCAAGATGGACTGATCCAGACGCCGGTTCCCCGCGAACCGGCGGCTTTTCCTCCGCGCAGCCAAACAGTCGCCGCCCTATCCCTGATACAGGGAACTGCAAATTCTTGCGCGCGGACACAATATGACAAAAAGATATTTGCGCAATAAAAATTAACACATATGATCCTCTGGCGGTCACATCCGCAAAACACAAAGGCAAAATAGAGGATCTCAATCATGCACGTTCGCATCACCAGCAGCGCCGTCATGCTGGCGCTGGCCTCGCTGGCCAGCCATGCCGCCCCGTCCGCGCCGGATCGCAGCGTCCCGCTGCTGCCGGGCGACCCACTGGCCAATCAACAATGGCATCTGAAGAACACCGGCCAGACTGCCTTCTCCAAGCGCGGCGGCGTCAAGGGCGTCGATCTCAACCTCGCGTTCACCCATCTGCGCGGCATCCGCGGACTCGGCACCACCATCGCCGTGATCGACGACGGCCTGGAGATCAAGCACCCCGATCTGGCGGCCAACATCGTGCCCGGCTCCAAAAACCTGGTGGACGGCAGCAATGACCCGAGCCCCTCCGGTGACAATGGCCACGGCACCGCCGTGGCGGGCATCGCCGCCGCGGTGGCCTTCAACGGCATAGGCGGCCGCGGCATCGCGCCTTCCGCCGGCCTGAAAGGCTTCAACTGGCTGCTGAACCAAACGCTGGACGGCTGGTTGCTGGCCCACGGCAAGAAACCCAATGGCGGTCCGCTGGAAGCCTTCACCGACGCCCGGGTCTTCAACCAGAGTTACGGCTCCTCCACCATCACCTCGGTTCCCGCCAATCCGGATCAGGACATCGAGCTGAAGACCGAGGAGGAAACCTACGAGGACATCAGCCGCAACAGCCACTGGGGGCGCGGCGCGGTCTTCGTCAAATCGGCCGGTAATGCCTACAACTCCTTCCGCCTGAACCAGACCGAGTCCCTGCTCGGTTATCAGGGCAATAACGGCCTGCCGATACAGGACTCCAACCTGACTTCCGACAACAACAACTACTGGAACGTGGTGGTATCGGCGCTGAACGCGGACGGCGTGCGCTCCTCGTACTCGTCGGTCGGCGCCAACGTGCTGCTCACCGCGCCAGGCGGCGAATACGGCACCGACTCCCCGGCCATGGTCACCACCGACCTGTCCGGCTGCGCCCGCGGCTACAACGTCACCGGCAACACCGCCAACGGCCTGCACGGCGGCACCGCGCTGGACCCGAACTGCGACTACAACGGCGTCATGAACGGCACCTCGTCCGCGGCGCCGTCCACCTCCGGCTCCTTCGCCGTCGTGATGTCGGCCAACCCCGCCCTGTCCGCCCGCGACGTGCGCCACATCCTGATCACCACCGCTCGCCAGGTTGACGCGGCGAATCCGGGCGTGACGCTCGCCTTCAAGGACAAGAACGGCGGCGCGCACAGCTACCAGGCGATCCCCGGCTGGCAGAAGAATGCCGCCGGCCTGCCCTTCCACCCGTTCTACGGCTTTGGTCTGATCAATATCGACAAAGCGGTGGAAAAGGCTTTGTTCTACAACAAGCCGCTGCCGCCGCTGCAAAAGACCCGCTGGGAAACCGTATCCGCCCAGACCGCCATTCCCGACGCCGATGAAAAAGGCGTGGAAAGCGTGTACAACCAGCCGGCAGACCTGACCGTGGAAGCCGTCCAGATCCTGGTCGATGCCGAACACGGCCGCGCCAACGATCTGGCGGTGGAACTGATCTCCCCGTCCGGCACCCGCTCGGTGCTGCTGTCTCCGCGCACCTCCCTGGTTGGCGAAACCTATGGCCTCAACCAGCAGCGCCTGCTGTCCAATCAGTTCTACGGCGAACAGGCCAAGGGCCAGTGGCGGCTGCGCGTGATCGACACCAATGGCGGCCAGTACCAATACGTGATCCGCAATCGCAACACCGGCGCCAACACCGTCTATTCCCTGCCTAACGCGGAAGGTAAACTGAAATCGTGGTCGATCCGCTTCTTCGGCCACCGGAGCGCAGCATGAAAGCCATCATCCGACTCATTCCCCTCGCCCTGCTGACCCTGGCCGTCCACAGCCAGGCCGCCGAGCCCGCCTTCCTGGCCCAGCCGGCAGGACAAGCTGTGGTAATCAACGGCAAGACCTATTACAAGCAGACGCCGCAATCCAAGTTCGGCGTATCCGCCCGCAGCGCCGGCGCCGTTGCGCCCGCGCTGAAGCGCGGCGACGTGGTGCAGGCGCCGAAGCAGCTGGTGCCGTCCGTCGTCAGCGGCACCGTGCTGGTGCAGCTGGCCTCGCCGCAGGATGAGGCCGCCGTCGCGCGCGATCACAACCTGATCGTGCGCTACCGCACCGCCAGCGTGGTGGTGTTCACCACCCCGGCTCAGGCTGACCTGCTGGCGCTGCAGCAGAAGCTGTCCGCCGACAAGCGGGTGAAGAAGGCGCAGCTGGAGCTGGCCAGCAACGACAAGCAAATCGAGTAAGACCCGCTTCCGGCCAGGAAACGGCCCCGGCGATGCCCGGGGCCGTTTTGCTTTCCTGTACTCTCCGCTCCCGAAGATCGCCAGCGCCCGCTCGGCCGGCGCCATGAAAAACGCCACGGCGCGAAGCCGTGGCGTTTGTTCCAAGCGATGGCGGACCAGCCGGATTACAGCACCTCGATGATGCCTGCCGCGCCCATGCCGGTGCCGATGCACATCGTCACCATGCCGTGGCCCTTCAGGCCGGCGTCGCGCATGCCGTGCACCAGGGTGGCGGTGCGGATGGCGCCGGTCGCGCCCAGCGGGTGGCCCAGGGCGATGGCGCCGCCGTGCGGGTTCACCTTGGACGTGTCCAGGTTCAGATCGCGGATCACGGCCAGCGCCTGGGCGGCGAAGGCTTCGTTCAGTTCGATCCACTTCAGGTCATCCTGCTTCAGGCCGGCCTGGGCCAGCGCGGCCGGGATGGCTTCCTTGGGGCCGATGCCCATGATCTCCGGCGGCACGCCCTTGACCGAGAAGGTCACGTAGCGGGCCAGCGGCGTGAGGTTGAACTCCTTCAGCACGCGTTCGGACACCAGGATCACCGCGCCGGCGCCGTCGGACATCTGCGAAGAGTTGCCGGCGGTGACGGAGCCCTTGGCGTCGAACACGGTCTTCAGCTTGGCCAGGCCTTCCAGCGTGGTTTCGCGGCGCGGGCCTTCGTCGGTGTCCAGCACGCGCTTCTTCACCACCACTTCGCCGGTTTCCAGATTCGGCGTGCGGTAGGTCACTTCCAGCGGAGTGATCTCGTTCTTGAACTTGCCGCCGTCGATCGCGGCCAGCGCGCGGCGGTGCGACTCCACCGCGAACGCGTCCTGATCCTCGCGCGACACGCCCCATTGCTGCGCCACTTTTTCAGCGGTCAGGCCCATGCCGTAGGCGATGCCGTAGTTCTCGTCCTTGGCGAAGATTTCCGGGTTCAGCGACACCTTGTTGCCCATCATCGGCACCAGCGACATCGATTCGGAACCGGCCGCGATCACCACGTCGGCTTCACCCAGGCGGATGCGGTCGGCCGCCATCTGCACCGCGTTGATGCCGGACGAGCAGTAGCGGTTGATGGTGATGCCGCCCACGGTATTGGGCAGGCCGGCCAGCAGCACGCCGATGCGCGCCATGTTCAGGCCCTGCTCCGCCTCCGGGAAGGCGCAACCCACCACGCAGTCGGAAATCAGCTTGGGATCCAGGCTCGGCACCTGGGCCAGCGCGCCGGTGATCACATGCGCCAGCATGTCGTCCGGGCGCACATGGCGCATCATGCCGCGCGGCGCCTTGCCCACCGGGGTGCGGGTGGCGGCGACGATGTAAGCTTCTTGTACTTGTTTGCTCATTTTCGATTCTCCTGTCGGCCGCTTGATCGCCTCTACGGCGATCAAGCGGCCTGTCATCTGGCTATTGGCCGTACTTGCGGGAGGATTCGTCGCGAGCGGGCCGAGGTCGAAGCGAGAAGCGCAACCGTACATGCGGTACGGCGAGCATCGCAGCATTCGAGATCGGCGCGCGCAGCAGAATCATCCCCAAGTACTTAGTTGCGCAGCGGCTTGCCGGTGGTCAGCATGTTGGCGATGCGGTCCTGGGTCTTGGAGTTCTTCAGCAGGGTCATGAAGGCCTTGCGCTCCAGGTCCAGAATCCATTGCTCGTTGACCAGGGTGCCGGCTTCCACGTCGCCGCCGGTCATCACGTCGGCGATCTGCGAGGCGATGAAGAAGTCGTGCTGGCTGATGAAGTTGCCTTCCAGCATGTTCACCAGTTGGCCCTTGATGGACGCGGCGCCGGAGCGGCCCGCCACCGGGAAGCCCTTCACCTTCAGTGGCGGACGGTAGCCGGATTCGGCCAGCGCCAGCGCCTGCTGCTTGGCGACATACAAGAGCTCGTAGGCGTTGAACACCACGGCGTCGCCCTTCTTGAAGAAGCCCAGCTCCTGCGCTTCCACGCCGCTGGTGGCGACCTTGGCGGTGGCGATGCTCATGAAGTAGTCCTTCAACGCGGCCAGCAAGTCGCCCTTGGACTCTTGCGAGGCGCGCAGCGCGAACTCCTTGCAGCCGCCGCCGCCCGGCAGCAGGCCGACGCCGACTTCCACCAGGCCGACGTAGGATTCCAGCGCGGCCACGGTCTTGTCGCAGTGCATGGCGAACTCGCAGCCGCCGCCGAACACATAGCCCTGGGTCGCGGCGATGGTCGGGATCTGGCTGTAGCGCAGGCGCAGCGCGGTCGCCTGGAAGCGGCTCAGCGTCGCCTCGATCGCGCCCCAGTCGCCCATCATGAAGGCCGGCATCATCGCCTGCAGGTCGGCGCCGACGGAGAACGGCTCCTCGGTCTGCCAGATCACCAGGCCCTTGAAACGGTCCTCGGCGATGTCCAACGCGGTGTTCAGGCCGTCCAGCACGGCCGGGCCGATGGCGTGGGCCTTGGACTTGAACGACACCACCAGCACCTCGTCGCCGGTGGTGAAGGCGCGCACGCCCTCGTTCTCGAACACGGTTTCGCCCAGTTGTTCGATCTTCTCGCCCAGCACCTTGGCCGGCGCCAGCTGGCGCTGGTACACATCCAGCGCGGAACGGCCTACCAGCTTCTTGTCGCCGGCGTTGTAGGAGCCGTCGGCGAAATGCACGCCGGCGCGGTCGCCTTCCAGCACCCAGGCTGGCAGCTCGGCCTTGGCCAGGCTCTTGCCCGCGGCGATGTCTTCCTGCAGCCACTTGGCTACCTGCTGCCAGCCGGCAGCCTGCCAGGTCTCGAACGGGCCGGCAGACCAGCCGAAGCCCCAGCGGATGGCGAAGTCCACATCGCGGGCGCAGTTGGCGATGTCGGCCAGATGGAAGGAGATGTAGTGGAACACGTCGCGGAAACATGCCCACAGGAACTGCGCTTGCGGATGCTCGCTCTCGCGCAGCTTCTGGAATTTCTCCGCCGGATTGGCGATCTTCAGGATGTCCTTGACCGCATCGTCGCCCTTCTCGCCGGAGCCGACATATTCGCCCTTGGCAGGATCCAGCACCAGCATGCGCTTGCCGTCTTTCTTGTAGATGCCGGCCTTGGTCTTGGCGCCCAGCGCGCCATTGGCGATCAGTTGCTGCATCCAGTCCGGGGTGGCGAACAGGCTATGCCACGGGTCTTGCGGCAGCGTGTCCTGCATGGTCTTCACCACGTGGGCGAAGGTATCCAGGCCCACCACGTCGGCGGTGCGGAAGGTGGCGGACTTCGGACGACCCAGGCGCGGGCCGGTCAGGTCGTCCACCACGTCGAAGCGGATGCCGTATTTGGCGGCGTTGGCGATGGTGGCCAGCATCGAGAATACGCCGATGCGGTTGGCGACGAAGTTCGGGGTGTCCTTGGCGCGCACCACGCCCTTGCCCAGCGTGGACACCAGGAAGCGTTCCAGGTTGTCCAGGATATGGGCGTCGGAGGTCACGCAAGGGATGATTTCAACCAGGTGCATGTAGCGCGGCGGGTTGAAGAAGTGCACGCCGCAGAAGCGCGGACGCACCGCGTCCGGGCAGCCTTCGGCCAGCTTGTTGATCGACAGGCCGGAGGTGTTGGTGGCGAAGATGGTGTGCTCGCCCAGGTGCGGCGCCACCTTGTGGTACAGGTCCACTTTCCAGTCCATGCGCTCGGCGATGGCTTCGATCACCAGGTCGCAGTCTTTCAGCAGGTGCAGGTGGTCGTCGTAGTTGGCGGGCTGGATGTGGGCGACCACGTCGCTGCCGGCCAGCGGAGAGGGTTTCAGCTTCTTGAGACCGTCAATAGCCTTCAGCGCGATGCCGTTCTTGTCGCCTTCCTTGGCCGGCAGGTCGAACAGAATGGTCGGTACCTTGGCGTTCACCAGGTGGGCGGCGATCTGCGCCCCCATCACGCCGGCACCGAGCACGGCAACCTTGCGTACATTGAATTTGGTTTGAGACATGGTTTCCTCGTTTTGTTGAAACACACATGAGACAGGCCCCTCTCAACCTGTCCTGCTTGCTTCAAGGACGGGCGTTGAAATCGTCCTTGCCCATTGCCCGCGCCGGCAGGGGCTGGCGCGGCGCTGGCGGGTACTGCTTGATAGAAACGACCGGGGATAATCTCTATTGTTCCGGCCGCAACCGCAACCGGCGTTTTGCACGCGCCGACGGCGGCCATGTCGCGGATGCAGATAAAATATCAAACACTCGCTTTTATGTCGGATTAGTCTAACCCATTTTGGGCAAAATCAAAGCAGGTTTTGCAAAAAAATCGCATGCGGCGCTGGCGCAAGCGCAACACCCTCTGCCGGCAGCCCAAAACAAACGGGGCGGACGCCTGCGCATCCGCCCCGAATCATTTTCATGCCGGCATGCAGCCGCTTAGAAACGGTAGTTGTATTGCACGCCGATCAGCTGCAGATAAGTCTTGTAGCTGCCCTTGACCGTGCCGCCGTTGCCGGTGCACAGAGAGCCATCAGCCTTTTGACCGGTCGGATTGCAGGAATCGGTGTAGTTGACGTTGGCGTTCTTGAAGTCGATGAAGCTGTAGGCCAGGTCGATCGAGCTCTGCTTGTTGATCTTGTAGTTGGCGCCCAACGACAGCCAGAGGCGGTCGCTGTCCGGCAGAGCCGGATGGCGCTGGTCGTCCGACTGCACCGGCGACTGCTCCCAGGCCACGCCGCCGCGCAGCATCCAGGCATCGTTCAGCTGGTAGTTGGAGCCGAACGACAGGCGCCAGGTGTCCTTCCAGTTCTGGTGCAGTATCAGATCGCCCTGAGCCGGCGTGCTGTATTGCTTGATGTCGATCTGCTGCAGCTGCGAGTTGCGCACCCAGGTGGCGTCGGCCATCAGCGCCACTTTCGGGTTCAACTGATGGAAGAAGTTGGCGGACACGGTTTCCGGGGTGGTCACATCAACAGAGGCAGATGCATTCGGGTGCTTTGCCTTGGCAGCGGCGGCGGCAGACAGTGGAATGCCGAATGGAACCATGCTGCCGGTCACATTGTTAAAAGTCCAAGTCGAACTACCCGTCAACTTCTGCTTGATACTGGAACGGTAAGCCAAACCAAAGCGGGTATTTTCGTCCAGTTGGAACATATAACCGACATTCCAGCCAAAGCCCCAATCATTACCCTCTACGTGCGCGAGGCCATCCCCCCTTACTCCTGCGGCCTTCAGCATGCCCATAGCAGTAGCGATGTTGCCGGGAGTAACTCCGCCAGGCAGGCCCTTTGCAACACTCAATGCCAACCCAGACGTTGCATCCGCCATCTGCTCCAGCGTCGCATCCATATACTGGGCGGACACGCCGAAGCCGAAGGAGTGGCGCTCATCCAGCTTGAAGGAAATGGACGGGTTGATGTTCAGCGACTGCAGGTTGACGCTCTTCAGTGCGTAGCGGCCGGCCCAGTCGAAGCCGTAGTCCAGCTTGGCGCCGTAAGGCACGTACATGCCGATGCCGGCGGTGATCTTGTCGTTGATCTTGTGCGACAGGTAGAAAGTCGGCGCGGCCACGGCCTTAGGCGCGAAGGTGCCGCCGTTGCCGCCGCCGGTGGGCTGGCCCAGCACGTTCCTGGAGCCGTTGTCGGTGTATTCGGAATGCGGCACCACCAGGGTGCCGCCGATCACGAGCTGGGTGCCGTCCAGCCGGGACAGGCCGGCCGGGTTGGTGAAGATGGTGGAAGGATCATTGGCTTCGGCGCCGTTCGCGTGCGCGGTGCCCTGGCCGGAGACGCTCTGCGAGCCGAACTGATAACCCGAGGCCGCGGCCTGAGTCGATGCCAGACCGAGCGCGGTGCCCATGATCATCACGGACAGGCTGAGATGCTTGAGCTTCATGCTTCCCTCTCTTTTGTAGCTTGGATATTTTCATTAACGATGACTCGGTCATTGACCGAATCATCGCCGATGCTACCAGAGAATTAGAGCAATCCAACCAGATATCAGAGCTTTTGTTCCAAACGTTCGTTTAATGCAACATTTCCACAACAATTTGTTGCAGGCCTCACATTTGGACTAGGCGTCGCCCAGCAATCTGGACTTGCCTTCGGCGTCGACCGCGACGAAAGTCGCGATCACTTCCGTGATGCGCACGTGCGAGCCGTCCATGCGCTCGGCCTCGACGGAAATCTTCAGCGTGATCGATTTCTGGCCGATGCGCAGGCGCTCCACGTACATGTCCACCACGTCGCCCAGCAGGATGGGCGCGGCGAACTGAAAAGCGTTGACCGCCACGGTCGTCACCGGCCCGCGGGACAAACGCTCGGCATCCAGGCTGCCGGCCATGTCGATCTGGCTCATCAGCCAGCCCGCCTGCACCCGGCCGTAAGCGTTGGTGCTGGTGGGCAAGGCGCGCACCCGCAATACCGGCGTCCGGTGTTCCTGCTGTTCCATTCCCTACCCCTTGAAAAAGCCTGGCGCTGAGAAAAACAGCCGCGCTGGACGCGGCCGCTTTGCTCAACGCCGGATGCATGCGGCATCCGGCGCATGGTACCACGTTGCCCGAATTAGAAAATCAGGCGCTGCAGCAATTTGTCGTCATGCTGCTCCAGCTTCTTGTCGAAGTCGTCCACCATGATCACGTCGCGCTTCAGCTTGCGGGCTCGGGTGACGGCGTCGAATTCTTCCTGGTTGATCAGGCCGGTCTGCAAGGCCTCCGCCAGGCGCTCGCGCGCGGTGATGGACTTGAACTTGCCGTCGCGCGCCAGCTTGCGCAGCTTCTGCTCCACCGGCTCGGTGGCCAGGATGGCTTGCAAGGCGTGGTCCAGCACGCCGACCGGATCCGCCTCGGACTTAGGCACGTACATGCCGCGGGTCAGGCGCTCGCGGGTGGCGCCCGGCTCCATCATGGCGCGGGCCACCTTGGTGCCGGTGCGGTCGGACGCCGGCTTCAGCGTCAGGCCCCACGGGAAGATCACGCGGCGCAGAATCCAGGCCAGGCCGCGGCTGGGCAGGTTGGCCAGGAAGCCGTCCATCGCCACCTGCACGTCGTACAGCGCGTTCTCCACCGCCCAGCTCATCACGGCGATGTCTTCCTTGGGCGCGCCGTCGCGCTCGAAGCGCTTCAGCGACGCGGTGGCGATGTACAGGCCGGACAGCATGTCGCCCAGGCGGGCGGACAGCTTCTCCCGGAACTTCAGCGAGCCGCCCAGGCTGAACATGGCCATGTCGGACAGCAGCGCGAAGGCGCTGGACAAGCGGGTGACGCGCTTGTAGTAGGCCGCGGTGGCGCCGCCCCTGGGGCTGGACGCGAGGCAGGCGCCGGTCAGGCCCAGCCACAGCGAGCGCACGAAATTGCTGATCACGAAGTTGATGTGGCCGGTAATCGCCTTGTCGAACTCGGCGCCGTCGTTGGCCATCGCCGACTTCATCTCGCGCAGCACGAACGGGTGGCAGCGGATCGCGCCCTGGCCGTAGATGATCATCGAACGGGTCAGGATGTTGGCGCCTTCCACGGTGATGCCGATCGGGATCGCCTGGTAGCCGCGCGCCAGGTAGTTGCGCGGACCCAGCACCACGGCCTTGCCGCCATGCACGTCCATCGCGTCGTTCAGCGTTTTGCGCATGCGCTCGGTGTTGTGGTACTTCAGGATGGCGGACAGCACCGACGGCTTCTCGCCGTTGTCCAGGCCGGTCAAGGCCAGGTCCTGCGACGCCTCCATCTGGTAGGTATAGCCGCCGATGCGGGCCATCGCCTCGTCCACGCCCTCGAACTTGCCGATAGGCAGGCCGAACTGGTCGCGGATGCGGGCGTAGGCGCCCGTGGTCCAGGTGGTCAGCTTGCCGCAGGCCACGGACATCGCCGGCAGCGAGATGCAGCGGCCGACCGACAGGCATTCCACCAGCATGCGCCAGCCTTGGCCGGCGTAGTCGCGGCCGCCGATGATCCAGTCCAGCGGAATGAACACATCCTTGCCCCAGGTGGGGCCGTTCATGAAGGCGGAGCCGCCCGGGAAGTGGCGGCGGCCGATTTCGACGCCCTCGTGCTCCGTCGGCACCAGCGCGCAGGTGATGCCGATGTCTTCCTTGTCGCCCAGCAGATGCTCAGGGTCGTACATCTTGAACGCCAGACCCAGAATGGTGGCCACCGGAGCCAGCGTGATCCAGCGCTTCTCCCAGCTGATGCGCACGCCCAGCACGTTCTCGAAACGTTCGCCGGTGCGTGGATGGGTGTAGGAGCCGCGGCAGACCACGCCGTAGTCCGGGATGGCGCCGGCGTCGGAGCCGGCATACGGGCTGGTCAGCGCGAAGCACGGCACTTCCACGCCCTTGGCCAGGCGCGGCAGGTAGTAGTCCTTCTGCTCCTCGGTGCCGTAATGCTGCAGCAGCTCGCCCGGTCCGAGCGAGTTGGGCACCATCACCGACACGGCAGCCGTGCCGCCGCGGGTGGCGATCTTGGTCACCACCTTGGCGTGCGCGTAGTTGGAGAACTCCAGGCCGCCGTACTTCTTCTTGACGATCATGCCCAGGAAGCCATGATCCTTGATGAACTGCCAAACTTCCGGCGGCAGATCCTTCAGCTCGTGGGTGATCTTCCAGTCGTCGATCATGCCGCACAGCTGCTCGGTCGGACCGTCGATGAAGGCCTGCTCTTCCGGAGACAGCTTGGGATCCGGAAAAGACAGCAGGCGCTGGTAATCCGGCTTGCCGGAGAACAGGTCGCGGTCCCACCACACCGTGCCGGCGTTGATGGCCTCCTGCTCGGTCTGCGACATCGCAGGCGTGATTTTCTTGAACACGCCGAATACCGGGCCGGTAAATACGGCGCGGCGCAGCGGCACGATGTTGAGCACCGCGGCGACCGCGGCGAAAACCGCCCAGGCGGCGACAGGCAGCGGACAGTGGAATACGAACTGGAGCGCGGCGAGCCAGGCGGCGACACCCACGGTCCAGACCAGCACCGGCGCGGCGAAGTAAGCCAGCGCGCCGAGCAGCACGACCAGAAGAACGGCAGCAATCATTGTGTTTACCCTCGTGTTGACCCCTCAGTTCCGCATGCGCCGCCTTGCTGTTGTAATTGGCGGGCGATGCGGAATCAGCTTTCGACGGGCGCGACCAGACCGGCAATCACGAAAGGCACCAGATATTTGACGATCATGTCCGGATCCCTGGCGGTAACGATCTGGCTGCGCGTGAAGATTTTCAGCACATCGTTGCCGGCGAAGGCGTTGAACATGACGCTGAAGGCGAGGTGCATGCGCCAGGCGAGCTGCTCCGACTCCAGGTGCGGCAGCGCCCGTTGGAAGGCGCTGGTATAGCGCTGCACGAACACGCTGTACTGCTGCGAGATGGTCTCGCGCAGCAGGCGGTGGTTTTCCACCAGGGTCCGCGACAGCAGGCGCACGAACATGGCGCCGCCGCGCGACGGGTCCTTGGACAGAGCCAGACAGGGCCGTATGAACGACAGCACCAGCTGCTCCAGCGGCAGGACGCCTTCCCGCGCCTCCAGCGTATCCAGTTCCGCCAGGCAATCTTCCAGCAAGGGCGCCAGCCTGCGCAGAAACACGGATTCGAACAACGCATCCTTGGAGCCGAAGTGATAGTTCACCGCGGCCAGATTCACCTCGGCCTGCTGGGTGATCATGCGCAGAGACGTCGCCTCGAAGCCGTGCTCCACGAACAGACGCTCAGCGACGTCCAGGATGCGGGTTGCGGTATCGGGACGGTTGCCCTCCATGATCTCCAGAGCCTTTGTTGTGTTTTGTGATTTGGTCTTGCTCATCTCAGCTTTCGAACAAGCGTTTCAAACTTACGTTTTAACTTGATCGATGTCAAGGCATGTCCCTCTTGCCTCGCCATCCACCGCTCAGGGCACACGAAAAACGGCAGTCCGTATTTTAGACTGCCGTTTGAATGAAACACGCGTTAAAAGGGCTTAGTCAAGGCCCCGCAACAGATCTTGTTGAAGGTCCCGTACATTTTCCAGGCCGACGCTGACGCGCAACAGCCCCTCGACGATGCCGGCGCGCTCGCGCGCCTCCTGCGTCACGCGGGCGTGGGTGGTGCTGGCCGGATGAGTGAGGGTGGTTTTCACATCGCCCAGATTGGCGGTGCGCGAGATCACCCTGACCGCGTCCACCACTTTCCACGCGGCCTTGCGGCCGCCCTTGACCACGAAGGACACCACCGCTCCGCCGCTCTTCTGCTGGCGCAGCGCCAGCTCGTGCTGGGGGTGGCTCTCCAGGCCCGGGTAATAGACGCGCTCCACATTGGGCTGCGCCTCCAGCCAGCGCGCCAGCTCCAGCGCGTTGGCGCTGTGCTTCTCCATCCGCAGGTGCAGCGTCTCCAAACCGGACAGCAGCGTCCAGGCATTGAACGGCGCCAGCGAGGGACCGGCGGCGCGCACGTGCAAATAGACCTGCTCGACCAGCTTGTCGCTGCCGACCACCGCCCCGCCCATCACCCGGCCATGGCCGTCGATGAACTTGGTGGCGGAATGCATGACCAGATCGGCGCCCAGTTTCAACGGCTGCTGCAAGGCCGGCGAACAGAAGCTGTTGTCCACCACCAGCAGCGCGCCATGCGCGTGGGCGATGTCGGCGATGGCCGCGATGTCGGCCACTTCGGTCAAGGGATTGGACGGCGTCTCCAGGAACAGCAGCTTGGTGTTCGGCCGCAGCGCCTCCCGCCAGGCGGACAGGTCGCGCGCGTCGACGAAGTCGGTGGCCACGGCGAACTTGGCCAACTGGTTGGCGAACAGATTGGTGGTGGAGCCGAACAGGCTTTGCGACGACACGATGTGGTCGCCAGCCTGCAGCAAAGTCATCATGATGGCCTGGATCGCCGCCATGCCGGTGGCGGTGGCGATGGCGCGCTCCCCGCCCTCCATCTGCGCCAGCCTATGCTGGAACGCGGCGACGGTCGGATTGGTGAAGCGGGAATAGGTGTAGCCGTCGATCTCGCCCAGGAACATCGCCGCCGCCTGCGCGGCCGATTCGTAGGTGAAGCTGGACGTCAGGAACAGGCCCTGGCTGTGCTCGTTGAACTGGCTGGTTTCCAACCCGGCCCGGATGGCCAGGGTTTCAGGGTGCAGCGGAAGATGCGGCGCGTCGGATGCCATGATGATTCTCTCTTTCTTTCTCGTCCGCCCTCGGGCGGACCGCATCCCGACATCTTGCCTGAAAACGCCGCGTTTACTAAATGCCGTCAAGCCATATGCAACAACGCGCCGCGCTATTTGCCCAGGCGACCCAGCCGCGGCGCCTGGACGAGCGTCACCAAGCCTAGCCCAGCTCCTCCGGCAGCTGTAATTGCAGCTTGGTCTGCAGCAGCAGGTCCAGCGACAGATGGCCGCCGGCCTGCTGCAGCGCGATCAGCTCGTCGCGGTGCGCGCCGGCCAGCCGCGCCACCAGCTCCTCGCCCTTGGGCTGCAGATGCACTTCCACGCAGCGCCTGTCCTCGCGCCCCGGCTGGCGCCGCACCAGCATTTGCCCCTCGCAGCGGCTGACCAGCCCCACCACGCTGTGATGATGGGACTGCAGCCGCTCCGCCAGTTCCGCCACCGTCGCCCAGCTGCGGCCCGGATAGCCTTTCAATTGCAGCAGCAGCAGGTACTGCAGCGGGGTGATGCCGTTATCCTGCGCCAGGTCCTCGCTGAACCGCAAAAAGCGGCGCAGCCGGTAGCGGAAATCCGCCAGCCGTTCAAAATCTTCCTTGTTCAAACTCATGCCATCGCTTCTATGCGGTGTATCCTGCGCCGCAGTCTAACGCATCGCCGGCCAATCGCCGACGGCCATGCCGTTCACGCCTCCGCGCCTTCGGCATGACGCTCGCGGTAGCGCGCCAGCAGAAAGTCGGCCAGGGCGCGCACCGGGCTGCGTTCGTCCGCCTCTCCGCTATGCAGCAGCACCAGCCCGCCCAGCTCCATCGCGTCCAGCAAGGGCTTCCAACGCGCCGGATTATTGCTCATATCCGCCCAGTAGATATCGCAGAAGGTCGACCAGCGCAAGGGCTGCAGGCGCATCCACGCCACCAGTTCCTCGGTCGGCATCACCCTAGGCAGCCAATGCCCAGCCGCAAGCGCCGAGCGCGGCAAACCGCGCGGCCACTTGCCGTCTACCAGGAAAGCGCCTGCCGGCGGCTTTCTGCACCCCTCTACCCGTTCCAAGCGTATTTCGATTGCCATGATCATTCACTCCTGTCCTGTGTTCGCACGCGCAAATCAGCCCCTCCGGCGCCTATCGCCTAATTTAGCTTTTAATTAAAATATCGCAGTGCGATATATGACGGCAAAAAAATTTATCCCTGCGCGGCGGATGGGTGACATCCGCCGCGCCGCCTTCCCGCTCCCGCTACATCGCGGCGCGGAAGATCGCGCAGACATCCTCATGGCTGCCCTTGCGCGGATTGGTGAAACCGCAGGCATCCTTCAGCGCGTTGTCCGCCAGCGTCGGGATATCCGCCTCCTTGACGCCCAGCTCCCTCAAGCCTGCCGGAATGCCGACATCCGCCGCCAGGCGCTTGATCGCCGCGATGGCCGCCTGGGCGCTGCGTGTCTTCTCGCCCAGCGCGATGGCCACGTCGCCCAGCCGCTCTCCGGCCGAGGCTGCGTTGAAGGCCTGCACATGCGGCAGCAGCACCGCGTTGCACACGCCGTGCGGCAGGTCGTAGAAGCCGCCCAGCTGGTGCGCCATCGCGTGCACATAGCCCAGCGAGGCGTTGTTGAAGGCCATGCCGGCCAGGAACTGGGCGTAAGCCATTTGCTCGCGCGCTTCCATGTCCTTGCCGTCCTTCACCGCGCGGCGCAGGAAGCCGGCGATCAGTTCCACCGCCTTCAAGGCGCAGGCGTCGGTGATGGGGGTGGCGATAGTGGACACATAGGCTTCCACCGCGTGGGTCAGCGCGTCCATGCCGGTGGCGGCGGTCAGCGAGGCCGGCATGCCGGCCATGGTTTCCGGATCGTTGACCGACAGGATGGGCGTGGTGTGCTTGTCGACGATGGCCATCTTGATATGGCGCGACTCGTCGGTGATGATGCAGAAGCGGGTCATTTCGGACGCGGTGCCTGCGGTGGTGTTGATCGCCACCAGCGGCAGCTGCGGCTTGGCCGACTTGTCCACGCCCTCGTAGTCCTGGATCTTGCCGCCGTTCACCGCCACCAGCGCGATGCCTTTGGCGCAGTCGTGCGGCGAGCCGCCGCCCAGCGACACCACCACGTCGCACTGCTTTTCCTTGAGCAGCGCCAGACCGGCGTTGACATTGGCGCAGCTGGGATTGGGATGGACGCCGTCGAAGATCACCGGTTCGATGTCGGCCTTGCCCAGCATGTCGGCCACCTTGGCGGCCAGGCCGGCCTTGACCAGGCCCTGGTCGGTGACGATCAGCGCGCGGCGGAAACCGTGGCCGCGCATCGCGTCGACGGCCTGTTGCAGACAGCCCGCGCCCATCAGGTTCAGCGAGGGGATGAAGAAAGCGCTTGTGCTCATATCCGTCTCCAGTCGGTGGATTCCCATTGAACACAGTCTGCCGCCTTCTCCTCCTCCCGTCAACTTTGCCTCAAGTCAATAAATGCCGGCCAAGCGGCAAACGCATGGCATGGCGCTCAATGCAGCAGCCCGGCGTTGTCCCGCAGCCACTGGCTGGCCAGCTCGCCGAAGCCGTCCCACATGATCTGCACGCCCAGGCACAGCAGAATGAAGGCGGACAGCCGCAGGAACACCACGGAGCCGGTCTGGCCCAGATAGCGCAGCAGCTTGTCGGCGTTGGCGTAGCACAGGTAGACCAGGGTGCTGCCCACCAGCACCGCCGATAGTCCGGCGATCGGGCTGATCACGAAGCGCACCAGCCCCTTGCCGCTGCCGGTCAGCGTGGCGCCGATGGTGATGGCCACCGACACCGAGCCCGGCCCCACGGTCAGCGGAAAGGTCAACGGATAGAAGGCGCGCTGCTTGAGCTCGGCCTGGCTGTCCACCCTGGCCTGCTCGGCGGACGGCTGGCTGGACTCGGCCGGCGTGTCGTTCAGCATGCGCCAGGCGGCGAAGGTGATCAGCAAGCCGCCGGACATCTGCACCACCGGCAGCGACACGCCGAAGAAGGACAGCACGTAGCCGCCGACGAACATGCTGCCCACCAGCAGCAGCGCGCAATAGATCGCGATGCGCCGCGCCAGGTAGCGCCGCTGCTGCGGCGTGTTGCGTGCCGTCATCGAGATGAAGATGGGCACCAGGCCGGGCGGATTCATGATCGGCAACAGCGCCGCCATCACGAACAAAAACTTGGTAATGAAGGTGGACAGCAACTGCATACGGCACCCCGCCTGGAAGGTTTAAAATGTTGTCAGGATAGCGGATGAAACCATAAAAAAAGCCCGCTTGCCAGCGGGCTTGGTCAACCATTTTTCCAGCCCGCTCAGGCCTGGGCGGCGGCGGGCTTGCCGCCGCGATTTTCCTCTCGCTGCATCAAGGCGTTGCGATGCGCCTCCGCCAGTTCCACCTTTTCCAAGGGCACCATGCGGGTATTGTGCTTGACGCGGTAGCCCCACCACAGCGCCAGGAACAGCGGAATGCCCAGATAGGTGGCGATGACGCCGTTCCAATCCACCTTGGCGGCGGTGAAGGCGGTGTAGTTCTGGCCCAGCATGATCAGCAGGCACAGCGCGAAGGCGAACAGCGGGCCCAGCGGGAACCATTTGGCCTTGTACGGCAGGTCGTCCAGGCTGTAGCCCTGCTTCACGTAGGCGCGGCGGAAGCGGTAATGGCTGATCGCCACGCCCAGCCAGGCGATGAAGCCGGTCATGCCGGACGAGTTCAACAGCCACATGTAGACAGCGTTGCTCTGGAACAACGACGTCAGGAAGCACAGGCAGGCCACCAGCGTGGTGGCGTACAGCGCGTTGCGCGGCACGCCGTTGTCGGTCAGCTTGCCGAAAACCTTGGGCGCCATGCCGTTCTTGGCCATCGCGTACAGCATGCGGGTGGACGCGTACATGCCGGAGTTGCCGGCCGACAGGATGGCGGACAGGATCACCGCGTTCATCAGACTGGCGGCGAAAGCGAGGCCGGCGCGGTTGAACACCAGCGTGAACGGGCTGGCGCCGACATCCTTCATGTCGTTCTTCAGCAGCGACGGATCGTTGTGCGGCAGGATCAGACCGATGATCAGGATGGACAGCATGTAGAACATCAGGATGCGCCAGAAGATCTGGCGCACGGCGCGCGGAATGGTGCGGCCGGGGTTGGCCGACTCGCCCGCGGCGACGCCGATCAGCTCGGTGCCCTGGAAGGAGAAGCCCACCACCATGGCCACGCCGACGAAGGCCGCCAGGCCGCCGACGAAGGGCCCCTCGCCCTGCATCATCACTTGCAGACCCGGCGCGATGCGGCTCGGGTTCGGCTCGGTCATGATGCCCAGAATCATCAGGAAGCCGATGACGATGAAGGCGATGATGGTGGCCACCTTCAGCATCGAGCACCAGAACTCGGCCTCGCCGAAGCCCTTCACCGAGAAATAGTTGAGCGCGAAGATGATGGCCAGGAAGCCCCCGCTCCACACCACGCCCGGTATCCCGGGATACCAGTAGTTCATGATGATGGCGGCCGCGGCCAGTTCCACCGCGACGGTGATCGCCCAGTTGTACCAGTAGTTCCAGCCCTGCGCGAAGCCGAAGGCCGGATCGACGAAACGCGAGCCGTAGGCCTGGAAGGAGCCGGACACCGGCATGAAGGCGGCCATTTCGCCCAGGCTGGTCATCAGGAAGTACACCATCAGGCCGACCAGCGCGTAGGCCAGCAGCGCGCCGCCGGCGCCCGCGCCCGAGATGGTGGCGCCGGACGCCAGGAACAGGCCGGTGCCGATCGAGCCGCCGATGGCGATCATCGACAGGTGTCGAGCCTGCAGCGAGCGCCGCAGCTCCGGCGCGTCTTGTTTCTTGCTCATATCCAACTCACTCTGTTGTTCTGCCGCGCGGGCCTGAGCCGGCGCCGCCCGGGCGGTTCGCCGGGCTCGGGACAATCAAAGCGGCAAAGAATGACATCGATCGCCGGCATTGCCTAGTCCGGATTAGGCGATTTGCGCAAAAAACGAAGATGTCATGTTCGGAAATGAAAGTAAAAGCCAGCACAGGCAAGGCGAAGCCGCCGCAGCGGCCTCCCGCGCCTGATCGGCAATGTCATGAGGCCGACACGCTACAGTTCGATGCGCGCGCCCAGCTCCACCACCCGGTTGGGCGGCAGGCCGAAATACAGCGTCGCGCTGCGCTCGTTCTGCCTGAGAAAGGCGAAGACGCCCACCAGCCAGCGCTTCAAGCCGCCGCTGCCCGGCGCGGCCACCAGCGTCTGCCGCCCCAGATAGTAGCTGGTGCTCAACGGCTCCAGCGGCGGCAAACCCAGCGCCTCCGCCGCCCGCGCCATCGCCTCCGGCACGTCCGGCTCTTCCATATAGCCGTAGCGCGCCGTCACCCTGGCCATGCCTTGCCCCAGCCACTGCGCCGACACCCGCTCGCCCGCCGCGCGCGGCACGTCCAGCATCTGCAGCGTCAGCAGGATCGCGGTTTCGTGCAGTGCCTGGTTGTGCTTCAGGTGGTGCAGCAGCACCAGCGGCGTGCCGTCCGCGCGCTCGGACAGGAACACGCCGACGCCTGGAATCCGCGCCACCGGATTCATGCCCAGGCTGGAGAGCAGCGCCTCCAGCGGCAGCTGGCGGCCGCGGCTTTCCCTCATCTGCAAGCGCCGTCCGCCGAACCAGCATCCCATCACGCAGAATACCGCCAGGCCCAGCAGCAGCGGCAGCCAGCCGCCGTCGAGAAACTTGAGCGCATTGGCCAGCCAGAACGCCAGGTCGATCGCGAACAAGCTGCCCGCCACCAGCGCCACCGCCCACCACGGCCAATGCCAACGGCGGCGCGCCAGCACCGCGAACAGCACAGTGGTGATGGCCATGGTGGTGGAGACCGCCAGGCCGAAAGCGGCTGCCAGCTTGCCCGACTCGCGAAAGCCCAGCACCACCGCGATCGTGGCCAGCATCAGCGTCCAGTTCAGCAGCGGCAGGTAGATCTGCCCCTTGTGGCTGCCCGAGGTATGCAGCACCTTGACCCGGGGAAAGAAACCCAGCTGCGCCGACTGGTGGGTCAGCGAGAACACCGCCGTGATCAATGCCTGCGAGGCGACGATAGTGGCCAGCGTGGACAGCGCCACCATCGGTAACAGCCCCCACTCCGGCACCATCGAATAGAAAGGCCTGCCGGACAGCTGCGGATGCGCGAGCAGCAAGGCGCCCTGCCCCAGATAGCTCAGAATCAGCGCCGGCAGCGCCAGGCCGTACCAGGCCAGCCGTATCGGCCGCGCGCCGAAGTGGCCCATGTCGGCGTACAGCGCCTCCGCGCCGGTCAGGCACAGCACCACCGCGCCCAGCGAGACAAAGCCGGCGAAACCGTTGCGCTGGAAATAGGCGATGCCGTGCCAGGGGTTGACCGCCTGCAGGATGGCCGGGTTCCGCCACAGCTGGGCCAGTCCCAGCGCGGCGATCGCCACGAACCACGCCGCCAGTATCGGGCCGAAGGCCGCGCCGACCCGGCCGGAACCGAAAGGCTGGATCATGAACAGCATGGCCAGAATGACGACGGTGGCGGGCACCACGTAGGCCGCCAAAGCCGGGGTCGCCACCTGCAGCCCCTCCATCGCGCTCAACACCGATACCGCCGGCGTGATCACGCCGTCGCCGTACAGCATCGCCGCGCCGGCCAGGCCCAGCAGCACCCAGCCGACGGCGACGCGGCGGCCATCCCCGCTTCGCCCGCCGGTGATCTGGGCCAACAACGCCAGGATGCCGCCCTCGCCCTTGTTGTCGGCCCGCATCAGCACCATCACGTATTTGACGCTGACCATCAGGATCAGCGACCACAGGAACAGCGACACCACCCCGACCACATTGTCCGGCGTCGGCCTCACGCCGTGATCGCCGTTGAAGGCCTCCTGCAGCGCGTACAGCGGGCTGGTGCCCAGGTCGCCGTACACCACGCCCAGCGCGGCCAGGACCAGCATCGCCATCGATTGCTGCCCGCGTTCTCGATCCGACGCCGATATCGCCATGCTTCTGTATCCCGCAGACATCCCTGCTCCTTATGGTTTCTCGTCCAAATAATTGACGCTTCGCCAGGCATGCTAGGTGCTGGGAAATAAAATGCGGATAGAGATCCGGCCGGCCTTGTGTAAATAAATGGTAAAAACGCCGCCTCCCACGCGCGAGTGCCGGCGCCACAGGAAAGCCATCCGCGCCAAAGCCTTACGGCATCGGCTTTCCGCTCCTTTTTAACATAAAAATCAAACACTCTTTTTTCATTAACATTTCACAACACAAAGCCATTTCCCGCTCAAACCAAGCTAATACAATGCGTTCACTCTTAAGCATGCGTAGTCAGCACTAAATCGCTGTTTTTCCGCATCGCCGCAGCACAAAGCATGTAAAAATGTCATGCTTTGCCACACAACAACAACCAGCAGCCCGGAGCTCTCCGCATGTCGACCGCCGCGCCAGTCAAATCCAAACGCCTGCCCTTGATACTCATCCTGCTTGCCGCGCTGGGCGGCGGCTGGTGGTGGCACCAGCATAGCCAGAGTGCCAAGGAAGCCGCGGCCAGGAACAAGGGCGCCGCGCCGATGGCGGTGGGCGTGGCGGCCGTGCAGGCCATGGACGCGCCGCTGCAGCTGAACGCGCTGGGCACCGTCACCTCCGCCTATACCGTGACCGTGCGCAGCCGCGTCGACGGACAATTGGAAAAGGTTCATTTCACCGAAGGCCAACAGGTCAAGCAAGGCCAGTTGCTGGCTGAGCTGGACGCCCGCTCCTACCAGGCCGCGCTGACTCAGGCCGAAGGCCAGCTGCTGCGCGACCAGGCGCTGCTGGAGAACGCCAGGCTGGACCTGGCCCGCTACCAGCAGCTGGCCAGCCAGAACTCCATCGCCAAGCAACAGGTCGACACCCAGCAGGCGCTGGTGCGCCAGTACCAGGGCACGGTCAAGGTCGACCAGGGCGCCGTCGCAGCCGCCCGCGTCAACGTCGACTACACCCGCGTCACGGCGCCGATCTCCGGCCGCGTCGGCCTGCGCCAGGTGGACCCGGGCAACATCGTCCATGCCAGCGACGCCAACGGCCTGGTCACCATCACCCAGACGCAGCCGATCAACGTCACCTTCGCGATCCCCGAGGTCAGCCTGAGCCCGGTGCTGCAGGCCGCGCGCGACAACAAGACGCTCAAGGTGGAAGCCTGGGACCGCGACAACCGCCACAAACTGGCCGACGGCAAGCTGCTGGCGCTGGACAACCAGTTGAACACCAGCACCGGCACCATCAATATCAAGGCGACATTCGCCAATGAGCAGCAGCAGCTGTTCCCCAACCAGTTCGTCAACGTCAACCTGCAGCTGGGCGTGCGCAAGGACGCGGTGGTAGTCCCCACCGCCGCGGTGCAGCTGGGCAAGATGGGCAACTACGTCTACACCGTCGGCGCAGATTCCATGGTCAGCATCGCCAAGGTCAAGACCGGCCCGGTGTCCGGCGGCAACACCATCATCGAGGAAGGCTTGCGACCGGGCCAGCAGGTGGTGATAGACGGCGTGGACAAGCTGCGCGACGGCGCCAAGGTCAAAGTGATAGACCGCGCCGCCCAGGCGCGCGAAGCCGCCTCGGCCGCCGCAGGCGAAGCCAAGGGGCACAAGCCGCGCGGCGGCAAGCAGCACGCCTCGGCGGCCCATTAAGCGGAAGGACACAGCATGAATCCCTCCCGTCCGTTCATTATGCGGCCGGTGGCCACCACCTTGCTGATGGTGGCCATCCTGCTGACCGGCCTGGTGGCCTGGCGGATGCTGCCGGTATCGGCGCTGCCGGAAGTCGATTACCCGACCATCCAGGTGGTGACGCTCTACCCCGGCGCCAGTCCCGACGTGATGACCTCGTCGGTCACCGCCCCGCTGGAGCGCCAGTTCGGCCAGATGCCGGGCCTGTCGCAGATGTCGTCGTCCAGCTCCGGCGGCGCCTCGGTGATCACGCTGCAGTTCAGCCTGGACCTGACGCTGGACGTCGCTGAGCAGGAAGTGCAGGCGGCGATCAACGCCGCCGGCAACCTGCTGCCGTCCGACCTGCCCAGCCCGCCGGTCTACAACAAGGTCAACCCGGCCGATACGCCCATCCTGACCATCGCCGTCAGTTCGCCCACCATGCCGCTGACCAAGCTTGAGGACATGGTGGACACCCGTCTGGCGCAAAAGCTGTCGCAGGTGCAGGGTGTCGGCCTAGTCAGCATCAGCGGCGGCCAGCGCCCGGCCGTGCGCATCCAGAGCAATCCCAAGGCGCTGGCCTCGCGCGGGCTGACGCTGGAGGACATCCGCACCGCCATCGCCAGCGCCAACGTCAACCAGGCCAAGGGCAGCTTCGACGGCCCGAGCCAGGCCTCCACCGTGGACGGCAACGACCAGCTGCAGTCCGCGGACGAGTACAAGAACGTCATCATCGCCTACCAGAACGGCGCGCCGGTCTACCTCAGGGACGTGGCCAAGGTGGTGGAATCGGCCGAGAACACCCGGCTGGCCGCCTGGTCCGGCACCACGCCGTCCATCATACTCAACGTTCAGCGTCAGCCCGGCGCCAACGTGATCCAGGTGACCAACCGCATCAAGTCGCTGCTGCCGCAGTTGCAGGGCACGCTGCCCGGCTCGGTGGACGTGCACGTGCTGAGCGACCGCACCGTGACCATCCGCGCCTCGGTGGAGGACGTGGAGTTCGAGCTGATGCTGGCCATCGCGCTGGTGGTGATGGTGATCTTCGTCTTCCTGCGCAACGTGCCGGCCACCATCATTCCGGCGGTGGCGGTGCCGCTGTCGCTGGTGGGCACCTTCGGCGTGATGTACCTGACCGGCTTTTCCATCAACAACCTGACGTTGATGGCGCTGACCATCGCCACCGGCTTCGTCGTCGACGACGCCATCGTGATGATAGAGAACATCGCCCGCTACATCGAGGAAGGCGACAAGCCGCTGGAGGCGGCGCTGAAGGGCTCCAAACAGATCGGCTTCACCATCATCTCGCTGACCATCTCGCTGATCGCGGTGCTGATCCCGCTGCTGTTCATGGGCGACGTGGTGGGCCGGCTGTTCCGCGAATTCGCCATCACGCTGGCGGTGTCCATCCTGATCTCCGCCTTCATCTCGCTGACGCTGACGCCGATGATGTGCGCGCGGTTGCTCAAGCACGTGCCAGAGGAAAAGCAGGGCCGCTTCTACCACGCCAGCGGCAAGTTCTTCGACGACATCATCGCCGGCTACGGCAAGATGCTGGCCTGGGTGCTGGACAGGCAGAAGACCACCCTGCTGGTGGCGGTCGGCACCGTGGCGCTGACCGCGGCGCTGTATGTCTGGGTGCCCAAGGGCTTCTTCCCGCTGCAGGACACCGGCGCGATACAAGGCATCAGCGAGGCGTCGCAGTCCATCTCCTTCAGCGCGATGGCCGACCGTCAGGAAAAATTGGCCGAGGCGCTGCTGAAAGACCCGGCGGTGGACAGCCTGTCTTCCTTCATCGGCGTCGACGGCACCAACGCCACGCTGAACAGCGGCCGCCTGCTGATCAACCTCAAGCCCAAGGGAGAGCGCGACGACATCCGCACCGTGCTCGCGCGGCTGCAGCAGCGCGCCGGCGACGTGCCGGGCATGTCGCTGTACCTGCAGGCGGTGCAGGACCTGACCATCGACGCCCGCGTCAGCCGCACCCAATACCAGTTCACGCTGCAGGCCACCAGCCAGGACGATCTGTCGACCTGGGTGCCCAAGCTGGTGCGCCGGCTGCAGCAAGAGCCAGCGCTGGCCGACGTCGCCAGCGACCTGCAGGACAAGGGCCTGCAAGCCTACGTCAACATCAACCGCGACGTCGCCTCCCGCCTGGGCGTCACCACCGCCGCGATCGACAACGCGCTGTACGACGCCTTCGGCCAGCGGCTGATCTCCACCATCTTCACCCAGACCAACCAGTACCGCGTGGTGCTGGAGGTGGACAAGGACCACCAGCGCGATCCGCTGTCGCTGAAGGGCATCTACGTGCCCACCGCCAGCGGCGGACCGGTGCCGCTGAACGCGGTGGCCAGCATAGAGGAGCGTCCGACCTCGCTGGCGATCAACCACCTGGGCCAATTCCCCACCGCCACCATTTCCTTCAACCTGAAAGCTGGCGCGTCGCTGGGCGAGGCGGTGGACGCCATCCGCCAGGCCGAAGCCGAGCTGGGCCTGCCGGCCAGCATGGACACCAAGTTCCAGGGCGCGGCCATGGCCTTCCAGGCGTCGCTGTCCAACACGCTGTGGCTGATCCTGGCCGCCATCGTCACCATGTACATCGTGCTGGGCGTGCTGTACGAGAGCTATATCCATCCGATCACGATTCTCTCCACCCTGCCCTCGGCCGGCATCGGCGCGCTGCTGGCGCTGATGGTGTCCGGCACCGACCTGTCGGTGATCGCCATCATCGGCATCATCCTCCTGATCGGCATCGTGAAGAAGAACGCCATCATGATGATAGACTTCGCGCTGGAGGCCGAGCGCGAACAGGGCATGGCGCCGCGCGAAGCCATCTACCAGGCCTGTCTGCTGCGCTTCCGCCCCATCCTGATGACCACGATGGCGGCGCTCTTGGGCGCGCTGCCGCTGATGATGGGCGGCGGCATGGGCTCGGAGCTGCGCCAGCCGCTGGGCATCACCATGGTGGGCGGCCTGATGGTCAGCCAGGTGCTGACGCTGTTCACCACCCCGGTGATCTACCTGGCCTTCGACCGGCTGGCGCGGCGCTTCGGCCGCAAGGACAAGCCCGAGCTTGCGGAAGAGGTGGACGCATGATTCCGTCCGCCCCCTTCATCCGCCGCCCGGTGGCCACCACGCTGCTGACGCTGGCCATCCTGCTGGCCGGCGCCATCGCCTTCAAGCTGCTGCCGGTGTCGCCGCTGCCGCAGGTGGACTTCCCCACCATCTCGGTGTCGGCCAAGCTGCCCGGCGCCAGCCCGGAAACGATGGCGGCCACGGTGGCCACGCCGCTGGAGCGCGCGCTGGGCCGCATCGCCGGCGTCACCGAGATGACGTCGACCAGCTCGCTGGGCTCCACCAACGTCACGCTGCAGTTCGACCTGGACCGCGACATCAACGGCGCCGCGCGCGACGTGCAGGCCGCCATCAACGCCGCCCGCTCGCTGCTGCCCACCGGCATGCCGTCCAACCCGACCTACCGCAAGGTGAACCCGGCCGACGCGCCCATCATGATCCTGGCGCTGACCTCGGACACCCTGAGCCGCGGCCAGATGTACGACGCGGCCGACTCCATCCTGGGGCAGAAACTGTCGCAGGTGGACGGCATCGGCAACGTGATCATCGGCGGCGGCGCGCAGCCGGCGGTGCGGGTGGAAATGAACCCGACGCAGCTGAACCATTACGGCATCGGCATGGAGACGGTGCGCGCCGCCATCACCAGCACCAACGCCAACCGGCCCAAGGGTTTCCTGGAAAACGACGAGCGCCACTGGCAGGTGCAGGCCAACGACCAGGCCGGCAAGGCCAGCGACTACCTGCCGCTGATCGTCAGCTACAAGAACGGCAGCGCGGTGCGCATCTCGGACGTGGCCGAGGTCAAGGATTCGGTGGTGGACCTGCGCAACGCCGGCATGCTGGGCAAGCAGCCGGCGGTGATGCTGATCCTGTTCCGCCAGCCCGGCGCCAACATCATCGAAACCGTCGATCGGGTGAAGGCGATGCTGCCGCAGTTGCAGGCGTCGATCCCGCCGTCGATCAAGATCAACCAGGTGATGGACCGCACGCCCACCATCCGCGCCTCGCTGTCCGAAGTAGAGCGCTCGCTGGCGATCTCGATCGCGCTGGTGATCCTGGTGGTGTTCCTGTTCCTGCGCAACGGCCGCGCCACCGCCATCCCGGCCATCACCGTGCCGGTGTCGCTGGTGGGCACCTTCGCCATCATGTACCTGGCCGGCTTTTCGCTGAACAACCTCAGCCTGATGGCGCTGACCATCGCCACCGGCTTCGTCGTGGACGACACCATCGTGGTGCTGGAGAACATCTCCCGCCATATCGAGAATGGCATGCAGCCGTTCCAGGCGGCGCTGCGCGGCGCGCGCGAGGTCGGCTTCACCGTGCTGTCGATGAGCATCTCGCTGATCGCGGTGTTCATTCCCATCCTGCTGATGGGCGGCATCATCGGCCGGCTGTTCCGCGAATTCGCGGTCACGCTGTCGGTGGCCATCATGGTGTCGCTGCTGGTGTCGCTGACCACCACGCCCATGCTGTGCGCGCGCTGGCTGAAGACGCACGACGCGCACAAGGCTCCGGGCAAGCTGTTCCAATGGAGCGAGCGCGCCTTCGACGCGATGCTGAACGGCTACCGCCGCTCGCTGTCCTGGGCGCTGCGCCACGGCCGGCTGATGATGGCCGTGCTCGGCGCCACCATCGCGCTGAACGTGTTCCTGTACACGGTGATTGCCAAGGGTTTCTTCCCGCAACAGGACACCGGCCGCCTGACCGGCATGATCAAGGCCGACCAGAGCATCTCCTTCCAGGCGATGCAGGGCAAGCTGCAGCGCTTCATCAACGTGGTCGGCGCCGATCCGGCGGTGGACAAGGTGGTGGGCTTCACCGGCGGCGGCCAGCGCAACAGCGCCAATATGTTCGTCAGCCTGAAGCCGCTGGCCGAACGCAAGGAAAACGCAGATCAGGTGATCGCCCGGCTGCGCAAGAAACTGTCCGGCGAGCCCGGCGCCCAGCTGTTCCTGCAATCGGTGCAGGACATCCGCATCGGCAGCCGCTCCAGCAACGCGCAATACCAGTACACGCTGCAGGGCGACGACCTGAACGAGCTGCGCGAATGGACGCCCAAGGTGCAGCTGGCGATGAGCAAGATTCCCTTCCTGGCCGACCTCAACAACGACCAGGAGGTGAAGGGCCTGCAAACCACGCTCGCCTTCGACCGCGCGGCGATGGCGCGGCTGGGGCTGACCCAGGCCCAGGTGGACTCGGTGCTGAACGACGCTTTCGGCCAGCGCCAGGTCTCCACCATCTACAATCCGCTCAACCAGTACCACGTGGTGCTGGAAGTGGCGCCGCAGTACTGGCAGGGCCCTGAAGGCCTGCGCGACATCTATCTGCAGACGCCGGGCGGCCAGCCGACGCCGCTGTCGGCCTTCGCCAGCTGGCAACCGACCCATGCCGCGCTGTCGGTCAACCACCAGAGCCAGTTCGCGGCCACCACCATCTCCTTCAACCTGCCGCCCGGCTACTCGCTGTCCGACGCCACCCAGGCGATAGACGCGGCCATCGCCGACATCGGCCTGCCCAGCGGCATCCACGCCAGCTTCCAGGGCACAGCCAAGTCGTTCCAGGCTTCGCTGGACAGCCAGCCGGTGCTGATCCTGGCGGCCCTGGTGGCGGTGTACATCGTGCTGGGCATGCTGTACGAGAGCGTGGTGCACCCGATCACCATCCTCTCCACCCTGCCCTCCGCCGGCGTCGGCGCGCTGTTGGCGCTGATGGCCACCGGCGGCGAGTTCAACATCATCGCGCTGATCGGCATCCTGCTCTTGATCGGCATCGTCAAGAAAAACGCCATCATGATGATAGATTTCGCGCTCACGGCGGAGCGCGAGCAGGGTCTGCCGCCGCAGGAAGCCATCCTGCAGGCCTGCCTGCTGCGCTTCCGCCCCATCATGATGACCACGATGGCCGCCCTGTTCGGCGCGTTGCCGCTGGCGCTGGGCCGCGGAGACGGCGCCGAGATGCGTACCCCGCTGGGCATCTCCATCGTCGGCGGCCTGCTGCTCAGCCAGCTGCTGACGCTGTACACCACCCCCATCGTCTACCTGTACCTGGACCGCTTCCGCCTGTGGTGCCTGAAGTGGCGCGGCGGCCGCGGCCCGGCCTTGGCCGCCGGCAAAGAGGAATGATTGCCATGAATAGAACAACAACGCCGCAGAAACTATGCGCCGCGCTGGCGGCGCTGGCGCTGGCCGGCTGCGCGATCGGCCCGGACTACGCCAGGCCCAAGCTCGACATTCCCGCCCAATTCAAGGAGGACGGCCGCTGGAAGAGCGCCGAGCCGCAGGACGCGATGCCGCGCGGCGACTGGTGGACGGTGTTCCAGGACCCGACGCTGAACCGCCTGATGGACACGCTGAACCAGCAGAGCCCCACCATCTCCCAGGCCGAGGCGCAGTACCGCGCGGCCCAGGCCCAGCTGCGCCAGGCACAAGCCGGCCTGTTCCCGTCGCTGTCGGCCAACGCGTCCCGGAGCCATGGCGTGAGCGCGCCGGGCGACGGCGCGGCCACCAGTTACAACCTGGGCCTGTCCGCCAGCTGGGAAGTGGATCTGTGGGGCGCGGTGCGGCGCGAAGTGGAGGCCGGCAAGGCCAAGCAGCAGGCCTCCGAGGCCCAGCTGGCCGCCATTCGATTGAGCAGCCAGGCCCAGCTCGCCACGGCCTACCTGCAACTGGTGGTGGCCGACAGGCAACTGGCCAATCTGCGCGACAGCGAGAAAGCGCTGGGCGAGGCGCTGAAGCTGACCCGCAACCAGTTCGCCGCCGGCATCGTCGGCGACGAGGCTGTGGCCTCGGCGGAAAGCCAGTGGCACGCCGCGCAGGCCTCGGTGGTGGACAAGCAGCTGACCCGCGCCCAGCTGGAGCACGCGATCGCCGCCCAGCTCGGCCAGGCGCCGGCCAGCTTCTCGCTGCCGCCGGCCGCCGAGACGCCGCACCTGCCGCAGATTCCGGCCGGCATCCCCTCGGCGCTGCTGGAGCGCCGGCCGGACGTGGCCGCGGCGGAACGGAATATGGCGGTCGCCAATGCCCAGATCGGCATCGCCAAAGCCGCCTTCTTCCCCACGCTGACGCTGGGCGCCAGCGGCGGCTACCGCGGCTCCACCTTCGCCGACTGGGTGACGCTGCCCAACCGCATCTGGTCGGTCGGCCCGTCGCTGGCGCTGACGCTGTTCGACGCCGGCCTGCGCCGCGCCCAGACCGAGCAGGCGATCGCCAACTACGACGCCAGCGTGGCCAGCTACCGCCAGACCGTGCTGGCGGCGCTGCAAGGCGTCGAAGACAATCTGTCCGCGCAAAGCCTGCTGAAGGAGGAGTCCGGCATGCAGACGGCGGCGCTGGCGGCGGCCAAACGGGCGGAAACCATCGCGATGAACCAATACCAGGCTGGAACCGTCGCCTACCTGAACGTGCTGTCGGCGCAGAATGCCCGCATCGCCGCCGAGAACAATCTGTGGAACGTGGTGAACCGCCAGTACGCCGGCAGCGTGGCGCTGATCGCCGCGCTCGGCGGCCGCTGGTAAACCGCAAACCCGCCAAGACAAAACCGGGCCTGCGCCCGGTTTTTTTATCGCCGGAAGCCGGCTAGCGCTGCGCCAGGCCCTGTTTCACCGCCGCCCAGAACGCGTCATCCTCCATCCCCAGCGCGTACAAGGATGTGCCGCCCAGGCCGTAGGCGTTCACCAGGCTGGCCTTCAGCGCCACGCTGCGCGCGTTTTCGGTCCACACCGTGTGGCGGCTGCCATCGGCCGCGCCGTAGTTGAAAGTCAGGGAATGGGTGCCGGCGTCGTAGCGCGGCTGCGCGCCGTAGCGGGCGATCAAGGCCTGCGTATCCTTCCAGTACAGCATGCCGCCGTCGCCAGGCCGCTTCCAATCGTAGCCGTAGGCTGGAATGCCGTTCAGTATCTTGGCCGCCGGCACCCGCTCCACCGCATAGTCCAGGTCATCCTCCATCCAGTCCGAGCCGGCCACCGGCCCCGGATCCCAGGCCGGAATCGCCTCGTCGTAGCTCATGATCTGCAGGTAGTCGGCCGCCGCGCCCAAGGCGCGCAGATCGTAGCCGTAATTGGCCGGATGGTTTTCGTCTTTGGCGGAAAAGGCCGGCACGCTGACGATCAGCTTCAGGCCCTTGGCGTGCAATGCCCGGCCCAGAACCTGGATGAAGTGGCTGAAGTTGTTGCGGTCGCCCTGCGCCACCGCCTCGAAATCCACGTTGATGCCGGAGAAGCGCTTGTCCTGGGCGAACTTCACCAGGTTGGCCACCGCCTGGCTCTGCGCCGAGGTCGATACCGCGTGGGCGATGTCGGCGCTCCAATTGCCGTTGCCGTCGACATTCGACACGCAGCCGTAGGCGGGAATCTTCCTGCCGAGCAGGAAAGAGATGGCGTCGTTCGGCGCCGGATCGCCGTTGCCCGTCACCGCGCCCTGGGCGGTGATGTTGTAAAAGTCGACAGCGACGGCATTGAAGCTGGCGGCGTACCGGGTCAGCGCGGCGTAATTGCCGGCATAGCCGGAATAATAAGCCAGAACCATGGGCCCGGCCTGCGCCTGGCTTGCCGCCAGCGCCAGGCCGGCCAGCAGGATGGATATCGTTTTTTTCATCGGATGCTCTCTATTCGTCAAAATGCCGCAGCCAAATTTCGCCAGGGCATATGACCGCCGTTATAACCGGGAGCGCAGCCGCCATCCATACCTCCCTGCTGCGTATCAAAACAATGCGGAATAAAAAATCGACAGACTTGCCCAAACAAATCAGCAAACGCGCAATTTATTCCCCTGTACACACCTATTTTGCAATTCCTCGCCCAATATTCAAATACATTGAAAAACTCCATCTCGGAATACAAGAAGACCGCCCACCGATTTGGCACTATTGCCAATATTACAATTGTTAACAATCCATCCCCTTCTCTATAATCTCCCGATCCACACTTCACGCCAACATCATGAATTCGCAGCTGCAGCACGCATCCGCTCAAGTCCGCTCCGCCATCCGCTCCGCTACCCAAGGGCTGGTCGGCAGGGAGCAACTCGCAGAATTGATCATCCTCGCCGCCGTGGCCCAGGAGCACCTGCTGGTAATAGGCCCGCCCGGCACAGCCAAAAGCGCCGTCGTGCGCCGGGTCGCCCAAGCGATGGGCGGCCGTTACTTCGAATACCTGCTTGGCCGCTACACCGAACCTTCCGAGCTGTTCGGCGCGGTAGACCTGCGCAAGCTGCGCGAAGGCACAGTGGAAACCGATACCACCGGCATGCTGCCGGAGGCTGAAGTCGCCTTCCTAGACGAGGTTTTCCTCGGCTCCACCGCCATCCTCAACACCCTGCTGGGCATTCTGAACGAGCGCCGCTTCCGCCGCGGCCACACCCAGCTGCATTGCCCGCTGCGCGTTTGCATAGGCGCGGCCAACGGTTTGCCCGACGATGCCTCGCTGGCGGCCTTTGGCGACCGCTTCCTGCTGCACGCCTTCATCGAAGCCACGGCTGATCATCAGCTGGAAGCGATGCTGGAGGGCGGCTGGCAAGCCGAACAGGCCCCGGCGGCAAGCGAGATCAGCCTGGCGGACATCGATCTGCTGTGCCAGGCGGCGCGCGAAGTGGACATGCGCGCGGTCCGCCCCATGCTGGCGCAGGCTATCCGCCAATTGCGCGGCGCCGGCATCAGCTTGTCCGACCGGCGCATCGTCAAATCCCAGCGCCTGGTCGCCGCCGCCGCCGCGCTCGCCGGACGCATGCGCGCCGACGCCTCCGACCTGTGGCCGCTGCTGTACGCGCTGCCAACCCAGGAAGCCCAGCAGCACGCCCGCGAAATATTGCGCGAGCAGTTGGCGGCTTGCGCCAATGGCGTGCTGGCCAGCGCGGTGGAAACCGCGGCCGTGCAGCCGCTGTCCCGCGTCCAGCGCCTGCTGGAAAACGCGCAATGCGCGCTGGACGCGGAGACAGACCTATCGTCCATCGAAGCCCTGCTGCGCGAGATCGACGCCAACTTCAGCGCCGATGGCATGCCGGACGAGCTGGCCGCTTCGCGCGAAAAACTGGCTGCGCGCCTGGCGGAGCCCGCATGAGCGGCTCCGCCATCGCTTGGCATTGGCAGCCCGTTCCGGAAAGCGACATTGCCGCCCCGCAGGCGGCGGTCGCCTTCGGCGATGCCGCGGAGCGCCTGCTGAAACGGCTGGAAACCATGCCTGCCGAACGACGCAGCGCGCTGATGCTGAGCGCAGGCGAAGGCCTGCTGGTGGCGCTGGGTCCGGAACACGCGCTGCCCTGGGTCGAGAGCGTCGAATACGCCCGTCCCGATGACTCGGTCCGACAGCTGTGGCTGCCGACCAAGTGGCAGCCGGACGTTTCCACCGACGCGCTGGCCACTGCGCTGAACATCCGCTCCCCGGTCTGGCCGATGCTGCTCTGGCGCCAACCCGCGCTCATCATTCCCTTGAACCGGCAATGGCCGGCCGGCGACGACTTGCTGGCCGACATCCGCCGCCGCTGGAGCGGCGCATACCGCTCCTGAACTCCGGCTGACCATACTTATGCGATTACCCGAAGCGCTCATGCCATGGCATGACTGCCTGAACGGCTTTTCCGCCGAGCTCGCCACCGAGCTGGGCGAGCTACTGCGACGCCTCGCCCCGGCGCTGGGCGTCCACCATGACGCCAGCCGCGGCGACGAGCTGGCCGCGCAAGGCCTGGACGACTTGCGCCGCCGCGGCTCCTACCAACGCCTGCTGGCGTCGGAATGGCTGCTGGCCGACGAAGTCCCCGACGAATTCCTGCGCCGCGCCGCCAGCGGCGAACATCTATTCCTGTCGCCCGCCCCGCGCGAACGCCAGGCCGACCGGCGCATCGTCGCGCTGTTCCATGCCGGCAGCTGGCAGCTGGGCGCGCCCAGGCTGGCCCATCTGGCGCTGTGCATCCTGCTCGATCACCGCGCCAGGGCCGCCGGCGGCGAATTCCATTGGGGCAGCCTGCAGGCGCCGGGCGAATGGCGGCAAGGTGCCGCGCCCGATGCGCTGAAACAGCTGCTGCGTGCCCGCGCCTACCGCAATTTCAACGCCCAGCTGTACCAGGCGTGGCTCGACGATCTGTCTACGCGGCCCGCCGCCGACGAGTGCTGGCTGGTAGGCTACCCCCTGGACCAGCAAGGCCTGCTGGCGCCGCAGTTCACCCACCAGGCCGACATCGCGCCCACGCTGCGCGGCGACGCGTTGCGCGTCGCCATCCGCGATCGCCGCGGCGAGCGCGCGCTAAAGCTGCCGCTGCCGTCCGGCGATGCCGGCCTCGCGCTGCTGCAGGGGCGCTTCCAAGCCGGCCAGGCTACCGTGCGGACAGAGACGCGGCGCTTTTCCCTGCGTCACGCGCCGCTGCTGTCTCCCAATGGCCGCCATGTCGCCGTCTCGCTTCAGGGCGGCTACGCGGCACTGATGCTGCCGGTGGACAAACCGGGACAAACATCGAAACAGAAGGCGCGCCAGCTGCAATGGCACAGGGCCAGCACCCTGCTGGCGCGGGCATTCACGGCCAAGACCCTGGGCGCCGTGGTTCAGCGCGGCGCCCAGCTGAGCTGCCTGCAGTTCCCGCGCATAGGCAAGGTGCCGCTGCCGCAGCAGGCCGAATTCCATGCTTCCCCGGGATCCTCCACCTTGCTGGATGCCGCCTGGCTGCCCGGCAAATCCGGCGGCAGGCTGTATTTGCGCGACTTGAACGGCAATCTTGTCTATTGGGAAAGCGGGGGCGCTGCCGGAACCGCCCCCATGCGCCAACAATGCGGCGGCGTGCAGGCCCTCTGCCAGATAGACGGCGCCTCCCTGCTATACGCCCGCCAGCAGAACGGCCAGCTCCGTCTAGGCTGGCTGGGCGCCGATCACGACCAGAAGGCGGTGGAAGTCGCCCCCGGCATCGCGGCCGACACCTATAGTCGAGTGTTGCTGCACGGGCTGCCGCAAGACCGGCGCTTCGCCTGCGCGGTCCTGCTGCGCGGCGGCGAGCGGGAAAGCTGGCGGCTACACGCCGGCAGCGGCGGCGGCGCGCCGGATGGCCGGGAATGCCTGCTTCCCGCAGGCTGGCGCGCGATAGGCGTGCAATTGACCGACAAGCCGCGCTTGCTGCTGGTCCACGACAAGCAGAATCAGATCGCCCTGCTGGACGAAGACAAGATCCTGCCGTTGTACGGGACTGCGTCGCCGATCGCCCGGCTCAGCTATACGCCCTCCTGCGCCGGCATCGCGCTGCTGACCGAACAAAGAGAGTTGATCGTGTACTCCCTGGCCGCCCGCGCCGTGGTTCTCCATCTGCAAAACCAGGCCGCAGGCAAAGCACATGACTGAAAACCTCTCCTTAGGCTCCGAAATACGCCAGCCGGTGCTGAGCGGCCGCGCATGGCTGTCCGGCCTCTGGTTGCCCGCCGACCGGTACGGCGAGTCCGAACGCCGGCTTCGCATCCTGGCCAACTGGCACGCGGGCGCCGCCGCCTACCGCTTTCCGGAAGGCGATCTGCTGCGCTACGCCGCGCCCATGGAGCAGGATTGCGAACGCCTGCCCGGCTGGCCATTGCAAAAGCTGGGCCGCACCCTGTGCTCGGCGCGGATAGCGGCCGACGAATATGAAAAACTGCCCGCGGCCGACCTGTGGCTGGTCCGGGGCGGCAAGGTGCAGGCACTGAGGCTGGCGGACGCCGAGGTTCTCAAGCCTGGCGAATGGCTGGACGTGTCCGCGCCCGCCATCCACGCGATGTACGATTGCCACATCGCCGAAGCCGCGCAGGAACAACCGTTGGCCCCCACCACGCAGGGCATACGACAGCTGTTGGGCGAGCGGATCCCCGCCGCCAGCCACGAGCAAAAGCAGTTTCTCAGCGCCCTGCAAGCAGGGCGCGCTACGCCGTCGGCCGCCACGGCCAAGGCGCCCGCCTGGCGCAAACCGCTGATCGCGCTTGCCGTGCTCGGCGCCTGCCTGGCGCTGGGCGCCTTCATCGCCTCCTCCGGCGGCGATGGCGGACCCTCGTCCACAGGATCCGGCCCATCTTCCGGCGGCGCCCACTTTTTCCCCTGGCTGATGCTGATCGCGCTGGCCGTCCGCTCATGGCAAAACAGACAGGAATCCGCCCCGCGGAAGACATCCGTTCCATCCCAGCCATCCAGCCCGAAGCAGGCTGGCGGAACCCGGAAAACAAGCAAGCCGGGCGCCATCGCCCAGGCGCTGATTCCCGCGCGGCGAAGCGTGGAGCGCGTGCTGCCCCAGGCCTGGCGCGACTGGCTGGCCCGCGCGGCGATGACCAGCCATCTGTCCGGCATCCTGGGCCGTCGCCAGGCCGCCTATATGCGGCAGATGCTGGAGATGTTCGAAAACGGCCGCCTGCAGGATGCCTTGCGCCACGCCATTCCGCTGGGAGGCGAAGGCGGCAGCGCCGGCCAGGCCTTCGGCCTGCCCCATGCCCGCCGTGACTTGAAGCTGGGGATGAGAAACGACGCCGCCGGACCCTCGATCGATCTGGGCGAAGACCTCAACCGCCACCTGCGCCAGCTGTACCGCAAGACCTTCGAAAAGCTGGACCGGGAAGGCAATGTCGAGCAGGCGATATTCGTGCTGGCCGAGCTGCTGCAATCCCACGCCGAGGCGATCCATTACCTGGAGAAGCATGAGCGCTACAGCCAGGCCGCGGAGTTGGCCCTGCTCTGGGACATGGAAGCCTCTTTGATCGTGCGCCTGATGTGCCAGGCCGGCGATCTGCCGCGGGCGATGGCGGTGGCGAGACGCGACGGCACCTTCGCCGAGGCCATCGCCTTGCTGGAATCCCGCTGGCCGGTGGCGGCGCGCCAATTGCGCGAAGAATGGGCGCAGGCCCTGGTCGACCAGGGCCGCTGGCTGGACGCGGCGCAGGCGATCTGGCCGATAGCGTCGATGCGCGAACGCGCGACCGAATGGCTGCTGCGCGCGGAAGAGGCCGGCGGCAGCCTGGCCGCAGAGGCCGTGGTCAAGCGCGCCCGGCTGTTGCCGGACTCGCTGGACAGCCAGGAGGCGCGCATCCTGGCGATACGCGACGACGACGCCCGCGGGACGGAGCGCGCGGCGATCGCCCACGCCTTGCTGGCGCTGGACAGCCATAACGATGAAACCCGCCTGCTGGCGCGCGCCTTGTTCAACGCCTGGCTGGTCGACCAGGACAAAGGCATGGGCCGGCTCGGCACTCAGCAGCTGCAAGGCCTGCTGGACATCGCCCAGGATCCCCTGCTGCGCGCGGATCTGCCCGGCAAGCTGCCATCGCCCAAACCCAACCCCTTCGCCGACAAAAAGGAGGTGTCCTGGATATCCGTCCCCGCCGCCGGCGGCCAGGCGGTAAGCGACATCGCCTTGCTGCCCGACCTGCGCCTGCTGGTCGCGCAAGGCGAGGCCGGCGTCACCCTGCGCGACGACAGAGGCAAGGTTCTGCATCGTTTCTCCGCGCCGGCGGATAATATCGTACTGGCCGACAGCGGCCAGGTCGCCCTTGCCGCGATCCACCGCGGCGAGATGCTGTGCGTGCAGCGGCTGGACCTGGTGACGCGCGAACAGCGCGACCTGGGCGCCATCGCCGTCGATTGCTACGCCGCCAGCTTCGACGGCGTCGGCTGGACGGTCGGCCAGGGCGACGCGATCCGGATACTGGACACCGGCCACGGACTCGGCCGCGTGCTGTGGCAGATAGACAAGCTGCCGGGACGCGCGGTCCGCATTCTGCGCAGCCCGTCTTGCGAGCAGTACGAGCTGGTCGATCCCGACAATAAAATGCTGTTGTGGCAATACAGCCTGCCCGGCCGGCGGCTGGCGTCACGCGGCCATGTGCCGGCGCTGGAAAAGAATACCGAAGTATCGGTCATTCCTTCGCGCTGGGGCGGCTACCGCTACTTCTGGATGGCGTGGGACGAGAAGGACAGCCCCTGGCTGGTCAGCCAGCGCCCCGGCAAGGAAAAGGAGCATGGCCTGGCGCTGCCGCCCCAGATGTCCGGAGCCGCGATCAACGTCACCCTGGGCCGAGCGGGGCTGGCGGTATCGCTGCGACAGGAGAGCGATAGCTGCGTGGTACTGGCCCGCGACGGCGAATCGTATCCGGACATCGCTTTCTCCTGGCCGGCCGGCGTCTTCGTCTGGACCAAAATGTACGGCGACTGCTGGCTGATGTTCGACCGCTTCGGCCGGGTCGCGATCATGGACATGGAACGCTGCTACGCCAGCATGCTCACCATAGCCTGATGGCTCTGCCTCATAACGATGACAAGGAATATTTGATGATGAACGCAAGCATCCCCCTGCTCTGCCTGGCGCTGGCCGCCCCGATCGCCTCGGCGGCCGGCGCGCCGCAGGCCATGCTGGAAAACTATCTGGCCAAGGACGCCGCCGGCATGCGGCTGCAGGAATACCCGGCCGCCCGCTACTTCGCCAACTACCAGGACGAGCCGGGCTGGGACATGGTGACGCTGATCACCGGCTACGGCGTGCAGCCGCAGCAATGCGGCCCGCGCCGCTGCGAATTCGTGGTCCGCTATCAGCTGGATCCGACCCGCCCGTCCGACGAGCAGGCCAAGCCCCATCCCAAGGGCGGCGAGGAAAAGGCCCGCTACGTGGTGGTCAAGCAGGGCGGCGGCTGGAAGATAGACAGCGGCAGCATGCGCGAGCCGCACGTGAAGCGCGGCGCGTTGCGCTGAAGTCGCGGAAGGCGGGGCCGGGCGCCCGCCCCGTCGGCCTCACTTCGGATAAGACAGCGTGACCACCTTCGAGCTGACGCTGGTTTTGATCCGATGCTCGTCGGGCCCAGCGTAGCGGACGGTGGTCACCGCCAGCCGGGGCTGATCGCCAGGCCCCGCCAGCGGGTTCAGAAACACCTGGCTGCCCTCGCAGGCCTTTCCCCCTTCCCCGCAGTCGCCGAAGTTGTCCCCCTCTTCCGCCTTGAACAGCACCCTGGCGCGCCAGCCATCGAACAACACCACGCTGTACACCGCGCTGGAGCTGCCCTGGCCGGAGCCCGAACTGCCCAGAATCACCATATAACCCCTGCGGCTATCGTGAGACAGCACCGTCACATCGCTGCTTTGCCCGCCGAAGTCCTTGAGCACGACGGCTTTGCCGAGCGCGGGACGCGCCAGGACATAGCCTTGCATGAAGTTGCGTCCCTGATCCGGAAAACCCGCCGATGCCAGGTAGGCCTTCTCGCCGCCTTTCAGCGCCAGCGAATAGACATCGCCCAGCTCCACCTTGCCGACCTCGCCCAGCCAGCGGACGATCTGGGCTTTGGATGGCTCCGCCGCCTGCGCGGCGGCGCAGCAGAATGCGGCCAGCGCCGCGAAATATCCGAATTTCATCGCCACTCCTTGCTCGCTCTCCGGCCTCAGTCCCGCGCCGGTATCGCCAGGCCGCGCGCCACCGCCGGCCGCTCGGCAAAGGCCTGCACAACGCGCTGGATGTTGGGAAAGTCATCGAAGCCCACCAGTTCTCCGGCGCCGTAGAAACCGACCAGGTTGCGTACCCACGGCCAGATGGCGATGTCGGCGATGGTGTACTCGTCGCCCATGATCCAGGCGCGGCCGGCCATCCGTCCCTCCAGCACCTGCAGCAAGCGGCGCGATTCTGCGACATAACGGTCGCGCGGGCGCTTGTCCTCGTAGTCCTTGCCGGCGAACTTATGGAAGAAGCCAAGCTGGCCGAACATCGGCCCCACGCCGCCCATCTGGAACATCAGCCACTGGATGGCCTCGTAGCGCGCGGCCGGGCTCTTGGGCAGCAACTGGCCGGTCTTGTCGGCCAGGTAGATCAGGATGGCGCCGGACTCGAACAGCGCCAGCGGCTTGCCGTCCGGGCCGTTCGGATCGAGGATGGCCGGGATTTTATTGTTCGGGTTCAGCGACAGGAATGCCGGCGACAGCTGGTCGTTGCTCTCGAAACTGACCAAGTGCGCCTCGTAGGGCAAGCCGGTTTCCTCCAGCATGATGGAAACCTTGACGCCATTGGGCGTCGGCAGCGAGTAAAGCTGCAGGCGGTCGGGGTGTTGGGCCGGCCACTTGCCGGTAATGGGAAAGGCGGACAGGTCTGCCATGGCGTGATCTTTCTGGTGAGCGGCAAAACGCCCACTATACCCGCCCGGCATTTCGCCGTCTCTCGCGGCGCAAACCCGGCCATGCTAGGATCCCGCCCTTGATCATCCTTAGCCGCAGCCGGAATCAGACCATGCGCAGCCTCCTCGCCGCCCTCGCCCTTGCCTCAACCAGCCTGCCGGCCAGGGCCGCCTGCCCCGCCAACGCGCCAGGCGAACCGATGCACTGGGCCATCGCCATCTGCCAGCAGCGCTACGAAACGGACGAGATCGAAAGCCCCAAGATGCAGACCTGCATTTTCTCTACCGCGAAAGAGCCCGGCAAACCCGCAACCAACGCCTGCGCGATCAATCTGCAGCTGAAAAGGAAATGGTGCGCGAGCCTGAAGCACAACGGCGTCGCCGGCTCGGTCGACGCCTGCGTCCGCTCGCGCGACACGGTTCCCGAGGTGGTGGCGCAGGGCGGCGCCTGAGCGCCGGGATGGTCCGCGCCGCGCCGCGGGTATATCATGTCGCTTTGCTCAATCCGGCCGCGGCGTTCCGCCCGGCCGCGCACGCATACAGGAAGAATCCCTTGATCAACGTCACTCTTTCCCCGTCCGTCACCGTCGGCAACGAAGCGCCGTTCACGCTGTTCGGCGGCATCAATGTGCTGGAATCCCGCGACCTGGCGCTGCGCGCCGCCGAGGAATACGTCCGCGTCACCCAGAAGCTGGGCATCCCCTACGTGTTCAAGGGCAGCTTCGACAAGGCCAACCGCTCGTCGATCCATTCTTACCGCGGCCCGGGCCTGGAAGAAGGCATGAAGATCCTGCAGGCGGTGAAAGATACGTTCGGCGTGCCGGTGATCACCGACGTGCACGAGCCGTGGCAGGCCGCGCCGGTGGCCGAAGTGGCCGACGTGGTGCAGCTGCCGGCCTTCCTCGCCCGTCAGACCGACCTGGTGGAAGCGCTGGCCAAGACCGGCCGCGCCGTCAACATCAAGAAGCCGCAGTTCATGAGCCCGGCCCAGATTCAGAACGTGGTGGAAAAGTTCGTCGAAGCCGGCAACGAGCAGCTGATCCTGTGCGACCGCGGCACCTGCCTCGGCTACGACAACCTGGTGGTGGACATGCTGGGCTTCGGCGTGATGAAGAAAGTCAGCGGCAACCGCCCGGTGATCTTCGACGTCACCCACTCGCTGCAGCAGCGCGAATCCGGCGCCGCCGCTTCCGGCGGCCGCCGCGCCCAGGTGGCGGAGCTGGCGCGCGCCGGCATGGCGGTGGGTTTGGCCGGCCTGTTCCTGGAGGCCCACCCGAATCCGGCCGAGGCCAAGTGCGACGGTCCCAGCGCGCTGCCGCTGGCGCAGCTGGAGCCCTTCCTGGCCCAAGTCAAGGCCATCGACGATCTGGTCAAGTCCTTCGCCCCGCTGCAGATAGACTGAGCCCGGCGGCCATGCGCCTCGCCGCGGCGGACCAGTCCGCCCGGCGCGGGTTCAAGCGCTCAGGCTGTTGAACAGCTCGTCCTCCTGGGCGAAATGCAGTCTGAGCACCGCCTCCAGGCCGTAAAGCGCCTGCTGGATGTCCTGGATGCCCGGCTCCGACGGCGCGTCCCTGTGCTGGGCGAACAAACGCGCCAGCCTGTGGATGCCGCGGAAGATTTCTTGGTGGCTGCGGCTCAGCGCGGCCAAGGGGTCATCGCCGCCCAGTAGCGGCGAGACTGCGGGATACAGCGCGCGCTCATCGGCCTCTTCATGCGGCAACAGTTCCAGCCGCAGCCAAGCGTCCAACTCATCCATCGCGCCCAGCCTGGATTCGGCCGCCATGGACGGCAGCGATCTGGCCAGATCCGACAGCTTGGCCAACAAGGGCTCGAGCAGCCTGTGTTCTTCGCGCAAGGCGCTCAGCTTCGCCTCCGGCAAAGTCTTGCCCTGCCCCCGCAAGGGGCGGACGCCCAGCGCGCGCAAGGCGTTCGCGATGGCCGCCACGTCTATCGCCTCCTGCAGCAAGGCCCCCTCCAGCGGCGGCAAATAACCGGCCGCCGCGCACAGCATGGCCAGCAGAGACAGGCCCATGCCCAAGGCGGCACTTTGCGCGGCCAGCCGCAGCGCGGCGACGGCCACCATCTTCGCCTCCGCCAATTTGTCCAGTCGATCCGCCAACAGCACGATGTCGGCGCTTTCCGCCGCGGCGGCCGAACCGCGGGCGCCCATCGCCACGCCGACTCCGGCGGCGGCCAAGGCCGGCGCATCGTTGACGCCGTCTCCCACCATCACGCTGCGCTGCCGCTCGCGGGACGCCTGGACGACGCGTTCCAGCTTGTCGGCCGGCGACAGCTCCGCATGCACTTCGTCCACGCCTATGCCGCCGCCTATGGACTCGGCCACCTCGCGCCGGTCCCCGGTCAGCATCACCATCCGCCTCACGCCGGCGCGGCGCAACAGCCTCAAAGCCCGCGGCGTTTCCAGCCGCAGCTGGTCGGACAGTTCCAGCACGCCCTCCAGCCGTCCATCCACGGCGACGAAGACCGCGGAAGCGCCCTCCGTGGCCATCCGCCTTTCCTCCTCGAGCAGCCACGGCTCCGCCGCCGCGTGGAGCAAGACATATTGCGCCGTGCCGATCGCCACGCGCCGCCCCTCCACCACGCCGCGGATCCCGGCGCCGGGCTGCTCCTCGACCTGTTGCGGCAAGGGCAGCGGACCGCTGCCGCGCTCATGCGCCGCTCTCAAAATGGCCGCGGCCAAGACATGGCAGGACATCTGGTCCAGCGCGGCGGCAAAGCGCAGCAAGGCGCCGGCTTCGCGCGCGCCATAGGCGCGGACGTCGGTCAGCGCCGCCTGGCCGCCGGTCAGCGTGCCGGTCTTGTCGAAGAACAGCACATCCGCCGCGGCCAGCGCCTCCAGCGCATGGCCGCCTTTGACCAGCACGCCGCGCCCTGCGCAATTGGAAATGCCCGACATCAAGGCGACCGGCACCGCCAGCAGCAAGGGGCAAGGCGTGGCCACCACCAGCACCGCCAGGCCGCGCGTCGGATCGCCGCTCGCCCACCAGGCCAGCGCCGCGAGCGCCAAGGCCGCGGGAGTGAATCCCAAGGCGTAACGGTCGGCCAGGCGCGACGCCGGCGCCTTGCTGGAGGCGGCTTGCCCCACCAGCTTGACGATGCCGTTGAAAGTGCTGTCCTCAGCCCGGCGGGCCGCGATCATGCGCAGCGTCTCGCCGGCGTTGATGGCGCCGCTGCGCAGCCATCCGCCGGCCACCATCCTCACCGGCAGGGACTCGCCGGTCAACGGCGATTCGTCCAGCGCCGCCTCGCCGCTGTCCAGCGGCCCGTCGACCGGCACCATCTCCCCCTGCATGACCAGCAGCGCGTCTCCGGGGCGGATGTCCTCTATCGCCACCGTGCTCAGCGCCTCGCCGTCCAGCCGGTGGGCCAGGCGCGGCGCGCGCTGCAGCAAGGCCGCCATTTCCCGCGCCGCCTTGCCCGCCGCGAAAGCGTCAAGCAAACGCCCTGTCGCGGCCATCGCGGCGATGACGGCCGCGGTCGCCTGCTCGTCCAGCGCGATGGCCACCGCGATGGACAGCACGGCCAGCACATCCACGCCGATCTGCCGCCGCCTCAAGGCCCGAGCGGCGTCGAGCAGCAGCACGCCCAGCATGGGCAGCGAGGATAACAACAGCAACAGCGACGCGCCTTCCCCGCCGCCCCATGTCTGGCGGATCAGCGCAAACAGCAGGGCCGCGGCGGGCATGGCCAACAGCGCCACATTCCACGGCAAATCCCGACGTGACATCGCAACGCCCCCCATGCCAATCCGGCTCCCTGTTCGGAATGTACACCACCGCGAGCGTTCTGCTGGCGGCGCGGCAGCCCTCTGCCGGAAACAGGAGCGGCTCCGCCAACGCGAGCGAAACCATCGCCGGCCCGGCTCCGGAGTACCGAGAACCGCGCCAAGCATTAACGCCGGACGCAGCGGTATGCTTCGGTCCGATAGGGGAAGGCCACCACGTCCCGGCCGCGCAAATCGGGATGGGTGGCGATCAGGCGGCGCAGGGCTTCGGCGAAACGCCGTTTTTCATCGTCCGGCAGCGCGGCGATGAAGCTGACGGATAGAAAACGGTCGATGATCACCCGCTCCGGCGGGCCGACATGGCGGTGCGGCAGCGCCGTCAACGCCGGCGCGGCGAAATAGCCGGCGGTTTCGAACGGCCTGCGCCATTCTCCGGAGTGGAAGCGCGGCGTATACCCCTCATACGGCGCCAGCAGCGCGCTGATCTGCGCCACCCAGCCGCAGGACTCGTCGCGCACATTCCATACCAAGCCCAGTCGGCCGCCCGGCTTCAGCACCCGGTGGATCTCGCTCAGCGCGCGCTCGTTGGCGAACCAGTGGAAGGCCTGCGCGCAGGTCACGGCGTCCACCGACGCATCCGGCAGCGGAATCGCTTCCGCCGTTCCCGGCAGCGCCCGCAAGCTCGGCAGGCGGGCCTGCAACTGGGCGCGCATCGCTTCCACCGGCTCCACCGCCAACGTTTCGCCTGCCACCGTCGCCAGCAGGCGGCTGAACTTGCCGGTGCCCGCGCCCAGATCCAGCGCGATCGCCCTGTCGTTCAATCCCAGTTGGCGCCTCAGCCAGTCCGCCAACTCCGGCGCGTACTCCGGCCGGCCGCGCTCATAGGCCTGCGCCTCCCGGGAAAATCCGTCCCGCGCCTTGCCATGCAATGCATCCATATTTCCCTCGTCGCCTTGCAGCAGCGCGTGAAATTATTTCAACAAATACAGTATTGGTACGTATTTTTAATGCGCTTCGCGATATCTAATATGGACCAGGGCGGCACCCTACCCTGCCGGCCGTACCGCCTGGCTCGCCCCCATCGCCTATTCGGCGATTTCGAAGACTGACCCTCGCCGCCCATCATCTTCCCAAATACTTCCGGAGGGCAATATGTCCACTGCCACCGAAACCGAGGCCGCCATCGCGGAAGCGACGGCCACCAAGAGCTACGCCTGGACGCTGACCGCGTTCCAGCAACACGGCAATCTCTGGCTCAGATGGAGCAGCACCGCTCCGTTCCGCGCCCAGCAGGGCCAGATCCACGTCTACGACGGCACCCACTTCCCGTCCAATCCGCAGGATCAGACCAAGAAATGGACCTGGGACGACGCGCCCAACACGCCATGGGACACCGGCCTGCCCTGGGGCTCCAACTGGTATTGCGCCTATATCGCGCAACGCCCGCCGAACGGGCCCTATGCCTATGTGGTCCAGGTCATCACGCCGCAGGAAAAATGACCCGCCGCAAAGCAAAAGCGGAAGCCCAGGCTTCCGCTTTTTCATGCCGCGGTTGCGGCCTGCAACTCGCGCAAATAGGGTTTGACCTTGGCTGCCGTCACCTTCTGCAGCTTGCACAGCAAGGCGTGGTCGATGTCCGCCAGATGGAACTGCCGGCTCAGCGTATCGCCAAGCAACAGCATCAGTTGGGCCGCCATTTCAGCGTCGGCCATCGCGCGGTGGGCGCGCCCGGTGTCGGGCAGGCCGGCCCAGCGCGCCAGCGTGCCCAGCTTGTGGTCCGGCGCCTGCGGCAGCAGGCGGCGCGACAGCAGCAGCGTGCAGGCGAAATCCTGTCGGCGCGACAGGCCAAGCAAGCCCAGTTCGTAGTCCCAGAACTTGCGGTCGAAGCCGGCGTTGTGCGCGGCCAGCGGGGCGTCGCCGACGAAATGGGCAGCGTCCCGCATCACCCGCTCCGCCGGCGGCGCGTCTTTCAGCATCGCGTTGCTGATGCCGGTCAGCCGCTCTATCATCGGCGGCACCCAGACGCCGGCGTTCATCAGGCTGTGGAAACGGTCGACCACGCGTCCGTCCTCCACCATCGCCACGCCGATCTCGGTGGCGCGGCAGTCGCCGCCCGGCGTCGCGCCGTTGGTTTCGAAGTCGATGACGGCGACGCGCTGTCTCATGCCAGCGCGGCCTTGGCCGCCTCTTCCGGCGTCAGGCCTTCGAAGAACTGGTCGGTGTACCACTCGGCCTGATCCTCGATATGCTCCTGCGCTTCGGCCACGGTGGCGCCGGCGGCGACCAGATGGGTTTCCACTTCCGCGCACCAGGCCAGCAGCGCCAGCGTCTCCTCGTCCAGTTGTTCCTGCTGTTTCCGGGCCATGGCCTTTCCCTTCAATTACTTGCGATAAAGCCGCGCATTGTACGCGGCTTCGGTTCCCAAGGCTAATCGCCGACGCGTCCGCGCAGCGATTTCACCGCCGAGCGCCTTGACTTCCCCTCCAGTCGGCGCTGCTTCGAGCCATAAGTCGGCTTGGTGGCGCGGCGCGTCTTGGGCGTGTGGCTGACGGCGTCTACCAGCGCCTGCAGCCGATCGATCGCGTCCGCGCGGTTCTGCTCCTGGGTGCGATGCTGCTGCGCCTTGATCACCAGCACGCCGTCCTTGCTCAGCCGCTGGTCGCTCAGGCCCAGCAGCCGTTCGCGCAGCCAGGCCGGCAGCGACGAAGCCGCGATGTCGAAACGCAGGTGGACGGCGGACGAGACCTTGTTGACGTTCTGGCCGCCGGCGCCCTGGGCGCGCATCGCGGTGAACGTCACCTCGTCCTCTTTGACCAGATACAGGGAAGGCGGCATGGCTGAAACAATCGTTGCGAAACAAGCATTATAAACCGCGCGGACTCCATGGTCCGCGCGGCCTGTCCGCATCAAGCGCCAAGCCTGCGAACCGCGCGCTGCAGGCGGAACGGAGCGCGTTGGCGCGCGCCGCGCCGATGCTGGCCATCGCGCCGGCGATCCGGTTTCGCATGGCGCCTCGCCGGGGTCGGAGAGGCCCGGCCGCGAAGCGCTGGTGCCGCTGCACCCTGCCGGCCGGCTGAAAACGGCGAGACCCGCCGCGCCGGGCTGGCGGGCGGGCGGGTCTCGATCAGGCCGAGCCGATCAAGACTTCAGTTCCTTCACCAGGCCGTCGCACACCGGTTTCTGCGCATCCTCGGCAGACAGCTTCTCGCATACGCCATTCAGTTGACCGGCCAGCCTGCCGACGGCGTCCGCGTGCTTGCCGTCCTGGTTCCAGGTCTTGAGCCGGCCGGCCACCTTTTCCAGCGAGCGGCGGCTGCGTTCGTAGAAGGCGCTGCCCGACTTGCCCGCGTCGGCGAACACCTCGCTGGCCGCAAGCTCGATCCGGCCAGCGTCCTGCGGCGCCAGCTCCACCGCGTTGCTGACGTAGCTAGCGCCCCACTGCAAGCGGGTAGCCTGCCCTTCCGACGCCTGGTAGGCCTTCTGGTACCAGTCCAGCGCGGCGGCCTTGTCGCCGCGCTCCTTGGCGTTGGAGGCCAGGATCAGCATATGGTAATACGGGGCGTGCGAGGTTTTCAGCTCGCCCTTCAGCAGGGTGTCGGATTCGTCCAGCAGGCCGGCGTCGGACAGCAGCTCGCCGGCGGCGGTGATCACCGCCTGGCGCTGATAAGGGTTGGCGCTGGCCTTGTCGGCCTCCGCCGCCTTGGCTTTCACGTCGGCCACCAACCCGGCCGGCAACGGCTGCTTGGGATGCTGCTGCTTGTACAGGGACAGCAGCGTGGAGGCCGCGCCCAGCCTGTCGCTCCAGGACAAGGTCGAATCGGCCTCCAGCTTCTTCAGCTGGGCGTCGAAAGCCTGGCGCAGCGCCGCGTCGTCGCCCAGCAGCTTCAGCGCGTCGCTTGCGGCGTAAATGACCACGTCGGCGTTGGCGCGGCTCAGCTTGTCATCGGCCAATACCCGCAACAGGCGCCCGCGCGCCTGGCGCTTGTCGAACGCCGGCGGCGCCTTCTCTCCTGCCTGGGCGGCCAGCGCCTTCAGTTGCAACCGGGTCGCGACCGCGGCCGGCTCGGCTGGCACACGCTCCGCCAATTGCGCCAGGGTGGCGGGCACGTCCTTCTCCGGCAACAGCTGGCCGCGGTCCACATCCCAGGCGTAATCGGCCAGCAACTGCCAGTCGGCCGCCGCCAGCGTGTTGCCGGCCAAGGCGTCGGACAACAGCGCCTTGACCGGCTTCACCGCGGTCAGTCCCAGCTGCAGCGTGCGCAGGTAACGTTCCGGATCCACCTCGCCCGGCAGGCGGGTGATCTCGGCGCCGTCCGGACGGAACAGGATCATGGTCGGGTAGCCTCGCACCTTGAATTTTTCGCCCAGCTGCTGCGCATTCTCGCTGTCGCCGTCCAGGTAAACCGGCACGAACTGGCGGGTGGCGGCGATGAAGTCCGGACGATTGAAGATGGTGGACTTCACCTGGTTGCATGGCGGGCACCATACCGCGCCCCAGTACAGGAACACCGGCTTGTTCTCCGCCTTCGCGCGGGCGAACGCCGCCGGCACATCGCCCTGCTGCCAGCTGATGCCCGGCGGCAAAGCGTGGCCGTCGCTGACATCCGCATGCGCGAGCGGCATCAAACCGGCCAGCGCCAGGGCCATCGCCAACAAGGTTCGCTTCATGTCTCTGCCTCTTTCTGTCTTTGTATGCGTGGCTCCATGCTACACCGAATATTCACGAAGCATAAAGACAGGCTGGCGATTTGCTTAGCAGCGCCGCTGCAAAAGGCGCCAGACGATACCGATGGCATTCCGAACGCGGCTCTTCTATCATCGATGGCCATGAGCCGCCTGATCCTGCCGCCGCCGCTATCGTTGAGCGGCATCGTCCGTTACTTCCACATCGAGGATGCCGACGGTGGCGTGCTGCGGATGCCCGCCATGCCTTTTCCCTACATCGGCGCATTGCTGGACGGCACCACACATGCCGAACGCGGCGAGGAACGCATGGACTCGCCGCGCAGTTTCGCCGTCGGCATGCTATCCCGCCCGTTGAGCCTGCGCATCGATCCCGGCACGGTGTTTGTCAGCGCGCCACTGTGCATCGGCCAGCTGCAAACCATATTCGGCATTGCCAGCCATGAACTGACCGACCGGATCTGGCCGCTGGAGGCGCTGATCGGCCGGGAGGAAGAGGAAAAGCTGTTCGACAGCCTGCGCCTGCGCGATGGCCCCGCGCAGTGGATGGAGGCGATGTCGTCGTGGATGATGGGCCGGCTGGCGCGGCGGGAAGCGCGCAGCGGCCTGGACGACTGGCGACTACCAGCCGCTTCCCTGTTTCTGGATGGCCTCACGCTGGCGGAACAGTCTGGCCTGAGCGTGCGCCAATTCGAGCGGCGCTTCCTCGCCCGCTACGGCCAGCCTCTGCGCGACATGCGCCGCATGGCGCGTTTCATGCGGGCGATGAGCGAAATGATCCTGGACCGGGCAGGCTCTCTGGCCGATCTGGCGCAAGCGTGCGGCTACTTCGACCAGGCGCACCTGAGCCGCGATTTCAAGCTGCTGTCCGGCTTCACGCCCCGCGAGTTCGCGCTGGGCCTCCACGCTGCTCAACGCTCCGAACTGGATCTGCTGCGCTACGACGCGCGCGAGAAACGGCTGGTGATGGACAGCGTGGACGCCGGTCTGCGGGAAATGCGGGTAGAAGACACAGGGGATGTCGTCTCGGTGCAAGACGCCTTCTGAGCAAGTGGCGCAGCATGGGTCCGTTGCGTAATGGAGACCTTAGATGGACAGCCCCTCCCTGGAAAAAGACGGATTCCTGCTCACCACCCTAGACGGCCTGTTCGGCAGGGCCCAGAGCGGCAGCTTGTGGTATCTGTCGTTCGGCCTCGCCTGCTGCGCGGTGGAAATGATGCACGCGGCGGCCGCGCGCTACGACATGGACCGCTTCGGCTGGATACCGCGCGCCACGCCGCGCCAGGCCGACCTGATGATCGTGGCCGGCACGCTGACCAACAAGATGGCGCCGGCGATGCGCAAGGTCTACGACCAGATGTCGGAGCCGCGCTACGTGCTGTCGATGGGCTCCTGCGCCAACGGCGGCGGCTACTACCATTACAGCTACGCGGTGGTGCGCGGCTGCGACCGCATCGTGCCGGTGGACGTCTACGTGCCCGGCTGCCCGCCCACCGCCGAGGCGCTGCTGTACGGCCTGATGCAGCTGCAGGCCAAGATACGCCGCGACGACACCGCCAGCCGGCGCGAGCTGCTGGACCGCTCGCCAAACCGGCAGCCTAACTGAATCAGTCTTCGCGCAGCTCGAAATCGTGGGTGATGTCGGCGGTCTTGGCCAGCATAATGGACGCGGAACAGTATTTCTCCGCCGACAGCTTGATCGCCCGCTCCACCGCGTCCGGCTTCAACTCTCGCCCGACCACCACGAAATGGAAATGGATGCGGGTGAATACCTTGGGATCGGCGTCGGCGCGGTCGGCCTGGATGTCCACCCAGCAATCGCGCACATCCTGGCGGGACTTCTTCAGGATGGTGATCACGTCGTAGCTGGTGCAGCCGGCGGTACCCAGCAGCACCAGCTCCATCGGCCGCGGCCCCAAGTTGCGGCCGCCGCCCTCCGGCGCGCCGTCCATCACCACCGCGTGGCCGCTGCCGGTTTCGCCCATGAAACACACGCCGTCCACCCATTTCAGCCTCGCCTGCATCGTCCTGCTCCCCTTTTTTGATCAAAAATGTTCATCAGACTAACACTGCCGATTTGGGCGGACAAAGATTCACCGGTAGAATAGAAAGATTGTCCCGTTATATCCGAGCTGCACCCATGCTGGTACTTGGCATTGAATCCTCCTGCGACGAAACCGGCGTCGCGCTGTACGACACCGAACGCGGCCTGCTGGCCCATCAGCTGCATACTCAAATGGCGATGCACGCCGAGTACGGCGGCGTGGTGCCCGAGCTGGCCAGCCGCGACCACATCCGCCGCGCCATCCCGCTGACCGAAGCCTGCCTCTCCGAGGCGGGCAAGAAACTCGCCGATCTGGACGCCATCGCCTACACCCAGGGCCCTGGCCTGGGCGGCGCGCTGATGGTGGGCGCCAGCATGGCCAATGCGCTGGCCTTCGGCCTGAATATTCCCGTCATCCCGGTACACCACCTGGAAGGCCATCTGCTGTCGCCGCTGCTGGCCGATCCCAAGCCGGAATTCCCCTTCCTGGCGCTGCTGGTTTCCGGCGGACACACCCAGTTGATGGCGGTGCGCGGCGTCGGCGACTACGAAATCCTCGGCGAGACCGTGGACGACGCCGCCGGCGAGGCCTTCGACAAAACCGCCAAGCTGCTGGGCCTGCCCTACCCTGGCGGCCCGCTGCTGTCCAGGCTGGCGGAATCCGGCAGCCCGGACCGCTTCACGCTGCCGCGGCCCATGCTGCACTCAGGCAATCTGGACATGAGCTTCTCCGGCCTGAAGACGGCGGTGCTGACGCTGGTGCGCCAGCAGGAGTCCGCGCAGGGCGAGCTGGACGAACAGACGCGGATGGATATCTGCCGCGCCTTCCAGGAAGCCATCGTAGAGGTGCTGGTGAAAAAGTCCCTCGCCGCGATGAGGCAGGCCGGCATGAAGCGGCTGGTGGTGGCCGGCGGCGTCGGCGCCAACAAGCAGCTGCGCGCCGCGCTCAACGACGCCGCCGCGCGCAAGCGTTTCGACGTGTTCTACCCGCCCTTGGCGCTGTGCACCGACAACGGCGCGATGATCGCCTTCGCCGGCGCCATGCGCCTGAAATTCGCGGAGCCGGCCGGCGGCTTCACCATCAAGCCGCGCTGGGATTTGTCCAGCCTGCCGGCAGTATAAACGCATCCATGCCGCCGGTCCCGGGCCGCGCGGCCAGAAAATCAATATGATCCAACTGAAAAATCTGAGCCTGCGCCGCGGCCTGAAGGAATTGCTGATCGGCGCCAACCTGACGCTGAATCCCGGCTACAAGGCCGGCCTGACCGGCGCCAACGGCGTCGGCAAGTCCAGCCTGTTCGCCATGCTGCTGGGCGAGTTGCACGCCGACGGCGGCGACATGCTGCTGCCGCCCAACTGGACCGTCGCCCACGTGGCGCAGGAAACGCCGGCGCTGGAACGCAGCGCGCTCGACTACGTGCTGGACGGCGACAAGGAGCTGCGCGCGCTGGAGTCGCAGCTGGCCGACGCGGAAGACAAGCATGACGGCAACGCCATCGGCCATCTGCACGGCGAGCTGGCCAATATCGACGCCTACTCCGCCCCGGCGCGCGCCGGCAAGCTGTTGACCGGCCTGGGCTTCGACGAGGCCGCCCAGCAGCGCCCGGTGGCCAGCTTCTCCGGCGGCTGGCGCATGCGCCTGAACCTGGCCCAGGCGCTGATGTGCCGCTCCGACCTGCTGCTGCTGGACGAGCCGACCAACCACCTGGACCTGGAAACGGTGCTGTGGCTGGAGGACTGGCTGAAGGCCTATCCCGGCACCCTGCTGGTGATCTCGCACGACCGCGATTTCCTGGACGCCATCTGCAGCCACATCGTCGAAGTGGCCAGCCAGACGCTGACGCTGTACACCGGCAACTACAGCCAGTTCGAAGTCATGCGCGCCGAGAAGCTGGCGCGCCAGCAAGGCGAATACGAAAAGCAGCAGCGCCAGATCGCCCACCTGGAATCGTTCATCAACCGCTTCAAGGCCAAGGCCAGCAAGGCGCGCCAGGCGCAGAGCCGGGTCAAGGCGCTGGAGAAGCTGGAACGGATCGCGCCGGCCCACATCGCTTCGCCGTTCGACTTCCATTTCGACAGCCCCGAGCACCTGCCCAATCCCTTGCTGAAGCTGGACAAGGCCGACGCCGGCTACGGCGACAAGACCATCCTGTCCGGCATCAGCCTGTCGGTGGAAGCCGGCGCGCGCATCGGCCTGTTGGGCGTCAACGGCGCCGGCAAGTCGACGCTGGTCAAGCTGCTGTCCGGCGACCTCGCGCCGCAAGCCGGCGAGCGCATCAACGCGCAGATGCTGAAGATAGGCTATTTCGCCCAGCACACGCTGGAGACGCTGCGCCCGGATGAAAGCCCCCTGCAGCACATGCAGCGCCTGGCGCCGACCACGCGCGAACTGGAGCTCAGGAGTTTCCTCGGCGGCTTCAACTTCCGCGGCGACGCCGCCACCGACCCGGTCGGCCCGATGTCCGGCGGCGAGAAGGCCCGCCTCGCGCTGGCCATGATCGTGTGGCAGAAACCCAACCTGCTGCTGCTGGACGAACCGACCAACCACCTGGACCTGGAAATGCGCCACGCGCTGACGCTGGCGCTGCAGGACTTCACCGGCGCGCTGATCGTGGTCTCCCACGACCGCAGCCTGCTGGAGTCCACCACCGACGTGTTCTGGCTGGTCAGCGGCGGCAAGGTGCAGCCCTTCGACGGCGACCTGGAAGACTACCGCCAATGGCGCATCGCCCAACTGGCGGAAGGCGGCAAACCGTCCGACGGCGACGCCCAGGGCGTCAACCGCAAGGAACAGAAGCGCCAGGAGGCAGAGGCTCGCCAGCAATTGGCCAAGCAACGCAAGCCCTTGCAAACCCGCCTGTCCAAGCTGGAGCAGGAAATGAACAAGCTGAGCGACGAGAAAGCCGAGCTGGAAGCCTTCATGTCCTCCAGCGAGGCCTACGACGATGCCAACCGCCAGAAGCTGGCCGACAGCGTGAAACGCCAGGGCGAAGTCGCCAGCCGGCTGGAAATCGTCGAAGAGGAATGGATGGAAGTGCAGGAGCAGCTGGAAGCGCTGGCTCAGGCCGACTGAGCGCCGCATGCGATGGGTGATGGCGGAGAGAGAAATGGCTTGCAATCTCCGCCGCCATCTTCTTACGCTAAAGAAGAAGACGGGCCCGCCCGCCAACCGGAACCCATCATGCCGCATGCGACCACGCACAAGCTCCTGCAGGCCAGCATGCTACTGCTGGCCGCGTCCTGCGCCTTTCCGGCGGATCCCATCCGTCTCGCCACCCACCAGCAGCCTCCGCTTTCCTTCACCCGCGACAACGGCCAGGCGGATGGATTGGCGGTGCGCATCGTCGATTGCGCGCTGAAAAAACTGCAGCGTCCCTACACCCTGGACTTCCTGCCATGGCCGCGCGCCCAATGGCTGGTACAGCGCCAGCAATTCGATGGCTTTTTCGCCGCCACCCCATCCGAAGAGCGGGACGGTTACGCCGTTCTCTCCGGCGCGCTGCTGCCATATGAGCGCCGCTGGTACCTGCTGAAATCCAGCCCGCTGTCGCCCTCCAGCCCGGAGTTCAAGCGCCAGGCGCGCATCGCGGCCTTCAACGGCTCGAACATGGACGTCTGGCTGCGCGACCATGGCTACCAGCTGACCTCCACGCCGGGCAACAGCGAACAGCTGCTGCGCATGCTGCAATCGCGCCGCGTCGACGCCGTGCTGGGCAACGCCTATGCGGTGGACGCGCTGATCGCCCGGCTGGGCCTGCAGGCCGAGCTGCGCAGCGAATTGGCCGAGGCGCTGCCGATGGGCGTCTACTTCGGCAAGGCATTTCTCTCTCGCGAAGACCCGCAGTTCCTGACCCAGTTCAACAACGCGCTGCAGGGCTGCCGATCCAAATGAAAACGCCGCCCGAAGGCGGCGCTTTCATGATCCGGGCCGAACCGATCAAACCACGGCCGGTTCCTTCATCAGCAGCGTGATCATGCCGGCGATCTTGCGCTTCAACTCGCGCCGGTCCACCACCATGTCCACCGCGCCCTTGTCCAGCAGGAATTCGGCGCGCTGGAAGCCTTCCGGCAGCGTCTCGCGCACGGTCTGCTCGATCACCCGGGCGCCGGCGAAGCCGATGCGGGCCTTGGGCTCGGCCATCACCACGTCGCCCAGGAAGGCGAACGAAGCGGACACACCGCCCATGGTCGGATCGGTCAGCACCGAGATGAACGGCAGCTTGTGTTCGGTCAGCAATTGCAGCGCGGCGCTGGTCTTGGCCATTTGCATCAGCGAATTCAGGCCTTCCTGCATCCGCGCGCCGCCGGAAGCCGCCACGCAGACGAACGGGGCCTTGGCCTCCACCGCCGCGCGCACGCCGCGCACGAAGCGCTCGCCGACCACGGAGCCCATCGAGCCGCCGATGAACTTGAATTCGAACGCCGCCACTACCACCGGCAGCGAATGGATGCTGCCCTGCATCACCACCAGCGCGTCGTCCTCGCCGGTGTCGCTCTTGGCCGCCGTCAGCCGATCCGGGTATTTCTTGCTGTCCTTGAACTTCAGGATGTCCACCGGCCTCACTTCCTCGCCCACTTCGCGCCGGCCTTCCTCGTCCAGCAGCAGGTTCAGGCGCTGGCGCGCCGTCAGAGGATGATGATGGCCGCACTTCGGGCATACCTGGAGATTGTTTTCCAAGTCGGTGTAATACAGTACCGCTTCGCATTCCGGGCACTTGCTCCAAAGCCCTTCGGGCACCGCTGAAGGCTTGTCGGCGCGGTTCTCGCGCTTGATCTTCGGCGGGAGGAGCTTGTTCAACCAGCTCATGCTGACTCCTTGAATCTGGGTGGCCGGATATCATTCCGGCCACATTGCGACGGGGGCGCTGCGCCCCCGTCTGTGTTCTAGCGGATGGCGGCCTTCAATTCGGCCACCAGACGAGTTAACTGCTCTCTGGCAGTTTCGGGTGTCGCCGCCTCAATTTCCTGCACCAGCCTGCTGCCCACCACCACCGCGTCGGCGGCGGCCGCGATGGCCTTGGCAGTCGCGGCGTCGCGAATCCCGAAACCCACGCCTATCGGCAGCGGCAATTGTTGTCTGAGGGCAGCAATTTTACGCGCTACATCCTCAATGTCCAGATGTCCGGCGCCGGTCACGCCTTTCAGCGACACATAATAGACGTATCCGCGCGCCAATTTGGCGATTTCCGCCACCCGCGACGGCGGCGTGGTCGGCGCCACCAGGAACACGGTGTCCAGGCCGTGGGCGTCCAGCGCGGACTCAAGCTCGGCGGCCTCTTCCGGCGGACAATCCACCGTCAGCACGCCATCCACGCCGGCCGCCTTGGCGCGGCTGGCAAATTCGGTATAGCCCATCGCGCACAGCGGATTCAGGTAACCCATCAGCACCACGGGCGTCGTTGCGTTGTCGCGACGGAACTCGGCCACCATCTCCAGCACGTGGCGCAGACCGACCTTGTGCTTGAGCGCGCGCTCGGACGCGCGCTGGATCACCGGGCCGTCGGCCATCGGGTCGGAAAACGGCACGCCCAACTCGATGATGTCGGCGCCGCCGTCCACCAGGCCGTGCATCAGCGACACGGTCAAGCCAGGATGCGGATCGCCGGCGGTGATGAACGGGATCAGGGCTTTCTTGCCCGCGAGCTCGGCAAAACAGTTAGCAATGCGTGACATTCTCGCCCCCTTCACAGCGTGATGCCGGCCAAGCCGGCAACGGTATTGATGTCCTTGTCGCCGCGGCCGGACAGATTGACCAGGATCACCTGATCCTTGCCCATGCTCGGCGCCACCTTGGCGGCCCAGGCCAGCGCGTGGCTGGACTCCAGCGCCGGGATGATGCCTTCCAGATGACAGCAGTCGTGGAAAGCGCGCAGCGCTTCGTCATCGTCGATCGACACGTATTCCGCGCGGCCGATGTCCTTCAGATGGCAGTGCTCGGGCCCCACGCCGGGGTAATCGAGGCCTGCGGACACCGAGTGGGTCTCCACGATCTGGCCGTCCGCGTCCTGCATCAGATAACTCTTGGAGCCGTGCAGCACACCCACCGGCGCGCCGGAGGAAATCGGCGCGGCGTGCTTGCCGCTGGCGACGCCGTGGCCGCCCGCCTCCACGCCCACCATGCGCACGCCCGGCACCTCGATGTAAGGATGGAACATGCCGATCGCGTTGGAGCCGCCGCCCACGCAAGCCACCACCACATCGGGCTGGCGGCCTATCGCTTCCGGCATCTGGATCTTGGATTCCGCGCCGATCACCGATACGAAATCGCGCACCAGCATCGGATAAGGATGCGGGCCGGCGGCGGTGCCGAGAATGTAGAAGGTGGAATCGACATTCGTCACCCAGTCGCGCATCGCTTCGTTCAGCGCGTCCTTCAGCGTCTTGGAGCCGGACTCCACCGGCACCACGGTGGCGCCCAGGAGCTTCATGCGGAACACATTCGGCGACTGGCGCTTCACGTCTTCCGCGCCCATGTACACCACGCACTCCATGCCGTAGCGCGCGGCGACGGTGGCGGTGGCCACGCCGTGCTGGCCGGCGCCGGTCTCGGCGATCACCCGCTTCTTGCCCATGCGGCGGGCCAGCAGCGCCTGGCCGATGGCGTTGTTGATCTTGTGGGCGCCGGTGTGGTTCAGGTCTTCGCGCTTGAACCAGATCTGCGCGCCGCCCAGCTGCTCGGACCAGCGCTTGGCATGGTAGACCGGGCTGGGCCGGCCGACATAGTGCTTGAGTTCATGATGGAACTCCTGCCAGAACGTCGGATCGGCCTTCACTCGGGCGTACTCTTCTTTCAGCTGGTCCAGCGCCACCATCAAGGTTTCGGCGACGTAGACCCCGCCGTAAGGGCCGAAATGGCCCTGCGCATCCGGAAAATCATACCGATCCATGTCTTGCTCCTGATATGAAGGCCGCCATCCTGGCGGCGTCTTTGATTCCCTTGCCCGCCTCCACTCCGCTGGAGACGTCAACCGCGGCCGGCCTCACCCGGCGCACGGCTTCGGCGATGTTCTTTTCGTCCAGGCCGCCGGACAAAATCAGCGGCAGCGGCAAATCGTGCGGCAATAGCGCCCAGTCGAAGGTGGTGCCGGTGCCGCCGTGGGCCCCTTCGACGAAGGCGTCGGTCAACAGGCCGCGCGCATCCGGATAGCGACGCGCCGATTCCAGCAGATCCACGCCCGGCCTCACCCTGACGGCCTTCAGATAGGGCCGGTGGAAAGAGCGGCAGAACTCGGCGCTCTCTTCGCCGTGGAATTGCAGCACGTCTACGGCGCAGCCCGCCAGCACCTGCTCCACCCACTCGCGCTCCGGGTTGACGAACAGGGCCACCACGCTGACGAAAGGCGGCAGCGCGGCGATCACCGCGCGCGCCTGCTCTATGGACACGTTGCGGGGGCTCTTGCCGTAAAACACCAGCCCGACGGCGTCCGCGCCCAAGCGGGCCGCCTCTGCGCCGTCTTCCGGCCTGGTGATGCCACAAACTTTGATTCTGACCACGATTTTCTATGTTCGCCCTATAAAGCGTTGCATTTCAGCGCAATCTGAGCCGCGCCGCCTCGCAGCGGGACGGCAGGGAAAACTCATCCGGATAACCGACGCCGGTCAGATACAGCCCGTCCGGCATGAAGGTGGGCGGCGCGCTGGTGCGGTCCCGCGCCGCCAGCAGCGACTGCATGTCGGCGGGGCTCAGCGCGCCCTTGCCGACGTACAGCAGGGCGCCGACGATATTGCGCACCATGTGATGCAGAAAGGCGTCGGCGTGCAGATCGAAGCGCAGCAAGCCATCCGCCTCGATGATGTCCAGCCGCTGCAAATCCTTGACCGGCGACTTGGCCTGGCATTCCGACGCGCGGAAACTGGAAAAGTCGTGCCGCCCCAGCAGCCCGGCCGCCGCCTCCCTCATCGCCGCCACATCCAGCGCCTGGTGATACCAGCCCACCTTCCCCGCCAACAGGCAGGAGCGGACCGGGTGGGTCAGCAGAAAATAGCTGTAGCTGCGGGAAAACGCGGAAAACCGGGCATGGAAATCGTCCCCGACCTCTCGCGCCCATACCACGGCCACTTCCGGCGGCAGCAAGGCGTTCACGCCTCTCACCCAGGCGTTGAGCGGACGGGATGCGTCGGTATCGAAGTGAACCACCTGCATCGCGGCATGCACGCCGGCATCGGTGCGGCCGGCGGCGTGGGTGACCACATCGCGGTTGCCGGCGATCTGCCCCAGCGCCCTGTTCAGCCTGTCCTGTACCGTGTTGCCGTGCGGCTGACTCTGCCAGCCGGCGAACGCCCGACCGTCATACTCAATGCCGAGCGCGATTCTCATACCCACTCATCCATTCATTGCAAGCCCCTTGCAGGACAAAACCCCGCCAGGGCGATAAAACCCCACTTTATCCTATCCTGCCCGGTTTGCGCCACACGCTTGGCCGCAATACAAAAACAAATGGCACCGGTTGAAAACCGGTGCCATTCGCCGCTCGCCTCGCCGCGCCTATCGGCCGTGCTGGGCCTCCCGCATCAGCAGCTCGGCGGTTTCCTTGTCGCCCATCTCCATGTAAAGCTTGGCCAGCTCCATTTTCTCGGCATCCTCCTCCACCACCGCCGATGCCGCGGCAGGCGGAGCGGCAGGCGCTGGGTCCGCGGGTGGGACTGACGGCGGAGCCGGCGCGGCGGCCGGTCCCGGCGGCGGCGCGCTCACCGCCGGGCGAGGCTCTGGCGCGGCGGCCGTCAGCGACGCGCTCGGAGGCTCCGCGCCGGCCTCCCGCTCGAATAGCGGATGGTCGGGCGCTGCGGCGCGGCCCAGCTCGCAGACGCGTTGCCACATGGTGCTGTCCTTGCCGAACATGCGCTTGGCCGTGGCGGCCTCCTCGATGAACGCGGCCTTGTCAGACTGCGACGCCAGCACCTCAAGCAGCTTGTAGCGCAGGTCCTGCCGCTGGGGCTCCTTGTCCAGGCCCTCGCGCAGGATCAGCAGGGCCTGGTCTTGGCGACCATACGCCAGGTAAACCTCCACTTCCGCCATCACGTCGACGGAGTCCAAATCTATGCCCTCGCCCTTTTTCAAGGAGCTCATCAACGAGGTCAACGGCTTCAGCTGCATCGTAGCCGACTGATCGCCACCATCTGCGTGGCCTGCCGACTCCCCGCCCTCCGCTGCCGCGCGCCGGCGGCGCATCAACAGCAATGCCACCAGCCCCAACGCGGCGGCGGCCCCGCCCAGCTTGATCAGCACATCCCGATCGCTCAAGGCCGCCATCGCTTCTGCCGCCACGCCGCGCTCCGCTTGTGGCTTCGCCTGCGCGGCCGGCTCTGGCTTGCGCTCGACAGGCTGGGCCAGCTGCGGCGGCGCTTGAGGCGCGGATGCCGCCGGCATGAACCCGACCGGCGGGGAAGGATGCTCTTCCCGCTTCGCCGCAGGAGCTTCCGGCTTGGCGATCGCCGGCTTGGGCTCGGCGGGGGCGGGCTTGGCGGACACATCCGCCTCCTGCTTGCGCGCCGTCGGCGATGCCGGCGCCTCGTCCGCCTCAGGCTTGCTCTTGGTCTGCTGCAACGCGCGAATCTGCTCTTCCAGCGCCTTCGCCCGCTGTTCCGTCTGCTTCAGCGCCTGGTCCTGCTTCATCAACAGGTCGCGCATGCGGCGCTCTGCCGCCAGCGCCGCCGGAGACGATGCGGCCTTGACGGCCGGCTTCGCAACCGCCTTGGCTTCGGGCTTGACCGCAGGCGCCGCTGCGGGCTTGGCCTCAGGATGCGCCTCCGTCCGGGAAGAAGCGGACTTCGCCTGGTCGGCCTGATGCCCTTCTGCCAACAGTTTGGCCATGCTGCCCGGTTTGGCTGCCGCTTCCGGCCTGCCGCCCTCTTCGCGATCGACGGCATCGCGCATGGCCCAGGATGCCGGATAACGCAACTCCGCCCCCGCCAGCAATCGGTTGGCATCTCCCCGGATGAACGCATCCGGATTGTCCCGCAGCAGCCTGCCCGCCACGTCCTCGCCGCGCGCATGCCCGCGCACGCGCATGGCGATGGCCGACAAGGTATCGCCCTTGTTCACGTGGTAAACCTTGCCGTCGAGCGCATGCTCCGCGGCCTGCCGGGGCGCGCTCTTCGGCTCCGGCTTTGCCGCCGCCCGGGCCTGCTCCGACCCTTGGGCCGCAGCGCCGTCCAGCGCCAGACTATAGGTTTTCTGCGCGCGGACGTTTCCTGCGACCACTTCCACCCTGAATGACAACCTGGCCTGGGTAATGGGCTGAGACGACGACAGCAACAGCATTCTCCGCCCGTCGGTCGAGCGATCCAACTGGTGCGTGATGGACGCGACCAGCGACAGCTGCTCCTTCATCGCCGCGCCTTGCGAAGGGTCCGGCAGGATGGAAACGCGCAACTGCTCTGATTTGTCGAAAGCGCCGCCCAGCAACGGCAACTCCGCGGCCAAGCGCTCGCCCAGCCTGGAGCTGACGCGGATGTCGCCCAGCCCCGCGCCGTCAAGCCTGGTCCCCTGATCCGGCGTCGCCGCATGGCGTTTGCCGTCATCGCCGCCCGCTGGCGGCGGATCCTTGCGGCGCGGGCCGTCCCGCTTGTAATCGACCTCGAACTCCCGCACCAGGCTGCCGGCCGGCCAGCGCACCTCTACCGCGAAGCGCAACAAAGGCTCGCCGAAACTGGATGGGCCTTTCACCAACACCTTGCTGATGTGCCCGTCGCTGGTGCGCACCAAGCTGAAATGCAGAACCGGAGCGGAACCGCTGTAAGGGGAAAGCAGAGGGAAATCATTGCGGTCGGCCAGATTGACCTGGGCAAGGTCTTCGATGTTTTCGTTGACGACCGGTATCTCCGCGGAAAACGACTCCCCATCCGCAGACATCACGCGTATGGGCCCCAGCCCGGCATGGGCCGAGTAAATGCCGCCCATGCCTGCCAGCAAGAGCGCCAGACCCGTTTTGCGAAAATTTGCAGCCATCGTTGATGTTCCCAATCTTTATGCGTGCATGATACTAGGGGCTGTTGACGTTTGGTGAGTGGATCGCGTTTGCGCCGATTTGGGACGGAAGCAAGGCGCACAGTCCGACACATAGCCATGCTATGCAAGGGCTGGGCAACGCGGCTTCCGTCCCAAAGCGGCCAAACCCGCAGGTCCGGGCGCTTTTCGCGACGACGCTTCCTTGTTCCGCGCTGGCAGAGCATGACTATGCGGCGCGCGAAACGCCTCGATTCACCGCAAAACGCATCCCGGCGCGACCGCTCAGCAAACTTCAACAGCCCCTAACTTGGCGCCGCGAAAAAAACAATCGCCGCTTCCCGCCCTGAAATTCCATCCAGACAAGCCGGCCGGCATACTGCAAAAACGCATAATTAAACCTTATAGCACTTTCGCCTGACAATCCCATGCGAAACGCAATGCCGGACTCAAACTCGCCCGCATCCGCCGCGCATCCCAATTCCCGTTTCGGCAGGACGGCGCATTGCCGCCAGAAAAAAATCGGCGGGCCTCGACCCAAACAATCAGTTTGTCGCAAGCTCAAGTCCGCATGGATCGGCTTTAGCGCATCGCGCCTGAAAACGCATGCGCCCTGCCCAGTCGACGGAAATTCCATTCCCGGCATGATAAAGCCAGGGAATGGTTTGGGCCCGCTGCATTCTCCCGCCATTCAGCCTGGGAAATCGCCGACATCAAAAAAGCCGCCCGAGACAAATAGCTGCGGGCGGCCTGTCGGCTAGAGAAGAAAGTCGTTCAAGTGCTGATCTTGTCGAATAACGCCTGGGCTTCGTCCTTGAGCGCGCCCTTGGCCTCGCTCAGCAAATCCTGCAAAACCTCCCTCGCGCCCTCGCGGTCGCCCATATCCAGATAAACCTTGGCCAAGTCGAGCTTGGTGGCCAATGGGTCGTCCATCACCGATACCCCATCGGCTTTCGCCTCGGGCGGGGCCGGAGGGGCCTCGGCCGCCTGCGGCTCTTCCGCCAGCATGTCCTCGTACAGCGACTCCAAGCCGCCGGCGGACGACTCGGCCGGCTTGGCCTCCTCCGCCGGCGCGGCTTCCAGGTTGAAGTCGAAGTCCAGCATATTGGCTTCAGGCTCAGGGGCCTTGGCTTCCGCGGCTTCCGTCTCGGCGGACAGCATGGCGTCCAGATCGAAATCCAGCGAATGGGCTTCGGTTTCCGGCGCCGTCCCGGCGCCTCCAGGCGGCGTATCGAACAATGCGGCAAGCGGGTCGGCCTCTTGCTCCTGCGCCGGCGCTGGTTCGGCCGGAGCAGGCGCCGCCTCGATCGGCGCGGGCGCTTCCTCGCCGAACAGCTCCTGGTCCAGATCGATCACTTCGCCTCCGCCAGCAGACGGCGAGGGCTCCGCGTCGCCTTCCGGCATCTGATACAGCGCGTTGCTCGGATCGATGGCCCTGCCCAAGGCGGCCGCCTTGGCCCACATCACGCCCTTGCCGTCGAAAGCGGCGTGCATCTCCTTGGCCAGGCGTTCGAAACTGGCCACATCCGGCCTCGCCGCGTACACCTCCATCAATTTCATCCGGACCTCGTGGCGGGATGGGTCCTTCTGCAGCGCGTCCTTGAGGATTTCCTCCGCCTGCTGGTCACGGCCGTAAGCGATGTAGACCTCCGCCTCCGCCACCGGATCGACTTCGGCCGCATCGATGGCGCCGGCCGCCTGCGTGAAGTTGCTCATGAAGGAATTGCTGCCGCCGACGGTGCTCGGGCCGTGGCCGCCCACCGTATTGCGGCTGAGCGCGGCGCTGCCCGCGGCGTCGGCCGCCGCGTTGCGCCGCCTGGCGATCATGATCCCCAGCAAGGCCAGCAGACCCACCCCGGCCACGCCGCCGCCGATAAGCGGCAGATAGCCCAACACTCTGCTCATCAACGATGGGGCCGGCGGCGGCGCCGGATGCGCCGGCGGCTTGGGATGGGGCTTCTCAACGGGCTTGGGCATCGGCTTGGGCGCGCTGGCCGCCGCCACGGGATGTGGCGCGCTCGCCGCGGCGGGCGAGCTGGACGGCGCGGGCGCGGCGGCCTGGGCGATGGGCTCCAGCTTGGCGCCCGATGCCTGCAGGCTGCTTTGCAGCGCCTTCAGCTGCTGTTCCAGCGCCGCGATGCGGGTGGTGGCGTCCTGCAGGGCCTTTTCGCGGGCGTTGATCTGCTGCTGCAGGTCGTTGAGCTTGGAATTGTCCGCGCCGTCTCCCGGCGCCAGCTTGAGCACGTCGCCGCCCTTGCCCGCTGCGGACGCGCCGGACTGGCCGCCGGCGGGCGCAGCTTGCGCCGCCGGAGCCGGCTCGCCCAGGATGCCGGCCACCTGGCTCGCCGACATGGCGCGCATCTTGCGCGCGGACGGCACCTGCAGCTTCGATCCGGGTTTTGGATGGTTGACGTCTCCATCGGCGAAAGCGTCGGGATTCGCCTGCGCCAGCGCGGCCATGGTCTGCCTCAGGGACGCGCCCTTGGGCTTGACCTTGGCCGCCAGCGAACGCAGCGTGGCGCCCTGGCGCACCGTCAGTTCGCGCGGCGCGGCCGGCGCCAGCTTCGCCGGCTCGGCCTGGCGGTAACGACTGGCCTGATCGCTGTCGGCATAGCTCGGCACATCCTGAACGATGTTCTGCGCCGTGTAGGTGGCGGGATCGAGCAGCACCGTGTATTCGCGGACCGAGCGGCCGGACGGCGCCTTGGCCTCGACCACGAAACGCAGGTAGGGATCGTTGATGGGTTGGGTGGAGCTGACGCGTATCGTCGCGCCGCGGGTGTTGGGACTCAGCGCGAAGCGCAGCGAGGACAGGGAGCTGGCGTAATCGACGTTCAGAGCCTGGAAGGTTTCGATACCCGCCAGCCCCACCCTGACCGCATCCAGCTCCGTCGGCTGCACGCCGGTCATTTCGATGTCGGCCTTCAACAGTTCGCCCAGATTGGAGCGAACATGAATCCTCCCCAAACCGGCCCAGGCGCACGCGGAGTACGCCAGGCCGATCAACAGCACGCCAAGCTTGAATTTTCCCTGATTTCTCACTGTCTACCTTCCGGCACTGTCGCATTATCAGATGTTATCGGCGCTCGTCCCCCCGCGGGACGAGTGTGCAACTGTTGCAATCTTAGGCCCTCGCACGTTGTTTAGCCAGATTTCACAACAGATGCCGGCTTGGCATGCCGTGCGCGTCGTTTACATCAGCGCGCTTTGTCCAGCCAGGATTTCCGCGATGCGCACGCAATGCAGCGCGGCGCCGGCCTTGACGTTGTCGGCGGACAGCCACAGGCTCAGCACCTTGCCATGCTTGCGCAGGCGGCTGACCCACACCATCTCGTTGCCGGTAGCCTCCATCGGCGTCACATAGCCGCCATGCTGCTCGCGGCCGACCACCTGCAATCCTGCCGCCTTCAGGCGTTTTTGCGCTTGTTCAAGGTCAAACTCCTTATGCAGTTCGACTTGAACCGCCCAGGAATGGCCGAAGAACACCGGCACCCGCGCGCAGGTGACTTCCAGCTGCTCCGGCTTCAGCTTCAGCAGGCGCGCGGTTTCGTCGCGCACCGAGCGCTCCTCTTCCGAATCGCCGTTGTCGTCCACGTCGCCGATCTGCGGCAGCACGTTGAAGGCGATGCGCTTGGCGTACACGCTGGCTTCCGCGTCGCGCTGGGAGAACAGCGCGGTGGTCTGGTCGGCCATCTCCTCCATCGCCTTCTGGCCGCTGCCGGATACCGCCTGGTAAGTGGCCACCGTCACCCGGTCTATGCCCAGCGGCGCCAGCGGCGCCAGCGCCAGCGCCAGCGGCGTCACCGTGCAATTGGGCACCGCCACCAGCGGCGCGCGGCCCAGCTCCTCCAGTTCGGCGGCATTGATGGCCGGCGCCACCAGCGGCACGCCGGCGGCGTTGCGGAAGGCGGAGCTGAAATCCACCACCGCCGCGCCGGCGTCGCGCGCCTGCGGCACGTATTCGCGCGAGATGTCGCCGCCGGCGGCGAAAATGGCCAGGCCGACGTTCTCGAAGTTGAACTCGTCCACCGGGTGCACGTCCAGCTCCAGGTTGCCCAGCGAGGCGGTGCTGCCGTTCTGCTCGGCGCTGTCCACCGCGAACACGCGGGCGGCCGGGAAATTGCGCTCGGCCAGCAGCTCCAGCACGGCCTGGCCCACCAGGCTGGTGGCGCCCACTACGGCGATCTGCAGAGAAGTCGACATAATCTTGTTCCTATCGTTACCGCCGGCGGCGTCTCCCCGCCGGCATTGCAATGCGAAAAGGGCACCGAAGTGCCCTTGAATGCTGTGGAGGCCGGCAATGCCGGCCCAGGCTGGCGCCTATTCTACCCGTCAGCGCTCGATCAGGATACGCAGCATGCGGCGCAGCGGCTCGGCCGCGCCCCACAACAGCTGGTCGCCGATCACGAAGGCGGACAGGTACTCGCCGCCCATGTTCAGCTTGCGCACGCGGCCGACGCCCACCTCCAGCCCGCCGGTGATGGCGGCCGGGGTCAGCTCCTTTACCGAGATTTCGCGCTCGTTCGGCACCCACTTCACCCAGTCGTTGCCGGACTTGATGATGGCTTCGATCTCGGACAGCGGCAGATCCTGCTTCAGCTTCACGGTCAGCGCCAGGCTGTGGCAGCGCATGGCGCCGATGCGCACGCACAGGCCATCCACCGGCACCACGCTGGCAGTGCCCAGAATCTTGTTGACCTCGGCCTGGCCCTTCCACTCTTCCTTGGACTGGCCGTTGTCCAGCTGCTTGTCTATCCAGGGGATCAGGCCGCCGGCCAGCGGCGCGCCGAAATATTCGGTCGGCACGTCCTCGCGGATGGCCTTGGCCACCTTGCGGTCGATTTCCAGGATGGCGGACGACGGCGTGGCCAGCTCTTCGGCCACGGTGGAGTGGATCGCGCCCATGCCCTTCAGCAGTTCGCGCATATGGTTGGCGCCGCCGCCGGAAGCCGCCTGGTAGGTCATGGACGACACCCAGTCGACCAGGCCTTCGCGGAACAGGCCGTTCATGCCCATCAGCATGATGGAGTTGGTGCAGTTGCCGCCAATGTAGTCCTTGACGCCGTTGGCCAGGCCCTGGTCGATCAGCCCGCGGTTGACCGGGTCCAGCACGATGATGGCGTCGTCCTGCATCCGCAGCGTGGAGGCCGCGTCGATCCAGTAGCCCTTCCAGCCGGCGGCGCGCAGCTTGCCGTACACCTCGGTGGTGTAATCGCCGCCCTGGCAGGTGACGATCACGTCCATCGCCTTCAGCTCGTCGATGTCGCCGGCGTCTTTCAGCGGCGGCACGTCGCGGCCGATGTCCGGCGCCTTGCCGCCGACGTTGGAGGTGGTGAAGAACACCGGTTCCGCGATCGCCGCGAAATCGTTTTCCTCGCGCATGCGCTGCATCAGCACGGAACCGACCATGCCGCGCCAGCCTACAAAGCCTACTTTCACTGGAAATCTCCCGAGTCTGTCCTAAGTCCGAATCGTGACCGCCGCGCGGCTGACGCCTGCGCGGCGGTTAAATTTTTGTTACCCCATTGTGCAGCGCGCCACGACGGCAGGCAATGGGGTAAATCGTTTTTATTGTGAAGTTCCGCAGAACAAGTGATTAAGCCGCGATGAACGGCTTGCCGGCAGGCATTGAGACCGGCGCCAAAGGATGCCGGAAGCGCCCGGCAGGCGCCGCCATCGCCCAGAGGACCAAGGTTTGGGCGGCATTGCGCCCGGGACTTGGGCAATGCCGCGCCATGCCTGGCTCACCCCCCGCTTGACCAAGCAGCGGGCCAGGCAAGCACGGCATCAGGGGAAACCGTCAGCCGCGCTTTAAGAGTGGCTAACAAAACTCAGTGTTACGGCTGAGGCAAGGCGCGCCGACGCAGGCAGTACTTGAGTACGACAAGTCAGCGCAACGCCGCATCAGGAATTTTGTTAGCCATTCTTAGCGGTAAAACCTGCGCTTGCGGGTAAAGCAGGCCGCCAAGCCTTGCCATATCAAATAGCCGGCGGCGACCACTGCGCTGGCGACGATCAGAAAGCTGCCGCCGGCGATCAGCGCGAAGGGCTCGCGCAGCACGCCGCCCGCGTCGACATGGGAACCAATCAAACCGGCCGCGCCCAAGCAGGCCAAACCGGCGGCCGCCATCAGCGCGACGATGATCAGCAAGGATTTCAAAGAACAGGACATAGTTCCAGACCTAGGTAGCGGATAAGTTCTCAGTCCAGGTTTTCCGCTCCGAGTTCCATGCTTGGGGCCATGCTAGGCTCACAATGAACCTTCACAATTCTACTCAGCTTGGCAGAGAGGGCTGTTTCTTGAGCTTTGCCCGCTCGGCCATAACTGTAGTCTAGGTTGAATAAAACAAAGCCCAATGTTTACCGAGAAAATACTCGACCCCATAAATATTGATCGCCATATATCGCAATGAGCGCTGGGCTTCGCAAGCTCAGCCCAATTTACGGCTCCACCCATTAAAAATTACTCAACAAAATAAACCAGAACAGCACTAGCATCCTCTTTAATTAGATCCGAGCTAACAACACCCTTTGGAAATTCCTTACCACTCTGAAAACGTGGATAATTTACATTATTAATAAATCGATCAAAATCCTCTCCGCCGCATTTAGGACAAGCAGGCATTGATGCTAAAAATCGGTGAACTTTCTCTTTCTGATACTCATAATACCCGCCCCCATAATCTGGAACCACATTAGGTTTAGGCTCACTCAGAACTGGGTTTACTCGCTGATCAACCCAAATTATAGAGTAGCAAATCCTACATTGCGCCCCTACCACTAAGCTATCAGCCCAAGTCAGGTACACTAGCCCATCAAGTTCGTAGGACCGGATATGAGCTGGCTCAATACCGAGCCGGGAAGCCATCACTTCCTTAATGATCACTTTCATATCTCCCATTATGGAAATCGGACATCAATAATCGGCACAATTGTCTTTGGGTCGTAACGTCCTCCAAAGAGAACAACAGGGCCGTAGGTTGGGCTGAATGAAATGAAGCCCAACATTCACCGAGAAAATGCACGACCCCATAAATATTGATCGCCATATATCGCGGCAAACGTTGGGCTTCGCAAGCTCAGCCCAACCTACGGCCCTCTCCAATGTTGCAACCGCCGCATTTTAAACACCGAACCTTCCCACGAAAGGCTTGGTCCGATTCAACTATGCGATCAGGTTAATTTCTGAGTGCTGATTGAGAAACTGCTCTTGATCCTCGCCAGCAATAAGAGGCTGTACCTCAGCAGGAACTCTCGTCCTGGAAATTCGAATACCATTCATGCACGATCGACACCAAATCAATTTCCAGCCGAATTCACTATCAGCAAAGCCAAAGTACTGATAAGAAAGGCCGATGGAACTACAAACCAGGCATGAACACTGAGCATATCCAGCATCGCTAGCCGGCAAGTATTTCACCCAATCCAGGTAAGTAAAGTTATTGACCATTATTCACCCCCCAGGTCGCTCTGTTTTGTTCTTCTGATAGGGCCGGAGGTTGGGCTGAATGAAATGAAGCCCAACGCTTACCGACAAAATGCACGACCCCATAAATATTGATCGCCATGTATCGCGGTGAACGTTGGACTTCGCAAGCTCAGCCCAACCTACGGCCCTGGCGTTTGCGCCTGACTTGCCCGCGCTCAGAGCGCTGCGCATTCTCAGCCCCTTCCTGCCGGACAGCGAGCCAATGCAAGACGTCGTGACACGCAGCGCGCTGCTGGCGATGATCTCGGATGACCCCAAACCTCACGGTTTGCCCCAAACGGATTCACCGCCCCACTGGGACGAATTGAAACGCCGTGCCTGCCAGCAACAGAACGACCATGTCATCAAGCTTGTACACGCCTGCTGGCAAGAAGATGGCTTACGCGCCGATCCGCGCTGGCGCAAGGCTGCCGCGCTAGCGCTGCATGACCGTGGATAGGAGAGTCAGAGCGGGCATGTCCCCGCCCGCCCATCCCGCTTCTTACATCGCCGCCACCACCGCGTCGCCCATGCTGGAACAACTGACTTTCTCGCAGCCGGCTTTGTAGATGTCTCCGGGGCGATAGGACCATAGATACCGCCTTTCACTTCAAGCGGCTCCGGCGTAGTCGGCCCGGTAAGGTTGCGTGTTTCAGCACGCTCAAGCACAGATGGACCAGTTTCCGCATAGCCGCTTGAAGTGAAAGGCGGTATCTACGGCCCTATTAGCGGTAAAACCTGCGCTTGCGGGCAAAGCAGGCCGCCAACCCTTGCCACATCAAATAGGTGGCAGCGACCACGGCACTGGCAACGATCAGAAAGCTGCCGCCGGCGATCAACGCAAAGGACTCTCGCAGCACACCGTTCGCGTCGACATGGGAACCGATCAAGGCGGCTGCACCCAGGCAGGCTAAACCGACGGCCACCATCAGCGCGACGATGATCAGCAAGTGTTTCAAGGAGCGTGGCATAGTTCCAGACCTAGGTAGCGGATAAGTCTTCAGTCCAGGCTTTACACTCCGAGTTCCATACTTGGGACCATGCCAGGCCCACAATGAACCTTCACGATCCAACTCAGCTTGGCAGAGAGGGCCGTTTCTTGAACTTTGCCCGCGCGGCCAGAACCATAGCTTGGGGAGAATGAACTGAAGCCCAACCTACGGCCCTGCTATCCCATCTAACTACTTGCTTACCTTCCGTGGCGTTAAGACCACCTGGTTGCGACAACCAGAATAGCGGCAACTCACCTTTTGGAGCTACGCCCTCTCTGTCCCAACAGTTCTAACGTACCGTCACTTACCCAACAAGTGACCAAGTCGCTGATCCAGCCCCTCGTCCGAGAGTCCCTTGCCACTTCCATCGAAGTCCCACTTCCATACGTAGGAAATGTCGTCTAGCGAAAAACTATCAAAGAGCTCATAAAGCAGTACTCCGGCATCATTTCGCGACACCCCATACTCCGCAGAAAGGTCGCGCAGCAACCTACTCACCGACAAATAGGTACTTAGCTTGGCTCTCCAAACATCAGCATCCGCTGACGTAAACTCTTGAGGCTGAATTGCCATCTGAATGGTCCTTATTTCCTTAGTTGGGCTTGCCAAACCAGACTTTAACATCGACTCCGTAATCTTGAAGCTTAACAACCTGGGTATAACCGAACCCTTTGGCTTGCTGACCCGTCCAAGTTGAAAATGCCGCCTGCTCTGGCGTCAATGGGTTCGCACCAGATGTCAATTGTCGGTACGTTTCATAGTTAACGCTGCCATCTCCGTCGAGCCAAGTTCCACGTATCTGATTTACTTGCACTCCATCCTGCTTCAAACGGTTCATCAACCCGTAAAACATATCTTTGCCACCACTGAGGGTTGCGCTATTACCTCCAGCGCGAATGTCAAAGCCAAGCGTACCTTCCGAGTCAATAACGGCGTCAAGATAGTGTACGTCACCGTAGCCTCGGTATAGGTACCGCACATCCGGTGCTCTCATTCGCTGTGGGACAAAGCTATCAGTTAGGTCAATCCTTGGCGTGTACCCACTTGCGGTTGCACTCTCGGTCGCTAGGCTTTTCCGGCCCGTTCACGCATCCGCGCCCTCATCTCCTTCATCGCCCCCGCGTCTTCGCCAATGGTCTGTCCCGATCCCCATGGACACTAACTTAAGGTGGATAATCCCCACCAAGGAGCAGTGTTCATGACCAAGACCAGACGTACTTTCCCAGAGGCCCTCAAGCGCGAAGCAGTTGAGCAGGTACTTGCCGGCACCCGCCCTTCGGCGCTGACGCTGAAACGCAGATGCAGGCCGCTGGCGTCGTAGATACGGCGGGTGGTGCCGACGCCGGCGATGGTTTCGCTGATCAGCTGGTTCTGCGCGTTGTAGCGGCGGCTGGTTTGCCGTTGCTGCGCGTCGCGCGCGCCGACGCGGTTGCCGGCGGCGTCGTAGTCGTAGTGGCTGCTCTGGCCGCGGCCGTCGGTGACGTCGCTGACCCGGGCGTGGCTGTCGTAGTTGTAGCGTTGCTCCACCCCGCCGCCGGCGAGGCGGCGCAGCTGGCCGTTGTCGTAGTCGAACTGGGTGGCCTGGTTTGCGGCGTCGGTGACGGTGGTGCGCCCGCCGCCGGCGTCGTAGTCGAAGCGGGTGGTCAGCTTCTGGCCGTCGCGCACGTCGCTGACGGTCTGGATCCGGTAGTCGGACCCGACCTGGACGTAGCTGAAGTCGAGTTGGCTGCCGTCGCTCTGTTGCAGGCTGGCCACCCGGCGGCTGGCGCCGTCGTAGAGGTAGCGGGTGGTGTAGACCTGGCCGTCGGCCACGCTGTTGTCGTCGGGGGTGAGATCGGTGGTGACGCTGCTCAAACGCCCCTGGGCGTCGTAGCCGTAGCGGGTGCGGGTCAGCGTCTGGCTTTGGCCGTCTTTCAGGTACACCGTGCGCAGCTGGCTCAGCTGGCCCTGGGCGTCGTAGTCGACAAACAAGGCTTCGCCGCCGGCGCGCTTCAGGCTGACGATGCGGCCGCCGGCGTCGTAGCGCTCCTGCGCCTGGCTGGCGCCGTCGGTCTAGGTCCAGCCTTGGGCGTCGCCGCGCAAGGTGTCGTCGGCGCCGCTGTCGCTGCGTTGCGACACGTACAGCCCGCGCGCCGCGTCGTAGGCGTACAGGGTGTCGCTGCTGTCCTCGGCCAGACGGTGGACGCTGCTGCCAGCCGTGTTCAGCGCGCCGGACAGGCCCTGGCTGTTGTAGGTGCGGATCAGGCCCAGCGGCAGGCCGCCGGCCAGGAACTCGTCCTGGTGCTGCAGGATCAGGTTGCCGTTGCCGGCGTTGACGTAGACCCGCTCGCCGCCGCGGCCGAACGCCGCGGCGCCCAGCTGGCCTGATGCGCCCAGCGCCGCCAGCGAGCCGTTGCGCAAACCCAGTCCCGTACCCGCCACTACTGCAACCATACCGCTACCCCATCAAAAGTCTGTTGTGTCGAACAGCCTTATCCTGGATTTGCGGCGAAAGTTTAGCGGAAAGTGAAAATATTTTATTCGCATTCGAGCATGAAAATTGCACTTCACTGTGGAATCAAGGATTTAAAACGCCAATCAACAACCGACCATCTATATAAAAAATGGCGCGATCCTTCAGCGGATCGCGCCACGCGCGTCAATCAGCGGACCAACGGCGTCACATCGCCGCCACCACCGCGTCGCCCATGCCGGAGCAACTGACCTTCTCGCAGCCGGCTTCGTAGATGTCGGCGGTGCGGTAGCCCTGGGCCAGCACCTTTTTCACCGCGTCCTCCACGCGCCGGGCGGCGGCTTCCTGGCCGAAGCTGTAGCGCAGCATCATCGCGGCGGACAGGATGGTGGCCAGCGGGTTGGCCAGGTTCTGGCCGGCGATGTCCGGCGCCGAGCCGTGGCTGGGCTCGTACAGGCCCTTGTTGTTCTGATCCAGCGAGGCGGACGGCAGCATGCCGATGGAGCCGGTCAGCATCGAGGCCTCGTCGGACAGGATGTCGCCGAAGATGTTGCCGGTGACCATCACGTCGAACTGCTTCGGGTTGCGCACCAGCTGCATCGCGGCGTTGTCGACGTACATGTGGCTGAGCTCCACTTGCGGATACTCCTTGGCCACCTCGATCATGATTTCCTTCCAGAATTCGGTGGTTTCCAGCACATTGGCCTTGTCCACCGAGCACAGCTTGCGGTTGCGCTTCATGGCGATGCCGAAGGCCACGTGGGCGATGCGGCGCACTTCGCTCTCGCTGTAGCGCATGGTGTTGTAGGCCTCGCGCTCGCCCAGCTCGTTGACGGCGATGCCGCGCGGCTGGCCGAAGTAGATGTCGCCGGTCAGCTCGCGGACGATCATGATGTCCAGCCCGGCCACCACTTCCGGCTTCAGCGTCGAGGCGTTGGCCAGCTCCGGATACAGGATGGCCGGCCGCAGGTTGGCGAACAGGTTGAGGTCCTTGCGGATCGCCAGCAGGCCGCGCTCCGGGCGCAGCGGACGGTCCAGCTTGTCGTAGGCGGGGCCGCCCACCGCGCCCAGCAGCACGGCGTCGGCTTCGCGCGCCAGTTTCTGCGTGGCCTCGGGATACGGCACGCCGTACTGGTCGTAAGCGGCGCCGCCCAGCGGCGCATGCTCGGTTTCGATCTTCAGACCGTCGCGACGCAGCACCTCCAGCACGCGTTCGGCCTGGGCGATGATTTCGGGGCCGATGCCGTCTCCCGGCAGAATGGCGATCTTCATGGTTTCTTCCTTATTTCCGTTTCTCTTCATCGCGCCGGGTCAAGCGATCCACCAGCGCCTTTTCGCAACATTTGAACACGATGTAGGCCGCCATCGCGGCATAGCCGGACAACAGCAGCTCTCCCAACTGGCGCAGCGCGCCGTCCATCGCCGCCTGCCAGCCGGCGTCCAGCCACAATCTCAAATTCAACTGCAACAGCAGCGCCAGATTGACGGTGCCCGCGCCGAACAACAAAAAACTCAGGCCAAGCAGCAGAAAGGCCGCCAGCGGGCGGCGATATAGCCAGGCCATCCAGCCGCGGCCGCTCATGGCGATCCCCCCTCCGTTTTCATTCCTGCGTCGCCTTGTCCAGCGGGACCATGCCGCTTTTCTCGACGATGCCGGTCGGCAGGCCATCCAGGCTCACGCCGTTCCGGCTGCGCCAGTAGTAGCGAATGCCCGGCTCTCCCTTGGCGCGGGCCCAGTCGTTCAACTGCTCCCGCTCGCCCTGGTATTGATAGTAAGGCACCGCCATGCCGCAGGAAGCCTGCACCAGCTCCACGTCCAGCAAGAATATCTGGCGCGCGCCCGGCAAGGGATGGAACAGGCCATAACAGCCGTCCCAGTCGGCATCGCCTTGATGAACCGCCCTCGCCTGGCCATAAAGACGCAGGATCAGCGGCTTGCCCTCAAAGGCGCAGAACATCAAGGTCATGCGGGAGCTGCGCTTGATGTGGCTGGCCGTCTCATTGCCGCTGCCGGTCACATTCAGCCAAGCCACCCGGTTCGGCCCCAGCACCCGCAGCGAGTCCATGCCCTTGGGCGACAAGTTGACATGGCCATCCGGCATGGCGGTGGCAACGAAGAACAGCTTTTGCCCGGCGATGAACGCGCGGTGCGAGTCCTGCAGCTCCTGATAGCGCTGCCCCATGTCGCGCCTCCCTCGGCAATGGATGCCGGCGATTCGCCGCATCCGAAAATCCTTTTTCGACCAGGCCAGGCTGCCGGGTCTTGCACCGACGCGTCCGGAAGCTGGACGGCATGGCCTGCCAGCCTTACGCGAAATGCTCGGCCTCCTCCGGCACCACCACCCACCCATGCTTCCTGTCCTCGTAAACCGACACGCTCGGCGGCGGAAAGCCCGGGTCGGCGAATGCGCCCACCGGTATCGCCACAAACGCCTCCATTCCTTCCGGTTCGTAATACACGGTGGCGCCGCAAGCCGGGCAGAAATGGAAGGTGACGCGTGAACCCTCATCACCCACGCGGACGTAGGCGGTGGAATGGCCGGCGATGGCGACGTCCTTGCGGTAAAAACGGGCCTGCTGGCCAAAGACGCTGCCGGTGCGGCGCTGACAAGCCAGACAATGGCAGATGGAGACGCGCACCGGCTCGCCTTCGACCTGGGCGGTGAGCTGGCCGCAGCTGCATGCGGCAAGGCGCTTGGGCATGGAGTCGTCTCTTCCTGTAGTTAATGCTGGGTTGAACCGGCGCCTTCGCCGGCAGCCCCGCGCCGCGCGGATGTTTTATCCGTGCTGATGACGCGGACAGGCTACCGGGCAGCGGTACGCCATGGCATCGCCTCAGGCGAACAGCCAGGGCTGCTCGACTCGGCGCCTGGCTTCGAAAGCCTTGATCTCGTCGGCATGCTGCAGGGTCAGGCCGATTTCGTCCAGGCCGCCCAGCAGGCAGTGCTTGCGGTGTTCGGTGATGTCAAACAGGAAGGCCTGTCCGGACGGCGTGAACACCGTTTGCGCCGCCAGGTCCACTTTCAGGCTGTAGCCCGGCGCCGCCTCGCACTCCTGGAACAGCTGGTCGACGATGTCCGCCGCCAGCACGATGGGCAGCAGGCCGTTCTTGTAGCAGTTGTTGAAGAAGATGTCGGCGAAGCTGGGCGCGATCACCACGCGGAAACCCTGGTCGTCCAGCGCCCACGGCGCGTGCTCGCGGCTGGAGCCGCAGCCGAAGTTCTCGCGCGCCAGCAGCACTTGCGCGCCCTGGTAGCGCGGCTGGTTCAGCACGAAGTCCGGATTCAGCGGACGCTTGGCGTTGTCCATGCCCGGCTCGCCATGATCCAGGTAACGCCATTCGTCGAACAGGTTAGGCCCGAAGCCGGACCGCTTGATCGACTTCAGGAACTGCTTGGGAATGATGGCGTCGGTATCGACATTGGCCCTGTCCAGCGGACAGACCAGGCCCTGCAAAGTGGTGAATGCTTTCATAATGCGCTCCCTGTTCAGGATGGCGCGGGGATCACTCGGCGGTGCGCTTGATCGCTTCGCCGCTCTTCTCCACCGCGTTGCCGACCGCCTGTCCCGCCTTCTGCAAACCGTGGCCCACCGCCTGCCCGCCTTCCTTGGCGTCGGCCTTGATGCCTTGCACGGTGTTGCAGCCAGCCAGCAGCAGGGCCAGGCTCAGACAAACCATCGTTTTTTTCATGATATTTCCGCTCCTTTGGGGACAGCCGGGCTGTCAGACAAGATAAGCAGGCATTCTAGCGAAATCGCCGGGCAACCTTCCATGCCTGTCTGACACGCGCCGCAGTTTTTTGCTCCCCGCCGACGCAGCCTAGCCCGCCGCCAAGCGGCGCACATCGACAAAGCGGCCCGCCACCGCGGCGGCGGCGGCCATCGCAGGACTGACCAGGTGGGTGCGTCCGCCCTGGCCCTGCCGGCCTTCGAAATTTCGGTTGGAAGTCGAGGCGCAGCGCTCGCCGGGCAACAGCCTGTCGGCGTTCATCGCCAAACACATCGAACACCCCGGCTCGCGCCACTCGAAACCGGCGGCGACGAAGATCTTGTCCAGCCCTTCGGCCTCGGCCTGCGCTTTGACCAGACCGGAGCCCGGCACCACCAGCACCTGCTTGACGTTGCCGGCCTTGCTGCGGCCCTTGGCCACCGCGGCGGCCTCGCGCAGATCCTCGATGCGGCTGTTGGTACAGGAGCCGATGAACACCACGTCCACCGGGATCTGCTCTATCGGCGTATCCGCTTCCAGGCCCATGTAGGCCAGCGCGCGCTCGATGCCGGCCTTCTTGACCGGATCGCTTTCATTGGCCGGGTTCGGCACCTTGCCGCCCACCTCCGCCACCATTTCCGGCGACGTGCCCCAGGTGACCTGCGGCTGGATGTCGGCGGCATCCAGCGCCACCACTTGGTCGAAATGCGCGCCGTCATCGGAATGCAGGGTATTCCAGTAGGCAACCGCCTGGTTCCACTGCTCGCCCTTGGGCGCGAACGGCCGTCCTTTGACATATTCGATGGTCTTGTCGTCCACCGCCACCATGCCGGAACGGGCGCCGCCTTCGATCGCCATATTGCACAAGGTCATCCGGCCTTCCATGGAAAGCCCGCGGATCGCCTCGCCGCCAAACTCGATCGCGTAGCCGGTGCCGCCGGCGGTGCCGATCTTGCCGATGATGGCCAGCGCCACGTCCTTGGCGGTGATGCCGGCGCCCAGCCGGCCGTCCACCCGCACCAGCATGTTCTTCGACTTCTTGGCCACCAGGCACTGAGTGGCCATCACGTGCTCCACCTCAGAGGTGCCGATGCCATGCGCCAGCGCGCCGAAAGCGCCGTGAGTGGAGGTGTGGCTGTCGCCGCACACCACGGTCATGCCCGGCAGCGTGGCGCCCTGCTCCGGACCCATCACGTGGACGATGCCCTGCCCCTTGTCCTTGAACGGGAAATAAGCCAGCGCGCCGAAGGCCTTGATGTTGGCGTCCAGCGTTTCCACCTGCTGGCGCGAGATCGGGTCCTGGATGCCCTGGTCCCAGTGGTCGGTAGGCGTATTGTGGTCGGCGGTGGATACCACCGAATCCACGCGCCACAGCCTGCGGCCGGCCAGCTTCAGGCCCTCGAAGGCCTGCGGGCTGGTCACTTCGTGCACCAGGTGGCGATCGATGTACAGCAGCGCGGTGCCGTCGGCCTCCTCGCGCACCACGTGGCTGTTCCAGAGTTTGTCGTACAAGGTTTGCGCGGTCATGTTGCGGTTCCTCGGGTCGTCGTTGACTGCATATTCGAACAGCTTTGATCCTGTTACAAGATAAGCAGTTATACTGGTATAAAAACCAACAGGATAAGCCTATGGATGCCGTTTCGACCCCGCTGGGCGCCTTCCTGCGCGCCCACCGCGAAAAGCTGACGCCGCAGCAGGCCGGCCTGCCCGCCGGACTGCGCCGCCGCGCCAAGGGACTGCGCCGGGAGGAAGTGGCGCAGTTGGCCGGCATCAGCGCCACCTGGCTGACCTGGCTGGAACAGGGCCGCAGCGAATCGGTGTCGGCGCAGACGCTGAGCCGCCTCGCGGCGGCATTGCAGCTATCCGGCGCGGAAACCGACTACCTGTTCGATCTGGCTGGCTTGAAGAATCCGCAGGAAAAGCGCGCGGACGCCAATCCGCAGGCGCGGGAGATATTGGAAGAGATGTTGCCGCGCATCGACATGCCGGCCTATGTGCTGGACCGGCTCTGGCGCGCGGTGGCCTGGAACCGGGCGGCCGAAGAACTGTTCTGCGACTGGCTGGGCCGGCCGGACGCCAGCCGAGATCAGCTGGACTTCATTTTCCTGATGCCGGAATCCCGCGGCTTCATCGACAACTGGCCGGAACGCGCCCGCCGCGTGGTCGCCGAATTGCGGGCCGACCTGGGCCAGCAGCTGGACGACGCCGAAACCGCCGGCATGCTGGAGCGGCTGCGCCGCGAAAGCCCGGATTTCGATCGCCTGTGGCAGCAGCAAGACGTGCTGGAGCGCGAAGGCGGCGAACGCGGCTTCCACCATCCGCTGCTCGGCCGCCTGCAGAAGCGGCAGATCACGCTGCGGCCGGCCAGCGCGCCGGAATTCAAGCTGGTGATGCTGCTCTGAGCCTGCCCGCAGGCTTCAGCCAGCGCAGGCAGACCAGCACGCCGATCAGCGCCGCCGCCGCCGACATCGCGAAAGTCGGCAGCACACCTCCATGCGGCCACACCAGCCCGCCGATCAACCCGCCGCCGCTGCCGCCGACGCCGAAGGACGCCACGATGTACAAGCCCTGCGCGCGGCCGTGGTGCTGCTCGGCGAACATGCGGTTGATCAGGCCGATGGCCGACGCGTGGTGCAAGGCATAAGTGAGCGCGTGCAGGGCCTGGGCGAAGGCCGCCACCGCCGGCGAGGCCAGGCAGGCGGCAATCAGGCCGAAGCGCAGCACCGCCGCCAGCAGGGAGGCCAGCATCAGCGCCTCCAACCCGAAGCGGCGCATGATGCGCGGCATCAGCATGAAGACGCCCACCTCGAACACCACCCCCAGCGCCCATAGCACGCCGACCGCCGCCTTGTCGTAGCCGAAAGCCTTCAGGCCCAGCGAATAGAAGGTGTAATACGGACCATGCGCGAAGGCCTGCAGGAAACAACAGGCGAACAGCGCCATCACCGCCGGCTTCTTCAGCGTGTCCCAGATCGGCCCGGCCGGCTTGGGCTTGCCCTGCGGCACCACCTCCGGCACCTTGAACGCGGCCAGCGCCACGCCGGCCAACAGCGCCGAAACGATCCACGGCGTCGCCGCGATGCCCAGCCAGTCCAGCAGATAGCCGCCCGTCATCGCCAGGCAGACGAAGCCTATCGATCCCCATACCCGCACCCGGCTGTAGCGGCCGGGATTGTCGCGCGTCAGGTAGGCGGTGCTGGCCTCCACCAAGGGCAAGGCGGCGGCCCAGAAGAAATGCGACACCGCCAGGCTGACGAAGATCCACCAGAAGCCATTGTGCAGTCCTACCAGGCAGAAGCTGGCGGCGGACAGGATGGAGGTGGTGACGATGATGTTGCGGCGCCGGCCACTGCGGTCGGCCAGCCAGCCCCAGAAACCCGGCGCGACGATGCGCGCCAGCGTGGACAGCGCCATCAGCACCGAGATCTGCCAGGCGCTGAACGACAGCGACTGCAGGTACAGGCCCCAGAACGGGCTGAACATGCCCTGGAAGGTGAAATAGGTGAAGTAGAACGAAGCGAACGGCAACAGCGACTGCATGCTCATCTTTCTGATGGTTTGACGCCTGGCGCTGCCCGGTGCCAGAACCGGACCGGCGCCGCCCGGCAACGGCTAAAACGACGATTTGAAGCGGGAAATTTCCCGGCGCGCCTTCTTGGTGGGCCGGCCGTCGCCATGCGGGAAGCTGGCGCGCTCGGCCTTCAGCAGCAGCGTCCGCTCCTCGCGGGCGGCGATGGACGCGGCGTCCTCGCGGTACATCAGCGCGGCTTCCTTGGCCGGCCGGCGCTGGGTGGCCAACTGCAGCACCTCCACGTCGTACTCCAGCTGGTTGAGCCTCAGGAACAGCCTGTCGCCCTCCTTCACCACGCGCGAGGCCTTCACCCGCTCGCCGTTGACCAGCACCCGGCCCAGTTCCAGCGCCTCGTGCGCCAGCTGGCGCGTCTTGAAGAAGCGCGCCGCCCACAGCCACTTGTCCAGACGCACCTTGTCGTCGTCCCGCTCTTCCTGCCTTGCCATCATGCCACCTTCCAATGCGCCGACACTTGCCCGTGCAGGCTGAGGTCCAGCTGGTCGCCGGATTCGATGCGCGCCACGCCTTCGGGCGTGCCGGTGAAGATCAGATCGCCGTCGGACAGGCCGTACAGCCTGGACAGGTAGCTGATCTGCTCGGCCAGCGTGAACAGCATCAGGCCGGCGTCGCCGCGCTGGCGCAGCTGGCCGTTGACGCGCAGCTCGAACTTCAGCCGCTGCGGATCCTCCACCCTGGCCGCCGGCACCAGCGTCGACACGCAGGCCGCGCCGCGGAAGCCCTTGGCCTTGGTCCACGGCTGGCCTTTGCGCTTGGCCTCCGCCTGCGCGTCGCGCGCGGTCAGATCCAGCCCTATTCCATAACCGGCCACATGATCCAGCGCCTTCTCCGGCGGAATGTCGTCGCCGCCCTTGCCTATCAGCGCCACCAGCTCGCACTCGTGGTGCACGTCGCCGGAATATTCCGGAAGCCGTATCGGCGAGGACTCGTCCAGCAACGCCGAGGTGGGCTTCAGGAATACCAGCGGCTCGTCCTCCACCTTGTTGCCCAGCTCGGCGGCATGCGCCGCGTAATTGCGGCCTATGCAGAAAATATTGCCGACGCGGATGGCATGTAAGCCAAGTTTTACACTCGACATTGCAATTCTCCCTGAATTCCGGAGTCGATTATCCCACAAGCGATGCCGAATCCATACCGGCAAGCCGCGCGCGCCCTATTACAGTTTGTGCGTTGCAGCAACAAACTTCGGCCCATGCCCGCCTTATGGCGGATTTCGCCGCCGGACGGCGTGAAAATGTCATGCAACCCTGTTACAGTCGCAGGTACATCCGCTTGACCATGCAGTCCAGGCATTCAGACAGGCTTCGACAACGATTTGCACGTTTCAGGAGATTCATCTTGTCCCAGAATAGTACCGCCGCGCTGGAAGGTTTCTTCGCCAGCCTCTCCGAGGCCAACCAGCAATGGATGCAGCAGTTCGTCAACTCGCTGTCGCAGCCTCCAGCCCCCGACGGCGCAGCCCATCCCTTCGCCGGCGCCTGGGCGCAGCTGATGAACCAGACCAACCAGCTGTTCGCTCTCCAGTCCTCGCTTTACCAGCAGCAGCTCAATCTGTGGTCGCAATTCCTCGGCCAGGCCGCCGGCCAGGAAGCCGCCGCCGAAGCGGGCGCCAAGCCGGCCGACCGCCGCTTCGCGTCGCCGGAATGGAACGAGCACCCGTTCTACAACTTCCTCAAGCAGAGCTATCTGCAGACCTCCAAGTGGATGATGGAGCTGGTGGACAAGACCCAGCTCGACGAGGACGCCAAGGACAAGCTGGCTTTCGCCACCCGCCAGTACCTGGACGCGATGTCCCCCAGCAACTTCATGCTGACCAACCCCGACGTGGTCAAGCGCGCGATCGAGACCAAGGGCGAAAGCCTGGTCGAGGGCATGAAGAACATGCTGGACGACTTCCAGAAGGGCCACATCTCGATGTCGGACGAGAGCAAGTTCGAGATCGGCAAGAACCTGGTGGTCACCCCGGGCCAGGTGGTGTTCCGCAACGAACTGATCGAGCTGATCCAGTACACGCCGACCACCGACAAGGTCTACGAGAAGCCGCTGCTGTTCGTGCCGCCCTGCATCAACAAGTACTACCTGATGGACCTGCAGCCGGACAACTCCATGGTGCGCCACTTCGTCGCCCAGGGTTACCGCGTGTTCCTGATCAGCTGGCGCTCCGCGGTCGCCGAGATGAAGCACTTCACCTGGGAAACCTATATCGAGAAAGGCGTGTTCGCCGCGGCGGAAGCGGTGCAGAAAATCACCAAGCAGCCGACGATGAACGTGCTGGGCTTCTGCGTCGGCGGCGTCATCCTCACCACCGCGCTGTGCGTGGCTCAGGCCAAGGGGCTGAAATACTTCGACTCCGCCACCTTCATGACCTCGCTGATCGACCACGCCGAACCGGGCGAGATCTCCTTCTTCATCGACGAGAGCGTGGTGGCCGGCCGCGAAGCCAAGATGGCCAGCGGCGGCATCATCAGCGGCAAGGAAATCGGCCGCACCTTCGCCAGCCTGCGCGCCAACGACCTGGTGTGGAACTACGTGGTCAACAACTACCTGCTGGGCAAGACCCCGGCGCCGTTCGACCTGCTGTTCTGGAACAACGACGCGGTGGATCTGCCGCTGCCGATGCACACCTTCCTGCTGCGCCAGTTCTACATGAACAACGCGCTGGTGCGTCCGGGCGCGATCACGCTGTGCGGCGTGCCGATCGACATCGCCAAGATCGACGTGCCGGTCTACATGTTCGCCGCGCGCGACGACCACATCGTGCTGTGGAGCTCCGCCTTCTCCGGCCTGAAATACCTGCAGGGCGCGCCCAGCCGCCGCTTCGTGCTGGGCGCGTCCGGCCACATCGCCGGCTCGATCAACCCGGTCACCAAGGACAAGCGCAACTACTGGGCCAACGACACGCTGCCGCTGCACGCCGAGGAATGGCTGGAAAGCGCGGAAAGCCGCCCCGGCAGCTGGTGGAAGGACTGGGACGCCTGGCTGGCGCCGCAGTCCGGCAAGCAAGTGGCCGCGCCCAAAAGCCTGGGCAACAAGGAATTCCCGCCGCTGCTGGCGGCGCCGGGCAGTTATGTGCTGGCCAAGGCCATGCCGTCCGTCGCCGCCAGCCTGCAATGACAACCCTATTCGAACGCCCCGGAGCGGCATGATCCGCTCCCGACGAGGGCCGCAACAAAAGGAGAAAGACATGGAAGTAGCAATCGTAGCCGCGCAGCGCACCGCCATCGGCAGCTTCGGCGGCGGCTTGGCCAAGATTCCGGCGCCGGAGCTGGGCGCCACTGTGATCAAGGCGTTGCTGGAGAAGACCGGCGTCAAACCGGAAGACGTCAGCGAAGTGATCCTGGGCCAGGTGCTGACCGCCGGCAGCGGCCAGAACCCGGCCCGCCAGGCGCTGATCAAGGCCGGCCTGCCGGTCACCACTCCGGCCACCACGCTGAACGTGGTGTGCGGCTCCGGCCTGCGCGCCGTGCATCTGGCGGCCCAGGCCATCCTGGCCGGCGACGCCGACATCGTCATCGCCGGCGGCCAGGAAAGCATGTCGCTGTCCCCGCACATCCTGCCGGGCTCGCGCGACGGTTTCCGCATGGGCAACGCCCAACTGGTGGACACCATGGTCAACGACGGCCTGACCGACGCCTACAACGCCTACCACATGGGCATCACCGCTGAGAACGTGGCGGCCAAATACGGCATCGGCCGCGAAGAGCAGGACGCCTTCTCGCTGCAGTCGCAGCAGCGCGCCGCCGCCGCCCAGAAGGCCGGCAAATTCCGGGACGAGATCGTTCCGGTGCTGGTGCCGCAGCGCAAGGGCGATCCGCTGGCCTTCGACGCCGACGAGTTCATCAAGCACGACGCCAGCGCCGACGGCCTGGCCAAGCTGCGCCCGGCCTTCAAGAAGGACGGCACGGTCACCGCCGGCAACGCCTCCGGCATCAACGACGGCGCCGCCGCTGTGCTGCTGATGTCCACGCAAAAGGCCGATCAGCTGGGCCTGAAGCCGCTGGCCATCATCAAGGGCTACGCGCTGACCGGCTGCGAGCCGGAAATCATGGGCATCGGCCCGGTATCCGCCACCCGCAAGGCGCTGTCCAAGGCCGGCTGGACGGTGGAAGACCTGGACCTGGTGGAGGCCAACGAGGCCTTCGCCGCTCAGGCGCTGGGCGTGGCCAAGGAGCTGGGCTGGGGCTCGGACAAGGTCAACGTCAACGGCGGCGCCATCGCGCTGGGCCACCCGATCGGCGCCTCCGGCTGCCGCGTGCTGGTGACCCTGCTGCACGAAATGCAGCGCCGCGGCGCCAAGAAGGGCCTGGCCACGCTGTGCATCGGCGGCGGCATGGGCGTGGCGCTGGCGGTCGAGCGTCCGTAAACGCCCGCTTCGCAAGTACGAAACCCGCCGAATCCGGCGGGTTTTGTTTTGCCCAATCGTTTAGGCCAGGCTGATGCCCAATATGCGCTCAAGCGCTTGGCGCAGCGCAAGCACGTCGTTGCGGACATCGTCGTGGAAGAGCGTCGCCATCCCCAAGCCCGCCGCCACTTCCAGATTGCGCCGGCTGTTATCGATGAACAGGCTCCGCTCCGGCCGCAGCCCGCACAACGCCAACGCATGTTGGAAAATTTCCCCTCCAGACTTGTTCGCACCCACCGCAGCCGATACCACGATGGGATCGAACAACGCGTCCAGTTCGTGCATCGCGCGCAAACAGTCCATTCGGTCCGATTTATTGTCCGTAATAATGCCCAGCCGGAAACGCCCCTGCAGCCTTCTCGCCAGCGCCAGTACCCCTTCGTTCATCGGCGTGCTGCGGAAAGCCGCATCAAGCAAGTTGTAATCCATTTCCAGACCCAATTCGCAGCATAGCGCAGACCAGACATCAGGGTGCCCCAGCCTGCCCAGCAACAAGTCGTCGTTGTAACGCTCCAGCGCTTGGTCGATCCTATCAAATCCAAGCCCGGTGGCTTCGCCCAGATAACGATTGGTGGTGTCGGAACCGTATTTATCGGTGGTCAACACGCCATCGAAATCGAAGAACACAGCATCCATTAAATAACATCCTTGCAAAACATCGCCCATCAAGCATTGCGCGTTCGCGCCCGGTCAAGAACGCCTCGCCGCCGCGAAGGCTCCGCATCCTGACACTCATTCCCTTTTCCTCGATTGCTTACATTCCGTCAAGCAGACAAAATGTCATTGCAATAACAAGGCAATCACACTCTCGATGCAGACACCCGAACTTTTCATATGCGATCAAGCCGCTCCGGAAGCGGAGAAAACGATCGCTGCCGGCCTGAACCAGTACAACGACCAACACACCGGCTATGCCGACCGCCAGCCGCTGGCGGTGCTGGCGCGCGACCCCGCCACCGGCGAGACATTGGGCGGCGCCTATGGCCGCAGCTCGCTGGGCCTGTTGTTTCTGGAACTGTTCCACCTGCCCGAACCGCTGCGCGGACAGGGACTGGGCAGCCGCATTCTGCAAGCGTTCGAAGACGAAGGCCGGCGACGCGGTTGCCGCCATGCCGTGCTGTACACCATCAGCTTCCAAGCCCCGGGCTTCTACCAGCGGCACGGCTGGCAGGTTTTCGGGGAGATCCCCTGCGATCCGCCGGGCGCCAGTCGGATTTTCCTGCGCAAGGCGCTGTAAACCCAAGCGGACGCCGCCACGCGGCTCAGGCTTTTTCATCCAGCAGAAAACGCGGTCCGCAGCCCTGCTCGCCCGCCTTGTCGTCCGGGTTGTACAGCTTGCAGCGCTCCAGCGACAAGCAGCCGCAGCCTATGCAGCTGTCCAGCTGGTCGCGCAGCCGGCACAGCGCGTCTATCCGTTCCTGCAGCAGCGGCTTCCAGGCCTGCGAGATCCGCGCCCAGTCGTCGGCCGTCGGCGTGCGCTGCGAAGGCAGGTCGGCCAGCGCCGCGCCGATGTCCTGCAGGCTCATGCCCATCGCCTGGGCGACGCGGATGAAGGACACCCGGCGGATCGCGTCGCGCCGGTAGCGCCGGGTCTTGCCCGCCTCGCCCACACTGTGGATCAGGCCCCGCGCCTCGTAAAAGCGCAAGGCGCTGGCCGCCACCCCGGTCCGCTTGGCCAGTCGGCCTATGGTGATGGTGCTTTCTTCCATTTCCGCATTGACTTCAAGTTAACTTGAACTTTGATACTAGCATCACCGCCATTGATCACGCGAACGACATGAGCCATATCCAGATCGTCTATTATTCCAGCGGCGAAAGCACCCACCAGTTGGCCGAGGCCATCCGGGACGGCGCTTCCGAATACGGCCCCGCCCGCCTGCTGCGCATCCTGCCCCAACACATCCGGCATGGCCGCTACCCGATCCAGGCCTTCGCCGACGAGCTTCAGGACGCCAGCGCCATCATCTTCGGCAGCCCCACCTTCATGGGCGGCCCAGCCGCGCAGTTCAAGGCCTTCGCCGACGCCAGCAGCGCCGGCTGGTGCCGCCAGGCCTGGGCGGACAAGATCGCCGCCGGCTTCACCATAGGCGGCAACCTGAACGGCGACCAGCAATGCACGCTGGCCTGCTTCGCCACGCTGGCCGCCCAACACGGCATGCTGTGGTGCGGACTGGACATCGCCGCCGGCTACAGCCCGGAGGGACTCAACCGTCTGGGTTGCCAACTCGGCGCCACCGCGCACAGCCCGGACGGCAAATTGCACCCCTCCGATCTGGCCACCGCCCGCTATCTTGGCCGGCGCGTCGCCCGGCTGGCCCAACGCATGCGCGTCAGCGCCCTTACCGAGGAGCCACAGACATGACACCCTGCATCCATGGCATAGACCACATCCACGTCTACGCGCGCGACCGCGCCGCCGCCGAGTCCTGGTACCGCCGCGTGCTGGGCCTGTCCCGCGTGCCGGAGCTGGAGTTCTGGAGCCCGGGACGCGGCCCGCTGACTGTCGCCAACGCGGCCGGCACGCTCAAGCTGGCGTTGTTCGAGCGCCCCGATGTCGCGCCGGGATCCGTGATCGCGCTGGGCGTCGATGCGGAGGGCTTCCTGCAATGGCGCGCCCATCTGCGGCAGGAGCTGGGCGAGCCGCCGGAAGCGGTGGATCACGAAGCATCCTGGTCGATGTATTTTTCCGACCCCGACGGCAATGGCTACGAGATCACCAGCTACGATTACGCCGAGCTGGCGGCACGCCTGTCCGGCGAAGCCATCCGGCCATGAAAAAACCTCCTGTCGCGGAAGGCAGGAGGTTTATCCGTTTCGCCGGTCAGATGGCCGGCCGTTCCGGCCCCGTGGGCCGGCGTGGCGTCAATGAGAAAGACGCCTAGTGAGGAACGATGACGGGAGCGTCCGGCGCATGCTTCTTCTGGTGCTTGGCCGCCCGTTTCTCCTTCGGCGTCATCAACGGCTGCTTCTTGGCTTCTTTGCTGCTGTGTCTGGATTTGCTCATGATTCGCTCCTGATTTAGTCGAGCGTCGGCATGACCGACACCGGCCTCAGTATAGTAGGAATCGACGGGAATGCCGGAAACGCAACAAAAATGCGCGCAACATCCGGCGCGCCATCAAATTTCTTGCCAAAACGCGGAATGCCATTATCATTTCCATTCCAGCCAAAGCGAGCCGATTTTCTTGCCAGGCAGAGAGCGAAAACGACAAAGGAATCCATGATGAAGCATTTTCTGTCCACCCTGATCCAGCTGTGCAATGTCGCCGGCCGCCCCGGCCACCGCCGCGTCAAGCACCGCTGACCTCCATTTCCCCAGCCCGCGGCCCCGGCTGCGGGCCCGCATGCCAGCCATGAGCCGCGCTCATCCACTTGCGCGGCTTTTCCTTTGCTTACAGAATGCATGCAAACACCCAACCGGAGCCGGCATGAACACCGTAGCAACCCCGCAACTGGACACCATTCCGCAACGCATCGCCTCGCTGCGCGCCGCGATGAAGAACGCCGGCGCCGACGCCTGTCTGGTGCCCTCGTCCGACCCGCACATTTCCGAATACCTGCCCCAGCGCTGGCAGGCGCGCCAGTGGCTGTCGGGTTTCACCGGATCGATGGGCACGCTGATCGTCGGCGCCGACTTCGCCGGCCTGTGGGCCGACAGCCGCTACTGGGTTCAGGCCGAGCAGGAACTGGCCGGCACTGGCATCCAGCTGATGAAGATAGACACCGCCGCCAGCAGCCTGCACCTGCAATGGCTGGCCGACAATCTGCGAACCGGCCAGACGCTGGCGGTGGACGGCGACGTGCTGGGCCTGGCCGCCGCCAAGGCCTTGCAAGCGGCGCTGGAGCCGCGCGGCGTCATCGTGCGCGCCGATCTGGATCTGATAGACGCGGTCTATGCCGGCCGGCCGGCGCTGCCCGCCGCCGCCGTCTACCAGCATGACGGCGACTACGCGCCGGAAAGCCGCGCCGCCAAGCTCGCCCGCGTGCGCGAAGCGATGCGCGAGGCCGGCGCGGACCGCCACTTCATCTCCACGCTGGACGACATCGCCTGGCTGTTCAATCTGCGCGGCGCCGACGTCAGCTACAACCCGGTATTCATCGCCCACGCCTTGATCGAGACAGACAACGCCACGCTGTTCGTCGCGCCGGGCAAGATAGACGCCGCCCTCGCCGCCCAGCTGGCCGCCGACGGCGTCCGGATCGCGGATTACGCGGCCGCCAAACCTGCGCTGTCGGCGCTGCCCGGCGGCGCGCTGCTGATCGACCCGCGCCGCGTCACGCTGGGCCTGCGCCGGGCGGTGGCCGACCGCGTGCGAGTGATCGAGGCGATCAATCCCAGCACGCTGATGAAGTCGCGCAAGAGCGCGGCCGAGGCCGAGCACGTGCGCCGCGCGATGGAACAGGACGGCGCCGCGCTGGCCGAGTTCTTCGCCTGGTTCGAGGCCAACGTCAACCGCGCCCGCATCACCGAATTGACCATAGACGACGAGATCACCGCCGCCCGCGCGCGCCGCCCCGGCTTCGTCTCGCCCAGCTTCGGCACCATCGCCGGCTTCAACGCCAACGGCGCGCTGCCGCACTATCACGCCACTCCGGAAGCGCACAGCGAGATCCAGGGCGATGGCCTGCTGCTGATCGACTCCGGCGGCCAATACCTGGGCGGCACCACCGACATCACCCGCGTGGTGGCCGTCGGCACGCCCAGCGCCGCTCAGAAGCGCGACTTCACCCTGGTGCTGAAGGGCACGATGGCACTGTCGATGGCCCATTTCCCGCGCGGCACGCTGTCGCCGATGCTGGACGCGCTGGCCCGCGCGCCCTTGTGGCAGCACGACATCGATTTCGGCCACGGCACCGGCCACGGCGTCGGCTATTTCCTCAATGTGCACGAAGGCCCGCAAAGCATCTCGCGCGCGGTGCCGGAGCCGCACATGGCGATGCAGGAAGGCATGATCACCTCGATCGAGCCGGGCGTGTACCGCGCCGGCCAATGGGGCGTGCGCATCGAGAACCTGGTGCTGAACGTGGCCTCGGAACGGAACCAGTTCGGCGACTTCCTGAAGTTCGAGACGCTGACGCTGTGTCCGATAGACCGGCGCTGCATCGACCTCTCCCTGCTCACCCAGCCGGAAATCGCCTGGCTGAACGGCTATCACGCCGAGGTGCGCGCGCGGCTGCTGCCGCTGGTGGACGGCGCGGCGCGCGACTGGCTGCTGGCCAACACCGAAACGCTGTAAACTCAGGCGATACCCGTCGACAGGCCATGCCGCTGCGGCATGGCCTGTTTCGTTTTGCAAGGAATGACCGATGCCGTTCGACCGTCTGGCCGACCTGCGCCTGTTTCAGGACGCCTCCCAGCTTGGCAGCTTTTCCGCCGCCGGCCGCAAGCACGGCCTGTCCCCCGCCGCCGCCAGCGCCTGCATCCAGCGCATGGAGGCGGCCTTGAACGCCCGCCTGTTCCAGCGCACCACCCGCCGCCTGCGCCTGACCGAGGCCGGGGAGACCTATCTCGCCTACTGCCGGCAGGCGCTGGAATTGCTGGAGGAAGGCGAACACCGGCTGCAGCAGGCGCAACAGGAATTGAGCGGCGTGATCCGCCTGTCCGCGCCGTCCGATCTGGGCCGCAACCGGCTGCTGGATTGCCTGGACCGTTTCGGCGCCGAGCATCCCGCCGTGCACTTCTCGCTGTCGCTCAGCGACACTCCGGCCGACCTGATCGGCGACGACATCGACCTCGCCATCCGCTACGGCCAGCCGGCCGACAGCAGCCTGGTGGCGCGCCAGCTGGCCGCCAGCCGCCGCGTGGTCTGCGCCGCGCCGTCGCTGCTGGAAAAGCTGGGCCAACCATCGCATCCCCAAGACCTCGCCGGCCTGCCCACGCTGACGCTGACCACCGGCCATGGCCCGATGAATGAATGGCGTTACCGGGACAAGGGGGAAATCCGCTCGCTGCGGCTGGAGCGCGTGCGCCAGAGCAATGACGGAGAGGTGCTGCGCCGCTGGGCGGTGCAGGGTCACGGCTTCGCCTACAAGTCGCGGCTGGACATCGCCGACGACCTCGCCGCCGGCAGGCTGACGACGGTGCTGGACGACTACTTCATCGAGCCCGCGCCGCTGCACCTGCTCTACCCCGGCCACCGGCTGCAGCCGGCGCGGATACGGCGGCTGATAGATTTCCTGCTGGATCAGTTCGCCGCCTAGAGTGGCTAACAACACTCAATTTTACGGCAGAGACAAGGCGCGCCGACGCAGACAGTACAAGCAGTACGGCAAGCCAGCGCAGCATCAGGGGTTTGGTGGGCCGCTCTCAACCGACCTCAGCACACAGCATTCCCGACACCTCCCTCGTCGGCCATTTCAAGTGCCGCGGAACGCCGGTCCGCCGACTTGCCGCGCGATGCGCGGCGTCTGTCTCAGCGTCACGCAGCCGGCGTGCAAAGAGATTGCCCCATGCGCGCCAAAGCATGGCCTTCGCTCATGCGGGCAGCGCGCTGGCCGTTTGCAGCGGGACAGGCTCGACCGCTCACCGTCGGCGCCAGCCCGTCAGCAGGCCTGCTCAGGCCACTGACTCGCTCAGGCCTATTGGCGCGTCTTCGACCATATCGTCAAGTTGAGCCAGATTGGTGCCCAGCAGGGCAAACACCGAGATCGCCAAACTGCCGATGCCGCACAACACAAAGAGCAAGGCTACGCCTCGTCCTTGTCCAATCCCCAACCAGCCTCCGAGCAGATCCGCCAAGCCGCCGCCAGGCATCATCGCAGGCGCGAGCACTCTCTCCACCAGTACGCCACCCGCCAGCAGCATCGCAGAAACCGCGGCGAGGTTGATCGAAGCCAACAGGCTGAACAAGCTGCCCCGCCAGTCCAGCGGCGTCTTGCGCATCCAAAGGCTCAAAGTGCAGCTGTTGGACACGCTGCCGCATGCCATCGCCGCCATGGCGGCCAGCGCCCACAACAGGGGCTTTTCCACGAAGCCGGCCATGGCCACCGCGACCGCCAACAACAGATCCGACAATATGATCCAGCGCATCAGCCGACGCTTGGGATTCGAGATGGTGACCGCGATCGCGCCGCCGATCGCGCCGAAAGCGCCGCACCCCATCACCATCCCCAGCGTGTCGCTGCCGTGCCGGGCCAGCACCAGCGGCGTCAGCATGCTGGAAACCAGCGTGATCAGCGCCACCTGCAACAGCATATAGATCAGCAAACCGAACATCGCTCTCTGCCCGTTCAGATAGGCCATCGTTTTGCTCAGACTGGAGCGGCTGTGCCGCCACAAGCGGCCAACCGTGTTGCCTGCGGCCGCCGGCTCCGTCGCTCCCCGCATGGCTCGCAGCACCAGCAAAACCGCGGCCGCAATCAGCAGCGTCTCCAAAGGCAGAATGCCCGTCAGCCCGAACTGAAACATCAGCGCGCCGGCCAACATCGGTCCCGCGAGTTGCACCAGCCCATCGCTCAGGGTCCGCAATCCATTGGCCTGGCTCAGCTGGTTGACGGGCAGCAGCCGGCTCAATGCCACTTGGTATGATGGCCTACGGAAGAGGTGGATCAAAGCGACAAGTCCATTCATCGCCATCGCAGCCGGAACCAGCAGCGCATCCAGCCAGATCATGAAAGATAAAACACCAATCAGCAGCAATAGTAGGAAATCGCAGGCAATCAGCACTTTTCTTCGATCCAATAGATCCGCGCAAGCGCCGGCGATGGGCAGCAACAAAAACGCAGGCAAGGTTCCCGTCAATAAGGCAAAAGAAAAGTCCTCGACCGAGCCCGTCTTTTGATAAATCCACACGCCTAGCGCGAATTGCAGCAATAGACTGCCCAAGCCCGTAATCATCTCGCTCAGCCACATGCAAGCAAACGCGGCGCCCAAGGATCGAAATCGCTTCAGCACCAAGCTCACGAGTGCACCGCTTTCATGTCGAACAGCATTTCGTCCAACCATGCCGCCAAGTGCCCAGCCTGAGGCGACCGCAACAAGGTGATGTGATTGCCCGGCCCCTCCCAGAACACCAAGTCGGGAAGCCATCTGCGCCAACCCGCAATCCATTGCTCGCGCGACGTCGCCTCTTCTGACGAACGCGCTTCCGACGGTTTGACCAGCACCAGCCGGCTGGGGCCTTGATACAAGCGCTCTGGCCGGTATCCGGCTCGCAAAGCGCAAGCAAAGGTTCTGAGCACCCCGCTCAAGATATCCGGGGAGCTGCGAGAAGGCAGAATGCCGACTCTGAGCAATTCGCCATGCAAAGCCTTTCTTTGCTCCTCCGCGCTTCGCTCCGCCAATTCCGCCGCATCGAGTCTGAGCGGCTCTCCGCAACCCTGCTGATATAAGGCAATCAGCCTGCTCAGCACTTCGCGCTGGCCATACTCGCCTGGCGCATCATTCGGCACCCGGCTGTCCAGCACGGTCAACGACAACACGCGGGTTCCCGCGCTTTGCAATTGCGCCGCCAGCTCATGCGCGATCCAGCCGCCGAAGGAATGCCCAAGCAAATGCACTGGCCCTGGCGCGTTCGCCCGCAGCGCGTCCAGATACGACCGCGCCGCATCCTCGACCGTCACATGCGGAGGCTGTCTGCCATCCAGCCCCCTTGGCTGCAGCCCATACACGCTCCCTTGATAGGCAAGCGCGCTAGAAAGCGCGAAGAAATCCACCACGCTGGCACCCGCGCCCGGCACGCAAATCAATGGCGGCAACGATTGCCGTCCCTGCCTGAGCATCACCAGCGGCTGGTGAGCAGGGACTCGCGCGCTCGCTTGCGCGCCCAGAGCGCGCCAGAAAGCCTCGGCGGATGCCGGCATATTCGTTGGCTGCAATGGAAAATCGCCCGGTTCGGGGACATAGGATGAAAGGCAGCGGCGCAACCATGCCGGCAAACTGGCTTGCGACCGCTCGACCGCCAGCGCTTCGGACTGTCGAACCCATGCCGGCGCGCCCTCCAGCGCAACGCAGGCTACAGTCTGCCCCATGCCTCGCAACTGCAAGCCCACTTCATAAGCCAGCGCGCCCAGAACGCCTTTTCCCGCCAGCCGATAAGGGCTATCGGGCTGCAAACGGCGCACCTCGCGCGCCAGCGCATAAGCCAAGCCTTGCAAGGTCTGGAATCCATGCTCCGGCTGGGCCGCTAGCCAAAGCCGGCCAGTCTCCTCGCCTTCGAGACTCGCCAGCGCCGCTCCGCTGCCCACGCTATCCTGCACCATCCATCGCTTCACCGTCATCAGCCTTTCATCCTATTGGCAGATAAATCGCCGCCATTCAGCCCATCATGGACAAGCCATGCCTAGTTTTCCGCCGGCAATCGCTGAGTCGCGAATCCGGTACCCACGCTTTCCTCGCTAGCCGACAATTTCCATTGCCTCACTTTTCCTGACTTGTCGAACAACAACACCAATTCCTTGCTGTAATTATTCTGCCCGCGGAACAAAACACTCACATTGGTGAGGTTTTGCAGTTTGGCCTTGTACTGCCGGTAGCTATACACCCAAATTTCATTGTCGCCATCAAAGCTGATCTTCCGCTGCGGCTGGCCAAATAAGTCCACCATTCCTTGCTTGGTGCCTTCGCCCCGAGACAAGGCTTGCTTGACATACGGTTCGTCGACATCCTCCAGCTTGGCATTGCCGACGCTGGCGCAGGCCGACAACAAAATACCCAGCGCCATTACGCCAAACAGCCTTCCAGCTGGCCTCATCCCCATCCTTAGCGCCATGCTCTCCCTCCCCGGCTCAAACTGGATCCATATATTCGAAGACCACCAGCGCATCGTTAGACCAAGAAGCATCGCTCAGCGGAAGCGAATAAAGATATTGCTTTGGGTAAGGCCAGTGGAAGAACGGACTCCGTTGCTGCCGCAGTCCATAAAGCCACTCTGTCGGCAATACCAGCCTGCGCCCGCCCTGCTGCAAGGAAATGGAAAATAAAGGTCTGTCGGCAATGAACAAATAACTGAATGGCTTGGCCTCGTAAGGGTCGTTCTCCACTTCCAACCTAGCAACCCCTTTGATCGCATCCAAAACCGCCGCGCCGACTGCGGCTGGCACATATTTGGCGCAATTGTGCATATCCTCCATGCAGTAAGCCTCCTTAGCCGCGGCGGGCATGCAGTCGACCTTGCCTTCATTCAGCCCATTCAGATTGCTTTTGACATCCACCAAGCACTCCAAACGCAGATCGCCCAATCGCCTGGTCCCTGCCGGCAGGCCCGGTGTGCTCACCTCCGCTCGCCAGTTGATGTTCTCGCTCGCCGGCGACACCATCAATTTCAATGAGGCATCCGACTTTTCCGCCGTTCCCGGCAGAGAGAAAACCTGCCTCGCGCCAAGCGGCACCGCCTTGGATCCGCCCCTGCCCGACAGCTTTAGCGTCGGCGCGGACGCATTGGAAACGCCGTTGAGATACAGTCGATATTGAAATACACCATTCGGCGCGAGCTTGGCGTTTTCCTGAAAAACCGCCTCGCCTTTTTGCAAGACCGCATAGGTCCGACTCGAAGCCAGATCCGCGGCCGTGCCTGCGGCCAGGGCGGATGTGAGCCAAGCCACGGCCAAACCGAAGCCGATAGCGGAGCGCACTGCACATTTGCCTGTCATCTCGCCTCACTGTGACGTTTGATTTTTTGAATTGCATATTCTATTCATTTGAAATTAAAACGCAATCCGCCAGACGGGCGGCTGGAAGGGGAGGCTTGTCCCGGTCAGCCGCCCTACCCATCGTCAGGATCAAGCCTCCTCTGCCAATCGTTTTCTGAACGCCTCCCCCAGCGCCCGAATCGCAGGCATCTGCAATATGCTGTAATGATCCCCCTTGATTGTCTCCACCGTCAGATCAGGGCATGACTGACGCCATCCTTGATCCAAATTCGCGGCAAGAGAGTCGGTAGCCACGAACAAAACCGTGGGCGCAGCCAAACGCTTCGGCTGATAAGAAAGCGCGGCTTTTAGCGTCATCCAGCGGGTGGTCAGATGCGACCACTCTTCCGTTAGCGTCCCGGCCGCCGGCCTCCCAACCTCCTTAAGCGCGGTTGACAGCATCTCGTCTGGATTCGGCAAGCGGCGCAAGCTGGCCAGCCCAGCCTCGTCATAGCCATGCTCCAGCTCCAGCCAGAGGAACAGCATGGCGACACGCTCGTTTTGCTCGGCCTGTTGCCGCTGCTCCAGCCTAGCCGCGAGGCTGGAATAGTCCGGCATGCTATCGATCAGCCCCAGGAAGGCGATCTCCTCCCCCTGAGCGGACAGTTCCGCGGCCACCGCATGCGCGATCGTGCCGCCGACCGACCAGCCTGCCAGGCTATACGGCCCCTTCGCCTGCAAGCTTCTTATCCGAGCCGCGTGCATGCGCGCCAGCACGCCCATGTCTGGCTCTGCCAGCAAGTTTCCATGCTCATCAATCCCAGGCAAGGCATAGATGGAACGCCCCTGTCCGAGGTGTTCGGCCAGATCTCTGGCATAAGCGATGCCGCCATGAAGTTCGTGCAGGATAAACAAGCGCTCCTCTTCGCCCTGTCCCCCCACCCGTATGGCAGCGTCGTTCCCGCCCCCCGCGCTCAATCGGCGCGCCAGCTCGGCCAGGGAAGGGAAAGCGTAAACATCCTGCAAGCTGGCGGCGTAAGGCATGCGGCCTGCAATGCTTGCCACCAGCCTCACCGCCAGCAGGGAGTGTCCACCCAGTTCGAAGAAGTTGTCGTGGCGGCCCACTCGCTCCACCCCCAGCAGCTCGCGCCAGATCGCCGCCAGCGTCGTCTCCGCCTCGCCTTCCGGCGCCGCGTACGCCCGGCTCGACAGCTGCGAGCCGTCCGGCGCCGGCAGCGCCTTGCGGTCCAGCTTGCCGTTCGGCGTCAACGGGAAGGCCTCCAGCACCACGAAGCCGCTCGGCACCATGTACTCCGCCAGTTCCTGAGACAGCGCCGCCCGCAACGCGGCCGCCTCCAGCGTCGCGCCCGGCTGCGCCGTCAAATAGGCCACCAGCCGCTTGTCGCCCGGCGCGTCTTCCCGCGCCAGCACCACCGCCTCCTTCACCCCGGCGCAGGCCGCCAGCTTGGCCTCGATTTCGCCCAGCTCGATCCGGAAACCGCGGATCTTGACCTGGAAGTCGTTGCGGCCCAGGTATTCGATGCTGCCGTCCGGCAGCCAGCGCCCCAGATCGCCGGTCTTGTACAGCCGCGCCTGCGGATCGGCGCTATACGGGTCGGCGATGAAGCGTTCCGCCGTCAGTTCCGGACGGTTCAGGTAGCCGCGCGCCACCCCGACCCCGCCGATATGGATTTCACCCGCCACCCCGAGCGGCGCCAGTTGGCCGTGCGTATCCAAAATGCGGGCATAGGTATTGGCGATGGGCTTGCCTATCGGCAGCCGTCCATTCATGTTCGTCGCGCATGGCTGGGCCGTCACAAAAATTGTGGTTTCGGTCGGACCATACACGTTCTGCAGCTTGTGCTGCGCCGCCCACGATTCAGCCAAGCCCACCGGGCAGGCCTCGCCGCCGACCAGCAAGCTCATCCGCTGCACAACAGCATTCGCCTCCATCATCTGCAAGGCGGAGGCCGGCAAGAGCGCATGGCTGATCCGGTCCCGGTTCAACGTCTGCAACAAGGGCTCGCCCGGCATCAACTCTTCACGCGGATACAGGTACAGGCATGCCCCGTGGATCAAAGCGCTTACCCACTCCCAAACGCTGGCGTCGAAACTGAAAGAGGCGAATTGCAGCACGCGACTTCCCGCCCCAAACCCGGCGATGTCCGCCTGCTGGCTGGCCACATGACACACCCCGGCATGGAGGCTAACCACACCCTTGGGTCGGCCGGTCGAGCCCGAGGTGTAGATCACATACGCCGCGTTGTCGCCGCCAAGCCCCGCTACCGACGGATTTTCCCCGCTAAGCGCAGACAGCCGGGCCTGCTCATCCGCGTCGTCCAGCAGCAGCCTCGGCGCCGCTCCTGCCGCCTTGGCCGCCAGCCCCGAATGCGTCAGCACCATCGCCGGCGCGCTGTCCTCCAGCATGTAGCTCAGCCGCTCCGCCGGATAGCTCGGGTCCAGCGGCACATACGCGCCGCCAGCCTTCAAGATGCCCAGCAAGCCCACCACCATGTCCAGCCCGCGCTCCACGCAGATGCCCACCCGCGCTTCCGGTACCACCCCCAGGCCGATCAGACGATGCGCCAGCTGGTTGGCGCGCCGGTTCAGCTCGCCGTAGCTCAGACTCGCCTCGCCATGACGCAACGCTTCCGCTTCCGGCCGCGCCGCCGCCTGCGCTTCGAACAAGCGATGGATCAGTTCGCCGCGCGGGTAGTCCGCCGCCGTGTCGTTGAACGTCTCCAACAGTTGCCGACGCTCCGCCGCCGGCAGCACGTCCAGACTGCGCACCGCCTCGCCGCTGTCCGACGCCAGCGCCGCCGCCAGCGACGCCAGCGCCGTCTCCATCATCGCGCACACCCGCGCCGCCCCCACGCTCGCCAGCGTCTGCGCCGTCAGCGCCAAGCCGGCGCCCAGATCGTCCACCGACAGCGTCAGCGGATAGTTGGTCCGCTCTTCGCTCGCCAGCGTTTCAATGCCCTCCCAATCGAGCGCGGCTACGTCGTCCTCCACGCTATGCCGATAGTTCAGCAGCGCGCTGAACAAGGGCTGCGGCGCCGCCACCCCGCTGCAGCGCTGCGCCAGCGCCAGCGACGCGTGTTCGTGCCGCAGCAGCGAGGTCAGCGCCTGCTGCGTCTGCTTCACCGCCTCCCGCGCCGTCGCCGTGCCAATCTCCAGCCTCAGCGGCAGCGTGTTGATGAACAGCCCCAGCGCCCGATCCGCGCCCGCACCGCCTTGCAGCCGGCCGAACAGCACCGTGCCGAACACCACTTGCGTCCGACCCGACGCCCGCGCCAGCACCTGGCCCCAGGCCAGGTGGGCCAGGCAGGCCACGCTGACGCCCAGACGCCGCGCTTGCTGCCGCAATTGGCCGGCCAGCTCTGTCGACAGATTGAGCCGCGCCTCTTCGATGCCGCCCCCATCCCCCAAATAGCCTTGCAGGCCGAACGGCAGCGTCGGCTCGTCCACCTCGCCCAGCTGCGCGCGGAAATAGGCTTCGTGCTCCGCCGCGCCCACGCCCAGCCGCGCCTGCGCCACGAACTGCCGGAATGGTGTCGTCGGCCCTAATTCCGCCTGTCGTCCTTGTTGAAGCAGGCTGATCTCCTGCAGCATGGTTTCCAGCGCGGTATGGTCGATCGCCAAGTGGTGGAACAACAATTGCAAATAATGCCGGCCGGTCGCCGCCTCCACCGCGACGAAGCCGCGCAGCAGCGGCGCCTGGCGCACGTCGATCCGGTGGCGCCGCGGGTGGTAGCGCGCTTCCAGCTGCTGCGCCAGCGGGCCGTCCGCCGGGTCCAGCGCCACCGTCTCCACCTGCACCGGCGCCTTTCGCCACACCACTTGCACCGGCTCCGGCAGGTCTTGCCATAGCACCGCGGTGCGCAGGATGTCGTGCCGGTCCACCGCTTGCTGCAGGCTGGCCAGGAAGCCGTTCAGCCGCTCGCCGCTGTCGAAGGCCAGCAGGTCGTACAGCAGATAGGCGTCGCCTTCGCCGCCCAGCAGGTGATGGAACAGGATGCCTTCCTGCAACGGCGCCAGCGGGTAGATGTCCTGGATATTGGCCATCCCGCCCGGCACCTGCGCGGCGATCGCGTCGATCTGCGCCTGGCTCAAGGCCGTCAGCGTCACCATCTCCGGCGTGATCGCCTCGCAGCCCGCGGCCGGGATGCCGTTGGCCGGTGCCGCCACCAGCGCCGAATCGCCGCTCAGGCTGGCCGCCAGCGCCGCCAGGTCGGCCGCGCCGAACAGTTGCCGGATGTCGCTGTGCAAGCCCGCTTGCCGCATCCGCTCCACCAGCGTCACCGCCAGCAGCGAATGTCCGCCCAGTTCGAAGAAGTTGTCGTGGCGGCCCACTCGCTCCACCCCCAGCAGCTCGCGCCAGATCGCCGCCAGCGCCGTCTCCGCCTCGCCTTCCGGCGCCGCGTACGCCCGGCTCGACAGCTGCGACCCGTCCGGCGCCGGCAGCGCCTTGCGGTCCAGCTTGCCGTTCGGCGTCAACGGGAAGGCCTCCAGCACCACGAAGCCGCTCGGCACCATGTACTCCGCCAGTTCCTGCGACAGCGCCGCCCGCAACGCGGCCGCCTCCAGCGTCGCGCCCGGCTGCGCCGTCAGGTAGGCCACCAGCCGCTTGTCGCCCGGCGCGTCTTCCCGCGCCAGCACCACCGCCTCCTTCACCCCGGCGCAGGCCGCCAGCTTGGCCTCGATTTCGCCCAGTTCGATCCGGAAACCGCGGATCTTGACCTGGAAGTCGTTGCGGCCCAGGTATTCGATGCTGCCGTCCGGCAGCCAGCGCCCCAGGTCGCCGGTCTTGTACAGCCGCGCCTGCGGATCGGCGCTATACGGGTCGGCGATGAAGCGTTCCGCCGTCAGTTCCGGACGGTTCAGGTAGCCGCGCGCCACCCCGGCGCCGCCGATGTACAGCTCGCCCGCCACGCCGAGCGGCGCCAGTTGGCCGTCGCCGTCCAGGATGTAAATCCGGGTATTGCCGATCGGCTTGCCGATCGGCAGGCTGGCCGCCGTCTCCGCCTCCGCGCCGATCTCGTGCGTCGTCGCGAAGGTGGTGGTTTCGGTCGGGCCGTAGCAATTGAGCAGATGCGCCGGCGGGTTGTCGCGCCGCACTTGCGCCGCCACCCGCGGGTCGACCACATCGCCGCCCACCATCAGGTAGCGCAAGCCGGACAAGGCGGCGCCCAAGCCTCGGGCATGGCGCTGGAACAGCCCGGCAGTCAGCCACAGGATGGTGATGCGGTCGCGTTGCAGGCGCGCCCCCAGCGCTTCGGCGCTCAGCAGCGTGTCCTTATCGATCGCCACCAGACTGGCGCCATGCGCCAGCGCGCCCCAGATTTCCAGGGTGCTGGCGTCGAAGGCCGGATTCGCCGCCCAGGCGATGCGGTCGTCGGCCTGGAACGCGGCGTAGCGATTGCCGCAGACCAGCCGCGTGATGCCGCGATGCGGCGCCAGCACGCCCTTGGGCTCCCCGGTGGAGCCGGAGGTGTACATCAGATAGGCGACGCTCTCCGCGTCGCCGGCGACCGCCGGGTTCTCCTCCGGCCACGTCCCTGGCGTCGCCAGCCAGGCGGCGTCCACCGACAGCTTCGCGCCGCTGTCGGCCTGCAGCCATTGCCGCCGCTCCGCCGTCAGGCCCTCATCCAAGGGCAGATAGGCCGCGCCGGATTTCAGGACGCCGACGATGGCGATCAGCAGATCGGCTCCTCTGGGCAGGTCCAGCGCCACCCGGTCGCCCGGCTCCACCCCCAAACCGATCAGACGGTGCGCCAGCTGGTTGGCGCGCCGGTTCAGCTCGCCATAGCTCAGCGTCTGCTCGCCGCAAACCAGCGCGACAGCCTCCGGCCGCGCCGCCGCCTGCGCTTCGAACAAGCGATGGATCAGTTCGCCGCGCGGGTAGTCCGCCGCCGTGTCGTTGAAAGTCTCCAACAGTTGCCGGCGCTCCGCCGCCGGCAGCACGTCCAGCCGGCGCACCGCCTCGCCGCTGTCCGACGCCAGCGCCGCCGCCAGCGACGCCAGCGCCGTTTCCATCATCGCGCACACCCGCGCCGCCCCCACGCTCGCCAGCGTCTGCGCCGTCAGCGCCAAACCGGCGCCCAGATCGTCCACCGACAGGATGAGCGGGTAGTTGGTACGCTCTTCGCCCGCCAGCGTTTCAATGCCCTCCCAGATCGGCGCGTCTCTATTCTCTTCTGCGCTGTGCCGGTAGTTCAGCAAGGCGCTGAACAGAGGCTGCGGCGCCGCCACCCCGCTGCAGCGCTGCGCCAGCGCCAGCGACGCGTGTTCGTGCCGCAGCAGCGAGGTCAGCGCCTGCTGCGTCTGCTTCACCGCCTCCCGCGCCGTCGCCGCGCCGATCTCCAGCTTCAGCGGCAGCGTGTTGATGAACAGCCCCAGCGCCCGATCCGCTCCCGCCCCGCCTTGCAGCCGGCCGAACAGCACCGTGCCGAACACCACTTGCGTCCGACCCGACGCCCGCGCCAGCACCTGGCCCCAGGCCAGGTGGGCCAGGCAGGCCACGCTGACGCCCAGACGCCGCGCTTGCTGCCGCAATTGGCCCGCCAGCTCTGTCGACAGATTGAGCCGCGCCTCTTCGATGTCGCCGCCATTTCCCAAATAGCCTTGCAGGCCGAACGGCAAGGTCGGCTCGTCCACTTCGCCCAGCTGCGCGCGGAAATAGGCCTCGTGCTCGGCCGCGCCCACGCCCAGCCGCGCCTGCGCCACGAACTGCCGGAACGGCAGCGACGGCGGCAGCGACGCGCCCTGCCCTTGCTGCAGCTGGCGGACTTCGTCCAGCAACCGCTCCAGCGTGGTGTGGTCGATCGCCAGGTGGTGGTAAAGCAATTGCAGATACTGCCGCCCGGTCCCTGCCTCCGCCGCGGCGAAGCCGCGCAGCAGCGGCGCCTGGCGCACGTCGATCCGGTGGCGCCGCGGGTGGTAGCGCGCTTCCAGCTGCTGCGCCAGCGGGCCGTCCGCCGGGTCCAGCGCTACCGTCTCCACCTGCACCGGCGCCCTTCGCCACACCACTTGCACCGGCTCCGGCAGGTCTTGCCACAGCACCCCGGTGCGCAGAATGTCGTGTCGGTCCACCGCTTGCTGCAGGCTGGCCAGGAAATCGTTCAGCCGCTCGCCGCTGTCGAAGGCCAGCAGGTCGTACAGCAGATAGGCGTCGCCTTCGCCGCCCAGCAGGTGATGGAACAGGATGCCTTCCTGCAACGGCGCCAGCGGATAGATGTCCTGGATATTGGCCATCCCGCCCGGCACCTGCGCGGCGATCGCGTCGATCTGCGCCTGGCTCAAGGCCGTCAGCGTCACCATCTCCGGCGTGATCGCCTCGCAGCCCTCGGCCGGGATGCCGTTGGCCGGCGCCGCCACCAGCGCCGCGTCGCCGCTCAGGCTGGCCACCAGCGCCGCCAGGTCGGCCGCGCCGAACAGTTGCCGGATGTCGCTGTGCAAGCCTGCCTGCCGCATCCGCTCCACCAGCGTCACCGCCAGCAGCGAATGCCCGCCCAGTTCGAAGAAGTTGTCGTGGCGGCCCACTGGCTCCACCCCCAGCAGCTCGCGCCAGATCGCCGCCAGCGTCGTCTCCGCTTCGCCTTCCGGCGCCGCGTACGCCCGGCTCGACAGCTGCGAGCCGTCCGGCGCCGGCAGCGCCTTGCGGTCCAGCTTGCCGTTCGGCGTCAACGGGAAGGCCTCCAGCACCACGAAACCGCTCGGCACCATGTACTCCGCCAGTTCCTGCGACAGCGCCGCCCGCAACGCGGCCGCCTCCAGCGTCGCGCCCGGCTGCGCCGTCAGGTAGGCCACCAGCCGCTTGTCGCCCGGCGCGTCTTCCCGCGCCAGCACCACCGCCTCCTTCACCCCGGCGCAGGCCGCCAGCTTGGCCTCGATTTCACCGAGCTCGATCCGGAAACCGCGGATCTTCACCTGGAAGTCGTTGCGGCCCAGGTATTCGATGCTGCCGTCCGGCAGCCAGCGCCCTAGGTCGCCGGTCTTGTACAGCCGCGCCTGCGGATCGGCGCTATACGGGTCGGCGATGAAGCGTTCCGCCGTCAATTCCGGACGGTTCAGGTAGCCGCGCGCCACCCCGGCGCCGCCGATGTACAGCTCGCCCGCCACACCGAGCGGCGCCAGTTGCCGATTGGCATCCAGAATATAGACGCTTAGATCTGGAATCTTGACGCCGATGGGACTGGCCCCCCTTCTGTTCACATCCTCAGCGCTTAATGGCCGATAGGTCACATGTACCGTCGTTTCCGTGATGCCGTACATATTGATCAGGAGCGGGCCATGATCGATATGGCGCGCATACCATGGCGCCAGCATCGACGTTTCCAATGCTTCGCCCCCGAAAACGACATAGCGCAGATGGTGTGCTTGGCTGCTGCGCGCCTGGGCACCGATCAATTGCCGGAAAGCGCTCGGCGTCTGATTCAACACCGTCACCTTTTGTTCGCACAACAGCTGGTAGAACTGGTCCGGCGACCGCGCGATGTCTTTCGGCACGATGAGCAGCTTGCCGCCGTGCGCTAGCGCGCCCCAGATTTCCCACACCGAGAAATCGAAGGCGAACGAATGGAACAGACTCCAGACATCTTGCTCGCCGAAATGGAACCAATGATCCGTGGCGCCAAACAGACGGACGACCTGGCGGTGCTCCACCATCACGCCTTTGGGCGCGCCGGTCGAACCCGACGTGTAAATGATGTAGGCAAGGTGGGAGGACGTCAGTCCTCGACGCGCCGCATCCGGGTTATGGTCTGGCAGACGGGACAGCCTGTCGACTTCCTCCACGTCATCCAATACCACTTGCGCGCCTATCCAGTCATGCAGGCTGGGCAACAAAGAAGTCTGCGTCAGCATCGCTTTAGGCGAACTGTCTGCCAGCATGTAGCTCAAACGGTCCGGCGGGTAGCCGGGATCAAGCGGCACATACGCGCCGCCAGCCTTCAATACGCCCAGCAGGCCCACAATCATTTCCACATTGCGTTCGACGCAAATGCCGACTAGATCGTCTGGTCCCACCCCCTCGGCGATCAATCTGTGCGCCAGTTGGTTGGCGCGCCGGTTCAGCTCGCCATAGCTCAGCGTCTGCTCGCCGCAAACCAGCGCGACAGCCTCCGGCCGCGCCGCCGCCTGCGCTTCGAACAGCTGGTGGATCCGCGCCTCTGCCGGATAGCTCGACGCCGCATCGTTGAAGGTGTCCAACAGTTGCAGCCGCTCCGCCGCCGGCAACACGTCCAGACTGCGCACCGCCTCGCCGCTGTCCGACGCCAGCGCCGCCGCCAGCGCCGCCAGCGCCGTCTCCATCATCGCGCACACCCGCACCGCCCCCACGCTCGCCAACGTCTGCGCCGTCAGCGCCAAGCCGACGCCCAAATCATCCACCGACAGCGTCAGCGGATAGTTGGTGCGCTCCTCGCCCGCCAGCGATTGAATGCCTTCCCAAACCGTTTGGTTCCCATCGACGTCCACACTGTGCCTGAAGTTCAGCAAGGCGCTGAACAGAGGCTGCGGCGCCGCCACCCCGCTGCAGCGCTGCGCCAGCGCCAACGACGCGTGTTCGTGCCGCAGCAGCGAAGTCAGCGCCTGCTGCGTCTGCTTCACCGCCTCCCGCGCCGTCGCCGCGCCGATCTCCAGCTTCAGCGGCAGCGTGTTGATGAACAGCCCCAGCGCCCGGTCCGCTCCCGCCCCGCCTTGCAGTCGGCCGAACAGCACCGTGCCGAACACCACTTGCGTCCGACCCGACGCCCGCGCCAGCACCTGGCCCCAGGCCAGGTGGGCCAGGCAGGCCACGCTGACGCCCAGACGCCGCGCTTGCTGCCGCAATTGGCCCGCCAGCTCTGTCGACAGATTGAGCCGCGCCTCTTCGATGTCGCCGCCATCTCCCAAATAGCCTTGCAGGCCGAACGGCAAGGTCGGCTCGTCCACTTCGCCCAGTTGCGCGCGGAAGTAGGCCTCGTGCTCCGCCGCGCTCACGCCCAGCCGCGCCTGCGCCACGAACTGCCGGAACGGCAGGGGCGGCGGCAACTCCGCGCCCTGCCCTTGCTGCAGCAGCCGGATTTCATCCAATAGAAAGCCCAGCGTGGTGTGATCGATCGCCAGGTGGTGGAACAATAATTGCAGATACTGCCGTCCTGTCCCTTCCTCCGCCGCGACGAAACCGCGCAGCAGCGGCGCCTGGCGCACGTCGATCCGGTGGCGCCGCGGGTGGTAGCGCGCTTCCAGCTGTTGCGGCAGCGGGCCGTCAGCCGGGTCCAGCGCCACCGTCTCCACCTGCACCGGCGCCCTTCGCCACACCACCTGCACCGGCTCCGGCAGGTCTTGCCACAGCACCCCGGTGCGCAGAATGTCGTGCCGGTCCACCACTTGCTGCAGGCTGGCCAGGAAGCCGTTCAATCGCTCGCCGCTGTCAAAGGCCAGCAGGTCGTACAGCAGATAGGCGTCGCCTTCGCCGCCCAGCAGGTGATGGAACAGGATGCCTTCCTGCAACGGCGCCAGCGGGTAGATGTCCTGGATATTGGCCACTCCCCCCGCCACGCTTGAGCAAATCGACATCCATTGATCCAGACTGAAGGCTAAGCCAAAACGTCTGGCGCTTCCCGCCAGAGCATCCATTTGCTTGACTTGCTCAAGATAGGCTCCCGACTTCAGGCCTGCGATCAATTCCGGTTTGGCCTGCTTCAAGTGTTGCAACAACTCCGGGCTCAAGCTTTGCTTTTCTCCGCGGATATGAAGATTGTCGGCATCTTCGGTCAGGCTCAGTTCGATATTGCGCCGGCTCAGTTCCAGAGTCAGATAACTCAAATTCATAACACGATTTCCTCAATCATTTCGCCCGATTGTCCAAGCACCGGCGCCGCAAACAAGTCCACCTCTTCCATAATCGGTCCCAGGCTGACTGTCCTCGCCAGCGCCGCCAAGTCGGCCGCGCCGAACAGTTGCCGGATGTCGCTGTGCAAGCCCGCTTGCCGCATCCGCTCCACCAGCGTCACCGCCAGCAGCGAATGTCCGCCCAGCTCGAAGAAGTTGTCGTGGCGGCCCACTTGCTCCACCCCCAGCAGCTCGCTCCAGATCGCCGCCAGCGCCGTCTCCGCCTCGCCTTCCGGCGCCGCGTACGCCCGGCTCGACAGCTGCGACCCGTCCGGCGCCGGCAGCGCCTTGCGGTCCAGCTTGCCGTTCGGCGTCAACGGGAAGGCCTCCAGCACCACGAAGCCGCTCGGCACCATGTACTCCGCCAGTTCCTGCGACAGCGCCGCCCGCAGCGACGATGGCTCTAATTCAGCGCCCGGCTGCGCCGTCAGGTAGGCCACCAGCCGCTTGTCGCCCGGCGCGTCTTCCCGCGCCAGCACCACCGCCTCCTTCACCCCGGCGCAGGCCGCCAGCTTGGCCTCGATTTCGCCCAGTTCGATCCGGAAACCGCGGATCTTGACCTGGAAGTCGTTGCGGCCCAGGTATTCGATGCTGCCGTCCGGCAGCCAGCGCCCCAGGTCGCCGGTCTTGTACAGCCGCGCCTGCGGATCGGCGCTATACGGGTCGGCGATGAAGCGTTCCGCCGTCAGTTCCGGACGGTTCAGGTAGCCGCGCGCCACCCCGGCGCCGCCGATGTACAGCTCGCCCGCCACGCCGAGCGGCGCCAGTTGGCCGTCGCCGTCCAGGATGTAAATCCGGGTATTGCCGATCGGCTTGCCGATCGGCAGGCTGGCCGCCGTCTCCGCCTCCGCGCCGATCTCGTGCGTCGTCGCGAAGGTGGTGGTTTCGGTCGGGCCGTAGCAATTGAGCAGATGCGCCGGCGGGTTGTCGCGCCGCACTTGCGCCGCCACCCGCGGGTCGACCACATCGCCGCCCACCATCAGGTAGCGCAAGCCGGACAAGGCGGCGCCCAAGCCTCGGGCATGGCGCTGGAACAGCCCGGCAGTCAGCCACAGGATGGTGATGCGGTCGCGTTGCAGGCGCGCCCCCAGCGCTTCGGCGCTCAGCAGCGTGTCCTTATCGATCGCCACCAGACTGGCGCCATGCGCCAGCGCGCCCCAGATTTCCAGGGTGCTGGCGTCGAAGGCCGGATTCGCCGCCCAGGCGATGCGGTCGTCGGCCTGGAACGCGGCGTAGCGATTGCCGCAGACCAGCCGCGTGATGCCGCGATGCGGCGCCAGCACGCCCTTGGGCTCCCCGGTGGAGCCGGAGGTGTACATCAGATAGGCGACGCTCTCCGCGTCGCCGGCGACCGCCGGGTTCTCCTCCGGCCACGTCCCTGGCGTCGCCAGCCAGGCGGCGTCCACCGACAGCTTCGCGCCGCTGTCGGCCTGCAGCCATTGCCGCCGCTCCGCCGTCAGGCCCTCATCCAAGGGCAGATAGGCCGCGCCGGATTTCAGGACGCCGACGATGGCGATCAGCAGATCGGCTCCTCTGGGCAGGTCCAGCGCCACCCGGTCGCCCGGCTCCACCCCCAAACTGATCAGGCGATGCGCCAGCTGGTTGGCGCGCCGGTTCAGCTCGCCATAGCTCAGCGTCTGCTCGCCGCAAACCAACGCGACAGCCTCCGGCCGCGATGCCGCCTGCGCTTCGAACAAGCGATGGATCAGTTCGCCGCGCGGGTAGTCCGCCGCCGTGTCGTTGAACGTCTCCAACAGTTGCCGACGCTCCGCCGCCGGCAGCACGTCCAGACTGCGCACCGCCTCGCCGCTGTCCGATGCCAGCGACGCCGCCAGCGACGCCAGCGCCGTCTCCATCATCGCGCACACCCGCGCCGCCCCCACGCTCGCCAGCGTCTGCGCCGTCAGCGCCAAACCGGCGCCCAGATCGTCCACCGACAGGATGAGCGGGTAGTTGGTCCGCTCTTCGCCCACCAATACCTCGACTCCGTCCCAATCAGGCGCATCGCCTTCGTATCCGGAACTATGCCGGTAGTTCAGCAAGGCGCTGAACAAAGGCTGCGGCGCCGCCACCCCGCTGCAGCGCTGCGCCAGCGCCAGCGACGCGTGTTCGTGCCGCAACAGCGAGGTCAGCGCCTGCTGCGTCTGCTTCACCGCCTCCCGCGCCGTCGCCGCGCCGATCTCCAGCTTCAGCGGCAGCGTGTTGATGAACAGCCCCAGCGCCCGGTCCGACCCCGCCCCGCCTTGCAGCCGGCCGAACAGCACCGTGCCGAACACCACTTGCGTCCGACCCGACGCCCGGGCCAGCACTTGGCCCCAGGCCAGGTGGGCCAGGCAGGCCACGCTGACGCCCAGACGCCGCGCTTGCTGCCGTAGCTGGTCGGCCAGCGCCATCGGCAGCCGCGTCCGCCACTCTTCTTGCCGGCTGCCGTCTTCCTGCGTGCCGCTCAGGCCGAACGGCAGCGTCGGCTCGTCCACCTCGCCCAGCTGCGCGCGGAAATAGGCCTCGTGCTCGGCCGCGCCCACGCCCAGCCGCGCCTGCGCCACGAACTGCCGGAACGGCAGCGACGGCGGCAGCGACGCGCCCTGCCCTTGCTGCAGCTGGCGGACTTCGTCCAGCAATCGCTCCAGCGTGGTGTGGTCGATCGCCAAGTGGTGGTAAAGCAATTGCAGATACTGCCGCCCGGTCCCTGCCTCCGCCGCGACGAAGCCGCGCAGCAGCGGCGCCTGGCGCACGTCGATCCGGTGGCGCCGCGGGTGGTAGCGCGCTTCCAGCTGCTGCGCCAGCGGGCCGTCCGCCGGGTCCAGCGCCACCGTCTCCACCTGCACCGGCGCCCTTCGCCACACCACCTGCACCGGCTCCGGCAGGTCCTGCCACAGCACCCCGGTGCGCAGGATGTCGTGCCGGTCCACCGCTTGCTGCAGGCTGGCCAGGAAGCCGTTCAGCCGCTCGCTGCTGTCGAAGGCCAGCAGGTCGTACAGCAGATAGGCGTCGCCTTCGCCGCCCAGCAGGTGGTGGAACAGGATGCCTTCCTGCAACGGCGCCAGCGGGTAGATGTCCTGGATATTGGCCATCCCGCCCGGCACCTGCGCGGCGATCGCGTCGATCTGCGCCTGGCTCAAGGCCATCAGCGTCACCATCTCCGGCGTGATCGCCTCGCAGCCCGCGGCCGGGATGCCGTTGGCCGGCGCCGCCACCAGCGCCGAGTCGCCGCTCAGGCTGGCCACCAGCGCCGCCAGGTCGGCCGCGCCGAACAGTTGCCGGATGTCGCTGTGCAAGCCTGCCTGCCGCATCCGCTCCACCAGCGTCACCGCCAGCAGGGAGTGTCCGCCCAGCTCGAAGAAGTTGTCGTGGCGGCCCACTTGCTCCACCCCCAGCAACTCGCACCAGATCGCCGCCAGCGTCGTCTCCGCCTCGCCTTCCGGCGCCGCGTACGCCCGGCTCGACAGCTGCGAGCCGTCCGGCGCCGGCAGCGCCTTGCGGTCCAGCTTGCCGTTCGGCGTCAACGGGAAGGCCTCCAGCACCACGAAGCCGCTCGGCACCATGTACTCCGCCAGTTCCTGAGACAGCGCCGCCCGCAACGCGGCCGCCTCCAGCGTCGCGCCCGGCTGCGCCGTCAAATAGGCCACCAGCCGCTTGTCGCCCGGCGCGTCTTCCCGCGCCAGCACCACCGCTTCCTTCACCCCGGCGCAGGCCGCCAGCTTGGCCTCGATTTCACCGAGTTCGATCCGGAAACCGCGGATCTTGACCTGGAAGTCGTTGCGGCCCAGGTATTCAATGCTGCCGTCCGGCAGCCAGCGCCCCAGGTCGCCGGTCTTGTACAGCCGCGCCTGCGGATCGGCGCTGAAAGGGTCGGCGATGAAACGTTCCGCCGTCAGTTCCGGACGGTTCAGGTAGCCGCGCGCCACCCCGGCGCCGCCGATGTACAGCTCGCCCGCCACCCCGAGCGGCGCCAGTTGCCCATCGCCGTCCAGGATGTGGATCTGGATATTGGAAATCGGCTTGCCGATAGGTACAAAGCTGCTAGGTCCCGCGGCGCTGCACGGCCAGGCCGTCACATCGATCGCAGCCTCCGTCGGACCGTACAGATTGTGCAGCTCGCTGTGCGGGAAGTGTCTCAGGCATTGCGTCTGCAAGGCGTGCGGCAGCGCTTCGCCGCTGCACAGAATGCGCTTGAGCGTCGGGCAGCTGCCGCGCGGCACCAGGCTGACAAAGCTTTGCAGCATCGACGGCACGAAGTGCAGCGTGGTGATGCCGGCCGCCTCGATCAATTGCCTCAAGTAATGCGGATCCTTATGCCCTTCCGGATCGGCCATCACCAGTTGCGCCCCCGCCAGCAACGGCAGGAAGAATTCCCAGACCGAGACGTCGAAACCGAACGGCGTCTTTTGCAGCACGCGGTCAGCCGTCGTCAAACGATAGGTCTCTTGCGCCCACCAGAGTCGGTTAACCACGCCCTCGTGTTCGTTGACCACGCCCTTGGGAAGGCCGGTCGAGCCCGAGGTGTAGATCACGTACGCCGCTTTGCCGCTGTCCAGCCCCGTTACCGCCGGATTCGCCTCGCGCTGCGCCGCTTGCTTCGCTCGCTCTTCCGGCGCGTCCAGCAACAGCCGCGGCGCCGAGCCCGACAGTTTCTCCGCCAGGCTCGCTTGCGTCAGCACCACGACCGGCGCGCTGTCTTCCAGCATGTAGCTCAGCCGCTCCGCCGGATAGCTCGGGTCCAGCGGCACATACGCCCCGCCTGCCTTCAAGATGCCCAGCAAGCCCACCACCATGTCCAGCCCGCGCTCCAAGCAGATGCCCACCCGCGCTTCCGGCACCACGCCCAGGCCGATCAGACGATGCGCCAGCTGGTTGGCGCGCCGGTTCAATTCGCCGTAGCTCAGGCTAGCCTCGCCATGACGCAACGCTTCCGCCTCCGGCCGCGACGTCGCCTGCGCTTCGAACAAGCGATGGATCAGTTCGCCGCGCGGGTAGTCCGCCGCCGTGTCGTTGAACGTCTCCAACAGTTGCCGGCGCTCCGCCGCCGGCAGCACGTCCAGACTGCGCACCGCCTCGCCGCTGTCCGACGCCAGCGCCGCCGCCAACGACGCCAGCGCCGTCTCCATCATCGCGCACACCCGCGCCGCCCCCACGCTCGACAGCGTCTGCGCCGTCAGCGCCAAGCCGGCGCCCAGATCATCCACCGACAGCGTCAGCGGGTAATGGGTGCCATCCTGGCTGGACACAATCTCAATGCCGTCCCAAGCCGTTTCCATCACATCGTCGTCAGAGCTGCGGCGGTAGTTCAGCAAGGCGCTGAACAGAGGCTGCGGCGCCGCCACCCCGCTGCAGCGTTGCGCCAGCGCCAGCGACGCGTGTTCGTGCCGCAGCAGCGAAGTCAGCGCCTGCTGCGTCTGCTTCACCGCTTCCCGCGCCGTCGCCGCGCCGATCTCCAGCTTCAGCGGCAGCGTGTTGATGAACAGCCCCAGCGCCCGATCCGCACCTGCGCCACCTTGCAGCCGGCCGAACAGCACCGTGCCGAACACCACTTGCGTCCGCCCCGACGCCCGCGCTAGCACCTGGCCCCAGGCCAGGTGGGCCAGGCAAGCCACGCTGACGCCCAGACGCCGCGCTTGCTGCCGCAATTGCTCCGCCAGCTCCGGCGATAAATTGAGACGCGCCTCTTCGAGATCGCCGCCCACCCCCTGATAGCCTTGCAGGCCGAACGGCAAGGTCGGCTCGTCCACCTCGCCCAGTTGCGCGCGGAAGTAGGCTTCATGCTCGGCCGCGCTCACGCCCAACCGCGCCTGCGCCACGAACTGCCGGAACGGCAGCGGTGATGGCAACGCTTCGCCTTGCCCCTGCTGTAGTTGCCGGATTTCGGACACCAACAAGGCCAAACCAACGTTGTCCATGATCAGGTGATGAACCAGCAACAGCATCCAGCACTCGCCTGCGCCGGACTCGGCGATGATCGCCTTGATCAGCGGCGCCTGGCGCACGTCGATCCGGTGGCGCCGCGGGTGGTAGCGCGCTTCCAGCTGTTGCGCCAGTGGGCCGTCCGCCGGGTCCAGCGCCACCGTCTCCACCTGCACCGGCGCCTGCCGCCACACCACCTGCACCGGCTCCGGCAGGTCTTGCCACAGCACCCCGGTGCGCAGGATGTCGTGCCGGTCCACCGCTTGCTGCACATTCGCGATGAAATGCCGCGCCTTTTCTCTGTCAGCCAAGCGAATCAAAGTCGGGACCAGATAGGCGTCGCCTTCGCCGCCCAGCAGGTGGTGGAACAGGATGCCTTCCTGCAACGGCGCCAGCGGGTAGATGTCCTGGATATTGGCCATCCCGCCCGGCACCTGCGCGGCGATCGCGTCGATCTGCGCCTGGCTCAAGGCCGTCAGCGTCACCATCTCCGGCGTGATCGCCTCGCAGCCCTCGGCCGGGATGCCGTTGGCCGGCGCCGCCACCAGCGCCGAGCCGCCGCTCAGGCTGGCCGCCAGCGCCGCCAGGTCGGCTGCGCCGAACAGTTGCCGGATGTCGCTGTGCAAGCCCGCTTGCCGCATCCGCTCCACCAGCGTCACCGCCAGCAGCGAATGTCCGCCCAGCTCGAAGAAGTTGTCGTGGCGGCCCACTTGCTCCACCCCCAGCAGCTCGCTCCAGATCGCCGCCAGCGCCGTCTCCGCCTCGCCTTCCGGCGCCGCGTACGCCCGGCTCGACAGCTGCGACCCGTCCGGCGCCGGCAGCGCCTTGCGGTCCAGCTTGCCGTTCGGCGTCAACGGGAAGGCCTCCAGCACCACGAAGCCGCTCGGCACCATGTACTCCGCCAGTTCCTGCGACAGCGCCGCCCGCAGCGACGATGGCTCTAATTCAGCGCCCGGCTGCGCCGTCAGGTAGGCCACCAGCCGCTTGTCGCCCGGCGCGTCTTCCCGCGCCAGCACCACCGCCTCCTTCACCCCGGCGCAGGCCGCCAGCTTGGCCTCGATTTCACCGAGCTCGATCCGGAAACCGCGGATCTTGACCTGGAAGTCGTTGCGGCCCAGATATTCGATGCTGCCGTCCGGCAGCCAGCGCCCCAGGTCGCCGGTCTTGTACAGCCGCGCCTGCGGATCGGCGCTATACGGGTCGGCGATGAAGCGTTCCGCCGTCAGTTCCGGACGGTTCAGGTAGCCGCGCCCCACCTGGACGCCTGCAATGTACAGCTCTCCGGTCACGCCTATGGGCACCGGTTGCAACTTGCCGTCCAGGATATACATGCGGGTATTGGCGAACGGTTTGCCTATCGTGACATTGACGCCCTCCAGCTCCCCTGCCAATCGCGTCGCCGTGCAAGAGACCGTGGCTTCTGTCGGTCCATAGGTATTGATCAAGCCGGTAGACTCTGGACGGATGCTTTCCCAAACCCGCACTTTTTGCGCGGATAGCGCGTCGCCGGTGACATTGACCAAGCGCACGCCTTGCAAATACTGCAAAGCCTGCAAGGGCGCATCGCTCCATTGCCCGACTAGCGTGTGCCAATGGGCGGCCGTCATATGCACGAAACTGATGCCCAGCTTGCGGTGCTCGGACAGCGGCGCGGAGCCAAACAACTCAGTCGCCAGCACCAGGCACGCGCCGGATAACAGCGCCGGAAGCATTTCTTCCAGCGAAAGGTCGAAGTTCAGCGAGTTTTGCTGCAAAACCCGATCGGATGGCGTCAATTCGAACCAGCGAATCGCATCCAATACATAATTGACCAGGCTGCGATGCTCGATCATCACGCCCTTGGGATTGCCGGTGGAGCCGGAGGTGTAAATCACATAGGCCAGGTCGCCGGCGTTCAGATGCAGACAAGCAGGCGCGTCTGCCGACAGCGCCGACCAGGCGTCGCCCTGCCGCCCAAGATTGATCAGCCGGGTGGCGAGCTGCAAGGGTTCCAGAATGGCCTGCCCGGCGTCGTCCGCCAGGATGAGCAGGGGCTGGCTGTCTCCCAGAATGTAAGCCAGCCGGTCCGCCGGATAGGCGGTATCCAGTGGGATATAGGCGCCGCCGGCCTTCAGGATCGCCAGCAGTCCCACCACCATGTCCAGGCTGCGTTGCGCGCACAGCGCCACGAATTCGCCGGCTTGCACGCCTTGCACGCGCAAGTGCCGGGCCAAGCGATTGGCCCGGCAATCCAACTCGCGGTAACTCAGCGTGACGCCCTTGTGCTCAAGCGCCGGCGCGTCTGGCGTGCGTGCGGCCTGGGCCTCGAATATCTGATGGATCAGGGCCTCGCGCGGAAAATCCCTGGCGGTGGCATTGAAGCCATTCAGCACTTGTTCGCGCTCGGCCGGCGACAGCAGCGGTAACTCGCCCACCGTTTGCGAGTCGTCATCCGCAAATGCCTCCAGCAATGTGAAATAGTGCCGAATCATTTGCCGCATCAGGGCTTCATCCATTTGCGCGGTATCAAAGCGGAAAGGGCAGCGCATGCGGTCGCCGATCACCAGCACATCCAGAGTAAAAGCCACGGAGGCGTCGCCGATCAGCGGATAGGGGAAGCGCCGAAGCTCCGCGCCCCCCCAGGAAACGGCGACTTCGTCATTCTCAGCCACCCACAGCTTGTCCAGCCCCCCCTCCATACGGGTATTCTGAAACGTCATCATGGCCTGGAAAACAGGCGACACCTCCGGATTGCGTGCCACGCCGAGGCTTTCCAGCACTTTGGCGAAGGGATATTTTTGGTTTTCGATGCCTTGCCGAATCAGCTTTTGGGTATGGCGGATGTGTTCGCGCACGGTCAGCGCACCGTCAATCTGGCATCTCAGCGCCACCGAGTTCACGAACTCCCCGACCACGCGCCCCCATTTGCTGCGCGTTCGCCCCGGCAAACTGGAACCGATGATGATGTCGTCCAGACCGCTGTATCGATGCAATAAGATTTGATAGGCGGACAACATGATGGCGAACAAACCGCTGCCTTGCCTGTCCGCCAAATCGTTCAACCTTCTGGCCAAGGACTCGGGCACGACAGGATCGATCACTTGGCTGCCCTTGGCGCCCCTCTTGCCGACAGGAAACTGCAAAACCGGCAATTCGCCGGATAAAACCTCTTGCCAATGCCTGCGCTGAGCCTGCGCGACTGGTCCTTCCAGCCACTTCCGCTGCCACTGGACATAGTGCGCGAAGTCTTGCGGCGGCAGCGCCTCCAGCGGCTCCCCCGCCAGCACAAAGCCCAACTCATCCAACAACACCCAATATGACCAGCCATCCACCGCCAAATGTTCGCAAAAGATCAACATAACGGGGTCTTGGCCCGCGCGCACATACCAATAGGCCGCGAGCAAGGGCGGGCGAGACAAATCAAAAGCGCGTTCGCAATCCCGCGCCACGCGATGCCGAAGCGCCTCGTCGCTCTCCGCGCCGACGTCCACCACCCTCACCTTGACCGAGACGTCGTCCAATATCCGATATGCCAATTCCCCCTGATCAATGCCGAATACCGCGCGTAGCATAGGATGCCTGCGCACTAAAAGATTCAACGCCTCCTCCAGACGGTCCGGCGTCAAGCCGCGCACCCGCGCGCAAAATGGCGTATTGGACTCACCGCAGGACTCTGGATTTAACTGATACTGCAACCAGCGACTTTTTTGTGTTTCCGAAAGAGGATAGCGTGTGGGCGATTGGGGCTGATGCATTTTTCTCTTCTTCTTGAATAAAGTGATATGCCATCAAAGCAACGGCTTACGGTGTGAAACAGCCGTGACGACAGAGGGCCATCGCGTCGCGCGGGCCCTTGTCAAATCAAATGGGTGGAGAATCAGGCTGTTTCTGATTCGAGAGAGCGGCTTAACAAAGCCTGGGCGCAAGCGGCGATGCGCGAAGCCGCCGCTAACATGGCTTGCCTGTCCATGGTCAAGACAGGCATCAGCTTGAGCACCTCATTGCGAGGACCGCATACCTCAATCAGCAAGCCCGACTCGAATAAACGGCGCGAGGCTTCGCGGGCGTGCTCGGCATGTTGGAAACGCAAGCCTATCATCAGCCCCTTGCCAACTACGCGAACCTGGCCATCAAAGGCTTGCAGCGCATTTTTCAAGCAAGCGGCCACGGCCAAGCCCTTTTCTTCGACCTCATGGGCAAAGTGCGGGGTCGCCCAGTATTTCCGCAGCGCGGCGGTCGCCATGACCATGGCAAGATTGTTGCCGCGGAAGGTCCCATTGTGCTCACCCGGATTCCAGATATCGATCTCAGGCTTGATGAGATTGAGCGAGAACGGCAATCCGCCTCCGCCCAAGGATTTAGACAAGCAGATGATGTCCGGCTCGATGCAGGCGTGCTCGAAACTGAAGAAGCGCCCAGTGCGGCCGCAGCCGGTCTGAATTTCGTCCACGATCAACAAGGCGCCAAGCTTGCGGGCGAGCGCTGCCACCCCTTGCAGCCATTCTGCCGACGCGCAATTCACCCCGCCCTCGCCTTGCACGCATTCCAGCAAGAACGCGGCGGGCGGATCGATGCCGAAGCCGGGGCGGCACAGCATGTCTTGCAAAACTCTCAGCTGGCTGGCGACGCTGCCCTCGATCGCCCCCTCGTACGGCAAACGCACCACCCCAGGAACCTGCACCACCAGCGAAGCCCGTTTGACGGCGTTGGCCGTCACCGACAACGCCCCCAGGGACATGCCGTGGTAGCCGCCCGAGAAGCAGGCGATATCGGGCCGTTGCGTGACTTTCCTGGCCAGCTTCATGGCCGCCTCCACCGCGTTCGCGCCAGTCGGCCCGGTGAATTGAAGCTTGTAATTAAGATCGCGAGGCTGCAGCACCAAGGTGCGGAATGTTTCGATGAACTCCGCTTTAGCCGAAGTGTTTAAGTCCAAGCCATTGAGAACGCCATCTTGGCGCATATACGATATGGCGGCCTCGATCATATCGTCATCATTGTGGCCGTAGTTGAGGGATCCCGCGCCAGCAAAGAAGTCTAGAAACTTCCGCCCATCTTCAGCAAGCAGATACTCTCCTTTGGCGCGCGAAAACACTGCGGGGAACGCTCGGCAATAACTACGCACTTCTGACTCAAACTCACTGAAGATTGTTACAGACATGGCTCACACCCTTAAGAATATACTTATCATTAAATATTTACTCAAAGACAAAAACGATTATCACATAGAAAATCAATCCGACAAAGAAATATTAATTACAAATGGATCTCAAAAATAATATGAATAATTGTTTTGAATATTTAAATACTGACTTTTTCAGCTCAAATCTCCCGCCCTAACTCAGCCTCCGATCAGGCATTATTTAATATCCCAACCCTTTGATTTTATTTGCATTAACAAAAAACACTCCACTTGCAGAAATAATCATCCAAACAAAAAATAAACGCGGTTTAATTAAAAAAGCCGCTGAAACAAATAAAAAAAACTTATCCTAGCTATGAAAATCATCATGAATCATTAACCTCCTCCCCAAAACCGCAGCGGCGAAAAATAGAGATTTCTGGCAAATTCAAGGCCATACGGGCAGGCGATTTGTCATGAAACAATCGAAGTTCGCCGAAGAGCAGATCGCCTTCGGGTGGCGCCAGACGGAATCGGGTATCACGATCACCGAGGTCTGCCGCAAGATGGGCGCCTCCGAAGCCACCTTCTGGGGGGCCGGCGCGGATACGGCGGCTGAGCAGACTTTCTGCTGAGCGAGTTCGAACGGGCCTGACCCGCGCGGGCATTCAGCGCTTTTCGCCCGCCTGGCTGGCCGGCTTCAGGCCGTACTTGAGCAGGATGTCGTTGAACCGTCCGGAATGGACGATGCGCCGGACTCCCTTGTCGAAAGCGGCGATCAGTTCCGGCGTTCGCGGGTTCTTCCGGGAAAAACCGGTGTACTGCGGCAGAAAACCCAGCACCCCGGCGCTGGCGAACTTGCCGTTCAGATGGTGCTTGGCGATCAGGTAGTCGACGGTGAACGAATCCTCGTTGAACACGTCTATCCGCCCCGCCTCCATCAGCTTGAGCACGTTCAGGATGGAGTCGCCGGACGCCACGTAAACGACGGCGCCGTCGTTCTCCTTATGGTGGGCCTCCAGATAGCGTTCGTATTCTGGAGACACGCTGTCATAGTTGTATCCGACGATGGACCCGGTCACCCGCCCTTGCAGCGACACGATCCCATGGTACCGCCAGGCGCTGCCCTTCTTCACGTAAAAGGTCTGCACCAGGCTGATCCACTGGCTGCCGGACAGCGCGATATCTTTCGAATTGCCGGGATTCAGCATCGGAATGATGTCGAACGAGCCATCCTCGACGCTCAAGAGCGCGCGCTTGAAATTGGAATTGCGGAAGACAAGCCGATAGCCAAGCGGCTCGTATATTTCCTTGATCACGTCGACGGCGATGCCCAGCCTGCCGCCCTCGGCATCCGGATTGCACACATAGGGGCAATAATCGAACGTGGCCACCCGAATCTCGCCTGCACCGCGTCCGCTTCCTGCCGGCGTCTGGGAAAACGCTTGGCCCGCGCAAAGCGACAGGACAGCCAGCATCATGCGCCACCTCATCGGCACTCTCTCCGTCATCAGGCTAATGCCCAGCCTTCCCGGGTCATTCCATGATAGATGCTCCGCCCCATCCTGCCTCCCCATCGCTCCGTCTGTGCGGCGCGCTGTTCGCCGCATTGCCGCTGGCGATGTGGGGCCCAGCCTGGCAGCCCCGTCTCGCAACCTTACCTGCGCTGGCGCTCGGGCCTGGCTTGTGCCTCGCCGCGCGGCTGCTGGCGGCCGCATCCGCCTGTCGAGGCGACAACCCGGCATTCAAGCCGCCGATTAGCATGAATTAGCAATCTTTCCGTACCGTTTCGGCCAAAGCGGCAATACAATGCAGCGCAAAGATTCATCGGCGCCGCCCGCGCCCAACAGCAACACGGAACAATAATGAGAATTCTCCCCCTGCTAAGCCTCGGCCTGCCCCTGTTTACTACCCTGGCGCAGGCCGCCGAGCAACCGGCCGAGTCCCCGATAGACCGCTACGGCCAGCAGATTTTCAAGAGCAGCAGGGCAGTCGGCATGACCATGGTGGTGATAGACAAGCGGCAGGTCCAGATGCGTTTCTACGGCGAGACCCGTTCCGGCAACCGCCAGGCTCCGAACGCGGACTCGCTGGTGCGCATCGCCAGCATCAGCAAGGCCATGACCGGCGAAGTGCTGACCGCGCTGACGCTGGACAAGAAAGTGAAGCTGGACGACCCGCTGCAGAAATACGCGCCAGCCGGCGTCACCCTGCCGCCGGCGGGACAGTCGATCACCCTGCTCAACCTCGCCACCCATACCAGCGGCGTGCCGCGCGAGATGCCGGGCGAAAAGCCCAAGGACACGCCCGTCTTCGTCTGGCCCAATGTCCAGCAACGCTGGAGCTGGCTGTCCGGCACCAAGAACAAGCTCGCCCCCGGCCAGCGCGCCCAGTATTCCAACCTGGGCTTCGACCTGCTGGCCGATGCGCTGTCCCGCGCCGCCGGCAAACCCTATCCCGTGCTGTTCCGGGAAAAGATCACCGCCCCGCTGGGCATGAAGGACACCACCTTCACCCCCACTCCCGCCCAGTGCGCGCGGCTGATGGAAGGCTACGGCGCCAGCCCCTGCGTGGACACCACCGCGGCGATAGGCAGCGGCGGCATCTACTCCACGCCGCGCGACATGCAGCGCTGGCTGCAGGAGCTGCTCTACCCGCAGAACGAGGCGAGGCGCCAGTTGCGCGACCAGACCCTGCGCATGCACTTCCAGCGCGCCGACCTGAACAGCCTGCGCGGCATGGACGTGGCCGGACAGGCCGACCAGCTGGGCCTGGCCTGGGTAAGGATGGAGCCTGGTCCGAACGCGCCGGAAATCATCCAGAAAACGGCCGGCGGCGGCGGCTTCCTCGGTTACGCGGCGCTGGCGCCGCGCAACGACGTGGCGGTATGGGTGGGCCTCACCCGCAGCGGCGGCACTCACTACCAGAGCCTGAGCAACGGCGTCAACAAGCTGGTGGCCGAACTCAGCGGCTACAAGCCGATTGCCGCGCCGATGCCCAAGCCCACGCTGGCCAAAACCAAGGCCGCCCGCGGCAAGGCGGCGCTCGCCCAGGCCAAGCCGGCCGCGCCGCGCGCGAAAAAGGCCGCGCGGAAAGCCGCCGGCCCCAAGACTGCCGCCGCGAAAGCCGGCGCCAAGAAGAAAGCCCGCCTGGTCAAGACCTCGGCACACCGGGCGCAGTGAGCGCGAAGCGCGCGATCTCGTCCTTGCGCATGAATCGCACGCCCGGATGGCTCTGGGCGTAGCGGATGAAGGTCTCCAGCGCCCTCACCCGCGCCGGCGTGCCGGAGATGCGGTCGTGGGTGCTGATCGACATCATCCGGCGGCGGCGGCCGGCCTCCTGGTACAGCAGGTCGAACTCGGCCTTCAGATCGGCCAGGTAGGCGTCCACGGTCAGCGCCGGCGCATCGTAGCGGACGATGTCGTTGTTGCGCAGCGTGTACGGCACCACCATGAAGGGCTTGCCGTTCACCGGCACCGTGAACGGCTCGTCGCGGCTGATGTCGTCGATGTGGTAGACGAAGCCAAGCTCCTGCAGAATGCCCAGCGTATTGGGCGTGCCGCGCAGCCAGAAGGCGTTGAAGCCTATCGGCCGCGTGCCGGTGGCGCGCTCGATGCTGGCGATGCTGGCCAGGTAGCCGGCCCGCTCTTGCGCCGGCGTCATCGAAAACTGCGGCTCCCAGGTTTGGCCGTGTCCGGCCGCCTCGTGGCCGCGCTCGACGATCTCGCGCGCCAGTTGCGGATGGCGATCCACCGCCTGGCCCACCATGTGCGAGGTCACCTTGACGCCGACGCGGTCCCACAGGTCCAGCATGCGCGGGATGCCCTCTTTCACGCCGTAGTCGTACCAGGTTTGCATCGGCAGGTCCGGATACTTCGGATCCAGCGGCGGGAACGGCCCGCTGGCGCCGCGTTCCGGCTGCGCGCCGGCCTCGAACTGCATCGAGATGGAAATCACCAGCCGGGCGTCCCCGGGCCAGAACCCGGTCCGCTCCTGTTTGCCTTGCGCCACTTTTCCCGCTCCCTTCGTCCCCGCCCAGGCCTGCCCCTGCGCCAGGGCCAGGCTCGCGCCGCCGGCCGAGGCACCGGCCAGAAACTGGCGGCGGTTGATCGGTAAGGTTTTCTTCATCGCATGCTCCGCCTACAACAGGCCGCCGCCGTCCACATCCAGCACCGCGCCGGTGAGGAAGGCGTTGCCCATCGCGAACAAATAGGCCTGGGCCAGGTCTTGCGGCCGGCCCACCCGGCCCAGCGGCAGGCCGGACGCGATGCGCGCCATCGCAGCCGCGCGGCCCTCAGACCCCGCCTCGCCCCACAGCTCGGTATCCACCACGCCGGGGCTGACCACGTTGACGCGGCGCGGCGCCAGCTCCTTGGCCAGATTTTTCGCCGCTGCCTCCAGCGCGGCGTTGACCGCGCTCTTGAGCAGGCCGCCGGGGCCATATTTGCGCGACAGCAATCCGGAAGTGAAGGTGATGGACGCATCCGGCGCCAGGTAGGGCAAGGCCTGCTGCGCCGCCAGCAGGGCGCCGAACAACTTGACTTCGAAGGTCCGCTGTAAATCATCCAGCGTCGCATCCTCCAGCCGCGGCGAGCCGACGCGCGCGCCGGCGGTCAGGACCAGGTGGTCGATGCGGCCGATGCCGGCGAAGGCGTTGCGCAGGCTGTACAGATCGGTGACATCGGCCCGCAGGCTCTGCCAGGGTCCGGGCTGCGCCGCAGAGCGGCCCAGCACGTAGACTTGGGCGCCGGCTTCCGACGCGGCCAGGGCCGCGGCCCTGCCGATGCCGGAGGTGCCGCCCAGCACCGCCACCGTCTTGTGCCGCAGAAAATCGGAAGGCGCGTTCATGGCTTCAGCGCTCCCAATTGCTTCAGCAAGGTCAGGTTGTCTTCCAGATGCCAGTTTTCGGCGATGCGGCCGTTCTTCACCCGGTAAAGATCAAAGGCCTGGAAGTCCACCGCCTGGCCGCTGCCCTGGATATCGCCGAACTTGCCGCTGAAGTGGCCGGTGAAGTGCAGGCGCAACGCCACCCGGTCGGCGGCCAACACCATGTCCGTGACCTCCACTTTCAGATCCGGCACCGCGGCGCGGAAGGTCTGCGAAGCCTGCAAGGGGCCAGCCGTGCCCTGGCGGCGGCCTTCCGGCAGCGTGCGGTCGAGGAAATCCGGGTCCAGCGCCAACTCGGCGTAGCGCGGATCTCCGGTGTTCCAGAATGCGGCGTAACGCAGCGCGGCCAGCTTCACCGCGGCGGCGCTGCCGCCTTTGCGTTCGGAAAACACGCGCGCCGGCTGCGGCAAGGCGTCGGCCGCCGTCGCGGCGCCGGCGGCAAGCGCCAGCAGGCCGGCGGAGATCAGATGGGAAAGACGGTTCATGTCGACTCCTGTTGGTGTGTGGGAGTCGATTATCGAGCCGGCCGTTTTCATTGATAATTAGCCGGACGATTGCATGATTTTCCATTTAAATTTGAAAATAAGCGCAGCCGGCCGCCCGTCCGCTCCGCGCTCCTTGCCGGCAGGCAAGGAAAAAGGCGACCATCAAAGGGTCGCCTTTATTTCAAAAACCGAAGCCCCGCTGCGCGGGCCGCGCCGCTCAGGCGCGCACGTCCAGATTCTGTCCCAGGTGGGCCGGATTGGAAGCCTGGATCTGCTGGGCGGACTGCTCCGCGCCCTGCAGCAGCGTCAGCGTCGATTGCGCGTCGGCCTGCATGGCTTTTTTCAATGCGAACACCTGAGTGCCGCCGCTGACATTTTGCGCGCTGACTTGACTTACCGCGTCCATACCCCCACCTCCTCAAAATGCTGCAAAGTGCATCACAATCTGCAGTGTAGCGCCATGCCGGCCAGCGGCATAGCAAAACTGTTAGAATGTGATTGAATTCCCACCTTTTCGACGACAGGAAAACACACATGAGCGCACCCCGTCACAGCCCTCTGCTGATTCTTGGCTCCGGCCCGGCCGGCTACACCGCCGCCGTCTACGCCGCGCGCGCCAACCTGAAGCCGGTCGTGATCACCGGCTTGGCCCAAGGCGGCCAGCTGATGACCACCACCGACGTGGACAACTGGCCCGCCGACGCGGAAGGCGTGCAGGGTCCGGAATTGATGCAGCGCTTCCAGCAGCACGCCGAGCGCTTCGGCACTGAAATCCTGTTCGACCACATCCACACCACCCATCTGAGCGAGAAGCCGATCCGCCTGGTGGGCGACGCCGGCGAATACACCTGCGACGCGCTGATCATCGCCACCGGCGCCTCCGCCCAATACCTGGGCCTGCCGTCGGAAGAGGCCTTCGCCGGCAAGGGCGTGTCCGCCTGCGCCACCTGCGACGGCTTCTTCTACCGCAACCAGGACGTGGCGGTGGTGGGCGGCGGCAACACCGCGGTCGAAGAGGCGCTGTACCTGGCCAATATCGCCAGGCACGTCACCCTGATCCACCGCCGCGACACCTTCCGCGCCGAGAAGATCCTGGTCGACAAGCTGATGAGCCGCGTCGCCGAAGGCAAGATCAGCCTGAAGCTGAACGCCACGCTGGACGAAGTGCTGGGCGACGACAGCGGCGTGACCGGCGTGCGCGTCAAACTGAACGACGGCGGCAGCGAAAACCTGGCGCTGACCGGCGTGTTCATCGCCATCGGCCACAAGCCCAACACCGACATCTTCAAAGGCCAGCTGGAAATGGACAGCACCGGCTACCTGATCACCAAGGGCGGCCGCGACGGCAACGCCACCCTCACCAGCATCGACGGCGTGTTCGCCGCCGGCGACGTGCAGGACCACATCTACCGCCAGGCCGTGACCAGCGCCGCCTCCGGCTGCCAGGCCGCCCTGGACGCCGAGCGCTACCTCGACAGCCTGAAGTAAGCGCCGGAAGTCCTGCATCATGAAGACCTTCAAGGACACTCTGAAGGGACTTCGCCAGACGCTGCGCCAGGCCGCCCCGCCGCGGGCGGCCGCGCCGCAGCCCGCAGTGCCCGAGGAAGCGGATTTTCGCCAGTCGGTCGGCGACGTCAAACCGCTGAAGCCGGACGGCCGGCACCACCCTCAGCCTCCCAAGCCCAGTCCCCGCCCGCGCAAGCCCAGCCAGGGCCCGGCGCTGCACGCGGCCGCCTGCCAGGAAATCCTGCAGCACCAGATAGGCTGGTTCGAACCCGCGCACCAGGCGCAGCAATACGCCCGCCCCGGCATGCCCGCCGCCACGCTGAAGCGGCTGCGCCAGGGCAACTGGCCGGTGTGCGCGCAGCTGGACCTGCACGGCTACACCCGCCACCAGGCGCAGGACGCGCTGGCGCTGTTCATCCACCGCGCCCGCCACCGCGGGCAGTGCGTGAAGGTGATACACGGCAAGGGTTTTGGCTCGCCGCAAGGCGAGCCGGTGCTGAAGAAGCTGGTGCGCAGCTGGCTGCAGCACCATCCGGACGTGCTGGCCTTTTGCGAGGCGGAAACCGGCGGCGCCGCCGGCTCGCTGCTGGTGCTTTTGCGCCGCCCTCCGGCCGGAGAGCCCCGCGACGAAGGATAACGTGACAACCGCAATGATAATCCGCTAAGCTCAAAACAAGGCGGACCCCTGCACACTACCAGGAGTTATGCATGACAGGCACACCCTGCCCCGACTTCACCCTGCCCGGCACCGCCGGCGCCGATTTTCAGCTCTCCTCCAGCCGCAAGCCGCTGGTGATCTACTTCTACCCCAAGGACAACACGCCCGGCTGCACCAATGAAAGCATGGCTTTCCGCGACCTCCATCCGGAATTCGCCGCGCTGGGCGCCGAAATCGTCGGCATCTCCCGCGACAGCCTGAAATCCCACCAGAACTTCAAGGCCAAGCTGGAGCTGCCGTTCGAGCTGCTGTCCGATTCCGAGGAAACCGCCTGCTCGCTGTTCGGCGTCATCAAGATGAAGAACATGTACGGCAAGCAGGTGCGCGGCATCGAACGCAGCACCTTCGTGATCGACGCCTCAGGCAAGGTGTCGCGCGAATGGCGCGGCGTGAAAGTGCCCGGTCACGCAGAGGAGGTGCTGGCGTACGTCAAGACGCTGAAGTAGCAAGCGATACCCGCCCGGCCAGCCGGCCGGGCCAGAACATGAACAAGGGGACCACATCATGGCCGGCCGCAAAAAGACCACCGCGTGCAAGCTGTTCGTACTGGACACCAACGTACTCTTGCACGACCCCACCTGTCTGTACCGCTTCGAAGAACACGATGTGTTCATCCCCATCATCACGCTGGAAGAGCTGGACACCCACAAGAAGGGCATGTCCGAAGTGGCGCGCAACGCCCGCCAGGCCAGCCGCTTCCTGGACGACATCATCAGCGGCAACGAGCTGAACATCTCCGAGGGCATCCCCCTCAAGCACGCCAGCCGCGACGCCGCCAGCGGCAAGCTGATCCTGCAGACCCAGGCCATCAACGGCACCCTGCCCTCGTCGCTGCCCATGGGCAAGGCCGACAACCAGATCCTCGGCATCGTGATGGCGCTGAAGAGCCACTACCAGGGCCGCGCCGTCATCCTGGTGTCCAAGGACATCAATATGCGCATCAAGGCCCGCGCGCTGGGCCTGGAGGCGGAAGACTACTTCAACGACAAGGTGCTGGAAGACACCGACGTGCTGTACACCGGCACCCGCGAGATCGACCAGACTTTCTGGGAGCGCAACAGCAAGGACATCAAGTCCTGGCAGGACCACGGCCGCAGCTACTACCAGCTGTCCGGCTCGGACTGCGCCAACCTGTACGTGAACCAGCTGCTGTGGCAGGAAGGCGAAAAGCCTTTCCAGGCGCGGGTGATCAAGGTGGAAGGCAAGACCGCGGTGCTGGAGACGCTGAAGGACTACAGCCACAACAAGAACAACGTCTGGGGCATCACCGCGCGCAACCGCGAGCAGAACTTCGCGCTGAACATGCTGATGGACCCCAATGTCGACTTCATCACCCTGTTGGGCCAGGCCGGCACCGGCAAGACGCTGCTGACGCTGGCGGCGGGGCTGGCGATGACGTTGGAGCAGAAGATCTACAGCGAGATCATCATGACCCGCGTCACCGTGCCTGTGGGCGAGGACATCGGCTTCCTGCCCGGCACCGAGGAGGAAAAGATGGCGCCGTGGATGGGCGCGCTGGAGGACAACCTTGACGTGCTGAACAAGAGCGACGACGACGGCGGCGATTGGGGCCGCGCCGCCACCCGCGACCTGATCCGCAGCCGCATCAAGGTGAAGAGCCTGAACTTCATGCGCGGCCGCACCTTCCTCAACAAATACCTGATCATCGACGAGGCGCAGAACCTGACGCCCAAGCAGATGAAAACGCTGATCACCCGCGCCGGCCCCGGCACCAAGGTGGTCTGCCTGGGCAACGTCAGCCAGATCGACACCCCCTATCTGACCGAGGGCAGTTCCGGCCTGACCTACGTGGTGGACCGCTTCAAAGGCTGGGACCACTCCGCCCACATCACGCTGCAGCGCGGCGAGCGCTCGCGCCTGGCCGACTACGCCGGCGAAGTCTTGTAAACCTTGCGGCCCCGGCGCGCGGCCAGCCGTGCCCGGCATGAAAAACGGCGCCAGCCTCAGGCTTGGCGCCGTTTTCTCGGCGGCTACAAATCCTCCCGCTCCCGCAGGCCGCGCAGATAGCCCAGCAGACACAGCACCGCCACGCCCAGCACCAGCAGGTCCAGCGCGAACCACTTCTTGGCGTCGCGCATGCTCTCGCTACGCGACATCAGCTCCGCGGCCTGCGCCAACCGCTCCACGCCGTCGCGCGGCTCAGGGGGCGCGGCGCGCGCCGCGGCGTTCTCCACGCAGACCACGCAGGGCCGCGGCGGCGCCGGCTCGCTTTCCAGCTCATGCCAACTCGCCGCCAGCACCGCGGCGCAAAACACGCAAAACAACAACAAAAACCTGATCATCCCCATCCGGCGCGCCCGCGCGCGCCGACCTCATCCGCCCAGCACAAAAACAATCGCCGCCGGGCATGGGCCCCTGCGGCGATTTCCGGCTGGCGGCCACGCGCCAACCGATCACTCCCTGCAACGGTTTGCAGTTTTTAACAATCGCGCGCTCCGGTCAATCAATCGACCAAGCGCAGGACAATCCCGCGTCATCCGCGCCACAAACATGCCAAACAGTTAGAATTTTCTTTGTGCGCGCTGGTCAGCGCCTGCCCCGCCCCGTCACCGCATCCGGCCCGTACAGGCTCCACTCGCTGATCAGCAGCATGCCGTCCGCCGTGGCCACCAGCAATTGCTCGGCCTGGGAATAGATCAGGCTGCCCGGCGCGAAATTGTGCGTCTCGGTCCAGCCCTCGGCGCGGTGGACGAAGAAGGTGACGTTGTTGACCACCGCCGCGCACTCGAAATCGCCGAAGGCCCGCACCTGGCGCAGCAGCTCCGCCGTGGTGCGGCTGAAATCCAGCATCCGGTCGTGATCGGTCCACAGCGGCCAGTAGCTGCCGCCCTCGCCCTGCGGCCTGGCGTCGCGCCACAGGCGGTCGAAATCATGCGCCAGCCGGTGGCTCAGCCTATGCAAGGCCAGCTGCAGCTTGATATCCAGCATCTGGTGGCTGTCGGCCTCGCCCAGCGGAAACCGCTCCTGATCCAGGATGTCCCCGGCGTCGAAATCCGGGCCCACCTTGTGGCAGGTGCAGGCCCACTCCCGATGCCCGTCCAGCAGCGCGCGCACCTGCGGATACGGCCCGCGGCCCAGCGGCAGTGGCGAAGGATGGAAATTGACCGCGTACTTCAGGTAGGACGTCCAGTCGGGAATGCGCCAATTGTAGCTGCCCACCAGCAGCGCCTCGCAGCCCTGCTCGGCCAGTTCCGCCAGATCATGCGTCCGCAGCGGCGACAGCTGCAGCGGCAGCTTGCGCTGCTCTGCGAAGGCCACCGACAGCTTGTTGTGGTGCATCCGGTGGTCCACCGGCGTGCAGAACACCTTCAGCGGCTGCCAGCCGGCCTGCAGGAACACGTCCAGCACTGGTTTGAAACGATCGGAAAGCGTAATCGCGAAACGCATGGCATCCACTCGCGGCAAGCGGGCCCTTCCGGCCCGGTGCCTTGGTTATACCATCCGAGCCTCCCGCCTCCGCGGCGATGACACGCAAATTAACAGAAGGCGCCATCCTCTCACACACTCGGAGCGGCGAAGGGCAAAGCAGCTGAGCCCAGGCGCGCCGACGCAGACAGCGCAAGCCGCGCGGCAAGGAGGCGCAACGCAGGACCAGGGGTTTTCTCAGCGACGCTCAGGCCCTCGCCTGCTCCAGCCATTCGCCGAAGACCTCCAGCAGGCGCTGCGCGTCGGCATCCTCGGTATGCGGGCTGAGCAGCAGCATATTGTGGAAGGGCGTGATCAGCAGGCCGCGGTTCAGTAAGTAAAGATGAATATAGCGCTCCAGCTCCTCGTCCTGCCCCGCGCCGGCCTCGCTGCCGTTGCGCGGCGGCCTGGCGGCGAACTGGAACTCGCAGCGCGCGCCCAGCTGCGTCACGCACCAGGGCAAGGCGAAGCGGGCGAACAGCTCGCGCAGGCCCTGCGCCAGCCGGCCGGCGCGCTCCAGCATGATGCGGTAATTGTCATCCGTCATCACCTGGGACAGGTTGGCGCGCATCGCCGCGCAGGCCAGCCGGTTGGCGCTCAGCGTGGTGCCGATGCCGGAATGGCCGGGCGGCGCGGCGCGCTTGGCCTGCTGCGCCCGCGCAGCCAGATCGGCGCTGAAGCCGTAGGCGGCGGCCGGCAAGCCGCCGGCCAATGGTTTGCCCAGCACCAGCATGTCCGGCCGCAAGCCGTGCGCGGCGGTATAGCCGCCCGGGCCGCAGCTGATGGTATGGGTTTCGTCCAGCAGCAACAGGCTGCCGTGGCGGCGGATGATGGCCTGCGCCTGCTCCCAGTAGCCCGGATCGGGCAGCACCATGCCGATATTGGTCATCGCCGGCTCGGCCAGCACGCAGGCGACGCGGCCATCGGCCAGCGCCGCCTCCAGCCCCTCCAGGTCGTTGAACTCCGCCACCCGGGTATGCTCGGTCAGATCGTAGACCTGGCCCAGCAAACTGGCGCGCGGCCTCGCCTCCCCGTCCGCCAGGTCGACGAAGACATCATCCACCGTGCCGTGGTAGCAGCCGTTGAACACCAGGATGCGGTCGCGGCCGGTGACCGCCCGCGCCCAGCGGATGGCGAAGCGGTTGGCGTCGCTGGCCGACAGCGCGAACTGCCACACCGGCAGGCCGAAGCGCCGCGACAGCTCCTCCGCCACCCACAGCGCGTCCTCGCCGGGCAGCATCGCGGTCATGCCGCGTGCCGACTCTAGGGCGATGGCCTGCGCCACCGGCGCCGGCGAGTGGCCAAACATCGCGCCGGTGTCGCCCAGGCAGAAGTCGGCGTAGACATGGCCATCCACATCGGTCAGCCTCGCGTCCCGCGCCTCGGCCAGGAACAGTGAGCGCGGCGTCGGCCAATCGTCCATCCAGTGCAGCGGCACGCCGAACAGCAAATGCCCGCCGGCCCGCTCCGCCAGCGCCAGGGAGCGCGGGCGGCGCGCCAGGAAATCCGCCGTCTCGCGCGCATGCAGCGCGCGCGCCTTGTCCAGATCAATGCCGTGCCGAATCGCCATGCTCGCAGCTCCTGTCGCGCGGGATGCGGCCAGTATGCCAAATTCCGCCGGGCATGATCCACCACGACAAAAGGCCCGGAGGAAAAACGCTCCGGGCCAATGTGCTGCAATGAACGGCTATTCAGCGCAGGGGCAAATGCCCCGACAGCGTGTTGAGCTTGCCTACCGCGCGACGGAAGCGCGCGTGGGCGCGGGATACGGTGGATTCGCTGATGTCCATCTGCTGCGCGGCGAAGTAGCCTGTCATGCCTTCCACCTCCATCAGCCACACCGCCTCGCGCGAACGTTTCTTCATGCCGATCAGGTCGGCCACCACATTGAAATCGTCCAACTTCATCTTATGCCTCCCCATGTAGTCTCGGTTTCCGGCCTGCGCCGGAGAGCAAAACATGTCCTTGCCCTTTCAGCATAGATGCTTGCAGAAAAAATGCAGGTATCGAGCGGTCTGGCTTTGTCATTTTTCGTAGGGCTTACATCGAGGCTAGTTCGTGATGGCGATATATGGCTCAGGCGCGATGCCGGGGGGAGTATCGTCTGGCCGCCATTTTTGAAACATGGAACCGAAGGTACCATCCCGCTTCATTGCAACCAGCATACGCTGCCAAGCGATGACAAATTCTGATGGGGTATCCAGAGAACAAGCGATATAGGACTGGCTTTGGTTAACCAGCATGACCATTTCGACATCGTCCAACCGCGCCTCAGCCTTCACTAGCAGTCTGGGTAAGGTAAATGCAGCTGCAAACATGAGTTTGCCACGGTCGTGCAGCAACATCGCAACCATCGTTTCGGGGGACATGGTTGGTTCAAGGTTGCTAAAACCCAGCTTCTTTAGCAAGTCATGGGTGTACCAACCCTTGGGAACGAGTACGCGATCAACTGCCTTGGCCTCCGCGAGATTGTGTATGCGAAGGCGATTGCTACGCTTGGCATAAAACCCGAACCGTCCGGTGGTAACCGGTCCAATCCATTGGAATTTGTTTTCGCGCTCCGGCGTCCGTGCCATGTCCAGAATACATGTGGTCGGCTCACTTTGCAGCTTTGCAAAGGCTCGTGCCCAAGGCAACATAGTAATGGGGAGTTGCTGTCCGAGACGGTGTTGAATTTCGTGTGCAACCTCGGGATATAACCCGACGATATCCCCTTCCTTGGTAAAGTTGTTAGGCTCCTCTTCGTGGGTCAGCAGTTGAACGGCGTTGGCATTCTCGCCAAGAGCGACCAGCAATGACAAACAGTAGGCAATACGCCACAGGCTACCCATCACCTCTCTCCTTCGAGGAGCTCCGCCTCTTGATTATTATCGATGACAATGAGCTTGCCCGCGCGGCCATTGCTAGCCGCCAGGGTGACCGGAGTTTTGGCAGTCACGTTAGGCGGCTTCGCGCTGTTGTCTTAGCCGCTCGCACAAAGCAAATCCGGTTAGGGTGGTTGTGACGACGCTGCGAATGACCACTTTTCAGCTACTTGTTCGATGCGTCCGATTTCCGCTTAGGGTCGCCAGTACGGGCGTTGCCTGGTTCGTCCGCGAAGACCGACAAGCTGCCGGCGTGGATACCATGATGCATCAGAATCTCGCGCAAGCAAACCGCAAGCCAGCATTGCTGGCCGCTCCCTTGCCGCCACAAGTCACCTAGCCAAGCCGACAAACGATAAAAAAAGAAGCCGGCCTCTGCACGAAGAAAGCCGGCCCGAAGGCGGAGGAGTACGCCGGGGGAAATGTCGTTTTGCCTGGCCGCGCTCAGCGGACCACCGTCTCCACGGCCCAGGCGTTGTTCTTCACCGTGGACAGCGTCACCGGCGCTTTCAACAGATTGCCGTTGGGCGCGAAGGCGAAGTCCGCCGTCACGCCGCTGTAGCGGATGGCGGCCAGCTTGGGCAGGTATTTGGCCGGCTCCACCGAGCCCGCCTGCTTCATGGCCGCGGCCACCAGCATCACGCCGTCGTAGAATTGCGGCCCCAGCAGCACCACGTCCTGATGGAAACGTGCCTTGTAGCGGCGCTCGAACTCTTTGCCCGCCGGGCGGGCGCTCAGCACGCCGCCGGCCACCGCCGAGTAGTGGCCGGCCGCGTCCGCGCCGGCCAGTTGGATGAAGGTGGGGGTGTTGAGCATGTCGCCGCCCATCAGCTTGGCCTTGAGCCCCAACCGCTTCATCTGCTTGACCATGGGCGCGGCCTGGGCGTCGGCGCCGCCGTAGAACACCACGTCCGGATTGACGGCCTTGAGCGAGGTGAGAATGGCGGTGAAGTCGGTGGCCTTGTCGGTGGTGAATTCGCGGCGCGTCACCTTGCCGCCGTTGGCGGCCACCGCCTTGACGAACTCGTCGGCAATGCCCTGGCCGTAGGCGGTGCGGTCGTCGATGGCGACGATGCTCTTGGCCTTCATCATTTTGACGGCGAACTGCCCCAGCGCGCCGCCTATCTGGCTGTCGCTGCCCACCAGGCGGAAGGCGGTTTTGTAGCCTTGCTGGGTATAGGCCGGGTTGGTGGCCACCGACAGCTGCGGAATGCCGACGTCGGAATACAGGCGCGAGGCCGGGATGGACACGCCGGAGTTGAAGTGGCCGATGACGGCTTTCACGCCGGCGTCCACCAGCCGCTGCGCCGCCTGGGTGCCGATGCGCGGGTCGGCCTGGTCGTCCTCGGACACCAGTTCGAACTTGATCTTCTGCCCGCCCACCACCAGGCCCTTGGCGTTGACATCGTCCACCGCCATTTTGGCGGCGTTTTCATTGTCCTTGCCATAGTGGGCCTGCGGGCCGGACAGCGGCGAGGCGAAGCCTATCTTGACCACGGTATCGGCATGGGCCGCCGCCATGGCGAACGGCGCCATCATGCCGCCCAGCGCCACCACCCAGTTCATTTCCGCAAACAGTTTGTTCCAAGCCATGAGATGTCTCCTTTATTGCTGCATTGACCAGGGCAAGCCACCCGGCCCGCCCTGCTACCGCTCCCCCGCAGCGGCCGGTCTGCGCCGGCCTGCCGCGGGTTCAAAAACGAGATAGCCGATACGGCCGCATGTCCAGCGCCGGCGCCCTGCCCTGCAGCATGTCGCGCAGCAGCGCGCCGGTGGTGGCTGCCAGGGTCAGGCCCAAATGGCCGTGGCCGGTGGCGAACCATAACCCTGGCAGCGGCGCAGGGCCGATGATGGGCAGGGTGTCAGGCAGCGACGGGCGGTTGCCCATCCACACCGTCATGTCTTCGGTGGAGAAATCGCCGACGATGCGCCTGGCCTTGTCCAGCAGGATGTGGGCGCGGCGCCAGTCCGGCGGCGCGTCGCGGTGCGCCAGCTCCACCGTGCCGGCCAGGCGCAGGCCGCCATGGGCCATGGGCAGGATGACGAAGCTCTCGCTGGCGCACTGGATGAAGTGGCGCAGCGCCACGCCGGCCTTGGGCAGGTTGACGTGGTAGCCGCGCTCGCTTTCCAGCGGCACGCGGTATCGGTGCTGTTTGACGAAGCGGTCGCTCCACACGCCGCAGGCGATCACCACCGCGTCGGCGCGCAGGCGGCCGCCGCCGGCCGTCTCTACCCCAGTGACGCGGCCGGCTTCCATCGCCGTGGCCAGCGCCTCGTCCCGCACAAAGCGGCCGCCTTCTTGGAGGAAGGCGTCGAACAGGCCGCGGCTGAAAACATAGGGGTCGTCCACATGGGACCAAGCCGGCACCTGGACCGCGTACTGCCATTCCTCGCGCAAGACCGGCTCGCCTTCGCCGAGCGCGTCGCGGCCCAGCGCCAGCCAGCGCACGCCATGGCGGCGCTTGTCGTCCCAGGCCGGCGCGGCGGCGTCGAACTCCTCCCGGCTGCGGTACAGCGTCAGGCTGCCGTGCCGCCGCCACAGATGGCCCAAGCCGGCCCGTTCTATCAGCGCCGCGTAGTCGTCGTTGACCCGGCCCAGCAGCGCGGCCAGCGCCTGCGTCAGCTCGGCCACCCGCTGCGGCCGGCTGGCGGCCAGGAAACGCAGCAGCCAGGGCGCCAGCGTGGGCAGGTAGCGCCAGCGCAGGGCCAGCGGCCCCAGCGGATCCAGCATCCAGCCCGGCACCTTGCGCAGCACGCCGGGTTCGGCCAGCGGAATCACGTCGCTGACGGCGAAGGCGCCGGCATTGCCGTAGCTGGTTTCCATCGCCGGCTCGCCGCGGTCCAGCAGCGCCACCTCGAAACCGGCCAGGCGCAGCTGCAAGGCCGCGGCGATGCCGACCACGCCGGCGCCCACCACGATGACGGCCGCGCCGGGGGCAAGAGCGTCCATGACTCAGCCCTCCCGCCGGCCGTCCAACAGGCGGCGCAGCGCCAGCGGGTTGGCCTGCCGCAATGCCGGCGGCAGCAGCGCGTCCGGGAAGTCCTGGTAGCAGACCGGCCGCAGGAAGCGCCGGATGGCCGCGGTGCCCACCGAGGTGGCGCGCGCGTCCGAGGTGGCCGGGTACGGTCCGCCGTGCACCATGGCCTCGCACACCTCCACGCCGGTGGGCCAGCCGTTCACCAGGATGCGGCCGGCCTTGCGCTCCAGCGTGGGCAGCAGCGCGTGAGCCAGGTCCAGATCGCCGTCGTCCAGCTGCAGCGTGGCGGTGAGCTGCCCTTCCAGCTGCTCGGCAAGCTGGCCAAGCTCCGCCGCGTCCCGGCATGCCACGATCAGGGCGGCGGCGCCGAACACTTCGGCCCGCAGCGCCGGCTTGGCCAGATAGTCGCGCGCCTCGGCCAGCCACAGCTGGGCCTGGCACTGGTTGGTCCCGGTGGCCGGCAGGCCGGCGGCCGCCAGCCGGGCATGGCCGGACAGCGCGTCCACGCCGGCCTGGTAAGCGCGGAAGATGCCGGGCGTCAGCATGGTCTGCGCCGGGCTGCGGCTCAGCACGGCGGCCGCGGCGGCGATGAAGCCATCCAGCGCCGGCCCCTGCAGGGCAACGATCAGGCCGGGATTGGTGCAGAACTGCCCCGCGCCCAGCGTCAGCGAGCCGACAAAGCCCTGCGCCAGCGCCTCGCCGCGCGCCCGCAGCGCCGCCGGCAACAGGAACACCGGATTGGTGGAGCTCATTTCCGCGAACACCGGAATCGGCTCCGGGCGGCTTTGCGCCAGCCGGCACAAGGCCAGCCCGCCGCCGCGCGAGCCGGTGAAGCCCACCGCCTTGACGCGCGGATCGGCCACCAGCGCCTGCCCCGCCTCGCGGCCTTCGCCGAACAGCAGCGCGAACACGCCGGCCGGCAGCCGGCATTTTTCCACCGCCCGCGCGATGGCTCGCCCCGCCAGCTCGCTGGCGCCGGGATGGGCGCTGTGGGCCTTGACGATGACCGGGCAGCCGGCCGCCAGCGCGGAGGCGGTGTCGCCGCCAGCCACCGAAAAGGCCAGGGGGAAATTGCTGGCGCCGAATACCGCCACCGGCCCCAGCGCCACCTGGCGCTGGCGCAGGTCGGCGCGCGGCAGCGGCTGGCGTTGCGGCATGGCCGGGTCCACCCGCGCGTCCAGCCACTCTCCCGCCCGCAGCGTGTGGGCGAACAGCCGCAGCTGGCCGCAGGTGCGGCCGCGCTCGCCCTGCAGACGGGCGCGCGGCAGGCCGGTCTCGGCCATCGCGCGTTCTATCAGCGCATCGCCCAGCGCTTCTATCTCTTCGGCGATGGTTTCGAGCAAGCGCGCCCTGGCCTCCGGCGCGGTTTCGCGGTAGGCGTCAAACGCCTCCCAGGCCAATGCGCAGGCCTGCTCCACCTGTTCGCGGTCCGCGCCGGCATAGCCCGGCTCCAGCGGCTGATCGGTGGATGGGTCCAGCGCCCGTATCATGTTGCGGCGGCCGGCCACAGCCTGCCCGCCGATCAGCATCTTGCCTGTCAGATTCATCATGTTTCCTGCGCGATTGAGGACCACGGACAACGCCCCTGATCCCGCCTGGGCTCAGGCGCTCTGCGAGGTGTTGCCGGCGGCTGCAAGTAGACTGCCGCGCCCCCCGGGGCGCGGCGGGGATGGAATGTCAGGCCACGTTCTGCTCGGCCGACCAGTTGCGGTACCACTCGCGGAACAGCGCGTACTGGGTCTCGGCATAGCGGCGCTGGGCGGGACTCAACGCGTCGCTCTCGTTGAAATGCAGCGCGTACTCCTTGTCGCCGTTCAGCACCATCAGGTGCTTGTAATACAGCACCAGGTCGCAGCCCTCATCAAAGGAAGACAGCACGGCCAGCGCCGATTCCAGCTCCTGCGCGCGGCGGCGGGCGACGGCGTCTCCCCTGGCCGCGGCCCGGCTCAGCGCCACCAGGTGCAGCACCTCGCGCGGCAACGCGTTGCCGATGCCGGTGATGGCGCCGGTGGCGTTGCAATTGACGAAGCCATGCACCACCTGGGTGTCCACGCCCACCATCAGCGTGACCTCGTCGTCCTGGGAGGTGATGTGCTCGGCGGCGTAGCGCAGGTCGGCGGCGCCGCCAAACTCCTTGAAGCCGATCAGGTTGGGATAGGCGCGGCGCAGCTCGAAGAACAGGTCGGCGCGGGTGGCGAAGCCGTAATAGGGGCTGTTGTAGATCACCGCCGGCAGCTTGGGCGCGGCGGCCAGGATGGCGGAGAAATGCGCCTTTTGCGCGGCCGGGGACGCGCCGCGCGACAGCACGCGCGGAATCACCATCAAGCCATGCGCCCCCACGCTGGCGGCGTGGGCGGCGTGGGAAACGGCCTCGCGGCTGTTGACGGCGCCGGTGCCCACGATGGTCGGCACGCCGGCGGCCACCAGCCGCGCCACGCCCTCCTGGCGCTGGGCTTCGCTCAACAGCGGCCAGTCTCCCATGGAGCCGCAGTACACCACCGCGCTCATGCCCAGGGACACCAGCTCCTTGCCCTTGGCCACCAGCGCGTCGAAATCCGGCTGGCGATCGGCGGTGCACGGGGTCATCAGGGCCGGGATGCAGCCGGTGAAAATGTTATCGCTCATTGTTTTGCTCCTTGCGGCATTCATTCAGGTGGTAGAGGTCATGAGAGGCGCGGGCTCAGATGCCCCACGCGAAAGGGTCTTGTTCGTCTATCAGCAGCATGGCGCGGGCCGTGATATGGGCGCGGCCGGTGATGTAGGGGCGGATGAAGTCGCCTTCGCGCTGGTAATGGCCGACGAAGCGGCTGCCGGTGATGCCGGCCTGCACCCATTGCTCGCCTTCGGCCAGCTTGCCGTCGGCCGCCAAGCAGGCCAGCTTGGCGCTGGTGCCGGTGCCGCAAGGGGAACGGTCGTAGGCCTTGCCCGGGCACATGACGAAGTTGCGGCTGTCGGCTTGCTCATCGTCGGCGAACAGCTCGACATGATCGATGCGCGCGCCGTCGGCGCCGGTGATGCCCTGCTCTTCCAGCGCCTGCATCGTGGCGCAACTGAACGCGCTCAGCGCCGCGACATTGTCCAGCCGCACGCTCAGGCCATGCTCGGCGACCAGAAAGAACCAGTTGCCGCCCCAGGCGATGTCGCCGATCACCGTTCCATGGCCGGGCACCTCCACCGCCGCCTGCCGGCGGTAGCGATAGGCCGGCACATTGCGCAGCGTCACCGAGCCGTCTTCATGCAAGACGGCGTCCACCGGCCCCACCGGGGTATCGATCTTGTGCGCGCCGGGCGCGATGCGCCCCAGGCAATGCAGGGAGGCGATCAGGCCTATGGTGCCGTGGCCGCACATGCCGATGTAGCCGGTATTGTTGAAGAAGATCACCCCGCAGGCGGCGTCGGGCGACACCGGCTCGCAATACAGCGCGCCCACCAGCACATCGCTGCCGCGCGGCTCCAGCAGGCAGGCGCGGCGCCACTGGTCGTGCCGCTCGCGCAGCGCGTCGCGCTTGTCCGCCATAGTGGCCCCCGCCAGCGCGGGAAACCCGCTCAACACCAGCCGAGTGGGTTCGCCCCCGGTATGGGAGTCGATGATCTCCACCTGCTTCATTCGCTTGTCCATTCTGAAACCCCATCCAGTCCGGCCGACCGCGCCGTCGTCTCGCAGGCCGTTGATTCCATTGAATCTCCGCGCCGCATCCGTATTCGATTCCACCCCGCTAGCATGGCTGCGTTGCCGCCAGGAATCTTGATGGTTATCATCAGTTGCGATGACGAAATCGGCATAGTTTGCGTTTCAAGGGGGTTTGGCGCGCGCGATGGGCCTGGGCCAGATCGGGCGCGGGAACATTCGGAGTGATGGTGCGGCAATGGACGCCGACGCGCAGGCGCGGCGCTTGGCCTAACAGGAAAGGCGGGAGGGATGACGAACGCGGCCGTGGAAAAAATCGCCCGCTGGCGGGACGAAATCCGCCCGGCGACGATAGCCGAGCTGCTGGCGGGCATCGCCCCGCTATTGCCGGTGCTGGACCTGATCCCCAATGCGGCCATCTTCATCAAGGACGGGCAGGCGCGCTATCTCTGCGCCAACCAGACGCTGGTGCAGCGCTGCGGGCTGAAGGATTTGCGGCCGCTGCTGGGCAAGACCAGCGCCGAGGTGTTCCCGGCCCAGCTGGGGCCGGCGTATACGGCGCAGGATCTCAAGGTGCTGCAAGACGGCCTGGTGCTGGAAAGCCAGCTGGAACTGCACCTGTTCAAGAACCGGGAGCCGGGCTGGTGCCTGACCTACAAGTGGCCGTTGCGCGACCGGCAAGACCAGATCATCGGCCTGATCGGCATTTCGCTGGACCTGCAGGCCGCCAGCAAGACCCACCCGGCCTACAAACGCCTGGTGGCGGTGGACGAATTCATCCGCCGCCACTTCAGCCAGCCGGTCACCATGGCGGAGCTCACCGGCATCGCCGGCATGTCCGCCGCCCAGCTGGAGCGCTACTGCAAGAAGGTGTTCCACCTGTCGCCGCGGCAAATGATACACAAGGCCAGGCTTGAGCACGCCCACCGGCTGCTGCACGCGGACATGGCCATCACGGAAGTGGCGCTGCGCTGCGGCTATGCCGACCACAGCGCCTTCAGCCGGCAGTTCAAGGCCCTGACCGGCCTGACGCCGCGCCAGTACCGCCAGCAGCTGGGCCAAAGCGATATCGGTCTTGCTTCGGGGGGCGAGTAGCCCCTTGTATAGCTGCTATCGACCCAAAGCATCCCGTTATAATTCTCCAAAGCGCCCGCTCCAGAGTGAACAGCAATGAGGGCAATCACACCGCTCGCACTCCAGATTTGTCAGCACGCGATCGAACCGAACACATTTTATTCGTCAGTGCTGAAGGTGTTTCAAATATGCATGCATCGCAATTGGTTCGCTGACCGCTTGTCCCATTAAGTGTCCGAGCACAGAGTAGAAAGTCAGCAATGCCTTTGAGCTAGGTTTTGCGATCAATTTCGTGTTCGGCATAGGAATTGGTTGCAGGCCTTCGGGCGCGAGATTGATGATCAAGCCTTTATCAAGAATGCAGACCAAATCAATGCGCTGGTCTATCGGTTGAGTATTGTTGAGCCGTTCAACATGTCCCAGCACCGTATCTAGGCCGTCAGATTCATACGCAAAAACAAAGAATTGCTGTGGCCAATACATTGATTCCCGACCATATAGGTACTTTGTAGTGGATACGAAATTGGGATGGTATGCGATCTTCTTCAGAGCCTTGATGGCCTTCATGTTTTCGAAGGCATTCTCGATCTCTGCTTTGTTTAGATAGGTCTTAACTTCGATCGCACCATAAACAGACTCGATAGGCAAGACGTCCGCATCTCCTCGAGACAGAAATCGGGATGTCGTAGCGATGTCGTAGAGCAAGACGTCTACCTGTCTGGATCTACCACCCTCGCTATCGATTACTTCGCCGGTTGTAACACCAACAGAGCCAGGAAGCAGCGGCCTGATCCAGTTGGCTACCGCGATCTCATTAAGGTGGCCCTTGATAGTTCGATGTTCAACGGCAGCACGAGCTTCGTCTAATGAGGCTTGGAGCCTTGAAGTTGATGCACGAAACAAAGCTTCCCAATCCATTCGAACTCCCCAATTGACGATGTAGTTAGAGTTTACTGCTGCGTCGGCGGTACAGATTTTGATTTTTATACGCCATACACTTGTTACGACAAGACAGCAAAAAAAAGATAGCCAATCAATGCACAGCCAATGTCCGCATCTGGCCGACACCAGCCCATTAGCATAACACCCTGCTTAGACCGAAAGGATACCCGCCATCAGCGCCGATGAAATGCGGTCATCAGGGGCCGAGCGTATCAGGGTCTTGACGTTGGGCTTGCAACGGCAAGCGGCTCGTGAGCAGGTCTCCCACTCCCAATGGCAGGCAAGAATCGGGCAAAACAAAGCCCTCCCGGATGGGGAGGGCTTTTTTTACGGGAGACGGACGATGTCAGTGCTGATGCCCGTGCTCGCCATGCACATGCTGGTGGGCGATTTCCTCGGCGGTGGCCTCCCGCACGTCCAACACCTTGATGGCGAAGCGCAGGGTCTTGCCACAAAGCGGGTGGTTGCCGTCCAGCAATACCGTCGGGCCTTTGATCTTGGTGACGAAGTAGTAGCGCCGCTGGCCATCCGGGCCGGGGCGCGGGATCTGGCCGCCTACTTTGACGCCGGGCGGGAATTCGGCCTTGGGCATGGTGGTGACCAGGGCTTCGTCGCGTTCGCCGAAGGCGTCTTCGCTAGCCAGTTCCAGCGTGGTTTGAAACCCTGCTTCCTGGCCTTCAAGCGCGGCTTCCAGCTTGGGGAAGAGATTGTCGTAATCGCCGTGCAGGTAAGAAACCGGGTTCTTGCCATCGTCGTAAACCAGACCCTGGCTGTCGGTGACTTTCATTCTCAGGGTGACGGCGGTGTTGGCGGTGATTTTCATGGCGGGCAGCAAAATAAATTGAAGCGGGAAGGGTCTCAGTTCGGCGCGGGAGTGTCAACCAGATCCCCCTGGTTTGCTCAACGCTTATGCGCTTGCCACCAACGCGCGCGCCCCTGTCGCATCCCGCATGCGAGGAGCCGCTCTGGCCGGCGTCCAGGCACCGGATTGCCGCGCTCCCGCGTCGGTAACCCAGCAGGCGACGCCCCGCTCCGGCCATGACCCGGCCAGGGCTCAGGGGCTGCCCACCAGCCCGCGCGCTTCCTGCCCTGCCTGCGCCGCATCCGCGCCGAACATCGCCTGCAAGGCCAGGGATTTGATGTCGGTGACCGACAGTTCTCCGTCGCAGGCAGGCGGGCAATCGCTGATCAGCAGCGCAGCGTCGGCGGCGTCCCGCGCCAGCAGTCCATGCGATCCCTTGACGATGCCGGCGTCCAGGCCGATCACATCCATCAGGCTGCGCATGCCCAGCATCCGCTTGGCCAGCCGGCTGGCCACGGCCAGCTTGGGAAAGCGGATGTTGGGGTCGATGAACAGCTCGGCCGGGTCGTAACCGGGTTTGCGATGGATGTCCACCGTGCGCGCGAAGTCCGGCGCCCTGGCGTCGTCCAGCCAGTAGTAATAGCTGAACCAGGCGTCATCCTCGGCCAGCGCGACCAAATCCCCGGCGCGCTCGTGGTTCAACCCCAGCTCGCCGCGCGCCCGCCCCTGCCATACCCCCGCCACGCCCGGAATCGATCGCAGCACGTCCTCCACTTCGGCCATCTGGCGCGCGCCCAGCCCTGGCTGCAGATAGACATGGGCGATCTGATGGTCCGCCACGGCAAACGCGCGGCATTGGCTGGGGTCCAGGATCTCCGCCCCCGCCTCGTGCCGCACCTGCAGCAGGCCTGCCTCGCGCAGATGGCGGTTCAGGTGCACCGCGCGGCTGACCGGGGTGATGCCGTACTCGGACACCAGCATCACCCGGTAACCGTTTTCCCGCGCATGGGCGATCAAGTCCCCGGCCACGGCGTCGATGTCGCGCAAGGACTGCCGCACCGCCGGATGCGACAAATCCGGCCCATGCCGCTGCAGGTCGTAATCCAGGTGGGGAAGATAGCTCAGCAGCAGGCTGGGGCGGAAATCGGCGATCGCCAGCTTGCTGGCTTCCGCGATCCAGCGGCTGGAGGCGATGGAGGTGGCCGGTCCCCAGAAGTGGAACAAGGGAAACGTCCCCAGCTCCGCCGTCAGCCGGTCCCGCCATGCTGCGGGCTTGGTGTGGCAGTCGGGCAGCTTGCGGCCATCCGCCTTGTAAATGGGACGCGGCGTCGCGCCGAAATCGTGGCTGGACGCCATGTTGTACCACCAGAACAGGTTGGCGCAGCGAAAATCAGGATCGTGCCGTTTGGCCGCCTCCCACAGGCGCTCGCCGCCGACCAGCCGGTTGGACTGGCGCCAGAACCAGACCTCCGCCAGTTCCCGGAACAGCCAGCCGTTGCCGACGATGCCGTGCTGCTCCGGGGTCAGGCCCGTCAGCATGCTGGCCTGCACCGAGCAGGTGACCGCCGGCACGATGTTGCGCAAGGGCTGGACGAAGCCCTGCCGGGCGAATTCCGCCAGACGAGGCGTGAATTCGCCGATCAGGCGCGATGTCAGGCCGACGACGTTGAGCAACAGCAGCGGCTGCATATCCCCACCTTTCTCGCTCCGGATGGCTGGCCTGGACGCAGGGCGCTTACTCAGCCACGCTCAGCCACATTCCATATGTGAAATTAAAATACTCATGAACTCCACAATAGAATTCAAAAAACTAAATGTCATTGAAATTGTCGAGACGCTCCCCTAGAACTACAGCTGATGCCGCGTCAACCCGCACCGGCCATCTATACCGTATCGCATCGCAAAGCCGCTCAAGACCGTAGCAACCTTTTCAAGGAGCTATTGCATGAGTTATCTCCAGTACCCCCGCCTGGCCTTTTCAGGCCTGTTCCAGTCCGATGTCTCCACCGTCAACAACGATCCGCGCCATTTCGACAACGCCACGTTTGAAGAGCGCTTCCAGGATCCGCGTTACCAGCCGCCCGTCCAGGAAGACGCGGGCGGGGCCAAGATTTCGATCAACAACGGCTGGTGGAACCCTTGGGGCACCGGCATTTTCGGCCTGAAGAACTGCGTCGTGCAGTCGGCGCTCGGACCGGATGGCCAGGAATGCCTGAGCAGCGGCGAAGATGCCGCCATCGGCCTATTCGTGGGCAATGCCGACGACCAGCCTTCCGGGAAGATGGTGGACCTGGATCCGGATTGGCAGCTGGCTTCCTGTATTTACGGGCAGGTGATCACCCTGCGCGCCGCCAACGGCCAGGTGCTGATGCGCGGCCAATACGCGCCCAATCCCTTCCGCGACCTGTGGTTCAACCGGGTGGGCAATATCCACGGCGACAGCGCGGCGTCCGCCATCTGGCAGACCCAGCTCACCAATGTGGAATGGAATCTGGACAAGATCAACAGCCCGGTGCTGCAGGCCTTGAAAACCATCTGCGAGCAACAGGGCAATATCCTGTCGCTGCGGCTGACCACCTACGGCTACGACGACGCATTGGGCGAAAGCTTCTTCTCCTACGGCATCCTGCTGGGCGCCATCGGCCCCGCCTATCAAACCGAGCCGCAGTCCTTCATCCTGGGCCGCCGCTTCATTCCGGCCAACAATCTGCTGCCGTCCACGGCTTACCAGGCGGAAGACTATTTCCCCAATGTCGGCTGGTTCAGCGCGCAAGTGGTGACGAACGAGCAGACGAAAAGCAGCACCCTGTACGTGGATCTCAGCAATGCGCTGCCGCTGGTCTACCAACCCGCCCAGCCCCGGGCGGACGGCTCGCCCAACAGGCCGGCCGGCACGCCGGAAACGACCTATGTGGCCGATATCACCTGCGGCAGCGGCAGCGGCAATCCTGCGGCGCCCAAGGAAGGCAATAGCAAGCAGTTGTGGCAACAGCCGCTGATCATCGCCCAGCTCACTTCCGCCACCTTGCCGACCAGCCCTTATCTGCAACCGGGACAAACCGCCCCCACCCCGATAGCCTCGCAATACCAGCCGCTGGCCACCATAGACATCAGCAATGCCAACCTGCTCAGCCGCAGCGGCATCGTCGCGGTGCCCATCCCCGAATCCATGCTGTCCAGCATCAATGAGCTGCCCCTGGCCTTGGTGACCTCGGCCAATCCCATTACCGGCATCGCCCTGTTGCTGTGCTGCGAAGGAAATGGCGGCTGGGAAGTGCGGGCCGATCAATTCGCGCTGCGCCTCGATCCCAATGACCCGGCGGCCAATACCGTGGATTCCGATGTCTACGTCGCCCAATACGGCGTGCCGCTGGCCAATGCGCCCGTCTCGCTGGCGCTCGAGTCCACCGGCGCTCAGGTGGATGTGGGCGACTGCCCCACCGACACGCCGCCGGAAACCACGCCCAAGGCCGCGCCGCCGACCTTCAACGTGCCCGCGGGCCAGCTCGCTTTCGTCCCGGGCCAGGCCGGCGCCGACGCCAACGGGACGGTGCAGTACACCATCAACGCCAACACCGACGCCAACGGCATGGTGAAGTTCGCCATCAACGGCCCCCAGGCGATGGGCTATCCGCGCTATTACATCGACGGCCAGCTGTTCAACTACAGCTACAACATCTCGCCCAGCTCCGCTAATGGCAAGCCGACGGTGCAGCAGACCTTCGATCAGTACGTGATCGTCGTCCGCTCCACCTATGTAGTGCCCAGCAAGGTCACCTGGGACGACGTGCAACCGATTCTGCAGCAATACGCCAACCTGTACCCGGTGATGAGCCAGGGGCTGTTCGACTTCTCAAAGAAAGAGCAGGCCGACGCCAACGCCTTCATCCTCAAGTTCGTGCTGGACAAGCCGGACGACGACCCGGACCAGATGCCGGTCACCCGCGACCTGTCCAGCAGCAAGCGCCGCGCGCTGATCCAGTATTTCGACAGCGTGCTGCAGGAGCAGGGACGCCCCCCCAGCATGCTGGACATGTTCGGCAAGCGCTGCCCCACCCGGGGCGGCGGTTCGCGCGCGGACTGCCCGGAAGGCGCTGTCGGCTATGGCAAGGGCGGCAAGCCCGATTGCCCGGCCAAGTAACCGAGCCTCCATTCTGAAAGGGTACGAATATGCTGCGCATCAAACAGAGCATCATCAATCAGCTGCTGCAGGGCTGTGGCCTGGATGAGCTGAAAAAGGCCGTGAACACCGCGATAGCGCTCGAGTTTTCCACCATCCCGCCCTATCTGACCGGCCTGTTTTCCATCATGCCCGGCAGCAACCAGAGGGCCTCGGCCCTGATTCAATCGGTGGTGACCGAGGAAATGCTGCACCTGACGCTGGCGTCCAACATCCTGATCGCCATCGGCGGCAATCCGGACATCGTCGCCATCGGCCGCTCCCTGGTCTATCCGGGGCCGCTGCCGGACAAGATAGACAATGACCTGCAGGTGGGACTGGCCGCGCTGAGCAAACCTCAACTGCAAAACGTGTTCATGGCGATAGAGCGGCCGGAAACCAAGCCGGGGGAAATCCTGCCGGGCGAAGAAGTGCCGCAGCCTACGCCGGTCAACCCCGGCGAATTCGGCTCCATCGGCCAGTTCTACCAGGCGCTGCTGATCGGCCTGACCCTGGCCAACGCCAGCAATCCGGAACTGTTCTCCAATCCCAGGCTGGACCAGCAGCTGGACATCAGCAAATGGTTCCCGCCGGTGCCGACCGCGCCGGCCCAGGGCAAGATCCGCAACCTCGACGACGCGGCGCTGGCGATCAACACCATCGTGATCCAGGGTGAAGGCATACAGACCGATGACCAGGACCGCGGCAATCTGGAAGGCCAACGCCTGGAGAGCAAGCCCAGACCCGCCCTGCTGAACGCGCGCATCCTGCCGCGGCATCAGGGCGCCGCAGAGCGCGGCGCGTCGGCTCAGAATGTCTTTCCAGGGGACGGCGACGGCAGCTACGCGCACTATTTCAAGTTCGGCGAGATCTTCCACGGCCGCGAGCTGATGCCGGACCTCGAAGCTGTTTCAGGCTGGTCCTACAACGGCGCGCCGGTGCCGCTGGACGAGAGCCGGATCTACAACTTCCTGCCCAACGCCGCCGTCAGCGACTACCTGCCCGGCTCATCGGCGGCAGTGGCCGCCCAACGCTTCTACGACACTTACCAGATGCTGCTGACCAGCCTGGACCAAGTGTTCAACGGCAAGCCGGCGGCCATGGACCAAGCGATGGGCCTGATGTATCAGCTGAAGCTGCAGGCGCAGCAGGTGGCGCAATGCCCGGTCGGCGGCAACGCGTCCAATCTGATGGCGGCGCCGCCGTTCATGCTGATCCGTTGATCCGCCCATGGCCACGCGTTCCGGCAAGCTTGCCGAAGCGCGTGGCTTACGCACCAGGAGATGCCGATGACCGGAACGGATGCTCTTCGCCCTCTCTCCAACGACAGCGGAGCAGAAACCGACGACAAGCCGGACTCGCCGCGGCAACTGCGGCTGATCCATGACTTCAGCGTGGTCCACACCCGCGACGTCTTCGCCGCCGACAATCCCGTCCTGCTTGAAACCTTGCGCCGCCGCGAAGCCGACAAGCGGCACCGGGTGGCGGTTTTCGTCGACGACGGCGTGTTGCGGGCCTGTCCGAAACTGCCGCAACGCATCCGCGGCTACGCGCAAGCGCATGCGTCCCACCTGGAGATAATCGGCGAGATCGTGCCGGTGCCGGGCGGGGAAGCCTGCAAGAACGATCCCCAGCAACTGTGGCGGCTGCTGCAGGCGCTGGCGGATCGGAATATCGACCGCCACTCCTACGCGCTGGCCATAGGCGGCGGCGCGGCGCTGGACGCCGTAGGCCTGGCCGCGTCGCTGTTCCATCGCGGCGTGCGCCACATCCGACTGCCGTCCACGGTGCTGTCCCAGGCCGACAGCGGCGTCGGGGTCAAGAACGCCATCAACTGGAACGGCCAGAAAAACCTGCTGGGCAGCTTCGCCGTGCCCTGGGCCGTCATCAACGACGCGGCGCTGATAGACGGTCTGCCCGCGCGCGAGAAGCGCGCCGGCATGGCCGAGGCGGTGAAGGTGGCGCTGATCCGCGACGCGTCATTCTTCCGTTGGCTGGAGGCCCGCGCCGACGCGCTCGCCCGCTTCGAACCCCGGGATCTGGAGCAACTGATACGACGCTCGGCGGCGCTGCACCTGCGCCAGATCACCCAAGGCGGCGACCCGTTCGAACAGGGTTCGGCGCGGCCGCTGGATTATGGCCACTGGATCGCCCACAAGCTGGAGCGGCTAAGCGGCCATGCGCTGAACCACGGCGAGGCGGTGGCCATAGGCGTCGCCTGCGACGCGCGCCACTCCGTCTTGGCCGGCCTGCTGCCGGAGGGCGGCGAAACGCGCGTCTGGCAGCTGCTGCGCGCGCTGGGCTTCGAGCTATGGCACGAGCAACTGCTGGCCAGGGACGAGCACGGCCGGCTGGCGCTGCTGCGCGGCCTGGACGAATTCCGCGAACACCTGGGCGGCGACTTGTGCGTGACCCTGCTGGCGGAGCTGGGGCGCGGCTGCGAAGTGGACAGCATCGCCGAGGAGCGGGTGATGCGCAGCATCCTCTGGCTGCAACGATGCCTCGCCTCCTCCCCGGCATCCGCGCACGCGGATACCGCCGCGGCCGCCGCCTGCGGGGCCGCGCGATGAAGCTGGCCCACCTGCCCCTGCCCGCGCACCTGTCCTATTGCACCAATATCCATGCCGGCGACAGCCTGGCCGAAGTCGAGGCCAGCCTGGACGGCTTCCTGCCGGCGATCCGCGCCCATCTGGAAGAATGGCGGGCGCTGGATTCCGCCGCGCCCTTCGGCCTGGGCCTGCGGTTGTCCGCCCAGGCGGCGGAAAGCCTGCTCGACGAAGATGCGCTGCGCGCTTTCGCCGCTCGGCTGGCGTCGCTGCGCGCCTACGTGTTCACCATCAACGCCTTTCCCTGGGGCAACTTCCACCAGCGGCCAGTCAAACAGGCCGTGTATCAGCCGGACTGGCGCAGCAGCCGGCGCCTCGCCTATACCCTGCATTGCGCGCGGACGCTGGCCGCCTTGCTGCCCGATGGCGTCGAGGGCAGCATTTCCACCGTGCCGCTGGGCTTCGCCGCCGGGGATCGCGCAACCGCGATGGCGGACTGTCTGCCGCAACTGCGCCAGGCTGTGCTTGAGCTCAGCCTGCTGATGCGCGCGACCGGCAAGGAAATCGTCCTGGCGCTGGAGCCGGAGCCGGCCTGCCTGCTGGAGAATGCCGCCGACACGCTGCTTTTCTTCCGGCGATATTGGTTCGCCGACGACAATCTGGCGCAGCTGGCCCGGCTGGCCGCCTGCTCGCAGCCCGAGGCGCGGCGGCTGGCGCAACGCCACCTGGGCGTCTGCTACGACGTATGCCATGGCGCGGTGGAGTTCGAAGACCCCTGCGCCGCGCTCTCAGGCTTGCGGGACGCCGGCGTCCGCGTCGCCAAGATCCAGTTGTCCTGCGCGCTGCGCGCCGAAGCCATGGACCCGCTCGTCGCGCGCCAGCTCCAGTCCTTCGACGACGGCGTCTACCTGCACCAGGTGGTCAGGCGCGGCGCCGACGGCCTGCGCCGCCACGCCGACCTGCCGCAAGCCTTGGCCCTGCCCGCTGATGCCATCCAGGGAGAAGCATGGCGCGTGCATTGCCATGTGCCGCTGTTCTGGCAAGCGCCGCCCGAGGCAGGCCTGGCCAGCACCCGCGACAGCCTGGACGCGGTGCTGGCTATGCTGAGCCGGCAGCCCGTCAGCGCCCATCTCGAGGTGGAAACCTATACCTGGGACGTCTTGCCGCCCCAATTGCGCGAAATCCCCAAGGCCCAAGCCATCGCGCTCGAACTGCATGCTGTCCTCAAGGAGTTGCGCCATGAGCGGTGAAGCCGTTTCGTCGATGCCGGTCTGGCTTCGCCTGGGCCGCGTTTCCAATCTGCCCACCGTGCTCAGCAACGCGCTGGCCGCCGCCCTGCTGGGCTCGGCATCCGGCGGTCGTCCTCTGGATGCGCAGTCGCTGGCGGCCCTGCCCGGCCTGATGCTGTCGATGTGCCTGTTCTACGTGGGAGGAATGTATCTCAACGACGCCTTCGATCGCGAGATCGACGCCCGCGAACGCCCGCAACGCCCCATCCCTTCCGGCGAGGCGCGCGCGCAAACGGTTTTCGCCTGCGGCTTCGGCATGCTGCTGGCCGGATGGCTGCTGCTGGGGCGGTACGGCAACAGCTACAGCCAGGCCTACGGCGCGCTGCTGGCCTGCTCCATCGTGCTGTACAACATTTGGCACAAGAACAATCCCTGCAGCCCGCTGCTGATGGGCGCCTGCCGCGCCCTGCTGTGCCTGTGCGTCGGCTCGGCCTTCGCCGGCGGCACGCCGCCCCTGTTATGCCTCGCCGCCGCCCTGCTGCTGGCGCACATCGTCGGCCTCAGCCACGCCGCCAAGCAGGAAAGCCTGGACCGGATCGGCGCCCTTTGGCCGCTGGCCGTGCTCGGCCTGGCGCCGTTGGCCTACGCGCTGCTGGCGCTGGCCCGGCTTGCCGCGGATGCGACGCCCCAGGCCTGGCAAGCGCTGGCGCTGACCGCCTTGCTGGCCGCCGCCCTGGCCGCCGCGCTGGCGTTCGCCGTCGCGCGCCTGCTCAAGCGCGCCGCGCCCGGCGCCGTCGGACAGGCGGTGGCGGGCATGATCGCCGCCGTCAGCCTGCTGGATGGACTGGCGCTGGCCGCCGGCCTGCCGCAACCCGCCCCCGGCGCCGTCCTCGCCTGCGCGGCGGCCTACTGCGCCACCCGCGTGCTGCAAACCTACATTCCGGGAACCTGAACATGCGCGACCAACATGACATTGCGGCGACGTCCCTGTCGGATCCGCTGGCTCGAGCCCCATCGCCCGACGGTGCGTGGATTGCGTGGCAATCCAGCCGGCGAGCCTGGCAGAACCTGCTGCGAAGCTGGCTGGACGCCCGCGCCGATGGCGATTGGTACGCCCGGCAATGCCAGGACCTGGCGCACGCTACCGCGAGCGACCGTCCGTTGAATTTGCTGTTCAAGGCCATGGGCATCGCGCCGCGCAAGCTGGGCAAACGAGACCTGGCATTGAGCGGCGCGGAGCAAAGCGCGGCCCTAGTCTTGCAGCCCGGATTCGACGCCAGCCGCTGGAGCGTGGACCAGGCGGCCCGCGTGGGCCTGGTGCTGGCCGCGGCCGGCCGCCTGCCCGACGGCGCCGCCTTCGCCGCCCTGCTCGACGAGTTGTCGAACCAGGGAGACATCCAGGAACAGATCGCCCTGTACCAGGGATTCGCCCTGTATCCGCGAGACCCGGCCCTGCTGGCGCGGGCGGGCGAGGCGGTCCGCAGCGGCATCCGCCCTGTCTTCGCAGCCTTCGCCCTGCGCAATCCATGGCCGCAAGCCATGCTGCCGCAAGCGGCGTGGAACCAGATGCTGGTCAAAACCTTCTTCCTGGACCTGCCGCTGTGGCCGATCCAGGGGCTGGCCGGCCGCGCCGACGAGGAACTGGGCGAGATACTGTGCGACCTGGCGGCGGAGCGCGCCGCCGCCGGACGCGGACTGAATCCGGAAATCTGGCGCCTGCTGGCGTTGTCCCCCTCCCCCCGCGGACACGCCTTGCTGCGCGAGCGCTTCGCCTCGGAGAGAGACGGCTCCATCCTGATGCCGGCCTTGCGGCTGGCGGCGCAGGAAAGCCCGCATCAGGCGGTGCGCGCGCTGGCGCTGCCCGCGCCGCCCGGAACGGCGTTCGCGGACGAGTGGGCGGAGTTGGCCCAGTGGCGGGAATAAACACAACCAAGGGGGAAGCAAGATGAGCGACATCCAGCACGCAATCGAAGAGATGTTTTCCGAACGCAGCGCGGCCTGCCCCTGCTGCGGAGCGACCCTGAGCCCGGAAATGCTGCGCGGCCTGCTGAAACAGGCCGAAAGCCTGCAAGGGGAAAAACAGGCGTTTCGCCGGCTGGCGCCGGACGCCGGCGGCATGCTGATCGACCCTCACGCGCACATGATCGCCCGCACCACCGACGACTACGAGGCGATGGCCGCCAGCGGCGTCGTCGCCGTGATCGAGCCGGCGTTCTGGCTGGGACAGGCGCGCACCAACGTGGGCAGCTTCGTCGATTACTTCTCGACCATCACCGGCTTCGAGCGCTTCCGCGCCGCGCAATTCGGCATCCGCCACTACTGCGCGATAGGCCTCAACCCGAAGGAGGCCAACAACCGCGAACTCGCCGATGCCGTGCTCGACGTCCTGCCGCGCTACCTGGGCAAGGAAGGCGTGGTGGCGCTGGGAGAAATCGGCTACGACGAACAGACCGAACTGGAAGACCGCGCCTTCCGCGCGCAAATCGAGCTGGCCCAGGAATTCGACCTGCCGATCATGATCCACACGCCGCACCGCGACAAGAAACGCGGCACCCGGCGGACCATGGACACGCTGGAAGCCTGCGGCTTCGATCCCGCGCGCTGCGTGATAGACCACAACAACGAGGAAACGGCGCAGGAGGTGCTGGACCGCGGCTATTGGTGCGCGTTCACCATCTACCCCTCCACCAAGATGGGCAACGATCGGTTGGCCGCCATCGTGGAACGCTATGGCCCGGAACGCATCATCGTGGATTCCGCCTGCGACTGGGGCGTGTCCGATCCGCTGGCGGTGGCCAAGTCGGCGCGCATCATGGCCGCCCACGGCCTGGGCGAGGCCGCGATACGGCAGGTGGTCTACCACAACGCGCTGGCGGTTTACGGCCTGAACGGCGAAATGAGCGAGACCCACTGGCTGGAGCCCGATCCGGTGGATCAACGCACGCTGTACGGCGGCAACTCGGTGCTGCGCGGCCAAACGCCGCGCGTGGATCAAGACAACCCGGATCGCATCGTATGAGGCGCGAAGAGCCAAAGAAAGGAAAAAGGCATGACGAGCAGACAAAGCGGTAATGTGAGCCTGGTCTCGCAATGGTTCATTCGCCAGGGTTGCGTCGAACAGGTGCTGGCCGCGCTGCCCGCCTATGTGCAGCAAGTCATGAAGCAGGAGCCGGGCACGCTGATCTATCTGGTCAACACCCCGCTGCCCGAAGGCGGCCCCGGCTCCGCCCTGCAATCGCTGCCTCCCGCCATCCATCCCAGCCTGCTGTTCTTCGAGGAATACGCCAGCGAAGACGCTTTCCTGGCCCATGTCAAAGGGGCGGCGTTCACGCGTTTCGTCGACGAGTACGGCCAGTGCTTCATCAGCAGCGATGGCCGTCCCTACACCACGGTCACCTTCCTGCATCGCCAGCAGGGTTTCGTTCGAGGACAGGATGGCCAGGCCTCCCGGGCCGAGCAGCTCGGCTGCCAGAACCGGCACCCGGCGGTGATGTTCGAAATCATCGCCAGGGACCAGGACCAGTCCAAGGCGTTTTACAGCGAAGTGTTCGGCTGGCGCTACCAAAGCGGCAGCTCCGGCTTCGCCTACGTCCACTTCCCGCCGCAATTGCGCGCCTTGCTGGGCGGCATCGGCCAGACCGTGAGCGGCGTGGCCGGCATGGAGCCTGGGCATAGCTTCTATCTGCTGGTGGAGGATCTGCAGCTTGCCATCGACCGCGCGCTGGCGGCCGGCGGCAGTCCGCACATGCCCATCACCAGCGTGGACGGCTACACTTTCGCCATGATCAAGGACCCGGAAGGCAACCCGATCGGCCTGCTGCAGGCGGTCTGATGCGCAAGCTTCCGCCCGGCTCGCCGCGGCCGCGCGGTCGGATCAAGCGCGGGCCTCTGTTCAGCCCGGAGCCGTCATCCGCGCCCCACCGGCAGCCGGCCCGACATCTTCACTTCGCGCAGCGACAGGCTGGAGCGGATGGACGACACCCCCGGCAGTTCGCGCAGCACGTCGCGCACGAAAACGCCAAACGCTTCCAGATCCTCGGCGACCACCTGCAACAGGTAGTCGCATTCGCCGGTCAGGTTGTGGCAGGACAATACCTCCGGGATCGCCTGTACCTGTTCCTCGAAACGCAACGGCGCGTCGCCGATGTGGCTGCCGAAGCCGACCTGCACGAAGGCGAGCACGCCGTAGCCCAGCTTCTTGCGGCTGAGCACCGCCTGATATCCTTCGATATAGCCATCGGCCTCCAGCCGCTTCAGCCGGCGCCAGCACGGCGTTTCGCTCAAGGCCACCTGCTCGGCCAGTTTCGCATTGGACAGTCTCCCGTCCTTCTGCAACAGGGACATCAAGGCAACATCCACATCATCCAAGCCCAGTTTGGAAAGATTCATTTATAAAAAACCTATAAACAGAAAGAGTCTTTCCAAATCTAGCTCGACAACGCAAGAGAAAGCAAAGCAATTTCACGCCGCCGGGCGCACACTAGCCGCATCGCCATCCTGTGCCGGAGCCCGCCATGCTGTCCCTGTCCGTACTGTCGCTCTACCTTGCCGCCCTGGTCGCCGTCTATGTCCTGCCCGGACCGGACATGGCCCTGGTGATGGCCACATCGGCGAGCCGTGGCGTCGGCGCCGGCCTGTTGACCGCGCTCGGCATCGCCGCCTCGCGCTTCCTGCATGTGATGATGTCCGGCCTGGGGCTGGCCGCCCTGATGGCGACCCACCCGCTGCTGTTCGACGCGGTGCGCTGGATAGGCACGGCCTATCTGCTGTGGCTGGCATGGAAGGTGGTGCGCGCCCAGCCTGCGCCGGAAGGCGCGCCCACGGTGACGGAATCGGGCCGCGCGGCGATCGCGCGCGGCTTTCTGACCAATCTGCTCAACCCCAAGGCCTTGATGTTCTGCGCGCTGTTCCTGCCTCAGTTCGTGTCGCCGGCGCACGGCGCGGTGCTGCCGCAATTCGCGCTGCTCGCGGCCATCCTGGTGGCGGTCGGGCTGTGTTTCGACACCGCCTATGCCTTCGCCGCCTGCGGCCTCGCCCGCCGCCTGAAAGGCCGCCGCGCCACGGCGAAACTGCAGAAAGGCTTGCTCGGCGGCGTGTTCGTGGCGATGGCTGGGCGGTTGCTTCTCGGCTGACCGGCTGCGGAAGTCGGCCGATCGATCGCATCCAAGCCAGTCCGGCCGGAGTCTGATTGCTGCGCCAGCGGCACGCCATTCGGGATGGAGAATGCAAAAGAGCCTTGCTCGACAAGGCTCTTTTCGCTGCGGCGGCCGCTCAGGCCTCCCAGTATTCCTTTTCCCGCCCCTGGGAGCCCGGATTAAGCTGCTCGCGCAGGCTGCGCAGCTTTTCCGGCTCGCCGCGCACGCGGAACCAGCAGCCTTCCTCCTCGGCGCGCTCCTCCAGCACCTGGCAGTGGCTGTAGATTTCGCCGCGCAGCTGCTGCGCCGACCACGGCAGCAGCAATTCGTCCTCTACCAGGTCTTGCTGGAAGAAAGCAACAATGGCGGCGCGCAGACTCGCGACATCTTCCGGCCGCAGCGCGCTCATCACCACGCAGCCGGGATAGCGCTGCCGCAGCTCCGCCGTCCAGGCGGCCTGCTCGGCCTCGTCGCCGACATGGTCAATCTTGTTGAATACGCGGATGCGCGGCACGTCGTCGGCGCCGATTTCCCTCAACACCTCGTCGGTCACCTCCAGCTGGCGCTGGAAGCCGGGATCGCTGGCATCGATCGCATGCAGCAGCAGCGAGGCGTCCAGCGCTTCTTCCAGCGTGGACTTGAACGAGGCCACCAGGCCGTGGGGCAGGTTCTTGATGAAGCCCACGGTATCGCTGACCAGCACCCTCGGCACGCTCTCCGGGTGGAGCACCCGCACCGTGGTGTCCAGCGTGGCGAACAGCTTGTTGGCCACCAGCACCTCGCTGCCGGTCAGCGCCCGCATCAGCGTGGATTTGCCGGCGTTGGTGTAGCCCACCAGCGATACGCCGCCCAGGCCCAGGCCCTGCCGCTCCAGGCGGCGCGCGCGCTGCGTCTTGCGCTCCAACTCCATGGCGACGATCTCGCGCTGCAGCTCGGCGATGCGGTCGCGCACCTTGCGGCGGTCCAGCTCGGTATGCGATTCGCCGGCCCCTCGGCCGCCCATGCCGCTGCGCTGCCGGCCTTGCGGGCCGGCCAGCTTGGCCGCCTCGCGCAGGCGCGGCGCCATGTAGCCGAGACGGGCGATTTCCACCTGGGCGCGCGCCGCGCGCGAGCGGGCGTTGCGATGGAAGATCTCCAGGATGACCATGGTGCGGTCCATCACCTCGCAGCCGACCGCCAGCTCGAGATTGCGCGCCTGCGACGGCGAGATCTCATGGTCCACCAGCAGCGCGTCGATCGCCACCGAGCTGGCGTCCAGCTCTTGCGGCTCGTCCTCCAGCTCGTCGGCGCGGATGCCGCGCTTGACGTACATGCTGATCTCGTCGAGCTTGCCCACGCCCATATAGGCGGTGCGGTCGAAGCTGCTGCGCTTTTGCACAAAAGTCTGCACCACCTGGAAGCCCAGGGTCTTGGCCAGCTCGCTCAGCTCGGTGAGCGAGGCCTCGAACTCGGCGTCGCTGACTTCCGGCAACTGCACCGAGGCCACGATGGCGTAGCGGGGCGTCTCTTTGACTTCTGTTTGCATCTGCGAATGGCTTTACTTTGGATGAAGAGAGCAGATAGTAACCGCAAACGGCGTTTCCCGCTGGCAAGTCGCTGTTCTTTCTTGACCGGACGGCCGCCGCGGCCGATACTCGTGCCGCCTCGGGCCCTCGTGCCCCGTCTCCCATATTTGAACAGCCGTCCTCATTCATGCCATTCGCTTCCCTGGGCCTGCAGCCCGACCTGGTCCAGTCAGCCCTGGAACAAGACTATGTCCGGCCCACCGCCATCCAAAGCGCCGCCATTCCCGCCATTCTGCAAGGCGGCGACGTGCTGGCCACCGCGCAGACCGGCTCCGGCAAGACCGCGGCCTTCTGTCTGCCGCTGCTGCAACAATGGCTGGACAGCCCGCGCGCCATCCTGCGACAGCCGCGCGCGCTGATTCTGCTGCCGACCCGCGAACTGGCGGCCCAAGTCGGCGACATCCTGCGAGACCTCGCCCAGTCCCTGCCGCGCAAGCTGAAAGTGGCCGTGGTCTACGGCGGCGTATCGATCAATCCGCAGATGATGGCGCTGCGCGGCGGCGCCGACATCGTGGTGGCCACGCCCGGCCGGCTGCTGGATTTGCTCGACCACAACGCGCTGCGTCTTTCCGCCGTCAAAACCCTGGTGCTGGACGAGGCCGACCGCCTGCTGGACCTGGGCTTCGCCGACGAGCTGGGCAGCGTGCTGGACCGGTTGCCGCCGGCGCGGCAGAACCTGCTGTTTTCCGCCACCTTCCCGCCCGCGGTGCGCGCGCTGGCGGAAAAACTGCTGAAGCAGCCGCTGCGGATAGACATCGAACACGCCGCCGCCACCGCGCCAGACATCCGCCAGCGCGCGATCGAGGTGGACGCCGGCAAGCGCACCCTGCTGCTGCGCCACCTGCTGGCGACGCGCGATTGGGACAAGGCGCTGGTATTCGTCGCCAGCCGCCAGGCCGCCGACCGGGTGGCGGACAAGCTGCGGCGCAACGGCGTGCCCGCCGCCGCCTTGCACGGCGACTGCAGCCAGGGCCAGCGCGGCCAGGCGCTGGCCGATCTCAAATCGGGACGTTTGCGGGTGCTGGTGGCCACCGACGTGGCGGCGCGCGGCATCGACATCGCCCGGCTGCCGCTGGTGGTGAACTACGACCTGCCGCGCTCGCCGGTGGACTATACCCACCGCATCGGCCGCACCGGCCGCGCCGGCGCCCGCGGCGAAGCCATCAGCTTCGTCAGCGCAGACTGCGCCGCCCATTTCCGGCTGATAGAAAAACGCCAGCAGCTGCGGCTGCCGCGCGAACGGATCGCCGGCTTCGAGCCGACCGAGACGGCCATCGCGGCCGCCTCGCTGACCGACCCGGACGGCAATGGCGGCATCAAGGGCAAACGCAAGAGCAAGAAGGACAAGCTGCGCGAAGCCGCCGCCATGCAGGAGGCCGGCGGCAACTAAGGCGGGCCGCGGCGGGGATGGCGCGGCTTAGAGCGGCTAACAAAACCCCTGATGCTGCGTTGCGCCGACTTGCCGTACGACTTGCACTGCCTGCGTCGGCGTCAGGAGCTTGGCCAACCCGCCTTAGAGGCGGCCCTCCGGCGCGCCTCGGCCCGGATCGCGCTTGCGCCGTCCCGGCCCGGGCTTGGCCGCTGAGAGATTGAGCGCGACCGCGGCGAGCACCAGCGCCTTGAACGCGTCCGGGTCTATCTCGTCCCCTTCGCGGATATCGATCGCGCGCCTCGCGTTGCCATCCAGGCTGGCATTGAAGAGCCGGGCCGGGTCATCCAGCGACGCGCCTTTGAGAAAGGTCAGCTTGACCACCGACTGGTAGGATTCGCCGGTGCAGATGATCCCCGCGCGCGACCAGACCGGCGTGCCCTTCCATTTCCACTCCTCGGCAATCTCCGGGTCCGCTTCGCGAATCAGCCTGCGCATCCCGCTCAACACCTCTCCCCGCCAGCCCCCGAGTTCGGCGATCCTTGCATCGATCCGTTCCGATGCCGAGGGATCCGCGGCCAGAATCGTTTTTTGCATCGACTTCTCCATGAAAGCGTTGCCACGCGCCATGATTTCCCGCTCCGCATCCAGCCGGCAAAGCATGGCGCCCAGGCGTGGATGATTGCCCTGGACTCCGGGCCGGGATCGTCAATCATGCCATCAACATTCCAGCCTTGCCACGCCCGGAGCGGCAGGCCGTCAGGCTTTGAGAAACAGCCGGTTGATGTCCACGCTGGCGCTGCGGCCCACCTTGCCGCCGTGCTCCGCCATCCACGACTGCGCCGCCTTACGCCCTTCGTCTCGCAGCCATGCGAGGAACGGGCCATGGGTCAACGCCCGGCTGGACGCGTCGAGCTCGGACAGCAAGTCATGGGCCTCTATCAAATGGAAGCGCGTGGCCAGCAAGTGGCGCTCCAGCCGGCCGCGCAGGTAAGCCGGCGCGTCGGCCATCTCCCGCAGCAGCGCAAACAAGCGCATCTCGCGCAGAAAAGCGCTGTTGAAACCCAGCAGCATCGCCCGGCGCTGGATTTCCTCGGCCGTGCGCGGAGTCTCGCCGTGCGCCATCGGCGACAGCAACACCAGCAGGATGTCATCGCTGCGGCAGAACTTGAACAAGGGAAAGATCGCCGGGTTGGCGGCGAAGCCGCCGTCCCAGTAAGGCTCGCCGTCTATCATCACGGCCTGTTGCAACGAAGGCAGGCAAGCGGATGCCAGCAGAGCGTCGGCGCACAGATCGTCGTTGCGGAACAGCTTCAGTTGCCCGCTGTTGGCATGCGTGGCGGCCACGAACAGCTGCACCGGCGAGGCCTGCCGGATGCGCTCGAAATCGAACAGCGAGACGATGATGTCGCGCAAGGGGTTGTAATCCAGCGGATTGAGCTGGTACGGCGAAAACCATTGGGATAGTTTCAGCGCCATCTTCAGGCTGGGCGAGACGGTTGAGTCCATGCTGAATGGCGAGGGCCGCGCCATTTCCCCGGGCAAGCTCTCCCCCACACGGAGCCAGAACGCGGCCAGCGTCTCCCTCGCCGCCTCAGGACCGCCCAGGCACAAGCCGTGCGCCACCGCCACCGCGTTCATCGCCCCCGCGCTGGTGCCGCTCAGGCCGTCGAAGCGGTAGCGCCCCGCTTCCAGCAAGGCATCCAGCACGCCCCAGGTGAACGCGCCATGCGCGCCGCCGCCCTGAAGCGCCAGGCTCAGCGACAGCTCGCCTTCCACACGCCTGAACATAGCCGCTCCCAGAATTGCTGCAATGCACAATATGGCATGGCAGCTCGCCGCTCTCAAGTGACGTTTATATGGACAAGCTGAGAAACGGGCAATTCCGCCGCATGCAGAATGCCGCCTGTCCGCGGCCAATCCCCCAATGCGCGGGCCTATGCCGGTTCGGGCCTTGCTTGCCGATATCCGCAGACCGCCTTGTCCTCGCCCGGGCTCCATGTCGGCCTGTCAATTAGTTAGTTTGCTAATTAATAAAATTGCCGCTACAATCCGTTTACACCATCACTATCCTCATCAGGCCTACCGGCCGGCAAACACCATGGAAGACATCGATCTATTACGCCTGAGACTGACCAGCAGCCTGCGCCCGATGGGCGTGCTGTGGCGGCATATCGCGCAGGAAGCGCTGACGGTTCACGGCATTTCGGTATCCGGCGGCTCCGCGCTGCTGTTCATCGGCCGGCTGGGCGAAGGCGTCAGCCACAGCGCGCTGGCCGAAGAGCTGGGCATGGAGCCCGCCTCCCTGGTTCGCATCGTAGACCAGCTGAGCCAGGCTGGCCTGTTGCGGCGGGAACAAGGCCTGCATGACCGCCGGGTGAAAACGCTGTGGTTCACCGACGCCGGCCGCGAGCTCAGCCGCAAGATAGAAACGGAGCTGGTCGCGTTGCGCTCGCGCGTGCTGGCGCCGCTCAGCAAGGCCGATCTGGAAGCGGCGCTGCGGGTATTCCACGTGCTGGAGCAGGCCGCGCAAACCCGGCCGCCCAACGACCCCATGCTGGACAAACGCCATGATCGCGCTGCCCGCTAGACGCGACTGGCTGTTCTCGGCTCGCACCTTCGCCGCCGCGATGCTGGCGCTGTACATCGCGCTGGCGCTGGGCCTGCCTCGCCCGAGCTGGGCGATGGGCACGGTCTACATCGTGTCACATCCGCTGATCGGCGCCACCCGCTCCAAGGCGGTGTACCGCGTGTTCGGCACCCTGCTGGGCGCGGCGGCGGCGGTGTTCGTGGTGCCGCCGCTGGCCAACGAGCCGGTGCTGCTGAGCCTGGTGGTGGCGCTGTGGTCCGGCTCCCTGCTCTACCTGTCGATGCTGGACCACACGCCGCGTCATTACCTGCTGCGGCTGCCGGCCTACACCATGCCGCTGATCGCGCTGTCGGCGGTGTACGCGCCGGAAAACGTGTTCGACATCGCCGTCGCGCGCAGCGAGGAAATCGCCCTCGGCATCGTCTGCGCCAGCGTGGTCGCCGCGCTGGTGCTGCCCACCCGCGTGTCCGCCGCGCTCAGCCCGCGCGTGGACGGCTGGCTCAGGGACGCCGCGGCCTGGGCGACCGACACCCTGGGCAACGCTCCCCAGCCCCCGTCCGCGGGCCGCAACCGGCTGGCGGCCGACCTGCTGGCCTTCGACCAATTGCTCACCCACCTCTCCTACGACGCCACCAGCCGCAACGCCGAGCGCACCGCAGGCGAGCTGCGCGCGCGGATGAGCATGCTGCCGCCGCTGCTCTCGTCGCTGTCCGAGCTGCTGGCGGCGCTGCGCAAGACGTCCGGCGGCGCGTCCGCGGATTTGCTCCAGCTGATGGCAGACGTGTCCGACTGGCTGGGCTATCCGGCCGACAATCCATGGTTCTTGAGCCAGGCGCGCGCGCTGCGCCGCCGGCTGGACCAGCCGCCGCCGGACAGCGGCTGGCCGTCGCTGCTGGAGGGCACCGCGCGGATGCGGCTGAAATCGCTGGTCAACCTGTGGCAAGACTGCCTGACGCTGCGCGCGCTGATCTCGCGCGGGTTGCCGCTGTGGGACTGGAAGCCCGCCTACCGCCGCTGGGAAGTGGGCGTGGAGGCCCGCCACTACGACTACGGCCTGCTGGCCTTCGCCGCCGGCACCGCCGCGCTGGGCATCTTCCTGGGCTGCCTCGTCTGGATCGCGCTGGGCTGGCAGGACGGCGCCAACGCGGTGATCCTGGGCACGATAGCCTGCTGCCTGTTCGGCTCGATGGACGAGCCGGCGCCGATGCTGCGCACCATGTTCGTCGTCAATACCGTATGCACCATGCTGGCCGGCCTGCTGCTGTTCGCCGTGCTGCCGGCGGTGCACGAGTTCGAAATGCTGGCGCTGTGCCTGGCGCCGCCCTTCCTGTTGGGCGGCGCGCTGCTGACCCAGCCGCGCTTCGGCCCGGTGGCGATGCTGCTGGTGGTGTTCACCGCCAACCTGATCGGCCTGCAGCAAAGCTACAACGCCGATTTCCAATCCTTTCTGAACAGCAATCTGGCCGGCGCGGCCGGCATACTGTTCGCGCTGGTGTGGACGCTGACCACGCGCCCCTTCGGCGCGGAGCTGACGCTGCGCCGCCTGATCCGCTCCAACTGGCGCGATCTGGCGCATAACGCCGCCGGCCGCCACGGCGGCGACTACGCGCGGCTGACGGCGCTGATGCTGGACCGCCTGTCGCTGCTGGCGCCGCGCCTGGCCGCAGACGGCGCCGATCCGTCGGCCGGCTTCCGCGAGCTGCGGGTGGGCTTCAGCGCGCTGGACCTGCAGCGCGACGAGCACCGCCTGGCCGGCGCCGCCCACCAGGCGGTGGACGCGGCGCTGCAAGGCGTCAGCGAGCACTTCCGCGCCTGCGCCCAAGCCGACCGCTACCTGGACGCGCCGGATGCGCTGCTGGGCCGGCTGGACGCGGCCATCGCCCTCACGCTGGCCGATCCCGCCCCGGCCGCGCGCGAGGCGCGAGGCGCGCTGGTGGAGATGCGCGTGTCGCTGTTCCCCGACGCTGAAGGCTGCCAGCCGGCGTCGCCTGTTCCAGGAGTCCGGCCATGATAGGCGAAGTCAATTTCTACGGGGTCTACTTCCCCAGCCTGCTGGTGATGATGGTCATCGCCTTCGCCGCCAGCAGCCTGCTGCGCCGCGCGCTGGCCCGCCTGGGCCTGTACCGCGCGGTGTGGCACCGCTCCCTCTTCAATTTCGCGCTTTACCTGATCGTGCTGGGCGCCACGATCGCGCTGTTTCACAGGTGACATCATGAACAACCGCATTCGCAAAGCCGGGTCCGTGCTGCTGACCCTGGCCACCGTCGCCGTCGCCATCGTGGTGGTGCGGCATATCTGGATCTACTACACCGACGCGCCATGGACCCGCGACGGCCATATCGCCGCCGACGTGGTGCAGGTGGCGCCGGACGTGTCCGGGCTGATCACCGAAGTGAAAGTCTCGGACAACCAGCTGGTCAAGAAAGGCCAGGTGTTGTTCGTGGTGGACCGCGCGCATTACGAACTGGCGCTGCGCCAGGCCGAAGCCGCCCTCGCCGCGCAGCGCGCCACGCTGGCCCAAGCCCGCCGCGAGGCCGCGCGCAACCACTCGCTGACCGACCTGGTAGCCGCCGAGGCCCGCGAGGAAGGCGACGCCAAGGTGCAGTTGGGCGAGGCCACCCTGGCCGCCGCCGAGGCCGCCGTCGGCCTGGCCCGGCTGAACCTGGAGCGCACCACGATCAAAAGCCCGGTGGACGGCTATCTGAACGACCGCACCCCGCGCGCCGGCGACTACGCCGCCAGCGGCCGCGCGGTGCTGTCCATCGTCGACTCCCATTCCTTCCACGTGGACGGCTACTTCGAGGAAACCAAGCTGGGCGGCGTGGAGCTCAACCAGCCGGTGGACATCCGGATCATGGGCGAATCGCGCAAGCTGCGCGGCCACGTGCAGAGCATCGCCGCCGGCATCGAAAACCGCGACCGCAGCAACGGCGCCTCGCTGCTGCCCAACGTCAACCCCACCTTCAACTGGGTGCGGCTGGCGCAGCGCATCCCGGTCCGGATCGCGCTGGACGAAGTGCCGGCCAATTTCCGGCTGATCGCCGGCCGCACCGCCACCGTGTCGGTGCGCCAGGGAGGCCGTTCATGAAAGCCGCGCGCAAGCTGAGCGCGCTGGTCCTGGCCGGCGCGCTGGCCGGCTGCGCCGCCGTCGGTCCGGATTACCATCTGCCATCGCAGGCCGCGCTGGGCAAGCCCGCCGCCAACGCCGCCTTCCTGTCCGCGAGCGCCCCGGCATTCGCCCAGCAGCCCGTCCCCGCCGGCTGGTGGCGGCTGTATGACGACGCCAGGCTGGACACGCTGGTGGCAGAAGCGTTGGCCGCCAACGCCGACATCCGCGCCGCCGCCGCCAATCTGCGCAAGGCGCTGGCGGTGGAGGCATCGGTCAACGCCGAGCGCGACCCGCACGCCAGCGTGTCCGCCGCCGTCCAGCGCGCGCAAGACTCCGGCGAGGCGTATTTGATCGAGAAAAAGCTGCCGGTGGCCAATGTCGGCGACGGCGGGCTGAAGATAGGCTACGAGATCGACCTGTTCGGCAAACTGGCCCGCGCCGAGGAAGCCGCCCGCGCCGGCACCCAGGCTTCCGAAGCCGCGATGGACCTGGCGCGGACCACGGTGGCGGCGGAAACCGTGCGCGCCTATGTGCAAGGCTGCGCGGCCGGACACCAGCTGGCGGTGGCCAAACATGAACTCGACCTGCAGAACCGCGGCGTGGCGGTGGCCAAGCGCATGCAGTCCGCCGGGCGGGGCCGCGCCACCGACGTGGAACGCGCCCAGGCCCAGGCCGACATCCAGCGCGCCGCGCTGCCGCGGCTGCAGGCGGAACAGGACGCCGCCCGCTTCCGCCTGGCCGCGCTGCTGGGCAAGACGCCGGCCGAGCTGCCCGCCGCCGCCTGCTCCGACCTGCCGCGGCTGAAGCGGCCGCTGCCGGTCGGCGACGGCGCGGCGCTGCTCAAGCGCCGCCCTGACGTGCGCGCGGCGGAGCGCAAGCTCGCCGCCGCCACCGCCCGCATCGGCGTGGCCGCCGCCCAGCTCTATCCCAGCGTCAGCCTGGGCGCGTCGGCCGGCGTCACCGGCCTGCTGGAGCACGCGGGCGAAGACCGCACCCGGCGCTGGAGCCTGGGACCGCTGATCAGTTGGACCATTCCGGACAGCGGCGCGCGCGCCCGGGTGAAGGCGGCCGAAGCCGAAGCCGACGCGGCGCTCGCCCATTTCGACGGCGTGGTGCTGAACGCGCTGCGCGAAACCGAAACCGCGCTGACCTTCTACGCCAAGGACCTGGAGCGCAACGCCGACCTGCGCTCGGCGCGCGACAACGCCCGCGCCGCGGCGCAGGACAATCGCCGCCTGTACGCGGCGGGACGCGCGCCCTACCTGGCCAGCCTGGACGCGGACCGCGCGCTGGCCGGCAACGAATCGGCGCTGGCCGCCTCGGACGCGCAAGTGGCGCTGGACCAGGTCAATCTGTTCCTGGCGCTGGGCGGCGGCTGGGAGCAGATCCCACGTTGAACCTCGCAATCGAACAGAACGACGATATGAAACAGGAAGTGATTTTTCTCAGCGAAGACCTGGAACTGGTCGGCCATCTCTACCGCCCCGCCGATTACCAGCCACAGAAGCGCTACCCGGCCATCGTGGTCAGCCACCCGTTCACCGGCGTCAAGGAACAAGTGGCCGGGCGCTACGCCGAGCGTCTGGCGCAGGCCGGCTATCTCGCGCTGGCGTTCGACACCGCCTACCAGGGCGAGAGCGAGGGCCTGCCGCGCCATCTGGAAACGCCCCATTCGCGCGCCGAGGGGATCAAGTCGGCGGTCAGCTATCTGTCCAACCTGCCCGATGTCGATCCGGAACGCATCGGCGCGCTGGGCATCGCCGCCGGCGGCGGCTACGCGGTGTTCGCCGCCCGCACCGACACGCGCATCAAGGCCGTGGCCGCCGTCAACGCCGTCTGCCAGGGCAGCCTGCTGCGCGAAGGCCTGAACGGCAGCCGCACGCCCGAACAGCTGCAAAGCCTGCTCGCCGCCGCTGCCGAAGACCGCACCGCCCAGGACCGCGGCGAAGCCGCCGCCACCCGCAGCGCGCTGGCGGAAACGGCGCAGGCCGCGGCCGAACAGCCGCAGCGGCTGCTGCGCGAGGCCTACGACTACTACCGCACGCCGCGCGGCCGCCACCCCAACGCGGAAAACCGTTTCGTGGTGTCGGGCCTGGACGCGCTGGCCGGCTTCGACGCCTTCGCCCGCATCGATATGCTGGCCCCGCGGCCGCTGCTGATGATAGCCGGGGCCGAGGCCGACACCCGCTACTTCAGCGAGCGGGCCATCGCCGCCGCCGCGGAGCCTAAGGAGCTGTGCCTGATCGCCTGGGCCTCGCACTTCGACCTGTACGACCGCGAGCCCTGCGTGGCCGCCGCGGCGGCCAGGCTGAAAGTTTTCTTCGACCTTAGCCTGGCCTAGCCGGCCAGCAGCGGCTCGGCCTCGTTGGCCGCGACCGGCGCTTCCCACAGCGCGGGCAGGCCGTGGCTGGCGCGCGCCTTCAGGCACTGCGCCGAACCGGCCTCCACTTCGCGGCAGGGACTGGGCCGCAGCGGATAGACGCCGCAGCCGACGCTGCCGCCCACTTCGCCCCGCAAGGCGACGCAGCGCGGGCTGGTGGACCAGGTGCCGCGCATGCAGCGGGTCCAGTCGTTGAGTTTTTCGGTAAGATGGCCGGGCACCAGGCCGCCGCCGTCATCGGCCTCGGCCCAGTAGAAAGAAACGCGGAAGCTGGCGCAGCACGCGCCGCAGGATTGGCAGGGATTGCTTTTTTCACTCATGGCAAGCAAGAAAAACAGGTTGCGGATCGCGCCCGGGATGGGCGAAAAAATGCGATCCGGGTATTTTGTCAGACCTGCCTGCCGCCCTCAAGTAAAACTATCTTGCCGCCTCCAGCCAGTCGGCGATGCCTTGCCCCGCCGCGCGGCCGCTGGCGAAACAGGCAGTCAATAGATAGCCGCCGGTCGGCGCTTCCCAGTCCAGCATCTCGCCGGCGCAGAACACGCCGGGCAGCGCGGCCAGCATCTGCCGCGCGTCCAGCGCGGAGAAGCAGACGCCGCCGGCGGTGCTGATCGCCTCGTCGATGGGCCGCGCCGCGGTCACGGTCACGGGCAAACGCTTGATCGCGGCGGCGAGCATGGCCGGGTTCTGGAAGCTTTCCTTGTCCAGGCATTCGCGCAGGATGCCGGCGCGCGCGCCCTTCAGGTTGAGCCGGCTCTGCAGATGGCTGGACAGCGAGCGCGAGCCGCGCGGATGCGACACCTCGGCCAGCACCCGGGCCTCGTCCCAGGCAGGGATCAGGTCCAGATAGCAGGTGGCGGAGCCGGCGCGGGCGATCTCGTCGCGCAGCAGCGCCGAGCAGGCGTAGACCAGGCTGCCCTCGATGCCGCTCTGGGTGATCACGCACTCGCCGACGCGCTTGAATTCGCGGCCGTCGCCGCCCTGGAAGGCCAGGCCGACCGACTTCAGCGGCTCGCCGGCGAACTTGTCGGCGAAGAAATCGCTCCAGCCGGCGTCGAAGCCGCAGTTGGACGGCAGCAGCGGCGCGGTGGCCACCCCCTTTTCCGCCAGCCACGGCATCCAGCGGCCGTCCGAGCCCAGCTTCTTCCAGCTGCCGCCGCCCAGCGCCAGCAGCGTGGCGTCGGCGCGCACCGCCAGTTCGCCGTCCGGCGTGTCGAACTTCAGGCTGCCGTCGGCGCTCCAGCCCTGCCAGCGGTGGCGCACGTGGATGCGCGCGCCGGCCTCGCGCAGCCGGCTGAGCCAGGCGCGCAGCAGCGGCGCCGCCTTCATCTCGCGCGGAAACACCCGGCCGGAACTGCCGACGAAAGTCTCCACCCCCAAGCCATGCGCCCAGGCGCGCAGCGCGTCGGCGTCGAAATTTTTCAGCAGCGGCTCGACCTGTTCCGCGCGGTCGCCATAACGGCCGACGAAGGCTGGGTAGGGTTCGGAATGGGTGAGGTTGAGGCCGCCGATGCCCGCCAGCAGGAATTTGCGGCCCACCGACGGCATCGCGTCGTACACATCCACCGCATAACCGCGCTGCGCCAGTACCTCGGCCGCCATCAGGCCCGCCGGACCGCCGCCGATGATGGCGACGCCGCGCCTTGTGCTGTCACTCATGCCCATTCCCTGTATTCCTGTTCCATTTTCACCATAGCCGTGGCGGCAAGGGCGCGATTGTTGCAGAAATCCGCCGCCAACCCAAGGGCAAGCGTTTTCCGGACAATGTTTGATCCAGACCAGAAGTCCGGTTACCGTTCTCCAGCAGAATCCATACGGCATAGCCGGGACTGTCCGCAATCCGGCCGACAATAACGAAGCCACACACATGGAGACGGGGCCCACCACCCCGGGAAGCGATGAGAAAATTTTCCGATTGGCCGATCTGGCTGCGCCTGACCGGCGCGATCTGGACCTGTCTGGTGCTGGCCTGGGGCGGCCTGATCGCCTGGGAAACCCAGGCCAGCCGCGAGATCGCCGTGGAGCAGGCCAAGGACCTGGCCCACAGCATGAACGAGATGACCCTGGCCGGCCTGACCGGCATGATGATCACCGGCACCGTCGGCCAGCGCGACGTGTTCCTGGACCAGATCCGCGAACTGTCGGCGGTGCGCGACTTGCGCGTGATACGCGGCGACGCGGTCAGCAAGCAGTTCGGCCCCGGCAGCGCCGGCGACAAGGCCCGGCCGGGAGACGAAATCGAGCGCGCGGCCTTGCGCGACGGCAAACCGCATATCGCCATAGAATCCACCCCGCAATTGGGCGAGCACCTGCGCGTGGTCTACCCGGCGCTGGCCTCCGCCAACTACCTGGGCAAAAACTGCCTGGCCTGCCACCAAGTGGCCGACAAGACGCCGCTAGGCGTGGTCAGCATGCGGATTTCGCTGGAGAAGCCGTATGCGGCGGTCGACGCCTTCCGCACCCAGAGCATATTGTTCGCGCTGTTCGCCTCGCTGCCGATGCTGGCGGTGGTCTACCTGTTCATCCGCCGCTTCGTCACCCGCCCGCTGCGGGAAATGTCCCAGGGCCTGGCCGAGCTGGCCAAGGGCGAGGGCGACCTCACCCGCCGTTTGCCGGAGCGCAGCCAAGACGAGATCGGCGTCACCGCCCGCCTGTTCAACCAGATGCTGGGCACCGTGGCCGGCCTGGTGCGCCAGGTCAGCGACAGCGCCGAGGCGGTGGCGCAATCGTCCCGCCGCCTGTCGGACGGCGCCGGCCAGCTGGCCGCCAGCTCCCACCGCCAGAACAGCCAGTCCCAGGCCGCCGCCGAGGCGGTGGAGCAATTGGCCGCCCACATCGGCGAGATCGCCGGCAAGGCCGAGCATGTCAGCAGCGGCGCAGAGGAAAGCCTGCAGCGCTCGGAACAGGGCCGGCAGAGCCTGCACCGGCTGCAGCGCGAAGTGGGCCAGGTGGAAAGCGCGGTGCAACTGATGGCGCAGGCGGAGAGCGACCTGGTCAACTCCACCGCCGTGATCACCCACATGACCAAGGAAGTGCGCGAGATCGCCGAACAGACCAATCTCTTGGCGTTGAACGCGGCGATCGAAGCCGCGCGCGCCGGCGAACAGGGCCGCGGCTTCGCCGTGGTGGCCGACGAGGTGCGCAAGCTGGCGGAGAAATCGGCCAGGTCCGCCAGCGAGATCGACGCCGTCACCGGCTCGCTCAACGACAAGACCGACGCGGTGCGCCAGGCGGTGAGCGCCGGCCTGCAGTCGCTGGAAGCCAGCCGCCACTCCACCGCCAGCGTGGCCGAGGTGCTGGACGCGGCCAACCAGTCGGTGGCCGAGGTGCGCAGCGGCCTCAGGCAGATCGTGGAAGTCACCGAGCAACAGCGCCGCTCCAGCCAGACGGTGAACGCCAATATCGACGCCATCGCCGGCATGGCCCGCGCCAACGACGCCGACATCCGCGAAACCGTGGGCGCGGCCGAGGAACTGGAGGCGCTGGCCAAGCGGCTGACCGACTCAGTGTCGCGTTTCCGGGTGTGAGTGGTTGGAACCTGCCTGCTCCTCATCTTTTGCGCGGTTTTTAGTGCTTAATCTGCAAGAGACCGCGTATCCGATGAGCCCCTGCCCCTTCAGGCCTGCCGCCGGGTGGCAGGTCCGAGGTATTAAGCGGCTGTTTGTTTGAGCGATTTGACGTTAGCAAATTACCACTGAGCGAATCATAGATTCACACGTAGTGAGTTCAGCCGCGCCTCGGGCCTGACGGGATCCAACGGGAAGCCGCAGGCCAGGCCTGTGGGGTGGCTTTTAGGGGTGGAGGGGATATTTGGCCACACAAATATCCCCTCCCTGCTCGACAGGCAGCCCCGGCTATGAAAAGCCATCATCCGCGCAGCGGATTCAAAATCCCGAAGATAGGCGAATCATCACTTCGTCCAACAAAACCGGCGGCATCTGATAAAACGAGAGAAGTGCTCCCCGCGCCCGGCCCGCCGGGCGTTTTTCCAACCGAAAATGCGCCGGGCATTTGGCCGCGAGCCTCACTGCTGTTACACTGCCCAGCCTTTAGCCAACCGCGCCAAGTCATTGTGAAACCAGCCGCTTTTTCCACCCTGCCCCTGCCCGCTCCCTTGCTGTCCAACCTGGACAGCCTGGGCTACCACCAGATGACCGCCATCCAGGCCGCCAGCCTGCCCGCCATTCTGGAAGGCCGCGACCTGATCGCCCAGGCCAAGACCGGCAGCGGCAAGACGGCTGCGTTCGGCCTGGGCCTGTTGTCCAGCATCAATCCGCGCTGGTTCGGCGTGCAGGCGCTGGTGATGTGCCCGACGCGCGAGCTGGCCGATCAGGTGGCGCAGGAAATCCGCCGCCTGGCGCGCGCCATCGACAATATCAAGGTGGTGACGCTGACCGGCGGCACGCCGATGGGACCGCAGATCGGCTCGCTGGAGCACGGCGCCCATATCGTCGTCGGCACGCCGGGCCGGCTGCAGGACCACCTGTTCCGCGAAACGCTGAACCTGACCGGCGTGAAGACGCTGGTGCTGGACGAGGCGGACCGCATGATAGACATGGGCTTCATCGAGGAAATCGTCGGCATCGTCCGCGCCTGCCCGAGAACCCGCCAGACCCTGCTGTTCTCGGCCACCTATCCGGAAGACATCCGCAAGGCCAGCGCGCAGTTCCTGAAAAATCCGGTGGAAGTGAAGGTGGAGTCGCTGCACAAGGCCGACCACATCGAGCAGTGGTTCTACAAGGTGAAGCCGGAAACCCGGCTGGAGACGGTCAGCCGCATCCTGCGCCACCTACGCCCCACTTCGGCGCTGGCCTTCTGCAACACCCGCGAGCGCTGCAAAGAGCTGGTGCGCGAGCTGCAGGAACAGGGCTTCCACGCGCTGACGCTGCACGGCGACCTGGAGCAGCGCGAGCGCGACCAGATCCTGCTGCGCTTCGCCAACAAGAGCGCCACCGTGCTGGTGGCCACCGACGTGGCGGCGCGCGGCCTGGACATCAAGGAGCTGGACGTGGTGATCAATGTCGACGTCACCCACGATCCGGAAGTGCACATCCACCGCATCGGCCGCACCGGCCGCGGCGAGCAGCACGGCCTGGCGCTGACCCTGGCCACCGACAGCGAAGCCAAGCGCCTGGTGCAGATCGAAAACTACCAGCAGGCCGAGCTGACCTGGGCCGACGTCGAAGAGCTGACCCCGGCGCCGGGCGGCCCGCTGCTGCCGCCGATGGTGACGCTGGAGATCGCCGGCGGCAAACGCGAGAAGCTGCGCCCGGGCGACCTGTTGGGCGCGCTGACCGGCGAGGCCGGCTTCGCCGGCAGCCAGATCGGCAAGATCAACATCTTCGAGTTCAACAGCTTCGTCGCGCTGGACCGCGCCATCGCCGAAGACGCGCTGGCCAAGCTATCCCGCGGCAAGATCAAGGGCAAGCAGTTCAAGATGCGCTTGGTCGGCTGATCCGCGCCGCCGCAGATCAAAAAGGCCATCCCGCGGGATGGCCTTGTCGTTTCGCCTCGCCGGCCGCCCTCAGTCGCGTCCCAGCTTGGAGTAGGCAATCGGCTTGTTGGCGCCGCTCTGCAGGATGCCGCTGATGTCCTGCTGGTCGCTCGGGCGATAGAAGTAGAAACAGTCCTCGCCGTTTTCCGTCTGCTTGTGCATCATCTGGATGCCGATGCCGTTCAACAGAATGCTGGATTCCAGCAGCACCTTGCGGGCGTCGTCGACGTTGTCGCACTTGAAGAAGGTGTCGACGCGCTTGCTCAACTCCAGCAGCACATGGGAGAAGTCCCGATTGTCGGCATACTGGCGGAAGTCGGAGGTCGACGCATGGATCGCCTTGTTGCCGGCCACCGCCAGATCGACGATGGGCTGGCGCAGGTCCCACAAAATGCCGTCATAGCCCTGGAAGCCGTTGCCCTCCACCAGCGCGCGCAGATTATCCATCGCTTGCGGGTGATAGCCCGCGGCGGGATCCTTCAGCGAAAAGTCCGGATTCATATTGTCCTTGCCGAACAGATCCGCGGTCTTGATGCCGGGCGCGATATTGATGCCCATCATCCCTCTTTGCTCCGCCCGCTCCTTCAACTCCTTCAGCGCCTCGTGCTTGAACGAACAGAACACGATGTTTTCCAGCGGCGTGGCGGACTGTCCATTCGAGCCTTCGGCCAGCAGGTCCAGCATCTCGGTGACGGCGCCGGCGTCTTTCAGCTCGATATTGAGAATGATCGGATTCTTGCCGCACTGCGTCAGCGTCTGGTTGGCGTCGTTGACCAGCTCCATCACCTCGGCGAGCGTCGGCATCGTTTCGCCATTGCGGCCGAGCGGGATCTTTTGCAACTCCGCCACCGTCTTCTGCCCGACCAGGTAAGACTCCTTGGTCTCCCCTGCCGGGAGCTGGGCGCCGCTGCGGTCGGCCCCGAAAGCGTTGCGCCAGATTTCGTCGTCGTGGGTGACCACCACCTTGCCGTCTCCGGACTTGAAGATGTCGATCTCGATAGCGTCCGCCCCGTCCAGGATGGCGGCCTTGATCGCCTGCAGGCTGTTTTCCGGCAGGTATTTGTCCGGAAAGGTGGAGCCGAACACGCTGGTGGGGCCGGTGCCGCGATGTGCCGTCAGCAACAGGTGGTGGCCGGTGCGTTCCTTCAGCATCTCGCTATAGCCGCGGGACTGCAGCATGGTTTGCTTTTCGCCCTCGTTCAGCCGGGTCAGGCTGCGATCCGGCTGCCCGCCGACATCGGAATGCGCCTGGACATGAGACATGGACTGTGTGGAAATCGATGAAGTAAACATATTTGTGTTCCCATGCGATGAGTGATGAAACCTATAGCCACACCTAACAGAGCTCAACTCCATTGGCATCCGATATTGCTTTGCCGCATGGTAGCCGGGTTGTCGGACAGGAACTTTCAAAAAACGGGCATGCGGATCGGCAAGCCCAACGGCTTTGAGTTCAACTGCTTCATCGCGCAGGATCGCGCCATCGCCCGGAGAACGCCGCTCAAACCCTCCCCCGGCGGGGCCGGGCTCCGCCCTCCTCAAACGACAAAGCCATCCCCGAGGGATGGCTTTGTCGCCGGAAGCGCGCCTCAAACCATCAGGCAAACGCCTGAGAGCGGAACCCGCGTTTTGCGCGCCGCGCCTAGTATGGACGGTCGCCCAGTATCGTCGCCCGGTGCATCACCCGCCGCGCCGGCCGGTAATCGTCCACCGCGTAATGGATGGTGCAGCGATTGTCCCAAAACGCCACGTCGCCCGGCTGCCAGCGCCAACGTATCGAAAACTCCGGCCGGGATTGGTGGGCGAACAGGAATTGCAGCAACGCCTGGCCCTCGGCTTCCGGCAAGTCGTTGACGGCGACGGTGAAGCCTTCGCTGACGAACAGCGCGCGGCGGCCGCTTTCCGGATGGATGCGCACCAGCGGATGGCTGATCGGCGGATGCTTGCGCCGGGTCTCGTCCCAGCGGCGGCGGTCGTCGTCGGTCAGGCCGTAACGCGCCAGCGGAAAGGATTTGGCGAAGTCGTGAACCGCGCTCAGGCCGTCCAGCCTGGCTTTCAGGCTGGCCGACAGCGCCTCGTAGGCGGCGATGCCGCTGGCCCACAGCGTGTCGCCGCCCAGTTCCGGCAGTTGCCGCGCCGCCAGCACCGCGCCCAGCGGCGGGGTTTCGATGAAGGTGACGTCGGTGTGCCAGACCGCGTTGTCCTGCAAATCCACCGCGTCGGTGTCCAGCACCATGATCTCGCGCGCGTCCGGATGCTGCGGGTAGATCGGGTGGGTATGCAGGTCGCCGAAGCGCACCGCGAAATTGCGCTGCTGCAGCGGCGTGATGTCCTGGCCGCGGAAAAACAGCACCTGATGGCGCAGCAGCGCCTCGCTCAATGCCCGGCGCCGCTCGTCGTCCAAGGGCCGCGCCAGGTCTATCCCCTCCACCACCGCGCCCAGCGCCGGGCTCAGGCGGGTCAATTGCAAACTCATGCGAATCTCCTCGCTATTATCTTTGTCGATCAGTCTTCAGCCTTGTTGTCCATGCCAAGGCGCCAGCCGGCGCTGCAGCGCGCGCAGGCCCAGCTCCAGCGCGAAGGCCACCGCGGCGATCGCCAGAATGCCCAGCACCACCACGTCGGTAACCAGGAACTGCGCCGCCGACTGCACCATGAAGCCGAGGCCGCGCGTGGCCGCCACCAGCTCCGCCGCCACCAGCGTGGACCAGCCGGCCCCCAGGCCGATGCGGATGCCGGTGAGGATCTGCGGCAGCGCCTCCGGCAGCACCACCAGCCACAGCAGCTGCGAACGGCTGGCGCCCAGGCTCTGCGCCGCCCGCAGCCGGTTGCGGCCGACCTGGGCCACGCCGTGGCGGGTGGCGATGGCCACCGGCGCCAGGATGGCCAGGAAAATCAGCAGCACCTTGGACAGCTCGCCGATGCCGAACCAGATCACGATCAGCGGCAGGTAGGCGAGCGGCGGCACCGGACGATATGCCTCCAGCATCGGATCAAGCAAACCCTGTGCCAGCGGGCTGCGCCCCATCAGCGCGCCCAGCGGCACGCCCACCGCCACCGCGGCGACCAATGCCAGCGCGATGCGTTGCAAGCTGGCCTCCAGGTGCTGCCACAGCGTGGCGTCCATGAAACCCTGTCCGGCGACGACAAACAGCTTGCCCAGCACCGCCTCCGGCGAGGGCAGAAACAGCGCCGGCACCCAGCCGCTATGCGCCAATAGCCACCAGCCGCCCAGCAGGGCCGCCAGGCTGGCCGCGCCCAGCCATAGCCGGGACGGCTCGCGTCCCGGCCGCGGGCCTCCATCGATGCGGGAAGAAACGGACAACAGCTCCCGCTCCGCGGTGGTTTCGATGCCGCTCATGCCCATGCCTCCTGTTTGCGCTGGGCGAACACGTCGGCCAGCAGTTGTTCCCGCAGCGCGATGAACTCCGGATCGGACTTGATCGCCCGCGCGCTGTCGCCGGCGCGCCAGCGGCGGCTGAACGGCGGGCGCAGCGTCTTGACGATGCGTCCCGGCCCCGGCGACATCAGCACCAGTTCGGTGGCGAGGAACAGCGCCTCCTCGATGTCGTGGGTGATCAGGAACACGCTGCTGCCGGACTCCGCCCACACCTTGAGCAGCAGTTCCTGCATCTGCTCGCGGGTGAAGGCATCCAGCGCGCCGAACGGCTCGTCCATCAGCAGCGCGCCGGCGCGGCCGGCCAAGGCGCGGGCGATGCCGACGCGCTGCTTCTGCCCGCCGGACAGCTGCCAGGGGTAGCGGGCGCCGGCCTCGGCCAGGTCCACCTGGGCCAGCGCCCGCCCGGCCAACTCCCGCCGCTCGGCGCGCGGCACGCCGCGCAGGCGCAAGCCGAAGGCCACGTTGTCGAGCGCGCTCAGCCACGGCAGCAGGGCGTGCTGCTGGAACACCACCGCGCGCTCGGCACCCGGCCCCGCCACCGGCACGCCGCCGAAGCGCACGCTGCCGGAATCGGGAAACTGGAAGCCGGCGAACAGGTTGAGCAGCGTGGTCTTGCCGCAGCCGGACGGCCCCAGCGCCACCGCCAGCTCGCCCGGCCCCACGTTCAGCGATACCCCGTCCAACGCCGGCTGCGCCTGGCCGGGATAGCGAACCGACACCCTGTCTGCGGTCAAGGCTGCCATGCTCACCTCGCCGTCTTGACGAAGCGGTTGGTCACGTAAGGGCCGTAGTCAGGCTGCAGCGCCTCCACCTTGCCCTGCGCCCTCAGGAATGCCGCGGTCTTGCCCACCGCCGCCACGAACGGCGACTGCAGCAGCGCGATCTGATCGTCGCGGCCCAGAAAGCGGTTGCCCTTCAGCCCGGCCACCACATCCGGCGCCGCCGCGCCGGTCAACCGGCTGATCTTGGCGATATTGGAAGCGTTGGCGATGAAGGCCTGCGGATCGGCCAGGTAGCCGGAGATGGCGTCCAGCGACACCTTGGCGAAGCGGGACACGAACTCGGGATGCGCGGCGGCGAAGTCCTTGCGCACCACCCAGATGTCGTAGGTGGGCGCGCCCCACTTGGCCACCTCGGCCGAGCTGGTCAGCACCGCGCCGCCGGGTTTGATCTTGCCGAGCGCGGGGTCCCAGACATAAGCGGCGTCGATGTCGCCGCGCTGCCAGGCGGCGGCGATCTCGCCGGGACGCAGATTGAGGATCTTCACCTGGGCCGGGTCCACGCCCCAATGGCGCAACGCCGCCAGCAGGCTGTAATGGGTGGTGGAGACGAAGGGCACCGCCACCTTCTTGCCGATCAGGTCCCGCGGCTTGGCGATGCCGCTGCCCTTGCGCGCCACCAGCGCCTCGGCGGAGCCGATCTCGTCGGCCACCAGGAAGGTTTCGATCGGCAGGCCGCGGCTGGCGGCGGCCGCCAGCGGGCTGGAGCCGATATTGCCGATGGCCACGTCGCCGGAGGCCACCGCGGCGATCAGGTCGGCGCCGCTGTCGAACTTGCGCCAGTTGATGCGGCTGCCGGTGGCTTTCTCGTAGGCGCCGTCCGCCTGCGGCACCTTGGTGGGATCGATGCCGGTCTGATAGCCGACAGTGACCGCGTCGGCCGACGCAGCCGCGCCGGCGGAAAGCGCCAATGCGGCGGAAAGGATCAGTCTGAGGAATGCGTGCGGTTTCGCCATGGCTTGTCCACTTGGTACGAGTTGGAAATACCGTTCCAATCTAACAAGCGCGCCGCGCCCGGCTAAGCAATTAATCCTGGCTTGCTTATCGCGGTTCCTGCAAAACCGCTCGCCCAAAGAAAACAGGGCCTCGCGGCCCTGTCGGATCTTCCCCGATCCCTGTCGTTGTCTGGTTCACACCTGGTATTGCGCCACCGTGCGCTGGATGTTGCTGGCCTGGCTGCGCAGCTCCTGCGCGGAGCCGGCCGAGTCGGACGAGGCGCGCGAATTGGCCTCCGCCATCTGCGCGATCTGCTCCACCTTCTGCGCGATGGTGTTGCTGGCGCTGCCCTGTTCGACGATGCTGCCGGAAATCTCGCCTATCAGCAGCATGCTGTGCTCGGAATTGGTCTTGATCTGCTGGATGGCGTCGCTGGCGCCGCGCGCCTTTTCCGCCTCCTCGTTCACCCGCGTCACCACCTCCTGCATGCCGCTCACCGCGGCCTGGGTGCCCTGCTGCATCTTGTCTATCACCGCGGAGATCTCGGTGGTGGAGCTGGCGGTGCGTTCGGCCAGCTTGCGCACCTCGTCGGCCACCACGGCGAAGCCGCGGCCCATTTCGCCGGCCCGGGCGGCTTCGATCGCGGCGTTCAGCGCCAAAAGGTTGGTTTGATCGGCGATATCCTTGATCACGCTCAGCACGGTGGCGATGGTGACGCTGTCCTCCCGCAGCTTGCCGATGCGCTCGGAGGCTTCGCCCACCGACTCCGCCACCGCGCTGATGCCGTCCACCGTGCCCAGCACCACCTTGCTGCCGCGGTCGGCGATCTCGCCGGCCTCCCGCGCCTGCTGGTTGGCCTCGCGCGCGCGGTCCGCCACGTGATTGATGCTGACCGTCACCTGCTCCACCGCCGCCGCCATAGCCGATGCCGACTCGCTCTGCTGCACCGAGCTGGAAGCGATGTCGCCGGAAGACTCCGCCATATGGACGATGGCGCCCTCCATCTCTTCGACGCTGTGGCGGATTTCCTTGAAGCTTTGCTGCAGCCTGGCCATCAGCTCGTTGAACGCGGTGGCGGTCTTGCCGATCTCATCCATCCGCGCCACCGGCGCGCGCAGGCGGAAATCCAGCGTCGTCCGGACCGCCTGCATCGCGCTCAGCGTCTGCTCCAGGCTGCTGCGGATGTTGAGGAACAGGTGGCCGCTGAGCCAGCCGCACACCAGAACGGCCGACGCCACCAGTATCGCCGACTGCCACCATGCGGCGGTATAGGCGGCGGCATTGTCCTTGCTCAATTGATCGGCCAGCTTGTAGTTGAATTCGATGTGATCGATCAGCGCCTGGTTCAGCGCCTTGGCCTCGTTGGACATGTCGCCGGTCATCAGCTTGTCCGCCTCGGCCACATTGTTGCTCTGCAGCAGCTGCAGGTATTTGTCGCGCTGCTGGCGGTAAAGCTTCATGTCCTCGCGGTCGGTCTGCAGCAGCTTGCGGTCGGCGTCGTTGGAAACCAAATCTTTCTCGTACTTGTCCAGCGCCGCGTCGAAACGCTTGTCCAGGTCCGCCAGCGCGGCGAATTCCGCCTTCTTGGCAGCTGGATCGGAAAGCGCCACGCTGCGCGCCAGCGTCAGCCTCACGTCGGCCAGCGCCTCCTTGGCGTCGTCCAGCGTGTGGATGCTGGGGAAGGTGTTGATCTTCATGTAGTCGAAGCGGTCATTGGCCTGCTGCTGTTTCCACAGACCCTGCACGCCCAGCGCCAGCATCGCCAGCAGCGCCAGCACGGTGGTCAACAGCAGTCTCTTGGTAATGGTCATGTCCAACTCCTTGCAGGCCAGGCGCGTCAAACTGGACTTACGAGAATTTACTTAGAATATTTATAGCTTTCTTTGTCAAACAAACAACAAATCATTCCGTGCCGGAAATATGGCACACAAGGCCGCCAGCGCATTGATTATTCAAAAGTATTTTCATGTATAGACAAAACGGAGTATGATCTCGCCCCTTGACCGGCATCCCCGCGCGAACACGCAACGGCCGATGCCGATGGATACACACTGGGTTCCCTCACCCCATTCAGCAAAAAGGATGAAGCCATGTTTGCCTTTACCGACCGGCAGCGCCTGTCCGCGCTGATCCGGCTGTCGATGTTCCACATCGCCATCATCGCCTCCAGCAACTACCTGGTGCAGCTGCCGATCACCGTGTTCGGCTTCCACACCACCTGGGGCGCGTTCACTTTCCCGTTCATCTTCCTGGCCACCGACCTGACCGTGCGCATCTTCGGCGCGCCGCTGGCGCGGCGCATCATCCTGGCGGCGATGGTGCCGGCGCTGGCGATCTCCTACCTGGTGTCCACGCTGTTCTATCAGGGCGCGTGGCAGGGCTTCCAGGCGCTGGAGCATTTCAATCTGTTCGTCGCCCGCATCGCCGCGGCCAGCTTCGCCGCCTACGCGCTGGGCCAGATCCTGGACGTGCAGGTGTTCAACCGGCTGCGCCAGCTCAGGGCCTGGTGGGCGGCGCCGGCGGCCGCGATGTTCTTCGGCAACATCAGCGACACGCTGTCCTTCTTCTTCATTGCCTTCTACAAGAGCAGCGACCCGTTCATGGCCGCCAACTGGGTGGAGATCGCGCTGGTGGACTACAGCTTCAAGGTACTGATCTGCATGCTGTTCTTCCTGCCCATGTACGGCGTGGTACTGAAAATGATCGTGAAGCGCCTGCTGCGCGCCGGCGTCGGCGAGCAACTGCAGCCGGTCTGACCCTCCTGGACAAAACAAAACGGCCAGCCTCCCTTCGGAGCTGGCCGTTTTTCATCGCGCGACGCGATCAGGCACGCATCGCCTCCCACACCTTGGCGCTGTCCACAATCTGCTCGAACTTGACGATCTTGCCGTCCTTCAGCGTATAGACATGAGCGAAGGACGCGGTGAAGCTCTTGCCGGTGGCGCGGTAAGTGCCGTGGTAAAAGCCCTGGGCGACCACATTGTCGCCATCGACGAAATACCGGTCCACCGCCGCGCGGTAGCCGTCCCACTCGCTGCCCAGCCGCTGGAACACGTTTTCCACGATGGCCTGCGGGCCGACATAAGTGCCGGCGTACGGGAAGCCGGCCGCCTCGGTCCATTCCGCATCTGGCGCCAGCGCCGCCAGCAGATTGCGGCCATTGTCTTCGGACTTGCCTTCGTAAGTGGCGCGGACGATGTCCAGATTGCTGCGATTCGTCATGATGCTTGCCTTCTTAAACAGGAATCGTTCTCAAATATGGCCTTACCCGGATAATTCAAGCCGGCCCTTTCACCACCATACGCACCAAAAGGCAACTATCCCACCCGAAAGTGCCTACTTCAGACGAACGGCGCCGCTCCGTATACTGGCCTCATCCCCGCGCCGGCCAGGTCCGCGCGCGACAACACAGGCAGAATCGAATGACCCCTTCCCCATCCCCGCGCCTCTCCATGCTGGAGCTGGCGCCCATCGTCGCCGGCGGCGACGCCGCCCAGGCGCTGCGCAACAGCGCGGCCCTGGCCCGCCATGTCGAGCAACTGGGCTACACCCGCTTCTGGGTGGCCGAGCACCACAATATGGCCGGCGTGGCCAGCTCCGCCACCGCGGTGCTGATCGGCCACATCGCCGCCCACACCCAGCGCATACGCGTCGGCTCCGGCGGCATCATGCTGCCCAACCACGCGCCGCTGGTGGTGGCCGAGCAGTTCGGCACGCTGGCGACGCTGTTCCCCGGCCGCATCGACCTGGGCCTGGGCCGCGCGCCCGGGACCGATCCGCTCACCGCCCGCGCGCTGCGCCGCGACCGGCTGGGCGCCGGCGACGACTTCCCGCAGCAGGTCGCCGAGCTGCGCGGCTACCTGGGGCCGGAACAAGCTGGCCAAGCGGTGCGCGCCATTCCCGGAACCGGCACCGACGTGCCGGTATGGCTGCTGGGCTCCAGCCTCTACGGCGCCCAGCTGGCCGCGCAGCTGGGCCTGCCCTTCGCCTTCGCCGCCCACTTCGCCCCGGCCCAGCTGCATCAGGCGCTGAAACTGTACCGCCAGTTGTTCCAGCCCTCCCCTGCGCTGAGCCAGCCGTACGCGATGGCCTGCATCCCGGTGCTGGCCGCGGACAGCGAGGAGAAAGCCCAGCGCCTCGCCACCACGCCGTACCAGAAATTCCTTAACCTGATCCGCGGCGACCGCCGCCCGCTGCCGCCGCCGGTGGACAGCATGGACGGCCTGTGGAGCCCGCGCGAGGAATTCGCCGTCCTGGGCGAATGGCTGGGCGCGGCGGTGTTCGGCGGGCCGGAGACGGTGCAGGCCGGGCTGCAAAAGCTGCTGGACGAGACCGGCGTGGACGAGATCATGCTGTCGGTCGACTGCCACGACTTTTCCGACCGGCTGCGCTGCTGCGAGATCGTCGCCGACCTGCTGCCGCGGCTGAGCGCGGCCAAGACTGCGCCGGCCTGACAGGCATGCGTCCAGATGTCTGGAGCGGGCCGAATGCCGCCCGCGCTTCTCAATGCAGGGTCTTGAGATAGGCTTGTATCGCGTCCACTTCCTCCTTGGTGGGCGGTTTGCCGTGATCCTCCTTCAGACTGCTATTGCCCCAATGAGGCATAGGCGCCTTCAGCGCCTTGCCCTCGTCATCCACGCCCTCCAGCACGGCCCTCTCGAATAACTGCTTGCGCCACTTGCTGGCGTCTCCCGCCAAACGCGGCCCAGTCTTGCCCTGAGCGTGGGCGCCATGGCAAACCGCGCAGTTTTGCTGGTAAAGCGCCTTGCCGTCCGACGCCGCGGCTATCAGAGAATAGAAACAGGAGCACGCCAAAATCATCGAAACATGAAATCGCATCGGGACCTCCGGACTGACGGAAATGGCCGCCGCGCGGCCTGAGCTTTATTGATAGACCAGCGCCCCCTGCCCATGCCCGCCGGGGAGCTATCGCAACATCAGCAACCCACCTGACATACCCTGAACAACACGGAACAGGCGGCACGCGGGCAGCTACTTAGCGCGAAAAAAAACCGCGGCCTAGGCCGCGGTTGCCGGATGGCGGGCGGCTACTCCGACTCGCCGGCGATCAGGCGATACACCTTCGCGCCCAGCACCGCGCCGATGATGGGCGCCAGCCAGAACAGCCACAGCTGCTGCACCGCCCAGCCGCCGACGAACAAGGCCACGCCGGTGCTGCGCGCCGGGTTGACCGAGGTATTGGTGACCGGGATGCTGATCAGGTGGATCAGGGTCAGCGCCAGGCCTATCGCCAACGGCGCGAAACCGGCAGGCGCGCGCTTGTCGGTGGCGCCCATGATCACCAATAAGAAAAACATGGTCATCACCACCTCGCACACCAGGGCCGCCAGCAGCGAATAGCCGCCCGGCGAATGCTCGGCATAGCCGTTGGAAGCGAAGCCCTTGGCCACGTCGAAGCCGGCTCCGCCGCTGGCGATCACGTACAGCACCGCGCCCGCGGCGATGGCGCCCAGCACCTGCGCCACGATGTACGGCGCCAATTGCCCGGCGGGAAAGCGCCCGCCCGCCCACAGGCCGATGGATACCGCCGGGTTCAGGTGGCAGCCGGAAATGTGGCCGATCGCGTAAGCCATCGTCACCACCGTCAGGCCGAATGCCAGCGCCACGCCGGCGAAGCCTATGCCCAGATTGGGAAATCCCGCCGCCAGCACCGCGCTGCCGCAGCCGCCCAGCACCAGCCAGAAAGTGCCCAGAAACTCCGCGCCATACGATTTCATCTTCTCTCCCCTCCAGGTTGCGAAAAGACCAGGCCCCGCCCTGCCATTCACCGCGTCCGGGCGCGCCGGATGCGCACTGGATGCCTGATCGGATGCCGTTTAACCATAGCAAATGAAAAAAGCCAGCATGCCCGCGCCATCCGGCGCCGCAAACTGGCCTAAATTTCTGAGTTGTCCAACCATTATCCAGACCGATGCCGGCCTTGGCTCCACTCCGCCCCAGCGCAGCTGGCTGCGGCAGAGCGCACCGATCCCTTCAGTGCCAGCGGCGCCACAGATAGCCGCGGGCCAGCATCGGGTTTTATTCAGCGGCTCCTAATCTGCCGCTTGGCGCAGCGACAATAGACTGGCCCGCCTCAAGGCAATGCTATCATCGACGGCCACCCACCAGAACGAACCCGCCCCATGGAAGGACTGCTAGACTGGCTGCTCGGAACCCTGGCCTTGCCCAAAGTGGGCCTGTCGGCCATTTTCATGATCAGCCTGATATCCGCCACGCTGCTGCCGCTGGGTTCCGAACCCGCCGTATTCGCCTACATCAAGCTCCGGCCCGACCTGTTCTGGCAGGTGATCGCCGTCGCCACGCTGGGCAACACCCTGGGCGGCATCATCGACTGGTGGATGGGCTACGGCGCCAAGGTGGCGCTGCTGCGCTACCGCCTGCGCCGCAGCCACCGCGCGCACACGCACCCGCATGCCGAATCGGCAGGCCGCACGCCGCGCAGCGGCAAGCCCGCGCTGAGCCCGCGCTACTTCCGCTGGATGCGCAAACGCGGCGCGCCGATGCTGCTGCTGTCCTGGCTGCCGGGCATCGGCGACCCGCTGTGCACTCTGGCCGGCTGGCTGCGCATCCCGTTCTGGCCCAGCGTGTGCTACATGGCGATCGGCAAATGCCTGCGCTATGTTCTCACCACCGCCGCCCTGCTGTGGGTGCCGGACGATTTCTGGCGGGGTTTGGGGCAGTGGTTTTGAGGCGGGGCGGCGTTTTGGCTGCAGCCAAATCCGATTGAGAGCGGCATGCGCCGTCAATCCCAACCGAAAAGATAGGCCGGCTCACTCAACTCGGCCAGCATCTGGCGGATGGTGGGACAAGCGTTACCCTCCTCGTCCTCCACCGGCACATCCAGTTCATCCTCCGCAATCGGGACGACATCCTCGATAGTCAGATCGGTCTCGCCTGCCAGCTCCTCCAGCACGGCCAAAGCCTCTTCCACGGAACCGGCGGCGACGATATCGTTGCCGCCAACCTGATAAGCCTTCAACGGCTGCTCCATCCCTGCTTCCCTCATTAATAGTTCACTCATCCAACCGCCCCCTGCGCGGGGCCGGGTTTCCTAACTACAACGCTTTTCATGCGCATGCGTATCCCAGCACATGTTGACGCCGCCAGAACAATAGCTACCCTGGCGTTATCTCAGAAACAGATATTGCACTTGCACTAAAACTAATATCCATGCCTCCGGACATAACCACCGAAACATAACCTTCAGCATCACTTTCTATCACAAGATCGATAGGATTACAGTCATCAGAAATTACTTCATTTTGCAGCGCTTTAAAGTTTCTAGGCACCTGAACAACAAACATGACATGGAGATAATTGCACACCACCCATTTCTTAGGCGGCGCACTTGGCCCCTTCCTAACCTTAATCACAAAACGAAGTAGATCTGACATCGGAGAAAACTCCAGCCTTATCAAATCCACACCATCATCCCATATCCGATCCCATAGTCCATCATAGATTTTATCTAGAAAAAAAACATTGCTGATAATATCTTTTTGAATCTTCATTTCTTCCTCCCCCAAAACACATATAACCGTAGGCTGGGTTGAATAAAATGAAGCCCAACGCTTACCGAGAACGAACAGATTCCACCCATAGAAATCATCGTATTTTTCGCGGTAAACGTTGGGCTTCGCAAGCTTAGCCCAATCTACGGCCCTAACGAGAAATAGCAAAATGAGATTATAAATCTTCTCGACGAGCGTTGGATTCTACAAATTTAGCTCAGCTTATGAATCATCTCCAACACTAGGGTACTGAACAAAAATTCGACTACTTTCCTCCGTCAGTCTAACACCATCAACAACAAGACATTTCCCATCCACAATCAATGGATAAAATTCCTTCTCCCCTCCGATGCCAAAAACCGCTTCATGCAATAGTGACTTTGCAAAATCATAAAGAGCCTCCCTAGATGAAAATTTCAAATAGATATCCCCATTGTTAACATCAACGATACTACTAAGCCGATGCCTATCATCATTTAAAACAACATCAGAAGGTATATCATCCCCATCCAAATTAAGTTGCACTTCAGCACTCAAAGTATTCATGGCTTTACTACCTTATCCTTTCCCCACCAAGTGAACCCGCCATTCCCATCAGGAACAACATGAACATTCTCCCACGTCTTGCCTCTTGCGGATTGAATTTCAATATTGTAATGGTCTATTTTACCAGCCCCCTGGAAAGGACCGCCAATAATATGCGATTGCTCACCAAAGTCCTTTCTAAAAATAATCTTTGTGCCATCATCCAAAATAGTCATTAACTGGTTTGGATGTCCTGAGGTAGGTTTCGCATTATCCAAAGCAGAGCGAAGCACACTAGGCCTCAAAATTGCAGGCATCTCCTGAGCTATATTCTTCAAATCAGGACAACAATTAGCATTGTGCACCCAAACTCCAAGCTCACCCACATGGTAAGTCTGGAACTCGGCTACCTGAATATTGAAGACGGTATCGAGCTCGCCTTCCTCTGCTTGGTTCACCACCGTCAGCGGCTGGCCAGCATGGTCAACCAATATCACCCCTGCTTGCAACAGCGACGCCTTCAGCCATCCTTGATCCTTGACCCAAAATGGGTGCTCAGCCGTTGTCCGGAATGTCTCCTGCCGGCCTATTTCATCCTCCACCACGACACGATAGATAGCTTGGTCTTGTGTGGCCTTGTGAGCCACAACGGGTTGGAAACCATACTCACCGGTTTGATCGCTACGCGACCAAACCCACTCCCCGCCAACAAAGGTCTCAATGGCCTTGAGCCCTTTGTCAGTCAATACTTGCGTACCCGCAACGAAACAAGAACCCGGAGTCATACAGGACCCAAGCGCTGCATCAGATTTCTGAGCAACTTTCCCAGTACTTCCTACCTCTGCAGTCGTAGGTGCTACCACGGCCTGTTTAAAATCAGCCAGTGCAGCTTGCTCTGCCTGTTTCGAACCCAGCTTACGACTAGCAAGATAGCGCTCCGCGCTCTTTACTGCCGTCCCACCCATCAAACCTGCGGGTAACGCATCCGATGCAGCCATTTCCGCGATAGTGATCGCGGCTTCATTCATACACAGCGGGTTTGACATACATGCTCTTGCCGCAGCAAGCATCGCTGGCGTATAAGCTCCTCCCAGAGTCACGACTGCAAGCGCCAACCCCTTGTTACTAGCATCCTTGTTTGCTCTTGCCACTAGTTCGCGAATCGACTTTGGCTGATGTGCATATAGGAATTGATCCGTAACGCTCTCGCCAAACAAGTTGTGTTCCATCTCCGTCTTCGCCGCAGTCACCGTCGTCGCTGCCGTGCTAGCGCCGCCAGTCGCAGTCGACAACCCCGTCAACAAGCCGTTGACCAGATTCTCGCGCTGCAACTTTTCCTCCGCCGTCATCTTGTCAGCGTCGGTATGCTGAAGCTTGTCCAGCGCATTGTTCAGCGCCACGCTGGCCGCGCCGCCCGCCGCGCCCGCGCCGCAGCTCTGGCCGCTAGCTTCCGCGCCGGCGCAAGCCAGGGCGGCATGCAGCACCGCGCGCACGACTTCGCCTTCCGGCTTCTTGTCCGCATGATCCGGATCGTTGCTCTGCGCCCGTTCCAGATCATCCGCCAGCGCCTTGACTTCCTGCGCGCCCAACCCTTGCAGGTAAGCAATACCAGTGTTCTGCACCATACCCGCAAGGCCATTGGCCACGTTGCCGCCTATGCCGGCGGTGACGGCGGTGAGTATCTGGCTGTAGCTGCCGCCCGGTGCCCACTTGGCGGCATCATCCGCAGCAGCCTGCAATTGCGCTTTTTCCGTCTCGCTCTTGTTCGGGTCAAGCTGCGCCTTGTCCGCAGCGGCCTTGGCGGCCTTGGCCTCTGCCGCTTTGTTGGCCATGAAGGTGCCCACCTGCTGGTTCAAAGCATTGGCGGCGTCGAACAAGCCCTGCACTTCGCTGGCGTTGAAGTTGTTGGCCAGCTTGCCGCTGCCATCCCTATCACTGCTGACGTCTCGATTAGCCGTGGATGCGGCCTGGGCGGCGGTCTGGCCGGTTTGGGCCTGCTGCAGCGCATTGTCTGTGATGGTCAGGCTGCCGGCGCTGATGCCGGCGCGGGTGGTGCTGTTGTCGTGGTCCGACGCCGCCATGGCCATGCCGGATACGCCGCCGCTGCCGGCGGTGACGCTGACGCTGCTGGCGGTGAAATCGGCATGGTTGTCGATGTCCTTCAATACCAGCGCGCCCGTTTGCAGGCTGTTCTTGCCGTCCTGCGCCGCCTTGTCGGTACTGGCGATTTCCGCGCCGTTCAGCGTGGTGGCGCCTTTCACCTTCAATTGGAAGCCGCCGTCGCCGGCCTGGATGCCCGACTGGCGCTGCACGCTGGCGTAGTCGGCGTCCATCTTTTGCTGACTAAGAGTGGCCGATCCCCCACTCATGCTGCCCTGGGCACTGATGCTTTGATTGAGGCTGTGGTAGGTGCTGGTATCCTGCAGGCTGTCTATTTTCAAGTTACCAGCAATGTCGCCCACCACTTGCTGGCCCTTGACGATGCCTTGCAACGTGACGTTGCCGCCGGACACCAAATTGAGCTTGCCGCCGGCGTTCAGTTCGCTCAACTGGTACTGGCTGCCATTGCCGTCCACATGCCCGCGGCTCATGCTGGCGTTGACGTTGAAGCCGGCAAACGCGCCCTTGCCCTGTTCCATTCCGAAGGCGACGCCAACGCCGCCGCTGCTGGAACTGCTGGTGGTGTGCTCGCTGCTGGTGCTCTTGGCTGCCAGCAGCTTGATATCGCCCTCGGCCTGCAGAGTGAGGTCTTTGCCCGCGACGAATTGCGCGCCCTTGCCGCTGATGGTGCTGTCCTGCCCGGCGCCATGCGCCAGGTCCACCAATGTGCCACCGGATTTGAGCAGGCTGCAGCTGACGGTGGTGTTTACGCGGGGTATGCCGTGAGCGGCGGATCACCCCGTAAACGGGGCATCCGCCCTACGCGAAACCATCCACTGTAGTGGCGAAATCCCGAAAAAGTCGGGAGTGCCGCCGCAGTGTCAAAATAGCGAAGATATCCGGGGTACGCGGTTTATACGATTAACCGTGAACTGAACCAAGTCCATAATCAAGCCCAGCCGGCGATGTTCACGTCTGCGTAGATTTATCAAATGTCAGCTCTACAGGTGAGATCTTGCTCGGGGAACCTGAAAAACTAGAGCAACAATTAGCATTAAATTTATCACCCACACGTCAAATAGTAAACACAATCCTTTCCAGCAATCTCAATAGCTAAATTTTCCAGCCTCAGCAAACCAGCAGCAACCGTGCCATCAATAGGATACTCAGCATAAAACTCAGGATCATTAACTTGATCACCATACAACGAGATTAATACAGTCAATGCCTGATCAGAAGAAACCGGAAACTCACCCACAAGCTCATCTGTATTTTCATTGTAGACCGAAACATAACGCTTAATCATTTCTCAACCTTTCGACCGGGTTCCGGTGGTTTTATCTGCTGCCCTGTTCTGTAGTCAAAAGCACCGAGGTGCTTTCCATTTTTATTGTACTTTTCCAGTTCACCATGATAAGAGTCCCACTCATATATATTTCCCATTTCATCTTTCCATCTCGGACGCAGCCCCCCTCCTCCTTGAACTGGTGTTTTCGGGCGATCTCGTTTAAGCCCATCGACTCCAGTAATATCTGACACATCCGGCCTAGGAACATATTTATGATCTCCATTTTCATAGCTGTTTGGATCAATTGGCTTTGTTATACCAAAACCTTCCAAAACCCAATCAGCAAACTCCCCAGGCTTATTTTTCGCCTCAACCGCACCATCCCAAGTATCTTTAAGCCATTTATCAATCTTTTCTGCCGAGCTTGGCTTACCATCCAATTCAGCATCTATCTTAGTCGTACTCTTACCCGGCAATCGGGCATTGAGGGCAGAGCCCGCCTCCAAAGCCTGGAATCCTTCCCCCAAGCCCAGAAGTAAAGAGTTATTCTCAACCTCTGTCTTCGCCGCGTTCACCGTCGTCGCGGCAGTCGAAGCGCCCCCCGTCCCCAGCGCCACACCCGTAACCAGGGTATTGACCAGATTTTCACGGTCTACCTTCTGCTCGGCATTCATGTCTTCCGGCTTGAGATGCTGCAGCACATTCAACGCATTGTTCAACGCCACTGCGGAAGCTCCCCCCGCAGCTGCCTCGCCACAATTTTGTCCGCTCGCCGCAGCTCCAGCGCAACCTACTGCAGCCTGCAACACGGTACGCAGGGCTTCCGTTTGTCCTTCCGGCATGCCATGGTTGCTGAGGTCTTGCAAATAAGCTTTTACCTCCTGCGCCCCCATTCCCTGCAAGTATGCCAAGCCCGCATTCTGCGCCATGCCGGTCAAGCCATTGGCTAGGTTACCGGTGATACCTGCCAAGATAGCTGTCGTCACTTGACCATTTTTACTGCCGGGCGCCCATTTGGCGGCATCCGCCTCAGTGTCGATAGCAGCCTGCTGAAGCTTATGGTACTCATCGCTGTCCTTCGACAGACCGCTGTCTTCTGCGCGCTTCAACGCTTCCTTCGCCTCCTTGGCCGCTTCTATCTTGTTGGAGATGAAAGTGCTGACCTGCTGATTCAAGGCACTGGCCGCGTCGAACAGGCCTTGCACCTGATTGGCGTCGAAGTTGTTGGCCAGCTTGCCACTGCCGTCCTTGTCGCTGCTGACGTTGCGATTGGCGCCGGCTGCGGCCTGGGACGCGGTTTGGCCGGTTTGCACTTCCTGAAGCGCGTTATTAGTGATGATGAGGCTGCCGCCACTGATCCCCGCACGGGTGGTGCTGCTATCGTGACCAGACGCTTGCATCGGCAAACCGCCACCCGGCCCCCCCGTGCCTACGCTCACGCTGGTGCTGCTAGCGCTGTAGTCGGTGTGGTTGTCGATGTCCTTCAGCACCAAGGCGCCGGTTTGCAGGCTGTTTTTGCCATCGGCCACTGCCTTGTCGCTGCTGGCGAGGGCCGCGCCGTTTAAGGTGGTGGTGTCGCCGACCTTGACTTGGAAGCCGCCATCGCCAGCCTGAATGCCGGATTGGCGCTGCACGCTGGCGTAGTCGGCATCCATCTTTTGCTGGCTGTAGCTGATGGATCCGCTGAAGCCAGCGCCATACGTGCCTTCCGCGCTGAGCGTCTGGCTCTGGCTGTGATAGGTGCTGGTATCCTGCAGGCTGTCTATTTTCAAGTTACCAGCAATGTCGCCCACCACTTGCTGGCCCTTGACGATGCCTTGCAACGTGACGTTGCCGCCGGACACCAAATTGAGCTTGCCGCCGGCGTTCAGTTCGCTCAACTGGTACTGGCTGCCATTGCCGTCCACATGCCCGCGGCTCATGCTGGCGTTGACGTTGAAGCCGGCAAACGCGCCCTTGCCCTGTTCCATTCCGAAGGCGACGCCAACGCCGCCGCTGCTGGAACTGCTGGTGGTGTGCTCGCTGCTGGTGCTCTTGGCTGCCAGCAGCTTGATATCGCCCTCGGCCTGCAGAGTGAGGTCTTTGCCCGCGACGAATTGCGCGCCCTTGCCGCTGATGGTGCTGTCCTGCCCGGCGCCATGCGCCAGGTCCACCAGCGTGCCGCCGGACTTGAGCAGGCTGCCGCTTTCGGTATGGCTGTCGCTGACGGTGGTGCTTTCGCTATGGCTGCCGCCCACTGAAATGCTCAGTTTGACCCCATAACCTTGCTTGCCCGGATCGGTGCCCTTCATCGCCTGCTGATAGGCGGTATAGCTGTTGTAGCCAGCCAGCGCGGCGGCGGTGGTGGACAAGGCCTTGACGCGGTCATCCTTGCTCTTGGCTGCAGTATCAGCCGCGGAAGCCATGGCCTGCACGCCGCTGATCAGCGGACTAGTCAGTTGCACGGTCAGGCCGCTGGATTTGCTCTCCGTCTTCTGCACGCTGTGCCAGGTGTCCACCGCCACGTCGAGGTTCTGTTTCTTGGTGTCCAGATACAGGTTGCCGCCGGCGGTGACGTCGCTGCCTTGCAGCGTGAAGGTGTCCCCGGTCTTGATGCTGAGATTGCCGCCGATGCTGCCCACCAGGCTGCGGTTTTGGCTTTGGGTGGTGCCCGCGCCATCCAGTTGCTGCGTCAGTTCCTTGCTGCCGATAGTAAAGCCCAGGCCTCCACCGGAGAACAGGCCGGAGGTCTCCTCTTTGTGGTACTGGAACAGGCGGCTGGTATCGGTGCCGGAGGTGATGTTGAGATTGCGGCCGGCATCCAGCGTCACGTCGCCGCTGCCCGCCACCTGGCTGGCGTGGATGTTGATGTCGCGCTGGCCCTTGAGGATGACGGTATCTGCCGATACCGTGCTGCCCGCCTCATGCGTGCTGTCGTGGGCGACGATGTCGGTGGTGGTGCTGCTGCTGAACCAGCCGCTGGAGTGGTGCACGGTCTTGCTGTAATCGCTGTGGCGCTCCACCGCGCTGCCCAGGGTGACATCGCGGCCAGCCATCAACAGGCCTTGGCCATTGCTGGTCATGGACGCCGCCTGGGTATTGATATCGCGGCCAGCCTTCAGCAGCAGTCCGGTCTCACCGTGGATGGCAGTGCCATGCTGGTTTAAGTCGTAACTGTTGCGGACTTCTTCCCCCCAACTGTTGTCATCCCGCCGCTCAGTGGCCACCGCACCCAGCTTGATGTCATTTACCGCAGATAGAGCCAACTTGCCGCCGCTGGCCAGATTGGCGCCATTCAGCACCGCGTCGCCTTCGGCGCGCAGCAACATGTCGCCCTTGGCGGACAGGCCTGCGACGTTAAGCCTGTCGTTTTGCCAATCGTGCGAGCTACCGCGTCCATTGAGTTGGAAGCGGTTACTGTCCACTTCGGACTGCACCGTGATATTGCCTGCTGCTTGGGCAGTCAATAAGCCACCAGATTGTACCGAGGAGCCAAGCACCGTCAGATCATTGCCGGCCTGCAACGCGACATTGCCGCCACCATTCAACACAGAGGCATTATGTTGTTTTCGGTCATAGTTATACGAACTGCTTCTCCAGCCCCAGCCTTCGCTGCCGTTTCCTTGGCTGGTATCGAGCGAAGACAAGATATTGATGTCATAACCGGCCTTGGCTTGCACGCCGCCATCCGCTTTGACGCTGGACCCGATCAGCGAAATGTCATTGCCCGCCATGGCGCCAAGCGTGCCGCCGAAGTTAAAGCCGCTGCCGGTGTTCTTGGTCCAGCTGTAGGCGCCGCCCTTGTCGTCGCTCAAGGCGGCATAACTGTCTTGCCGACTGCCGATTTCAATATCATGCCCGGCTTGCAGCCAGCCATTGCCGCTAACCTTCACATCCGCGGCTCGGAACTTCAGGTCGTTGCCGGCGATCATCTGCAGATTGCCCGCTTCAATCTTGACGCCATCCTTGCTGAACGCGATATCGTCCGCCACGATGATGTTATTCGCCGCATTCAAGCTCAGGTCGCCCGCCGACTTGACCGCCCCGCCTTCGATGTGGATATCGCCTGCTTTGGCGTACAGCGTGGCATCGGCCTGCAACACGCCGCTATTGACCAAGTTGCCATCCGCCAGCAAGGTCATATTGCTGCCTGCCAAGACCGCTCCCTGGCCCAGCAATGACTTTTTATCGGCATTGGCCAGATACACCACCGGCACCAAAACGTCCTGATCATTAACCGTTTGCTTCACCAGCCAAACCATGTCGCTGGTCAATTGCGACATTTGTTCGGCGGACAACGCCACGCCCGGCGTAAGCTGAAACTTTCGCGCGTACTGCGCGCCATGATTCATGAGCTGCTGGTACTGCTCCATCGCGCTGCCATAGCCAGGCAGGAAGATTCTGCCCGTCATATCGGTGATGGCCTTACTAACCAGATGCTGTTCATAAAAGCCATCGCCCAGACGCTTGGAAACCGTGTTGGGGTCATAGCTCAGCTGTTTGAGCAGATAATCGGAGGAAACAAACTTGGCATACTGGGTGAATTGCGGATTGGTCTCCACCAGATAGGGTTGGCTGGGCGCGGGTTTGGAATGGAAAAGACCATTGTCCGGCGCTTGATAACCATGCGCCACCGGGTTGCCCGCTTTCACGCCCGCGATTTCAAGAACCATTTGCTGCATGGCGGGCACGGCGGACAAAACCTTGGACAAAGACATCCCCGCCGCGGCTTTTATCCCGCTATCGCCCAATGACGCCGCCGATACCGGGCCTTCCGCCTGGCCGCCCAGTTGCGCGGCGGACAGCGCGGATACCACGCCATCCGCCAGCTTAGCGGCGTCGTTTGCGCCCACGCTGCCTTGCAGCGCCTGGCCTGCGGCCTGTCCCAATGCTTTGCCGCCCATTGCGCCGCCGGTCATGGCGGATACGGCACCGCTCAAGGCATGTCCAGACAGAGAGCCGACCTCGCCCGCCAAATGCGCACCATTTTGCTCATCCAGCCGCGCGGCGGCGAGCGATTGCCCCGCGCTGCCCTCTACCTCTTGCCCCGCCAACGGGCCTGTGTGTTGGCTGCTCTGGCTTGGCAACGACTTGCCGCCGACCGCCGCGCCATCCACGCGATTGACCACGCCGCTCAGCCGCTGGCCGGCAATCTGCTGTTGACCTGAGCCATTGAGCGTCTGCCCCGCTTGCGCCGCCGGGCCTTCGCCTTGCAGCGCCCCGCCTTGCGCCGCGCCTACCTTGCCTTGCAACTGCCTGCCGGTCTCTCCGCTGGCGGCGTTGCCTTCCAACTTGACGCCCGCAGCCTGGCTGACTTGGCCATTCAAAGCCTGACCCGCGCCCGCGCCGGCATTCACGTCGCGGGCGACAGAACCGCCCGACGGCCTCTCTCCTGATGCTGCGCGCAGGGTTTGTCCGTCTGCCGCCGCCCCCCCACCCGCGCCTTGCACGCTAGAACCCGAAGCCGAACCTATTTGGCTGCCATTCGACAATTGACTGCCTTGGCTGGAGGGCACATTCACCGAGCCTTTATTGGTGTTGTAAATGGCCGGTGCCTGAATATAGAGGCGGTTATTGCCTTGGGCGATAGCGTCCACGGAGCCGATTTTAATCTTAGCAACATCTCCAATCCATTCCGATGGGGAACACTCCCCGGGACGAATCGAAAAATCCCCACCGTCACAAACTGTCGTCTCAACATGCCGTGTTGTTTTATTTAATTCCTTTCCAACATTCTTGAATGGCACACTGGAAACAGAAATCAAACTCCCACCCGCATTAATACTGCTATACTCATTACTAATCTCTCCTGCATTAACAATAATATTTCCAGAGGCTAAAATACGGGCAGGATTATTTTTGGAATCCAAAACATCAATACTAACCTCATCGTAGCTTACATAGGCTCCAACCGAATGAGTAGTCATTTCGATCTGACCACGCGGCCCACGATCTTGAACAATTATAGGGTCATATCTATCATTTTCTGTTTTTTGCTCGATGTGGAAGGTCGGAGCAGAAGTACTGTTTTGAAGTCTCCCCGCCTCGATATACATATTCCCATCCGACTGCAAGGTCGCAATGTGATTGAGCACTTGCCCAACCTGCGCCCCGGATTGGCCTATCCGCATATCGCCTAAACTATAAATCCATGCGCCGTCATGATTATTCAGCGTGCCGCCGATATTCAGCGCCATATTGCCCGCCGACGCCAATAGGGCTCGGCCACCGCTATTGTCCAGATTGCCGGAACGAATCGATATATCACGTGCCGTGATCGAGCCGGCATTGGTCACATTGGCCGCGTTCAAATCCAGCACGTCCGCGCCCAGCGTGCCGTAGTTATACAAATTCTGGCTCAGATGGGTGCTGAAAGTGCCGCCTATGCTGACGCTGCCGTTATTGGTCCAGTTCAGGCCCGACAGGCTCAAGCTGCCGCCGCTTTGCAATTGGCCGTTGTTCACCAGATTGCCGCTGGCGCTGATGCTGAGGTTGCGGCCGGCTTGCAGCTGCAAGCCGCCGTTGTTGATGAAATCGCCTTGCAAGCCCAGATTCAGATCCTGGCCCGCCAGCAAGGTGCCGACGCTGCCCAGCGCTGCGGTGTTGACGCCCAGGCTGCGCTGGCTATACACACTGCCGCTGTTGTCGAAACGTTGCGCGCTCAGTTGCAGATTGCCGTTGCCGGCGATTGCGCCGCCGCTGGTCAGTTGGCCTTGCACGGTCAACCGGCTGTCGCCGTCGCCCAGCGCCAGCACGCGCCCGCCGCCGTTGCTCAGATTGGCGGCATCCAATTGCAAAACGCGGCCGGCTTGCACCAAGCCACCATCGTTGTCTATCTGGCCGGCAGATACGGTCAGCGCGGCCTGGCTGCCCAGCGTACCTTGGCGATTGATCAGATTGCCGCCATGCAAGACGAGGTCGCCCTGGCTGCTGAGTACGCCCTGGTTGTTGTTGATATCACCGCTGCTTAGAGTGAGCTGGCCATTGGAGGTGATCTTGCCCTGCGCGCTGTTATCCAACTGGCCACGCAGGGTCAACAAGGTCTGCCCCGTACCGGCCTGGCCCAATTTGCCCCCCTGATTCCACAGATTGTTGGCGTCCAGTTGCAACTGGCCGGCCAACAGTTGCCCTCCCTGATTCGAAAGGTCTTGTCCGACTCGGGCATTCAGCAAGCCTGAGGCTTGCAAGCTGCCCTGGCGGTTATCAAGCTGGTCTGCCTTGAGGTCTAGGTTGCCATTGCTCAACACTGCGCCACCGGCGGAGTTGTCTAGCTTGCCAGCGAGATGCAGTTGATGATCGCCATTGCCTATGGCTTTGACGGTTCCCCCGCGGTTGTCCAGGCTTGCACCGTTCACTTGCAGGCTATTTCCCTGAATCTGGCCTTGCTGATTGTTTATCGCACCCGGCAAGCTCAGATTCAGCGCCTGCGCGCTCAACAGCGCGCCGCCCTGGTTGTTCAGGTCTTGCCGCAACTGTGTTTGCAGCCCGCCCTGGCTGGCTAGCGTGCCTTGGCTGTTATCCAATCGATTGGCGCTAACGGTGAGCGCGCCGTTGCTGAGCACTTGGCCATGCTGGTTGTTGAAATTCTGTCCCACTTGCAGCTGCGCCACGCCGGTCCCGGTCTGGCGAATATCGCCGCCTTGATTGCTCAAGGTGTCCGTTTTGATATTCAGGCTTTGCGCCGCGAGGTGACCGCCGTCGTTGCTGAGGCTGGCTTGCTTGGTTAGGTTTAGCGCGCCGGCTGCTTGCAGCGTGCCTTTGCTGTTGTCGACCGTCGACGCGTTGATGTCCAACTGGCCATTACCGATAATCTTGCCTTGATTGCCAAGGCTGTGGGCCACAGTCAGCTGGCTGCCAGCTTGGCCCAAGGCGGCGATCTGGCCGACATTGCTCAAGCTATCTGCGGTCACCTGCAAATCCTGGCCCGCCTGGATCGTACCGTTGCCATTATCCAATTGCTGGCCGACAGTCAGCTGTACTTGACCTCCGCTGCCTAGCATGCCCCCGTTGTTCAGTCCCTCTTTCACGTTCAGCGCTAAATGTTGACCACCAACCACGCTGCCCTGACTGTTGCCAAGCTGGCGGAACCGTCCATCCAAAGCTTGCTGGCTATACAACTCTCCCGCCTGATTATTCAATGCATCCGAGCTGACGCTCAGGCTTTGTCCGGCGATATGGCCGCCCGTATTCGCCAACGTTTTCTGGGCGTCCACGGTCAATGCTTTGACCGATTGCAGCGTGCCCTGGCTGTTGTCGAGTGCGCCGGCCTGGACCTTCAAATCACTGGCCGCCAGGATCTTGCCTTGGTTGCTCAGTTGGCCATCAACGCGAACCGCGCTGGCATCGTCCTGTCCTTGCACCAGGATTTGGCCTTTGTTGGCGTTAGCGAGCGTTGACGTTGTCAATTGCAAGTCTTTGCCCGCCACGATGGTGCCGGCACCGTTGTCCAGCGCGCCCGCCGCCAGGATGACTTGGCCATCGCTGCCAAGCGAGCCGTCATTATGCAGACGCCCCTGCACGCCAAGATTTAAGCCTTGCTCCCCGGCCAAGCTGCCATTGGTATTGTCCAGCGTGCCAAGTTGGGCAGTCAGCTGGCTTTGCGCATAGATTGATCCGGCTTGGTTGCTAAGGCTGTCAGCCTTCAGTTTCACGCTCTGCGCTGCCAAGTGGCCGCCATCATTGGTCAGGCTAGCCTGCTTGGTGAGGTTCAGCGTGCCGGCCGCTTGCAGCGTGCCCTTGCTGTTGTCCACCGCCGCCGCGTTGACATCCAACTGGCCGTTGCCGGCGATCTTGCCTTGGTTGTGCAGATCGTTGCTCACCGTCAGCGTACTGGCCGCGTCTTTGCCGAGAGCCAGGATTTGGCCTTTGTCGGCGTTGCTCAGACTTTGTGCGGTCAGTTGCAGGTCTTTGCCGGACTGGATGGTGCCGGTCGCGTTATCGAGTTCGCCCGCACTCAGCTTGACCTGGCCATCGCTACCCAGGGTGCCGTCGTTGTGCAACGTACCGGTCACCATAAGATCAACGCCTTGGCTGCCAACCAGGCTGCCTTGGCTGTTGTCCAGCATCTTCAACTGGCTAATCAGTTGGCCTTGCGCGTAGATTTCGCCGGCTTTGTTGCTCAGGCTGTCGGCGTTCAGTTTCAGACTCTGGCCGGCGATGTGGCCGCCGTCGTTGGTCAGGCTGCTTTGCTTGCTCAGCTCCAGATGGTTCGCTGCCTGCAAGGTGCCCTTGGCGTTATCAATCGTCGCCGCGTTGACGGTCAGGTCGGCGTTACCGGCCAGCTTGCCCTGGTTGTGCAGCTCGCCGCTGACATCCACCTTGCTCGCCGCGTCTTTGCCCAGGGCGAGAATCTGGCCTTTTTCGGCATTGGTCAGCGACGATGCGCTCAGTTGCAGGTCCTTGCCGGATTGGATGGTGCCGGCGGCGTTCTCCAGCGTGCCGACGCTCAATTTCACTTGGCCGTCGCTGCCGACCACGCCATCGTTATGCAACTGGTCGGTCACCGTCAGGTCGACGCCTTGGCCGCCGATGACGCTGCCCTTGGCATTGTCGAGGGTCTTCAGTTGGCTGCTCAGTTGCTGCTGGGCGTAGATCTCGCCCGCCTGGTTGCTGAGCGAGTCGGCGTTCAGTTTCAGGCTCTGGCTGGTAATATGGCCGCCGTCATTGATCAGGCTGCTTTGCTTGGTCAGATTCAAGCCAGCCGCCGCCTGCAGCGTGCCCTTGCTGTTGTCGATGCTGGCGGCGTTGACGGTCAGATCGGCGTTGCCGGCGACTTTGCCCTGGTTGTGCAGCTCGCCGCTGACATCCACCTTGCTCGCCGCGTCTTTGCCGAGGGCCAGTATCTGGCCCTTGTCGGCGTTGGTCAGCGACGCGGCGGTCAGTTGCAGGTCCTTGCCGGATTGGATGGTGCCGGCGGCGTTCTCCAGCGTGCCGGCGCTCAGCTTCACTTGGCCGTCGCTGCCTACCACGCCGTCGTTGTGCAGACGGTCGGTCACCGTCAGGTCGACGCCCTGGCCGCCGATGACGCTGCCCTTGGCATTGTCGAGGGTCTTCAGCTGGCTGGTGAGTTGCTGCTGGGCATAGATCTCGCCCGCCTGGTTGCTGAGCGAGTCGGCGTTCAGTTTCAGGCTCTGGCTGGTAATATGGCCGCCGTCATTGATCAGGCTGCTTTGCTTGGTCAGATTCAAGCCAGCCGCCGCCTGCAGCGTGCCCTTGGCATTGTCTATCGTCGCAGCGTTGACGGTCAGATCGGCGTTGCCGGCGACCTTGCCCTGGTTATGCAGCTCGCCGCTGACATCCACTTTGCTCGCCGTATCCTTGCCCAGCGCCAGGATCTGGCCTTTGTCAGCATTCGTCAGACTTGACGCCGTGAGCTGTAAATCTTTCCCCGATTGAATCGTGCCGGCGGCGTTCTCCAGCGTGCCGGCGCTCAGCTTCACTTGGCCGTCGCTGCCGACCACGCCATCGTTATGCAACTGGTCGGAAACGGTGAGGTCGACACCCTGGCCGCCGATCAAGCTGCCTTGGCGGTTATCCAGGCTCTTCAGTTGGCTCGTCAGTTGCTGCTGGGCGTAGATCTCGCCCGCCTGGTTGCTCAGGCTGTCGGCGTTCAGCTTCAAACTCTGGCCGGCGATATGGCCGCCGTCGTTGATCAGGCTGGATTGTTTCGACAGCTCCAGATGACTAGCCGCCTGCAGCGTGCCCTTGCTGTTGTCAATGCTCGCCGCGTTGACGGTCAGATCGGCATTGCCGGCGATCTTGCCCTGGTTATGCAGCTCGCCGCTGACATCCACCTTGCTCGCCGCGTCTTTGCCGAGGGCCAGGATCTGGCCTTTTTCGGCATTGGTCAGGCTCGATGCGCTGAGCTGCAGATCCTTGCCGGACTGGATGGTGCCGGCAGCGTTCTCCAGCGTGCCGACGCTCAATTTCACTTGGCCATCGCTGCCGACCACGCCGTCGTTATGCAACTGGTCGGAAACGGTGAGGTCGACACCCTGGCCGCCGATCAAGCTGCCTTGGCGGTTATCCAGGCTCTTCAGTTGGCTCGTCAGTTGCTGCTGGGCGTAGATCTCGCCGGCCTGGTTGCTCAGGCTGTCAGCGTTCAGTTTCAGGCTCTGACTTGCAATGTGGCCGCCGTCGTTGGTGAGGCTGGTTTGCTTGGTCAGATTCAAGCCTGCAGCCGCCTGCAGCGTGCCCTTGGCATTGTCTATCGTCGCAGCGTTGACGGTCAGATCGGCGTTGCCGGCGACCTTGCCCTGGTTATGCAGCTCGCCGCTGACATCCACTTTGCTCGCCGTATCCTTGCCCAGCGCCAGGATCTGGCCTTTGTCAGCATTCGTCAGACTTGACGCCGTGAGCTGTAAATCTTTCCCCGATTGAATCGTGCCGGCGGCGTTCTCCAGCGTGCCGGCGCTCAGCTTCACTTGGCCGTCGCTGCCGACCACGCCATCGTTATGCAACTGGTCGGAAACGGTGAGGTCGACACCCTGGCCGCCGATCAAGCTGCCTTGGCGGTTATCCAGGCTCTTCAGTTGGCTCGTCAGTTGCTGCTGGGCGTAGATCTCGCCCGCCTAGTTGCTCAGGCTGTCGGCGTTCAGCTTCAAACTCTGGCCGGCGATATGGCCGCCGTCGTTGATCAGGCTGGATTGTTTCGACAGCTCCAGATGACTAGCCGCCTGCAGCGTGCCCTTGCTGTTGTCAATGCTCGCCGCGTTGACGGTCAGATCGGCGTTGCCGGCCAACTTGCCTTGGTTGTGCAGCTCACCGCTGACGTCAACAGTGCTGGCGGCATCCTTGCCCAACGCCAGGATCTGGCCCTTGTCGGCGTTGGTCAGCGACGCGGCGGTCAGTTGCAGGTCCTTGCCGGATTGGATGGTGCCGGCGGCATTGTCCAGCGTGCCGGCGCTCAGCTTCACTTGGCCGTCGCTGCCTACCACGCCGTCGTTATGCAGGCTGTCGGCCACCGTCAGGTCGACGCCTTGGCCGCCGATCAGGCTGCCTTGGCTGTTGTCGAGCGTCTTCAGTTGGCTGGTGAGCTGGCCCTGAGCGTACAGTTCGCCGCTCTTATTGCTCAGCGAATCGGCCTTCAGCGTCAAACTCTGGCCAGCGATGTGGCCGTCATCGTTGGTCAGGCTGCTTTGCTTGCTCAACTCCAGATGGTTCGCTGCCTGCAAGGTGCCCTTGGCGTTATCAATCGTCGCCGCGTTGACGGTCAGGTCGGCGTTACCGGCCAGCTTGCCCTGGTTGTGCAGCTCGCCGCTGACATCCACCTTGCTCGCCGCGTCTTTGCCCAGGGCGAGAATCTGGCCTTTTTCGGCATTGGTCAGCGACGCGGCGGTCAGTTGCAGGTCCTTGCCGGATTGGATGGTGCCGGCGGCGTTCTCAAGCGCGCCGGCGGTCAGCTTCACTTGGCCGTCGCTGCCGACCACGCCATCGTTATGCAACTGGTCGGTCACCGTCAGGTCGACGCCTTGGCCGCCGATGACGCTGCCCTTGGCATTGTCGAGGGTCTTCAGTTGGCTGCTCAGTTGCTGCTGGGCGTAGATCTCGCCCGCCTGGTTGCTGAGCGAGTCGGCGTTCAGTTTCAGGCTCTGGCTGGTAATATGGCCGCCGTCATTGATCAGGCTGCTTTGCTTGGTCAGATTCAAGCCAGCCGCCGCCTGCAGCGTGCCCTTGCTGTTGTCGATGCTGGCGGCGTTGACGGTCAGATCGGCGTTGCCGGCGACTTTGCCCTGGTTATGCAGCTCGCCGCTGACGTCAACAGTGCTGGCGGCGTCCTTGCCCAGCGCCAGAATCTGGCCTTTGTCAGCATTCGTCAGACTTGACGCCGTGAGCTGTAAATCTTTCCCCGATTGAATCGTGCCAGCGGCATTCTCCAGCGCGCCGGCATTGAGTTTGACTTGGCCATCGCTGCCTACCACGCCGTCGTTATGCAGGCTGTCGGCCACCGTCAGGTCGACGCCTTGGCCGCCGATCAGGCTGCCTTGGGCATTGTTCAGCGTCTTCAGCGTGCTGCTCAACTGCTGCTGGGCGTAGATCTCGCCGGCCTGGTTGCTCAGGCTGTCGGCATTCAGTTTCAGGCTCTGGCCAGCGATATGCCCACCGTCGTTGATCAGGCTGGATTGTTTCGACAGCTCCAGATGACTAGCCGCCTGCAGCGTGCCCTTGCTGTTGTCAATGCTCGCCGCGTTGACGGTCAGATCGGCATTGCCGGCCAGCTTGCCCTGGTTGCGCAGCTCGCCGCTGACACCCACCTTGCTCGCCGCGTCTTTGCCCAGGGCGAGAATCTGGCCTTTATCGGCGTTGGTCAGCGACGATGCGCTCAGTTGCAGGTCCTTGCCGGATTGGATGGTGCCGGCGGCGTTCTCCAGCGTGCCGACGCTCAATTTCACTTGGCCGTCGCTGCCGACCACGCCATCGTTATGCAACTGGTCGGTCACCGTCAGGTCGACGCCTTGGCCGCCGATGACGCTGCCCTTGGCATTGTCGAGGGTCTTCAGTTGGCTGCTCAGTTGCTGCTGGGCGTAGATCTCGCCCGTCTGGTTGCTCAGGCTGTCGGCGTTCAGTTTCAGGCTCTGACTTGCAATGTGGCCGCCGTCGTTGATCAAGCTGGTTTGCTTGCTCAGCTCCAGATGGCTGGCCGCTTGCAGCGTGCCCTTGCTGTTGTCGATGCTGGCCGCGTTGACGGTCAAATCGGCATTGCCGGCCAACTTGCCTTGGTTGTGTAGCTCACCGCTGACGTCCACCTTGCTGGCGGCATCCTTACCCAACACCAGGATCTGGCCCTTGTCGGCGTTGCTCAGGCTACTAGCGGTAAGCTGCAGGTCCTTGCCGGACTGGATGGTGCCGGCGGCGTTCTCCAGCGTGCCGGCGCTCAGCTTCACTTGGCCGTCGCTGCCCAGCACACCATCGTTATGCAACTGGTCAAAAACCGTCAGGTCGACACCCTGGCCGCCGATCAGGCTGCCTTGGGCATTGTTCAGCGTCTTCAGCGTGCTGCTCAGCTGCTGCTGGGCGTAGATCTCGCCGGCCTGGTTGCTCAGGCTGTCGGCGTTCAGCATCAAACTCTGGCCGGCGATGTGGCCGCCATCGTTGGTGAGGCTGCTTTGCTTGCTCAACTCCAGATGGCTGGCCGCTTGCAGCGTACCCTTGCTGTTGTCGATGCTGGCGGCATTGACGGTCAGGTCGGCGTTACCGGCCAACTTGCCTTGGTTGTGCAGCTCACCGCTGACGTCCACCTTGCTGGCGGCATCCTTGCCCAACGCCAGGATCTGGCCCTTGTTGGCGTTGGTCAGCGACGCGGCGGTCAGTTGCAGGTCCTTGCCGGATTGGATGGTGCCGGCGGCGTTCTCAAGCGCGCCGGCGGTCAGCTTCACTTGGCCGTCGCTGCCGACCACGCCGTCGTTGCGCAGGCTGTCGGTCACCGTCAGGTCGACACCCTGGCCGCCGATGACGCTGCCCTTGGCATTGTCGAGGGTCTTCAGCTGGCTGGTGAGTTGCTGCTGGGCATAGATCTCGCCCGCCTGGTTGCTGAGCGAGTCGGCGTTCAGTTTCAGGCTCTGGCTGGTAATATGGCCGCCGTCATTGATCAGGCTGCTTTGCTTGGTCAGATTCAAGCCAGCCGCCGCCTGCAGCGTGCCCTTGCTGTTGTCGATGCTGGCCGCGTTGACGGTCAAATCGGCATTGCCGGCCAACTTGCCTTGGTTGTGTAGCTCACCGCTGACGTCCACCTTGCTGGCGGCATCCTTACCCAACACCAGGATCTGGCCCTTGTCGGCGTTGCTCAGGCTACTAGCGGTAAGCTGCAGGTCCTTGCCGGACTGGATGGTGCCGGCGGCGTTCTCCAGCGTGCCGGCGCTCAGCTTCACTTGGCCGTCGCTGCCCAGCACACCATCGTTATGCAACTGGTCAAAAACCGTCAGGTCGACACCCTGGCCGCCGATCAGGCTGCCTTGGGCATTGTTCAGCGTCTTCAGCGTGCTGCTCAGCTGCTGCTGGGCGTAGATCTCGCCGGCCTGGTTGCTCAGGCTGTCGGCGTTCAGCATCAAACTCTGGCCGGCGATGTGGCCGCCATCGTTGGTGAGGCTGCTTTGCTTGCTCAACTCCAGATGGCTGGCCGCCTGCAGCGTGCCCTTGCTGTTGTCGATGCTGGCGGCATTGACGGTCAGGTCGGCGTTACCGGCCAACTTGCCTTGGTTGTGCAGCTCACCGCTGACGTCCACCTTGCTGGCGGCATCCTTGCCCAACGCCAGGATCTGGCCCTTGTTGGCGTTGGTCAGCGACGCGGCGGTCAGTTGCAGGTCCTTGCCGGATTGGATGGTGCCGGCGGCGTTCTCAAGCGCGCCGGCGGTCAGCTTCACTTGGCCGTCGCTGCCGACCACGCCGTCGTTGCGCAGGCTGTCGGTCACCGTCAGGTCGACACCCTGGCCGCCGATGACGCTGCCCTTGGCATTGTCGAGGGTCTTCAACTGGCTGGTGAGTTGCTGCTGGGCATAGATCTCGCCCGCCTGGTTGCTGAGCGAGTCGGCGTTCAGTTTCAGGCTCTGGCTGGTAATATGGCCGCCGTCATTGATCAGGCTGCTTTGCTTGGTCAGATTCAAGCCAGCCGCCGCCTGCAGCGTGCCCTTGCTGTTGTCGATGCTGGCGGCGTTGACGGTCAGATCGGCGTTGCCGGCGACTTTGCCCTGGTTGTGCAGCTCGCCGCTGACGTCAACAGTGCTGGCGGCGTCCTTGCCCAGCGCCAGAATCTGGCCTTTGTCAGCATTCGTCAGACTTGACGCCGTGAGCTGTAAATCTTTCCCCGATTGAATCGTGCCAGCGGCATTCTCCAGCGCGCCGGCATTGAGTTTGACTTGGCCATCGCTGCCGACCACGCCGTCGTTATGCAGGCTGTCGGCCACCGTCAGGTCGACGCCTTGGCCGCCGATCAGGCTGCCTTGGCTGTTGTCGAGCGTCTTCAGTTGGCTGGTGAGCTGGCCCTGAGCGTACAGTTCGCCGCTCTTATTGCTGAGCGAATCGGCCTTCAGCGTCAAACTCTGGCCAGCGATGTGGCCGTCATCGTTGGTCAGGCTGCTTTGCTTGTTCAACTCCAGATGGTTCGCTGCCTGCAAGGTGCCCTTGGCGTTATCAATCGTCGCCGCGTTGACGGTCAGGTCGGCGTTACCGGCCAGCTTGCCCTGGTTGTGCAGCTCGCCGCTGACATCCACCTTGCTCGCCGCGTCTTTGCCGAGGGCCAGTATCTGGCCCTTGTCGGCGTTGGTCAGCGACGCGGCGGTCAGTTGCAGGTCCTTGCCGGATTGGATGGTGCCGGCGGCGTTCTCAAGCGCGCCGGCGGTCAGCTTCACTTGGCCGTCGCTGCCGACCACGCCATCGTTATGCAACTGGTCGGTCACCGTCAGGTCGACGCCTTGGCCGCCGATGACGCTGCCCTTGGCATTGTCGAGGGTCTTCAGTTGGCTGCTCAGTTGCTGCTGGGCGTAGATCTCGCCCGCCTGGTTGCTCAGGCTGTCGGCGTTCAGTTTCAGGCTCTGACTTGCAATGTGGCCGCCGTCGTTGGTGAGGCTGGTTTGCTTGGTCAGATTCAAGCCAGCCGCCGCCTGCAGCGTGCCCTTGCTGTTGTCGATGCTGGCGGCGTTGACGGTCAGATCGGCGTTGCCGGCGACTTTGCCCTGGTTGTGCAGCTCGCCGCTGACATCCACCTTGCTCGCCGCGTCTTTGCCGAGGGCCAGGATTTGGCCTTTGTCGGCGTTGGTGAGGCTATTAGCCGTGAGCTGCAGGTCCTGACCGGACTGGATCAAGCCGGCACCGTTGTCGAGCCCTCCGGCACCCAGCTTGACCGCGCCGTCGCTGCCCAGCACGCCGCCTTCGTTATTCAGCTGCTGGCGCGCGTCGACGGACGCCGACAGGACGCCGACCAGCCGCCCCTGGCGGTTGTCCAGTTGTGCCGCCTGCGCGTCCAGCCGGCCGTCGCTGGCGATGCGGCCCTGTTCGCGGTTGTCGAGCGCGTCCGCGCTCAGGCGCAGCGCGCCGGCGCCGGCATGGCTGATCTCGCCGCCGCGGTTGTCCAGATTGCCGCTTTGCAGCTTCAGATCATGGCCGGCGCTGGCAAGCACGCCCTGGCGGTTATCGGTGGAACCGTTGATGCGCCAGGCCGAGTCGGCTTGCCCGCTCTGCACGATCTTGCCCTGGCTGTTGTCCAGCGCGCCCAGTTGCAGGTCGACCTGGGTGGCTGCGAGCTGGCCGCTACGGTTGTCGAGCTGGCCATCGATGGTGAGTCGGGCGGCGCCGGCAGCGCTCAGCCGGGCCTGCTGCGCGTTCACGTCGCCGGCGGCGCGGATGTCCAGCGCGCCGTGGCTGGCGCTGACCGTGGCTTGGGACAGGTCGGCCTGGCCAGCCTTCAGACTGACGTCGCCGCCGGCCAGCAGTTGGCCGCTGGCTTGCAGTGCGCCGGCGCTGGTCACCGCCAGCCGGCCGTGCTCGGTCAGCTTGCCATCGGCCAGGGCCCCCGCCGCCAGCGCGCCGTCCCCCTGCAGCGAGCCTGTGTTCAACGTAAGGTCGCCGCCGGCGCTGAGCGCCTGGTGCAGGGCGGTCTGGCCGGCGATATCGGCCTGGATCGAACCCTCGGCGCGGGTGACGCCGTCATGTCGCAATTGGCCATCCGCCTGCAGAATCAGGTTCTGCTGACTGTGGGTCTGGCCGCGCAGGACCAGGTCGCCGGCGCTGGTCAGCTGCAGATCGCCAGCCTGGGCCGCCATGGTGCCCAGCTGGTTGACGCCAACCCCCTTCTCGGTGCCCACCAGCTTGATCGCGTTGGCGTACATGCCGCCCAGCTGCGCCACGTCCAGCGCGAAAGCCGGGGCGTCGCTCGGGCTGGCCGCCAACGGCTGGGCCGCCAGCGTGGCGGTGTCCACCTGGTTGCGGCCCAGCACCAGGTCCAGCTTCTGCGCGTACAGATTGGCGTTGATCGACACCGCCCGGCTGATGATGGCGAAGCTGTCGACATTGGCGGCGTTGAGGCCGGCGCCGTCTATGCTAACGCGGCCGCCGGCCACCTGGTAGCCGGTCAGCTCGCCCTGGGCGTTCAGTTGCGGCGTGCCGGTGGTCAGCGTGGCCTGCTGAGTATTGATGAAGCCGCAGCCGCTGCAGGTGATGCCCCAGGGGTTGGCGATCACCACCTGCGCGCGCTGGCCGGCCACTTCCAGATAGCCGCGCAGCTGCGACGGATTGGGCTGCGTCACTTCGTTGAGGATGATGCGGGCGCTGCCGTTCTTCAGATTGGGGTTGCCGCTGATGTAGCCGGCCAGCTGGGTATTGACCAGAGTGGCGCTGTTGTTGAGCAGCGCGCCGCCGGGGCCGACATTGAACTGCTGGTACTGGTTGTGCGATACGCCGGCGGCGGTCGGCGCAGCGATCTGCACCACCGGCAAGCCGTTGGCCGACTGGATCACGCCCGGTTGCTTGCCTGCCGCGGCGTTGGGATCAGCGATGATGTCGGCCGCCAAGGCGCTGCTGCCCAGCCCCAGGCCGATCAGCAGCACGCTCAGGCGCAGCGAGAATGCCTTGCACGCCGCCGCCAGCGTAGCGGCGACGCCCTCGGCGCCATTGCCCTTGCCCTGTCCGCAGGCATCCTCCTGCACCACCATCAGTTGGCCGCGGGATTGGTTGAAGATGATCCGATAAAGGTGTTTGTTCATGATGTCAGCTCAATAAGACGGGACAGGGCAGCGGGCTCACCACTGCGCGGTGATCGAGAAATGGGTGATGGCGGGACGATCCCAGCCCTGCGGCTGGTGCAGCGCGCGCTCGTGGCTGAGTTCGGCGGACAGATGGCCGCCCAGGCTCAGGCGCAGGCCGGCGGCCCAGCCGGACAGGCTGCGGTCCGGGCCGGCGTCGTAAGCCGGGCGGGCGATCTGGCCGGCGTCCAACCCCAGGTAGGGCTCCAGCGCCAAGCCTTGCAGCTGCGGCAGCGGCCAACTCAGCTCGTTGCGCAGGTAATAGCCGCTCTGCCCCACCAGCGTACTGGTATTGAAGCCGCGCACGCTGCCGCGGCCGCCGATGGCGAACTGCTCGCTGGACATCAGCAGGTCCGGGCTGTACTGGCCGCGCAGCTCGCTGCTCCAGCGCAGCGTCTGCGACGCGATATGCAGCGGCAGCTGCAGCGCCAGCCGGCCCTGGTACAGCTGGTGGCGGGCGGTCGGGCCGCCCTGCGCCGCCAGCGTATCCGGCTGCGCGCCCCAGGCGCCGATGCCGCGCTGGTAGCTGATCGAGCCATCCAGCACCGCCTCGCCCAGATACTGGCGATGGCTGAGCTCCAGCCCGGCGATGGTCAGGTCGCGCCGCTGCTGCGCCACCTCGGCATCCTCGACGAAGCTGCGCGACGCCTTGCGCGTCAGGCTCAGCTTCAGTTCGGTCTTGCCGCTCTGATTGCGCCGCAGCAGCCGCGATAGCGACAGCAGGGTGTTGCGGCTGTGGCCGCTGGAGGTGAAGCTCTGGTTCACTCCCTGCACCGTCTGGTGGTAGGCGAAGCCGCTGTAGCTGAAAAAACCGGTCCAGTTGCCCAGCGGCAGCAGCCAGGACAGCGACGCCGACTGGCTCAGCGGATGCGCCAGATGCTCGGCGTCCTGGCTCCAGGACAGCGACAGCGCGTCGTTGAGGCCGGTGGCGCCGCCTAGCGTCAGGCTGCCGGAGGTTTGCAGCCGTCCGGTGGCGTTCTGGCCGGAATCGTCCAGCGACAGCAGGCCTGACAGCAGACGGCCGCCGCCGCGGTCCACCACCACGTCGCTTTCGCCCGGCGCGTCGGCCGGCGTCAGCTCCATCGTCGCCTGCTGGCCCGGCACCCGGCCCAACTGCTCCAGGCCCTGTTCCAGGTCGCGCACATTGAGGATGTCGCCGGCCACGGCCGGGAAAGCGCTGCGCAGGCCGATGTCGCTGCCGCCCGCTTTCAGCTGGATCGCGTGGATACGGCCGGGCACCACCGCCAGCCGCAGTTGGCCGCCGCGCAGGTTCTGTTCCGGCAGGTAGACCCGGCTGGTGACGAAGCCACGCGCCACCATCTCGTTGGTGAGCGCTGCCGTCAGGCCGTTGATCCGGGCCAGGTCGACGCAGCCGGCCAGGCCGGCGTCAGCCAGCGGCTGCAGCCAGGCCAGCCAGCCGGCGGGCGCACCTTCCAGCGACACCCGGCTCAGAGTAAAACAGTGCTGCGCATCGGAAGCGGGAAGAGCTGTCTGCGGTGATGTCGCCGGCGTTGGGGAGAACACATCCGGCCGCTGTTGCAGCTCCTGGCGGCGTTGCTCCAGCTGTTGTTGCTGATGGCGGAGTTGTTGGTCGTTCTGTTGCAGCACCGCGTCCGGCACGGTAGCGGCGGCCCAGGCGGGAAAGAGCAAGCCGCCCATGCAGGCGGCCTTTATGACAAAGTTCATCGCGGCAATCAGAGTGAATATTTAAAATTATTAAAAATACTGCCGCAAATATTAACAATTTGATTACATTTCCGATTACGTAAAATTACTTATTTTCTTGGCAAGAGATTGATAAATCTAAGATCGCATAATTCTAATGACATAAATTTCAGAAAAATTCAAAAAATGGCCGTTTCATTCCAAAATGACAAAGGGTTTTTTTGGGCAAAAATACGACAACCTCTCTGACGCCGAATCCCGCTTGCTCCCATGACCTGACGCTGCCCCCGCGCAATCCCATAAAAAACAATGACATATTCCAAATAAGACCATATTCTCGACAGGGTGGTGCGGGATTGCGCTCTGCGGTAATCTGCCGACGAGCCAGCCAGGCTACTCGCCTGCGGCGCAATCATCCGCCGCCCGCGCACCCTCGCCCGGCAACCATTACAATACAAACTAAGAGACGCCTCGCGGCGCCCGACAACAACCTGGCCCGAGCCGGGAATTTCCCTTAGAGAAGCATTACCATGGCAATCAGTGTTTTCGACCTGTTCAAAATCGGCATCGGCCCGTCCAGCTCCCACACCGTGGGCCCGATGCGCGCCGCCCGCCAATTCATCAGCCGCCTGGAAAAGGACGGCCAGCTGGACGCCACTGTCCGCGTCAGCGCCGAGATGTTCGGTTCGCTGGGCGCCACCGGCAAGGGCCACGGCACCGATGTGGCGGTGCTGCTGGGCCTGCAGGGCGAGCAACCTGACCTGGTCGACACCGATGCAGTGGACGGCATGCTGGCCGCCATCCGCGAGCAGCGCAAACTGAAGCTGCTGGGCAAGCGCGAGATCGATTTCGTCGAAAGCGAGCACCTGATCCTGCACAAAAAGAAAACCCTGCCCTACCACCCCAACGGCATGATCTTCGAGGCCTTCGACGCCGCCGGCGAAAGCCTGTCCAAGCGCGCCTACTATTCGGTAGGCGGCGGCTTCGTGGTCGACGAAGCGGCGATCGACGCCGGCTTCGTCCCGCCGGGCGTCACCGAGCTGAAGCACCCGTTCAAGAGCGCGGCCGAGCTGTTGGCGCTGTGCCAGCGCCACGGCAAGAGCATCAGCCAGATCATGCTGGAGAACGAGCTGTCCTGGCGCAGCGAGGAAGAAGTGCGCGCCGGCCTGCTCAACATCTGGAACGTGATGCAGGCCTGCGTGAAGCGCGGCTGCGAACGCGAAGGCATCCTGCCGGGCGGCATGAAGGTGAAGCGCCGCGCCGCCGACATGCACCGCAAACTGCTGGCTTCTCCGGAAGCCGCGATGCGCGACCCGCTGACGGTGATGGACTGGGTGAACCTGTACGCCTTGGCCGTGAATGAAGAAAACGCCGCCGGCGGCCGTGTGGTGACCGCTCCGACCAATGGCGCCGCCGGCATCATCCCGGCCGTGATGCACTACTACGCCCGCTTCGTGCCGGGCGCCAGCGACGACGGCATCGTCCGCTTCCTGCTGACCGCCGGCGCCATCGGCATCCTGTTCAAGCTGAACGCGTCCATTTCCGGCGCCGAAGTCGGCTGCCAGGGCGAAGTGGGTTCGGCTTGCTCGATGGCCGCCGGCGCGCTGTGCGAAGTGATGGGCGGCACGCCGGAACAAGTGGAAAACGCCGCGGAGATCGGCATGGAGCACAATCTGGGCCTGACCTGCGACCCGGTGGGCGGCCTGGTGCAAGTGCCCTGCATCGAGCGCAACGCGATGGCTTCGGTGAAGGCGATCAACGCGGTGCGGATGGCGCTGCGCGGCGACGGCCAGCACTTCGTGTCGCTGGACCGCGTGATCAAGACCATGCGCGACACCGGCATGGACATGAGCACCAAGTACAAGGAAACCGCGCGCGGCGGCCTGGCGATCAATGTGATCGAGGTGCCGGTCAACATCGTCGAGTGCTGACCCCAGCTCTAAGCAAAAAAAGCCGCGGCGAAAACCGCGGCTTTTTTTATTGGCTAAGCTCCGGCCCGCTGGCACACTGTGGCCTGTCCCACCCACACCCGAGCCTCATTCCGTGCACTCACTAGACATAGAAACGCCGCGCCTGCTGCTGCACCCGCTGCAGGAAAGCGACGCCCCCTTCATCCTGGAGCTGGTCAATGAACCGGCCTTCCTCGCCAATATCGGCGACAAGGATGTGCATGACCTGGCCGGCGCGCGCAACTACATCGAAAAAGGCCCGCAGGCCAGCTACCGCCAGCACGGCCACGGCCTGTTGATGGTGGCGCTGCGCGACAACGGCGAACCGGTCGGCATCTGCGGCCTGGTCAAGCGCGACAGCCTGCCCTACCCCGACATCGGCTACGCCTTCTTGCAACGCCACTGGGGCCGCGGCTACGCCAGCGAAGCCGGCGCCGCCTGCCTGGAACACGGCCGGAACGCGCTGGGCATCATCTGCGTTGTCGGCATCACCGCGCCGCACAACCAGGGCTCGATCCGGGTGCTGGAAAAACTGGGCCTGGTCTACGACCGCACGCTGGACCTGCCTGGCATAGACGGCCCCAGCCTGTATTTCGTCCCTTCCGGCTCCGAACCGGGCTGAGGACGCTTCAGACGCAAAAAAACCGGGCCAAGGCCCGGTTTTTCAATACGCGGATGCGGAAATCAGACCGCCAGGTAAGACGACTGCTTCAGGCCGCGGCAGAATTCGGCGAAGTACAGGCTGCGCTCTTCCGGGTTCAGATCGCATTCGCGGGTCTTGGCCTCGTAGCGGTTGAGCAGGTCCTCCGGCGACAGGTGCACATAGCGCAGCATGTCCTCGATGGTATCGTGTTCCTCGATGCCGGAAATCTCCAGCTCGCCGCCCTCGCGGACGTAGACGTTGACCGAGTCGGTATCGCCGAACAGGTTGTGCATGTCGCCCAGGATTTCCTGGTAGGCGCCCACCAGGAACACCGCGATCAGGTACTCGTCGCCCTGCTTCACTTCGTGCACCGACATGCTGGACTCGATGCTCTGCTGGTCGACGTACTGCTTCAGCTTGCCGTCGGAGTCGCAGGTCAGGTCCTGCAGCACCGCGCGGCGGGTCGGCTGCTCGGCCAGGCGATGCACCGGCATGATGGGCAGCACCTGATCGATGGCCCAGGTGTCCGGCAAGCTCTGGAACACGGAGAAGTTGCAGAAATACTTGTCGGCCAGACGGTCGGTCAGTTCATCGTACACCTGGCGCTGCGAGCGCTGGCTGGCCTGCAGCTGGTTGTGCAGACGGCGGCACAGCGTGGCGTGCAGGTCTTCGGCCAGCGCCTTTTCCTGCAGCGACAGACGGCCTTCGGCGTACATCTCGCTCACTTCCGACACGCAGTGGCTGGCGCGGTAGTAGATCTCGGTGACCAGCTCCTCGTCATTGAGGTTGGCCAGCTCCACCAGCTTGCGCAGTGGCAGCGACAGCTCTTCCGCTTTGTCGATCGGCGCCACTGTGTCGGGCAGGCGCTCGACATCGGTCACGTTCATCAGCAGTACCGCGTGGTGGGCGGTCATCGCGCGGCCGGATTCGGACAGGATGCGCGGGTGCGGGATGCCGTTCTCGGCGCAGAACTCGGACAGCATGGACACGATCACGTGCGCGTATTCGGCCATGTCGTAGTTGATCGAACTGTCGTTGCGCGAGTGGGTGCCGTCGTAATCGACGCCCAGGCCGCCGCCGACGTCGACATGGTCGACCGGCAGGCCCAGCGCGCGCAGCTCGGCGAAGTAGCGGATCGCTTCGCGGAAGCCCAGGCGGTAATCTGCGATGTTGGCGATCTGCGAACCCATGTGGAAGTGCATCAGGCGCACGCAGTCGCCCAGGCCGGCCGCGATCAGCTTGTCGGTGGCCGAGATCAGTTGGCCGGCGGACAGGCCGAACTTGCCCTTTTCCCCGCCGGTGTCGGACCACTTGCTGGACGCCAGCGACGACAGGCGCACGCGCAGGCCGATATTGGGGCGCACTTCCAGCTTGCGGGATTCCTCGATCACCAGATCGACCTCGGACTCCTTCTCGATCACGATGAACACCTGGTGGCCCAGGCGCTCGCCGATCAGCGCGAGACGGATGAATTCGCGGTCCTTGTAGCCGTTGCAGACGATGGTGCAGCCCTTGGGCGCCAAGGCCAGCACCGCCATCAGCTCCGGCTTGGAGCCGGCTTCCAGGCCGATGGACACGTCCTGGGTGGCGATGATGCTCTTGACCACCGCTTCCTGCTGGTTGACCTTGATCGGGTAGATGGCGGTGTAGCGGTTGCCGTAGCCCTGTTCGGCGATGGCCTTGTCGAAGGCGCCGCACAGGCGGGTCACGCGGTCCTGCAGAATGTCCGGGAAACGGACCAGAAGAGGCAGATCCAGGCCTTTGCCGCCCAGATCGCGCACCAGGCGGTACAGATCGATTTCCTTGCGCTGGCGCACATTGGGACGCACGACGATGTTGCCGCTGTCCCCGACATCGAAATAACCAGCCCCCCAATGCCGGATGCCGTACAGGCTCCGGCTATCAGCCACAGACCAAGCCATGAGTTTTCCTCTCAGAACTTATGATGGATAACCCCGCTCCTTAGTGCACGGCTTTCGGGCTCTACAGCTTTTATGTGGGCCTGGGATGTCGGAGCGAAACAGAATGAATTGTTAGTTGTTGCATAGCGCAAACGAGCGCGGATTATAACAACATCTCGCTGATTGACAAGTAAAAAAATGTACCCGCTCGCACACGCCCAAACCGCACGCGCTCCCCGCCCGCGCCCTTTGTCCGCCCGTCGAAAAAATCAAGGCAAACAAAACAAAGGATTGCGCGCCTCCGCCAGGCGCAGCCATGACATCCGGCACCGCCGCGGCCATGCGCCCGGCGGCGTTTTTTTCGGCAAACGGCAAGCTTTTTAACCAGATTCGCAACACTGCCCGCCCGCCGCCGCCGCGCCGCGACATGACCGGACGGCGGGCCGAGATTACAATCGGACATCACACACCGTCTTCAATCGATAGCCACGCCATGACGCACAGCCCATCCTTCCTGCAACACGCGCTCTCCTCTTCCGATACCCGCGCCGAATGGCCACTGCCCGGCGGCCTGGCCGCCCGCTGGCTGGCGCCGGGCTGCGTGGAGCTGAATGGCGACGCCCGCGGCGCCGACTCCGTCCTGCTGTCCTGCGGCGTGCACGGCAATGAAACCGCGCCCATCGAAGTGGTGGACGGCATGCTGACAGACATCGCCGCGGGACAGCTGGCGCTGAACTGCCGCCTGCTGGTGATGTTCGCCAACCTGGACGCGATCCGGCAGGGCGTGCGTTACGGCAATTACGACATGAACCGGCTGTTCAACGGCGCCCACGCCAGACACCCCGAATTGCCCGAGTCCGTCCGCGCCGCCGAACTGGAAACGTTGGCGGCGGAATTTTTCGCCGGCGCACGGGCGCGCAAGCTGCACTACGACCTGCACACCGCCATTCGCGGATCGGTTTTCGAGAAATTCGCCATTTACCCGTTTCTTCATGACGGCCGCACCCACAAGCGCGAACAGCTGGCCTGGCTGCAGCGCTGCGGCATCGAAGCCGTATTGCTGCACACCCAGCCGGCCAACACCTTCAGCTACTTCACCAGCCAATATTGCGAGGCGGACGCCTTTACCCTGGAGCTGGGCAAGGCCCGTCCATTCGGACAAAACGACTTGAGCCGCTTCTCCGGCATCGATGGCGCGCTGCGCGGCCTGCTGTCAAACCCGCAAGCCAACGTTCCCGACCTGGACGAGGACAAGTTGCCGCTGTTCAGGGCGAAATACGACCTGGTCAAACACAGCGAAGCCTTCAAGCTGAACCTGGCGGACAGCGTCGAAAACTTCACCCTGCTGCCGGACGGCATGCTGATCGCCGAGGACGGCGCCGTCCGCTATCAGGCGACAGGCGGCGAGGAGCGCATCCTGTTCCCCAATCCAGCCGTCAAGCCCGGCCTGCGCGCCGGCATCGTGGTGGAGCCCGCCCGCTTGCCAAGCCGTTAGCGCGAGGAGACCATCCATCTGCCTGGCAAACAAAAAGGCACCGCCTCCTTGTCGAAGCCGGTGCCTTTCCGCCCCTGCGGAACCGGGCAAATACTCAGCCTGAGATATAACTGAACAGCGAGAGCTGGGAAACCTGGGCGTAAGTTTTCTGGGTATACTGCAAGGAAGTCTGGGTCAGGGTGAAGTTGGAGATGGCCTTGGCCATGTCGACATTCTGCAAATCGCCGATCGCGCTATTGTATTGCAGGTCCAGGCTGCCGCTCATCCCCTGCAGGGTTTCGTTTTCCTGCTCGCGCGAGCCGACCGAGGCCTGGGCGATCGACAGTTGCTGGGTCGCATTGCTGATCTGGTTGATGATGGTGCTGATCTGCGAGGGGAAATTGGCCGGCTTGGGATTCTGTCCCAGCAGATCGTACAGATTGGCCAGCGCGTCGAAAGTGGCGGTGGGGCTTCCGCCGGGAATGCCGAACACCACATTGCCGGGATCGGAAATCGTCATGGTGCGCGATGCGCTCACCTGCACGCTGCGCTGTCCGTTGTCGCCATTATACGTCGTCACCGGCGGCGAAGCATTCATGTTCACCGAGAACGGGGCCGTGGTCACGGCATTGCCGCTGAAAAGAAAATTCCCGTTGCCGTCGGTGGCGTTGGCGTAGCCGGTCAACTCGGAGATGCCCTCCGCAACCGTCTTTTGAAGCTGCTGCAGCTGGGTAGGAGACAGCGAGCTGTTGTTAGCGTAAATCGCCTGGCTCTTCATCGCCCCCATCAGATTGACGACGTTTTGCAAAGTCGAATCGGAAAGCGACAGCCAGGAGGATACCGCCTGGGTATTCTTGCCGTACTGGGTGTTCTGCCCGCTGGAGGAGTTGAGCAATTCGATGCGGGCGGCGGCCACCGGATCGTCCGCCGGCGTCACCACGCGCTTGCCGGTATCGATCTGCATATTAAGTTGAAGCAGATCCGACTGCAGCGCCGACATATTATTGACGCCGGACTGGTATAGGGTGTTTGAACTGATGCGCATATTCGTGCTCCTTCACCAAATCAGGACAAGGCGTTCAGGATTGTGCTGAACGTGCTCTGCGCAATCTGTATCACCTTGCTGCATGCTTGGTATGACTGCTGGTACTTGATCAGATTCGCGGCTTCTTGGTCCAGGTTCACGCCGGAGGCATTGGAATTGTTTTTCTGCGCTTCCTGCAGCGTCGTCTGCGCGGTCTGATTCTGCAGATTCACCGTATTGGTGGCATTGCCCACCGATGCCACCATCGTCGAGTAAAAGCCCTGGTAGGACTGCCCGTTCACCAGATTGATATTCTGCTGCGCGGTCATCTGGCGCAGATTGTTGCTGTCGCCGGAATTCTTGGTGCTGGTTGCGGGGCCCACGGTAAAAGTCTGGTTCGTCGCAGGCACCCCGGACAATTGAAAGCCGATGCCGACATCCACCGGCGGCACCGCCGTGGTCTGCAATTTGTAACTGTTCGGCAGAGTCGGATCGACGACCACATTGTACGGTCCGCCGCCATTGGTGCCGGTGATGGTGGCCGTCATGGTGATCGGCGAGGTCGCCGACGCCGTGACGGTCATGCCGGTCAGCTGATACGACGGGTGCTGGGTGACGGAATCCAGCACCGGTGGAGTCTTGTTGATATCGGTCTGGTACGTGCCCGGCAGATTGGACCACACGCCGCTCATCGTCACGCCGCTGCCGCCCGCGCCGCCGGTCGGCGCCAGATTGGACGCGCAAGCGAGCTGCGAAGGATCGGACATCACCACCCCGAACTGGCCCGCCGCATACTGGGGGTTGTTGACGTACTTCGACAAGTCCTGGAAGATCGCCGCGCCAGGGGTGTTGCCGTTCAGGTCCATGCCCAGCGAGTTCTGATAGTTCATCGCCGCGGACAAATTGATCGCCAGGGTGCCCAGCTGTTTTTGCGTCTGCACCAGCGGACCGTCGCGGAAATTCAGCAGCCCCGACAGCTGCCCGCCGTTCATGATGTTGTTCGGCAACATGGTCAGCGAGTTGTTCGGCCCGGCCAGCCCTATCAGGTAGTTGGCCGGGTTGTTGGGGTCCTGCTGAGTCTGCAGCGAAAAGGTCGTCGTGCCGACGACCAAGGGCTGGCCGCTGCCGATGCTGACATTGTACGAACCGTCGCTGTTCTTGTTGATGGTGGCGCCGACCAGCTGGTTCAGCTGCGTCACCGCCTGGTCGCGCTGATCCAGCAGCGTATTCGGCTGGGCGCCGTTGGGATTGCCCCCGGTGGCGGCGCCGATCTGCTGGTTAAGGTTGGCGATCTGCTGCGCCAGCGCATTGATGCTCTGCACGGAGCTGCTGATCTGGTTGTTCACCCCCTGCTGAATCTGCTGCAGCTGCGAATTCATCGAGGTCATGGAGGTGGCCAGCGCCTGGGCCATGCCCAGCACCGCCTGGCGGCTGGCGGTGGAGTTAGGCTGCTGGGTCAGAGTCTGCATCGCGCCGAAGAACGACTGGATCGCCGGGCTCACGCTTTGCGTGCTGTTCTGGATCATGTTGGCAACCTGCTGCAGCTGCTGTGACTGGGTCGTGTAGTAGCTGCTGTTAGTTTGCGCGGTCTGCATCTGGGTGACCAGGTACTGGTTGTAGGTGCGCATCACGCTGGTCGCGTCCACGCCCTGCCCCAGGTAGCCGAAGCCCGCGTTCACGGGCGTACGCCCGGCCTGCGTCATGTACTGGGCGTTGTAGCCGGGGGTATTGACGTTGGATATGTTGTTGCTGGTCACCGACAAGGCGTTTTGCGCGACATTCAGTCCGCTCAGGCCGATGCCAAAGACGTCCGCTCCGATGATAGCCATGATTACCTCTCTAAGCCTTTATCGACCGTTTTCGCCAAAGCTTGATCAAGTCCTGGCCACTTGTTGCGCCAGGCTCGCCGCCACGTCGACCAGTTTGCGCGCGTAGCGCGGGTCGGTGGCGTAGCCGCCGCTTTGCAGGCCCTGGGCGAAGCCGTACACGTTTTGCCCTTGATTCAGAACGTTCTTGTAACGCGAGGAGGATTTGAGCACTTTCGCGTAATCGGTAAAGGCCTCTGCGTATGAACCATAGGAACGGAAGGTCTCTTGCCGCTTTTGCGCCACGCCGCCCACATACTCGGTGGTCATGATCGTGGTCGTCTTGCCCTGCCAGTCGCCGCCGGCCTTGATGCCGAACAGGTTATGGCTGTCGGTTCCGTCGGCGTTGCGTATGGTCCGCTTGCCCCAGCCGCTTTCCAGCGCGGCATGGGCGACCACGCACTCGGGCGCGACGCCCAGCTGCTGGGCGGCGTCCCGCGCATGCGACAGCATGCCGCCGACGAACGATTTATTGCCGCCTCCCACGGTCTGGGACGGAGAGCTGCCGCCCGCCTCAGAAACGCCGGAAGCATTGCGATATGCCTGGGCCGCGCGCTCGCCGATCGGGCGGGCCGCCAGGGCCGGGCCGTGGGACAACAGTGCCGCGCCGTCCTTCCCGGCATCAGGCTCGAAGCCCGACTGCTTGGCGATCTGCCGGTAGATCATGTCGCCCAGGCCGATGCCGCCGCGCGAGCACAAGGCCTGGACCATCTGCTGGTCGGACAGGCCCTGGAAAGTGTCCATGCTGTTGGATGCCTCGCTCTCGTCGAACTTGGTCGCGCGCATGGTCTTCAGCATGGTGTTCATCAACAGCGCTTCGAACTGCGAAGCCGCTTCCTTGGCGGCGGCCTTGGGATCGCCGCTGGCCTTCGCCTTGAGCTTTTGCAAGCCGGTCGGATCGGCGGCCAGCTGGCGGCTCAGCATGTCGTTGGGTAACAGGCCCTGGAATTTCGCGGTCATTTCTTCGCTCCTCGGCCCCAAACCCAGCAATAATCATGCCAGGTCAGATGATCTGCAGATCGGCCTTCAAGGAGCCTGCGGACTTCATCGCCTGCAGGATGGAAATCAGATCCTGCGGCGTCGCGCCCAGCGCATTCAGCGCATTCACCACCTGGGACAGGTTTGCGCCCCCCTTCAAACCCACCACTTTGCCGCTGGTGCTGTTGATGGTGATGTCGGCCTGATTGGTGACCACGGTTTTGCCGCCGGACAAGGGATTCGGCTGGCTGACCTGCGGCGTGTTGTTGACGGTCACGGACAGGTTGCCATGGGACACCGCGCACGACCCGAGCGTCACCGCCTGGTTCATCACGATGGAGCCGGTGCGGGCATTGATGATCACCAGCGGGGAAAGATCTGCCGGATCGACGGCAATATTTTCCATCCTGGACAGGAATTGCACGCGCTGATTGCTGTCGAACGGCGCCCTCACCTCGATCAGCCGGCCGTCGACCGCGCGGGCGGTGTCGCCGCCGAACACCTTGTTGATCGCCTGTACCGCGCGGTTGGCGGTGGTGAAATCCGATTCCTGCAGTTCCAGGTGGATGAATTCGCCGTCGCCCAGCGCGGTCTGCACCTCGCGCTCCACCGTCGCGCCGGACGGAATGCGCCCCACGCTCAACTGATTGATCTGGGTGGAGCTGCCGCCGGCCGAAGCGCCGGCGCCGCCCACCACCACATTGCCCTGGGCCATCGCATAGATCTGCCCGTCCGCGCCTTTCAGCGGCGACAGCAGCAGCGTGCCGCCGCGCAGACTCTTGGCGTCGCCTATCGACGACGCGGTCACGTCCAGCATCTGGCCGCGCTTGGAGAACGGCGGCAGCGTCGCGGTCAGCGTCACCGCCGCCACGTTCTTCGGATCGATCTTGGTGCCGGGCGGCACTTGCACGCCGAGCTGGTTCAGCATATTGATCATCGCCTGCCCGGTGAACGGCGACGAGGTCACCTTGTCTCCGCTGCCGTCCAGCCCCACCACCAGGCCGTAGCCGATCAGCTGGTTGGGGCGCACCCCGCCGATATTGGCGATATCCTTCAAACGCTGGGCGGACATCGCCGGCAGCGCGGCCAGCAGCAGGCTGGCCATCACGATCCATTTTTTCATCAAACGACTCCCGCCGCCGCCGTCAGATCGGCAGCAGCGACATGAAGATCTTGGACAACCAGCCAGGCTCGTTGTACAGACGGTTGTTGCCCTTGGTCTGCTGCTCGATGCGCGCATCGGCCACCTTCAGCGACGACACGGTCCGATCCGGCGTCACGTCGCGGGGATTGACCACGCCGGAGAGGCGGATCGACTCGGTGTCGCTGTTGATGCGCACCATTTTCTCGCCGCTGACCACCAGATTGCCGTTGGCCAGCACATCGGTCACCGTCACGGTGATGGAGCTGACGAAAGTGGTGGCGACCTGGTTATTGCCCTTGCCGGTGTTATTGGCGGAGCCGGAGCTGTTGAAGCTGGTGCCGCCGAGGCCGCTGGCCAGCCCGCTGGGTAGGAAGGGGATCTTCACGCCCGCGGTGATGTTGGAGCTCAGGCCGGAGGTGCGGGTATCGGTCACCTGCTCGGACTGCGAAGTGGAGGAATTCTCCTGGATGGTGATCTGCAGCGTATCCCCCACCTGGATGGGCATCGCATCCTGGAACATCGGTCGGTAGCTCGCCGCCTGGAAGATGGCGCCATTGGCCGGCAGCCCCACCGGCCGCGGCTGGGGCTTCGCCGTGGTCGGCCCCTGCACCAGCGGCGGCTCCTGCACCGCGCAAGCCGCCAGCAGGAGCGCCGACACCATCGTGATCGCCAGTTTGCTTTTCATTGCCATGCTCCCGTCAAGGCGGCTCCGCACCGCCTCGCGATATTACAAATTGCTCAGCTTCTGCAGCATCTGGTCCGCGGTGGTCACGGCGCGGGAGTTCATTTCAAACGAACGCTGCGCGGTGATCATGTTCACCAGCTCCTCGGTCACATTGACGTTGGACGACTCCAGAAAACCGGATTTAATCGCGCCGCGATCATCGGTTTGAGGATTGCCATCCTGCGGATCGCCCGAGGCCGCGGTTTGTAGGTAGAGGTTGTTGCCTATGCTCTGCAAGCCCTGCGGGTTGATGAAGGTCGTCAGCAGAATGGTGCCCGCGGTCTGCGGCGCCGCGCTGCCCGCCAGGGTGTATTGGACGACGCCGGCGGACGAAACCGTGATCTGCTGGGCAGTGGCCGGAATATTGATGTTCGGGTTCAACGGCAGGCCATCCGGATTCACGACATTGCCGTTGGCGTCGCGCTGGAACTGGCCGTTGCGGCTGTAAGCGGTGGTGCCATCCGGCTGCAGCAGCCTGAAGAAACCGTCGCCCTGGATCTGCAGGTCCAGCGGCTGCCCAGTCTGCTGCGGGGGCCCCTGGGTGAAGATGCGAGAGGACGCCACCGCGGCCGCGCCGGTACCGACCTGCAGGCCGGTGGGATTGGCGTTGCCGTTCGCCAGCTGCCCGCCAGGCTGCCTCAGCGTCTGGTAGTAGAGGTCTTCGAATATGCCGCGGCTTTTCTTGAAACCCACGGTGTTGACGTTCGCCAGGTTGTTGGAAACCACGTCCAGCTGGAACTGGCTGGTATCCATGCCGGTCTTGGCGATATACAGTGCGCGCATCATGGCGTATTACCCTGCTTTCTTTCCGCTATGCCGTCAGCTCATGGACAGCAACTGCGCAGCCTGCTGATCGTTTTGCTGCGAGGTCTGCATCATCTTGATATTCAATTCGTACTGTCGGCCGTGCGAGATCATCTGGACCAGCGCCTCCACCGAGTTGACATTGGACGATTCCAGCGTTTCCGGCACCAGCTTCACATCGGCGCTGGCCGGCAGCGTGCCGCCGCCGTTGACGTGGAACAGTTTGTCCTCGCCCTTGTATACATCCTTGGGACCGGGATTGACCATCTTGATCTGGCCCACCAGCTGCGGCGCGCGGTTGGCGCCGGACTGCGGCACCGCCATCACGGAGCCGTCGCTGCCCAGCTGCACCTGGCTTCCCGCCGGCACCGTGATCGGGCCGCCGTCGCCCATGATCAGCAATCCGGAATGCGTGCGCATCAGGCCAGTGGCATCCAGCACATAGCCGCCGTCGCGGGTGTAGGCCTCCTGGCCGTCCGCCCCCTGCACCGCGAAGAAGCCCGGCGTGCCCAGCGCGAAATCGCTCGGATTGCCGGTATGCTGCAAGCTGCCCTGGCTGGCATCGAAACCGATGGTGTTGTCCACCACGTAAGTGCGGGTCGGGGCGCCGTCGCCCACCACCGGCAAGGCCCGGTAGGCCGCCAGATCCGCCTTGAAGGCGTTGGTGTTGACGTTGGCCAAATTGTTGGCGGTGGTCGCTTGCTGCCAAGCTTCATGCTTGGCGCCGGTCATCGCCAAAAACAGCACGCGGTCCATTATTCAGCTCAGCCCTGTTTAGATGTTCAACAACGTCTGGATCAACGTGTCCTGGGTCTTGATCGTCTGCGCGTTGGCCTGGTAGTAGCGCTGGGCAGTGATCATGTTCACCAGCTCATTGGTGAGGTTGACGTTGGAGTCCTCCACCGAGCCGGCCGTCAAGGTCCCGGCATTGCCCGTTCCCGGCTGGTTGACGGTGGCGGGGCCCGAATTGCCGCTCTGCTGCCATTGGTTGCCGCCCAGGTTCAACAGGCCTTGCGGGTTGACGAAGGTGGCCAGCGCCACCTGCCCCAGGGTCTTGGTCTGGCTATTGGAGAAGGTCGCCTGCACCACGCCGTTGCTGGCGATGCTGACGCCGGTCAGCAAGCCGGGCGCGGAGCCGTTCTGGGTAATGGTGCCGGTGCCGTAGTTTTGCGCGATCTGGTTCGACCCGGTCAGGTTGATGGCGACGGTCTGCGGCGTGGAAGAACCGTTGGTGGTGTTGAAGGTCAGGTTCACGTTGGCCGGCGTGGTGTTCGCCAAGCTGCCGTTGTTGTTGAACTTCACCGAGAAATTGGTATTGCCGCTGCCGCCGCCGGGGATCGTCGCGGGCGCGCCGTCCACGTAAGGCGTGACCGTCCAGGTATTGCCGGTGGCGCTGGTGGAGGCCAGCGAATAATAGAGCGTCACCTGGTGGGAATTGCCGAGGCTGTCGTACACCACCGTAGGACTAGGCCAATTATACGTGGTCGGATCGGTGGGATTCACCGGCGAGTTGACCGGCACCGTGGCATTGGAGTTCAGTTGCACCGGCCACGAGATTTGCGAAGTGGCCTGCGGGGAAATGGTGGTGTTGGTGATCTGGAGATTCTGCAGCGGGCCGACCTGCGGCTGGCCGGAAGTGTTGACCCCGTACCCTTGCAGGTAGGCGCCGTAGCTGTTCACCAGATAACCCTGGCTGTTCACCTGGAACTGCCCGTCCCGGGAATAGGTCTGGGTGCCGTTGGGCTGGTTCATGATGAAGAAGCCATTGTTGTTGATGGCAAGGTCCAGGCTACGTCCGGTGTTTTCGGTATTGCCCGCCGACATGTTGGCGGTCACCGCAAGGACGCTGACGCCATTGCCCGGCGAGTTCGCCGCGGTGCCGAAAATGCTTTGCGCGTACAGATCGCCGAACTCTGTGCGCGAGCTCTTGAAACCCACCGTATTGGCGTTGGCGACGTTGTTGCCGATCGAATCCAGCTGGACCGACGCCGCGTTGATTCCGCTGAGGCCTTGTTGAAAACCCATTTTACCGCTCCTTCATTCAACCTTGCGTCAAGCGACGATCAAGACATCTGCGCCACGGCCGACAGCGGCACGGACTGATTGCCCGGCAACACCAACATCGGCGAGCCGTTGAGCCAGGACACCGCCTGGACCTTCTGGTTGTTGTACGCGGTCGCGGTCGTGTTGCCGCCCGCGCTGGCCTGCGTCACCTTGACCTGGAAAGTGTAATTCCCGGCGGGCAAGGCATGGCCCTTCCCATCCGTCCCGTCCCAGTTGAAGGTATTCAGGCCCTTGCTGGGATTGGCGACGGTTACGGTATCGACGACATTGCCGTTCTTGTCCAGCACGCTGACCTGATAGGACGAGGCCGGGCCGCTGAGCATGACGCCGCCCTGGGTCGTCTGCCCCGCGGCCGGCGACGCCAGCGTGTTGCCGGCGACCAGCACGTTGTTGCCTATCATGCCGGTCGCCATCATCGATTGCGACGCGTTCTGGGAAGCGACCAGTTGCTGCATGGTCAGATTCAGCGACTGCAGGCCCGAAACCTGGCTGATCTGCGCCATCTGGCTGGTCAGCTGGCTGTTGTCCATCGGATTGAGCGGATCCTGCGCATTCAACTGCGCCGTCAGCAGCGTCAGAAAATTGTTCTGCAGGCTCTGCGCGCTGGTGGCGCTGCCTGTATTGCCGGACGCGCCGCCATTCGCCGCCTGCATGCTGGAGGCGCCCGGCGCCAGCTGATTGTTCAGCGAGTTGAAATTGAAAGTGGTTCCAGCTGCAGAGGCCATGACTGTCGCTCCTTAAATTACTGGCCCAGCTGCAGGGTTTTCTGCAGCAGACTCTTGGCGGTGTTCATCATCTCAACGTTGTTCTGGTAGGCGCGAGAAGCGGCGATCATGTCGGCCATCTCCTCCACCACGTTGACATTGGGCATGGTCACGTAGCCGCGCTCGTCAGCCAGCGGATTACCCGGTTCGTACTTCAGCCGCGGCGGCGATTGATCCTCTACCACCGAAGTGACGCGCACGCCGGCCACCTGGGGCTGGGCGGCATCCACCGGCACCGCGGTGAACACCACGTGGCGACCCTTGTACGGCTGCCCGGTGGAGCTGGTGGCGCTTTCGGCGTTGGCCAGGTTGCTGGCCACCACGTTGAGCCGCATCGACTGCGCGGAAAGCGCGGAACCCGAAATATTGAAGAGATTGGACAAGGACATTCAATCAGCCTCCGTTGCCGCTGCCCTGGATCGCCGAGTTCAGCCCGCTGATCTTCTTGTTCAGAAACGCCAGCGTGGACTGATACTGCAAAGCGTTGTCGGCGAAAGCGCCGCGCTCGATATCCATGTCGACCGTGTTGCCGTCCAGGCTGGGCTGCACCGCGCTGCGGTATTGCAGCTGCACGCCGGCGGCGCCGCCAGTCTGGTTTGCGATATGGCGCGCGTCGGTCAGCGCCAGTCCCAGCTGCCCCTGCTTGTCCACCTGCGCCTGAAGCGCCGACTTGAAATCGAAATCCACCGCCTTGTAATACGGCGTTTCGGCGTTCGCCACATTGCTGCCTATCACTTCGGCACGATACGCCTGCAAGTTCAGCGCGCGCTGCTGAAAGTCGAAATAGTGGGCAATCTTGTCTAGCATTGGGCAATCTCCTCGCTGGCCTACGCTAAAGCACGAAGTGTGCCAGCACCCGAAAGGCCCGAAAAGCCAAGTTTTCACGCCGATTCGGCGCCAAGCGGCAAGTTTGCCGGACGGCCGAAAGGATGGCAGCGGCAAAACTTGCCGCCCGCGCGGCGGCGCCACTCAAATCAGGCCATCTGCGGATTTTGCTTGCCGGTCCATCCAAATCGTGCCAAACCGACAATAATGCAAATAAGTAGAATGTCGGAGCGGAGCAATGCTGGCTTTGGAACAACTGCTGATCTCACTGGCCGAACCCTCGCCGGTTCAGGCGCAAATCATCACCAAGGCGCTGGAGGCCATGGGCGCCGCGCAGATAGAAGTGCATCCATCCGGCCGCGAGCTGATAGAGCAGGCCCGGCAACGGCGGCCGAACCTGATCATCAGCGCCTACCACCTGCCCGACATCACCGGCGCCGAGCTGGTCCGGGAACTTCGGGAAAGCACGGATCTGTACGACCTGCCCTTCATCCTGATCTCCAGCGAAACCAATCCGGAGCGGCTGGAAACGATACGCCAGGCCGGCAGCCTGGCCATCCTGCCCAAGCCATTCACCCACGATGAGTTCGACCAGGCGATGCAGTCGGTGATGAACTTCCTCAACTGCCCCAGCCTGGGCGCCGAAGTCGATGCCGACATGGCGCTGATGAACGTGCTGATCGTCGACGACAGCAGCACCTCTCGCCACCACATCCGGCAGGTACTGGAAAAGCTGGGCTTCGAGCACTTCTGCGAAGCGGCCAGCAGCGAAGCCGCCATTCCCTACCTGGAGCAGGAGCCGTTCAAGCTGATCATCACCGACTACCACATGCCGGGCATGGACGGGCTGGATTTCGCGCGCCACGTCCGCAGCAGCGGCCTGCAACCGGACGCCCCGGTGCTAATGATCACCAGCGATAGCGACAATATCAACAAGGACGACCTGGAGGATGCCGGCATCGCGGCCTGCTGCCAGAAGCCCTTCGACATGGACAAGCTCCGCGAGCTGATCCGCACCCTGCTCAACGAATACTGACCGGAAGCCGCGCGCATGGAAAAACGCCCGGCAAGCCGGGCGTTTTTTTCACATCGGAGCTCTCGACCCGCGCCATGGCGCTTGGGCCGGGTCGCCGGCGGTCAGCGCGGCGCCACCCACACCAGGCGCGAGTGCGCCTTGTCGGCGCCGAAAGACTGGCGGCGCCAATAGCCCTGGCTGGCGTATTCGGCGCCGTCGGCCAGCTCCGCCACCCGGCAGAACGTCACTTCGCCGAAACCCGATTTCAGCAGTTGGCTGCGCGCCTTCTGCCGGGTCTTGACGCACGACGGATGCGCGGCATCGGCCACCCATCCGGCCGGAGCGGAAGCCTCCCAGCCCTTGGACAGCTCGAGCTTGGGCTGGGTCATCATCGCCAGCCCGTTCAGCACGGAAGACAGCAGCGCCCGCCATTCGTCCGGCACGGCCTCCAGCTGCGGCGCCAGCTCGCCCGGATATTCGACCCGGGCCAGCTCCACCTGGTCGGCCGCCTGCAGCCAGTTGACGCCATTCGGCGCGAAGCCCATGCGCACCATCGTCAACAGCAGGGCGCGGCGTTCGGGCTGATGCACGACGAAAGCGCCGCCTTCGCCCGGCACATGCAGGAAAAACGCGGCGGCCGGCAGACTCAGCGTATCGGGCAAATTGGACGGCTGGCGGGTGTGGGCCAGCGCCGACGCCAGCGCAGCGTCCAGATGGGAAACCACACGCCCATGGCGCACGAAGTGCCCCCAGGCCTCGGCCAGCGCCAGTTCGCAGACGATCGTGGCCTGGGGAATCTCGAACACCTGCGCCGCCCGCTCCAGTTCGCGCTTGATCACGTCCTTCATCTGCGCCCGGGCCTCGGCGGCCTGAACCGTCTGGACATACAGCTGCCCCACTCGCTTGGCCCAGGGCCGGGTGGCTGCGTAGCGTTGCACGGCGTATTCCATTCCACTGCTTCCCTCAAAATGAAAAAGGGCCGCATTGTAGCAAACGCGGCCCTATGTCCCAACCCGTCCGGATCTAGGGGCTGTTGACGTTTGCTGAGTGGATCGCGTCTGCGCCGTTTGAGACGGAAGCAAGGCGCACAGTCCGACGCACAGTCATGCTATGCAAGGGCTGGGCAACGCGGCTTCCGTCCCAAAGCGGCCAAACCCGCGGGGCCGGGCGCTTTTCGCGACGACGCTTCGTTGTTCCGCGCTGGCAGAGCATGACTATGCGGCGCGCGAAACGCCTGGATTCGCCGCAAAACGCATCCCGGCGCGGCCGCTCAGCAAACGTCAACAGCCCCTAGCTGTCCCGCGGACGCACCCCGGCCGTCGATCGATCCTGAATGATCCCGGAATACAGCCATTGCCTGAAGTGATTCAGCGTCATCGGCTTGCCGAAATAAAAGCCCTGCAGCAGCTCGAAGCCTTTCCCGCTCAGATCGCTCTGCTGCCCCGAAGTCTCCACGCCCTTGACGATCACCCTCACGCCCGGCTCGCCGGACGACAACACGCCATCCCGCCCGCCGCCGCGCAGCGCGTCCCATTCCAGCGTCGAGACAAGGCCTTTCTCCACCTTCAGATAATCGAAGCCCCAACGCCGCAGATACGCCACGTCGGCGTAACCGGAACCGAAATCGTCCAGCGCCAGCTTCACGCCCTCGCGCTTCAGCCGCCTGATCACGCCTAACGCGCCGGACGCCTCGCTCAGCGGCACCTGCTCGGAAATTTCCAGCACCAGCGTCGCCTGCTTGGCGCGCAGCATGTCCACCATCTCGCGGCAGTCCTGCACCAGTTCCGGCAAGGCCAGATGCTCGCCGGCGATGTTGACGCCCACCATGAAATCCGGCGGCAGCGCCACCTTGCGCAACTCGTCGCACACCCGCTTGAGCAGATAGCGCGTCAGCGGCACGATCAAGCCCGCCTCGACCGCCTCCGGTATGAACAGGTCGGCCCGCACATTGCCCCGAACCGGATGGCGCCAGCGCGCCAGCACTTCCACGCCGACGCACTCGCCGCGGGTGCCGGTGACAATCGGCTGGTAATGCGCGAAGAACGCCTGGCTGCGCATCCCCTCCGAAATCTCCCAACCGCCCGCGCCGCGCAGCCCCGCTCCCCGCCGCAGCCAGCCGGCGAGCATCGCCCCGACCAGCGCCGCCAACAGGCCGATCTCCGACGCTATCGCCCAGCCGCGCCAGTCCGGCGGATCAAAGCTCGCAGCCCCCAGACGCCAGAGCAGAAACAGCGCAGGCAGCGCGCACGCCGCCACCGCCAGCGCATACACCGGCGCCGCGCCGGCGCCAACCGCCCGCCGCGACAGCCATACACCCAGCTTCCGCCCCAACCGCATTCGCCCGCCCCCTGCCCCGCGCCCATAGTGGCAGTGTAGCGAGCCGCGGCCGCTTCGCCAGCCCCGGCGCCCCTTGCTTGTGGTTCGCAAGCTAATTTTCCAGACAGGACGATTCAAGACGCAAACAATCAAATACTTACCCGGCCAATTTTCAGAAAACTATTGCGTTGCGCGGCTAATTAATGTACAGTCCTGCCTCTTGTAATTTCACCGGGCAAACCCACCCCTCGCCTCGCCCGAGTGTGTTCTTCATCGTCCCTGACCATTTTCAGGCTTCGTCCATGCTTGAGTCTTTCCGACTGGACTGCTGTTCGCCGCTTGCCAGGTTGGTGCCGATGAGTTGCGGCCTAGAAGGCGCCGCATAACCGCCACGAAACCTGGCTTAACGAGTGACGCCGGCAGCAAGCCGGCCTGAAAGGACATCATGACGTTCTCCGATCTGGGCATCGCCCCGACCATCCTGCGCGCGCTGCAAGCCGCCGGCTACGAAAACCCGACCGCGGTGCAGGCTGAAGCCGTGCCGGCGGCCATCGCCGGCCGCGACCTGCTGGTATCCGCCCAGACCGGCAGCGGCAAGACCGCGGCCTTCCTGCTGCCGGCGCTGACCAAGCTGTCCGAGCGCTCCACCGCCAAGGGCCAGGGCCCGCGCGTGCTGGTGCTGACGCCGACCCGCGAACTGGCCCAGCAGGTGGAGAAGAACGCGCTGGAATACGGCAAGGACCTGCGCTGGATGCGCACCGCCTGCCTGGTGGGCGGCTCCTCCTTCGGCTACCAGATCCGCGCGCTGTCGCGCCCGATCGACCTGATCGTGGCCACCCCGGGCCGCCTGATGGACCACATGCGCTCCGGCCGCATCGACTTCTCCCGCCTGGAAATGCTGGTGCTGGACGAAGCCGACCGCATGCTGGACATGGGCTTCATCGACGATATCGAAGCCATCGTCAAGGCCACCCCGGAAACCCGCCAGACCGTGCTGTTCTCCGCCACGCTGGACGGCATCGTCGGCCGCATGGCTGAAAAGATGACCCGCGATCCGCAGCGCATCGAGATCGCCCGCACCGAAACCTCCGGCGGCACCATCGAAGAACACCTGCTGTACGCGGACGACCTGAACCACAAGCACCGTCTGCTGGACTACATCCTGAAAGAATCCGGCTTCGACCAGTGCGTGATCTTCTCCGCCACCAAGGCTTACTCGGAAGAACTGGCCGACAAGCTGTCCGACCAGGGCTACTCCGCCGCCTGCCTGCACGGCGACATGCCGCAAAGCTGGCGCAACCGCACGCTGAACGACCTGCGCCGCGGCCGCATCAAGGTGCTGGTGGCCACCGACGTGGCCGCTCGCGGCATCGACGTGCCGACCATCACCCACGTGGTGAACTTCGACCTGCCGAAGCAGGCTGAAGACTACGTGCACCGCATCGGCCGCACCGGCCGCGCCGGCCGCGACGGCACCGCGATCACCCTGGCGGAATCCAAGGAATTCCACAAGGTGCGCCGCATCGAGCAATACCTGAAGCGCCAGATCACCGAAGGCGTGATCGACGGCCTGGAACCGACCCGTCGCCCGCCCAAGGGCCCGCGCCGCAACAACAACGGCAAGGGCGGCTACGGCGACCGCCGCCATGGCAGCGGCAACGGCCGCGGCGGCTACGGCAACAACCGTCGCGAAGGCGGCTACCAGGGCCAGCGCCGCGAAGGCGGCTATCAAGGCAACCGCGGTCCGCGCAGCAGCGCGCAGTAAGGTTGATCTGAAAATGAAAAACGGCGGGACTTCCCGCCGTTTTTTTATTCTGCGCGCAGAAGCGCAGCCCATTACCGCTTGGCAGATGAATGGGACACTCCGCATCGCAAAATGGTATACCCCTGATCCCAGCCGCCATTGGGCAGCCCCTGGCTGTTATAATGTGTCGCCCCCATGAAAATGCCCTTGCCGCTGGTGCTCCACATGCTGCTGGGAAAGGGAATAAGCTGGTTGAGCTTTGATGTTGAGTAAGCGCCCTGACTCCCAGGCACAAAGGAAATATCGCCGTTAAAGACGATGCGGCTAGTTCGGAATGAAGAGTAGTTATATCCCTGCTGAACCTCGCCGCTGATGATCATTTCCTTGTCGTTGAACTGTATGCCCGTCACCCCCTTCCCTGCCCACTGAGCGCCATTGAAATCACCCCAGGAGCCGCTAGCGGTGAATCCAACCAGGGTAATGGTCTTGGTCACCCGATAACCATTCACATTGCCCGCAATCGTCAAGACATTGGGCGTTTCCGCAGCGATGTAATTGATATTGGCATTGGTGCCTCGGAAATCGAACCCTTCCCCCACGATCGCATAATTCGTATCGCAGAAACCCGGTGTTTCCGCATGCGCAATGGCGCTGATTGCACCAAACGCGCCTGCGACAGCGACGAACGCAGCGCGTTTTCTCATCACGGTTTCAAACATGTCATTATCGCCTTCAAGGTTTTATAAAACACCTGCCAAGCAAGCGCTCTCCGCATGATTAAGCATGAAGAAGGTAATGTCAAATAAATTTATTTCAAAAAATTAAATAATTTTGGCATTTTCCAAAACTTCATTGCACCTCATGGCAAATTTTAAAACCATGCCTCTGAGCCAAAGCCATCAAGAACCACGCGCCATGCGGCAGCCACTGCTCGCTCCAGCGCCATGACTGGCTGATGTCGGTCTCCTCCGGCAGCAGGAAGGCTATGCCGCCGTCGCTTCCCGGCTCGGCGGTGATGCCGTTGCAGACCCCGCCCGGCGCATTGCAATACCCGGGCTCGTAATGCGGGTTGTTGCGGCCATGCCCCTGCCACATGCAGACGTCGAACGGATTGCGGCCCAACACCCAGTCCACCGCCGACTGCGCGTAGGCGTCCAGGCCGCCGGCCAGCTCTGGCCAGCGCGCAGCGCCCTTCCAGGCGGCGGCCGCCAGCGAGCCCAGCCTCGCGTTTTCGCCCTGCCACCAATAGCCGCTGGCATTGCGCTGCGGCATGAAGAAGCGCGCGCCCTCGCTTTCCCCCGGCTGCCTCACCCATTGGCGCGGATAGCCGAAAGGATTGCCATCCGCGCTGCGGGCGAGCTCGCCTTGCAGCCCCCTCAGCCACCCTTGCTCGACAGCCGCCGCGCCGGGGCCGTCCGGCAATACCTCCAGGTAGCGCGCCAGCGCGAAATAAGGCAGCCCCGCGTCCGACGCGTGGCAGAAACTGCGGCTTCGGCTGTTGTCCAGCCAGAACCAGCCGTCGGCATGCTGGCGTTCCAGCAGGCAAGCCGCGCGCTCGGCGGCGGCATCGGCGTAATCGCTGTCGCCGCAGGCCGCGTACAACTCGCAGGCCGCCAGCAGCGCGCAGTAGTCGTCGATCAGGTTTTCCTCGCCGTCCGCCAGATATGAGCCGCCGTGCTCCTGCAAGTGGGCGAAACCCTGGCGCGCGGCCGCCAGGTATTCGGCGCGTTCGCTCTCGCCATCGCGGGGCAGCTTTGACGCCGCCGCCAGCGCCGCCACCGCCATGCCGCCGCCCTGGCGCCAGCCGGCCTGGAAAGCCCGCGAGCGAAGTCCCTGCTGGGTGGAATAGGCGCACAGGCTGCGCCGCTTCTCATCCTTGCTCCAGCCGTCGAACAGGGTCTGGTAGAAAAAACCCGACTCGTGCTGCATGCGCAGCAGGAAATCGGCGCCATGCAGCGCCTCGTCCACCAAACGCTCGTCAAACCACTTGCCCTGCGGCGGCAACGCCTGGCGCGTCTGGATCAGGCTCCAGACCAGCAGCGGCGTCTGCTGGGGGTTCAGATAATTGGTATAGGACAGGTGGCTCAGATACTTGGAACAGTCGCCGGAGGCGTCGAACCAGCCGCCGTGCGCGTCGCGCCGCGCCCCGCCGCCCTCTTCCGGCGCGGACCGGTCGGCCAGGTCGTACAGGCCGCTGCAACGCTGGGACTTGAAATAGAACAACAGGTCGGACAACAACGCCGGCCCGTAAAGGCTGTCCGCCACCTCGAACGGCGCCGACACCAGCGGCGGCGCGCTGCCTTCCAGCCATAGCTGGTAGCGGCCCGGCTGGCGCAGCGCGTCGAGATCGGCGCGCCAGTAATGCCAATCGCGCCAGCCGTTCACGCCGCCCAGCGCGCGCAAGGGGACGCGCAAGACCACCTTGCCGGCGGCATCCAGCACCGCCGCGCCGTCCACCGCCGCGCCGGCCTCCCCCTGCAGCAGCGCCGGCTTGGCCGCCGCGCTCTCGAAGCCCAGATGATTGAACAGGAACCGCATCGCCATCGTCGCCCTCCAGTCTGATCACGCGCGCCGAACGCTCAGCGCCGGCCGTTCTTCAACAACACCTCGTATTGCGGGTTGAATTCATCGAATACCAGCAGGGCCGCCGCGCCCAGCGCCACCACGTCGCGCCCGGCGCTGCCCAGCCTCAGCCTGTCGCCGCTGCTGCTGCGCACCGACAGCGGCAGCGGGTGCAAGCGCGCCAGCAGCGCCTCCTGCCAGGCCGGAGGCAGCAACCCGCCCAACACCACGGCGTCGATGTCCAGCAAAGACTCCAGGATATTGATCGCCTGCCTCAGCGGCCCCGCGGCGGCATCCAGCCAGCGCTGGCCGGCGGCATCGATGCCGCGGCCCGCCAGGTGCTCTGGCGTGGCGAGCGGCCCGCCGGCGATGCCCAGCGCCTCGTACAGCGCCTGCAGCGACACATAGCGCTCCAGGCAGCCGCGGTTGCCGCAATCGCAAGGCCGCCCGTCCGGCACCACCATCATGTGTCCCACCTCGCCGGCGTTGCGCCGGCCGCCGGTGTACAAGCGGCCGTCCAGAAACAGGCCTGCGCCCAAACCCGCGCCGACGAACAGATAGACGAAATTGCGCAGCGTGCTGGCCGTGCCGTACAGCCGCTCGCCTATCGCCGCGGCGGTGGCATCCTTCTCCAGCAGCACCGGCAAGCCCAGCGCGCGCGTCAACGAAGCCGAATCCACGCCCTCCCATCCCGGCAGCGTGGTCGGCCCGACCGAGGTCATGCCCTCCACCCCGAACGGCCCCGGCATCACCAGCCCCAGCCCCAGCAAGCGCCCCCAATCCAAGCCTGACTCCTGCCTCAAGCGCTGCAGCAGGCCGGCGATCAGCGGCAAGGCCTCATCCGGCGTCGGGCGGTCCACCGCCAGCTCCAGCCGGAACCGCGCCTGGCCCGACAGATCCAGCGCCAGCGCCACCAGCATCTGGTGATCCAGTTGCATCCCGACCGCGTAGGCACCATCCGGATTCAGGCTGAGCGGAATCGCCGGCTGGCCGCGGCCGCCCTCGCGCAGCGGCTCGCCCGCCAGCAGCATGCCGGCGTCCAACAGTTCCGCGGCGATATTGGACACCGTCTGCGGCGTCAGCGCGGTCAAGCGCGCCAGATCGGCCCGGGTCAGCTGGCCGTTCAAACGCACGGTTTCCAGCACCGCGCGGCGGTTGTGCGAGCGGGCGTGCTCGAGATTGGTACCGGACACCATGTTCGGCCCGGCGCTGGAGGGGGCTTTTCTCATGAGACGGGAGTATGACTTCGCGCCCCGCCACACACAAGCCGTTGTCATTTCCTTGCATTTAAATAAATCAAGTTGACGAAATAAATTTCGAATGCTTTACTGCATGAAATCCAAACGTCATCATTCGAGCGAGGCGGGCCGGATGGCCCGGCAGACGATGAATCCAAGCATCCGATACCTGATAGGCGTGGATGGCGGCGGCACCGGCACCCGCATCCGGCTGCACGCGTCCGACGGCACCCCTCTGGCCATGGCCGAAGGCGGCGCCTCGGCGCTGTCCCAGGGCATCGCCAAATCGTGGCAAGCCGTGCTCTCGACGCTGGAGGCCGCGTTCCAACAGGCAGGACTGCCCGCCGCCCCGGCCAGCGCATGCGCGATAGGCCTCGGACTATCCGGCGTGCACAACCGGCAATGGGCTGGCGAATTCGAATCGCAGGCGCCAGGCTTCGCCCGCCTCAGCCTGGCCACCGACGGCTACACCACCCTGCTCGGCGCGCACGGCGGCCAACCCGGCATCATCGTCGCGCTGGGCACCGGCAGCATAGGCGAGGCGCTCTACCCCGACGGCAGCCACCGCGAAGCCGGCGGCTGGGGCTATCCCAGCGGCGACGAAGCCAGCGGCGCTTGGCTGGGACAGCGCGCCGCCCAGCTCACCCAGATGGCGCTGGACGGCCGGCACAGCCACAGCCCGCTGACCCGCGCGGTGCTGGACTTCGTCGGCGGCGACTGGCAGGCGATGATGGCCTGGAACGGCCGCGCCACGCCGGCGCAGTTCGCGCGGCTGGCGCCGCTGGTGCTGAGCGCCGCCCGCGTCGACCCCGAGGCCGACGCCTTGCTGCGCCAGGCCGGCGAGGACGCCTGGGCCATCGCCCGCGCGCTGGACCCGCAAGACGAACTGCCGGTGGCGCTGTGCGGCGGCCTGGGCCAGGCGCTGCGCGACTGGCTGCCGCCGGGCTTCCGCCAGCGGCTGGTCGCGCCGCAAGGCGACTCCGCCCAGGGCGCGCTGCTGCTGTTGCAGCGGCCGAGCACACGATAACAGGAGAAGACAATGAAACCGTTCCGCCCCGCGCTGGCCGCGCTCGCGCTGCTGGCCTGCAGCCTGTCCGCCCATGCCGAAAAAGTCCGGCTGGAATTCTGGACCGATTCGCTGAAGCCCACCTTCGACGGCTACTTCGCCAACGTCAAGAAAACCTACGAGGCGCAGCATCCTGATGTGGAAGTGCAATGGGTGGACGTGTTCAACGACAACTTCGAAACCAAGCTCAACGCCGCCATCGCCGCCGGCCGGCCGCCGGCCCTGGTCAACCACGACGTGCCGCGTCTGTTCAAATACGCGCAGAAAGGCACGCTGATCCCGCTGGACGCGGCGCTGGGCGCGGACCAGGCCGCTTATCTGCCCAACGCGCTGGCCGACCTCAGCTTCGGCGGCAAGCTGTACGGCCTGCCCTGGTACAACAACATCAACGTGCTGGTGATCAACGGCGAGCTGTTCAAGAAAGCCGGCCTGGACCCGAAACAACCGGTCGCAAGCCTGGACGAGGAGCTGCGCCTGGCCAAGATCGTCAAGGCCAGGACCGGCGTGCCCGGCCTGCTGCCGCAACTGGGCCAGATAGACGGCATCATGCTGGGCCAGGGCCTGCCGCTGATCCAGAACGGCAAAGCCGTATTCAACAGCCCCAGGCATGCCGCGCTGATCCGCAAGTTCGCCGACGCCTACAAGGCCGGCGCGCTGGCCAGAGACAGTCTGTTCGCCGACGACAACTACCAGGCCAGCATCAAGCTGTACAACAGCGGCCGGCTGGCGATGATGGAAACCGCGCCGACCTCCGCCCAGCGCACCCAGAGCGACGCGCGCAACATCTATGCCGCCACCGTGGTGCAGCCGGCGCCGCTGGGACCGACCAAGATCGCCCAGGGCGGCTATCTGTTCAGCTGGTCGGTATCCAAGGGCCTGCCGGCGCGCACCCAGCAGGAGGCCGTCAAGTTCGCCAGATTCCTCACCGGCGACGCCCAGCAGCTGGCCTTCGCCAAGGTGACCGGGGCCACCTTCCCCTCCACCCGGCAGGCGCTGGCCGACAGCTACTTCGTCAAGACATCGGCCGGCGGCGGCGCGGTAGAAAGCTCGCGCATCGAGGGCGCCAAGGTGGCGCGCAGCATCCGCACCCTGGTGCTGACCGGCGTGCCCAATGTCGGCGACCTGAAAAAGAACCTGGTCGACAACGTGGAGGCCGCCGTCACCGGCAAGAAGGACGCGCAGAAGGCGCTGGACGACGCCGCCGCCTTCTGGAACCGCCAGTTGAAGTAAGCCGCTTCCCTCCTCAGCCCCTCGCCGCGTCTCCCGGCAGGGGCGCTTTTTCTTTCGCAGGCCAAGCATGACGCCGACCTCCACCCGCAACGCCTGGCTGTTCCTGTCACCCGCCCTGCTGCTGATGGGCGCGTTCACCTTCTGGCCGCTGCTGTTCGGCGGCTACGTCGCCTTCACCCGCTACGACCTGGTCTCGCCGCCGCAATGGGTGGGCCTGGACAACTTCCGCTACCTGCTGGACGACCCGGTGTTCATCCAGGCGCTCGGCAATTCGCTGCGCTACCTGCTGGTGGTGCCTGCCATCCAGCTGGCCGGCATCGCGCTGGCGGTGCTGGCGAACCGGGCGCTGCCCGGCATCAAGTGGTTCCGCGCCGCCGTCTATCTGCCGGTGATCACCACGGTGTCGGTGGTGGGCATCATGTGGAACTGGATGTACGCCGACTACGGCGTGCTCAACGGCGCGCTGCACTGGCTGGGATGGGTGGCGCGGGAGCATGATGTCGGTTTTCTCAGCGACGAGAACCTGGCGCTGTATTCGGTGATGTTCGTCACCTTCTGGCGCGGCATCGGCTATTACATGGTGCTGTATCTCGCCGGGCTGCAGTCGATTCCGGCCGAGATGCAGGAGGCCGCGCGGCTGGACGGCGCCAGTGCCTGGCAGCGCTTCTGGCGCATCACCCTGCCCATGCTCAAGCCCACCATCCTGTTCTGCAGCCTGATCTCCACGCTGGACGCGATCAAGGCGTTCGAGGAGGTGCTGGTGATGACGCGCGGCGCGCCGATGAACTCCACCTACACCGCGCTCTACTACGCCTTCCATCAAGGCTTCAACCAGCTGGACTTCGGCCGCGGCAGCGCCGCCGGCCTGGTGCTGACCCTGGTCTGCCTGCTGCTGGCCTGGCTGAATTTCAAGCTGATCCGCGCCGACCACCGCTGAGGACGACATGACCGCCATCGCCCTGAACCGCGCCGCGCCGCGCAAGCTGCTGCGCCGCCTGCCCGACTACCTGCTGCTGCTCGCGCTGTCCTTCGCCTGCGTCTATCCCTTCCTGTGGACACTGGGCATCGCCGTCGGCGACGGCGAGCAGGTGTTCGATTTCCCGCCGCCGCTGTGGCCGAAGGACGCCGGCTGGCGGCACTTCGCCGCGGTGTGGGACGCCATCCCGCTGGGACGCTTCTTCTGGAATTCGCTGTGGATTTCCGGCCTGACCACGCTGGGCACGCTGGTGGTTTCCAGCCTGGCGGCGTTTCCGCTGGCCAAGCTGCGCTTCCGCGGCCGGCAGACGGTGTTCTACGCCATCATCGCCACCCTGCTCCTGCCCAGCGAGATCAATTTCATCAGCAACTACGTCACCATCAGCCGGCTGGGCCTGGACGACAGCCGGCTGGGCGTGGTGCTGCCGTCGCTCGCCGGCGCCTTCGGCATCTACCTGATGAAGCACGCGTTCGAGGAAATACCGGACGAGATCGTCGACGCCGCGCGGATGGACGGCGCCGGCGACTGGCAGGTGTTCCTGCGCATCTGCCTGCCGCTGTCCCTGCCCTATCTCGCCACGCTGGGCATCTTCACGCTGGTATGGTCGTGGAACGTCTACGTCTGGCCCAGCGTGGTGCTGAAGACGCCGGAGCTGTATCCGCTGTCGGTCGGCGTGCTCTACCTGAAGGGCGCGTTCGCCACCTCCACCCGCATGGTCGCCGCCGGCGCGGTGATCGCCATCCTGCCGGTGCTGGCGGTATTCGTGTTCTGCCAGCGCTATTTCATGCGCGGGATGGACGGGGCGGTGAAGTGAGCGTTAAAGGTCCATGCGCTTGAAAAACTGCCTGATCGAATAAACCAGCATCGCCAGGCCGGGTATCGCGATGCACAGGAACAAGGGAATGCCCGCCGCGTACATCAGGAAACCGGCCAGGAACGCCGCCAGCGCGCAGACGGGAAGAATCACCCACTCCCATGCCGCCAGATTGGCGGCGTCCTCCGCCAGCGGGCGCGGCGGGCGGCCTCTCCTTTCCCGGATCACGCGGACCAGGTAAAGGTCCAGAATGAAATCCAGCACGCCCAGCAGCACCCTGCCGATGAATTCCAGCATGGAGGCCTCCATGATTCGATGCGCGACAGTGCGAGTCTAGCACCGTCGGCATGCGGCATCCGCGCGCCCGGCCCCGCGGCGCGAACGCGTCTTATTGTCAGACGCCGCCGCCGTCATTTAATCTGATTGGCACGACCTGACATTCCTCCACCATACGGTCGATAGATAACTACCAAAGACAAAGGAAATCGCCGCATGGGCACCCGCTCCCTAGAACCGCACCGTCCATTGAACCGCCAGGACTGCAAGACGCTGTTCCTCGCCGCGCTGGGCGGCGCGCTGGAGTTCTACGACTTCATCATCTTCGTGTTTTTCGCCGTGGTGCTGGGCAAGCTGTTCTTCCCGCCCTCGATGCCCGACTGGCTGAGCCAGCTGCAGACTTTCGGCATCTTCGCCGCCGGCTATCTGGCGCGGCCGCTGGGCGGCATCGTGATGGCGCATTTCGGCGATCTGATGGGCCGCAAGCGCATGTTCACGCTCAGCATCGTGCTGATGGCGCTGCCGACGCTGGCCATGGGCATGCTGCCCACCTACCACGACATCGGCATCGCCGCCCCGCTGCTGCTGTTGGCGATGCGCATCCTGCAGGGCGCGGCGATAGGCGGCGAGGTGCCCGGCGCCTGGGTGTTCGTCGCCGAGCACGCGCCCGCCCGCCACACCGGCTTCGCCTGCAGCGTGATCACGTCCGGCCTGACCATAGGCATCCTGCTGGGCTCGCTGATCGCCACCGCGATCAACCTGGCCTTCAGCCCGCAGCAGATCGCCGACTGGGCGTGGCGCGTGCCCTTCCTGGTGGGCGGCGTGTTCGGCCTGGTGGCGATGCAGCTGCGCCAATGGCTGCATGAGACGCCGGTGTTCGCGGAGATGCAGGCGCGCAAGGCCCTGTCCGAGGAGCTGCCGCTGAAAACGGTGCTGAAGAAGCACAAGGCCGCCGTCGCGCTGTCGATGTTCGTCACCTGGTTCCTGGCCATCTCCATCGTCGTCGCCATCCTGATGGCGCCGGCTTATCTGCAAAAACAGTTCGGCCTGCCGGCGGTGGACACGCTGCGCGCCAACAGCCTGGCCATCGTCGCGCTGACGCTGGGCTGCCTGGTGGCGGGCGTGTCCAGCGACCGTCTGGGCAGCGGCCCCACTTTCATCGCCGGCAGCCTGCTGCTGGGCGCCAGCAGCTACGCCTTCTATTCGTCGATGGCCGCGCACGGCGGCCAGCTGTACACGCTTTACCCGCTGCTGGGCTTCAGCGTCGGCATCGTCGGCGCGGTGCCGCTGGTGATGGTGCGCGCCTTCCCGGCCCAGGTGCGCTTTTCCGGCCTGTCCTTCTCCTACAACGTCGCCTACGCCTTCGCCGGCGGCCTGACGCCCATCCTGCTGTCGATCTGGCTGAAATACGACGCGCTGGCGCCGGCCTACTACCTGATGCTGCAATGCCTGATCGGCCTGCTGGTGGGCTGCTACCTGCTGCTCGCCGGAAAGAAAACCGGCTCGGCTGCGCTGGCTCAGGAAGGCTGAACCGGCATCACGCTCTCTTCGTCCACCGGCGGCAGCCTGGCCGCCGGGTCCTGGCGATAGAACTGGCTGAGCAGCCGGTACAGCTCGGGATAATCCCGCCGCGCCAGGTGCGGTATCTCGAAGAAAGCTTCGCTGAGCACGGCGAAAAACTCCCCGGGGTTCTCGCTGGCGTACGGGTCCAGCCAGCCCTCCACCCCGTGGTCCACTTCGCGGCAGAACTGGCGGTAAGCCTGGTTCCAGGCCCGGCTCCAAGCGGCGCGGTCCATGCCCTTGTGCAGGGGCGGCGCGCCGTTGGCCGGGCCGTCCAGCATGTCGAACTGGTGGGCGGCCTCGTGGATCACCACGTTCCAGCCGTCCAGCAACGGCGATTCGTTGACGTCCGGCCAGGAAAACACCAGCGGGCCTTGGTAGTGAGCTTGCCCGATCAGCACCTGCTCGCCTTCGTGCGTCAGGCCTATCCCGTCCTGCCAGCGGTTGCGCACCACGAACGGCGCCGGGTACAGTATGGCCTCGCGCCAGTTTTCATAGGCGCGCATGCCCAGGTTCATGCCCGGCAGCGCCAGTTGCAGCGCCAGCCGGCAGCGCATGGCGTCGTCCACCTCCATGTCCTCCAGGCCCGTGACGGCCTTGGCCAGCAGCAGCTCGCCGGCCAGCCTGACCAGACGATCGGTTTCTTCGGTCGACAAACCTTCCAGCAACGGCATGCCGGCAGCCTCGTCCCGCAGCCGCGACAGCAAGGCGGCCGGTATCCGTTTGCCGCCCAGGCGGCGCATCCAGTCTAATAGCATGAACTCTTGGCTCGGAATCGCGTCAGTCATTGATACCTTAGGGCGGGCATGCGGCAATTCAATGCCCGCCCCCGCAATAGAGGAGAAACCATCATGACCCCCATCTGGCACAATCTGATGCTGAATCCGCTGGCCGCGTTCGGCATCCTGCTGGCGCTGGGCGTGATAGGCGGCCAGATCGCGGTGCGCGTCGCGCGCCTGCCCGCCATCACCGGCTACATCGTCACCGGCCTGATCATCGGCCCCTACAGCCTCAACCTGCTCAATCAGGAATTATTGAACGAGGCCTCGCTGTTCGTGCAGCTGGCCCTGGGCATCGCGCTGTTCGAAGCCGGCCGCCGCGTGGACCTGCGCTGGCTGCGGGTGGAGAAGACGCTGCTCACCACCACCCTGTTCTACTGTCTGCTGCTGTTCGCCGCGCTGTTCGCGCTGCTGAACGCCAGCGGCTTCGGCGCGCCGGCCAGCCTGATGCTGGCGGCGCTAGGCATCGCCACCTCGCCCATCGTGGTGCTGGAGATCGTGCGCGAGTCCCGCGCCGACGGCCAGGTGAGCGAACGGCTGCTGACCGCCACCGCGCTGTCCAGCCTGCTGGCGATGGCGGGCTTCGCGCTGGCGCTGTCCTACACCCATCTTTCCGCCGACCACAGCGTGGAAGACGGCATCCTGATGCCGGGCTGGCTGATCCTGGGCTCGGTGGCGCTGGGCCTGGTCGCCGGCCTGGTCACCACCCAGCTCAACCGCTGGCTGGGCGGCCATCAGCGCGAGGCGCAGCGCGTGCTGCTGTTCGGCTTGATCGCGCTCCTGGTCGGCGCCGCCGACATGCTGCAGCTGCTGGCGCTGATGGCGCTGCTGGTGGCGGGCATGAGCACCCGCAACCTGCGCCACGGCTACACCGTCAGCGAACCGGGCATCCTGTCGCTGAGCCATGTGTTCACCGTCGCCTTCTTCGTCTCCGCCGGCGCCCACCTGTCGCCGCAGGCGCTGGCCTCGCACTGGCCGCTGGCGCTGCTGTGCCTGATCCTGCGCGGCGGCATCGGCATGCTGGTATGGTGGCTGGCGGCGCGCGGCAACGGCCTGTCGCGCAGGCAGGGGGCCTGGCTGGGGCTGGCGCTCAGCCCGATGAACAGCGGCTCCGCGCTGCTGCTGGGCCTGGGCATGGTGTCGCTGGGCGAAGCCGCCGCCAGCTTCAGCGCGGCGCTGATGGCCGCGCTGCTGATCAACGAGATCGCCGCCCCCATCCTCACCCGGCTAGCCCTGCGCCTGGCCGGCGAAACCGCAGGAGCCAGCCATGCTTGAATTCAACCAAAGCCAGCCGCTCACCCTGGGCGTGGAGCTGGAACTGATGATACTGAACCGCCGCGACTACAACCTCACCCGCGGCTCCGACGACCTGCTGCTGCAGATCAACCGCAAGCCGCACGGCTATGACATCAAGCCCGAGATCACCCAGGGCATGATAGAGATCGGCACCGCCGTCCACAGCGACGTCAACGCGATGCTGGACGAGCTGCTGGCCATCCGCACATTGCTGGTGGACAGCGCGCACAAGCTGAACCTGGGCCTGGCGGGCGGCGGCGCCCACCCGTTCCAGCACTGGGAGGACCAGCGCATCTATCCCAAGGAGCGCTACAAGCTGGTATCCGAGCTTTACGGCTATCTGGCCAAGCAATTCACCGTCTACGGCCAGCACATCCACATCGGCTGTCCGGACGGCGACGCGGCGGTGCGGCTTACCCACTACCTGGCCCGCTACATCCCGCACTTCATCGCGCTGTCGGCGTCCTCGCCCTTCTACCAGGGTGTGGACACCTCGTTCCAGACCTCCCGCCTCACCAGCGTCAACGCCTTCCCGCTGTCGGGCTGCATGCCGGTGGTGGACAGCTGGGACGCGTTCAACGCCTATTTCGAGCGCATGGAAGCGCTGGGCATCGTCGCCAGCATGAAGGACTTTTACTGGGACATCCGCCCCAAGCCGGAATACGGCACCGTGGAGATCCGCATCTGCGACACGCCGCTATCGGTCGAAACGCCGGTGCTGCTGGCCGCCTACGCCCAGATGCTGGCGCGACGCTGCTTCGAGGAAAGCTGGAACGACATCTGCCCCGAGCCCTACCTCACCTACAGCTACAACCGCTTCCAGGCCTGCCGCTTCGGCTTCGACGGCGTGATGGTGGATGCCCGCAGCAAGAGCCAGCTGGGTCTGCAGGAAGACCTGCTGGACACGCTGCGCGCGCTGGAGCCGCACGCCGAGGCGCTGGGCAGCCAGCACCAGCTGGCCGCGCTGCGACAGCGGGCGCTGAAATGCCACAGCGACAGCCGCTGGCTGCGCCAGATATTCGAGCAGAGCGGCTCGCTGAGCGAGGTGGTGCGCCGCCAGAGCGAGCACTGGATGTACGCCGAGCCGGGAGTCGGCGTAAACTGAGCGATTGCAATCGGATCGCCCCTTTATGCCTTTCGAACTCCCGCAACAACCGGCGCCGGAACTGCCCGAGCGCTGGTGCGTATTCAACGGCAGCCTGCTGTGGCTGCAGGACAATCAGCTGCCGGCGCAGCCGCCGGCCGGCTGCGCGTTGACCGGCCAGCGCTTTCTCGGCATTCACGAAGGCAGCAACCTGTTCCTGGCGGACCTGGTCGGCGACATGCCGGCGCAGGCCGGAGAATGGCTGCCGCTGCGCCCGGCGCTGCTGGCCATGCCCATGGCCCAGGTCCAAGCGGCCGCCCGCGCCGCCCAGCTGCGCCAGTTCTTCCACAGCCACCGCTTCTGCGGCCATTGCGCCACGCCGCTGGCCGTCAGCGCCGACCAGCTCGGCCGGCACTGCCCCAGCTGCGGCCAGGTGTACTACCCGCGCATCTCCCCCGCCATGATGGTGCTGGTCCGCCGCGGCCGCGAACTGCTGCTGGCCCGCAGCCCACACTTCGCGCCCGGCATGTACAGCGCGCTGGCCGGCTTCGTCGAGCCCGGCGAAACGCTGGAAGAATGCGTGCACCGCGAAACCTGGGAGGAAGTGGGCGTGAAAGTGAAGAACCTGCGTTACGCCTTCTCCCAGTCCTGGCCCTTTCCGCACTCGCTGATGCTGGCCTTCATCGCCGAATACGACGGCGGCGACATCCGCCCGCAGGAGGGAGAGATCGAGGACGCGGGCTGGTTCGACATCGACGCGCTGCCGGGGCTGCCGATGCCCATCTCCATCGCCCATCGCCTGATCCGGCATGCCTGCGACAGAATCCGCGACCTAGAAGCGTAAGCCCATGCTCACAGCCCGGAGAGGCGGGATGCCCCATCCTGCCCATCCGGCGCTCCCCATCAGGCTTCAGCGCGCCGTCTCAAGAACAGCGACCGGCCTCGGCGACAGCCAGCGCCGACATCGACCAGCGCGTTGCCTTTCCCGGTCTTTCATGCGCCAGGCCAAACCCGTCGCCCGCCATGCCGGAAATTCAAATAGAATATTTACTCGAGGAAAGCATTGCAAAACGCTGCTCGCCTTTTCCATTTCCGGATGAAAGAGTCAATCATGAGACAGATGGCCCTGCTGCGCCCCGCCTTGATGCTGAGCCTGTCGCTTGCCTGCGCGGACGCGCGGGCGGCCGCCATGACCGTGGACAGCCTGGACGGCCCCGTCACCCGCAACGAGATCCAGTCCTTCGTCGATTTCGCTCAGGAACTGCAACCGGGCGCCTCCAACGTCGGCAACGAATGGGCGCAAGGCCACAGCGGCGAAAACCTGAAAGCCATGGCCCTGGTTTACGACATCGCGCCGAGCCAGCCCCTGCTGGACAAGATGGTGTCCTTCTGCGACGCGCTGCTGTCGGAACGCAACGACATCCTGCCGGCGCCAGCTGGCCAGCGAGTGATCTGGACCGACCGCATCGATCCGATATGGCTGAACAAGCCGGACGTCAGCCCGATCCAGACCGGCGGCGAACAAGGCGACCCGGTGGGCCACCTGGGCAGCTGCGCCCGGCAGATACTGAAAACCACCGCGGTATACAACCAGAAAGTGGCCGGCGGCGACCCCTTCCATTTCGGCGCCACCTATCTGCAGCGCGCCAAGACCTATCTGAGCGAAGCCGACAAGACGGTTGACCAGCACATCCTGAAATCGCTGCTCAAGCTGACCGACGGCAACCGCATGTACTTCGCCGCTAACGCCCCTTACAAGGGCGGCGAGCCGGTGCCGTGGAACCAGCAGATGATGTTCGGCTACGGCTTCCTCAACCTGGCCCAGGCGCATGAGCTGCTGAAAGACGACCCGGCCCGCGTCAAGCGTTACGACCAGATCCTGCAAGCCAATCTGGACTGGTTCCTCCAGTCCGGCCTCACCCGCTACACCGACAAAGCCGGCCGTCCCGCTTACGACTGGGGCTACGCCATGCCCGACACCGCCGGCGAGGACAACAGCCACGGCAGCCTGGACAGCGCAGGCCTGTACCGGCTGTATCAAAGCGGACGCTACGGCCTGAAAGCCGCGCAGCGGGCGCCCATCGCCAACACCATCCTCGATGTGATGCGCCTGGGCGACCGCCACTACGCCGGCCGCCTCAACGGCACCACCGGCGCCGGCAACAGCAAGGACACCAACTACCTGCGCAGCGGCTACCTGTTCACCGCCCTGTTCCAGCCCAGCGCCTACTACGCCATGATGAGCGACGCCGGCATCCGGGACGGCAGCAACGCCTCCCGCATCGACGCCTTCTCGCGCTTCCTGGCGGTGAAGGCAGCGCGCGCGGCCGGCGGCGCCAAGCAGAAACAATAGCGCTGACAAGGCTCACCCAGCTGCCGGGCTTGGCATCCGGCGCATCGGCCATGCCGGCCGGGCCTCCTGGCGGGGCTGTCGGTTCCCAGAGAGGGCGTCAATCTGTTTGGGGCAAGGGGGGAAGTCGTCTTGTCCAGGATTTATGCAACAGCGCTCCCCCATGACCCATGCAATGACCGCCAGGAAACCCAAGGCTCCCACGCTCATGAACAAGGCGGCTTGCGGCTACAAGCGGAACTTGGCCACCGAATCCTTGAGCTGATGGGCCAGCGCCGACAAGGCCTCGACGTTGCCGCTCACTTCGGTGACTGAGGCCTGCGACGCGTCCACCATCCGCGTGATGGACGCCACGTTGGACGCGACGCTATGCCCGGCCTCGGCCTGTTCCGTCGCCACCTTCGCCATCGAGCGTATCTGCTCCAGCGTGTGCTCGGCGCCTTGATTGATCTCGCGCAGCGCCTGCGCCGCTTCCTGCGCCCTTTCCACCCCGCGCGTCACCAGCGGCCTCACCTCGCTCATGCTGTCCGCCACGGAGCCGGTGTCCTCCTGGATGCGCTTGACCATGCCGGCGATTCTTTCCGTAGCCTGGGCGCTGCGTTCCGCCAGCTTGCGCACCTCGTCCGCCACCACGGCGAAGCCGCGGCCGCTTTCGCCGGCCCGGGCCGCCTCAATCGCCGCGTTCAGGGCCAGCAGATTGGTCTGGTCGGCGATTTCCTTGATCTCGCCGGCGATGCCGTCTATTTCCCGGGAACGGTCGGCCAGGCCGCCTATCAGGGTCGAGGCGCTGGCGATCTGTCCGGATACCAGCTGGATCTCGTCCGCCGCCTGCATCACCAGTTTTTCTCCCTGTCCCGCCAGGCGGCAGGAGCGCAGGGAATCGCTCTCCGTCTCCCCCGCGCAAACGCTCACCTGGTCGCTGCAGGCCGCCATGGATTCGATCTCGCGGGACGTGCCCTGGGTCGCCAGCAGCGATTGGTGCGCCGCGTCGTTGATGCGCTCCACCTGGCCGCTCAGGCCGCCCACCGCGCGCTCCAGGTCCGTCGCGCCGCGCTGCAGGCTTTGTATCATGCCGCGCAGGCTCTCCTGCATCGTCGCGATCGCCTCCATCAGGCTGCCGCGGCCTTCGCTCTTCACGCTCAGGGTCAAATCGCCGGCCGCGATGTCCAGCGCCGTGCGCGATGCGTCGTATGGCTCCCCGCCTATCACCGCGTAGATCGAACGGGCCACCAGCCAGGTCATGGCGATCACCACCGCCAGCACCGCCGCGCCGATCAGCAGCAGCCGCAGCGCCAGCCTGTTGAACACCTGGTCGACATCATCCAGGAACACGCCGGTGCCTATGGTCCAGTTCCAGCCATGGATGCGCATCACCGCGTTGAGCTTGGGCAGCGGCACGTCGCCATTGGGGCGGCGGGTGCGGATTTGCACAAAGCCGAAATCGGCGTCGCGCAGCACGTCGTCGTAAGCCTGCACCAGCGTGCGTCCGTCCGGCAGTTTTTCGCCGGGGTCGTTCTTGCCCAGCTTGCGTTTGTCCGGGTGAACCAGCACCAGGTTGTCGCTGCCCCGGGCGAAAACGTAGCTGCCCTTGTCGCGCAGGCTGCTCATCGCCTCTATCGCGCGCCGTTGCGCCTCCGGCCGGGACAGCTTGCCGGACTGCTCCAGCTTCTGGAAATGCGAAACCTGCTGTCCAGCAAGCGTCAGCAGGATGCGGATCTGCGAGCGGCGGTCCTCCAACTGCGAATCATGCAGGCTGTACAAGGCGACGCCCGCCAATACGACCAGGCCCAGGCCCGCGTTCAATACCAGAATGCCCAGGCGGGTGGAAAGCTTCATGGCCATCACTCCTGATCCAGTACATCCTTGATCAAGCGGTTTTGATCGCGGCCGGTTCCTGGCCGCGCCCCGCACTCATGCTAATATAGGCAAATACCGCCACGATTCCGATCAGCGGTTCCCCTCCAACGAATCAGATAAAACAATGAACCTGATCAAGCTGATAAGCCCGTTCATCGCCATCGGCCTGGCCATCGCCAGCCCCCTGAGCCACGCAGAGCCGGAAGACCAGCCGCTGCCCGGCGACTTCCAGCCCGCGCCGGCCGCCAAGCCGCTGCACCAGCCCCGCGCCAAAGCCGCGCCCAGCCACGCTTCCAAGCCTGCCGCCCATGCGGAGGGCAAAGCCAAGGCCCCGCACGCCAAATCCGGCAAGGCCCACGCCAAAAAACATGCCGCCAAACCGCATCACGCGAAATCCAAGCATGCTTCCAAAAACAAGCGCGCGCAGGCCGGCGGCAAGCATCTGAAAAAAGGCCAGGCCAAGCATCACGCCAAGAAGAAAGCCCACAAACCGGCCAAGGCCCACAAGCACAAGGCCCATAAAAATAAGAAGACAACCGCCAAGCCGCATCACAAGCACAAGAAAAAGCATTAGGCCTCTTGCCAAGCAATAAACAGCCGGGCATAATGCGTCTCTCTTCGCCGGTGTAGCTCAGTTGGTAGAGCACCTGACTTGTAATCAGGGGGTCGCGAGTTCGATTCCTGCCGCCGGCACCAATTCCAAGGGCCTTGTAGCGATACAAGGCCCTTAGTCTTTTCCTGATCTCCATTTCATTCATCCTTGCTTTTGATCTGGCTATTCGCCCCCTCGCGCGCCGCATATCAATTGCCGTCATCGCCAACAGCCAGGCGAGGCATTTTTTTCCTGTGCGATAGGCCAAGCTTAGCGTACAAAACCGAAATGGCGGCGATATCAACGTGCCAAGCGCGCCGCCCACTGCCTGCAATCAGCCCTAAATCGACCCTCTCCCCCTCACTACCAGTTGTCAGACGCCGGAAACAGCTAGCCTGACAGCTCATCAAGCTCCACACCAGGCATAAGATAATTCGGATTAAATTAAAATCCTCAATTGACCTTTTATGGCTTAAATAAGAATCGGCATACTCATTTTGATCGGATTTCGCGATATGCCAACAATCGACACTGGAATGCACCCTATCTGGACAAAGGATACTCGTGCCATGGCACTTGGCGGAACAACGGAGATTAATACAGGAGAAAGCCTAACAATACACTGGGGCGTCCCGGATTACTGCGCCAGCGGCATAAAAGCCGACGTATGGATAGAAAAAATAGTAGACCACGATTGGGTGCTCGAATCCACATGGGTCAAAGGATATAAAATGACGGAATGCGCCGACCCGGAAACCGTGCATGGGAAAATGAACTACGCAGGCTCTCTGACTATAGCAGACCTACCACGCAAACCCGGACTTTATCGAATAAAAGTCAAAACTTTCAGCCTATGCGGAGGAGGACAGATCAAAACCCCTTGTTATGTAAACCTGTTGCAACCTCCAAGCCTAGCCGCACCCAAGATACTGAAAACGAAAGGTATTTCGAAAAATGCAGCAGAGCAATTGGAACTTAGCGTGCACTCGACACCGGACTTATTCATTACCATCGCCAACGGTGAAATAAAATCAGGGACGCCGGTACAGCTAGTCTTAACCAGCCCCGGCTCGCAGTGGGAATCTGAAATCCACGCCCTGAAAACCGAGCCCATGCCCGAATCAAATTCTTTGAAATTATCCATACCCAATGCCTGCCTGAGACAGCTTCAAGCAGAACGATGCATCCATATCAAGTATTTTATAAATTGCAACAATCCAGAACTATGGCAACAATCGCATAGCGCAAGCATTTTATTGAAACCATGAAGGAATTCATCCAGGCCAGGCCACGGCGCAATTCGCTGGCAAAAATACCGCACGACCTCCAGCGCTCAATTCAGGCTCTACAACTGGCTTGATTCAAAGCCAAACATCGATACCAAGCCCATCACAGACAAGATGGGTCCGAGGTCGGCCACAAAAACACCGAGAGCAGCCATGACGCATCAAGTTCGCGCCATACTCGCGAAATACCGCCGCAGCATGGCAGCAGATGCGCTCAAACTTCTCGTCATTGGGAATCTTCCGAAAAAAGGCCCGGCCTCAAGGCCGGGCCGATCAAAAGGGCAAACACCGATAAAGAACAGGCACGGAAAAGACTCGCATCGCCAAAAAGGCTGCAACAGTCCATCCGGATCAATCGCATATTCAGACCATTCCCATTCAGCGCCCCAAAACACGCAGCCGGCCAATATGTAGGATCTGGGCGGCCTCGGCCATAGCAAATGGCAGCCGGACACTGAACTGGCGAAGCGGCCGGCCAAGGGCTCGAAACTGGAATGCCAGCCGCAGCAAGGGCGCCCGCTGGACCCGGCGAGCGGCCTGGCGGCCCATGCGTTCCGCAAGCAGGCGGAAAGAGGAGTCCGCCTCGCGTTCGGCGGCGCGAGAAAAAGGGCGGCTCACGCCGCCCCGCTGCGCGCCAGGCCCTGCGCTCAGCGCCGCCTAGCCTGCCACAACACGTCCGGCACGCCGCCTTCGCGGTTCAGATAGCGGGCCAGCACGAACAGGAAATCCGACAGGCGGTTCAGGTAGCGGCGCAGGGCCGGAGACACATTCTCTTCGCGCGCGAGCGCCACCACCGCCCGCTCGGCGCGGCGGCAGACGGAGCGGGCCTGGTGGGCCAGCGCCGCCGTGCGCAGCCCGCCCGGCAGAATGAACTCCTTCAGCGGCCCCAGCTCTTCGTTCATGAAGGACACCAGGGCCTCCAGCGCCTGAACGTGGCCATCCGCGATGGCCTGGTAGCCCGGCACCGCCAGTTCGGACCCCAAGTCGAACAGGTCATGCTGCACTTCCGCCAGCCATTCCGCGATCGGCGGCGGCAGCGTTTCCGCCAGCAACACGCCAATCACCGAATTGAGCTCGTCGACATCCCCCAGCGCCTGGATGCGGACGCTGTCCTTGGCGACGCGGCTGCCGTCGCCCAGTCCGGTGGCGCCGTCGTCTCCGGTGCGGGTGACGATGGAGGACAAGCGATCACTCATGCCCGCCCTCCCCATCCCTGCGCCCGGCATCGCTCAGCGCCTGGCGCAGGCTCTCCTTCAGCGCGTCGCCGAACAACATTTCATAGTCCTCTTTCAACTGGTGCATCATCCCGGACAACATCTGCTTGGCCTGCACCTCGATCGCATCCTGCAGCCACAGCGACAACTCCACCTTCATCCTGGGCAGCATCTGCTCGTACAGAGAATCGAACAGCGCCTGCTCGTCCAGCCCTTGGGGCGACTGCCTGGAGGCTCCCGCGGCCGCGGCTGAGGTCATGGCCGCCACCTTGAGCACCGACACTTCGGCGGCGGAATCGACTGACGCCGACGGCTCCGCGACCGGCTCAGCCAACGGAGTCGACACCGCGGGCGCGGCCAGGCCCCGGCCCAGCAGACCGGACAAAGCCGGCATGTCCTCGTCCTCCAGCGGCGCCGGCTGCGGCACCGCCTCGTACAAGGTGGATACCGCATCCTCCTCGACCAGAGGCTTGGCCTCGGGCTCAGGCTGAATGTCCGGCACAGCCGCTTCCGCCACCGGCAGAACCGGGATGGACGCAGAAAGCGCCTCCGCAGGCAACGCTTCGCCAGCCTGCGGTTCCTCGGCCTGATGGCCCTCGAACGCCGCATCGAAGTCCGGCTCCGGCGGCGCGAATGCCGCCTCGGGCCTTTCCTCGACGGACTCGTCCGGCTGATCATGTTCCGGCAAGGCATCGAACGGCTCGATTTCGGCCGCATGCGGCTCCGCCGCCAATCCGGCCAGCGCCTCCGGCGCCATTGCGGGCTCGCGTTCAGAATCGAACGCCGCATCTGGCAATGCCGCCGCGTCTTCCTCTCCTTCGAGGAGCGCGTCCGCCTGCCCGAATGCCGGCGCCGCGTCCTCCCCGGCCGCCGGCTCCGCCTCTTCTTCCAGCGACGGCAATTCGTCGCCTTGCGGCGCCGCCGCCGGATCCGGTTCCCGCGTCTCTGCCGGCGCGGCCTCATCCAACAGCAAAGCCTGCTCTTGCGCTCCGCACGCCGACGGCTCAGGCTGCAGCGGTTCAAGCCGCTCCGGCAAGCGCGCAGGCGCAGACTCCGCAGCATCCTCCAATACCGATGGCTCGCCATTCATGGCGCCATCAGCCTCAACTGCGCCGCCATCGATCGAGTCGAACGCGGCAACCGGTTCCGATTCACAGGCAGGCGCGCTGGCGTCCTCTGCCGACTCCGGCAGCGATGCATCCCCCGCTTCAGGCGGGAATGGCGGAGGCGCGCCGTCCTGCCTCTCCGGCTCGGCAGCGGGCGCGGCTTCCGTCAGCGAAGCCGGCTGCGCCTCCACATCCCGCTCGATCAACGCAGGCCAGTCCAGGACAATCGCCGGTTCCGCCTCTTCCGCCATCGGACCGGTCTCGGCCTCCGGCTCTCGCGGCCCTGTCTCGGGCGCTGTCTCCGACATGGCCTCCATTCGTTCGGCTGGCGCTTCGCCATGCCCATCCGGCAGCTCGATCTCGGCAGAGTCGATGCTGGCCGGCGCTTCCAGCTCCGCCGCAGCGGCGAAATCCGGCAACGATTCCGGCTCAGGAACCTGCGCCGTCTCCGCTGCCGGTCCGACAGGCGCCTCTGCAACCGGGGAAGCTTCGTCAAAACCGCTGACCGCGGTCTCGGCAAGCGGCTGGATTTCTTCCGACGCCGGCGCAGCCGCCGGCTCTGGAGCGGCAGGAGGCGGCTCTGCCGGACGCGTGCCAAACGCTTCCACAGCGGCCAGATTGGCGGCTGCCTGCTTGGCGCGCTCCTCGGCCAGCACGCGCTCCGCCTCGGCTATCATGTCCTTGATGGAGGGCTTGGGAGGCTCGGCCTGCTGCGAAGGCAGTTCGGACAGCCACTCCAGGCCGCTGGGCGGGGCCGGCTCGCGGCCTACGCCGCCGCCCAGCACGCCGCTCGGCAAGCTGTCTATGGAAATGGAAGTGAACGGCGCCGCCTCTTCCCGCTCCGACTCCGCTCCGGCAGCGCCGCTCGCCTGGGCAGCCGAAACGGGCGGTTCGGGGGGCAGGTCAGCGCCGCCGGGCTCGGCGGGTGACAAGGCGGGTCCCATCTCGACCGGGGGCGGCGCGGCCTCGGACACGCCCTCCGGCTCGGGCAATCCGGCAGGCGCCGCCGCCTGCGCATCGCTGTCCAGGGCCGGAAGCGAATCGGCCTGCAGTTCGCTGGCCGCGGCCACGACATCGTTCCAGCTGACCGCCTCTGGCATCTCCGGCTCGGACGGCGTTTCCGCCGCCGGCTCAAGCGGCTCCGACTCGGAAACGGCCGGATGCAGGTCGGCCCGGGCCATCAAGGCGGCCAAACCGTCCGCATCCTGGACAGCCGCCTCTGCCTTGGGCTCCAATACGAAATCCAGCCCCTCGCCGTCCACCGATCCATCCGCGTCTGCCAGCTCGAGCGAGGGCAGATTGCTGAAATCCAGGCCGCCGGCGGGCTCCGCGGGCGTAGGCGCCTCCAGCAACTCGTCCAGTGTCAGCTCGGGAATTTCCAGCTCGGTCTCGCCCTCGTCCAGCTCGGCCGCCAGCAAGTCCAGTTCGGAGGAAAAGTCGAACTCGGGCACCTCTGCCGGCGGCGCTTCCTCGGCCAATGTCGGAACGGCCTGCTCGTCCACCACTTCGGTCAGGACCGGCAGGTTGAGGCCGCTCCAGTCGGGCTCGTTGGCTTTCGGCGACTCAGTCATGGCGTTTGACTCATGTCGTGATGTTCGATTTCGCAGCCGTGCTCACGGTAGGCACGGAAGCGCTCGCGGGCGGTGGCCAGCGACTCGGGGTCGCGTCCCACTATTTCAAGAATGCGCTCAAACCTGCCGAATTCAAAGGGCAACTGCGGCCCCAGATTCAGCAATACCGGATGGGACAGATCGTCGGGCAGGCTGGCGGCCAGCCAAACCGGCGTCTCGGCCGCCTCCGGGGCGCCAAGCCGGCAATGCGGCACGAAGCGGGTATCGCCGAAACTCCACAAGCGGTTGCTGAACACCTCGACGCTGCGCTCACTGTCCAGCCAGATCAGCAACCTTTCCTTCTTGCGCTGCACGGTATCGGCCAACCTGCAGGCAAAAGCCTGCGGGTCGGCGACATTGGTATAAAAATCAATCCTGCTCATCGTCTGCCACTTCGGGCGCCTCGCGGCGCGGACGGCCGCGGCGCACCACGTTGCCCAGCGCGATGTCGGCGCGGTCTTGCAGGAACTGCACCAGGAGCGGCACCGGACGCGCGGTGGCGCCCTTGTCCTTGCCGCCCTTCCAGGCGGTGCCGGCGATGTCCAGGTGCGCCCAGTCGTAGGCCTTGGCGAAGCGGGACAGGAAGCAGGCCGCGGTGACGCTGCCGCCCGGACGGCCGCCGATATTGGCCATGTCGGCGAACGGGCTCTTCAGCATCTCCTGGTACTCGTCCCACATCGGCATGTGCCAGGCGCGGTCGGCCACTTCTTCCCCGGCGGCCAGCAGCTCGCGCGCCAGGCTGTCCTGGTTGCTGTACAGGCCGGTGGCGATATGGCCCAGCGCGATCACGCAGGCGCCGGTCAGCGTGGCGACATCGATCACGGTGGCCGGGCTGAAGCGCTCGGCATAGGTCAGCGCATCGCACAGTATCAGGCGGCCCTCGGCGTCGGTGTTGAGGATTTCGATGGTCTGCCCGGACATGGAGGTGACGATGTCGCCCGGCTTCACCGCGTTGCCGTTCGGCATGTTTTCGCAGGTCGGCACGATGGCGATCACGTTCAGCGGCAGATTCATCTCCACCGCGGCGCGGAACGCGCCCAGCACGGTGGCGGCGCCGCACATGTCGTACTTCATCTCGTCCATGCCTTCGCCGGGCTTCAGCGAAATGCCGCCGGAATCAAAAGTGATGCCCTTGCCCACCAGCACGATGGGCTTGTCGTTCTTGTCCTTGGCGCCGTGGTGCTTGAGCACGATCAGGCGGGCCTCTTCCGCGCTGCCCTTGGCCACCGACAGGAAGGAATGCATGCCCAGCTCGGCGATTTCGCGCGGGCCCAGGATCTCGGCTTCTGCGCCGAAGGTTTCGGCGACCTTGCGCGCCTCCTCGCCCAGGTAGCTCGGCGTGCAGACATTGCCTGGCAGGTTGCCCAGATCCTTGGCCAGCTTCATGCCGTTGCCGATGGCCAGGCCGCGTTGCAGCCCCTTCTCCCCATCGGCCAGATCGCTGCGGCGCGGCACCGCCAGCGTGAGCTTGCGCGGCTCGCGCACGGACTCGTCCTGTTTGCTCTTGAAGCGGTCGAAGCGGTACAACGCGTCCAGCGTCACTACGGTGGCCTGCTCGATCATCCATTCCACGTCATGCTTCTTGACGGTCAGTTCGGACAGGTAGCTGACGGCCTCGCTGGCCGAGGTCTGGGTCAGCGCCTTGACCGAGGCGCGCACGGCTTCCCGGTATTCCTTGGCGCGGAAATCCCGCTCCTTGCCCAGGCCGACCAGCATCACCCGGTCGCACAGCGTGTGCGGCACCGAATGCAGCACCAGCGTGCTGCCCAGCTTGCCCTCCATGTCGCCGTGGCGGATCACGTCGCTGATGAAGCCGTTGGAGATGCGATCGAGCAGATCCGCGGCGAAGGTAAGCTTGCGCGATTCATAAACGCCGACGATCACGCAGGCGACGCGCTGCTTCTCCGGGCTGCCGCTTTTTATGTTAAATTCCATAGGTACTCCGCTGTAGAACGAGTGTCGTTGCTCCACCTCATGACGGCCGTCTAAGCTCGGGGAAGACGGACGGCTAGGCCGCCGGTGAACGCAGGATTGTTGTATTAGTCCAAATTTGCCGGAATTGGCGATTCAGAATTGTCTCATCGAATTATCACAATGCTTTTCACAAAAAGTCAAAAAGGCACTGAATAAATGGTTTTTCAAAAAAGCCTGACACGGGAATTGACTTTAACCGCGCTGGGCGTATTCGTCGTGCTTCTCGCCATCATTGTTTCCACGCAGGCGATCAATCTGCTGGGACGCGCGGCCGAGGGGCAGATCGCCAACGAGGCGGTCACCGCTCTGATCGGTTTCTGGACATTGGGATTTTTCCCGGTACTGATGATCCTGACCGTGTTCGTCAGCGTGCTGGTGGTGCTCACCCGCACCTGGCGCGACCACGAGATGGTGGTCTGGCTGTCGGCCGGCCTGTCGCTGCGCGACTGGGTCTGGCCCATCATGCGCTTCACGTTGCCGCTGGCCATCCTGATCGCGGGCGTGACTTTGTTCGTGGGCCCCTGGGCGGACCAGCGCAGCCAGGATTACGCCGAAATCATCAAGCGCCGCGAAGAGATCTCCGCGATATCGCCTGGCGTGTTCAAAGAATCGGCGTCATCCAGCAAAGTGTATTTCATTGAAAATTATTCGGGCTTGCACAGCGCCGCCACCAATATCTTCATGCAGGACATGACCGACGGCAAAGTGAGCACCATTTTCGCCAAGCACGGTTATATTTCGATCAAGCCGGACGGCGAGCGCGTGCTGGTGCTGGAGGACGGCAAACGTTACGTCGGCGAGCCTGGCCAGGCCGATTACCAGATCGGCGAATTCAAGCGTTATACCGCCAGCCTCGGCGACAGCCAGGCCGTCACCGGACCGGCCAGCAACCGCCAGTCGATTCCCACCAGCGTGCTGCTCGCCGGCAGCGGCAACCCGGAATACCGCGCGGAACTGGCCTGGCGGCTGTCCATGCCCATCAGCTGCATCCTGCTGGCCCTGCTCGCCCTGCCCCTGTCCTATTACAACCCCCGCAGCGGCCATACCTACAATCTGCTGTTCGCGCTGCTGGCCTTCTTCGTCTACCAGAATGGCCTGACCTTGACCCGCAACTGGGTCGGCCAGGACAAGGTGGGGGTATGGGCGGTGGCGCTGGTTCACGTTCTGCTGCTGCTGGCGGCGCTGCTGCTGCTCAAGCACCGCGATCACCCGCAGGCGCCGTTCTCCCAATCGCTGCGTCTGATGTTCGGCAAGAAAAGCTAAGCGCCCACTCCGATGAAACTCATACACCGCTATATCGTCAGCACGCTGACCCAATCCACGTTGTTCACGCTGCTGGCGCTGCTGGGCCTGTACGGCTTTTTCGACTTGCTGGGCGAAGTGCCCGCCCTCGGCACCGGCAACTACACCGCCGGCGTGATGGCCACCTACGTGGCGCTGCTGATTCCCGGCCACGCGTATGAGCTGATGCCGCTGGCCGTGCTGATCGGCGGCATGGTGGCGATGACCCAGCTGGCCAGCTCCAGCGAATACACGGTGATCCGCACCTCCGGCGTCACGCTCAAGCAAATCGCCGCCACCCTGCTCAAGTTCGGCCTGGGCTTCGCCGTGCTGACCATCCTGCTGGGTGAGTTCGCGGCGCCCTGGGCGATGCAGGAGGCCGAGCGCACCAGGCTGACCGCCACCCATTCCATCGTCGCCAAAGAATTCCGTTCCGGCACCTGGGTGAAAGACAACCAGAACTTCATCAACGTGCACGAAATGCTGCCGGACAACACCCTGCTGGGCATCCGCATCTATACCTACGACCAGGATTTCAAGCTGGAGCGCACCCGCATCGCCGAGCGCGGCACCTTCTCCAAGCAAGACCGCAGCTGGCAGCTGGAAAACGTCAAGGAAACCGTGCTGGCCCCCAACCGCACCATCAGCGCCGTTTATCCGACGCTGAAGTGGAAGTCCATCGTCGAGCCGGAAATCCTGTCGGTGCTGCTGGTGGTGCCGGAACAGATGTCGGCGCACAACCTGCTCACCTACATCGAGCATCTGAAGAAGAACAAGCAGCAGACCCAGCGCTACGAAATCGCGTTGTGGAGCAAGCTGTTCTATCCGCTGGCCTGCATTTCGATGGCGCTGGTGGCGCTGGCCTTCACCCCTCAGCAGCGCCGCCACGGCCAGCTGGGCATCAAGCTGTTCGCCGGCATCTGCCTGGGGGTGACCTTCCACTTCGTGAACCGCCTGTTCGGCCACCTGGGCCTGCTGTACGACTGGAACGCCATCCTGTCGGCCACGCTGCCCACGCTGATCTTCCTGTTGGGCGGCATCGCCATCATCGCCAAACAGGAAAGGCGCTGACATGACGCTTTCGGCCGCTCCCCTGCAACACTGGCGGCAGACGCTGGCCGAAAAGCGGCAACAACTGGCCGACGCCTACCGCGCCGACCGCGACGCGCCGGCCTTCCTGCGCCGCTACAGCCAGGCGGTGGACCAGACGCTGGCCGCGCTGTGGCGCGAACAGGGGCTCGACGGACAAGCCGCCCTGGCCGCGGTGGGCGGCTATGGCCGCGGCCAGCTCTTCCCCTGCTCCGATGTCGACATCCTGATCCTGCTGCCCGATCCGACGCCGGCCGAGATCAATGACAAGGTCAGCCACTTCATCGGCCTGATGTGGGACATCGGCCTGGAGATCGGCCACAGCGTGCGCACGCTGGACGAATGCCTGCGCGAGGCGGCCGGCGACATCACCATCGAAACCAATCTGCTGGAAAACCGCCTGGTGGCCGGTCCGGCCGAGCCCTGGCGCGAACTGATGCGGCGGCTGGAGGCCCAGCGCGATCCGCTCGCCTTCTTCGAAGGCAAGACGCTGGAGCAGCAGCAGCGCCACACCCGCCACTTCGGCGTCAGCAACAACCTCGAGCCCAATCTGAAGGAAAGCCCGGGCGGGCTGCGCGACCTGCACACCATCCTGTGGATCAGCAAGGCCGCAGGCCTGGGCGACAACTGGGATTCCCTGGTCCGGCGCGGCATCCTGACCCTGGCCGAGGCGCGGCTGATCAAGCACAGCGAGGAGCAGCTGCAGAAACTGCGCGTCGACCTGCACCTGCTGGCCCGCCGCCGCGAGGACAGGCTGATCTTCGACCTGCAGCAGCAAGTGGCGCAGGCCTGGGGCCTGGCCGACACGCCGGCCAAGCGCGCCAGCGAGCAGCTGATGCAGCTGTATTTCCGCGCCGCCAAGACGGTGAACCAGCTCAACGGCATCCTGCTGCCCAATCTGCGCGGCCGCATCTATTGCCAGGTGCCGCGCGTCACCCAGCACATCAGCGAATACTTCCACGCGGTCAACGGCATGCTGGGCATACGCGAGGTCAACGTCTTCGACAAGCACCCGCATGCGATACTGGAAGCCTTCCTCACCCTGCAGCGCCACCCGGAACTGTCCGGCTTCGCGCCGCGCATGCTGCGCGCGCTGTGGCACGGCCGCAGCCAGATCAACGACCGCTTCCGCAGCGACCCGCGCAACCGCGCCACCTTCATGCAGATTTTCCGCGAACCGTCCGGCCTCACCCGCACGCTCAGGCGGATGAACCTGTACGGCATCCTCGGCCAATACCTGCCCAATTTCGGCCAGATCGTCGGCCAGATGCAGCATGACCTGTTCCACGTCTACACCGTCGACGAGCACATCCTGATGGTGGTACGCAATCTGCGCCGCTTCGCCATCAGCGCGTACAACCACGAATATCCGTTCCTGTCGCGGCTGATCAACGATTTCGAACGGCCCGAAGTGCTGTACCTGGCCGGCCTGTTCCATGACATCGCTAAGGGCCGCGGCGGCGACCACTCCCAGCTGGGCATCGCCGACGCCGACGCCTTCTGCCGCGACCACGGCCTGGCGGAAGAAGATTGCCAACTGGTCGCCTGGCTGGTGGGTCAGCACCTGACCATGTCCAGCATCGCGCAGAAGCAGGACATCTACGATCCGGAAACGGTGCAGCGCTTCGCCGAACTGGTGCGCACCCCGCGCCGGCTGGCCGCACTCTACCTGCTGACCGTGGCCGACATCCGCGGCACCAGCCCCAAGGTGTGGAACACCTGGAAGGCCAAGCTACTGGAAGACCTGTACCACGCGACGCTGCGCGTGCTGTCGCGCGGCGGCGAAATCGACCTCGCCTCCGAGCTGGAAGCCCGCAAGAACCAGGCCCGCGCCCAGCTGCGGCTGCACGCGATACCGGACGCCGCCGAGGCTGGCCTGTGGGCCCAGCTGGACACCGTCTACTTCCTGCGCCACGAGGCCAAGGAAATCGCCTGGCACGCCCGCGTGCTCAACCGCCAGCTGTCGCCGGACACGCCGCAGGTGCGCGCGCGCCTGGCCGACGACCACGAAGGCCTGCAGGTGCTGATCTACTCGCCGGACAAGCCGGAGCTGTTCGCCCGCGCCTGCGCCTTTTTCGGCCGCACCAATTACAGCATCGCCGACGCCAAGGTCTACACCACCCGCCACGGCTACGCGCTGGACACTTTCCACGTCTTCGTGCCCGAGCACCACGACGGCGATTACCGCGACATGATCAACTTCATCGAGTTCGAGCTCGCCGCGGCGCTGGCAACCGACCAGCCCTTGCAGCTGCCGCCGCAAGGACGGATCAGCCGCCACCTGAAGCACTTTCCAATCACGCCGCAGGTGTCGATCCGCCCGGACGACAAGGACAGCGACTTCATCCTGTCCATCGTCGCCGGCGACCGTCCCGGCCTGCTCGCCCGCATCGCCAAGGTGCTGGCCGATTACCGTCTGAACGTGCGCTCGGCCAAGATCATGACGCTGGGCGGCCGGGCCGAGGACTCGTTCCAGGTCTCCGGCGCGGCGCTGAAGGACGACAAGACCGCGCTGGCGCTGGAGGCCGCGCTGATCACCGCGCTGCGGATCTGAAATTCCATTTGGAATATTTCATGTTATGACGTTAATATTGCATTGCACAATGCAAGGAGCATGACATGACGGATATTCTGCGCGACATCCCCGACCAGATAGAAAGCGAACGCCTGATTCTGCGCAGCCCGATGCCGGGCGACGGCGCGGCCCTATATGCCGCCGTCTGCGCCTCGCTGGAACCGCTGCGCGCCTTTCCCGCCTCCATGCTCTGGGCGATGCAGGAACCCTCGGTCGATATCTCGGAAACCTTCTGCCGCCAGAGCCGGGTCGATTATCTGGCTCGCAAGGGGCTGCCCATGCTGCTGCTCCTGAAGGACGGCGGCTGCCTCGTCGGCGCCAGCGGCCTGCATCAGCTCGACTGGAAACACCGGCAGGCGCACATAGGCTATTGGGTGCATCGCGACTGGCAGGGCCAGGGACTGATCAGCGAAGCCGTGCGCGCCATCTGCGACTTCGCCCAGGCTCAGCTGGGTCTGCGCCGCATCGCCTGCCTGGCCGACGAGCAAAACCTGGCCAGCCGCCGCGTCGCCGAGCGCGCCGGCTTCCGGCTGGAAGGCATCCTGCGCAACGAGCGCATCGCGCCGGACGGCAGCCTGCGCGACACCGCGCTGTACGCGCTGGCCAACTAGGCAGAGCCCATGGATTTGCTGATGCCCTATCTGCAACGCCTGGCCGCCGACGGCAATTTCAGCGGCGTCATCCTGGCTGCCGAGGGCGACAGGCAATGGCTGCGCAGCTATGGCTGGGCCGATGCCGCTTCCGGCAGAGCGATGGCAAACGACACGCCGCTGCGCATAGGCTCGCTCAGCAAAAGCTTTACCGTCGCGCTGGTCTTGCGGCTGGTGGACGATGGCCTGCTGGCGCTGGATCAGCCCCTTCAGCCGCTGTTGCCGCAATTCAAGCTGCCGGACGCCCTCACCGCCGGCCACTTGCTGCGCCACCGCTCCGGGCTGGGCAATCACACCGCCCTGCCCGACTACTGGCCGACGCGGATGCAACAATACTGGACGCCGGACCAATGCCGCCGGCTGGTATCGCGAACACGCGCCCGACGGCCCCGTCTTCTCCCATCTTGGCGACATCAACGGCTTTGTTTCGGTCTTGCTGGCCCAGCCAGCCAAGAACCGTTGCGTGATCGCGCTCAGCCATCTGGCTCAAACCGATGCCTGGGCGCTGGCGGAAACGGTTTGCCAGCTCCTTGACGGTAACCCTGTCGATACCGGCCCCGCCGCAACCGGCTTCGCCACCCTGCCCGATTGGCTCGATGGGCGCTACCTGGCCGGCGACGGCGATGAAATCATCATGAATGGCGGCATCGCCACGCTCACGCGCCGCTACGGCGCGCGCTGCGACTGCGCCGTCATCGCCAGCCGCAGCGGGCCTGAGCATTGCGAGGCCAGACTGGAGCGGCTGCCCGAGCGGCTGATCTTCAGCCGCCAGGCCGCCGGAACCCGGCTGACCCACATCAGCGGCCTGAAGCGACATGAATACCGGAAAATTTCAAACTCCTCACGCTGAATCCATCATGCAATATTTCGCGCTTTCCCAGCCGCAAGCCATGCTGCGCTATCACGACATTCCCGGCCACGGCGCGCCGCTCATCATGCTGCACGGCCTGGGCTGCGCCTCCTCGTTCGATTATCCCCGCCTGCTGGCCGAACCGGGTCTCGCCAGGCGCCGCGCGCTATTGGTGGATTTGCTGGGCCACGGCTTCAGCGACAAGCCGGAAGATTTCAGCTACGCCCCCGGCGCCCAGGCTGAAGCGCTGGGGCAATGGATCGAACAACTGGGCTTGCGCGAATTCGATCTGTACGGCCACAGCATGGGCGGCAGCGTCGCCATCGAACTGGCCACGCTATTGCCTGACCGAATCCGGCGCCTGGTATTGGCCGAGCCGAATCTGGACAGCGGCGGCGGCGCCTACAGCCGCGCGCTGGCAAGCTGGAGCGAGCCCGACTACGTCGCCCGCGGCCATCGGGAAATCATTCGGACCTTCGGCGCGGACAATCCCAACTGGGCCGGCAGCATGGCCGTCGCCTCGCCGCTAGCCGTGCACAGGGCGGCCAAGGGCCTGATCGCGGGCAGCGCAGTCAGCTGGCGCGAGCAGCTGCGGGCCTTGTCCATGCCGCGCCGCATCATCTTCGGCGAAAAATCGCTGCCCGATCCCGACCTCGAATGGCTGCCCCGGCATGGCATCGCCGCCAGCATCGTGGCCGACGCCGGCCACTCGCTGGCCTGGGACAATCCCGCCGGCCTTGCCGAGGCGATTGCCGCCGCGCTGGATTGAGAATGATGCTTTGACCAATTTCAACGCCGAGGCTATGCTGCAAGCCTGATGTTACGTTAACGTAAGATGAATCATGCTCTACTTCGAAGACCTTAGGCCCGGCCAGCTTTTTTTAAGCGCCGAACACACGCTGAGCGAGCAGGAAATCATCGCTTTCGCCCGCCAGTTCGACCCCCAGCCGTTTCATACCGATCCGGAGGCCGCCCGCCAGACCTTCTTCAACGGCCTGGCCGCCAGCGGCTGGCATACCAGCAGCCTGTCGATGCGGCTGGTGGCGGAGTCTGAACTGGGCCGCGCCGCCAATGGCCTGATCGGCATGCAGATCGACAAGATGCGCTGGCCGCAGCCTAGCCGCCCCGGCGACACGCTGCAGGTGGAAGTGGAAGTGCTGGACAAGCGCCGCTCAAGCAGCCAACCCGGCTTCGGCGTGGTCAAGGTGAGCTGGACCACCCGCAACCAGCGCGGCGAGACGGCGATGCAGCTGGAGTGCGCGATCTGGCTGCAATGCCGCAGCAAGGCCGAGGCCGCCGCGCCGGAATTGGCCGGCGCCAAGTAACAGCAGGCATGAAAACGGCCGCGCAGCGCAAGCCCGCGGCCGTTTGTCGTTTCAGATGTCGGCTCAGCGATAGACCTGGATCATCTCCACCTCGCGCAGCGCGGCCAGCGTGGTGCCGCCGGCGTAGCTGACCGAAGACTGCAGGTCCTCCTGCAGTTCACGCAGCAGCTTGCCCATGCTGCCCTTGTACTCGACCAGGATCTTCTTGCCCTCGACGTTGACGTAGGCGCCCTTGTTGAACTGCGAGGCGCTGCCGAAGTATTCCTTGTAGTGCTTGCCCGCGATCTCGACGATGTCGCCCGCCGACTCGTCATAGCCGGCGAACAGCGAACCGGCCATCACCATGGTCGCGCCGCAGACCAGCGCCTTGGCGATGTCGCCGTGCTCGACGATGCCGCCGTCGGCGATCACCGGGATCGTCACCGCGGCCACGCAGTCGCGCACGGTGGAGACCATCGGGCGATGGAAGCCGGTCTTGTTCTTGGTGATGCAGACGCGGCCGCCGGCGATGCCGGCCTTGATCGCGTCGCAGCCCCAGGCCTCGAGGTCGCGCGCGGCTTCGGCGGTGGCGACGTTGCCGCCGATCAGGAAGGTGTTGGGGAAATGCTGCTTGATGTGCTTGATCATGCGCTCCGCCTTCACGCACCAGGCGTTAGCGATGTCGAGCGTCATGTATTCGGGGCTCAGGCCGGCGGCTTTCAGCGCGTCCAGCTGCTCGTAGGTGTCGTCGTTGACGCCGACGCTGATCGACGCGAACAGGCCCTGCTCCTGCATGTAGCGGGTGAAGGCCACCGCGTCGACATTGAAGCGGTGCAGGGTGTAGAACCAGCCTTCGCGGGCGAACAGCTCGCAGGTTTCGGCCGAAACCACCGACTTCATATTGGACGGGTAGACCGGCATCGCGAAGCGGCGCGGGCCGAACTGCACGGAGGTGTCGCACTCCTTGCGGCTGTCCACCACGGTTTTCTTCGGCACCAGGTATACGTCGCCGTAGTTGAGTTCGGTCTTGATCATGCGTGTGCTCCCACAAAAACAGGTTTGGATGAAAAAACAGGGGCCCCAAACAAAGACGGGAGCCGTATAGGCTCCCATTTGCAGCTACCCCTGCGACGCCTGTCTTCGGCTCGCACGCAGTTACGACACAAAGCTACGCGCATTGATTCTCGACGTCAAGAGTCTGCACGTAAAAATTTTCGCTACTTGTCGCACCAGGCCGCCGGATCCTCTCCCAGCCAGCGCAGTATCGGCAGCCACGCTTCGCGGTCCCGCGCGGTGCGCGAAGCCGGCAGGTCGAACAGCGACATCCCGGCCGACGCCGCCTGCACGTAGAGCTGGGTATCGCGCAGCCAGCTGAGCACCGGCACCTCGTGCCGCGCCAGGAACTGCTCCAGCTCCCTGGCCGAACGGGTGCGCGGATCCACCCGCATGCCCACCACCGCCATATAGGCCTTGTTCTTGCGGATGGCCTTTTCCTCCAGCATCTGCTCGAAAAAGGCTTCGCTGGCCCACATGTCGAACGGCGACGGCTGGATGGGCACGATCACGTGCTCCACCTGTGACAGCAGCGCGGTCAGCTTCTTGCCGTGCAGGCTGGCCGGGCTGTCCAGCACCACCACCTCGGTGCCGCGCGGCGGGCGCCTGGGCTCGTTGGCGGCGACCTCCCAGCCGGAGATGCCCGGCAGCGCGTGATCGCGCCTGGCCAGCCAGTGCAAGGAGGTCTGCTGGCGGTCCACGTCCCCCAACATCACCTTCTTGCCACTGGCTGCGTAATAGGCCGCCAGATTGGTGGCCAGCGTCGACTTGCCGCTGCCGCCCTTGGGATTCGCTATCAGTACCGACCTCACCCTCGCCTCCCTCGCCCTGTGCTTGACCGGGATCACTATACCAGAGTCATCGCCCTTGCCGGCAGCCCGGGAAACCGATAGTTTCGGGTGGAAAGGAGAAGGAATGAACCGTAGTTTCGACGCCCTGCTGTTCGACATGGACGGCCTGATGCTGGATACCGAGACGCTGTCCTGCGCGGCTACCCGCCGCGCCGGAGCGGAATTGGGCATCCGGATAGACGAGGCGATGCTGATGGGCATGGTGGGCCTGTCCGAAGCCCGCTGCACCCGCTACATCGCGGAATACCTGGCCGACGAGGAGCAGGCCGCCCTGCTGCAGCGGACCAGCCGCGCCTGCTACCGCCGCATGCTGGAACAGGAGGAGATTCCGCTCAAACCGGGCATCGTCGAGCTGCTGGACTGGGCCCAAAGCCAAGACATCCCGCGCGCGGTGGCCACCTCCACCCGCCGCGCGATCGCCGACGTCAAGCTGGCGCGCAGCGGACTGGCCCGCTATTTCCGGCACACCATCGCCGGAGACGAAGTGGCCCGCACCAAGCCGGAGCCCGACATCTACCTGGCGGCCGCCGCGCTGCTGGGCGCCGCGCCGGAGCGCTGCATCGTGCTGGAGGATTCGCCCTACGGCATGCAGGCCGGCGTCGCCGCCGGCGCCAGGGTCATCCTGGTGCCGGACCTGATCGCACCGTCCCAACAACAGCGCGAGCAGGCGCTGGCCACCTGCCCGGATCTGCTGCAGGCGCTGGCGCTGCTGCGCGAGCTGTAAGCGAAGCCACAGGGCCGGCGGCATCAGACCGTCGCCGGCCACGCCCGCCCTAGCCGTGCCCGCGGATGCGGGCGATCAGCTCGTCCAGCACATCCTCGGACTGGTCATGCCCCACCTGGCAGGTGCCGGCCGCCTCGTGGCCGCCGCCGCCGTATTGCAGCATCAGCGCGCCGACATTGGTGCGCGAGGTGCGGTTGACGATGGACTTGCCCACCGCGAACACGGTGTTCTGCTTGTTCAGCCCCCACATCTGGTGGATGGAGATGTTGCAGTCGGGAAACAGCGCGTAGATCATGAAGCGGTTGGTCGGATAGATGGTTTCCTCGTGCAGCAGGTTCAGCACCACCACGTTGCCGTGCACGCGCGAACAGCGGCGGATCTGCTCCTTGGCCAGCGTCTCGTACTGGCGATACAGCGCCACCCGCTCCTGCACGTCCGGCAGCTGCAGGATTTCGTCGATGCCGTGATTGCGGCAGTAGCCGATCAAATCCATCATCAGCTGGAAGTTGCTGACCTTGAACTCGCGGAAGCGGCCGAGCCCGGTGCGCGCGTCCATCAGGTAGTTCAGCAGCACCCAGTCCTTGGGATTCAGGATTTCGTCGATGGAGAACTGGGCGGAGTCCGCCTTGTCCACCGCCGCCATCATCTCGTCGCTGATGCCGGGAAACGCCTTCTTGCCGCCATAATGGTTGTACACCACCCGCGCCGCCGACGGCGCGCGCGGGTCGATCACGTAATTGTCGACATCGGTGGCGTTGCGCAGGGTTTCCGACAGATGATGGTCGAACACCAAGTGCGCCTTGGCGACGTAAGGCAGGTTGGTGGTGATGTCGTCGCCGGTGATTTCCACCTTGCCGTCCTGCATGTCCTTGGGGTGAGCGAACATCACCTCGCGGATCAGCTTGAGCTCGTTGAGCAACACCGCGCACACCAGTCCGTCGAAATCGCTGCGCGTCACCAGGCGGTACTGTTTCTGCTGCGTCATCTGCGCCTCCCGTTCATTGCGTTCTCAGCCGTCCGGCGCCGCCACCTCCAGCGCGCCGGCCATCCGGTCGGCCAGGCGGGCCAACCGCTCGTCGATCTCCGCCTCGGGCAGCTCCACCGTGAGCCAGACCCTGTCGGCGTATTGCTGATCCACCACCGCCAGCCCCATCTCCTGGCACGCGTGCCGCAGGCGGGCCTCGCCGGCGAAGTCCACCGCCAGCCGCCGCAGGCAGGTCCGGCTCAGCTCCATGAGCGTGGCCTCGGCCAGCGCGGCGTTGACAGCTTGAGTGTAGGCCCTGACCAGGCCGCCCGCACCCAGTTTGATGCCGCCGAAATAGCGCACCACCACCGCCAGCACATTGGTGATGTCCTTGTGCCGCAACACGTTGTACATCGGCCTGGCCGCGGTGCCCGATGGCTCACCGTCGTCGTCCAGCATGGAGTCGCCGGCGCACAGCAGCACCGCGCAGTAATGGCGGGCATCCGGCCAGCGCGCGCGGATGGCCGCCAGCTCGCGCAACGCCTCGTCGCGGCTGGCCGCAGGCGACACGATGCCGATGAAGCGGCTCTTGCGGATTTCCACCTCGGCGCGGGCCTCGGCTTGCAACTGGAACATTCGGCGCATCCTGCAGTCTGAAACGGGCGGGCATTGTAAACCCGGAGGCCGCGATTCCGGTACCGCAGACACCGCGCCGGCGGTCTAGACTGAAAGCGGGAACCTTCCGGAGGGAACGGCCATGACCACCCTGCTCCTGCTTTCGCCGCTGATCGTCGCCGGCCTGTGGCTGTACGTCAGGAAATTCTGGCTGGACAGCGAGGACGCCATCCACCTGTCCCATTTCCTGCCAGATCGCGACCACGTATAAAGATCTGCTCGCGATTTTCCTCCGCGGCCCGCCCAGAAGCCCGCCGCCGGAACATGATCGAGAACAGGCCCAGCCCGCGCAGCCGGCTCCGCCGGCGACCCCGTTGTCATTCGCAAGAAATGGCCGGACAATAACCGTGATGACCGTCCGCTGAGGATTTCATGTCGCAACTCACCTTCTGGTTCGGCTGCGCGCTGGTCGCGCTGATCGCCGAATTCGTATCGGGCACCTTCTACCTGTTGATGGTGGCATTGGCGCTCGCCTGCGGCGGATTCGCCGCCTGGCTGGGCGCGCCGGAACCGTGGCAGTGGCTGATCGCCAGCGTCAGCGGCGCCGTCGGCCTGCTCGCGATCCATCGCCGCCGGCGCAGCTTGATGCCTCCTCCTCCGCCGCAGGACGACCCCGACTGGGGCCAGCAGGTGGAAATCCGCGCGCTGACCACGCCGGGCCATGCCCGCATCCATTACCGCGGCGCCGAATGGGACGCCCTGTTGATGGACAGCCGGCTGGACGCGGGAAGCACCGGCTACATTTCCGGCCGCGAAGGCAATCTGTTCAAGATCTCGTCACAACAACCGCAATAAAGAGAAAAACCCATGGAAATCGCCCTGATCCTGTTCGTGGCCGTCGTCATCTTCATTTTCAAATCGCTGGCGGTGGTGCCGCAGCAGCACGCCTACATCGTCGAGCGCCTGGGCCGCTACCACGCCACGCTGACGCCGGGCCTCAACATCATCACCCCCTTCATCGACCGCATCGCCTACAAGCACAGCCTGAAGGAAATCCCGCTGGACGTGCCCAGCCAGATCTGCATCACCCGCGACAACACCCAGCTGAAGGTGGACGGCATCCTCTACTTCCAGGTGACCGACGCCAAGCTAGCCTCCTACGGCACCAGCAACTACATCGTCGCCATCACCCAGCTGTCGCAGACCACGCTGCGCTCGGTCATCGGCAAGCTGGAGCTGGACAAAACGTTTGAAGAGCGCGACGACATCAACCGCAGCGTGGTGGCCTCGCTGGACGAAGCCGCGATCAACTGGGGCGTCAAGGTGCTGCGCTACGAGATCAAGGACCTGGTGCCGCCGCAGGACATCCTGCACGCGATGCAGGCGCAGATCACCGCCGAGCGCGAGAAACGCGCCCGCATCGCCCAGTCCGAAGGCGTGAAGGTGGAGCAGATCAACCTGGCTACCGGTGCCCGCGAGGCGGCGATCCAGAAGTCCCAGGGCGAGATGCAGGCCACCATCAACAACTCCGAGGGCGGCAAGCAGGCCGCGATCAACCAGGCGATGGGCGAAGCCGAGGCGATCCGGCTGGTGGCGGACGCCACCGCCGACGCGATCAACCGCATCGCCGGCGCCGTCCGCACCGAAGGCGGCCTGGAGGCGGTCAACCTGAAAGTCGCCGAGCAATACATCGCCGCCTTCGGCAAATTGGCCAAGGAAAACAATACCATCATCATGCCGAGCAACGTCGCAGACGTCGGCGGGCTGGTGGCCAGCGCGCTCAGCGTGGTCAAACAAACTAACCGTTAATCCCTTTGAAAGCCCCGGCGCGGCTTGAATCTGGCCGCGCCAGCCCCCATAATCACCCGCATGAAATTTTTTACCGATCTCCTTCCCGTCCTGCTGTTCTTCGGCGCCTACTGGCTGACGCGCGACATGTTCGTCGCGACCGGCGTGGCCATCGCCGCCACCGCGGTGATGGTGGCCTGGGCCTGGTTCAAGCACCGCAAGGTCGACACCATGCAATGGATCAGCCTCGGGCTGATCGTCGTGCTGGGCGGCGCCACGCTGCTGCTGCACGACAAGCACTTCATCATGTGGAAGCCCACTGTGCTGTACTGGGTGATGGGCGCCGGTCTGCTGATCAGCGAATTCGCCGGCAAGAACGGCTTGCGCCTGATGATGGGCAAGCAGATCGAAATGCCCGATCCGGTCTGGCGCAAGCTCACCTGGGCCTGGAGCGGCTTCTTCGCCTTCATGGGCGCGCTCAACCTGTTCGTCGCCTACCACTTCAGCGAGGACGTCTGGGTCAACTTCAAGCTGTTCGGCGGCATGGGCCTGATGCTGCTGTTCGTGATCGCCCAGAGCCTGTTCCTGGCCAAGTACATCGAGGAAAAGAAATAATGCTGTACGCCATCATCGCGCGCGACCATCCCGGCAGCCTCGAGCGCCGCATCGCGCTGCGCGCCGAACACCGCGCGCGGCTGGCCGCGCTGCAGGACCAGGGCCGGATGAAGCTGTCCGGCCCGCTGCCCGCCATCGACAGCGCCGATCCCGGCCCGGCCGGCTACTGCGGCAGCCTGGTGGTGGCCGAGTTCGCGTCGCTGGAAGACGCGCGCGCCTGGGCCGCGGCCGATCCGTACCAGGCAGGCGGCGTCTACGCCAGCGTCGACGTCCAGCCCTTCGTGCAGGTTTTCCCCGCATGAGCGATACCGTGCAACTGCTGGAAACCGCGCTACGCGCCCTGGAGCCCGAGCATCTGGACATCCAGGACGACAGCGCGCTGCACGCCGGCCACGCCGGCGCCAAGAGCGGCGGCGGCCACTACACGCTGACCATCGTCAGCGCGCGTTTTGCCGGCCTTAACCGCGTGGCGCGTCACCGGCTGATCTACCAGACCCTGGGCGAGATGATGTCCGGCCGCGTCCACGCGCTGGCCATCCGCGCCCTGACACCAGAAGAACTCTGAATTTCTACCAAAGGGACAATATGAAACTCTCCCGTATCGCCGCCCTGACGCTGGCAGCCTCGATCAGCCTGCCGGTCGCCGCGGAGTCGATCGCCGTGGTCAACGGCGTCTCCATCGACAAGTCCGAACTGGACGCCGCCGTCACCAATGTCGTGCAAAGCAGCGGCGGCAAGATGCAGGACAGCCCCGAACTGCGCGAGCAGTTGAAGAACTCGCTGATCGGCCGCCAGCTGATCCTGCAGGAGTCCACCCGCCGCGGCCTGGACAAGCAGCCGGCCTTCGCGAAGCGGATGGATGAAGTCCGCGCCGAGCTGCTGCGCGACGCGCTGTTCGCCGACATCGCGGAGAAAGCCAACGTAGGCGACGCCCAGATCAAGGCCCGCTACGACGAAATGGCCGCGCAGGTCGCCGGCAGCAAGGAAGTCCATGCCTACCAGATCACGCTCGGCAGCGAAGCCGACGCGCAGAAGGTGATCGCCCAGCTGAAGAAGGGCGCCAAGTTCGACGAACTGGTCAAGACCCGCTCCATCGACCCCAACGCCAAGCAAAGCGGCGGCGACATGAACTGGGGCAACCTGTCCCGCATGGAGCCCAAGCTGGCCGAGGCGCTGAAAGCCATCCCCAAGGGCCAGGTCAGCAGCGCGCCTTACCAGTCCCAACTGGGCTGGCACGTATTCAAGGTAGCCGACATCCGCAACGCCCAGGTGCCGCCGCTGGACGCCGTCAAGCCGCAGATCGCCCGCCAGTTGCAGGAAGAAGCCATTGCCAAGGCCGTGGAAGACCTGCGCGCCAAGAGCAAGATCCAGTAAATCCACCTTATCCGGGAATAGAACAACATGCGTAAAATCCTGCTGCAAACCGCCCTGGTAGCCGCTTTCGCCGGCAGCGCGATCGCCGTGGCCGGCCCGTCCGTCAACGGCCAGCCCATCTCCGACGCCCGCGTCGACGCCGTGGTGAAAATGATGGAAGCCCAGGGTCAGAACGTGAACCCGCAGGCCCGCGACCAGATCAAGGACCAACTGGTGACCGCCGAAGTGCTGCGCCAGGAAGCCGTGAAGAAGGGCCTGGACAAGTCGCCGGAATTCAACGCCGAACTGCAGAACATGCAGGCGATGGCGCTGGCCAACCGCCTGATCAAGGACTACGAGAAGGCTAATCCGCTGAGCGAGGCCGATCTGAAGGCCGAATACGACAAGCTGGCGGCCTCGGTGCCGGAAACCAAGCAGTTCCACGCCCGCCACATCCTGGTTAAGAGCGAAGCCGAAGCCAAGTCCGTGATCGACGCGCTGAAGAAGGGCAAGTCCTTCGACAAGCTGGCCAAGGAAAAATCGCAGGATCCGGGCAGCAAGGCCAATGGCGGCGACCTGGGCTGGCAAGAAGCCGGCACTTTCGTCGCGCCGTTCTCCGAAGCGATGAGCAAGCTCGCCAAGGGCGAAGTGACCGCCAAGCCGGTGAAGACCGAATACGGCTGGCACGTGATCAAGCTGGACGACGTGCGCACCCAGCGCAACGTGCCGCAGCTCGAGGAAATCCGTCCGCAGCTGACCCAGCGCGTGATGGGCGCCCGCATCGAGAAATATGTCGCCGAGCTGAAGGCCAAGGCGCAGATCCAGCAGTAAGCCCCCGCACCGCGCGCGACGGGGACGGCTTGCCGTCCCCGTTTTGCTTGACAGCGCTCCCCGCCGCGCTTACCTTCCCGCTCATCCGCAGCAGGCCCGCCCTGCCCTTGTCAGCGCTGCCCAGGCAGCCTCATCTGGAAACGCCATGACCTGGCCGCTCCCCCACAGGAAACTCACATGACCATCACCGTCAATGGCGTCGAAATCAGCGAAGACATGATCGCGTCCCAACTGGACCACTACGCCGACACCCCGAGCCCGCGCGACACCGCCATCCAGCAACTGATCCTGCACACCCTGCTGATTCAGCAGGCCAAGAGCGAAGGCCTGGACGTGGCCGACGAGCAGCAGGCGATCCAGACGCTGCTGGACAGCAAGCTGCAGGTGCCCGCCATCGACGAGGCCAGCTGCCGCGAATTCTACGACCGCTATCCGGAGCGCTTCAGCGCCGGCGAAAGCGCCGTGGCCAGCCACATCCTGCTGCCGAAGGGCGAAGGCCTGGAAGCCAGCCTGATCAAGGCCAAGGCTGAAGGCATCCTGGAAGAGGCGCAAGCCAACCCGTCCCGCTTCGCCGCCCTGGCGCAGGAGCACTCCACCTGCCCGTCCGGCAAGCAAGGCGGCAGCCTCGGCCAGTTCGGCCGCGGCCAGATGGTGCCGGAATTCGAACAGGCGGTGTTCAGCACCGAAGCCGGCCAGATCACCCCGCACCTGGTGGAAACCCAGTTCGGCTACCACATCATCCAGGTGGAGCAGCGCGCCGAAGGCGGCAAGATCGGCTTCGACGAAGTCAAGGAACGCCTGCAGCACTACCTGGCCGACCTGGCGGTCAACCAAGCCATGCACGAGTACCTGAACATGCTGGTTTCCGCCGCCCAGATCAGCGGCTACCAGATGACCGCCGCCTGAGCGACGATCATCCAGTCATCGCATCACCAGGCCGTCCGCGTCGCGCGGGCGGCCTTTTTCTTGCCCGCCTGCGCGGCGACAGGCTGCTGGCGCAGGCTGGCGGCCACCGGCCGGGAGAAGGTGTAGCCGTCGCGGCGGTCCCAGTTGATCGACCACGTCATCACGCCGCGGAAGGCCGGATAAGCCTGCGCCGGCTTGACCGAGCCGCAGCCTTGCAGCGTGGTCAGGCAGGTCAGCGCCTTGGCCACCGTGTCCGCGGTGACGAAGCCCGAATTGGCCGAACTGCGGCCGGACGGCACGCCGAAGGCCACCTGGTCCGGCCTCAGGCCCTTGAAGCTGCCCGACGCGCCGTTGGCGATCGGGAAGCCCTCGATCAGCATCTTGCTGCCGCCGACAAGCATGTCGGCCGATCCCTCGGCCAGCACGCCGGTGGAATAAGGGGTGTATAGTCCGCCGTTGTTGTAGTACTGGACATGGATCACCGACAAATCGTCGCGCAGGCCGTCGATGATGGGCAGATAGGCGCCCCAGTTGCCGCCGTAGGCGACGAAGCCGCCCTGCACATACGGATGCTCCGGCGCCATCGACAGGTAGAAATTGGGCCCGATCTTGGCCTTCAGCTGCTTGACCGCGCTGACCAGATTACTGACCACCGGCGCGCCGACGACGATGCCGCTGCCGCTCTCCAGATCCAGGTCTATGCCGTCGAAGCCGTACTGGGTGAGGATGCCGTACAGACTGTTGACGAAGTTCTGCACCTGCGTGGCGTTGTTCAGCGTCACCGAACCGTTCTGGCCGCCCAGCGACAGCACCACCTTCTTGCCCTTGGCTTGCTGCGCGCGGATGTCCTGGATGAACTGCGCCGCGCTGCCCGCGGCCGGATCCAGCGTGAAGCTGACGTTGCCGTTGCCGGCGTCGTCGGCGAAGGCCACCACGATCACATCCCAGTCGGCGCTGACCTGGGACAGCGGGAAGGCGCTGCCGCTCGGATTGGCGAAATTGTGCCAATAGCCTACCAGCGCATGCTTGGCGAAAGGCACGGTATTGCCCGGCGGCGGGCTGGGCGGGGTCGGTGGATTCGGCGGCGTCGGCGGAGTGGGATCGCCGCCGGCGCAGCTGCCGCCCGGCGTCCACAGCGTCGGCGAGGCGGCCGGGTTCCAGTTGGCGCCGACATAAGCCGTGTGCGCCACCAGCGCGGTATAGTTGGCATTGTTGTAGCTGACCACGTCGCCGACCTTGTAGGCCGTTCCCTCGGCCCAGCCCGGGCAAGCCGCCGCCCATGCGTGCTGGCCCAGGGCCAGCAGCATAGCCATTGCAATCGCCCTGCCTGTCGTTCTGCGCATCTGCCCTCTCCTCATGACGTTCAATTGGTATTTGATTGGTATTTAAGAGTATGTCGCCAGCAGTAACTTTCAAGCATTGAATGTCAAATAAATATCAATGCCGCGAGAAAACCCATTTACCCGCGCTATCGATATCGGCACCCGCTCTTGAAGGGGACGGATGAATTTCTTTCCGGTTCCCGCTCCCGGCCTGATAGCCGGGCCGTCCGTGCCGCTCATCTGATTGGTACAGGCAAAGCCGCGCCATGGCTTTCGTATTCCGGCTCCGGCCCCTGTCTTTTGTCAGCCGGTCGATTTGCTATCTTGAATGCATTACCCGCCGCAAGGAGCGAGACATGCCCCTCACCCAGCAGCAAATCCGCCTGGTCCAGGAAAGCTTCGCCAAGGTGGAGCCGATCGCCGACGAGGCCGCCAAGCTGTTTTACGACAAGCTGTTCGAATACGCGCCGGATCTGCGCCCGTTGTTCAAGAAGGACATGGCCGCGCAGCGGCAAATGCTGATGTCCACGCTGAAGCTGGCGGTCAAAGGGCTGGACGATCTGGAGCAATTGACGCCCGTGTTGCGCAAGCTGGCGCAACGCCATGTCGACTACGGCGTCAAGCCTGGCGACTACACCCCGGTGGGCAATGCCTTGCTGTGGACCTTGAAGCAGGGGCTGGGCGAGGCGTCGTGGACCCAGGAACTGCGCGCAGCCTGGGTAGACGCTTTCCGGCTGATGGCCACGGTGATGAAGCAGGCCGCCTACCCCGAGATCCAGCCAATCCAGGACGCCGGGGAGTAGCCGCCGGCAGCACGAAAAAAACCGCCGCCCGGAGTGGGCGGCGGCCAGGATGCGGCAAGAAAATCAGCGGCAGCTTTCCGGCGTGCAGAACAGCGCGTCGTCGCCGCCCGCGGCCGGCTTGGGCAGGCGTTCCGCCAAGGCCGCGGCCAGTTGCGCCGGCTTGCCGAACCAGCCCGACAACTCCAGGCGCTCCAGCCGGCCATCCTGCTCCAGCACCGCCGACGGGAAACCGCGCAGGCCCAGTTGGCCCATCCGGCGCCGCGTGTCGTCGATGTGCTTTTCGGCATCCTCGCGGGCCGGCTGCCAGGCGGCCTGGAAAGCGCCGGCATCCGCGCCCAGTTCGACCGCCAATTCGCTCAACACCGCGAACTCTGCGATGCGCCGGCCTTCCTGGTAGTGGGCGCGCTGGATGCGTGCCAGCATCGCCAGCGGCGCGATGCCCAGCGTGTCCGCCGCCAGCACCGCGGCGATGGCCGGATTGGAGGCCAGCGGCGCGCCGATATCGTTCAACAACCCATCGTAGTAAGCGTCGCCGAAAGGCTGACCGCTCATCTGGGCGATGCGCTTGTCGTGCGGCATCACGTAGGATCGCCAATCGGGGGTGATGGTGCGCCCTTCCGACTCGTCCAGCATGCCGCCGGCGTGCATTTCCACGCTGACGCCCGGCAATGCGGCCACCGCCTGCAGCAGCGGAGAGGCGCCGTAGCACCAGCCGCACAGCGGATCGTAGAAATAATGCAGTTTCATGCTTGTTACCACTTCATCTCGCCCTTGCGCACCTTGGCGCCCAGCTCCAGCGTGGAGACTTCGGCCGCATTCGGGTAGGCCTGCTTCATCGCCTCGATCAGCTCGCCGCTGTTGCGGGTTTCGGCGTTCTTGGCCTCAAAGGTTTTCAGATAGTCGCGGGTGTAGCGGATGGCGGACACGTCCATCTTGTCGCCGGCGATCATGTGGCCCGGCACTACCACTTCCGGCTTCAGCGCCTCCATGTCGTCCAGCTGCTTGTACCAGCCCTTGCGTTCGGCGTCGTTCTGGGTGTCGGCGGTCCAGACATGCATGCCGGAGTAGATGCCGACATTGCCGACGATGGCGCGGATGGACGGAATCCACATATAGCCGCGGTGAGCCATCACGCCCTGGGTGTCGCGCAGTTCCAGCGCCTTGCCTTCCAGCATGATCTTGTCAGCCTTCAGCGCGGTCGGCAGCAACGGGTTGGCCTGCGGCGCGTTGGCGCCCATCTTCGGGCCCCAGAACGCCACCTTGCCCTTCACATTGCCCTTGATGTGGGCCAGCACTTCCGGCGCGGCCACCAGTTCGGCCTTGGGGAAGATCTGTTTCAGCACCGAGGCGCCGAAGTAGTAGTCCGGATCGGCCTGGCTGACGTAGATGGTCTTCAGGTTCTTGCCGCTGTCCAGCACCTTGGCGGCGATGCGGTAGGCGTCGGCGCGGGTGAAGCCGGTGTCGATCAGCACGGCGTCCTTGTCGCCGGTGACCAGCACGGAAGAAACGTTGAAGCTGTTGCCATCGGCGTTGTACACCGACAGTTTCAGGTCGCCCGCATGGGCGAAACCGGCGGCGGCGAGAGCGGCGGCGATCAGAGTTTGACGGATCATAAGGTGACTCCTTGGTCTAAATGCCGGCGCCCGCCGGCGGGTTGCACTGCGTTTCAGTGAGGATGCGCACACTATAAGCGCAATAATCGATCCAATAAATCGGCTAAACTGCACATTATTGTTTCTTAAATCGTGCAAATAAATGGACCGACTCACCGCCATGCAAGTCTTCGCCGAAGTTGCCCAGTTGGGCAGCTTCACCGCCGCCGGCGACAAGCTGGACATGTCGCGCCCGATGGTCACCCGCTATGTCGAAGAGCTGGAGCAATGGCTGGGCGTGCGGCTGCTGCAGCGTTCCACCCGCAAGGTCACCCTCACCGACGCCGGCCTCGCCTGCCTGGCCCGCTGCCGGCAGATGCTGGACCTGGCGGACGAAGTGCGGGCCGACGCCAGCCAGCGCGACGGCCAGGTGCGCGGCTTGCTCAGGGTGGCGGCCAGCACCTCTTTCGGCCTGGCGGTGCTGGGCGGCGCCGTGGCGGAGTTCGGCGAGCGCCACCCCCAGCTGCGGGTAGACCTGCAGCTGGGCGATCGCGCGGTGAACCTGATTGAAGAAAGAATAGACCTCGCCATCCGCATTACCAACGAACCGGACCCCGGCCTGGTGGGAAGGCGGCTATGCGATTGCCGCTCGCTGCTGGTGGCCGCGCCCTCTTACCTTGCCCGCCACGGCACGCCGAAAGAGCCGGTGGATCTGGAGAGCCACCGCTGTCTCAGCTACAGCAATTTCGGCCGCAGCGAATGGCGGTTGCGGAAGGGCGAGGAAGAATCGAAAGTGCGGGTCGCCGGCAACATCAGCGCCAACGAAGCCAGCGCGCTCCTGAGCGCCACGCTGGCCGGCGCCGGCGTCAGCCTGCAGCCCAGCTACCTGGCCGCGCCATACGTGCGGCGGGGCGAGCTGGCGGCGCTGCTGCCGGCATGGCAGCCCGCCGTGCTGGGCATTCACGCGCTTTACCCATCGCGCCGGCTGCTGCCGCTGTCGCTGCGCAGCCTGCTGGACTTCCTGGTGGAAAAGCTGGGCGGGCCGGAAGCCCCCTGGGACCGCGGATAACTCGGGCCCCGCCGGCGGGCTCAGCCTTGAAAAGCCTCGCGATGGGAAATCGCGGGGAAGCTGCGTTCGGCCGCGCGCGGCATCCGGCATCCCTGGCAGATTTTAGCCGACGCGCGGCGGCGGCTCGGGAACGGATGCCATCGGCGGAGGAAGCGGCTGAACCACCTCCACGGACTCCAGCCAGCCGTCATCCTGATGGCGAGCGATGCAGACCTTGCTGCGCCTGCCGCGAGCTAGCTCGGTTTCCGCGATGCCCAGCGCCTGCGCCACCTCCCGTTCCGCCACCGCCGGAATCTGCCCGCGCCGGTTCACGCCGGCGAAGCGCCACAGATTGATGGCCGCCCACAACAGCAGCGCGCCGCCGATCAACGCCGCCGCCAAGGCGTACAGGATCAGCAGATGGCGGCTGTGCACCCAGCCTATGCCCCGCACCCAGCCGGGAACAGGGACGCGCATCCCGCCAAGCCTGGCCAGGGACACCAGCAGCGGCAACCACAGGTAAAACCACACGCACCAGAACGCCAGCGTCACCAGCCAACCGAGCAGGCGGCGCCACCACGGCACATTGTGCACGGCGGAAATGATCAGATAGTCGTCTTCATGCTCATGCAAGGGGGTGGCCATCAGCGTACTCCCCGGTCCGGACTCACCCAGCGCGCGCGCTTGCCGCTGCGTCGCAGCGCCGCCTGCGGAAACGCCACCACCGTGGTGGCGGTATTGACCAGCCAGTAGGCCAGCGGATACCACACCATCCAGAAATAATTGCGCCCCAGGCCCCGGTCGTACCGGCTGTCTATCGCCTTGCTGACGATGAATTGCAGCAGGCAGGTCAGGCCCAGCAGCAGCCCCTGCCAATTGGGCAGAAACGGCGAGTCCACCGGTGGGAGCGCACCGGGGATGAAGACGTCCACTATCCACCAGATGATGATGAAGGCCATCACATACGACCACACCACGCTGAAGAAATATTCGACATACACCGGCCACATGCGGCGAAACCGCCATGAGCCGAAGATCTCGCTGTTGCGCAGCAAGGCCTGGGTGCCGCCCTTGGCCCAGCGCAGCCGCTGCTTCCACAGGCCCTTCAATGTTTCCGGCATCAGTATCCACACCAGCGCGCGCGGCTCGAAGCGCACGTCCCAATGTTGCAGCTGTATCTTCCAGCTGATATCGATGTCTTCGGTCAGCATGTCGGGACTCCAGTAGCCGGCCTGGACGACGGCGGTCTTGCGAAAGGCCGCGATGACCCCGGACACGGTGAACAGACGGCCATAAGTGCGCTGCGCGCGCTTGATCAGGCCGATGATGGAGGTGAACTCCCCTACCTGCAGCCGGCCCAGCAGCGTGGTGCGGTTGCGGATGCGGGGATTGCCGGTCACCGCGCCGACGCGCGAGCCCAGCTGGAAGTGGCGCATCAGCCACTTGGCCGCATGCGGATCGAGCAGCGCGTCGCCGTCGATGCAGATCAGGTGCTCGTAGCGCGACAACAGCAGCGCGGTATTGAGGCCCACCGCCTTGCCCTGGTTGTGCGCCTGATGGATCACCCGCAGTCTGGGATGCTCCTGGGCCATCTGGTTCAGGATGGCGGCGGTGCCGTCCCTGCTGCCGTCGTTGACCGCGATCACCTCGAACTCGGGATAGTCGAGCGCCAGCGCATGCGACAGCGTTTCGCGGACGTGGGCTTCTTCGTTGAAACACGGCACCACCACCGTCACAGGCGGATAGCTGACATCCGGAGGATGCTCCAGCGGCGGATCATGCCGCTCGTAGTGCAAGTAATACCCCACCGCGCCTATCATCCACAGATAGGACATGAACAGCGGGTAATAAAAGGCGAAATCCAGAACGTAGTGGTTCATCGCCGCTCCTCCGACGCATCGTTGCCGCAAGCCGCCCGCGTCATCGCGGCGTCTCGGCCAGGGAAAACGCCCGCCTCAGCGTCCGCCATCCGGCGGCGTCGCTGTCCGGCAGGCCCGGGTAATACGCCATCTGGCGCACGCCCCAGCCATTCAGCTCGCGCATCCAGCCGGCCAGCGTCTCCGCCGGCACCGGCTTGCCGCTGCGCGGGTCGACGCTGGGCAACTCGAAAACCGTCTTCTCCAGCGCGCCCGGCGTCTCGGCCACCTTGCGCTGCAAACGGCGCAGCCAGTCGTCCGCATTGCCCCCCGCAGCCTGCCGCGGCGCCGCCGACACCTCCACTCGGTCGTATTCGGCCAGCATTCTGCGCCAGTCATCATCCGCGGCGCCGCTCAGCAAGGCGTCGCCGTCCAGCCCGCTGGCCGCCTTCAGCCTGGGGTTGGATTCGCGGACCGCCTCGGCCAGCCGCAGCTGAAGCGCGTCCCGGCCGCCCATTGCCGGCGCGCCGGCCGGTGGCAGCCCCTCGCCTCGGAACAGCAAGCCGCGGAAGCGGCCTGCGCGGCCGAGCTCCCGATAAACGTCGAATAGAGCGGGAGGCGGCAGCCGCAACCCATCCACCGGCAGCCAGGCATAAACCTCCACGCCCACGCGGCTGTCCAGCTGCCATGCGGCCCGGTTAAACAGGTCGGCGCGCATCGGCAGATGGCTGTTGGGAAAGTACAGCTGGCGCGCGACGCCATCGCCGTCCTGATCGTGGAATGCCTTCAGATAGACTATGCTCGCCCCCATCTCCTTCACGCGATCCAGCGCCTTGCCCAGCTTCTCTTCCTGCTTCGCCGGATCCGGGTCGTAGATGTCGTCGAGCGACAGCGGCATCGCCCGCTCGGGCCTGGGCGCGATGCCCTGCGGCCAGCGCTGGCTGGCCTGCACCAGCCGGGCAAAATCCGCCAGGCTCATGTCCGCGCCCACCAGCACCCGCCGCAATGCGGACAGGGGCACGTCGGGGCCATTGACCCCGTCGTCCAAGGTCAGCATCGCCGGCATGCCGAGCTTGGCGGCGATGGCCCCCGCTTCCCGGGTGTAACTGTCATAGGGCCATACCATGGCGCGCGGCGCGCGTCCCAGCTTTTGACGCAGCAACGCGCTGTTCCGCGCCAGGTCCCGCTCCACCCGCGCCAGGAATTGGCCATGGCTCTCGTAACTGCCGCTAGCCGGGTCGTAGCGCGCCGACGAGGCGGCCGGCAGCAGATTGCCCTGAGGATTGGCCTGGATGCCGTAATGAAGATCGAATGTATGGTTGGCCACCTCCACCAGGCCGCTGGCCTGCATCTCGCGAATCTGCCCCCAGGAGAGGAAATCATCGCGCGGAACCTTCACGCCGGCGAAGTTGACGCTGCCGCCCTCGGGCGGGGACAGCCAGCTGCCAACCAGACCGATCAAGGCCGGCGCGCGGAAAGCCTTGAGCACCGGGTAGACCTGGGTATAGACGCTGCGGTAGCCGTCGTCGAAACTCAGCAAGACCGACTTGTCCGGCAAAGCCGGTCCGCCGGCCCTGGCCGCCATCGCGTCGTCGAGGCTGACGAAGCGGAATCCCGCGCCGCGCAACCATTCCAGCTGCCGGGCCAAGGCATCCACATCGACGCTTTCATCATCCTGCCGCGCCTGGGCCTGCGAAATCTCGTGATAACAGAGAATCAGCAGCCCCTGTGCCTGCGCCTGCCCTATCCAGCCGCACCCAAGCGCCAGCAACAGCCAAACCATCCTGAATCCGCTCATGTCAGAACCGCCATTCAAGTCGCACGTAGATGCGGTTGCCGATATCCGCCGCGCCGTCATAAGGATGACGGTTTCTGGCGAAGCCGTAAGTCAGGCCGCCGCGGGGCGACCAGCGCCATTCCTGCTCGACGTAGAAGCCCCACACCGCGCCGGTGCCGAAGCCCTGCTGCCGGTACTGGCCGACGGTCAGCCCCAGCCGCTGGTGCAGGCTGTCGTCGTAGCGCCCCCACAGCCGCCATTCCTGCGCCACGGTCAGATCGGCCTCGAAATCGCTGCGCGGGTTGTAGTAGATCGCGGAAGGCGTGTCGCTGTTGCGGCCGGCGCTCAGCGCGAGAATGGTGTCCAGCTTGTACACCGGGCCGCTGTGCCAGCGCTCCTGCCAGTTGGCGCCGAGCCCGCCGCGCCGGTTGCCGTCGCTGAGGCTGGTATATGATGCCTGGCCGCCGAAGCTGCGGTAGTCGCTGACGCGGTAAGTTGCGCTCAGCTGGACGGCGTTGCCGCGCACGCCGTCAAACCGGCCCTTCAGCGGCGCGTCCGGCGTGTTGATCTCCGCATGCGCGCCCAGCGTCCAGTAGTCATCCGGCGTCCAGCCGAAGCCGGCGAAAGCGCCGCCGCCGCGCGCGCCGCCCAGTTGCGCGGTCAGGCCCGCCTCCGCGGTGCCGAAGGCCGAGCGGTACTGGATGCCGACGCCCCCGTCCTGCCGGCTGACCCGGCCGATATCGCGGTAATTGGCGGTGGCGTAGTCGTGCAGCGCGAACAGCCGCCAGTGCCCCCATGGCGACGAGTACAGCCGGGCATGCTCGTCCCAGCCGCCGAGTTCGTCGACGCCCGCTCCGCCGCCGCCGGGCAGATCCTTGCCCGCCTCCACCGTCAGCTCAGGCCGCCGTTCCCAATACCAACGACGCTCCAGCCGATCCAGCGTCGCCCACTCGGGCTGAGCCTGCCGCAGATAATCGATCTGACGCTTGGCCTCGTCCAGTTCCTTCAGATCCATCGCCGACTGGGCCAGGCCGGCGTAGGCGCTGTAATTGTCCGGATCGTCCGCGCGCAGCCTATCGTAGATGCCGGCCGCCATCCTCGGCCATCCTCGCGCCAGCGCCACTTCGGCTTGTCCGCCCCGCAAGCTGGCGTTGTGCGGCGCCTGCTCCAGCAAGGCATCCAGTTTCTGCCAGGCCTCGCGGGTGCGGTCGGAATAGGAATCCATCATCGCATCCAGCTGCGCCAGCTCGCGGTAATCCGGATTGCTGGCCTTGCGTCCATAACTGAAGACATACGGCGGCACCGACATCAGCAGGGTGTCCAGCTCTCGCCGCGACTCGGCGATCCGTCCCGACTCGAACAGCGCATACACCAGCCCGATATGCCATTCCACATGCTGGTTCGGATCGGGGCTGGCCGCGGCAAGCTCGCGGTACAGCGGCAAGGCCCGCTCCGGACGGCGCAAAGCCAGGTAGGCATCGGCCACCGCGGCCTTGGCGTAAAGTCCGGCGCCCAGCGGCGCGGCTTCGTATTCGCGCGCCGCGTCGGCGCTGAGGCCGCGCTGCTGCAGCATGATCAGCCTGTCGTCCAGCGCGCCACGCTTCATCCAGGCGGCGGGCGGAGGCAGTTGGCCGCCGGCCGCCTGGTTATCGCTCAAGGCCCGGTCGGTCAGAGAGAAACGCGCCAGGCCGGTCGCGGTCTGCTGACGGGCCTCGCCCCAATGGCTGAGCATCGCGGCCTGGTCCAGTTCGGCCCTGCTCTGCAGGACGGGATCCTTCAAGCGGTAGCGCGTCATCGCCGCCGCGGCCTCGAACGGCGCATGCAGGCGCAACAGCAGGCCAACATAGGTGCGCGCCAGATCCGGATCATCGGGAAAACGCGCCAGAGCCGATTGCGCGTAAGCGAGGGCGCGGGCGGACTCTGGACCGGCGGCCAGCACATAGGCCCGGGCGCGGGCGCGCTCCAGCGCAGAGCCGGCGCCGCCCTTGCCGTCCGCCGCGTCCAGCGTGGCCAATGCCTGGCTGTCGGCGCCAGCCTCAGCCTGCGCCATCGCCAGCGCCGCCAGCCAGGACGCGTCGCGCTGCTTCTCCGGCAAACGCCGGTACAGCTCGACCGCCGACGCGTAGTCATGCCGGTCGCGGGCGGCGCTCGCCAACAGCCGCAATGTCGGCGCGGATAGCGGAACATCGGAGAACCTGCGCGCCTCATCCACGGCTTCGCGGCCGCGGCCGGCCCACGCCAGCACAGTCAGATAATCATCCACCACCTGGCTCTGGCGGTTGCCGCCGGCCACCTCGCGCTGCAGCAACTGCAAGGCCGGCCCGGTGTCGCCGTTGCGCGCCTTGACGATAGCCTCCGCGTAGCCAGGTTGCCGCCACAGCGGCAGCGCGTCCGCAACCGCCAGCATCGGCAAGAAACACAACGACAGCACGAACAAACTTTTCAACATGATCGCACCTCTCCGTCGATGCCAGCCGCAGGAAAAGCGCTGCGATGCTAAGCCAACGCATTGGGCTCACCCGCACGGCATCCATCCAATTGATAATACATTATTATTTGTGAATTAAAATAAATATTAAAATAACCTTGCATGACGCCCCGCATGGACATACTCCGCAGCCGGTAGGGAAAAACCGCGATTGCCCGCCGCCGCCAGATCGCCTAAGCTCAGCTACAAGACCATCCCGGCAGCAGGCCGGAGCCGCGCAACCCGTTTCGAGAAGTGGAATCAAGCCGATGTGCCAGCTGCTGGGCATGAATTGCAACACCCCTACCGACATTCTGTTTTCCTTCGAAGGCTTCCACCGCCGCGGAGGCCTCACCGACCACCATGCCGACGGCTGGGGCATCGCCTTCTTCGAAGACAAGGGTTGTCGCGTCTTCCTCGACGACAAGCCGTCGGTGGAGTCGCCGGTCGCCGACCTGGTGCGGCGCTACCCGATCAAGTCCGAGAACGTCATCGCCCACATCCGCAAGGCGACGCAGGGCGAGGTCAATCTGGCCAACACCCACCCGTTCATGCGCGAGATGTGGGGCCAGTACTGGATCTTCGCCCACAACGGCAATCTGGAGAGCTTCCATCCCGAAGCCGGCGAACACTACCGCGCGGTCGGCACCACCGATTCCGAGCGCGCGTTCTGCCACCTGCTGGAAAAGCTGCGCGCCAAATGGGCGGAGCCGCCGGAAGCGGAAGCGCTGTTCGAGGAGGTGGCCAGGCTGGCCGCCGAGATCAGCGCCCGCGGCGTGTTCAACTTCATGTTGAGCAACGGCGAGGCGCTGTTCGTCCATTGCTCGACCCATCTGCACTACATCATCCGCCGCGCGCCGTTCAACACCGCCCACTTGGTGGACGACGACGTCAGCGTGGACTTCTCCACCGTCACCACGCCGCGCGACCAGGTGGCGATGATCGCCACCCAGCCGCTGACCGACAACGAGGCCTGGACCGCGCTCTCCCCTGGCGAACTGATCCTGTTCCGCGACGGCGCGCCGCTGCTGTCGCGCAAGCCGGCAGCCTGACACCGGAACGGCGATAGGCGTTATGCTGACGGGAACCGCCTTCAGCACGGATACGCCATGAGCCGTTTCGACCTCAGCCAGCCGCCGTTCGACAACCTCACGCCCGCCGAGCGCGACGCGCTGGAGGCCCGCGCCGACATCGTCTACTTTCCCGACGACGCGCAGATCATCGGGCCCGGCCAGCCGATCGACGCGCTTTACATGGTGATCAAGGGCGTGGTGCGCGAGCTTGCCGACGATGAAACGCTGGGCCGCTGCCACGTCCGCGACGTTTTCGACGCCCGCGCGCTGGTGGCCGGCCGCGCCTCCAGCCGCTTCGTCGCCGAAGAGGAGGCGCTGCTGCTGGCGCTGCCGCGCGAGGCGGTGCTGGCGCTGACCGGCAGCAATCCCCGCTTCGGCGCCTATTTCTACGCCGGCGTCGCCGAGAAGATGGGCCTGCTCGCCCAGCGCGCGGGCGCCCGGGAGCTGCAAACCCTGCTGTCCGCCACCGTCCGCGACGTCGGCTGCCGCCAGCCGGTTTTCGTCGACGCCTCCGACAGCATCCGCGACGCGGCCCGCGCGATGAAGGAACAGCGCAGCAAGTCGGTGCTGGTGCGCGGAGACGGAAAGCTGGGCATCTTCACCACCACCGACTGCCGCGACGTGATCCTGGACGGCGTGGACAGCGCGGAAGCGGTGGGCCGGCACTGCAGCTACCAATTGCTGTGCGTGGAGCGGGACGATTTCCTGTTCAACGCGCTGCTGCTGATGACCCAGCGCAATCTGCGCCGCCTGGTGGTGACCGAGAACGGCGAGGCGGTGGGCATCCTGGCCCAGGTGGACGTGCTGTCCTATTTTTCCAACCACTCGCACCTGATCGCGCAGCGGCTGGATCGCGCCGCCGATCTGGACGAACTGGCCGCCGTGGCCGGCCAGATCGACCGGCTGGTCCGCATCCTGTCGGGCCACGGCGTGCGCCCGCAGCAGCTCGGCCGGCTGGTGCAAGCGCTGAATGCCCGGTTGTTCGCGCGCGCCTGGCGCATGATCGCGCCGTCTCGGCTGGCCGAAACCAGCTGCCTGCTGGTGATGGGATCGGAAGGCCGCGGCGAGCAGATACTGAAGACCGACCAGGACAACGCGTTGCTGCTGCCCGACGGGGAAGACTTCCCCGAGGCCGCGGCCTGCTGCGAGGCTTTCTCCGCCGCCCTCTCCCGCTTCGGCTATCCGCCCTGCCCCGGCGGCGTGATGGTCAGCAACCCGCATTGGCGCCTGACCCGCTCGGAAATGCGCGATCGCATCCACCACTGGCTGACCCGTCCCGACGGCGAGGGCATGATGCGGCTGGCGATTTTCTGCGACGCGGAGTCCGTCTGCGGCGACGCCTCCCTGCTGGCGGATTGCCGCGGCTACCTGCAGGCGAAGCTGCAGGACGACGCGGGCTTTTTCTCCCGCTTCGCCCGCGCCGTCGAGCAATTCGATACGCCGCTGGGGCCGTTCTCGCGCCTGCGGACCCGGGAGCGGGACGGACGGGAGCTGCTGGATCTGAAAAAAGGCGGCATTTTCCCGCTGGTGCACGGGCTGCGGGCGCTGGCGCTGGAAAACGGCATCGCCGCTCCGTCCAGCGCGGATCGCGCCCGGCTGCTCGCCGCCGCAGGCAAGCTGGAAGCCGGGCTCGCCGACGACATCCAGGAAGCGCTGGCCTTCCTGTCCCAGCTCCGGCTGGAGCATGGCCTGAGGCGGCTGGATGCCGGCCAGTCGCCCGATAACCTGATCGAGCCGGAAGCGCTGTCCACGCTGGAGCGCGATCTGCTCAAGGACGCGCTGGCGGTGGCAAAGCGCTTCAAGACCCAGTTGCGCCATCATTACCGGCTGGGGAGCTTCTGATGCTGGCGCGGCTGCGGCGGCGCTGGCTGCTGGCGAGGCTGCGCGACCCGGCATGGGCCGGCCTGCTGGACGAGCACCCCGGCGAAGTGGTGAGCCTGGATTGCGAAACCACCAGCCTGAACGTCAGCGAAGCCGAGCTGCTGTCGGTAGGCGCGGTGAAGCTGCGCGGCGACCGCATCCTGCACAGCGAAGCGCTGTACCTGCTGGTCAAGCCGGACAGCGTCCCCAGCGCCGGCAACATCGCCGTGCACGGGCTGCGGCGCCGGGACCTGGCCGAGGGTCTGCCAGCCCGAGAGGCGGTCTCGCGGCTGCTGGCCTTCATCGGCGGCCGCCCGCTGCTGGGCTACTACCTGGAATACGACGTCGCCGTGCTGAACAAGTATGTGAAGCCCTGGCTAGGGATAGGCCTGCCGCAACGGCAGATCGAGCTCTCCGCCCGTTACTACGACTACCGCTTCCGCCAGCGCCCCGACTCCCACATCGACCTCAGCCTGGACGCGCTGCACCGGGAACTGGGCGTGCCCGCGCTGCCGCGCCATGACGCGCTCAACGATGCGCTGAGCGCGGCGATGTTGTACCAGGCGCTGCGCCGCCGCGGCTTCGGATAAGGCCGCAACATCTGTAAACATCTTTCCCTTCAGGCTGCGCCGCCCTGGCATGCCGCTTGCTGAACCCGATGCCGGCAAGCCATTGTTTCTGATAAAAAAACCGGAAACCCCGCGATTCCGTCGACGACAACGGCAAGCATTGAACGGCAAGGCGGCAACAATTGCCGGCCGGATGGGAGCCTGGCTCCAGCCGGCTGCCGCCAAGGACCGCAGCGGATCCGTGAAACGCTGCCCGGCAACATCGTTTTCAAGGAGAGGCACCATGTCCATCAGCAACACCGATACCTCGAACGCCTATTGGCAACAGCTGCATTCGATGCATCAGCAGCGCCGCCAGGAGTTCAGCAAGCTGACCCAGTCGGTCCAGCAGGGCGACATCGCCGGCGCGCAGCAGGCGCTGGCCGCTTTGCAGCAGCTGAAAGGAAGCGCCGGCTCCGGCAGCGACCCCGATTTCAGCGCCATGCTGAACCATGCCGTCAACGCGGCCTCCGCCAGCTCGAGCGACCCCTACGCCGCGTTGAACGACGCCCAGACAACTTCCGGCTCCTCCAGCAGCGTGTCTTCTCTGCTGAATGCCTTGGGACAGGATTTGCAAGCCGGCAATCTGAGCCAGGCCCAGCAAGCTTTCCAGCAACTGCAGCAGGGCCTGCAGCAAGCCGACGCCAGCCAAGCGGCCGCCATCACCTCCATCATCACCATGGCGGCCAGCAGCAGAGCGGCCAGACCGACAGCCTGGCCAGCCTGCTGAACGCCGTCAACGGCAACGGCGCCGCCTCCGGCAGCAGCGCCCTCTCTTCCCTCAACCAACAGCAAACCCAGGCAGCGCTCAGCCTGTTCCAGGCCAATGCCAGCAACAACGACATCTCCAGCCTGCTGATGTCCTTGTCGGTGTGAGCCCACGCGCGGCGGGCGGCACGTCCCCGCCCGCCGCGACACGCCGATTCCGGCGCTCAATGATAGGGCGTCAGCAGACGGCGCATTTCCAGCCGGCCTTCCGGCGACTCGCAAGCCTGCCGCAGCCTGCGCATCGCATCCGCGTCGCCGGCAAGCCGGCTGGACTTGGCGACATAAATGCGCAGCGGCTGCTCATCCAGCCTCCACTCGCCCAGCGCATCCGCCGCCAGCCCCGTCTCATCCAGCACATTGCCGCAACCGGGCCGCACACAGACGGTGGCATCCAGCCTGCCCGCCGCCAGCATCCTCGCCCCCTGCTCCATGTCGCCCAGCAGCACCTTGTCGTGCCGCACCGTCCGGTCGAATGCGTCCAGCGTGTGGCTGCCTCTCAACTCGCCGATAGCAAGCCCGGAAAAGCTCTCGGCCGACGCATGCGTCCGCCCTTCCCGCTTCAGATAGACCAGCGAGACGCTAAGCGTCGCCACTTCGCAGATGGCAATGCCATAACGTTCCCGCGCCTCGGTGGGAATGCCGAGATTGATCGCGTTGACACCGCTGCGCATGCCGTCTATCACCCGCAGATACGGCCTCGCTTCGGCTTGCACCGGCACGCCGGACCACGCGGCGAGAAAACGGATGAAATCCGGGCCGACGCCCCTGTCGCTGTCGGCCACGCCCCACGGCTCCACCGCCAGCGTATAGGAATGGAAGGGCGCCGGCCCGGCAACAGCAGCCGACGCCCAAACCAGCCAAACCAACAGAGACCTCATCTTTCCCTCCCGCTTTGACGGCGGCGAGCTTGCGGCGCCTTTTATCATGCCGGATGCCCTGGCCGTCCTACTTGCCTCGCTTCCGTCAGTGTAGATCAGCCGTCGCCCCCTTCTTCTCCGCGCCGGACAGGCCGGCGCGCGATGCATGCGCACTATTTTCATCAGGATATTCATTTGCGAAAACGCAGACCAGCTTCAGAAAATGTTGCTCGCATATAAAAGCGGCGTAAAATGCAAATGCGTTCACTCTCAACCACAAAGGCGTTCGATCATGAAACCCGGTAATGCCGACAAGGACGGTCCCAGTCCGCGCAATCTATTGCAATACTGGCTGCGCAAGCGCAACGGCTCCCGCCTGAACACGCATGACAAACTGCATTTCGAACCGCTGCAGGAGGAACTGCTCCTCAACCTGATGGTGGTGGCCTGCATCCTGCTGCTGGCGCTGTACACCTACCTCAACCGTTGACCGCCGGGCCCGCCGCGCGGGCTCCCGCCCTTTGCGCGCGCCGCGCGACAAGTCTCCCGCGCCGAACTATCCTGTCAACAGCATGTCAGCGTACTGCATCCCAAACAGAGGAAACCATGATGAGATTGTCCGTACTGACGCTTTGCTGCGCCCTGGGATTGAGCCTGCCGGCCTGGGCCGACACCGCCGACAACCTGTTCACCGTGCCGCTGGACGCCTTCCAGCCCGGGAAGATGGTGCCGGGCCAGCGCGTGTACCAGAAGCCAGGGGTCGAGCTGAAGGCCTACCATTCGGTGCTGCTGGAGCCGCTGCTGTTTCTGCGCCAGTCGGAAGACGGCAGTTGGGAATTGCTGCAGGCGGGAGACGAGAACGCGATCGTCAACTATTTCCACGACCGCATGCAGGCGGAGCTGAAAGCCGCCGGCGTGCCGGAGGCGCTGCAGCCGGCGCCGGGCGTCGCCCGCATGCGAGTGGCCGTGACCGGTCTGAGCCAGGACAGGCCGGGCGTCAATGCCGCCGACCTGCTGCCGGTGAAGGCGGTGTTCAACCTGGCCCGCCTGGCCGCCGGCAAGGAGCCTTATCTGCTGAAGATAGCCAGCATGGCGCAGCTGGAGGACGCCCAGGACGGCAGCCTGCTGGCCGGCACCGTCAACCTGCGCCAGAGCGACAAGAACAAGACCAAGGAACAGCCGATGACGCTGGAGCTGGTCAAGCCGCTGATCGACGAGTGGTGCCGCCAGAGCGCGCGCCAGCTGGCCGCGCATCTAGGCAAGGCGCCGTGACTCAGAGCGCCTTGCGCATGAAGACGCTGTGCGGGTCGTCCGGGTAGTCGCCGAACGGCGGGCAGAAATCGTAGCCGGCGCGCTGGTATAGCCGAATCGCCTCGTGCTGGTGGATGCCGGTTTCCAGCATCATCGTCTCGCAGCCCCTGGCGCGCGCCTGCTCTTCCAGAAAGGACAGCAGCGCGCGCGCCGCCCCCATGCCCCGGCTCTCCGGCTTGACGAATACCCGCTTCAGCTCGCCATATTCCGCTGCGCAGCACACCGCGCCGCACCCCAGCGCCGCGCCCTCCTCTCCTCGAATCACGGCGAAAGCCACATCCGGCTTCAACAACGCCGACACATCCACCCCGTAATGGCACTCCGGCGGATACAAGGGTTTCTGGTAGGCGTCCAGCTCGTCGATCAAAGCCATCACCTCAGGCTGGTCCGGTCTCTCCAGCCGGATCGACAGGCCGGAGACCGGCCGCGGCGGGGCCGCGATCGGCCTATCCTGCGTTTGCATCTCTGCTTTCCTCGGTTCATTGATGTCCATCGCCGCCCATATCACGCCGGTATTTGACGAAGCCGCGCTTGGCGTCGCCGCGGAAACCCGCCCGCAAAAAGAAGCGATGCGCGTCTTCGCGTCCGGCGGAACTGAGCAGCATGATCTTGGAGCAGTCGCGCGCCAGGCTGCGCCGCTCGGCCTCGCGCAGCAATGCCGCGCCCAGCCCGCGGCCGCGCCAGCGCGCGTCCACCACCACATTCTCCAGCACGGCGAACGGCTGCGCGCCGTACATGACGTCTTCGCAAAAACCGAGCCAGGCGGTGCCGGCCAGCTCTGCGCCGCATGCGCATACCAGCACCTGCGCCCGCGCGCCGTCGGCCAGCGCGTCCAGGCGTTCCGGCAGCACGCGCGTGCGCGCATCGCCGGTCAGCTGGCGATACAGCGCCGTCAGCGCTTCGGCATCGGCGCCGGCAGCGAGCCGTATCTCGAGCGTATGCCCCGCATCGGTGCGCTCCATCATTTCCAGCTCCCGAAACGACAAGGCCCGCCGTATGGCGGACCCGGGTGAGGCAAAGGCCACAATCTAGCAGGAAACGGTTGAGTCGGCAGCCCCGAAAATGACGGCGGCAAATCGGATCAGGACATTTCGCCTTCCAGCTGTTGCCAGCCCTCGTCCTGCCGCCAGCGCTGGCACCAGTCCATCACCTTGTCGGCTTCCATAGGCCGGGCAATGCCGAAGCCCTGGGCATAGTGGCAGCCCAGGCTGCGCAGCAACGCGGCATGCTCCATCGTCTCCACGCCTTCGGCGATCGCCTTGCGCGCGAAAATGGAGGCCAGCTCGATCACGCCCTCGACGATGCGCCTGTCGTCCTGGCTGCCTATCATGTCGTGCACGAAACTGTTGTCTATCTTCAACGTATCCACCGGCAAGCGGCGCAGGTGGGTCAGGGACGCGTGGCCGGTGCCGAAATCGTCCAGCGCGAAATGCACGCCGAGCTCGCGGCAGCGCTGCAGCACCCGTATGGTCTGCTCGACGTCTCCGGACGCGCTCTCCACGATTTCCAGCTCCAGGTGCCAGGGCGGGACGTTCGGGTACCGCCCCAGCACGGTGGATAACTGCTGGCTGAAATCGGTGCGCAACAGGTAATTGGTGCTGACATTGGTGCTGATCTTGATGTGGAAGCCGGCCTCCGCCCAGCGCGAAACCTGGCTGAGCGCCGCATCCAGCACCCACAGCCCGAAAGCGGCCTCCAGCTCGTTGCCGGACAGGTGGGGCAGGAATTCCGCCGGCGCCAGCAGGCCGCGCCTGGGATGCCGCCAACGGATCAGCGCCTCCACGCTGATGATCTCGCCGCTCTGCAGGTCCACCACCGGCTGATAGAACAACGCGAACTCGTCATGGACCAGCGCCTGGCGCAACAACTCCAGAAATTGCCTGTGTTCCTGCGCCTTGCGGTCGTTTTCCGGGTCGAACAGCTGGTAGCGGTTCTTGCCGGCATCCTTGGCCAGGTACATCGCCTGATCGGCATGGCGCAGCAGCGTGTCGGGATCCACATTGTCCTGCGGGTACAGGCTGACGCCGATGCTGGCCGTGACGCCGACCTCGGCGTCGCCGACCGGCATCGGCCGCGATGCGGTGGCCAGCACCCGGTCCAGCACCAGCATGCACTCCTCGGGGGATCCGACTTCCGACAGCAGCACTACGAACTCGTCGCCGCCCAGGCGCGCCAGCGTGTCGTCGCCGCGCAGGATGGACTTGAGATTGTTGCTCACGGTCACCAGCAGTTGGTCGCCCACCGCATGGCCGTACTTGTCGTTGACGGCCTTGAAGCCGTCCAGGTCCAGGAAACAGACCGCGCAGGACCGGCCGCTGCGATTGGCCCGCACGATGGCCTGGCGCAGCCGGTCGGACAGCAGCCGGCGGTTGGGCACGCCCGTCAGCGGGTCATAGTGGGCGACGCGGTCGAGCTCCGCCTCGTGCTGCTTGAGCTGGGTGATGTCGGAGAAAATGCCGATGTAGTGCTGCACCTGTCCCTGCTCGTCGCGCACCACGGAAATCGACAACAGCTCGGCGTACAGCTCGCCGCTCTTGCGGCGGTTCCAGAGTTCGCCGCGCCAGAAATCATGGCCCTTGACCGAATTCCACAGCTCTTCGTAAAAACTGATGGGCTGCTTGCCGGACGCCAGCAGGCTGGGCTTCTGCCCTATCGCCTCTTCCGCGCTGTAGCCGGTGATGCGGGAGAAGGCGTTGTTGACCTTGGTGATCACGCCGTCCGGATTCACCATCAGGATGCCTTCGTAGCTGCTGTCGAACACCGCGGCGGCTTCCTTCTGCGTCTGCTCGAACACCTTGCGCTCGGTAATGTCGGTATGGGTGCCCGACATCGACAGCGGCTCGCCCCTGTCGTTCCGCTCCACCACGCGCCCGCGCGACAGGATCCAGCGCCAGTCGCCGCCGCGGGTGCGGCAGCGTATCTCCACTTCGTGGCTTTTCATTTCGCCGCTCAGGTTGCGCTGGATGGAGTCGCGGGTGCGCTCCACGTCTTCGGGATGCACATGTTCGTACCAGCTGTCCGCCGTGATGTGCATCTCGCCGGGACCGTAGCCCAGCATGCTTTCCCAGCGCGGACTGACCTGGAAGCGGTTGGTTTCCAGGTTCCAGTCCCAGAAGCCCTGATCGGAGCCCGCGATCACCCGCGCCAGCTGGCGCTCGCGGTCGCGCAGCTCCTGTTCGGCGCGGTGCTGTTCGGTCAAATCGCGGCCGAAAGCGATATAGCGGCCGTCCTTCATTTTGCCGGAAGTCAGATCGACGCTGACGGTGCCGCTCTTTTTCAGCCTCAGCTTCCACTCGGACCGCAGGAAAGCGCCGTTGTTGATCTTGGCCAGATGTTCGGCCAAGAGCCCCAGGCATTCCGGCGCCACCAGGTCGTGGATGTGCATTTCGCGCAAATCGTCCAGGCTATGCCCGGTCAGACGGCAGGCTGCGGGATTGGCGAAAATGAAGTAGCCGTCCACGTCGGTGACCCAGATCGCGTCGCCCGCCTCGTTCAGCACCAGGCGCAGATCTTCGTCGGCTCGCTTGCGCTCGGTGATGTCGGACAGGTTGCCGACCAGCCTCACCGCGGCGCCGCGCTCGTCCCACTCCACCGCGCGGCCGCGCGCCTGCAGCCAGCGCACGCCTTCATCCTGCCGGGCCAGGCGGAAGTCGATCTCGATGCGCGGGGTCTTCCCGCGGCGGTGCGCCTCTATCGCCTGCAGCACATAAGGCAGGTCGGCCGGATGCACCATCTGGCGGAAAAAGCGAAAATCGCCGCTGTCATCTTCGGGCTGGGTGCCTGTCACCTCGTAATAGCGGGAAGAGCGGTACACCTTGCCGCTGCGCAAATCCCAATCCCAGAAACCGTCGCTGGTGGCTTCCGCCACCAGTTGCAGGCGGGATTCGCTGGCTTTGACCTGCATCGCCATCCGCTTGCGCTCGGTGATGTCCTGCATGGTGCCGTACAGGCTGACGATGGCTCCCTCCTCGTCTCGCCTGGCTTCGCCCCGCATCGTCAGCCAACGGCTTTCGCCGTCGGCCCGCAGCAGCTCCACGTCGCATTCGTACCCCATGCCCACCAGCTTGCAGCGCTCCACCGCCTCCGACAACTGCGCCCAGCCGTCCGCGTCGAAATAGCGCCGCATCGCCGGATAGCCGGGCGGCCCGGATTTCTCGGTCAGGCCGAACAGGCGGTAGGCTTCGGGAGACCAACTCTGGCGGTCGTCGACCAGATCCCAGCTCCAGCTGCCTATGCCGGCCAGCTGCTGCGCCTGCTGCAACATCGCTTCGCTGTCGCGCAGCTGGTTCTCGGCCTGCTTCTGGCGGGTAATGTCGCGGGAGATGCCGAACAGGCCGCCCAGCAGCCCTTCGTGGTTGTAGACTGGCCCCTTGGTCACCAGAAACACCATGCGCTCGCCGTTTTGCAGCGCCAGATGCTCCTCATGGGTCTGCACCCTGCCGCTCTGCATGATCAAGCGATCCTGGATGATCAGCTCGCGGGCGGTCTCTTCGTCGAATACGTCCCTGTCGTCCTTACCGATCACCTCCCCGCTCGTCTTGCCGACAAAGGCCAGCGCCGCCTGGTTGACCAGCAGGTAGCGCCCCTGGACATCCTTGACGAACACCGCGTCCGAAGTGCTGGACACCACGGCGTCCAGCAGGGCGCGGTGCAAGGCGACCCGCTCCAGCGCCTGGCGCAGCATTTCGCATAACAGGCTCACCGCCAAGCCGTTCAAGGCCAGGAACAGCAACTGCACCTTGCTGTGCCACGGCGTCTGCGCGGCATGCAGGTGGGGCTCGACCATCAGGTCGACGGCCAGCACCGACAGCACGGTCGCCAGCAGGCCGGGGCCGATGCCCCCCATGCAGGCGCCGAGGATAATGGGGAGCATGAACAGGATCAGCATCGGATGCGCGCCCAGTTCCGGCCCCATCAGGAACTGCCGCAGCGCCAGGGCGCCGGCCACCAGCGCCAGCACCGCCGGATAGGCGAGCCAGTTGGTCCAGCGCTCGGACCGCATGCCATTGGCCAGATTGCCCAGCCAGGCCAGCTGGGCGCCGCCTTCGCGCGACGGCACCGCCCTCAGCGCCAGCAGCAGCAGGATGGAAGTGACAAGGACGAAGAAAACCCCCTTGGCGATGGAAAGGGGAACCACTCGGGATGCATCCAGCCCCGCCAGCAGCTGGTCGGAGAAAAAGATCCAGGCCAGCGCGAACAGCGCATAGCTCGACACCGCCAGCAGAATGAATCTGTTCCGCGGGTTGCTTGCCATAAATGCCCCCTGGGCCCGGCGATGGCCGGGTCTGTCGTCTTCCGCGCCGCGTTGTCGGCGGAGCCATGTCGCAAAACCGATTTCACGAGCGCCGATGCCGACCGTTTCATCTGGCCCTGCTCAATACAGGTATAGCACCCGTCCCGGCCCACGCCGTTGCCGGAAGGCAAACAGGCGCTCAAATTATCCTAGTCTGGACTATGCTGATCCAAGAATCGTTGTCTCGCGAGGAAAACGGGGATGGAGTTTCTGTTCGATCTGGATGATCCCCTGCAGTGTCTGGAACATATCTACCAGTATCTCAACCCGCTGGTGGTGTCCTTTCATCCGAAGAAAAGCGCGGGCCGGACCGGTCCCTGTTTCGGCAACGGCCTGCTGTTGGGCTATCGCGGCGAAAAATTCATCGTCACGACGGAGGCCATTCTATCCGCCATTTGCGTCAATCACGGCCAGAATGTGATGGCCTGCAGCGGCCAGTCGCAGCTCCCGCTGGCGCAGCTGCGTTGCGCCAGTCCCCAGCACCTGGACCTGGCTGCCTTCCACCTGCCGGCCGACTGGCTGGCGCGCCACCCGGTGGAGCGCTGCTTCGAACTGGATTACGGCGCGCTGCCGGATCCGATGGCCAGCGCATTCACGCTGCTCCTGGGGCATCCAATCAGCAATGGTCGGCCGGCCGGCCAGCTCAACGCCCCCATAGGCGTGGTGTCGCGTCCCTATCAGAGCCATGTCCACCGCAACCAGGTGGTACAGCCGCTGTTCGTCGAATTCGACAGCCGCGACATCCTCAGCCGCAGCAGGCTGGACAAATCGACCTTGCAGGCCTTCTACCAATTGGGCGGCGCGCCGGCGATCAGCCTGTACCATTCGTTCCAGCAGGACTGCAACCGCCTGACCGCCTATCTGCAAGGGCTGGTGGTGGAGTGGGATCACGCCCGCATCGGCGCCACCGCCACCTCGACCGAACTGCTTCCCGGCTTTCTGGACAATTTTCTGCAGCGGCTGCGGCAGGACGGCGAGGATCAAGCGCCGGAATTGGCGGAGCTGCTCGCCCGCTTCCGGCACTAGCGGCCGGCCATCTCGCCGGCCAGCCACACGGCGCGCGCATCGCCGCCTGCCAGACCGTTCCTCACGCTCTGCCGGGTCGCCTCATCCTGGTTCTGGCTGAGCTTGTATTTGCCCTCCAGCCGGCCGACCGTCAGCTCGACGCCGACGATGGCGCGCAGCATCTTGTCCAGGTAATCCGCCGGCGCGTCGGCCACGCGCCAGGGTTGCGGAAACGAGGCTTCGCGCTCGCCGGTCAGCGCGTCCAGCAGGGTCCGCAGCCAGGCCGGGTCGTCCACCGCCCGCAATGTCCCCCTGGCATGCGCCACCATGTAGTTCCAAGTAGGCACCACCCGGCCGTGCTCTGCTTTGGCCGGGTACCAGGAGGGGCTGATGTAGGCGTCGTCGCCCTGAAACACGGCGAGCGCCTCCGGCTCCGCCTGCAGCAGCTGCCACAAGGGATTGGCCCGCGCCACATGGCCTCTGAGCTTGAGTTCGCCCGCCTCCTCGACAGCCAGCAGCGGCAGGTGGTTGGCCAGCGGCCCCGTCTCGCCGTTGATCACCAGGGTGGCCAGCGGCCCCGCATCAGGCGCAACAGGACGGCGGGATCGGCCTCGACGAAATGGCTGGGCTGGTACATGATGAGTTCCCCGGGAAAAATCACGACCTTACAAGCAGACGTCATCGCGCGGCAAGCGATTGCCCCGCGATATAATGACAAGTGTATTGCCAATCCATTTCAGAGAAGCACATGTCCAGAAAACCGCGCGTCCGCTCCGGCAGCGGCGTCACCATGCACGACGTGGCCAAGGCGGCCGGCGTCAGCGCCATCACCGTGTCCCGGGTGCTGAACCAACCCCAGCAGGTGTCCGAGCAGCTGCGCGAAAAAGTGATGCAAGCCGTGGACGCGCTGGCCTACGTGCCCAGCCGCTCCGCCAGCACGCTGGCCTCGGCCAAGTCGCGGACGGTGCTGGTGCTGATCCCCTCGCTGGCCAACACCGTGTTCCTGGAAACGCTGACCGGCATCGAAACGGTGCTGGACGCCGCCGGCTACCAGATGCTGATCGGCAACAGCCATTACGACGCAGGCCAGGAGCTGCAGTTGCTGCGCGCCTATCTGCAGCACCGGCCGGATGGCGTCCTGATCACCGGCCTCAGCCACGCGGAGCCGTTCGAACGCATCCTGAGCCAGCACGCGCTGCCGGTGGTCTACATGATGGACCTGGCCGACGACGGCCGCTGCTGCGTGGGGTTTTCGCAGGAGGATGCCGGCGCCGCCATCACCCGCCACCTGCTGTCGCGCGGCAAGCGCCGCATCGGCTTTCTCGGCGCGCAGCTGGACGAGCGGGTGATGAAGCGCCTGGACGGCTACCGCGCGGCGCTGGACGCGGCCGACTGCCGCGACGCCGGGCTGGAATGGCTGGACCCGCAGCCGTCCAGCATGCAGATGGGCGCGGACATGCTGGACCGCGCGCTGGCGGAGCGGCCGGACTGCGACGCGCTGTTCTGCTGCAACGACGACCTGGCGATCGGCGCGCTGGCGCGCAGCCAGCAGCTGGGCATCGCCGTGCCGGAGCGGCTGGCCATCGCCGGCTTCAACGACCTGCAGCCCGCCGCATGGTGCACCCCGCCCCTGACCACGGTGGCCACGCCGCGGCGCGACATCGGCGTCCACGCCGCCAAAGCGCTGTTGCAGCTGATAGATGGCGAGGAGCCGGCGTCCCGCCGCGCCGATCTGGGCTTCCGGCTGATGTTGCGCCGCAGCAGCTGAAAGCCGGCGCCGAAGCCGCTTTGGCCATCATTGCAAGATTGTTGCGATACCACTACAGCATGGTCCGGACAATCGATGAAACTTGATCCAACTGCTTGTTTCCCGATTTTTGTTAGCGCTAACATCATTGCCATCCAGCCGGCCCGCGCCGGCTATCCTTTCACTTGCAAATGTTAGCGCTAACATGAAATACGGCAATATCGTGGTGATGGGCGTGGCCGGCTGCGGCAAAAGCAGCGTGGGCCGCCTGCTGGCCGAGGCCATCGGCGCCCGCTTCATCGAAGGCGACAGTTTCCACCCTCCCGAGAACATCCAACGCATGCGCGCCGGCATTCCGCTGGGCGACGACGACCGCGCCGGCTGGCTGGCCAACCTGGCAGCCCAGCTGCGCCAGGGCCGCGACAGCGGCGAACCGCTGGTGCTGGCCTGCTCGGCGCTGAAGCGCCGCTACCGCGACGTGCTGCGCGACGGCGACCCCGGCCTGCGCTTCGTCCACCTGTACGGCGACAAGGCGTTGATCGCCGAGCGCATGCGCGAGCGCAGCGGCCACTTCATGCCGGAAAGCCTGCTGGACAGCCAGTTCCGCGACCTGGAAGCCCCCGGCGCCGATGAAAGCGCGATTCCCTGCGACGTCAGCCTGCCGCCCGAGGCGCTGTTGCCGCGCATCCTGGCCGAGCTGGGCTAGCCCCGAAGATTCAACGCAAAGGCAGTAAGAAAGAGGAGAACAACAATGCACGCCCCATCCCCGCAACACAACAAGATTCCCGCCCGTCGCTGGCGCATAGGCTGGCTGCTGGGCATCGGCATCCTGGTCAATTACTTCGACCGCATCAGCCTGTCCGTGGCCGCGCCGCAGCTGCAGCAGGAGTTCGGCCTCAGCAACGGCGAGCTGGGCCTGTTGTTCAGCGCCTTCTTCTGGAGCTATGCGCTGCTGCAGATCCCCACCGGCGTGATTCTGGACCGCTTCGGCACCACCCGCATCGGCCGGCTGGGCGCGCTGCTGTGGGGCGTGGCCGCCACGCTGACCGCCTGCGCCGGCGGCTTCGCCGGCATTTTCGCCGCCCGCATGCTGCTGGGCGTGGCCGAGGCGCCAGGCTTCCCGGTCAGCTCCAAGGCCACCGGCTACTGGTTTCCCCGCCGCGAGCGGGCGATGGCCACCGCCATCTTCGACGCCGCGGCCAAGTTCTCCAACGTGATCGGCGTGCCATTGGTGGCGCTGGCCGTGGTCCACCTGGGCTGGCGCTGGGGCTTCGGCGTATCCGCCATCCTCAGCGTGCTGTATTTCATCGCCTTCTACCTGATCTACCGCGATCCCAGCGCCGACACCAAGCTGAGCGAAGCCGAGCGCCAATACATCGTCCAGGGCGGCGCGGCCGAGGAAGGCGTCAGCCAGCAGGGATCGATGGCCATGCTGGGCTACCTGCTGCGCCAACGCAAGGTGTGGGGCCTGTCCATCGGCTTCGCCGCCTACGGCTACGTGTTCTACCTGTTCCTGACCTGGCTGCCCGGCTACCTGGTGCAGAGCATGCACATGGACATTCTCAAATCGGCATGGTTTTCCGCCATTCCGTGGATGTTCGCCACCCTGTCCGACCTGTTCGTCGGCGGCTGGCTGATCGACAAGCTGATAGAACGCGGCTACGACGAGACCAAGGTGCGCAAGGCGGTGCTGCTGTGCGGGATGGCCATGGGCATGGCGGTGTTCGGCGCCACCACCACCAGCGATCCCTACGTCGCCATCGTCTGGATCACCATCGCCCTCAGCGGCCTGGCCGCCGCCGCGCCGGTGGGCTGGTCGCTGCCGTCTCTGATCGCGCCGCGCGGCGGCACCGGCACCGTCGGCGGCATCATGAACTTCGCCAACAACATGATGGGCGCGGTCGCCCCCATCGTCACCGGCTTCATCGTCGGCGCCACCCACTCCTTCGCCAACGCCTTCCTGGTGGCGGGATTCATGCTGGTGATCGGCATCCTAGCCTTCGTGTTCCTGCTGGGCCGCATCGAGCCACTGCCCGAGCCCGGCGTCTCCCCGGACTAGGCCGTCCCCGGCCCCGGCGCGAGCCGGGGCTTTTCACGCCATCCCGCCATCGCGCGGCGGCCCCGCCACCATGCGCACCAGTCGTTCTATGGCCTCGTACCCGGCATTCGGCTTCAATGCCTGCTCGAACGCGAGCCGGCTTGCCCCGTCATGCCGCTCCAGCCAGCGCAGCGCTTTCTTCGGCCCCTCGAACCACATGCCGCGCAAGGCGAAGTAGTCTTCCAGCAGCGCGGTCAGCAACCAGACGCGGCGATAATCGCCCTCGGCGTCTCCGCGCTGGATACGCGCCGCCATCTTGTGCGCCCAATCCCGGCGCGCCTGCGCCTCGTCTTCGGACAGCGGCTGCGGTCCGGCGGCATGGAGCGCCTCCAGTCTAGCCAGGAAACGGCTCCCCGCCTCGCCGCGTTGCCTCAGTATCGTGGCGCCCCTCAGCGCCAGGTGCGCCTCGGTCGGCGCGTCCAGCGCGCTGTCCGGATGCAGGAACAGATCCAGGTATTGGCCATCGATGCGGCGGGTGTCCCGCGTCGTCTGCGGCACGGCGCCAAAGGCGGCGATGTCGTAATCGCTGCCCTGATTGGCGCTGCCGTCGGCTCTGGAGCCGTACAACAGCACCGTGTGCAGCCGCTCGTCGCGCTCGAGCGCGGCGACGATGCGCGGCAACAGGTCGGTCAACTCCATGCGCCCTCCTCGCTGGCGATGTCTAGCGGACAAGCATACCATCGATGCCAGTTTCATAAGCAGACGGCAAGCTCAGGCTCCCGGACGCGACAAAGCCCGCCTGAGCGGGCTTTGTCCATGGATTGGCATTCCTGCGGATCAGCCGCTCAAACCCAGCTTTTCCGGCAGCATGCGCAGCGCCTCGGCGTTGGACGGCGAGAACGCCAGCGCGGCGGCCTCATGCCACGGCAGCCAGCGGTAGCCCAGATGCTCGCGCGGCGCCAGCGCCACCTCGCAGGGCTCGGGCAGCAGCAGGCCGAACACGTGCTCGTCGTTGTGGGTGACGCCTTCCGGGTAACGGTGGCGCCAGTGCTCGTAGATTTCGTAGCGGTTGACGATGTGCCAGTCGCTGAGCGCGAAGCGGGACGCGTCCAGGCCAGTCTCCTCCGCCACCTCGCGGCGGGCGGTGTCCATCAGGTCTTCGCCGCCTTCGCGGCTGCCGGTCACCGACTGCCAGTAGCCGGGCTTGTCCGCCCGCTCCATCAGCAGCGCCCGGCCATCCCGGCTGTGTATCACCACCAGCACCGACACCGGCTGCTTGCTGCCCATCTAGATCTTGCCTCCCTGCGCGCCCGGCGCGGCCAGCATGCCGGCCAGCTCCACCGCGGACTTGACGCCCATCTTCTCGAACACCCGCGAGCGGTGGACCTCCACCGTCTTCATGCTGATGCTGAGCTCTTCGGCGATCTGCTTGTTCAGCTTGCCGGCCAGGATCAGCTGCATCACCTCGCGCTCGCGCTCGGTCAGCAGCGCCAGCGCCGCCGACACCTTGCGCTGGTGGCCGTGGCGCTGGCGATTCTGCTCGTCCAGCGCCACCGCGGCGGCGGCCCGCTCCAGCAGGTGCACGTCGTCGAACGGCTTCTCGATGAAATCGAGCGCGCCCAGCTTCAGCGCCGCCACCGCGTGCGGCACGTCGCCGTGGGCGGTCAGCATGATCACCGGCGGACAGTACGGCCACTGCGCCAGCTTTTCCAGCAGCACGATGCCGCTGATGCCGGACAGCCGCAGGTCCAGAATGATGCCGTTGTACTCGGCGCCATGGCCATCGGCCAGAAAGGCCTCGCCGCTGTCGAAGCCGTCGGCCCGGTAACCCTGGCCGTCCAGCAGCCACAACAGCGACTGCCGCACCGCCTCGTCATCGTCGATGATGGCCAGCCGTTTCGCGCTCATGATATCTCCTCAGCCCTGCTGCGCCGGCTTGTCGCCGACGATGCGCACTTCCCGCTGCGGGAACGGGATCTCGATATTGTGCTGCTTGAACAAGCGCCAGATGGCCAGGTTGATGTCCGACTTCAGGCCCATGAAGCCGTTTTCCGGATCCGCCACCCAGAAGCCCAGCTCCAGGTTGATGCCGCTGTCGGCGAACAGGGTGACGAAGGCGTTGGCGCCCGGATTCTTCAGCACGCGCGGATGGTCGGACGCCTGCTTGAGCAGGCTGAGCGCCAGGTCCAGGTCGGTGCCGTAGGCCACCTGCACCGGCAGGCTGGTCCACATATTGCGGTCGGAGTAGGACTGGTTGATCACCGTGTTGGAGATCAGGGCATCGTTAGGAATCAGCGCCTCGGTGCCGTCGGCGCCTTTCAGCACCACGTAGCGCGAGGTCATCTTGGTCACGTAGCCGACGCGGTTGTCCACCATCAGCCGGTCGCCGATGCGGATGGAATGGTCGAGCAGGATGATGAAGCCGGACACGAAGTTGCTGGCGATCTTCTGCAGGCCGAAGCCCAGGCCGATACCGACCGCGCCGCCGAACACCGACAGCACGGTCAAGTCTATTCCCACCACCGGCAGCGCGACCAGCACCGCGGCCACCACCAATCCGGTGCGCGTCAGCTTGGCGAACACGATGCGCAGATTGGAGTCCAGATGCTTCAGCTTCATGATGCGGGCTTCGATCAGGCGGCTGGCCCACAGCGCCACCACCACGATCACCGTCACCCACAGCAGGCCGTTGAGGATGGTCAGCAAGTCCAGCCTGGTCTTTCCGACGTGGAAGGAGATCGACTCCAGCCAGTCCATCACCGCCACGTCGAAGCCTATGGTCCAACTGACGAAGCCCAGCCACAAGGCCGTGGCCAGGAAGTGCTCGGAATGCCGTTCGAAACGGCTGTGCGGAAAAGCCTGGCGCACCACCGCCGTGCACAGACGGATCACCGCCAGCCAGAACAGCAGCGCGCTCAGGATGTGCAGCACCAGCATCGGCGCGTGCTCCAGCCGGCCCCAGGTAAAGCTGGCCAGCACCACCAGCACCTGGGCCGACACCGGCAGCACCAGCCGGAAGCCGGTATAGGGCAGGAACTGGTCGTAACGCTCCGGGTGATGGGCGAACCAGTAGCGGTACAGCCGGCGCGCCAGCGCATAGGCGGCGATCACGCACAGCAGGCCCAGCGCCAGCTCGATCAGACCGTTCTTGGTCTGCAGCGCGTCAAGCAGCGCGAAGAAATTCATTTCCTTGCGGATGAACAGCAATGTGCGACTCCTTGGTCAAAACGCGGCGCTCGGCCGTCGTCAGGCAGAAACGGTATCCGACACCGCCAGCCGGCCTTCGTTCAGGCGCAGCACCCGCTGGGTGCGGCCGGCCAGTTCCAGGTCGTGGGTGACGATGATCAGGCTGGTGCCCAGGGTGCGGTTCAGCTCCAGCATCAGCTCGAACACCTGGCTCGCGGTATGGGCGTCCAGATTGCCGGTGGGCTCGTCCGCCAGCAGGCAGGCCGGCTGCGTCACCAGCGCGCGGGCGATGGCGGCGCGCTGGCGCTCGCCGCCGGACAATTCGCCCGGCTTGTGCTCCAGGCGCTTGCCCAATCCCACCCGCTCCAGCATCTCGGCGGCGCGGCGGGCGGCCTCGCCCTTGTCCATGCGGCGGATCAGCAGCGGCATCATCACGTTTTCCAGCGCGGTGAATTCCGGCAGCAGGTGGTGGAACTGGTAGACGAAGCCCATGGACTCGTTGCGCAGCTTGCCGCGCTCGGTCTCGGACAGCTTGGACAGATCGCGCCCCAACACCTCCACCGTGCCGGCGGTCGGCGTATCCAGGCCGCCCAACAGGTGCAGCAGCGTGCTCTTGCCGGAGCCGGACGCGCCGACGATGGCCAGATGCTCGCCCTTGCCCACCTCCAGATCGACGCCGGACAGCACGTCCAGCGCCAGCTTGCCCTCCTGGTAGCGTTTGCCGAGCGAGCGGCAGCTCAATACCTTATTCATAGCGCAAGGCCTCCGCCGGTTGGGTGCGCGCGGCGCGCCAGCTCGGGTACAGCGTGGCGAACAAGGCCAGCAGCAGCGAAATGATAGTGATGGTGGAGACGTCGCCCCACTGCACGTCGGACGGCAGGTAGTCGATCATGTAGACGTCGCTGGACAGGATCTTGGTGCCGATGATGCGTTCGATCACCGGCACGATCACGTCCAGGTTCAGCGCGATGGCCACGCCGCTGGCCACGCCGGCCAGCGTGCCCAGCACCCCGGCCACCGAGCCCTGGATCACGAAGATCTTCATGATGCTGCCCGGCGACGCGCCCAGCGTGCGCAGGATGGCGATGTCGGCCTGCTTGTCGGTCACCACCATCACCAGCGTGGACACCAGGTTGAACGCCGCCACCGCGACGATCAGCGTCAGGATGATGGTCATCATCCGCTTTTCGATCTGCACCGCGCGGAAGTAATTGGCATTGGTGTCGGTCCAGTCGGTGACCAGCAGTTGCGGCAGCCGCGGCCGCAGCTCGGCCTTCAGCTGCGGCGCCAGCATCGGGTCGTCCAGGCGCAGCCGCACGCCGCTGACCGCGTCGCCCATGCGCTCCAGCACCTGGGCGTCGCGCAGGTTGACCATGGCCAGCGAGGCGTCGAACTCGAACATGTCCACCTTGAAGATGCCGACCACGGTGAACTGCTTGGAGCGCGGCACCATGCCGGCCGGCGTGATGTTGCCCTGCGGCGTCATCAGCGTCACCTTGTCGCCGACGCCGACGCCCAGCTGGCGCGCCAGCTCCACGCCCAGCGCCATGCCGAAGCCGCCGGGCTTCAGGTCTTCCAGCTTGCCGGCCACCATGTGGCGGCCGACGTCCACCACTTTGTTCTCCAGCGCGGGATCGATGCCGCGCACCAGGCCGCCGCGCACGTTGCCGTAGGCGACGAACAGGCCCTGGCTGCTGACGAAGGGCGCCGCCGCCTGCACGTGCGGCTGCTTGGCCAGCATCGCCTGCGCGTCTCGCCAGCCGGACAGGCGGCCGTCGTAGCCGCTGACTTCCAAGTGGGAGGCCACGCTGAGGATGCGGCCGCGGATTTCCTTCTGGAAACCGTTCATCACCGACAGCACGATGATCAGCGCGGCTACGCCCAGCGCGATGCCGACGATGGAAATCAGGGAGATGAAAGAGATGAATCCGTTGCGGCGCTTGGCGCGCAGATAGCGCAGCCCGATGAAGGCTTCAAATGGCATGTTCGGGTTTTCTCATTTGGAACGGTAGGGGTTTTCCAGGCTCTGCATCATCGCCACCAGGAAGTCGCGCACCTGCGTCTCCTCGCAGCCCATCAGCACCGCGTCCTCGAACGCGTCCTGGGCCAGCTGGGCGATTTCCTCCAGGTTCTCGCGCATCACCTTCAGCTTCTCGACGCAGGCGACGACGTTGCCCTCCGGGTCGCGCCATACCGGTATTTCGATTTTCAATGCCATATTCCTGTTCCTGAAAACGCGATGCCCGCGAAAAGCGGGCATCGTCGCGCGGCCGGACCGCTCAGTGCCGACCCTTTTTCTTCTTGCCGGCCGACTTGGCCGCCCTCTCCGCCTTGACGCCCTTCTTGCCCTTGGGCGCGGCCGCGGCCTTGCATTTCCTGCCCTTGCGGCACTTGGCCGCCTCCGGCGCCGCCGACGATTTGGCCGCGCTCTTCACGCTGACGTCATCCGAGGTATCGGCCGACTGCGCGGCAGTGCTACGATTGACCCTGCGCGCGCCATTGTAGCGCGCGGTCCAGTAGCTCTGCGACAGGTTCGACACCTCGATGTTCTTGCCCGTTCGCGGCGCGTGGATGAATTTGTTGTTGCCCATGTAGATGCCGACATGGGAGTAATTGAAGCCGCGGGTGTTGAAGAACACCAGGTCGCCCGGCATCAGTTCGCCGCGGCCGACCGACTTGCCGACGCGGGCCATCTCGGCCGCGGTGCGCGGCAGGTTCACCCGCAGCGATTTCTGGAACACGTAACGGATGAAGCCGCTGCAGTCCAGGCCGTCGTCCGGCGTGTTGCCGCCGAAGCGATAGGCGACGCCCAGCAGGCTCATCGCTTGCAAAAGCAGATCGCCCACCGCATCCTCTTGCGGAGCGGCGTACTTGGAGATGGGATCTTCCGATTTGTCCGCCGCCGAACTGTCGGCGGCGGCTTTCCCCTCGGTCGGGGCCTTGTCCGGTGTGGCCTTGTCTGGCGCGGCCTGGGCAAAAACCATGAAGCCCGCCAGCGCCAACGCTGATAAGCGGAGTTGCAATTTCATAGGCCGCACTCTATCGGACGGGGCCGGTAGTGTAAAGCCAAGCGGGACGGCGAAAAGCACATGATTCGGGAAACCTTGATTGCAATGCGGGACTTACCGCGGTTAAGAGAAATCAGCGGAATTTTGATCCGTCATGGACTGGGAGAGTTCGCCCAGCGGCTGAAATTGCCGCGCGCGATGGAAAAGGCCGGGGAGTGGCTGAACCTGTCGCTGCCGGAGGGCGAGTCCGGGCGGCCGACCGCGGTGCGGGTGAGGCTGGCCTTCGAGGAGCTGGGGCCCACCTTCATCAAGCTGGGCCAGATCCTGTCCACCCGGGTGGACGTGTTTCCGCCGGACTGGATAGACGAGTTCGAAAAGCTGCAGAACCGGGTGCCGCCGCTGCCGCCGGCGATGGTTCGAAAGATGATAGTCGATACGCTGGGCGCCGAGGCCGACCAGTTGTTCGCCGAGTTCGACATGCAGCCGATAGGCTCGGCCTCCATCGCCCAGGTGCATCGCGCCAGGTTGAAGGATGGCCGCGAGGTGGCGGTGAAGCTGCGTCGGCCGGGCATCGCCGACAAGGTGGAGGCCGATCTGCGCATCCTCGCCCACCTCGCCCACCTGCTGGAGCTGGAGTTCCCCGAACTGCGGCGCTACCAGCCGTCCGGCATCGCCGCGCAGTTCGCGCGCTCGTTGCGCCGCGAGCTGGACCTGGCCATCGAGGCGCGCAATATGGAGCGTTTCGCCAAGGACTTCGTCGACGACCCCTTCGTCATGGTGCCGCAAGTGCATTGGGAGTACACCAACGCCGCCGTCAATGTGCAGACCTTCGTCGACGGCGTGCCGGCCAGCGATCTGTCGCGGCTGAAGGACAGCGGCCTGGATCCGGTGCTGTTGGCCCAGCGCGGCGCGGACGCGGTGCTGAAGATGATACTGATCAACGGCTTCTTCCATGCCGACCCCCACCCCGGCAACGTGTTCTTCCTGGCCGAGCACCGCATCGCCTTCATCGATTTTGGCATGGTGGGGCGCATCAGTCACGCGCGGCGCGACGAGATCGTCGATCTGCTGTCGGCGGTGGCCGAGCGCAACGAGCACGGCATCATCGACGTGCTGGTCGAATGGACCGGCAGCGCGCCGGTGGACATGCAGAAATTCGCCGACGAGGTCGGCGAGTTCATGTTCCAGTACGAGCACCTGCCGCTGAAGGGGCTGAACATCAGCCAGCTGATCTCCGACATCATGGCGCTGATCCGCAACCACGGCATCGTGCTGCCGCCGGACATGGCCATGCTGTTCAAGGCGCTGGTGACGCTGGAGGGCCTGGGGCGGCAGCTGAACCCCGATTTCCAGCTGGTCGCCCACATCACCCCCTTCGTCAAGGAGCTGATCGTCGCCCGCTACCACCCGGCGGCGCTGCTCAAGCGCGGGCGGCAGACGCTGTCAGAGGGGCTGGAGATGATCACCGGCCTGCCGCGCGACTTGGTCCGCATCGGCCGCGACATGCGCCACGGCAAGTTCCGCGTCAACCTCGACCTGCAGCGGCTGGACAGCTTCGGCAAGCAGCTGGACCGCAGCAGCAACCGGCTGACCATGGGCATCGTCACCGGCTGCCTGATCATAGGCTCGTCCATCGTGATGACGGTGAACGCCGGACCCAAGCTGTTCGGCCTGCCCTTCTTCGGCTTCTTCGGCTTCATGCTGGCGCTGTTCAACAGCGTGTGGCTGGTCTGGTCGATCTGGCGCTCAGGCAAGGACTTATAACTGTCCGGGCAGGCTTTGGAACCATTGGCGATACGGAATACCGCGGCATCAAGTCGGGCGGAGGCGGGTCGATAGCGAGGAAGTACATCTTGAGGGACGCCGCCATGAAAATCGCTTCCGCCACCGTCAGCCTCGGCAGCCATTTCAGCCAGAGCCAATCCCTCAGCATCAAGCAGAGCGTCGTCGTGGAGCAGCCGCCTCAGGCCGCTCCCGCCGACGATGTTCAGTTGAGCAGCCAGGCGACGCAGTCCAGCCTGCTGGACCAGCTGGGCTCGGACAAAGACGCGGTCTACAGCCTGATCGCGGCGATACTGGAAAAAGCCTTCGGCATCCATTTCAAGCTGCAGCGCCTGTTCCCGCTCCATCCCGACGCCTCGCAAGCGCCCTCTTCCCCTTCGCAATCCGCCGTCAGCGCGCAGCAGCAGGTCGATTACCAGGAACAGCAGCAACTGAGCTTCTCCGCCAGCGGCCAGATCACCACCCAGGACGGCAAGCAGCTGCAATTCTCGCTGAACGTTCAATTGCAGAGCAGTTACCAATACCACAGCAGCCAGCGCTACTCGTCCGGCGGCAAAAAGAGCAGCGATCCGCTGATGGTCGATCTGGGCGGCGGCGCCGGCGGTCTGGACGGCGCCAGCGTCAGCTTCGACCTGCTGGGCAACGGCCAGTTGATGAGCCTGCCCTTCTCCAGCCAGGGCGGCTGGCTGGCGCTGGACAAGAACGGCGACGGCAAGATCAACGACGGCAGCGAACTGTTCGGCCCGCAGTCGGGCAACGGCTTCGCCGACCTGGCCAGGCTGGACGACAACCGCGACGGCGTGATCGACGAGCGCGACCCGGCCTTCGCCCAGCTCAGGATCTGGACCGGCCGCGGCGGAGACGGCAAGGACCAGCTGCGCTCGCTGCAGGATGTCGGCATCGGCGCCATCCTGCTGCCCAGCGTGGACGCGCCGCTGACGCTGCGCGCCCATTCAAGCGATGCCGACCCGCAGGCGCAGATGCGGCGCGCCGGCGTGTTCGTGAAGGAGGACGGGCAGGCCGGCATGATCAGCCAGCTGGACGTGTACGGCTGACAAAGCGGCCCTCGCTGCCGCAAGCCGGCTATTGCGGCCGGCTGACGATGTCGGCCTTGAACCATTTGCGCGACAGCGCCTGCAGCGTGCCGTCGCGCTGCAGGTGGCCTATCGCCCGGTTCACCTCCGCCAGCAGCCGCGGATTGCCCTTGCGCAACACCACGCAGGCGTCCTCGCGCGCCAGCACGCGGCCGGTCGGCACCAGTTCGCCCTGGCTCTTCAGCGCCAGGTTGAAAGCCGCCAGCCGGTTGATCACGATGGCGTCCACTTCGCCGCGGCGCAGGCCGTCGAACTTGGTCGGATCATCCTGGTAAAGGTGAATGTGGGCCTGAGGCGCGTTGTCTCGCAGCCATTGCTCGTAATTGGTGCCCGCGCTGACGCCGACATGGGCGCCGGCCAAATCCCTTGCGCCGCGAAAGCGCGTCAGATCCGGCTTGCGCACCACCAGCTGCAGGCCGGAATAGGTATAGGGAATGGAAAAATCGAAGCGTTTGCCGCGCGCGGGCGTCGCCACCACCTGGTTGATCACCGCATCCAGCCTGCCCGCCGCCAGGCTGTCCAGCATATGGTCCCACACCATGGTCTGAAAACGCGCCGTTACACCCATCTGGGCAGCCAGCGCCCGGCCGAAATCCACCTCGAAACCCTGCAGCTGCCCGCCCGCCAACTGGCTATAGGGCGGAAAGGTGCCCTCCAGGCCGATCAACAGCGCGCCATCCTTCCGGATGCGCGCCCACTCGTCGCCGCCCCCCTGCGCAGGAGCCAGCGACAACAGCATCACCACGCAAAGCGCCCATGCTTTCCGACCCGCCACGCTCATATCGCCTCCCCGCCCGCCCCACTGGCACTAAGGGCAAGATCATTCTTTACAAAATAGGCGATGCCGGCCCGGCAGCCAGCAAAAAACGCTGAAAACCCCTCAGCCTCAATGCCTTGAGCCATGGCTTCGCGCCTTGACTTCAATGCCGGGGAGCGGCGCAGCCAAGCGGGGGAAGAAAAAAACCTTGAAAAACACGATTGACTCTGCAAATGATAATTATTATCATTTTCAAAAACTCACACAGGAGCAAGCCCGATGAATGCCATGCTGGTTGGAGCCGACACCCTGGGCAACATCCCCGACGTGCTGCAGAACTACGGCATCACCATCCACCGCCACCTGAGCGGCCGCAACAGCTCGCACCAGCGCAAGGTGGACCGCCTGCCGGCGGGAACCGACCTGTTGATCCTGTTCACCGACTTCCTCGGCCACAACGTGATGCGCCATTTCCGCGAGCTGGCGGCGGAGCAGCAGATCCGCTTCATCGCCTGTCGGCGTTCGGTCTGCGCGCTCAAGCAATCGCTGACCGGCGCCGGCATGTGCGAGCAGCCTTGCGCCGCCTGCCCGCAACGCAGCGGCGGCGACAAGCCCGTCAAGCGCAAACGTTGAAGCGCCTGTTTCGGCAAGCTTTTCTCTAGCCTTACCTTTGCAATTTCACGAGCCGGCTCCCGCCGGCTCCTTTTTTGCCCGCCGCGCGCAGTCGTCGAACCACCGCTTCAGATCGGCATCGAATGATGCCGCCAGCGCCCGCGCGGCGGCATGGGCCTCTTCCGCCTCGGCCCGCCGATCCAGGCCGGATAGCGCCCTCGCCCGCTCCAGCAGCAGGAAGGCCCGGTCCACCTCCTCCTCGCCATTGTCCGCGATCAAGGCCAGACCGGCGTCGGCGGCCTGCAAGCCATCCCTCCAGCGCTCGAAACGATTGGCCGCCAGCGCCAGCAGGTATTCCGCGCGTTCGCGGTTGACCCAGCTTCCCGCCCGTTCCCACAGCAGCCTGGCGATCCGCGCGCCCCGCAGCAGCGTTTCTTCGCACAGCGGGTCGCGGATATCCAGCTCGTCCTTTTCCAGCAGCGCCGACACGATGTTGTTGACCAGCGCCGCCAGCGCGGCGTTCGGCTCGCCGGCCTCCTCCAGCTCCAGCCCGGCCTGCAGCACGGCGAATTCGGACAAGGCATCCCGCAGCGGCGCCGCGCCCAGGGCGCCCTGCAGCACGCCCAAGCGGATCGCCAGGCGAACGCCGTCCGCGCTCGAGCCGCAGGCCAGGCTTTGGCGCTCCAGCCGCCAGGCCGCCAGCGCGTCGCCGGCCAGCGTGGCGGCCACCGCGCAGTGGCGCAGCTGCGCCGGATTGGCGCCGGCCTCCGGCAACGCCTTCAGCAAGGACCAGGCGCGGCGCCAGTCTCCGCGCTTTTCTCCCAGCAGATGGTTGGCCAGCCAGGCTGCCCGGGAACGTTCCGCGGCGGAAAGCCCTGGCGCGGCGAGCAAGGCGGGCAACTGCTCGATCGCAGCGTCGGGATCATCGTCATGGGTGCGCATCAGCGCATCAAGGATGGCGGCAGCAGACATGAAAAAGGCCTTTCGAACAGGAAAGGCCCAGTGTCGCCAGCGGCGATGAAAATGTCAAAGGCATCAATCTCCGGCAGCTTCGTCCTCGCCCCGGCCCGCCCGGCGCGCGGCGTTTCTCAGCGCGCCGAGCTGCAGGGAGAATTGGCGGCAGTTGCCGCACAGGAAAAGGTGCATGCGCAGCTTCAGATGCTCCATCGCGCTCAAAGGGCGGTCCAGGCCGGCGGAAATCAGCCGGCTGGCCGCGCGGCAACTCAACCTCATCGCTCGTCCTCCCGGCTCCAGCGCGTCGAAAAACACTCGCGCAAGCTCATGCGCGCGCGGTACAGCAATACAGAACAGTTGGTCGCGGTGATCTCCAGATTGTTACAGATGTCGGCGATCTCCATCCCCATCACCTCGCGCATCGCGAACACCATCGCGGTGCGTCGCGGCATCACCTTGGAGCACTCCTCGAACACCTGCCAGAACTGCTTGGACACCAGCTGCGACTCCGGCCCGCTCCAGGCGCGCACCGGCTCCCGCCAATGGCCGTCCTGCGTGAACAGGCCGTCGAAATCGCCGTCGTCGCATTCCTCGTCCAGCGATTCGAACAGTTTCTCCTTGCCCTTGCGGCGCAAGGCGTCGATCAACTTGAAACGCAAGATCGACGTCAGCCAGGTGCGCAGCGTGGACTTGCCGGAAAAACCGTCCCGCGCCTCCAGCGCCGCCAGCAGCGTCTCCTGCACTGCCTCCTCGGCGGCGTCGCGCTCGCGCAGCTGGGCCAGCGCGTAGCGCAGCAGATAAGGACGTTCTTGTTCTATCGCCTGCGGATCGACCGTCATGCGCTACTCCCTGCAGTATTCCACCGCCTGATCCAGGCGGTCCACGGCCAAGACCTTCAGGCCCTCGATTTCCTGCCGCGGCTTGTTGGCGGTGGGCACGATGGCGCGGGTGAAGCCCAGCTTGGCCGCCTCCTTCAAGCGTTCCTGGCCGCGCGTCACCGGCCGCACCTCGCCGGCCAGGCCCACCTCGCCGAACACCACCAGCTTTTCCGGCAGCGCCTTGTTGCGCAGCGACGAAACCATGGCCAGGATGATGGCGAGGTCGGCGGCCGGCTCGTTGATCTTGACGCCGCCCACCGCGTTGAGGAACACGTCCTGGTCGAAACAGGCGACGCCGCCGTGGCGGTGCAGCACCGCCAGCAGCATGGACAGACGGTTCTGCTCCAGGCCGACGGTGAGACGCTTGGGCTGGAAGCCGTGGCAGTCGTCGACCAAGGCCTGGATTTCCACCAGCAGCGGCCGCGTGCCTTCCTGCGTCACCAGCACGCAGGAGCCGGCGACGTCGTCGCGATACGAGGAAAGGAAGATGGCCGACGGATTGGACACGCCCTTCAGGCCGCGGTCGGTCATCGCGAACACGCCCAGCTCGTTGACCGCGCCGAAGCGGTTCTTGATCGCGCGTATCATCCGGTAGCTGGAGTGGGAGTCGCCCTCGAAATACAGCACGGTGTCCACCATGTGCTCCAGCACGCGCGGACCGGCCAGCGAACCTTCCTTGGTCACATGGCCGACCAGCAACACGGTGATGCCGCTCTGCTTGGCCATCCGCGTCAGCTGCGCCGCGCACTCGCGCACCTGCGACACCGAGCCCGGCGCCGACGTCACCTGCTCGGTGTAAAGCGTCTGGATCGAGTCGATCACCACCACTTCCGGCTGCTCTCGCTTCAGCGTTTCCAGAATGTTCTCGATGCAGATCTCGGCCAGCAGATCGACGCTGCTGGTATCCAGCGCCAGTCGCGAGGCGCGCAAGGCGATCTGCTGCGCCGATTCCTCGCCGGAAACGTAGAGCACCTTGCGGCTGCGGCCGATCTGAGACAAGGCCTGCAGCAGCAGCGTGGACTTGCCGATGCCCGGGTCGCCGCCGATCAGCACCACCGCGCCGCGCACGATGCCGCCGCCCAGCACGCGGTCCAGTTCGTCGATGCCGGACGGATCGCGCGGGGTTTCCTCGGTCTGCACCTCGGACAGTTTCTGCACCTTGGTGACGTTGGCCGCCCAGGACTGGAAGCGGGGACTGGCGGCGGCCGGCGCGGCCACCGCCTCCACCAGCGTGTTCCAGGCGCTGCAGTGCGGGCACTGGCCCTGCCACTTGGGCGACTGTCCGCCGCACTCGGTGCAGCTGAATACGGTTTTGTTCTTGGCCATCGGAGAAAAATCAGGGGGTACCAAAGGCGGAAGGATAGCAGGACGGCGCGAAACCGGCAGTCAAAAAACGCCTTGGCGCCGGCTCCGCGCCCGGCCGCGGAGGACAGCGGCCTCTACCGGGAAGGCGCTCGACGGGCTTTCAGCCCGGATTGCGCCCCGGATCGGACTTGTTCAGTTCCTTGATGATGTTGAGCAGTCGCTTCTGGTCCTCGGCCGGCGCCGACGACGCGCTCTTGGCGGAATGGCCGCTGCGAATCGCGCGCATCACGGCCGCTACCTGCGGATCGCTCTTGGCGGCGCGGTCGGCCTCCTCGCTGCTCATCAGGTCCGGCAGGCCGGTCTGTCCGGCCGACGAAGTGGAGCCGCTGGCGGGATGCTTGCCGGCCACCGCCGGCGTCGTGCCGGAGGCCGGCTGCGCCGCGACTTCCGGCAACGGCTCCATCGTTTCCAGCTTGTTTTTGGCCATGTATTCGTTCATCTCGCGCCAGCCGGCGTAGATGAAGGCCTTGTCGGCATTCGGATTGCGCTGGTAACACTCTTCCAGCGAGCGGCCGGTCTGGCGGCAGGCGGCGCCTATCGCCTTGTCCGAATCCTTGCTCAGGCCGGTCACGCTGTTCACGTAGTTGCAGCCGCCCAGCAGCAGCGCGCAGGCCAACAGCAGCAGTCTCTTCATGCCCTCTCCCCGTTTCAGCCGCGCGGTTTGCGCAAGTCCAGCTCCACCACTTCCCCGCTGCGGCCGCGGCTGTCCGCGCCCAGCCAGTACAGGAAATGCGGCATCAGGTCGGCCAGATCGGCGCGCTCGCTCTTGTCCTCGCCCGGATGGGTGCGGTTGCGCTGCGGCGAATTGACCGGCCCCGGCAACAGCAGGTTGACGCGCAGACTGGGCAACATCTCCCATTCGTCGGCCGCCACCTTGGTCAGGTACGGCAAGCCGGCGTTGGAAGCGCCGAAACCGCCCCAGTAGGCGGCCGGATGCAGGGCATGGTGCTCGCCGACGAACAACACCGACGCGTCCGGCGCCTCCTTCAGCAGCGGCAGGCAGGCGCGGGTCAGCGCGAACGGCGCCACGGTGTTGATCCGATACTGGTTCATCCACTCTTCTATGGTCTGGTTGGTCAACGGCGACAATGCATAGAAATGCGAGGCGCAGTGCGCGATGCCGTCCAGGCGCCCGAACTCGCGCTGGATGGTCAGCGCCAGCTGGTTGAACTCGTTCTCGCCCGCGTTCAGCAGGTCAAGCGGCACCGCCGCCGGCTCCGGCCCGCCGGCCGCCACGATTTCATCGTAGACCTTCTCCAGCCCCTTGACGCTGCGCGAGAGCAGCACCACGGTGGCGCCGTGGCGGGCGAAAGTCAGCGCGGCTTCGCGTCCTATGCCCTGCGAGGCGCCGGTGATCAGGATCACGCGCCCTGCCAGCGCGTCTTGGGCAAATTCGGTCTTCATCGTCATGGTTCTATTCCTAAGTCCTGCAATGCGGCCGCCGCCGCGGCCACGCCGCTGCGCGCCGCTCCTTCGAGCGTCGCCGGGTAATCGGGATGCGCCCAATCTCCGGCCAGATAGATTCCTCGCCGCGCCGTTCTCGCCCCCGGCCTCTCCAGGCCGACCTCGCTGGCGAACGTCGCCCGCTTTTCCACGATCACGCGGCTGTGCGCGGGCGCGGGCAGATGCGGCGCCAGCCTGCGCGCGTCGGCCAACGCCCTGGCCACCAGTTCCTCCGCGCCGGGCAACTCCGCCGGCGCGCTCAGCACCGCCGCCACCAGGCCGGACTCGCCGGCCAGCGCCTCGCGGTCGAATAGCCAATCCATGCCGCCGCCGCTGACGCCCAGCATCGGCGCGGGCAGCCGCGGCGAAACGCCAAAGCGCAGGTAGACGGTGGCGATCGGCCAGTAACGGTAGGCAGCCAGCGCGGCGCGCAAGGCCGGATCGTCCAACAGTTCCGCCGCATGGTAGGGCGCGGCGGCGCATATCACCGCATCATACCTCTCATCGTCCACTTGCGGCCTGTCTGCAGTCGAAGTGATCGTCCTCGCCCGGCAACCTGCGCGCAAATCAGCGCCTTTCCCCTCCAGCCAGCGCCAGGCCGGCTCGGGAAACAGCGCGGACAGTCCCGCCGCCGGCAGCAGCAGGTCGCTGGCCTCGCGCCGCGCGCCTAGGCTGTCGCGCAAGGCAGCGGCCAGCACCCGCATCGACGCGCGCTCAGGCGGCGTATTCAACGCCGACAGCACCATCGGCCGCCAAAAGTCGTCCCTCAGCCTGCGGCTCTGCCCCTGCTCCTCAAGCCATGCCTCCACGCTGCGGTCGGCCGCCAGCCTGTAGCCGTCGCGCCGCAAACGGCCCAGCGCGCGCGCCAGCAGCCATTTGTCGCGCCAGCCCAGTCCGCGCGCCGCCAGCAAACCGGCCGCCAGATGCAACGGCGCCGGCAGCCGGGGGCAATCCAGGCTCAAACCGCCTTCCCGCCGCCATTGCAGCGGCCTGCGCAGCAACAGGCGATCTGGATCGGCGCCGACTGTCCGCATCAAGCGCAGGCATTCTGCATAAGCGCCGAGCAGGATGTGCTGACCATTGTCAAATCTGTCGTCTCCGCGGCCGCTGCAGCGCGCGCGGCCGCCCGGCTCGCGACCGGCCTCATAGACGGTGACATCGGCATGGCCGGCCAGTTCCACCGCCGCGGCGAGCCCGGCCCAGCCGGCGCCCACCACCGCCACCCTGGGCTTCACGGCTTGTAGCCGAAGGTCCAGGTTTTCCAGGCCAGCCACAGCTTGCGCACCGGGGTCAGCGACAGGCGCTGGTTCAGCACCTTGGCCGGGCCGTCCAGGCTGATCTCTTCCAGCGTGGCGCGGTAGATCGCCGCCATCAACAGGCCCGGTCGCTGCGACTTGCGGTCGGCCGCCGGCAGCAGTTCCCATGCTTTGCGGTAATGCTGGTGCGCGCGCTCGATCTGGAAAGCCATCAAGGCCTTGAAAGCCTCGCTCTCCTCGTAGTGGAGGATGTCCATCGCCGGGCAGTTGAAACGCTGCAGCTCTTCCATCGGCAGGTAGATGCGGTCGCGACGCGCGTCTTCGCCGACGTCGCGGATGATGTTGGTCAGTTGGAAGGCGATGCCCAGCTCGTGCGCGTACTCCAGCGTGCGCTCGTCGCTGTAGCCGAAAATGCGCGCCGCCAGCTTGCCCACCACGCCCGCCACCCGGTGGCAGTACAGCAGCAGGTCCTGGAAACGCTGGTAGCGGACCATGCTGAGATCCATCTCCATGCCGTCGACAATCTCTTCCAGTTCGGATTGCGGGAGCTGGAATGCTTCGAGATGCGGCAGCAGCGCGCGCATCACCGGATGGTCGGCCTCGCCGCGATAGGCGCGCTGCACCTGGCCGCGCCACCAGGCCAGCTTGGCCTGGGCCACGTTCAGGTCATGGCATTCGTCCACCGCGTCGTCCACCTCGCGGCAAAACGCATACAACGCGGTGATCGCCCGACGCCGTTCTTCCGGCAGGAAACGGAAGCTGTAATAGAAACTGGAGCCGCTGGCCGCGGCCTTGTCTTCGCAATACTGATCGGGCGTCACGCGCCTCTCCCCCACTGTCGGCCGATCCGTCTCCGGACCGGCTGCATTCCGTTTTCGGCGCCGCGCCGGCTCACTTGGCCCGGCACGCCCGCCACATCATGTAGATCCAATCGCGGCCGCCCAGCACCGGCCGCCGCGTGAACACGTCGCCGTCCGCGGCGTGCAGCTTGCTCAGAATGCGCTCTCCGCCCATCACGATCAGCCGCAACTCCAGCCCCAGCCGGCCCCGCAACGTTTTGCCCAGCGGCGCGCCGGCCTGCAGCATCTTGCGCGCCCGCTCCACCTGGAACAGCATCAACGCGCGCCACTTGGCGTCGAAGCGGCCGGCGGCGATCTGCGCCTCGTCGACGCCGAAGCGCGCCAGATCCTCCTGCGGCAGGTAGACCCGGCCCTTGCGCCAGTCCAGCGCCACATCCTGCCAGAAATTGATCAGCTGCAAGGCGGTGCAGATGCCGTCCGCCTGCGCCAGGCTGCGCGGATCGGTTTCGCCGTACAGCGCCAGCATCAGCCTGCCCACCGGATTGGCGGAACGGCGGCAGTAGTCGACCAGCTCGCCAAAGCTCTGGTAGCGCGTCTTGACCACATCCTGGCGGAAAGCGGACAACAAGTCGCGCATAGGCTGCAGCGGCAACGCATGCTCTGCGACGGCCGCCGCAAGCGGGGCCATCAGCGCGATTCGCGTCGGCTCGCCGGCCGCGATGCGGTCCAGGTCCGCCTCTATGCGGTCCAGCTCGGCCAAGCGCTCGGCCGGCGCCGCGTCGCCCTCGTCGGCCACGTCGTCCGCGTAGCGGGCGAAACGGTAGATGGCGTGCACCGCGCGCCGCATCCTGCGCGGCAGCAGCAGCGAGCCTACCGGGAAATTCTCGTAGTGGCCGACCGACATCGGCGTCCTCCTGGGTATCCGGGCCGCCGATTATACCCGACGCCCCGTTACAGCGTCCTTCTCGCTGACAATGCCATGCCCGGATGTCCTGAACCATGCCGCCGGCGCCGCCGCGGCAATTTTCACTTTTTCTCCCGCAAGGTATTTACAAGCCGGAAGGACACGCATAGAATGCGCAGCACTGTGAACGCAGCGACGGACCAACGGGGGTATAGCTCAGCTGGGAGAGCGCTTGCATGGCATGCAAGAGGTCAGCGGTTCGATCCCGCTTACCTCCACCAACCGACTGCTTCACGATGAAACCAGCCCGCGCACGCGGGCTTTTTTCATTGCCACCGCCCGCCCCGCGACGAAGCCGCCAAAGCATTCGTCGCCGCCAGCCAGCGCCCATCCGCGCAAAAAAAAGCCGGCCCCAGCCGGCTTTTCCACCCATCAGGACCGACTCAGCCACAAGCCGCCCAAAGACGCGCCGTCGCCCCCGCCCTTGGCCGCCTCGGCCAGTCTGGCCTCGTACGCTTCCCTCACCTCGGTCGGCACGCCCCTGACCGGCTTGGCCGACTCGGCCAGACGCTCGCGCAACGCGCCGCCCAGCGCATCGGCGAATGCTTCGCGCGCGGCCCCGTCCGCCACCGCCTCGGCCTGACGCGACAAGTCCTCCGGCAGCCGCAAACGCGCGAGCCTGGCCTGAAAGGCCGGCAAGCTTTCGCGCGTCAAACGCTCCAACATCGGCAGCAGCTCTCTTTTCAGCATATCCTCCGCCACCTGCTCGACAAATCGCTGGCCATCCAGGCGCCGCAAGGCGATCGACTCCTGAATGAAACCCGAAGCATCGCGCTCGGCCAAATCGGGATGCCGCATGGCAAGACCCGCCCGGAGCATGGTGCGGTTGTCGCTGGTGAAATTGTTCTCGCCATTGCCGACATAAGCCGGCATCAGGCCGGACAAGGCGGCGGAAGCCGCCTTCACCGTGCCCAGCTGCGGCGACACCACCACGGAAGCCACTTCGGCGCCCACCTGGTTTTCCACTTCCCGCACGACGCTGCGGGTGCCTTCCTTGATGAAATAATCGCGCGCGGCGAGGAAATCCCTTACCTGGCTGCGCAGCACATCCCAATCCGCGCGCGCGCCGCCCTCCGGCCGCATCGCCATCAGCCCGGCCTCGATTTCCGCCGCGGACGCGCCTGCCAGCAGCATATTCGACAGCGCCTCGCCCCCAGCCTCAGGCAAGCGATCCAACTGGCCCAGTATGCGTTCGGCGGCATGATCCAGATAGGTGTGCTGCACCCTGCCCGCCAGTTGCGCCACCGCGGCGCCGACGACAACCAGGCCGCCATCGCTGTTCGCGCCACGGCTCTGCAGGCCGAGCACGGTGCGGAAAGGCTGGTCGCTGTAAACCTGGTCATAATCGTAAACCGGCTCCAACTGGGCTGCGATTTCGCCCAGCATGGCGCCGGCGCTGCCCGGCTTGTTGATGTCCTGGCCCAGCGCGTAGACGTAGTAGTCGGCCTGCAAGCTGTGCGCGGCCTGCGATGCGCCGCCGCCCGGCGCGGTATAGCTCAGGCCCACCCCGCCGGCCTCCGTCGGCGAGATCTCCAAGGCATCCACTTTATGCAGCGCGCTTTTAGCCAACTCCGGCGCGAATTTCAGCTGATTGCCATCCAGCAGCACAGGCGCGGTGGTTCGCACAAACCACGCCACCTTGGCGCCGAGCTCGCCCGCGCGCTCCACGGCGTCAATGCCGGCATTGGGCCCATGGACCACCACGATTTTTCCGGCGAAGCGGGACGGATCCGCGTCGCTGGCGCGCATGAACTCGTCCAGATCCATCACCTTGCCGCGCAAGGCCTCCGGCTGGGACAGGCGGATATTGCCCAGGCGCTTTTCCGCCTCGGTTTGCGGCGCGGCCCGGTTCCAGATGCTGGTATGCGGGCCCGCGCCGGCGCCCAGCACCACCTGGCGGCTGTCCAGCACCCTGCCGTCGTCCAGCGTCAGGCGGAAGCAGCCGTCGTCAAGACGGCGGATATCTTTCACCTGAGCCTCCAGGCGCTCGGCGCCCAGCGATTCCAGTCTGCCGATCTGCCGGCCATTGCCGGCGGCGAATTCGCCCCGGTCCGCATAGCCGGGATCGTAGGCCGGCGCGCGCTCGCCCCACTGCCCGATGATTTCGTTTTGATGATTGATGTAGCCCTGGCCGCGCACCGACGGCGACCACGCGTCCTCAACGCCGATGACGCTGACCTTGCCCAGCAGCGGCTGGTCGGCTCCGACGCCTTCAAAGCGGCCCGCCATTTCATTGGCGAGATAGGCGATGCTGCTGCCCGCGCCGATGAAGGTCACCTCGCGCAAGCGGTGCGGATCCAGCCCGGAGCCGGCATCCCCCACTTTTCCGCTTTCAGCCGCGCCTTGCGCGCGGCCCGATTCCTGCGCCGAGCCGACCGGACCGGCCGGCAGATGCAGTCTGTGCCCGATGAGCATTTTCTTCTCCCAGTGTTGATACGGTCGTTTTACCGACCGGACCCGCCGGGCAATATAAAAATTTGCTCATCCAATACCGTCAACGGCTCAGATCTGCACCAGATCCCTGGCCCCGGCCGTCAACGTGGACACGTACTCCGCCGTGCGCGCCTCGCGCGGCGCGCCGAAGATCTGCGCGGCGCTGCCGGCCTCCACCACGCGGCCCTGCTCCAGGAACACCACGTCGCGGGCGACGCTGGAGGCCAGCCGCAGGTCGTGCGTGGCCATCAGCATGGTGACGCCGTCGGCGGCCAGCTGGCGCAACACCGCCACCACCTCGGCCGCCAGCTCCGGATCCAGCGCCGAGGTCGGCTCGTCGCACAGCAAGAGCTGGGGCGACGGCGCCAGCGCTCGGGCGATGGCCACCCGCTGCTGCTGGCCGCCGGACAGCGTGGACGGCCAGGCGTCCGCCTTGTGCGCCATGCCCACCTTGTCCAGCAGTTCTCGCGCCCGCGCCTCAGCCTTGGCCCGTGGCCAGCGCTGCACGGTCAGCAGCCCTTCCATCACGTTCTGCAACACGGTCTGGTGCGGAAACAGCTGGAAGCTTTGGAACACCATGCCGGTGACGCGGCGCACGCGCAGGATGGCGTCGCGGGACAGCTTCCTGCCAGGCTCGAACCGCAGCGTTTCGCCAGCGAGCTGCAGCTCGCCGCCGTCCGGGGTCTCCAGCAGGTTCGCGCAGCGCAGCAGCGTGCTCTTGCCGCTGCCGGACGGACCAATCAGCGCGGTGACGCCGCCCTCGGCCAGCGCCAGGCTGACGTCATGCAGCACTTCCTGCCCGCCGAAGGATTTGACGATATGGCTCAGCTTGATCACGACGCAGCCCCCACCGGCGCCACATGCCGGTCAAAACGTTTTTCCAGCCGCTCCTGCAGCCAGGTCAATACAGTGCTCAACAACAGATAGATCAGCGCGGTCTCCAGATACAGCAGCAGCGGCTCGTACGTGGTGGCCGCGATGCGCTGCGCCGCCTGGAACATTTCCGGCACCGTCAGCACCGCCGCCAGCGAGGTGTCCTTCACCAGCGAGATGAAGGAGTTGGCCAGCGGCGGCACCGCCACCCTGCCCGCCTGCGGCAGGATGGTGCGGCGCATCGCCTGCGACCAGCTCATGCCCAGCGAATACGCCGCCTCCCACTGCGCCCTGGGCACCGACGAGATCGCCGCCCGTATCACTTCCGAGGTGTAGGCGCCGACGCTGAGCACGAAGCCGAGCAGCGCCGCCGGGAACGGATCGAACACGATGCCGACCCGCGGCAAGCCGTAGAAGATCACGAACAGCTGCACCAACAGCGGCGTGCCGCGCACCAGCCAGGAGTAGCCGCGCACCAGCAGCACCAGCGGGCGCGGCCCGAACAGCCGGATCAAGGCCACCAGCAAACCCAGCGCCAGGCCGCCGGCGAAGGACAGCAGCGTCAACGGCACGGTGAACACCAGGCCGGCATATAAAAGAGATGGCAGCGAATCTGCCATCAACTGCAACCACGGAGGCATTGCCGCTCCTCAACTCAGCGCGACACGTCGGCGCCGAAATACTTGTGCGAGATCTTCTGGTAGGTGCCGTCGGCCTTGATTCCCGCCAGCGCCTTGTCGATGGCCGCCTTCAGCTCCGGATTGCCCTTGCGCAGCAGCACGCCGGACGCGTCGCCGTTCGCCTCGGTGGCGGCCACCTTCAGCCGAGACTTGGGTTGCTTCTTCTTGAAGTCGAGGAAGGACAGGCTGTCGTTGATGGTGGTTTCCACCCGGCCGGACTCAAGCAAAGCGACCGATTCGTTGAAGCCCTGGGTCGGCACGATTTCCGCGCCGTAGCGCTGCGCCAGCTTGCCGAAGTTGCTGGTCAGGGTGTTGGCCGACTTGCGGCCCTTCAGATCTTCAAAACGCTTGATGTCGCGATTGTCGTCGCGGACGATCAGCACAGCCTTGGAGACAATGTAGGGCGCGGAGAAGTCGTATTTCACCTTGCGCGCGTCGGTGATCGCCACCTCGTTGATCACCACGTCGTAGCGCTTGACGTCGAGCCCGGCGATCAGGCCGTCCCACTTGCCTTCGACGAATTGCGGCTTGACGCCCAGCCTAGCGGCGATGGCCTGGGCGATCTCCACGTCGAAGCCGGTCAGGCTGCCCGCGGCGTCATGATAGGTGAAGGGCGCGTAAGTGCCTTCGGTGCCTATCTTCAGCACGCCGGCCTTGCGGATATCGGCCAGGTCGTCGGCGTGGGCGACGGCGCCCGCCGCGGCCAGAATCAGTGCAAGCGCTGCGTTCAGTTTTTTCATTGTCCATTCTCCAGAATGCGGTTTATCCAGCCTAGACCCGGCCGGGCATGGCGACACCATATCAGCCGAAAATCAGAACATTAAGTAATATTATTTTACTTTCTTATTCCAAATGGAAATATAAATACCCGATTCGATTCATTGTCGCGCCGCCGGCACCGCTTTCGCCAGTCAAAATGGGTAAAATCTGTAATTTTTCAAAATATTTTCACGAACCGCTTGCATGGCTAAATTGCTCGATGTATAGTTCGCCTCCTGTCGAGACCGAACGGTCAACGCGAAAGCGAAATCGACGGATTATGTGGGGGTATAGCTCAGCTGGGAGAGCGCTTGCATGGCATGCAAGAGGTCAGCGGTTCGATCCCGCTTACCTCCACCAACAATTCAGTCCCCATCGTCTAGAGGCCTAGGACACCGCCCTTTCACGGCGATAACCGGGGTTCGAATCCCCGTGGGGACGCCACAGCTTTACGTGGGGGTATAGCTCAGCTGGGAGAGCGCTTGCATGGCATGCAAGAGGTCAGCGGTTCGATCCCGCTTACCTCCACCAGTAAAAAAGCCGAAATCGCAAGATTTCGGCTTTTTCCTTTTTATTTTTCAAAAAACGGCACAAATGAAAATTGGCGCCCATGGTGCCAACCTTACTGACTCGCCGCTCACCGCATGCCCTTGCGGAACTGCCCCGCCAAACCGGCCAACTTGCCGGCATAGTCGGGATCGGTCGCATAGCCTCCGCGCGCCAAGGCCTCGGCGAAGGCCCTGGCGTCGCCGCCAACGCCCAGCGCCGCGCGGTAGCGCGGATTCGACGCCAGGAGATCGGCGTAATCGTCGAATGCCGCGCGGTAATCCGGATAGGCGCGGAACGACTCCACCCTGCTCTGCTTCTGGCCATGGATGAATTCGGTGGTGAGCGAGGCGGCCACCTCGCCGCGCCAGCGCGCGTCGGCCTTGATGCCGAACAGGTTATGGCTGTTGCCGCCGTCGCCACGCGTCAGCGGCTTGCGCCCCCAACCCGACTCCAGCGCCGCATGGGCCAGCACCAGATCGGGCGTCACGCCCAGCCTGGCCGCCGCCGCCTGCGCGTGCGGCAGCATTTCCTCGACAAAAGCCTGCCTGTCCGGCGGCACTGCAGACAAGTCGACCGAACCGGCGCCCAGCTGCTGCCGCACCCGCCAGGCCTCCGGCGACAATTGCTGCGCCGAAGCCGATCCGCCGTCGGCGATGAAGCGCTCCACCTCGGCGCGCACGCCGGCAAACTGCTCGGCAAAACCCGCGCCCTCGGATGGGAGATCCAGCGGCAGCGCCACCGCGTCCGACGGCTGCGCGGCGCCAGCAGCCTGCCAGCCCTCACTGCGCTGCGTAAACATCGCTTTCGCCCTCGAGCACGCGCTGCAGTAACTGCCTGCGCTCCTGCAGCAGCTGGCCGTTGCGCAGATTGCGCTCGCGGCAGTCGGCGATCAGCGCGCGCAAGCGCTGCCAGTGCGCCTCACCCTGCTCGCGCAAGGCCTGCGGCAAAACCTTCAACACCTCGGCCATCGACCGCTCCGCGCCGGCAGGCAACAGCGACTCCACCAAGGACAGGCGCTCGCGGCGGCTGCGCTCCAGCTTGTCGCACAAAGCGGCGATCTCCGCCGCGCAGCGCTCGAGCGCGGCCGCGTCATGCGCCAACGCTGCGCGGAACTGCTGCTCCAGCAGCGCGCTCAGCCGCGGATAATCGGAGAGGTCGCCGCCCACGGTGGCGAACAACTGGCGATAAAGCTGCTTCCTGTCCATCAACGGCCGCCGTGATACTGCTCGATCAGGCCCGCCAGGCGCTGCGCGTCGAAGCGCACTTCGCCCCGCACCAGCGCGGCGCGGATTTCGTCCACCCTGGACTGGTCGACCTCCGGCATCGCCCGCAAGGAGGCCGCCAGCGGAGCCTCCGCGACAGCCGATGGCGATGCCGCGCGCGGCGCGGCATCGGTCGCTGCGGCGGTTTCGGTCTTGCTCGCCGCTTTTTCGCCGCGCCAGGTGGAAAGTGAGGAAATCTGCATCTGTCTGCCTACCGACTGTATGGGTGTGATACCGATACAAGGCGACCCCAGGCCGCCAAACTTAAACCACGCGCGCAAAAAGCCGCGCGGCCCGATGCCGCGCGGCGCCACCTTCGGCTCAGAAATTCTCGGGCAGCATCTTCAACACCACGATGCGGCGATTTTCCAGGCGGATGTAATGGCCGTAGACCAGCTCCTTCAGAATCCGCGCCACCATCTCGCGCGATGAGCCGATCTGGTCGGCAATCTCCTGCTGGGTCAACTGCTTGCGCAGCATCAGCACGCCATCCTGCTCTATCAGCATCTGGTTGATCAGGATGCGCACCCGGCCGTAAACGTCCAGCAGGGCCAGGTTGCGCGCCAGCGTGGTCATATGGCGCACCAGGGAAACCAGGTAGCACATGATGTTGCCGCGCACCCGCTCGCAACCGGGCAGGCCGTCCTCGCTGTCGAACAGGCCTTTCAGCACCTCCCGGGAAAACATCAGCAACACGCAATCCTCGTCTGCCACCGCGTTGCTGCTGCGGCAACCGCCATCGACGAAGGACTCCATTCCAACCATTCCGCCAGGCATGGCCATCTGCAATATGTACTTCTTGCCGCCCTCGTCGGCGACGAACAGCTGCATGGACCCCGCCACCAGCAAGCCCACGGAATCGGATTCATCCCCCTCGACATAGAGAGACTCGCCCTTGCCCAGACGGACCGTTTCCGAACACTCCAGAGCCCTTTCCAGCATCTCGTCCGTCAAATGACCAAACAGCGGCGTCTGCCGCAACATCTGCCTAATTTGTTCTTGATTCATCTCGGTAACACGTCCCCGACTACCGGCACCGCAACCTCGAAGGCACAGTCATGCCCAAGTCATTATTTATTGTTTGCGATATGAGAGGTGGCTCATATGCCTGACATTGTTATCAACACCGTGTTAATTGTAAATAATTTGATTAAAATTTATGTGAAAAACACACAAGAAAAAAGCCTTGCAAAGGCAAGGCTTTTATGGGAAGAGAGCATATTTTCAGCAACTTACTGCATGTTTATGGTATTTTCTCGCAGGGTTTTAAGGTCCTCTGCATTTGGTAGCGCTAACGCAACACCTGGCGCATTGGCGAGCCCCTCCCCCCTCGCGCCGAACATGGCCACCACCGCCTGAGCCTGGCCGGAAGTCAGCACCAAAAGCTCGATCCGGCGGTTCACCGCGCCCAGCGGATGCTGCTTGTCCAGCGGTGCCCGCTCCGCCATGCCCACCACCTGCAGCACGGAATCGGCGGCCAGACCGCCCTGCATCATGTGCAGACGGGCGGCCATCGCGCGGTTGCTGGACAGCGACCAATTGGACATCGCGGCGAAGCCGCCGGCCCTGTGATACTGCGCGGCATCGGTATGTCCCACCACTAGCAGGCGGTTGTCGATTTCGCCAAGCATGGAACCGATCTGCTGCAGCAGGCTGCGGAAGCGGGGCTCGACGATGGCGCTGCCGCGCTCGAACATGCCTTGCTGGTCGGTGTCGTGCAACGTCACGCGCAGGCCGTAGGGCGTGATCACCGTCTGCAGATTGCTGGACAAGCCGGCCTTCTGGCTCATCTCGGACAGCTGCGCGGCCAGCTTGCGCAGGTCGGCTTCGCTGTCGTAGCTGCGGCGCGGCAGCTCCGGCTGCTCGCTGGCACGCTTGTCGCTGTCCCGCACCGCCGACTTGCTGGCCGCCTGGCTGCCGGCCTGGCCGGGTATCGGATCGCGCGGAATCAGCGTGCCGGGCGGATTGCCCATGTGATCGATCTGTTTGCCGTTGCCCTGCAGCAGCGGGCTGCCGCCGGAAGTGGTCAGCAATTGCTGCAGGTTTTCCTGGTCGCGCGCGGCCAGCACCCACAGCACCAGGAACAGACACATCAGCGCCAGCACGAAGTCGGCGAACGCCACTTTCCATGCGCCGCCATGCCCCTCTTCCGCGTTGCGGCGGGACACCTTCTTGATCACCGCGCCGTCGTGCTCGCCCTTGTTCTTCAAGCCGGCCATCGCTTAACCCAAGCCTTCCATCGCATTGATCCACGACTCCAGCTGCGAGAAGCTGGGCTTGGTGTTCAGCTGCACCAGGCGGCGGCCGGCGTCGATCGCCAACAGCGGCGGCTTGCCGGACACGTGGGTGGTCAGCACCACTTTCACCGATTCGAAATTCGACAGTTCTTCCTTGACCAGCTGGTGCATCACGTTGGACAGCGGGTCCAGCACGCCGTAGCAGAAGAAAATGCCGATGAAGGTGCCGACCATGGCGGCGGCGACGCTGGCGGCGATCTCGCCGGCGCTGGCGCCCTGGGCGACGGTGTTCATCGCCATCACGATGCCCAGCACCGCAGCCAGGATGCCGAAGCCCGGCATCGCCTCGGCGATCTTGTGCAGCGACTTGGACGGCTGCATCAGCTGTTCGTGGATGGCGTCCAGCTCCTGGTCCAGCACGCCCTCCAGCTCATGCGCGTTGATCTTGCCCATCGCCATCAGCCGGAAGTTGTCGACGATGAAGGCCAGCAACTTGCGGTTTTCCAGCACCATGGGGTAGCGGTTGAACAGCGGGCTCTGGCGCGGCGCCTCCACGTGCTGGTCCAGCGCCTTCAGGCCGCGGCTGGCGGTGATCAGCAGCTCGTACATCAGCAGCAGCTGCTGGCGCTGGAATTCCGCGCCCTGCTTCTTGCGCACCACCACGCGCTTGATCTGGCCGCCCATTTCCTTCAGCACGTGCGGCGGGTTGCCCAGCACCACCGCGCCCAGCGCCGCGCCGCAGATGATCAACAGCTCGGTGGGCTGCCAGATGATGGACAGCACGCCGCCGTGCAGCATGAAGCCGCCGAATACGCAAACCAGCACGATCAGAATGCCAAACAATTGCTGCATGGAGTGTTTCCTTGCTTCAGGCCGCCATCAGGCAGGCCTGCATCTTTTTCAGGGCGCTCTTGTTGATCTGGCAGATGCGGGCCTCGGTCAGCTCCAGCACCGCCGCGATCTCCTTGAGACTCAGTTCGAACTCGTAATACAGCTGGATCACCTGCTGCTCGCGCTCGTTGAGCGCGGTCAGCGCGCGCGCCAGCTCGCTTTGCCGCTCCAGCCTCGCCTCGGGCGTGCCTTCGGCCGCCAGCTCCATCCCCGAAGCCACCAGCTCGTCGAAGCTGGCCATCGCCTCGGCGTTTTCCGCCAACAGGGCATCGCGGTAGGCGTCGGCGTCCAGCCCCAGCAGCCCCAGCGCCTCCGCCTCGGTCGGCTCTCGCCTGAGCTTGCGCCGCAATTCGCGCAAGCCGTCGCGCACCCGGTGCGCCTCCTGCCGCACCGAGCGCGGGCGCCAGTCCAGCCGCCGCAGCTCGTCCAGGATCGCGCCGCGGATGCGCAGCATGGCGAAGCCGGCGAAGCGCTCGTCCGGCTCGCCGCCATAGCGGCGCAGGCAATCGAGCAAGGCCATCAGGCCGATCTGCTCCATGTCCTCGCGATCGAACACGCCGCCGGCCTGGCTGGAGAGCTGGCGCGCGGCGCGCTTGACCAGCGGCGCATAGACGGCCAGGTGCCGCGCCTCGTCGGCGGCTTGGGGCGGCTGCTCGTAGCACTCGGCGTACATCGCGCTTACTCGATGATCAGCTTGCTGACCATCACCTCGGTGAACGGCTGCTCGCGCGACTCGCGCGCGAAAGTCGCGCGGTAGGAACGGTCCAGCAGCTTCTGGAAGTCGTCGATGTTCAGCGCGTTGGCGCGCTCGCGGGTCAGCTGCGACAGCGCGCGCACCGCCACGCTCTTGAGCAGGGGCAACTGCTCCTTCACCTTGGCCTCGCTTTCGGCGCTGCTGCGGAACACCAGGTCCACCGCCATGTAGCGCGCGTCGCCGCCGGACTCGCTCTTCAGCATCACGATGATCTTGTCCAGCGTGACGAAACGGTAGTCGACCGGCTTGGGTTTGGCCGGCTCGGCATGCGCGGCCTGCCGGTAATACCACCAGCCGCCTGCGCCCATGCCCGCCACCGCAATGGCCACCAGAACGGCCACGATCAGGGTCCTGCTATTCATCTATCGATATCCTCTCGCTGTCTCAGCCCTGATCCAGTTGAAATCCGCCGGCAGCCTGCCAGCCCTGCTCGCTCAGCGCGCGGCCCGGCTGCTGCTGCGCCTGCTGTTCCCGTCCCTGGCGGCCGCCCTGGCCGTGGCCGGACGGCATGCCTTCGCGCACCTCCACCGCCACCTGGGTGTACTGACGGCCGCCCAGGTCCTGGCGCAACGCCTCGCCTATGCCCTGCAGCTGGCGCACCACCTCGCCGTGCGACGCGGTCAGCTCCACCGTCAGCGCGCCCGCCTGGTGGCGCAGGGAGATTTCCAGCGTGCCCAGCGACGGCGGGTCCAGCCGCAGCGTCGCCCGGTCCATATTCTGCGCGGGCATAGCCTGCAAACGCTCCCCCAGTGCGGCCTGCAGCTTGCCGCTCCAGCTTTCCGGCTGGGACGGCGGCAAGGCCAGGCTGAAGCTCTCCGCCGGCTTGCCGGCTTCGGCCGGATGGATCTGCGGCAAGACCGCGGCCAAGCCGTCCAGGCGCGGCGCGGCCTCCCGCGGCAGCGCCATCTCCGGCAACTGCGCCTGCAAGGCCTTGTCTGCCGGCTTGGCCGCGGCATCCAGCGCCGGAGCCAGCCGTTCGCCGACATCGACAGCGAACTCGGCAGCGGCTGGCGGCGGCGCCTGCCGCGGCATCAGCGCCTGCCAGGTCTGCGGCAGCAGCGCCGGGCTCAGCGCCGCGGCATCCACCGGTTTGCCCGCCTGCGCCTTCCCGTCCGCGCCGTCTCCCGCCGCGGCGTTCTGATCGACGGCGGCCGGCGCGACCGGCAAGTCCTGGCGGACGACAGCCGCCAGCGGCGCCGCATCGCGCGCCGCCGGAGCCGACTCCGGCTCATCTTCAGGCGGTGGCTGCCGCGCGCCGGCATCGGACATCGCGTCGGCGAAGCCGATTGCCGGATCGGCATCCATCCACGCCAGGCCGTCCATCGCCTGGCCGACAGCCGCGTCGCCGTTCCCCGCCTGCGCGGAGGAAGCGGGAGCGGATTGCGGCGGTGCCACTCTGCTCATGCTTGTTCCCATTCACTGAATTGCGCGTAGGCCAGCCGGCCTTCGCGCTGTTGTCCGATCGCGGACATCTTTTCGCCTAGCGCGTCCCGCTCGGCGCCGCTCGCGGCCAGCGCGGCGCGGTAGGCGGCGGCCAGCGCCGCCCTGTCGTCCGCGTCCAGGCCATGGCCGGGCTCGGACAGCAACCGACGCAGGTATCCGTCCAAAACCGTCAGCGCGTCCCAGTCCCGCCGGCCAACCGCTTCGGCGATGGCCTGGCACCAGCGCTGGACATCAGGCCGCGGCATTCTGGTCCCGCACGCCGACCCAGCCGCCCTTGAGCGTGACCAGCAGCTTCTCCGCCTCGTCCAGCGCCGCCGCGTCGAGCTCGACGCTGGCCTGGTACAAGCGGTGGGCGCAGTAGTCGTACAAGCGCGCCAGATTGGTCACCACCTCGCCGCCGGACTCGAAGTCCAGCGCGCTGGACAGGCCGTTGAGGATGTTGATGCACTTGCTGATGCTCTCGCCCTTTTGTTCGAAGCGCTGGTGCTGCAAGTGGCCGCGCGCGCGGGCGATCTCTTCCAGAAGGCCGTCGAACAGCACCAGCACCAGCTCGATCTGGCTGGCGGCGCCGGTCTGGGCTTCCAGATTGACCGCGTGGTAGCTGCGATAGGCGTCGTAATCCACGATCTCGATCCTGCTTTCTTAAATTCAGATGAAGTTGGAATTGAGCATGCCCATGGTCTGGGTCATCTGATCCTGCATGCTCTGCAATTTGGTGAATTGCGCCAGGTAGCGGTTGTAGGTCTGATCGAAGGTCTTCTGCAACGCGTCCTGCCGCCGGCCCAAATCTTTCTGGTTGCGATCCTCGCTGTCGCGGCGCAGCTTGAGCATGCCGTTGCTGCCGTTCAGCCACTTGTCCAGGTAGTCGGCGCTCTGCTTCAGCGCGCCGTTCTGGCTCGCGCCGTTGAAGAAGCGGTCCAGCGCGTCGGGCGTAGCCTTCAAGGTTTCGCCGAGCTTCTTGCTGTCCAGCTCCAGCGTGCCGTCCCGCGTCGCCTTGATGCCCAGCTGGCCCTGGGTGACGCCGTCAAAGGGCTGGCGCAGGATGGCGTTGAGCTGGCTCCGCAAGCCGCGGATGCTGGAGTCGTCGGCGAAGGGCGCGCCCGGCTTGCCATTGCTGCCCGGTTGCGACAGGTCGGTAATCGCCTTGTAGACCTTGTTGTACGCATCGACGAAGGACTGGACGTTGGCGGTGGTGTCGCTGTCGCCGCGGCTGACGGAAATCTGCAGCGGCGGATCGGTATCCTTGCTGACCTTGTTGACGGTGAAGCTGACGCCTTCGATGTTGTCGAAGGTGTTGGAGCCCTGCTGCAGCCTGACGCCATTGGTCTTGCCGCCCAGCCAGACAACGGCGTCCTGCGCCTTGCTCAATTCCTTGGGCGCGGACAGGCCACTCTTCAGGCCGGCATCGCCGACGCCGCTCAAATCCAGGGAAATGGTGTTCTTTTCGCCGCTCTTGCCGGCCGACAGCACCAGTTGGCTGACGCCGTTGTTGTTCAGCACCATCGCGTTGACCTTGCCGGCGTTGCCGCTGGCGCGGTTGATTGCCAGCGCCAGCTCGCTCGGAGAAAGCTTGCCATCGTTATCGCGGTCGGAACCGTCCAGCGCCACGTCGAAGCTCTCGCCGCCGGCCAGCTTGACGGTGAACTTGTCGCCGGCCTTGGCCGTGGCGCCCGCCAGATCGCCCATCAGCAGCTGCTGGGAACTGGCCAGCTGCTCGACGAACACGCTGTAATTGCCGGCGGCGGCGTTGCCCTTGGCGGTGACCGAGGCCATGCCGTCCGGGGTGGCGGCGGCGTTCATCGCCACCAGGCTCTTCTTGCCGGTCAGCGTGGCCAGACTGCTCTTGTAGTCCTGAAGCGCCTTCTGCAACTGGCTCAGCGCGTCGGTGCGCGCCTTGGCGCTCTTGGTCTGGGTGTCCAACTGAGTCTGCAACTTGCTCAACTGGTTGCGCGCCAGGTTTTCCGCCCAGGTGGAGGGCGGCATCGCGTTGAAGTCGATCGCCATCAGTATTCCTTTCGTCCGCTAACGGTATGTACCATTACAGGGCGACCATCGCCCGCGCGGACTGAAACGACGTGAATATTCACCACTAGCCGCGTCCCCTCATCCAGGCCTGGCCGGCGGCTTCGTCGGTGCGCTTCTGCTCGGCCCGACTCTGCGCAGTCCGCCATTCCAGCAGTTTTTCCTCGCGCAGCAGCTTGACCTGCTCTTCGCGCCGGCGCGCGTCCTGCAAGCGCGACTGGCTGACTTCGGCGTCGGCCTGCGCCAGCTGCAGATCCTGTTGCTGCGACTGGCGCAGATCCAGCAGGTGGCGCTTGTAGCCGGCGCAATTGAGCGCCAGCGCCGGGTGGCCGGCCGCCGCGCTCGGGCCGCTGGCCGCGCTGAGCTGGTCCAGGCGCTCGATATTGCGCCGATAGCGCTCCTGCAGCCGCCGCTTGGCGGCCAGCTCGGTCTCCAGCCGCTCGCCGTCGCGTTCGCGCAGCCTGAGCAGCAGATCCAGTTGTCGTATCGGCGGGTTCATGCGCTGGCGAGCTCCTGCAGTCGGCTCAGGCACTCGGCGTAGGGCGCCGCCTCGCCGGCATCCTGACACAGCAGCGCCTCGATGCGCGGCTGCAGCCGCAGCGCGCGGTCGGTGGCCGGATCGGCGCCGGGCACGTAAGCGCCCAGCGGCAGCAAGCCGCGCACTTCCTGGTAACGGCTCCAGGCACCGCGCAGCTCGCGCGCGACGGCGGCGTGGTCGGCGTCGATCAGCTGGCTCATGCAGCGGCTGACCGAGCGGGAAATGTCTATCGCCGGGTAATGGCCGCGCTCGGCCAATTCCCGGCTCAATACGATATGGCCGTCCAGGATGGCGCGGGCGGTATCCACCACCGGGTCTTGCTGGTCGTCGCCTTCGGCCAGCACGGTGTAGATCGCGCTCATGCTGCCCGCGCCGCCCTCGCCGTTGCCGGCGCTCTCGGCCAGGCTGGGGAGCAGGCCGAACACCGACGGCGGATAGCCGCGCGTGGCCGGCGGCTCGCCCAGCGCCAGCGCCACTTCGCGCTGCGCCATCGCGTAACGGGTCAGGGAATCGACCAGCAACAGCACGTTGCGGCCGCGGTCGCGGTAATGGGCGGCGATGGTGTGGCACAGCTCGGTGGCCTTCAGCCGCATCAGCGGCGACTCGTCGGCCGGCGCCACCACCAGCACCGCCTTGGCCAGTCCTTCCGCCCCCAGCGCGTGCTCGACGAACTCGCGCACCTCGCGGCCGCGCTCGCCGATCAGCCCGACGACGACGACCTCAGCCTCCGTGTGGCGGGTGATCATGCCCAACAGCACGCTCTTGCCGACGCCGGAGCCGGCGAACAGGCCGACGCGCTGGCCGCGGCCCATGGTCAGGAAGCCGTTGATCGCGCGCACGCCGACGTCCAGCGGCGTATCGACCGGTTTTTTCTTCAAGGGATTGATCTGCGGCGGATGGGCGGCCAGCGGCGCGTCGCCGCCCAGGCGGCCCTTGCCGTCCAGCGGCTCGCCCAGGCCGTTGACGATGCGGCCGAGCCAGCCGTCGCCTATCATCAGCCCGCCGTTGTCCGGCGCCGGCAGCACCCGCGCGCCGGTGGCGAGGCCGACCGGCTTCTTGAACGGCATCAGGAAGGACACTTCCCGGCGGAAGCCCACCACCTGCGCCTGCAGCCAGCCGCCGCCGGCGGTTTCCACCAGGCAGCGCTGGCCGGTCTGCAGCGGGCAGCCCACGCTTTCCAGCAGCAAGCCGTTGACGCCCACCAGCTTGCCGCTGACGGTGGCGACCGGCGTGTCCGGCACGGAGAGCTGGCTAAGCGCCTGACGCAGCATCGCCTAGCCCTCTTCCGCCGCAAGCTGCTCGCGCAGGCTGTCGACGCAGCGCTCCAGCCGCTGCTGGCAGCCGGCGTCGGCCTCGAACTCGGCGCCGCGCAGCCGGCATTCGCCCGGCGCCAGCGAGGGATCGGCGCTCAGCTTCCACTGCGCGGCGCGTTCCGGCGCCAGCTCGCGGATGCGCTGGCACTCCTCCGGATTGAGCAGCACCTCCACCTCGCCCTGGCTGTGCGCGCCCTGCGGCAGCGCCGCCAGCGTCTCCTCCACCAGGTCAAGGATTTGCACCGGTTTCAGCGCCAGCTCGCAGCGGATCACCTGGCGCGCCACCTTGGCCACCAGGTCCACCACCTCGTCGCGCTGCGCGGCCTGGTAGTCGCGGCACAGCTTGTTCAATTGTTCGATGGCCGCCGCCAGCGGCGCGCCCAGGGTCTCCAGCCCGGCCAGCGTCTCGGCGCGCGCGGCGGCGGCGCCTTCGGCGCGGCCCTGCTCGAGGCCTGCCTGATAGCCGGCGTCGCGGCCGGCGGCCTCGCCGCTGTCAAAACCTTCGCGGTAGCCGGCGTCCATGCCCTGGCGGAAACCGTCCGCGGCGGAGGCTTGCACCTCGGCCGCGGCGTCGGGCGCCAGCGGCGCGCCGTCTATCAGCGGCGGAAATCGGAAAGGTCGCCAGTGCTTCACTCGACCACTTCCTCAGGGAACAGCTGCAGGTCGATCTCGCCGGCGTCCGCCAGCTGCTTGACCTGGGCCATGATCTCGCGGCGCGCCTCCTCGACGCGGCTCTTGGGCACCGGACCGGAGCGGCGCATGGTCGCTTCGAAGTTCTGCGCCTGCCGGCGCGGCATGGTCTGGATGATGGCGTCGCGCACGGCAGGCTCGGCGCCCTTGAGCGCGATCGCCCATTGCTCCAGCGGAATGTCCTCGCAGATGCGCATCAGCACTTCCTCAGTCTGGCGCGACAGGATGAAGAAGTCGTACATCCTCACCTCGATCTCGTCGACGATCTCCGGGTCGTGCGCGCGCAACAGCTCCATCATCCGGCTGCGGTCGCCCGGCAGGCGATTGATGATGTCGGCGGTCTGCTGCATGCCCTCCACCGCGGTGCTCTGGGTGTGCAGGCTCTCCAGGCAGCGGTTGACCAGCTCGTCCAGCTCGTTCAGCAGTTCGCGGTCCACGTCCGTCAGGCGGGCGACGTTGACCAGCACGCCGTCCCGGCTGGCCTCGGGCAGCGCTTCCACCACCTGGCCGGCGAGCGCCGGCGGCAGGAAGGCGAGGAAGACGGCCTGCATGCGCACGTGCTCGGCGGCGATGCGGTCGGCCAGCCACTGCGGCGACACCCACTGCAGGCGCGCCATCTTGGGGCGGATCGCGTCGCCGTAGATGGTGTCCAGCACGCTGCCGGCGATGTCGCCGCCCAGGGCCAGCTCCAGCGAGCGCTTGAGGAAGCTGCGGCTGGCGCCGTGCACCCCGCTCTGCTCGCGGTATTCGTCGAAGAAGCGCTGCATCGTGGTCCTCACCGCGTCCACCTTGATGCCGCTCATGCCGGACATCGCCTGCGTCACCTGCAGCAGCTCCTCGCGGCTGAGGCAGCGCAGCACCGCGGCGGCGGGCTCCTCGCCCATGCACAACAGCAGCACCGCGGCCTGCTCGATCGCGCTCATCTGGCCGTTGCCGGCGGCAGGCGCGGGCGGAATGTAAGCCGGGGATTCCGGCGCCGGATTATTGTTTGCGTCCATTGTTCTGCACCCATTGCTTGACCACTTCCGCGACGCGCTCCGGCTCCTTGGCGGCCAGGCCCTTCAGGTGTTCCACCATCACGTCCACCGGCGAGCCGGCGGGCGGCAGGTCATAATTTTCCAGCAGCGGCACCACCGGGCTGTCGCCGGGCGCGGCCGACAGCGCCGCCTGGCGCTGGCTGGCGGCCTCACGCAGCGGGCGGTTGTCCAGCAGCGGATCGTCCGGCGTCACATCCAGCTCGTCCGGCGTGTAATCGTTCAGCTTGCGCTCGGCCAGCTGGCGGGCGAGCTTGAGCAGCGGCCGCGCCAACAGCAGGTAGGCCAGCAGCAGCGCCACCGCGTAAGCGGCCCAGCGCGCGCCCTCGAACCAGGTTTCCGGCTGCTCCCAGAACGGCTCCGCCGGCGTCGGCTGCGCGAAACGCAGCGTGGACACCGCCAGCACGTCGCCGCGCTCGGCGTTGATGCCCAGGCCGTTGCGCAGCAGCTTGTCGATATTGGCCAGCTCGGCAGGCTGCCAACCCTTGCCGCCCGGCGCCGCGGCCTGGTTCAGCGCCACCGCCACGCTGAGGCGGCGCAGCGTGCCGCGCGCGCGCTTGATGTTGGTGATGTTGCGGTCGTACGCGTACTGGCGGGTGACGGCGTTCTTGCTGTTGCCAGCCTTGTCGGCGGCCGGGGACGAGGAGTCGGTGTTGACCGGACGGTTGCTCAGGGAGCCGGGCACGCCCAGCGCCATCCGTTCGGTGCTGGTTTCCTCGCGCGAGGCCTCGTTGGTGACCTTGGGCGCCTCGCCGTACTTCTCGCGGGTTTCCTCGACGCGGTCGTTGTCGACGTCGGCGGTGACGCTGACCTTGAAATTGCCCGCGCCCAGCGCCGGCGTCAGCAGGTCGCGCGCGTTCTGCAGCGCCTCGTCGCGGAAGCGGCGCGCCGCCTCGCTGTTGTTGCCGGCGATGCCGCCGTCGCTCAGGTCGACGTGGGCGGACAGCAGGTTGCCGGCCTGGTCGACCAGCGTCACCTGGGACGGATCGAGCGAAGCCACGCTGCCGGCCACCAGCTTGACCACGGCGGCGATTTGCTCGCTGGACAGCTGTTGGCCCGGCTTCAGCGTCACCACCACCGAGGCGGAGCCCTTCTCGCCGCCGGCGGTGACAAAGGAAGTGCTGCGCGGCAGCGACAGGTGCACCCGCGCCGAACGCACCGGATCCAGCGCCTGGATGCTCTGCACCAGCTCGCCCTCCAGGCCGCGGCGGAAGCGCACGTCCTGCACGAACTGGCTGACGCCCAGCGGGTCGTTCTTGTCCAAGAGCTCCAGGCCGGCCGGCAGCTGCGCCACCACGCCCTTGGCCGCCAGCTGCATCCGGGCGCGGGCCAGGTCGCCGTCCGGCACCAGCACCTGGCCGGTCTGCGGATGGACGCGGTAGGGAATCTTCTCGGCGTCCAGCGCCGCCATCATGTCGGCGCCGCTCACCTTCTCCTGGGCGCCGAACACCGGCTTGTAGCTGGCGTCGTCGCGCCACAGCCACAGCGTGGCTACCACGCTCAGGCCGATGGCCAGCAGCACGATGGGCAGCAGGTAGCGCCAGGCGTTGGCGGGCAGCAACTGGCGGCCCGCCATTCTTTGTTGAACCGCGGCCAGGCCGCTGCGCAATTGTTTGACCACAGTCGGCTCCCGCTTACAGCTGCATCTTGATCAGGTCGTCGACCGCGCCGACCACCTTGTTGCGCACCTGCATCAGCATCGAGAACGACAGGCTGGCTTCCTGGCTCATCAGCATCGCGCCGACCAGGTCGTCGCTCTGGCCGCTGTCCACCTCGGTCATCTTCTCCGCGGCGAGGCGGTTCTGCTGGTCGACATCGCGCACGGCAGACACCATGGCCTGGCTGAAGCTGTGGCCGGTGGCGGCGTCTTCCTGCGCGGCGATCGGCGCGGGGGCGGACTGGCCCAGTTTCGCCATCTCCCCCAGCAGCTGGCTGCGGTCGGCGTGGATCATCAAGCCCAGATTGGTGGCCATCGTTCATCCTTAGAAAAGCGGTATCGAAACTACTCCATCAACCTGCAGCGCTTGTTAAATGCAGGCTGGCGGATTTTAAACTCACCGCTTTAGCATACCGATGGTACTTTTCACATTCCCAGCCGTGAATTTTCCCCCTTTACCACTGGCGGACAGCCAGTAAGATGCACACTCCCAGCAATAGCCGGGGGCTGCCGCGCAGCCGCCCGCCACGATAACGAAGCTCCGATGCCCAAAGCCAAAATCGTCGCACCGCAGGAAGGCGCCCGCCTGCAGGCCTTGGACCTGCGCACGCTGGGCCGCCCGATACACCTGCTGCCGCTGTTTGCCCGCGCCTTGCGGCAGGAACTGGAAGACTTTCTCGAACGCGAACTGAACCGCCGCTACCACGCCGGCTTCCGCATCGACGCGTTGCGCCAGCAGCTGCCGGCGGCCGACGAGCGGCGCTGGCAGTGGCACGCGCTGGACGATTGGCGGCTGGGCAGCCATTTCGACCGCGGCCTGCTGCTGGGCATACTTGATTACCGCTTCGGCGCCCGCGCCGGCGCGTCGGACGGCGAACTGCCGGCCGAAACCGAAACCGAGCGCCGCCTGGGCCGCACGCTGGCCGAACGGCTGCTGCCGCGCCTGGCCCGCGCCATCCATCAACTTAGCCGCGCCTCTCTGCCCGACGCTTCCAGGCCGCAGCCGCTGGGCTACCCGGACCAGGCCGCCTGGCAGCTGGAGGTGGACCTCAGCGACGGCGACGCCAAGCTCGGCACGCTGCGCCTGCGCCTGAACGCCGCCGCCTTCGACGCGCTGCTGCAGAACCTGTCCGGCCAGCGTCCGCGGCTGCTGGGCAACCCGGACAGCGCCAACTTCGCCGAGCGGGTGCGCATCCGCCTGGACGCCAGGCTGCTGGAGCAGGAACTGCCGCTGGGCGCGGTGCTGGACCTGCGCCCCGGCAGCGTGCTGCCCGTCGCCATGCAGCCTCACGCCGAAGTTTGCGCCCAGGGCTCGCCGCTGTTCCGCGCCCAGGTGGTGGAGCGCCAGGGCAAACTGTGCCTGTCCGGCTTCGCCGACATCGAATAAACCAAGGAACCCGCAATGGAACTGAACCAAGACTTCGACCTGGACGGCATCCTGGACGGCCTGGACGCCGACGCGCCCTCCCCCGCGCCCGCCGAATCCGCGCCGGCCCCGCGCGACATGACACCTTTCCTGCGCAAGATCCCGGTGAAGCTGACGCTGGAAGTCGGCAGCGCCGACATCAGCCTGGCCGATCTGTGCCAGATAAGCGCCGGATCGGTGGTGGAGCTGGACAAGATCGCCGGCGAGCCGCTGGACATCAAGGTCAACGGCACCGTGATCGGCCGCGCCGAGGTGGTGGTGTCCGGCGACAATTACGGCCTGCGCGTGGTGGAACTCAACGACCTGCAGCTGGACAGCCTGGCCTGATGAAACGCGCACTTCCCCTGCTGCCGCTCGCCGCCGCTGGCCTGCTCGCGGCCGCGCCAGCCTGGGCCGAGCCGCTGAAGCTGCTGTCCGCCAACGCCGGCGGCTCATCCGTCGACTTCACGATCAAGACCCAGATCCTGATCCTGATGACGGCGCTGGGCCTGCTGCCGGTGCTGGTGCTGATGATGACCAGCTTCACGCGCTTCGTCATCGTGCTGTCGCTGCTGCGCCAGGCGCTGGGCCTGCAGCAGGGCCTGCCCAACCGCCTGATCACCGGCGTGGCGCTGATCCTGACGCTGCTGGTGATGCGCCCGGTGGGACTGCAGGTGTGGAACGAGGCGATGGTGCCCTTCGACCAGGACAAGATCACCATGCAGCAGGCGCTGGAGATCGCCGCCAAACCGGTCAGCCGCTTCATGCTGGCCCAGACCGGCAAGACCGCGCTGGCCCAGGTGGCGCGCCTGTCCGGCGAGGAAAACGTCGCCCGCCCGGAAGACCACGCCTTCACCGTCAAGCTGGCGGCCTTCGTGCTGTCCGAGCTGAAAACCGCGTTCCAGATCGGCTGCATGCTGTTCATTCCCTTCCTGGTGATAGACCTGGTGGTGTCCAGCGTGCTGATGGCGATGGGCATGATGATGCTGTCGCCGCTGGTGATCTCGTTGCCGCTGAAGCTGCTGCTGTTCGTGCTGGTGGACGGCTGGTCGCTGACCGTCAACACGCTGGTCACGTCGATACAGGCCTATTAGGAGGGACGGAGCCATGCTGACGCCCGATATCGCCGTCGACATCGTCAACGACAGCCTGCGCGTGGTGGTGACGCTGGTGGTGCTGCTGGTGCTGCCCAGCCTGATCGTCGGCGTGGTGGTCAGCCTGATCCAGGCCGCCACCCAGATCAACGAGCAGACGCTGTCCTTCCTGCCCCGGCTCTTGATCGTGCTGTTGACCATCGCGCTGGCCGGCCACTGGATCACCGGCTACCTGATGGATTTCTGCGTCGCCATGTTCCAGCGCGCCGCGAGCCAGGTGGGGTAGCGATGCAGGGCCTGTACGCCCAGCTGCTGGATCTGGTTCCCGCCGTCTGGTGGCCGTTCTGCCGGCTGATGGCGGCCTTCGCCATCGCGCCCTTCATCGGCGACGCGGTGGTGCCGATGCGCGCCCGCGTCGGCCTGGCGCTGGCGCTGGCCGTCGCCTGCATTCCCGGCATGCCCGCCCATTCGCCTATCGACCCGTTCACGCTGCACGGCGTCGCCGCCAGCGTCGAGCAGGTGGTCATCGGCCTGCTGTTCGGCCTCGCCTTCCAGCTGACCTTGTCGGTGCTGGCGCTGCTCGGCTTCCTGCTGTCGTCGCAGATGGGCCTGTCGATGGCCATCATGAACGACCCCGGCAACGGCAACAGCTCGGACGTGGTGTCCAGCCTGCTCTACCTGTTGGCCGCGCTGCTGTTCTTCGCCATGGACGGCCATCTGGTGCTGGTGCAGGTGGTGTACGCCAGCTTCCGCGCCTGGCCGCTGGGCGGCGGCATCCCGCAGGCTTCGCTGCCGGTGCTGGCCGCCAGCGTCGGCTGGGTGATGTCGGCGGCGATGATCCTGGCCTTGCCGGTGGTGTTCGCCACCTTCGTCGTCCAGGCCGGTTTCGGCATGATCAACCGCGTGGCGCCGGCGCTGAACTTGTTCTCGCTGGGCTTCCCGGTGGTGACGCTGTTCGGCTTGTCCACGCTGACCCTGCTGATGCAAGTGCTGCCGCCGCAATACCTGAGCCTGAGCGAGCAGACGCTGCGGCTGCTGAACCGCCTGCTGGAGATCGGCCATGGCTGAGGCGCGGCAGGACGACAAGACCGAAAAGGCCACGCCCCAGCGGCTGCGCAAGGCCCGCGAGCAGGGCCAGGTGCCGCGCTCCAAGGACCTGGCCGCCGCGCTGGGCCTGCTGCTGGCGCTGAAGATGATGTTCTGGCTGGCGCCGGGCTGGCTGGACGATTTCCGGCAATTGTTCGCGCTGGCCTTCGCCTCGCTGTCCGGCCAGGGCGCGCTGGAAAACAGCTTGTCCAAGCTGTTCGGCGGCACCCTGCTGCTGCTGATCAAGATGCTGGCGCCGCTGGCCGTCATTCCGCTGACCATGCTGCTGCTCAGCCTGTTTCCCGGCGGCTGGGTGTTCGTGCTGAACCAGATCAGCCCCAAGTTCGAGCGGATGAACCCGCTGGCCCACCTGTCGCGGCTGGCCTCGCCCAAGCACGCCAGCGAGATCGGCAAATCCATCGCCAAGGCGCTGGTGCTGGGCTGGCTGCTGTACCGCGTGGCCAGCGATGCGCTGCATGACTTCTTCGCGCTGCACAGCATGCCGCTGCTGCCGACGCTGGCCGGCGCCGCCGACCTGCTGCTGTCCTGCCTGCTCAAGCTGGCCGCGGTGTTCCTGCTGTTCGCGCTGGCCGATCTGCCGCTGCAGGTGTTCCTGTTCCTGAAGCAGCAGCGGATGAGCAAGCAGGAAATCAAGGAAGAGCACAAGAACACCGAAGGACGGCCCGAAGTGCGCCAGCGCATCCGCCAGCTGCAGCAGCAGATGGCGCAACGCGGCGTGCGCAAGGCGCTGCCCGGCGCCGACGTGATCATCGTCAACCCCAGCCACTACGCGGTGGCGCTGAAATACGACGAAAACCGCGCCGAGGCGCCGTTCATCGTCGCCAAGGGCGTGGACGAGATGGCGCTGTACATCCGCCAGCTGGCGGAGGAAATGAAACTGACGGTATTGCCGCTGCCGCCCTTGGCGCGCGCGGTGTACCACACCACCCAGGTCAACCAGCAGATCCCCGCGCCGCTATACCGCGCGGTGGCCCAAGTGCTGACCTATGTTTTGCAACTGAAGGCGTTCCAGGCGGGTAGCCGCCGCAGCCGGCCCACCCTGCCGGACCTGCCGGTCCCCCGCGAACTGTCCGATCCCGAGCCCGCATCATGAACTCGCTGACCAAACTGCTTGCCGACATCGGCCGCCACAAGCTCGCCGCCCCGCTGTTCCTGCTCGCCATCCTGGCGATGGTGATGCTGCCCCTGCCGCCCTTGGCGCTGGACATGCTGTTCACCTTCAACATCGTGCTGGCCATCATCGTGATCCTGGTCAGCGTGTCGGCGCGGCGGCCGCTGGACTTCTCGGTGTTCCCCACCATCATCCTGGCCACCACGCTGCTCAGGCTGTCGCTGAACGTGGCGTCCACCCGGGTGGTGCTGCTGCACGGCCACGAGGGGACCCACGCCGCCGGCCGGGTGATCGAGGCCTTCGGCAATGTGGTGATAGGCGGCAACTTCGTCGTCGGCATGGTGGTGTTCGTCATCCTGATGATCATCAACTTCATGGTGGTGACCAAGGGTGCCGAGCGGATCTCCGAGGTGTCGGCCCGCTTCACGCTGGATGCGCTGCCGGGCAAGCAGATGGCGATCGACGCCGACCTCAACGCCGGCCTGATCAACCAGGAGCAGGCGCAGCAGCGGCGCCGCGACATCGCCACCGAGGCGGATTTCTACGGCGCGATGGACGGCGCGTCCAAATTCGTCCGCGGCGACGCCATCGCCGGCATCCTGATCCTGATCATCAACCTGTTCGGCGGCGTGGCCATCGGCGCGCTGATGCACAATCTGTCGATGGGCGACGCCTTCCGCCAGTACGCGCTGATGACCATAGGCGACGGCCTGGTGGCGCAGATTCCGGCGTTGCTGCTGTCTTCCGCCGCCGCCATCATCGTCACCCGCATCAACGACGAGGCCGACATGCCGCAGCAGGTGGGCAGCCAGATGCTGGCTTCGCCGACCGTGCTGATGAGCGCGGCCGGCATGATGCTGGTGCTGGCCATCATCCCCGGCATGCCGTGGCCCACCTTCCTCGGCTTCGCCGCGCTGCTCGGCTACGTGGCCTGGCGCATGCACGCCCGCCGGCCGGTCGCCGCCAGCACCCTGAACCAGGCGGCGGTGAAGTCGGCGCTGCAGGGCGAATCCGAGATCGAGCTGGAATGGAGCACCCTGCCCTACGCCGACACGCTGGGCATCGCGCTCGGCTACAAGCTGGTGGCGCTGCTGGACGCCGGCCAGGGCGCGCCGCTGACCAAGCGCGTCAAGGGCGTGCGACAGAGCCTGTCCGAGCAGATGGGATTGCTGCTGCCGACGGTGAATCTGCGCGACGACCTGCGTCTCAAGCCTTCCCAATACGCGATCCAGATCTCCGGCAACACCGTAGCCGAGGCCGAGGTTTACGCAGACCGGCTGATGGCGATTCCGTCGCCCGACGTTTACGGCGAGGTGGACGGCATCCCCGGCATCGACCCGGCCTTCGGCATGCCGGTCACCTGGATCGCCCTCGCCGACAAGAGCAAGGCGCTGGGCCTGGGCTATCAGGTGGTGGATTGCGCCAGCGTGATGGCCACCCACCTGAACAAAGTGATGCGCGAGAACCTGGCCGAGCTGTTCCGCCACGACGACGTGGCGGCGCTGGGCGAGCGGCTGGCGGCGCTGGCGCCCAAGCTTGCCGCCGCGCTGGGCCAGGCGCTGACGCCGGTGCAGCAGCTGCGCGTGTTCCGCCAGCTGCTGCAGGACAATGTGTCGCTGAAGGACATCGTGCCCATCGCCACCGCCCTGCTGGAAGCCAGCGACGCCAGCAAGGACCCCATCATGCTGGCGGCCGAGGTGCGCTGCGCGCTGAAACGCCAGATCGTCCAGGCCATCATCGGCCCGCGCGACGAGATCCGGGCCTTCAACCTGTCGGCCGACCTGGAAAACCTGCTGCTCTCCGCGCTGGGCCAGGCGCAGCAGACCGGCAAGCCGCAGCTGGACAGTTTCCCGATCGATCCCAACGTGTTGCAGCAGCTGCAAGCCAATATGCCGGTGGTCCGCGACCAGATGAAGCAGCTGGGCCAGGCGCCGGTGCTGCTGGTGATGCCCCAGATCCGCCCGCTGCTGGCCCGCTACGGCCGGCTGTTCGCGCCCGGCCTGCACGTGCTGTCGTACAACGAAGTGCCGGAAAACCGCCAGGTCAGCCTGACCGGCACCTTGGGCTGACGCGCTCGCATTTCTTGCGCCGGATGCCTGCCATCCGGCGCGAATCCCCCGGCCCTTTCAGGCCAGACCCTCCCCATCATGCCGCTTAGTGCATGATATTCATGGCCTTAGGCCAAAAATTCCGCGATTTCAATTGATGAAATGGGCCAGCTGCCCCTGAAATACAGGCGTACCTTTTCGCATGTTGTGAAAATGCAAATGCATGTTTCGCAAAATTAGGAAAAATTGCCAGTATGAGCATTTTTTGCACACATGTCGGCCGCATGGATGCTAGGATCGCCAATATGAAAATCATGTGACGGGACATCGCCATGACCACCCCCAAGTCCGCCAACGAAATCATCTGCGACAACATCCGCAAGCAGCTGGACCAGTTCCGCTGGCCGGAAGCGCAGCAAGCCAGCCTGATCGAACAGATCCTGGGATTGAGCACCTCCCAGGCATACCGCAAGCTGAACGGCAGTAGCCCCTGGCAGCTGGCCCAGGTGGAGCGCCTAGCCCAGTACTTCAACCTCCCGGCCTCCAGCCTGCTGGTCGACCACAGCCAGCAGGAAGGGCAGAGCCCGATGGACAACGAACTGCTGCCGGCCATCCTGCACCTGAACAACCAGAGCGGCGAGGCCCATTGCTGGATACAGCTGGGCGAACAGCTGGCCGACGACTCCTGCGCGCCGCTGTTCCTGGCCAAGCGCCTGCACGACTGTTGGCATGTGTTCCCCGGCACCCTGTTCGACGGCGAGGACGGCTACGAGGTCGGCTACCTGACCATACGCCCGCCCAAGCGCGCCAACACCAAGCGGCTGCTGGTGGCGGTCCTGGACGACAAGGACGCCGACCTGCTGTCGGCCATCCTGGTGCAGCAAGGCCTGTTCGCCCTGCCCTACCATCAGCCGCAGGCGCTGTTGCAGGCCTTGCAGCACGAGGAGTTCGACGCCTTCGTGCTGGACTGGGTGCTGGGCGAGCCCACCAGTTGCATGGAAGTGATCGAGACCATACGCAGCCACTCGTCCACGGTGCCCATCGTGGTGCTGACCGGCTACGCGCTTGAGCATGAAAGCGAGCTGTCGCGCGCCTTGCAGACCCACGGCGTCTACTACATCGGCAAGCCGGCGCCCGGCTCCATCCTGGCGCTGCAGATCAAGAACATGGTCACCAACGCGCTGGAACATGCCTGAGCCTCGCTCAAGCCGATAACAAAACAGGCTCCGCACGGAGCCTGTTTTTTTGCCCTGCCGCCTTTGCGCTACAGCGGCAGCGCCGCCAGCGCGGCGCGCAGCTGGCCGCTGTCGAAAGGCTTGCGCAGCCTGGCGGCGAACCAGCCTGCGCGCGCGTCGGCGAATTCGTCGGGGTCGGCGCTCATCGCCAGCATCAGCGGCCGCTGCGGCTGCTTGCGCGCCAGCTCCGCCAGCTGGTAGCCGCTGTCGCCGCCCAGCTGCATGTCCAGCAGCAACACGTCGAAACGCTGTTGCACCAGGCTGCCGGCCGCTTGCGACAGCGTCGCCGCGCAGGATACCTGGTAGCCCTCCTGGCCCAGCAGTTCGGCGATCGAGCCGCGGATCTCGTCGTCGTCCTCGACCACCAGCACGCTGCGCCCCTGCTCGCTCTCTCCCACCGCGCGCAGCGGCAGCCTGACGGTGAACACGGAACCCGCGCCCACCGCGCTTTCCATTTCTATGCTGCCGCCGAACAGGCGCACCAGCTCCTTGACGATGGACAGGCCCAGGCCGCTGCTGCCGGGACGGCGATTGCGCCCCTGGCTGAACGGCTGGAATATCCTCTGCCTGTCCTCGTCGGCGATGCCGATGCCGGTGTCGCTGACCTCCAGCCACAGTTCGGAATGATCGGCGTCGCTGACGCCTCGCGCCTTCAGCGTGACGCCGCCCTGATCGGTGTAGCGTATCGCGTTGGACACCAGATTGCCGACGATCTGGCGCAAGCGGGTCTCGTCCAGCAGCGCGCGCTCGGGCAGGCCATCCTCTTCGTAGCGCAGGGTCAGGCCCTTGGCGTCCGCCAGCGGCTGCATCACGTCGATCACCGCTTTCAGCGCCGCGGACGGCTTGACCCGGCCCGGATTCAGCCGCAGCTGCATGTTCTTGATCGCCGAGATGTCCATGATGTCGTGGACCTGGCTGGTCAGCTGCGCCATGCCGGCCTTCATCCGCTTGAGCGCCAACTGGGCGGCCGGCTGCGGCATCACCGCGGGCTCCACCAGCTCCATGCACATCTGCATCGATTGCAGCGGGGAGCGGATCTCGTGGCCCAGCGTGCCCAGAAAGGTGGTTCGGTCCAGCTCCAGCGCGACGGTGGCCTGGTGCGCCGCGCGCTCCTGCTCGAGCAGCGACTGCCTGACCTCGGCCAGCTCCTTCACTTCGCGGAAGCGCATCAACACCAGCAGCACGCCGCAGATGCCGCCGCACAGCACCAGCTGCAGCATCAGCATCTGCGAGCGCTGGCTGGCCAGCGCCCTGGTGCGCGCCACGCGGGTAGACACCTCGGCTTCGCGGCTCTGCACCGCGAAATTGGCCAGCACCGGGCGCAGCGCGTCCATGCGCACCACCATGCGGCGCGCCCAGTCGGGCGTGATCCGCAGCCAGCTCTTGTCATGGATCAGCGGCCCCAGCGCGCCGACCAGCGCCTCGAAGCCGGCCACCCGGCGCAGTTGGCGGTGCACCAGCACGCTGTCCGGCGCCTCGAACACCTGGTAGCGGCTTTGCAGCAACTGGAACTGCGCGCCCGGATCGAACGACGAGGGCTCGGCCGCGTAGCCGATCAGCTCCGCCCGGGTCTTCTCCAGCTCGATGTGCAGCTGCGCCACCGTCCAGTACAGCTGCTCGCTCTTGCCGCTGTCTATCAGGGCCTGGCTGGCGCGGTCTATCCGGTAGAAATTCCAGCCGGCGGCCAGCAGCAGCACCAGCAGCGACAGGATCAGCCACCACGGCGCCTGCACATAGCGCTTCATGCCGCCCAGCCTCACATCACCTCCATCGCCTCGACCTGCCATACCAGCTTGGCGTCCAGCGGCGGGCCCTTGTCGGCGTCCGGCATGGTCTGCAATGGATACATCAGCCACAGCGGACCGTAATGGGCGACATCGAAGGGCTTGTTGTCGATGCGCCGCGCCAGCACCACGCTCTGCTTGCCCAACTCATCGACCGAGATGTCGTAGCGGTAGTAGTTGATCGCCAGCACCCTCACCATGGTGCCCTTGGCCTCCACCTTGGCCAGGATGTCGCGCACCAGCGGCCCGCTGAAGCGCACCGAAGGCGTCCAGCTGGTGGAGGTGGTGAAGCTCACCTGCTTCAACTTGCCCAGGTCGCTGTCGCGGAACTGGTAGACGCCGCGCTTGGCGTCGGTGAAGCGCCCGATCTTGCCCGAAACCGTCAAAACCACGGGATCGCCGCCCGCCAGCGCGGGCACGCTCAGGCAGAGGCCTATCAGCCAGCACAGGGCCTTACGCATAGCCATCCTCGAATCGCAGATAAAAAACGGCCAATTATATTCATCCCCGCCCCTTCGCAACCAGTCCTAAGCGAAGAAAACCCCGCCCGCGCCACACTTTGCAACCATTTTCTACCACGCGGCCCAAGCGGCGGATGGAAAAAGCAAAAAGCCAGTGGCGGACCACTGGCTTGCATCGCCGCGGCGCAAGGCCGCGCGTCGATGATTACTGCAGCAGGGACATGGCCAGGCTGCTCATGCTGCCGCTTTGCTTCAGCATGGAGGTGCTGGCTTGCATCAGCATCTGCTTGGCGGTCATGTTGGAGCTTTCGTTGGCGTAGTCGGTGTCCATGATGCGGCCCTTGGCTGCCAGCGTGTTGTTGTTCACGTTCGACAGGTTGTTGATCACGTGGTCCAGACGGTTGGCGTTGGCGCCCAGCGCGGAGCGCACGGTGCCGACGGCGTCCAGCGCGGCGTTGATGGTGGTGATGGTGTCGGACTTGCCGATTTCGGTATTGGCGACAGCGGCGTCGATCGCGGTCTTGGCATCGGCGTTCTTGGAAGCCTCGGCCAGGTAGCCGTTGTCGTATTGAGCCTGAGCGTCGGCCTTGGCCTTTTTCTCGGCGTCGGTGCCGCTAGCCATCGCGGTGATGGCAGCCTGGTCCTTGCCGCCTGCGGCGGTTTTGGCGGCGGCTTCCGCTGCAGTCTTGGCGGTGGCGTCCAGTACGCCGTTGGCAGCGGTAATCTGCTTATCGCGCTTGGCCTTGTCGGCGGCGGCCTTCTCGTCGGCGGTCATCGTCTTTTCGTAGTTGGCCGACACCTTGCCCAGCGAGTCGTCCAACGACTTCATATTGCCGCTCAGATCCACCGACATGGTTTCTTCTGCGGCGGAACCGATCTGGAAGCTCAGGGCGCTGGCCACTTTGCCGCCTTGCAGCAGCTTCTCGCCGCCGAAGGAGGTGTTCTTCATGATGTTGGTCAGTTCCTTGCCCAGCTGGTCGAACTCTGCCTGCATCGCGGTCTTGTCGGCTGCGGTGGTGGTGCCGTTGGCGCCTTCGGTGCCCAGGTCCTTCATCCGTTGCAGGATGTTGGTCACTTCGTTCAGCGCGCCTTCGGCGGTCTGCAGCATGGAGATGCCGTTCTGGGCGTTCTTCATGGCGACGGTCATGCCGCGGCTTTGGGCGTCCAGACGGGTGGCGATCTGCAGGCCGGCGGCGTCGTCCATCGCGGAGTTGATGCGCAGGCCGGTGCCCAGGCGGGTCATGGAGGTGGACAGCGCGCCCTGGGTGCTGTTCATGTTGGACTTGGTGTTCAGTGCCGCGATATTGGTGTGCAGGCTCAGCATGGAAATGCTCCGTCAGGTTTGGTTGGGTAAGCGGCATGGCTGCCGTTACCCTTGCAAGGCGGCGCTTATCGCAGCGAACTTAAATCTCAACAAGACGTGAAAAATCACACTGGATTTTATCAAGCGGCCACATCGCTTCGCGCAATGTCTATAACATAGTCATCACGGCCAGGCCCCCGGGTCCCCACCGTCGTGCGGAGATAAACCGTCGATGAACGTGCAATCGAATCCTTTCCTGTTCGAAAGCGCCGCCCTCAGCCATCTGCCCGGCTTCGGCGCGGTCCGGAGCACCCAGCTCGCCGGCTATCTGTCCGTCGGCGACTCGGCCGGAGGCTGGCTGTATTTCTGCTTCAGCGAAGCGGGAGACCATCCGGAGCAGGCCCCGCTGCTGGTCTGGATCAACGGCGCGCCGGAATGGAGCGCGCTGGACGCGCTGCTGGACGAGCACGGCCCCTATCTGCTGGACCCTTCCGGCCGCATCTATTCCAACCCTTTCGGCTGGCACCATCATGTCAACCTCCTGATCATCGAACAGCCGCTGGGCCATGGCCTGTCCTTCACCACCCATCCGCGCTACCTGCCGGAAAGCCACGACGAAGCCAGCCTGCAGCTGTACCACGCGCTGCAGGAATTCCTGCTGCGCTGGCCGCGCTACCGGGAACGGGACTGCTACCTGTTCGGCAACGCCGCGGCGACCCACACCATCGCGCGCCTGGCCCACCGCGTGCTGGACGGCAACAGCGGCGGCCAGCCGCAAATCTCGCTCAAGGGGCTGGGACTGGGCAACGCCCAGCTGGCGCCCGACATCCAGCTGCCCAGCCATATCGATTACGCGTATCAGCACCGGCTGATCAATCTGGACGAACGAAACCACGCGCAAGCCGGACTGGACGAGTTCAACCGGGCCCACGCCTCTCCCATCGCCTTGCAGCAGCAATCGGCGGGCCGGATAGCGGTCGGGATAGAGCGCTATATCCAGCAATGCTGCGGCCGCGATCTGCACGATATCCGCCATCCGCCTCAGAAGCCGTCCAAAGCGCTGAGCGAATACCTGAAAAAGCCCTCGGTGCAACAGGCTCTGCACATCGACCCCCGCTCCAATAATGAATTGCAGCCGCATTCCAGCCTGATGACCGAAGCCATATGGCAGGAAAGCTCATCCCATTTGCTGCCCATGCTGCTGGATCAATTGAAGGTGCTGTTCTTTCACGGCGAATGCTGCATGACGGGGAACTACCTGGGGCTCGACGCCTGGTTCAATACCCAATCCTGGTCGCAGGCCGACGCCTTCCGCCGGCAAAAGCGGCAGGCCTGGCGCCCCTATGGCCTGGCTGCCGGCCTGATCCGCAGCCATGGCAATCTCAGCCAGATCATCATCCAAAACGCCGGGCTGCGCGTGGCCAGGGACCAGCCGGCTGCCGCGCAAGCGATGCTGCGCGACTTCCTGGCCGGAGACGCCCCCCAATAAGGACATATGCATTGACCGGCAGGAAAGCGCGGGTTGTAATGCGATATCCACCATCCGGGGAAACCCATGCCCGCGCTCGCCCTTCGCGCAGTCCGCCAGCTCTGGCTCGACTGCGGCCTCGACGCCTCCGCCCTCTCCCAGCTTGAACTGAACGACGGCGGCGCCATGCTGCCTTCTTCCTTCGCCATCGCCGCCGCCGCGCAGGCGTCGATAGGCGCTTGCGGATTGGCGGCGGCTGAATTCTGGCGTCTGCGCGGCGGGGAGCTGCAGACGGTCGGCGTCGACGCCAGCCATGCCGTCGCGGAATTCCGCAGCGAGCACTATTTCCGCGTCGATGGCGCGCTCCCGGCCGACCCCTGGGACAAGATAGCCGGCATCTATCGCTGCGGAGACGGACGCTGGGTGCGCATCCACACCAACTTCGCCCATCACTGCCGGGGCGTGCTGGATCTATTGGGCTGCGAATACGACAGGGATGCGGTGGCCGGCGCGCTGGCGACCTGGTCCGCCTTCGATTTCGAGGACGCGGCCGCAGAGCGCGGCCTGGTCGTCGCCGCGCTGCGCAGCTTCGCCGAATGGGATGCGCATCCGCAAGGCCGCGCCGTCGCCGCACTGCCGCCGCTGACCATCACGCGGATAGGAGACGCGCCGCCCTTGCCGCTCCCGCCCTCTTTCCGTCCGCTGCAAGGCATCCGCGCGCTGGACCTGACCCGCATCATCGCCGGCCCGGTGGCCGGACGCGCGCTGGCCGCCCACGGCGCCGACGTACTGCGCATCACCTCGCCGAACCTGCCCACCATAGCGACGCTCGATATCGACACCGGACGCGGCAAGCGCAACGCCGGGCTGGACCTGACGACGGCAGCGGGCCGCGAGGCGCTGCGCGCCCTGCTGGCCGACGCCCATGTCTTCATCCAGGGCTACCGGCCGGGAGGCTTGGCCGCGCTGGGTTTCTCTCCCGAGGATGCCGCGCGCCTCCGCCCCGGCATCGTCTACGTTTCGCTCAGCGCCTACGGCCATACTGGCCCCTGGGCTGGGCGCCGAGGCTTCGACTCGCTGACCCAGGCCGCCAGCGGCTTCAACCTGGCCGAAGCCGAGGCCGCCGGCAGCGATGCGCCCCGCGCGCTGCCGGCCCAGGCGCTGGACCACGGCGCCGGCTACCTGGCGGCGCTGGGCGCGATCGCCGCGCTGCACCGCCAGCGGGCCGAGGGCGGCAGCTGGCACGTGCAGGTGTCGCTGGCCCAGACCGGCCATTGGCTGCGCGGCCTGGGCCGGGTGGCCGGCGCGATGGATCGGTCCTTGCCGACGCTGGACGATGTCCGCCCCTGGCTGGAAGAGCGCGACTCCGGCTTCGGTCGCCTGCTGGCGGTGCGCCACGCCGCCCGAATGGCGCTGACGCCGGCGCGCTGGGACCTGCCGTCGATGCCGCTGGACAGCCACGTCCCAGGCTGGGCTGGCTGAAAAGACAGGTTTCACCGCAGCCGGCCTCGCTAAAACTGGCAGTTTCGATACTCGTCGAGGCAGGGATGAAAACCAACAAGTACCTGATCGAAGCGCTGCTGTTTTCCAGCTATGTGCTGTTCGGCATGAGCTGGGCCGGCGGCAGCGCCTTCATTCCGCAGATCATGCGCGAACTGGGCGTGCACGACCTGGCCGCCGGCTCCCACATCAGCAACGCCGTGGCCGCCGCCAAGCTGCTGGGCACCTTCGTCGCCGCCGGCATCTTGTCGCGGCTGCTGGCGAAAAAGGCGGTGGCGCTGGCCATGGCGCTGATGGCGCTGGGCGCGCTGACGCCCTTCGTGCACAGCTACCCCTGGCTGCTGCTGGTGCGCTTCCTGATGGGACTGGGCGGCGCGCTGGTCATCGTCTATTTCTCGCCCATCGTCATGCAATGGTTCGCGCCAAGCGAGCGCCCATTCGTCAATGGCTTGAATTCGGTGGCCTTCAACATCGGCACCGCCGCCATCCTGTTCGGACTGCCGGCCATGCTGGGCTGGTTCCAGGACTGGCAGACCACGCTGCTCGCCATTTCGCTGGGCAGCGTGCTGTGCCTGGCGCTGTGGCTGGTTTTCGGCGCGGATGGCGCGGCGGAAGCAAAGCAGGCCGACTCGGGGCCGCGCCATACGCTGTGGCAGGGGCTGAAGGAGCGCTTCAACTGGCTGCTGGCCTTCACCTACAGCGGCACGCTGTCCTTCTACGTGATCCTGTTCAGCTTCTACCAGAACGCCGGCATCCAGCAGGCGAAATACGTGGTGCTCGCCGGACTGGCCGGCACGGTGGCCGGCATCTGGCTGGCCAGGCGCGTGACGCGCCGGCTGCCGCTGCTGCGGCTGTCCGGGCTGCTGCAACTGCTGGCGGTGATCGGCCTGCATGCCCAGGTTTGGGGATGGAGCGACGACGCGGGGCTGGTCACCGCCGCGGCGCTGGCGGCCGGCTTCTTCATCTTCCTGCCCATCACCAGCCTGGTGACGCTGGCGCAGGAGCAGCCGGGCATGACGCCGGACAAGGCGGCGGTCACTTTCAGCCTGTTCTGGTTCCTCAGCTATCTGCTGGCCACGGTGGCGCCCTACCTGTTCGGCAAGCTGGTGGACCTGCGCGGCGGCGATTACGGGCTGGCGATGGCGTTCGCCACGCTGCTGTCGTCCACCTTCCTGCTGGGCTCGCTGCTGATGCGCGAAACGCGGGAGCCCGCCGCGCGCCAGGCCGCTCAGGGCGCTTAGATACGGCGCAAATTAAGGCTGGCCGGCACGCGCAGATCGCGCTCGGCCAACGCCTCGCCCTGCAGTAGCGCCAGCACCTGGCCCAGGCTGGCCTCGGCCAGCGCGCGGCTGTCCTGGCATATGGCGTCCACCGGCAGCGGCAGGCAGTCGAGCAGCGGATGATCGTCGAAAGTGAGCAGATATCGCGGCGACTCGCGCAGCCGATGCCGTTCGCGGATGAAAGACAGCACGCCCTCCAGCAAGGTGATGGACGCGGTGAACAGCGCGCGCGGATAGCGCCCGTGGCGGGCATGCCAGTCGGCCATCATCCGGTAGCCGGATTCGCGCTGGAAATCCCGCTCGGCCACCCAGTCTGCGCCCTCTTCCAAACCCGCGGCTTGCAGCGCCTGCCGGTAGCCAGCCAGGCGCTCGCGGCTGGCCGACAGTTCCGGCTGGCCGCCAAAGTATGCCAGCTCGTCCACCCCGCCGGCCAACAGCGGGGACAGCAGCCGGGCGACGCTGTCGCCGGAGTCGGTGACCGCCGACGGGATGCCGCTGCCGGGAATATGGCGGTCGGCGAACACGAACGGCAGCCGGCCGGTCCAGGGCTGATAGCGCGCGGCGTCGCCGCTGCACGGCACCACGATCATGCCGTCCACCTGGCGCGCGGCCAGTTGGCCGATGCCGTCGCTCTCCCGTTCCGGGTCTTCGTCGCTGGTCACCATCAGCAACTGGTAGCCCCGTTCGCGGCAGCGGTTCTCCAGCGCCTGCGCCAGCGCGGCGTGGGTGGAGTTGGTCAGGTCCGGCACCACCAGTCCTATGCTGCTGCTGCGCCGGCTGCGCAGGCTGCGGGCCTGCTGGGAAGGCTTGAAATGGTGCTCGCGCGCCACCCGCTCCACTTTTTCCACGGTGGCCGGCGAGATGCGGTAACGCTCGGCATGGCCGTTCAACACCATGCTGGCGGTGGTGCGCGACACGCCGGCCAGGGCGGCGATGTCGTCTATGGTCAGGCGTTTGAAGCTGCTCATGAGGCGGACCGGGCGATGAAAGCGAAATGATAATCGCAATACGGCGAAACGGGACCGCGCGCCTTGCGCCGGCCCCGTTGCCGCACCGCGTCTCCAGCGGGTAGAACCCCGGCCGCCAAGCGGCGGCCGGGGTTCTGTCTGCGGGCTTTACTGATGGACCAGGTTCAGCGGCACCGGGATGAACTTGTCCACCTTCTGGCCGTCGGCCAGCTTCTTGGCGGTCTGCACGCCGTACTGGCCGATCAGCGCCGGCTGCTGCTGCACGGTGGCGGACAGCGTGCCGCCCTTGACCGCGGCCACGGCGTCCGGCGTGGCATCGAAGCCCACCACCACCACGTTCTTCAGGCCGGCTGCCTGGATCGCCTTCACCGCGCCCAGCGCCATTTCGTCGTTGTGCGCGAACACGCCCTGGATGTCCTTATTGCCCTGGATGATGTTTTCCATCACCGACAGGCCCTTGGCGCGGTCGAAGTCGGCCGGCTGCTTGGCCAGCAGCTTGACGCCGTCCTTCTTGTCCACCACCTGGTGGAAGCCCTCGCCGCGCTCGCGGGCGGCGGAAGAACCGGCGATGCCTTCCAGCTCGACGATGCGGCCCTTGCCGCCCAGCTTGTCCAGCAGGTACTTGCCGGCCATCACGCCGCCGGCGATGTTGTCGGACGCGATGTGGGCGCTGACTTCCGCGCCGTTGACGCTGCGGTCCAGCGACACCACCTTGATGCCCTTGGACGTCGCTTCCTTCACCACGTTGGCCACGGCGGAGGAGTCGGTCGGGTTGATCAGGATCACGCTGACCTTCTTCTGGATCAGGTCTTCCACGCTGGCCTGCTGCTTGGCCGGATCGTCCTGGGCGTCGACGGTGATCAGGTTGACGCCCTGTTTCTTGGCTTCGGCCGCCGCGCCGTCGCGCAGCTCGACGAAGAACGGGTTGTTGAGCGTGGACACCGCCAGGCCGACGGCGATCTTGCCGTCTGCCGCCGCGGCGCTGGCGTCGCCGGCCGGCGCGCCGCCCGGGCCCTGCTTGGAGCAGGCGGCGATGCCGAAGGCCAGGATGCCGGCCACGAGCGGAGTAAGAATGCGTTTCATGCTGATGCTCCCTGAGAAATGGAATGATGCACTGCATTGAGCGGCGCGCGCCGCCATCGTCACTTCTTGTTGCTGCGATCCAGCAGTACCGCCAGCAGGATCACCGCGCCCTTGATCACCTGCTGGTAGAACGAGGACACGCCCAGCAGGTTCAAGCCGTTGTTGAGCACGCCGATCAGCAGCGCGCCGATCAGAGTGCCGAAAATCCAGCCGCGGCCGCCGCTGAGGCTGGTGCCGCCCAGCACCACCGCGGCGATCGCGTCCAGCTCGTAGCCGGTGCCGGCAGTCGGCTGCGCCGAATTGAGGCGCGAGGTCAGCACCACGCCGGCCATCGCCGCCATCGCGCCGGAGGTGGTGTACACCCACAGCTTGACGCTGTCCACCTTGACGCCGGACAGCCGCGCCGCCTCCTCGTTGCCGCCGGTGGCGTACAGGTGGCGGCCGAACACCGTCTTCTTCAGCAGGAACCAGAAGCCGGCGAACAGGATCAGCATCCACACCACCGGCACCGGGACCAGGCCGGCGACATAGCCGCCGCCCAGCATGGAGAACAGCTCGCTGTCGAAGCCGGTGATCGGGCTGCCGTTGGAAAACACCAGCGCCAGGCCGCGCAGGATGGTCATCGACGCCAGCGTGGCGATGAACGGCGCCACCTTGCCCTTGCTGACCACCAGGCCGTTGAACAGGCCCATCGCCGCGCCGGCCAGGATGCCCAGCAGCGTCGCCAGCATCGGATCCACGCCTGCGCGCAACAGGGTGGCGGTCAGCACCGAGGACAGCGCCAGGATGGAGCCGACCGACAGGTCAATGCCGCCCAGCAGGATCACCAGCGTCATGCCGAAGGCGATCAGCGCGTTGATCGACACCTGGCGCATCACGTTCAGCAGGTTGTTGACGGTGAGGAAGTCCGGACTCATCACGGACAGGCCGACGGCCACCAGCACCAGGGCGATGAAGGGGCCGAGGCGTTGCAAATTGGCTTTCTGTTGCGGGGTCATGCTTGCTTCCTGGTTTCGGAGTGAACGGCGCCGCCGGTCGCGGCGGCCATCAGGGTTTCCTGGCTGCAGCCGGCGGCGTCGAAGATGCCGGCCTGGCGGCCTTCGTGCAGCACCAGGATGCGGTTGCTCAGCGCCAGCACTTCCGGCAGCTCGGACGACACCATCACGATGGCGGTGCCGGCGGCGGCCAGCTGGTTGACGATGTGGTAGATCTCGGCCTTGCCGCCGACGTCGACGCCGCGCGTCGGCTCGTCCAGCAGCAGCACCTTGGGCGGATTCGCCAGCCATTTGGCGAACACCACTTTCTGCTGGTTGCCGCCGGACAGCGACTTGACGTCGAGCTCGGCGTCGCGGGCGCGGATGCGCAGCTGAGCGATCAAGCCGTCCACCGCCCGCTTTTCCTCGGCGGCGCTGACCACGCCCAGCCGGGCGTACTGGTCCAGATGCACCAGGGTCGCGTTTTCGCGCAGCGACATGCCCAGCACCAGCCCCTTGCTTTTGCGGTCTTCGGGCACGAAGCCCAGGCCGGCGGCGATGGCGTCGCCCGGCGCGGCCACTTTCAATTCCTTACCGTCCAGCTCGACGCGGCCGGCGGTGCGGCGCTTGGCGCCGAACAGCGTCTTCAGGATGTCGCTGCGTCCCGAGCCCATCAGCCCGGCGATGCCCAGCACCTCGCCGGCGCGCACCTCGAAGCCGATGCCGGCGATCATGTTCTCGTCGGCCAGGTTCTCCACCTTCAGCCTCACCTCGCCCGGCGCGGCCTCGCGCTTCGGATAGCGGTCGCCGATCTCGCGCCCCACCATCATCCGCACCACTTCGTCGAAATCGGTGCGGGCGATTTCGCGCTCGCCGACGAAGCAGCCATCGCGCAGCACGCTGATGCGGTCGCAGACGCGGAAGATCTCTTCCATCCGGTGCGAGACGTAGACGATGGCCGCGCCGTTTTCCCTCAGCTGGGCCATCAGCTCGAACAGCCGGTCGATCTCGCGCTCGGTGAGCGCCGCCGTCGGCTCGTCCATGATCAGCACGCGGGCGTTCAGCGCCAGCGCCTTGGCGATCTCCACCATCTGCTGCTGGCCGATGGACAGGCTGCCGGCCTCGGCGTCCGGATCGATGCCGCCGGCGCCCAGCGCCTCCAGCTGCGCCCGCGCCTCGCGCCGCATCGCCGCGTAGTCGATGATGCCGAAGCGGGACGGCTCGCGGCCGAGAAACAGGTTCTCCATCACCGACAGCTGCGGAATCAGGTTCAATTCCTGGTGGATGATGGCGATGCCGGCCGCTTCCGCCGCCTCGGTGCTCCTCAGTTCGGCCTTGCGGCCGTCCAGCAGGATCTCGCCGGCGTCGGCGCGGTGCACGCCGCTGAGTATCTTCATCAGCGTGGACTTGCCGGCGCCGTTCTCGCCCATCAGCGCGTGGATCTCGCCGCCGCGCAGCGTGAACTCCACGTTCTCCAGCACCTTGACCGGCCCGAAAGCCTTGCTGATGCCGCGCATGGTCACTTGCATGGTCGGCTCCTTAGAAAATCACGCCGGAATGCAGGATCACGTTGGCGTAAGGCGTGCATTCGCCGGTGCGGATCACCGCGCGCGCCGCCTGGCAGCGCTGCTTGAATTCCTCATGGCTGACGAAATCCAGCGCCGCGCCGGCTTGCGCCATCCGCTCGGCCTTGTCCTGTACCGCCGGGTTGTGTTGGCGGCACTCGATGGCGAACACCGCGCGCTCGCACTGGAAATCGGCCAGGATGCTGTCCAGGGTTTCGATGAAGCCGGGCTGCCCCAGTTTCAGCGACAGGTCCACGCATTCCACGCCGGGCGGGATGGGCAGGCCGCAGTCGGCGATCACCAGGCTGTCGGTATGGCCCATGGACGCCAGAATGCGGGCGATGTCGCGGTTCAGATGGCCGTGCTTCTTCATGCTTTGTTCTCCAGGAAGGCTTCCAGCTCGGCCAGCGTCGGCATGCCGCCCTGCGCGCCCGGCCGGGTGACCGACAGCGCGCCGGCCGCGTTGGCGCGGCGCACCGCCTCTTCCAGGCCCAGCGGCAGGAAGGCCGCCAGCGCGCCGTTGAAGGTGTCGCCGGCGCCGGTGCTGTCCACCGCCTGGACCTCGAAGCCGGGCTGGTGGCGCAACTGGCCGCGCGCCAGCGCGAAATAGGCGCCGTGCTTGCCGTGGGTCATCACCAACTTGCCCGGGCGCTCGGCCAAGAGCGCGCGCCAGTCGGCGTCGGGCTGGGCCAGCATGGTCAGGAATTCGTGTTCGTTGGGGGTTAGCAGCGTCACGCGCTGCAGCAGCTCTTCCGGCAGCGGCACCGCCGGCGCCGGATTCAGCAGCAGCGGCTTCTTGTGGCGGGCGGCCAGTTCGGCGGCGCGGCGCACCGCGGCCAGCGGAATTTCCAGCTGGGTCAGCACCACGTCGGCGTCGATGAAGGCCTGCTCGGCGGCGTCCAGATGCGCCGGCGTCAGCTGGTGGTTGGCGCCCGGCACCACCAGGATGGCGTTGTCGCCGCCGCTGACGGTAATGGCGGCGATGCCGGTGGGGCCGGGCACGGTCGCCACGCCGCGGCAATCCACGCCCTCCCGCTCCAGATGGGCGCGCAGATCGCGGCCGAAGGCGTCGTCGCCGACGCAGCCCAGCAGCGCCACCTCGGCGCCGAGCCGGGCGGCGGCCACCGCCTGATTGGCGCCCTTGCCGCCCGGATGGGTGGCGAAACCGTCGCCCAGCAGCGTTTCGCCCAGTTTCGGCATCCGCCTGGCGGTGACCACCAGGTCCATATTGATACTGCCGACTACCAGCACCCGAGTCATGCCGTCTCCTTGTGTACCTTTGCTACATTGCAGCGCACAAATAGCGTTTTTCTTGCTAAAACGTGATCAGCACCGATTTATAGCAGAGTTGGCCTGCGCCGCGAAAGAGGAAAACGCAAAAATGTAGTCTGTCCACTACATATTTTCATATGAAGATATTTTGCCGCCGCCGCCCTCCCTTCAGCTAAGAGCGACAGCGCGCTTGGGAAAACGCCGGCCGTTATGCCATGATGCCGGCTTGAACGAACAGACATCGAACGCGCCCGATGGCGGCGGAGGAAGGCAATGGATCAGAGCTGGCAGCAATTGGCGGCCCTTTACTGGAGCGCGGGCAAATGGCAGATCAACCTGCTGGTGATCGCCCACCTGGCCGGCGGGCTGCTGCTGGGCAGCCTGCTCGGCTACGAGCGCTGGTACAACGGCCGCGCGGCCGGCATGCGCACCTACGGCCTGGTGTGCATGGCCTCGTCGGCGGCGATCAGCATCATCGGCTATTCCGGCTACTGGTACGGCGGCCAATCGGCCGACATCATGCACGGCGACATGACCCGCGTGGCCCAAGGCGTGCTGACCGGCATCGGTTTCCTGGGCGCCGGCATGATCATGAAGGAAGGCTTGAGCATCAGCGGCCTGACGTCGGCCGCCTCGGTGTGGATGTCGTCGGTGATCGGCATCCTGATCGGCGTCGGCTTCTACGCCGCGGCCATCGCGCTGACCGTGCTGTGCATGGTCTTCGTCACCGTGGTGAACCGCATCGAGAACATCCTGCCGCGGCGGGTCAGCCTGTTCGTCAGCGTCAAGCTGAGCCCGGAACACGACTGGACGGTGGAGCGGTTGGCGGAACGGCTGGCGCCGTCCGGGCTGAAGCTGCACGAGGAAAGCATCAGCGTGCGCGCCGACCCGTCCGGCGCCAGCTGGAGCTTCCTGGTGTCCGCCCAGGACCGCCGCAGCTACATCAGCGTGGTGGACCTGGCCCGCGACATCATGATCGCCGACCACATCCTGGAGCTGGACCTGCAGCCGGCGCGCAACTGAGCGCGCGCGGGCCCCTTACAGCGCCACGCCCGGCGGCGGCTGGTCGTGGCTTTGCGTCATCGACTGGTGCGGCAGCTCCAGATAACTCTTGGACTGCATCTCGGTCAGCCGGCTGGCGGTGCGGAAAAATTCGCCGGACTGCAGGCCTTCGGTATAGATCGCCTCCGGCGGCGCGTCGGCCGAGGCGATCAGCTTGACGCGGTTGTCGTAGAACACGTCCACCAGCCAAGTGAAGCGGCGGGCGATCGATGCCTGCTTGGCGCTGAGCCTGGGAATGCCGGACAGGAAGACCGTATGGTATTCGCTGGCGATTTCCAGGTAATCGGTCTGCGCGCGCGGACCGTCGCACAAGGCCATGAAATCGAACCAGATCACGCCCGGCGACATCCGCTTCACCGCGATCTCCCGCTCCAGCACGGTGATGGACTTTTGCGCCAGCTCCGCGCCGGTGCTCACCCGCCGGAACAGCTGCTCCATCTTCCCTTCGTTGGCCGCGTCCGCCGGCACCATGAACAGCGGCTCCCGCGTCAGCTCGCGCAGCCGGTAGTCATGTCCGCCGTCCACGTTCAGCACGTCCAGCTCGCGCTTGATCAGTTCTATCGTCGGCAGGAAATTCTGCCGCTGCAGGCCGCCCGGGTAGAGATCGTCCGGCGCGTAGTTGGAAGTGGTCACCACCACCACGCCGCGCTCCAGCAGCGCCGACAGCAGCCGGCCCAGTATCATCGCGTCGGCGATGTCGGAGACGTGGAACTCGTCGAAGCACAGCAGCCGCGTCGCCTTGGCGATCTGGTCGGCGTAGGCCAGCAGCGGGTCCTTGCCGCCGGCGAACTTCCTCAGCTCGCGATGGGTTTCCGCCATGAAGTGGTGGAAGTGGATGCGGCGCTTGCGGCGGTAGGGCACGCAGGCGTAGAAGGCATCCATCAGGAAGCTCTTGCCGCGCCCCACTCCGCCCCAGAAATACAATCCTCGCGGCACCTGAGGGCTCCTCAGGCTGCGCCCCAGGAAACGGTTGCGCTTGCTCTTGAAATCCACCAGCTCGTGCCACAGGCGGTCCAGCTGCTCGATGGCGGCGGCCTGGGCCGCGTCGTGGATGAAGCCAGGCTTCTCGCTGGCCTGCCGATACCAGCCCTTGGGGCTGAGATGGACGTTTTCGTCCGGAGAGAATGCGTGTTGCGACATGATTATGCTTGTTCTGCGCTGCGTGTGGCGCCGCCGGCGGCGGCTAGGGAATGCCTGAATGATAACCGCTTTGACTCGTCCTTGCCGCACTCAGCGGCAAGTGGCCAGCCGGATGCCGGACGGCGCGGCCAGCCTGGCCAGGCTGCCGTCGCGGCACATGCTGTCCAGCGCGCGGTTGAACGTTTCCAGCATGCCGGGCTTCACCCGGCTGCGGGTGAAGCCGTACAGGTAAGTCAGTGGCTTGACCTCGGCCAGCTTGCGCAGATTGCCCAGGCCGTCGCGCTTGATCCAGTAACGGGCGACATCGTCATTGGAAAACGCCACCGCGTTATGGCCGTAACGGCCCGCCCCCAACTTGCGCAGCACCGTTTCCGGGTCCAGCTCCACGGTCAGGTTCACGCCGGCCACGCCCTGGACCAGGCGCTCGCTATTGATCTGCGACAGCGACGGGCCGTACACCGCCAAAGTTTTGCCGGCGAGATCGGCAGGCTGCCTGTAGCGCATGGCGCTGTCGGCTTTCACATAAAGGCCGTAGCTGCTGGCCAGCACCGGCTTGGACAGCTCCATCACCGCGCGCCGCTCCGGCGCGTCCTGCGCCAGCACCAACCCGTCGGCGCCGCCCTGGCTGACAGTCAGCAGCGCGCGTTTCCACACCATGGCCTGGACCTTGCAGTTCCAGTCTGCCCGCCGGCAGGCTTCGCGCAGGATGGCCACCAAGGCGCCGTCCAGCTTGCCGTCGGCGCTCTGGGTGATGAAGGGCGGAAACAGCTGGGTGACGAAATACAGCTCGCGCGACGCCGCCTGCGCCTGCGCCTGCGCGCCGGCGCAGGCCAGCAGCAGGCCGGCCCATAGCCGGAGGTTCGTTTGCCCACCCCTCATCGTCTCCGTCCCCGCTCTTCTTTACCGGCAGTATAGAGAGAGTCGGGCCGGATCAGCGAGCCTGCCGGCCGCGCCAAGCGGCCAGCGACGGCCGCTGCCATTGCCTTTCGGCGTAAGCGGACAACCACGGCGGCAACTCGTCCGCCGTCAGCCGCTTCAGCAGCAGGGCCAGCTCGGCGTCCGCCACGCACCAGGCGCCGAACAGATCGCCGCCGTCCGCCGGCGCCACCGCCTCGGCCACCGCGATCAGCTTGTCCGCCGCCTTGCGCGCCGCCTCGCCCAGCGGCAAAGCCGGCTTGCGGCCGAACACCGTCTCGGTGCTGCGTTCGTCGCGCAGCGGCAGCAGGTCGCTGCGCAGCCACGCCTGCAGCTGGCGCGCGCGGGCGCGGGCTTTTGGATCGGCCGGCAACACGCGGACGGTGTCGGGATAGGCGTCTTCCAGATATTCGATGATGGCCGACGATTCGCTGAGCGCGAAATCGCCGTCCAACAGCATCGGCACGCGGGAAGCCAGCGATTGCGAGCGGTAGCCGGGCTCGAACTGCTGGCCCGCTGCCAGATCGCGGGTCAGCGTTTCGAAGGGCAGGCCCTTTTCGCTCAGCGCGACGAAGGCGGCCATCGCGTAGGGGCTGAAAAAATCGTGATCGACATAGAGTTTCAGCATGGCGGCATCTTGATGGGAAAACGCCATGCTAATCGCCGAAGCGTCCGCTGCCAAGCCGGCGGCGGAGCACCGGGCGTCAAGCAGGATCGAACAATCCAGTGGACAGGTAGCGGTCGCCGCGGTCGCACACCACGGACACGATCACCGCGTCCCTCAGTTGCGCGTCCAGCCTAAGAGCCACCGCCAACGCGCCGCCAGACGACGGCCCGGCCAGGATGCCCTCGCGCCTCGCCAGCAGCCGGGCAGTGTCTTCCGCCTCCTTCTGTCCGACGTGCAGGATCTCGTCGATGCGGGAAAAATCGCAGATCTTGGGCACGTACGGGTCTTCCCACTTGCGGATGCCGGCGATCTGGCTGCCCGGCTCCGGGTGGACGCCGACGATGCGGATGGCCGGATTCTTCTCCTTCAGGAAGCGGCCGGTGCCCATGATGGTGCCAGTGGTGCCCATGCTGGACACGAAATGGGTGATCCTGCCTTCGGTCTCCGCCCAGATTTCCGGGCCGGTGCCCTCGTAATGCGCCTGGGGATTGTCCGGATTGGAGAATTGATCCAGGATGCGGCCCTCGCCTGCCGCCTCCATGCTGCGCGCCAGGTCTATCGCCGCCGGCATCGAACCGGCCGCCGGCGTCAGGATCACCTCGGCGCCGTAGGCGCGCATCGCCTGCACCCGCTCGGCGCTGGAATTCTCCGGCATGATCAGCACCATGCGGTAGCCCATCATCGCCGCCGCCATCGCCAGCGCGATGCCGGTGTTGCCGCTGGTCGGCTCGATCAGCGTGTCGCCGGGCCGGATGTCGCCGCGCGCCTCGGCGCGGCGGATCATCGACAGCGCCGGCCGGTCCTTCACCGATCCTGCCGGATTGTTGCCCTCCAGCTTCAGCAGCACCACGTTGCCGTTGTCGCCCGGCAGGCGTTTGAGCCGCACCAGCGGCGTGCCGCCGACGAAATCTTCCAGATGTTTGTACACAGAGACTCTCCCAGAACTGGCCACATTATATCGATTGGCTATCAGCAGATGCGAAATCGTTATTTCTAATCTAATAACCATCGGTAACCGGACAGTCCGCGCCCGCGGCGGCGACCGCCCGCCGCGGGCGCGGGGAGGCGGCATCACCCCATGTAGGCCATCAGCCAGGTCAGCGCGCCGACGAAGCTGCAGAAGATCAGGCTGTGCTTCAGCGTAAAGCGGAACAGGTCCGCCTCCTTGCCGATCAGCCCCACCGCCGCGCAGGCGACGGCGATGGACTGTGGCGAGATCATCTTGCCGGTGACCCCGCCGGTGGTATTGGCCGCCACCAGCAGCACGTCCGACACGCCCAATTGGTGCGCGGTGGCCGCCTGCAAGGCGGAGAACAAGGCGTTGGACGAGGTATCGGAACCGGTCAGGAACACGCCCAGCCAGCCCAGAAAGGGCGAGAAGAACGGGAAGGCCTTGCCGGTGCCCGCCAGGCACAGCGCCAGCGTGCTGGACATGCCGGAATAATTGGCGACGAAGGCGAAGGCCAGCACCATGCCTATCGACAATATCGGCCGGCGCAATTCGACCAGCGTCTCGGCGAAAGCGCGCGCGCCGTCGGCCGGGCGGAACTTCAGCAAGATCATGGACAGCAATGCGGATAGAAAGATGGCGCTGCCGACGGCGGAGACGATGTCGAACTTGTACAGCGCCTCGTACGGCGCGTCATGGGCGACGATGGGCGCGGTCTTCAGCACCAGCTTGTCCAGCCCCGGCACATGCAGCTTCCAGATCCAGCCCTCCAGCGCGCCGCCCTTGACGAACAAGGCCTTGAACGGCTTGACGCTCCACACCGTCACCAGCGCGGTCAGGATCAAAAATGGACTCCAGGCGCGGACGATCCGGCCCAGGCCAAAGCCGCTGGCCTGACGAGCGGACGGCGCGCGGCGGCCGTTGAACGTGAAGATTTCACCGGGCTGCCATACCTTCAGAAACAGCGTCAGGCATACCAGGCTGACCAGCGCCGACGTGATGTCCGGCAGCTCGGGCCCGATGTAGTTGGAAGTGAAAAACTGGGTGACGGCGAAGGACAGGCCGGCCACCAGGATGGCCGGCCAGGTCTGGCGCACGCCCTTGAGCCCGTCCATCATCATCACCAGCCAGAACGGCACGATCACCGACAGGATGGGCAGCTGATGGCCGGCCTTGGCGCCGATGGCGAAAGCATCCAGCCCGGTCACCTGCCCGGCGACGATGATGGGTATCCCCATCGCGCCGAAAGCCACCGGCGCGGTGTTGGCGATCAGGCACAGCCCGGCCGCGTACAGCGGATTGAAGCCCAGCCCCACCAGCAGCGCGGCGGTGATGGCCACCGGCGCGCCGAAACCGGCCGCGCCCTCCAGAAAGGCGCCGAAGGAGAAGCCCACCAGCAGCATCTGCAGCCGCTGGTCCTCGGTCACCGACAGCACCGAGGCGCGGATGATGTCGAACTGCCCGGTCTTGACCGTGATCTTGTACAGGAACACCGCCGCGACGATGATCCAGGCGATCGGCCACAGGCCGTAGCCGAAACCGAAGGCCGCCGCCGCCAGCGCCATCTGCGCCGGCATGCCGTAGAACAGCATGGCCACCGCCAGCGCGATCAGCACCGTCAGCGTGCCGGCGACATGGCCTTTGAGCCGCAGCAGCGCCAGCGCGACAAAGAAGAAGGCGATGGGCAGCGCGGCCATCAGCGCCGACAGCGCGGAGCCGCCGGCGGGAAAGTACTGTTGGGTCCAGATTCCTTGCATGTGAAGCTTCTCCTCATTCCTGGTTTCGCAGGCGCAGCCGCTCCCCTGCCGATGAACGGGATCGTTTCGGCATGGCGGGGCTGGCTTGCGTTTCTTGGGTTTACATCAGCGTTGACAAGGCGGCCTTCATGACGGGCCGCTCGGGTGGGTACAGAAATCCAGCAGCGCCTCAATGCTGGCGTAGGGAATGCCGCCGTGCTCGGTCAAACCGATCTGGCAGGTTCGGCTCATCGACACGCCGTGGCGGCAGGTTTCCGGCAACGCCGGTTTCAATCTCCTCAGACTATGGGCGTTCAGTTCCGGTACGGTGAAGCCTTTGTCGCCGGCGAAGCCGCAGCAGGCGATGTCCGGCACGGTCAGCTCGTCGCAGCAGCTGGCGGCCAGGCGCTGCAAGCTGCCCGCCGCGCCCATCTCGGTGGCGCTGCAAGGGATGTGCAGCGCCAGCTGCGGCAGGCGCCGGGTGATTTCCAGCCTGGGCAGGACTTTTTCCGCCAGGAAGCCGGCGGCGTCGAACAGCTGCAAGCGGGCATCCAGCAGCCCTTCGGCCTGCGCCTGTTTCACGCGCGCCGCGCACGGGCTGTTGTCGAGGTAAACCGGGTGGCGGCCGTTGCCGCTGGCTTGCAGCAAGGCGTCGTTCAAGGAGGCCTGGCTGCTGGCCAGGGCGTCCGCGGCGTTGGCTGAGGCGAAGGGCTGGCCGCAGCACAAGCCGTCATGGCCGGGCGGATAGATGGGCGCGAAACCGGCGCGGCGCAGCAGATTGATCGTATGCGCCGCTACCGACTCGCCGCCCTCGCCCTCGGCCAGCGTTCTGTTGACGCAGCTGACGAACAGCGCCACCGGCTCGCCGTCGCCGCCTGGCTTGGGCAACGGCGCGGCGGCGCGCGGCAGGCTGGCCGGAATCAGCGGGATGATCTTGCGCTCGCCCGGCGCTCTCCCTGTCAGCGCATGCAGCCGTTGCGCGCCCGCCAGATGCGCCAGCCGCAAGCCGGTCCGCGCCGCCGCCGTCATCCACTGCATATGGCGGGCGGCAAAGCCGGCCAGGACGGAACGCCGGCTGGGGCCTTGCAGCTTTTTCATCAGCGCGCCGGTGTTGATGCCCACCGGGCAGCGCGTCGCGCACATGCCGGTGGCGGCGCAGGTATCGATGGCGCGGTAGCGGTAGCCGGCCTTCAAGGCCGCCAGCTCCATCGCGCCCTCGCCGTCCCTCTCCAGCTGGCGGATGCGCCGCCAGGCCACCACGCGCTGGCGCGGGCTCAGCGTCAGGCCGTGCGACGGACAGGCGGGCTCGCAGAAGCCGCATTCGGTGCAGCGGTCCACCAGCGCGTCCGCCGCCGGCATCGGCTTCAGGTTTTCCAGGTGCAAGCGCTCGTTGTCGGTGATGATCACGCCGGGATTGAGCAGGCCGTCCGGATCGAACAGCGCCTTGATGCGGCGCATGATGTTCCAGGCGGCGTCGCCCCATTCCTGGCGCACGAAGGGCGCCACGTTGCGGCCGGTGCCGTGCTCGGCCTTCAGCGAGCCGTCGTACTCGCCGGCCACCAGGTCGCTGACATCTTGCATAAACGCGTCGTAGCGGGCCACCTCGGCCGGGCTTTCGAAGCCGGGCGCGAACACGAAGTGCAGATTGCCGTCCAGCGCGTGGCCGAACAGCAGCGCCTCGTCGTAGCCGTGCTTGTCGAACAGCGCAGTCAGCTTGGCCACGCCGTCGGCCAACTGAGGGATGGGAAAGGCCACGTCCTCGATCACCACCGTGGTGCCCACCGGCCGCGCCGCGCCCACAGCAGGGAACAGGCCCTTGCGCAAAGCCCAGTAGGTTTCGCATTCGCGCGCGTCGCGGCTGAAGCCGCTGGATACTTGCGGCTGATAATCGGCCAGCAGCCGCTCGATCGCGGCGCAATCCTCTCCCAGCCGCGCCTCGTCGCCGGCGCGCAGCTCGATCAACAGACTGGTGCTGCCCGGCCCCACCGGCTGATAGAGAAAATCCGGCAGTCCCGGCTTGCCCTGCACCGCGCGGATGCTGCGGCTGTCTATCAACTCCACCGCCGACACCCCGCAGGCGTCGCGCGCCGCGCTCAGGGCCGATACCGCGCGGCAGCAGCGCTCCAGATCGTCGAACAACACCAGCGCCGAGGCCTTGTGCGGATGCTCGGCCACGGTGTGGAAAGTGATCTCGGAGATGAAGCCCAGGGTGCCTTCGGAGCCGATCATCAAGTGGCTGAGCATCTCCAGCGGATCAGTGAAATCCAGCAAGGCGTTGATGCCGTAGCCGGTGGTGTTCTTCAACCTGTATTTGCGGCGCACCCGCTCGGCCAGCGGCGGATCGCCGGCCAGCTGGCGCGACAGCTGGGCCAGGCCATCGAGCAGATCCGCATGAGAAACGCGGAAAGCCGCCACGCTGGCCGGATCAGCGGTGTCGAGCGCGGTTCCGTCCAGCAGCAGCACCCGCAGCGATCGCATGGTGTGGTAGCTGTTGTCGCGGGTGCCGCAGCACATGCCGCTGGAGTTGTTGGCGGCGATGCCGCCTATCTTGGCGGTGTTGATGGACGCCGGATCGGGGCCGATCTTGCGGCCGTAAGGCGCCAGCATCGCGTTGGCGTGCGCGCCTATCATGCCCGGCCCCAAGCGGATGCGTTCTCCGCCTTCCAGCACCTCGCCGCGGTTGAAGCCATCGCCCAGCACGGCCAGCACCGAATCGCTGACCGCCTGGCCGGACAGGCTGGTGCCGGCGGCGCGGAAGGTGACGGCAACCCGGTGCAATCTGGCCAGCCGCAGCATCTCGGCCACTTCGTCCTCGCTCTCCACCCGGGCGACGATCTGCGGCCGCAGCCGGTAGAAGCTGGCGTCGGTGCCGTAAGCCAGTGTGGACAATGGGTCGGTGAAAATGCGCGCCGCCGGCATCGTCCGGCGAAGGTCCTGCAGAAAATCGGCGTGGGCGGGCGTCATGCGGATGTCCCCTTGCTAGCTTCGCGTTCGCGGACCAGCTCATGCAGCGTCCTGGACGCCGGCGTCAGCGGCAGATGGTTTTGCGTCCAACCCAGTTGATTCTTGGGCGCGTGCCTGCGCAAGCGGGTGGCCGCCCAGCCGAACATCCGGTACAGATTGGGCGAGGCGTTGACCAGCCGCCATCCGGCCCAGGCCAGGCGCTCCGCGCCGCTGGCCGCCGCGCCCTGGCCGCGCAGCGGATGCGCCACCCGCTCGCCGGCCGGCCGCTGGCTCTCCTCGCGCAGCCGCATCAGCATCTCCGGTATCGGAATCCGCACCGGACACACTTCGCCGCAGGCGCCGCACAAGCTGGACGCGGTCGGCAGATCGCTCGTATTTTCCAGCCCCATCAGGTGCGGCGAAATGATCTCGCCTATCGGCCCCGGATAAGTGGTGCCGTAGGCGTGGCCGCCGATGCGGGTATAGACCGGGCAGTGGTTCATGCAGGCGCCGCAGCGTATGCATTGCAGCGTCTTGCGCAGCTGCTCGTCGGCATAGGCCTGGCTGCGGCCGTTGTCCAGCAGCACCAGGTGCACCTCGCGCGGGCCGTCCTTCTCGCCCGGCTTGCGCGGACCGCTGATCATGTTGAAATAGGTGGTGATGGGCTGGCCGATGGCGGAACGAGTCAGCAGGCTGTACAGCGGCGCCACGTCTTCCAGCTTTTCCACCACCTTTTCGATGCCGGTGACGGCGATATGCACATCCGGCACCGTGGTGCACATGCGGCCGTTGCCCTCGTTCTCCACCAGGCACAGGGTGCCGGTTTCGGCGACGGCGAAGTTGACGCCGGACAGGCCGACGTCGGCGTCCAGATACTTTTGCCGCAACGCGCGGCGGCCGATCTGGATCAGCGCGTCCACGTCCTCGGTGTACGGCGTGTCCGGCAGTTGCTCGTGGAACAGCCGGGCGATGTCCTGCTTGGTCTTGTGGATGGCCGGCATGATGATGTGGGTGGGTTTCTCGCCTGCCAGCTGGACGATGTACTCGCCCATATCGCTCTCCACCGCCTCCACGCCCCGCTCCGCCAGATAGTGGTTGAGCTCGATCTCCTCGCTGACCATGGACTTGCCCTTGACCATCAGCTTGCCCTGTCTACCGGCGACGATGCCATGGATGATGCGGTTGGCTTCCTCGGCAGTCTCCGCCCAATGCACCTGGACGCCGTTGGCGGTGAGCTTCTCCTCCAGCTGCTCCAGCAACTCCGGCAGCCGCGACAGACAGCGCTGGCGTATGCCCTCGCCCAGCGTGCGCAGGGCCGCCAGTTCCGCCGGGTCCGGAAACGAGGCCAGCCGTTTGGCCATCAGGAAATCCATCGCGCCGCGCAGGCTTTGCCTCAGCTTGCCGTCGCTCAGCGCCAGCCTGGCGTTGTCCTTGAAGGCGCGGGACGGGTAGACGGTGATCTTGCTCTCGCTCATCGCCCGCCTCCTTCCACATCGTGGATGGCGATGCGCAGCGGCAGCACGGCCAGCACCAGCAGCTCGCGCGGGCCGTGCGCGCCGTAGGCCAGCGTCTGCTGGATGTCGGCGGTCTTGGACGGGCCGGAGACCAATAGCGCGTTGGTCGGCATGCCGGCTGCCCAGTTTTCTCCCTTCATCGCCGAATAGAAATCCGGGTACAGCGTGGAAGTATCGAACAAGGCGATATGCAAGGGCGGGATCAGGCTCATCGTCCGCGGCTCGGCCTCGTCCGGCCACAAGGCCAGCGTGCCGGTGGCGGCGATGCCACAGCGGACGGCGGTGAAGCCGGCGGCGACCTCAAACAACTCCGGCTTCCAGCCATCCACCTCGCGGTCGAACCAGACGATGCGCGGCGCCTTGTCCACGCCCTCAAGGCGCTGCGCCAGCCGCCGGCCATGCGGGGTGTCGGACAACAGCAGCGAGTGTTGCGGATGTACCGCCAGCCAGTCGGCCAAGGCCGCGTCCCACTCCGCCTCGCGCGTCCACAGGATTTCGGTCTTCACCGCGCGCATCATCGCCGCCCAATGGCGCAGTCTCGCCAGTTCGTCATCCTGGCTGGAGAAATGCCGGAAGTGGCCATCCAGGTCGGGCCGAGCGCGTTTCTGCCGCGGCGCGGCGCGCAGCTTTTGCAGAATGGAGGCGCGGGCGCTCATCGCTTGCCCCCGGTGCGCTCCAGCAGAAAGCTGGCCAGATGGCGGCCCTGGAAGCCGCTGCCGCACAGGCCCAGCTTGCCGTTGATATTGAGCAGGCAGCCGCCGTCGGCGGTGACGAACTCCGCCGCGCCGCAGCCCTGTAGCGATTGCGCCTTGTCGGCCACCATCGCGCCGGCGATGTCCGGATGCTTGATGGAGAAGGTGCCGCCGAAGCCGCAGCATTCGGACTCATGGTCATGCACCACCCGCTCGACGTTCTGCAGCCGGTCGACCAGCGCCCAGCTGCTCTTGTGGACGTTCATCTCGCGCCGCGCCGAACAGGAGGTATGCACCGCCACCTTGACCGGCGCACCCAGGTCTTGCGGCTGCCAGTCGAGGTGGTTGAGCAGGAAATCGGAGAATTCCACTACCCACGCCGCGATGTCGCAAGCCTGCACTTCGTCCGGCTCCCCGGAGAACAGGCGAGGCCAGTGGTGCTTGATCATGCCGCCGCAGGAGCCGGACGGCACCACGATGGGCCAGTCCTCCGGGAAACAGGCCAGCTGCGCACGCGCCACCGCCAGCGCTTCCTTGGGATGGCCGCTGGTATAGGCAGGCTGGCCGCAACAACTCTGGGCCTGAGGGAAATGCACCCGCACGCCCAAGCCTTCCAGCAGGGCGATGGCATCCAGGCCAGCCTCCGGCAGGAACAGGTCGAGCAGACAGGTGCCGAACAGGTAAACGTCGGCAGGCGTCTTCATGGCTTCCTTTGTAAATTGGTAAGACCAATTATTCTTATGAAAACCACTTTAGAGTGAATGCTTGAGTTCGTCAATATGACAAGGAGCCTGTCTGTGCGGTAATCCAAGAACGGCCAACCAAACCAGGCAGACTGCCTGCGCTTACGGCATGCAGGCTTTGGCGGCGCGACAAGGAGGACCACCACAGAATCTGGCGACGCCAAGCGGGAGCGGAACACTCCACTTGCGCACTGGAAATAGCCATCGGACCATCAAGATGAAAAACCTCTCGCTGTCTGCCGGGCCGCAAGGCTCGCAAGCCTTGCAGATTCCCGCAGCGGAAATTATTTATTGAAATATTTCTTCACCAGCGCATACAAGATCGCCGTGGTTTCAACATCCACTCTCCCATCGTAATCAGCCGGGCGAAAATGCATTTGAAAAGATCGCACAAGCGCTTTCAGGCCATCGGGATGACTCGCATGCGAAACGTCATAACCATAAATGCCTAATTTTTCGATGATTTCCTTTTCAATGGGCAGCCCATGCTCGAAAAAGATCTTCTCATACTCTTTCTTGGTCGCATCGTCATACCATGCACCTATACCCTCCTTGTAAAGCTCCTGCCATGGGAATAACGGGCCCGGGTCGCTTTTTCGGCCAGGAGCGACGTCGCTATGCCCAACCACATTAGTTGGAGAAATATCCGGATAACGCTGGAGAATATTCAGCGCAAGCGATTTGATGGCTTTAACCTGCGCCTCATTATAGGGAAGGAATATGATTCCATCACCATGATCGGCTGCGAGATTTACATTTTCGATCCCGATTGAAGAGTCATTGATATTGACACGCCCAGCCCAGTAACTAACCCCAGCATGCCATGCACGCTCGCTTTCATCCACCAGATTAAAAATCTGCAACTCCTTGAAACCGGCATCTATATAAGTTTTCTCCGTAGGATCCGGAATCAGATAGTGAACGCTAACCTTTCCATTTACCGCAAGATCCTCAATCGATCTTTTAAAATCCGCTGCCGTATAATGCATAACCAAAAAACGTACACGGCGATTAAACCCCTTAATAGCACGATAGCTATTATAATCTATTTGATACATACCACCACCTCAAATAATTTAAAAAATGAAATGTACGTCGCGATATAAATGGCTTCTTTTATTGAATCTCAACATATCGCAAAATATTTAATCAACAAAATATCAAAAAAAATTTCAGAAACCTCTTAACCATCTCACTCGCAACAATTCTAAAACATACAAAATCGCCTCAATTGACAGCCAAGCCAAATTCAATATTTTATGCATCCAACCTATCGCCTTACCTGTTGGATATTTAAAACAACAAATAAAATGCCTAATTTACTGAAAGCCTGAAAAAAAATAGGTAAACACGTCTGTGATGAGCAATGCAGATTGATTCAATGCCTATTCAATCCGCTTAACCTAGGGGAAACAAGGCTGCTTATTCCATATCAGAGATGGGAAATGCTCAGGAAATGACGCGCATAAATAGGGAGGCAATGCGAGAATCCATCTAATCGCATGGAGAAAATGGGAAAGAAAGACCGGCATCGAGCCGCAAGAGGCAAGCACCCAATCTTCCGGCAATGTGACACAAACCCGATTTTGGCTGCAGGCCCTGTTAGGAATCCTGATGCAGGAAGACAGCTGGCTGCATCGCCACCCAGCCAGAGATGGCGATGCTGCGACTTGAAACTTCATGAATGGCAAACCCTGCAGCCATTTCAACTCTCCAGGGCAACGAAAATCACGCCAGTCTGCGCCGGCAAAGATGACGCACCATGGCGCGCCTGCGAGATCCGTCCAATACAACTTACGCCAGCAACAGCATCTCCCTCAGCTTGCTGGCCAGCTTCTGCGGCTCGTCCTTGGACACGTAAGCATCCACGCCCACCGACTCGCCCAGCTTCTTGTTGGCCATGCCGGACAGCGAAGAGTGCATCAGCACCGGGATGCCGGCGAAACGCGCGTCGTCCTTGATCATCTTGGTCAGCATATAGCCGTCCATTTCCGGCATTTCCACATCGGTGAGGATCAGGTGCAGCACATCGCTCAACTTGTGGCCGGCCGCCTCCGCCTGCTGCGCCATCTTCTGCAGCGTTTCCCAGCCGCGCATGCCGTTCATTTCCGACGAATAGCGGATATGCATCGCCTCCAGCGTGCGCTCGATCTGCTTGCGCGCCACCGCGCTGTCGTCGGCGAAAAAGATGTGCCGGTCTTCCTTCACCGGCTCGATGGAGATGTAATTCTGCGTCTCGTCGGACAGGCAGGTTTCGGCCAGCACCTTCTCCACGTCCATCATCATCACCAGCGTGCCGTTCTCCAGCTCAGTGACCGCGGTGACCAGGCCCGCCATCCGGTTGGTGATCATGTCCGGCGGCACCCGCATCGCCGCCCAATCCAAACGCAATATGGTGTCCACCGTCTCCACCAGAAAGCCCTGGGTATGGCCGTTGTATTCGGTGATGATCATGATTTCCGGCCGCTTGGGGGTGACGATGCCGGTGTATTTGCCCAGATCGATCACCGGCACCAGCGCGCCGCGCAGGCTAACCATGCCTTCCACCGAGGCCGGCATCTCCGGCGCGGTGGTGATTTCCGGCGTGCGCATCACCTCGCGCACCTTGAACACATTGATGCCGAACACCTCCTTGCGGCCGGTGCGCTGATCATCGCCCAGCGAAAACAGCAGGATTTCCAGCTTGTTGGTGCCGGCCAGCTTGGTTCGGGCGTCGATTTTTTTCAGCAGGTCCGACATCGCACAACTCCTTGCAAAAGACAGTATGTCTTTATAGCAAATATCTCAAACTAGATGGGCTTGTCGAAATATGACATAAGACTTTTCGTCGAGAGGCAGCCAAACAACACCGTGGCTTCTACAGCCCTGGTTATCTTAACTCACCAGCAACGCCAACAAAGTCCATTGGCATAAAACATTGCCGCCATGTTGCGTCAAATGGCGAGTATCAGCCGCTGAACTGACGATGGTAAACCGCCGAGTATACGAGCAAGACTGAAACCTGCCCGCCCATCCCAGGATAATAATTACCATCCTACTTCAAGTGACAATGAAATCTAACTTCCTTGACAGGACTAAGCTGCGCATCCCTATACAGTTTATCCATAGGCACCTTTGGATCCCGCCACTCCACTTTTACAATAACCATCTTATTTGGACAGTAATCTTTCAATTTCGGCTCTGATTTTCGACAATAAACATTAGGCACATCTACCATTGCCAGAGGAATAAGCGAGATTGGCACCCTTGCATATTCGATCTGGCAAAAAAATCCCTCCCCCTCAAGGGACTTTGCCGCATCACTTGCTGCCATGCCTTCTAAAGAGTGGCTTGCATTGAAAACCCTCTCCTCCTCAAGCATCAAGCTAACTGTCTCGGACACCCCTTTAAATCGATCAGATGTCACTTCCCGCTTAGAAGCACAGCCAACCACGCTTAAACACATAATAAAAATCCCTAGCCTAATCAAGCTCACACCCCCCCACTTAAAAGGATTAAATCTTAAAAAAGACCAAGAATGATTAGATTTATCATAAAGATTTAGCTGAATAGCCTCATGAGCATCTATCGATGACTTACTCTCATTATAAAAATCAGACATTATACTCAATGCAGCATCCATCCCCCTCCGCCCCCATGCATCAGCCTCCTCCGACGACATGCCATGGAAGAAAGTTCTACTTTCCTGCAACATCCCCTTCTCCGTAATTGCCCCCCTGAAGAATGGTGAAGGCAAATCTTCCAATTTGATGTTCGGTATGTTTGGAGACATCGCCTTGACCACCTCTCTAAAATTTAACTCCATCCGTTCACCACCATCGATTGAGCTACCTACTCCACGCGGTCCCAACATATCACGACTACGATAAAATTCATCAACATCATCACGCGTTCTCGCTTCAGCAAGGCGCTGTTGCACAAATCCTTCTCCACCGCAGCTTGGTAGGATAGCGGCATGACCAAGCCCGCTCCAAAACGCTATCGAACGACCAATTGGAACGCCTACAACCAAGCCCTGATACAACGCGGCTCTCTGTCCGTCTGGCTGGACACGAGCATGTCATGGCAGGCCGCTCCTCGGGGCAAACGCGGACGGACGCAGACCTATAGCGATGTGGCTATTCAGTTCTGTTTGACTATCAAGAACCTGTTTGGACTGGCGTTGCGGCAAACTATCGGTTTCATCCAAAGTCTGCTCAAGCTGGCCGGCTTGGGCTGGGGCCTCCCCGACTACAGCACGCTGTCCAGACGGCAGCAGACGCTGCAGGTCAAAATTCCCTATCAGAAAAGTTCAGGCTCGCTGCATCTGCTGGTGGATAGCACCGGCATCAAGATGCTGGGCGAAGGTGAGTGAAAAACCAAGAAGCATGGCGCGGAATATCGCCGGCAATGGCGAAAAGTGCATCTGGGCATCGATGCGGAAACCCTGCAAATTCGTGCCATTGAAGTCACGGACAACCGCCAGGGCGATGCGCAAATGCTGCCTTCGCTATTGACGCACATTCCGGCCGCTGAGGCGATAGGCTGCGTGAGCGGCGATGGGGCTTTCGATACCAAGGCATGCCACGAGGCGATTGCCGCGCGGGGCGCGATCGGGTGCATTCCGCACCCGCAAGAATGCGAAACCATGGAAAGGAAACTCGTTGGGTGTGCTGGCTTGGAATGAGATTCTGCGGGCGACCAAACGACTAGGCCGGGCGAACTGGAAGTGTTGGAGCGGCTACCATCGCCGCAGCCTGGTGGAAACCAAGATGCATTGCTTCAAACGGTTGGGTGAAAGGGTGACGGCCCGTCGCTTCGATAGCCAAGTGGCAGAGCGGCAAGTACGCGCTGCCATCTTGAACCGTTTCAGCATGCTGGGCCGTCCATGCACGGTGGCGGTGGCGTAAATCGGTTTGGGAAAAGGGGAAACTCGCCCTGTTCGGGATTTATGCAACAGCGCCGCGGAAAGTGAAAATATTTTTTCTTTCTTGATTTTCACGACGTTGCTGACGCAGTGAATCAGGAAAATCGGCATTTATCGGCATTGCTATGTGCTATGCTCGTTCATCCGGTCAGACCAATTTTCCCATCACATGGCCTACCCCAAAGTCACCCTGCCCAAGCTGTCCGACATGATCGTGCAGCAACTGGAAAAACGCATACTGGACGGCGTGCTCAAGCCGGGCGATCGCCTGCCGCCGGAACGGCAGCTCGCCGAGGAGTTCGGCGTATCGCGGCCTTCGCTGCGGGAAGCCATCCAGCAACTGACGTCGCGCGGCCTGCTGTCCAGCCGCCAGGGCGGCGGCACCTGGGTGACCGACAGGCTGGAGACGGCGTTTTCCGATCCCTGGGAAAAATTGCTGAACCAGCACGAAGAATTGCATGGCGACCTGCTGGAATTCCGCCGCGTGCTGGAGGGCACAGTGGCGCGCTGCGCCGCCAGCCGGGCGACCCCGGCCGACCTGGAACGGATGCAACGCTGCGTGGACCGGCTGCAGCAAGCCTATCGCGGCGGCGAACTGGCCGAACAGGCGCAGGCCGACGTGGAGTTTCACCAAGCGGTGGCCGAGGCTTCGCACAACGTGCTGTTCGCCCACCTGTCCGGCAGCCTGCTGGCGATGCTGCAGCGGCATGTGAAGGACAATATCGCCAATCTGTTCGCCGTCGGCGAGGTCGCGGAGGCGCTGCGCGAGCAGCACCTGGCCATCTGGCAGGCGATACGCGGCCGCCAGCCGGACGCCGCGCAGCAGGCGGCGGAGCGGCATATCGACTTCGTCGCCGACACGCTGCAAAACCAGATGCTGCTGGCCGAGCGCGACGCGCGCGCGCGCCTGCGGCTGGAACAGGAAAGCGCCGGGCGCTGAAACAAAAAAAACCGCGCCATCTTCGACGATGACGCGGTTTTTGCACCGACGGATGAATCGTTCCGGCGATCAGCCCTGGCGGCCGATCAGCCAGTCGACATAGCGGTCGACGCCCTCGGCAACCGACAGCATGGCCTCGGCGTAGCCGGCTTCGCGCAGCTTGGCGATGTCGGCCTGGGTGAAGCTCTGGTACTTGCCCTTCAGCGCGTCCGGGAAGTCGATGTACTCGACGATGCCCTGCTGGATCATTTCAGCCAGCGTCAGCGCCGGCTTGCCCTCGTGGCGGCGGCAGGCATTCACCGTGGCCTCGGCCACGTCGTTGAACGGCTGCGAACGGCCGCTGCCCAGATTGTAGATGCCGCTCTTGCCGGGATTGTCCAGGAAGAACAGGTTGACCTTGACCACATCCTCCACCGACACGAAATCACGGCTCTGCATGCCGTTTTCCCAGCCATCCCAGCCGCCGAACAGCTTGACCTTGCCGTGTTCGCGGTACTGGTTGAAGTGGTGAAAGGCCACCGAAGCCATGCGGCCCTTGTGCTGCTCGCGCGGGCCGTAGACGTTGAAGTAGCGGAAACCGACAGCCTGGGCGGACAGGCCTTCCTTGATACGCTGGCGCAGCACTTGGTCGAACAGGAACTTGGAGTAGCCGTAGACGTTGAGCGGGCCTTCGTGCTGGCGCTCTTCCTTGAACACCGTGCCCTTGCCGTAGGTGGCGGCGCTGGACGCGTACAGGAATTGGATTTCCTCGTGCTGGCAATAGTCGAACAACGCCAGCGTGTACTGGTAGTTGTTGTCCATCATGTACTTGCCGTCGTGGTTCATCGTGTCCGAGCACGCGCCCTGGTGCAGGATGGCGGACAGCTCGCCCTCGTACTCGCCATCCAGCAGCAGGTGCAGGAATTCGTGCTTGTCGAGGTAGTGCGAGATTTCGCAATCGACCAGGTTATGGAACTTGTCGCCGTTGCTGAGATTGTCGACGGCGATGATGTCGGTGATGCCGCGCTGGTTCAGTCCCTTGACCAGATTGGAGCCGATGAAGCCGGCGGCGCCGGTGACGACGATAGTCATGTATAGATCCTTGTTCTGCTTCGGGCCCTCGGGCCCGGATGGAAATTCAGAAACCCGCGCCGGGTTGGGCCAGATAGGACAGCTCGGCCGGCGTGCTGGTTCGGCCCAGCGCCGCGTTGCGGTGCGGGAAGCGGCCGAACTCGGCGATCACCCGTTCATGCCGCTGCGCGTAATCGTAATAATTGGAGCCCGGCAGCGCCGTGTCCAAAGCCTGGAACAGCCGCAAGGACAGTCGCTGGTCGGCGATGTCCTCGCTGTGTTCGAACGGCAGGTAGACGAACACCCGCGCCACCGGCGGCAGCGCCTGGTCCAATCCTTGGCTGATGACCAGACGCGCGCCTTCCCTCGCCAGAACGTCGCTGGAGAAGGCGCGGGCCTCGCCGCGGAACAGGTTGCGCGGAAACTGGTCGGCCGCGATCAGCCAGGCCAGCGCCGCGCGGGCGTCGCCGGCGTCGATGGCCAGCTCTCCGGCCGCCAACTCCTGCCACAACGGCAGGAAACGGCGGCGGATTTCGGCGTCGAAAGCGTCGTCGCGGCGGAACCAGGCCTCGCGCGGCCGGTTCAAGGCCCCATCGTCGCTGGCGTCGAACCAGAAGGCCAGCACCTCTTCCACTTGTTGCGCGGTCAGCTTCGTCATCGCGTCTCCTACCGGCGCGCCGGCTTACAAGGCAAACAGTTCCTGCTGCGAGCACACGGCGGTGCCCAATTTTCCCACCACCACGCCCGCGGCGGCATTGGCCAAGTTCATCGCCACCGGCAGCGGCTGGCCGGCCGCCAACGCCAGCCCCAGCGTGCCGATCACGGTGTCGCCGGCGCCGGACACGTCATAAACCTCGCGCGCGAAAGTGGGTTGATGCAGCGCGCCGTCGGCGCGGAACAGCGTCATGCCCTCCTCGCTGCGGGTCACCAGCAAGGCATCGAGATTCAACTCCGCGCGCAGCGCCTGGGCCTTGGCGGTCAGACTGGCCTCGTCCTTCCAGCTTCCCGCCACCTGGCGGAACTCGCTGCGGTTGGGGGTGAGCAGCGTGGCGCCGGCATACTTGCTGTAATCGTCGCCCTTCGGATCGATCAGCACCGGCTTGCCGGCGGCGCGGGCCAACTGGATCATCTCGGCCACGTGGGTCAAACCGCCCTTGCCGTAGTCGGACAGGATCACCACGTCGTGAGCGGCGACGATGTCGGTGAACTCCTCCAGCTTGTCCGCCAGGATCTCATGGCTGGGCGCGTCTTCGAAGTCCAGCCGGATCAGCTGCTGCTGGCGCGCCACCACCCGCAACTTCACCGTGGTGGCGATGTTGGCGTCGCGCTTGAACGAAGTGACGATGCCGTCGTCGCCCAGCAGGCGTTCCAGCGCATCCGCCGCCTCGTCGTCCCCCACCACCGACAGGATGGTGGCCTTGCCGCCCAGGCCCGCGATGTTCCGCGCCACGTTGGCGGCGCCGCCGGCGCGCTCCTCGCTGCGGCCTATCTTGGCCACCGGCACCGGCGCTTCCGGAGAGATGCGCGACACATCGCCGAACCAGTAGCGGTCCAGCATCACGTCGCCGACCACCAACACCTTGGCCTTGGCCAGGCTGGCGGCCAGCGCGGCGGGCTCCAGCCCCAGATTCTGCATCAGACCCATGGCTTACCTCAGCGGCCGATGGCGTGGTAATCGAAGCCCTGCTCGCGCAGCCACGCCGGATCGTACATATTGCGGCCGTCGAAAATCAGCGGTTGCTTCAGACTGCGGCGGACCGCCTCGAAATCCGGCGCGCGGAACATCTTCCATTCGGTGACGATCAGCAGCGCGTCCGCGTCCTGCAGCGCCTTCATCATGTCTTCGGCGAACGCGATGCCGTTGACCCCTGTCATCACCCGCTGCGCCTCGTGGGCGGCCACCGGGTCGAAAGCGACGATCTCGGCGCCGCGGCGGGTCAGTTCCTCGACGATCACGCGGCTGGGCGCTTCGCGCATATCATCGGTATTGGGTTTGAACGCCAGGCCCCACAACGCGAAACGGCGGCCGGACAGATCTTCGCCGAAACGGGAAACCACTTTTTCGACCAGGCGCAGCTTCTGGACCTCGTTGGCCTCTTCCACTGCGGTCAGCACGCGCAGCGTGTGGCCGTTTTCCTTGGCGGTCTGCACCAGCGCCTTGACGTCCTTGGGGAAGCAGGAGCCGCCGTAGCCTACGCCCGGATACAGGAAATGGTAGCCGATGCGCGGATCGGAACCCATGCCCTGGCGCACCTGTTCGATGTCCGCGCCCATGGTTTCGGCCAAATTGGCCAGCTCGTTCATGAACGAGATGCGGGTGGCCAGCATCGCGTTGGCCGCGTACTTGGTCAGTTCCGCCGAGCGCACATCCATCAGCAGCACGCGCTCATGGCTGCGCTGGAACGGTTTGTACAGGCGGCGCATGATCTCGGCCGCGCGGTCGTCGTCGGCGCCGATCACCACGCGGTCGGGCCGCATGAAGTCATCGATCGCCGCGCCTTCCTTCAGGAATTCCGGATTGGACACCACGCTGAACGGAATGTCGGCGCCGCGCGCCGCCAGCTCGTCGGCGATGGCGGCGCGCACCTTGTCCGCCGTGCCCACCGGCACAGTGGACTTGTCCACCACCACCCGGTAGTCGGTCATGTGGCGGGCGATGTTGCGCGCCGCCGCCAGCACGTATTGCAAGTCGGCGGAACCGTCCTCGTCCGGCGGCGTGCCGACGGCGATGAACTGGATGTCGCCGAAGGCGACCGACGCGGCGACGTCGGTGGTGAAGTGCAGGCGGCCTGCCGCCACATTGCGCTTCACCATGTCTTCCAGGCCCGGCTCGAAAATGGGAATGCCGCCGCTTTGCAGAATCTCGATCTTGCGCGGATCCACGTCCAGGCAGCAGACGTGGTAGCCGGTCTCGGCCAGGCAGGTGCCGGTCACCAGGCCGACATAGCCCGAGCCAATTACCGTTACTTTCATGATTGTTTACCCAGGAATACGGAAATGTCTTGATTGATGGCGCGCAGCGCGGCCAACGGGTCCGCGGCGCGGGTGATCGGCCGGCCGATCACCAGATAGTCCGAGCCGGCGGCCAAGGCGGCGGTCGGCGTCATCACGCGGCGCTGGTCGTCGCCGGCGCTGTCGGCGAGACGGATGCCCGGCGTCACCAGCTTGAAATCGCGGCCCAGCGCCAGCTTCAGCATCGCGGCCTCCTGCGCCGAGCACACCACGCCGTCCAGGCCGCAATCGCGGGTCAGCGTGGCCAGGCGCAGCACGTGCTCCTGCGGCGTGGCGGCGATGCCGACCTCGGCCAGGTCCGACGCCTCCATGCTGGTCAACACCGTCACCGCGATCAGCAGCGGGCGCTGGCTGTAGCCGGCCAGCGCCTCGCGCGCGGCCTCCATCATCCGGCGGCCGCCGGAGGCGTGGACGTTGACCATCCACACGCCGGACTCGGCCGCGGCCTTGCAGGCCTGGGCCACGGTATTGGGGATGTCGTGGAATTTCATGTCCAGGAAAACCTGGAAGCCGCGCGCGGCCAGCGATTCGACCAAGTGGCGGCCGCTGGAGGTGAACAGCTCCTTGCCGACCTTCAGCCGGCATTCCGCCGGATCCAGGCGGCTGGCGAAGGCGAGCGCGCCGTCCGCGTCGGCGAAATCCAGCGCCACCACCACCGGGGACGTCGTCCGGCTTTCGCCCTGTGCGATCAGAGGATTCATCGATGCTCCATCATTCCATATTGCGCGGCGCGCGCCATCAAGACAGCGCGCGCCGAGTGATTCAGTTTTCCGAACGGTTGGCGGTGAAGCTTTCCCATTCGCCGCAGGCCGGGCAGTGCCAGAAGAAGGCTCGCGAGCGGAAATTGCAGCACTTGCAGCGGTGCACGCTGAGGCGCTGCGAATGCTTGAGGATCAGCGCGCGCGCCACCTCGGCGTCCATCCGCCCTTCCGGGGACAGCTCGTCCATCTGCGCCTCTATCATCCGGTACACGCCGGCCAGGCTGGGACGCGCGTGAACCGCTTCGCGCACGCCTTCCAAAGCCTTGGCCTCGCCGTCGTAGGTGGCGATCTTCTGGTACAGCAGGTCGGTCAGCTCCAGCTGCGGGAAGGTGCGCTGATAGCCGCGCAGCAGCGCGATGCCCTCCAGCGGCCGGCCCAGTTTCTCGTAGGCGTCGAACAGCCGCTCGGCCGCCATCGCCAGGTATTCGTAGTTTTGCTTCTCGATGCTCTGCCAGGCGGCGATGGCCGCCTCCAGATTGCCCTCAGCGAACTCGATATCGCCCAGGATCAGGCTGGCGCGCACGCATTTGCGGTTGGCGGCCAACGCCTCGGCGACGTACTGCCTAGCCTGGCTATGGTCGGATTTGTACAGCTCGCCCTGCGCCAGTTCGCAGTAGAACTGCGCGACCTCGTGCTGGAACGAGTGCGCGTCGCTGCGCAGCTCGCGCGCGGTCTCGATCGCCTTCTTCCAGTCGCGGTCCTGCTGGTAGATGTCCAGCAGCTGGCGGCGCGCCGCCAATGCCATGTTGCCGTTCAACAGCTTGAGCAGGATTTCCTCAGCGCGATCGACCAGCCCGGCCTTGCGGAAGTCCTGCGCCAGTTCGTTGCGCACCAGGTCGCGCTGTTCGCCGGGCAGATCCGACGAGTCCAGCATCTGCTGATGCAGGCGGATCGCGCGGTCGTTCTCGCCGCGCTTGCGGTACAGCTTGCCCAGGATGTGCTGCAACTCAAGCGCCGAGCCCTGCTGGCGCGCCACCTCCGCCAGGGCCTGCGCCGCGACGTCGGTCTTGTCGTCCACCAGCGCGTCCAGCCCGCGGAAATAGGAAATCGGCACCGATTTCGCCTGCTTCAGCACGGTGCGCATGTCCACCCGGGCCGCGAACCAGCCCAGGCCGAAGAAGGCTGGAAACAGCAGCAGCCACCACAAATCGAGTTCCAACAGCAATCCTTTCGGGATGATAGAACAGGGCCAAGGTCATGGCCCCGGAAGACAGGCTCAATCGGCGATCGCGTCGCTGGGATCGCTGACCACCTTGCTGGCGGGCGGGCGGTTGCGCAGCTCTTTTTTCAGCTGGGACAGCTCGCGGCGGGTTTTCAGGTAGAAGCTGAAGGTGGCCAGCAGGCCGACGGCGGCGCCGACGACGAAGAACAGCAGCAGGAACACGATGAACGGCGCCGACCACGATTGGCCGAAGAACAGTTTGAATTCGACCGAGTGGCTGTTCTGCACGGTAACGGCGACCAGCAGCAACAACAGGGCCAGTTCGACGATGCGCAACAAATATCGCATGGGATCGCTCGATGAGTTTGCCGGAGTGCAATTCTAAACGATAGCCCGCCGCAACCCAAGCCGCGCGAGCGGCGAAGGCATGAAAAAAGCGCCGCAAACGCGGCGCTTTCTAGCATATGGACCGATGAAACTGCGATCAGGCCTGGGTCTGTTCCAGAAGGGACAAGTCCACGCGCTCGCGCAGTTCCTTGCCGGCCTTGAAATGAGGCACGTATTTCTCAGGAACCGAGACGCTGGCGCCCGACTTCGGGTTGCGGCCGACCCGCGGCGGACGGTAGTTCAGATCGAAGCTACCGAACCCGCGAATCTCGATGCGGCTTCCCTGCGCCAGGTTGTTGGCCATCGCGTCCAGAATGGTCTTGACGGCCAACTCAGCATCTTTGTAGACCAACTGAGAATTGCGCTCGGCCAGTCGTTCCGACAGCCTCGCGATCAGCTCAGATTTGGTCATGACGCTATTACTCGTTGGAACCGGACAGTTTGGCCTTCAGCAGGGCACCCAGGTTGGTGGTGCCGGCGGAAGCGCTGTCAACGGCCAGGCTCTTCAGAGCGGCGTTGTCTTCTTGAGCGTCCTTAGCCTTGATGGACAGGCTGATGTTGCGGGACTTGCGATCCACGGCAACGATCACGGCCTCGACGGCGTCGCCATCCTTCAGGACGGAACGAGCGTCTTCCACGCGGTCGCGGGACAGTTCGGAAGCGCGCAGGTAGCCTTCAACGTCGGCGTCCAGAGCGATAACCGCGCCCTTGGCGTCAACGGACTTGACGGTACCCTTCACCAGAGCGCCCTTGTCGTTCATGGCAACGAAGTTGTTGAACGGATCGCCTTCCAGCTGCTTGATGCCCAGGGAGATGCGCTCTTTTTCCACGTCGATGGACAGAACAACGGCTTCAACCTCGTCGCCCTTCTTGAACTTGCGCACGGCTTCTTCGCCGGCTTCGTTCCAGGACAGGTCGGACAGGTGAACCAGGCCGTCGATGCCGCCCGGCAGGCCAACGAACACGCCGAAGTCGGTGATGGACTTGATCGCGCCCTTCAGCTTGTCGCCCTTGTGGAAGTTGTCGGCAAACTCGTTCCACGGGTTAGCCAGGCACTGCTTCATGCCCAGGGAGATGCGACGACGGTCTTCGTCGATTTCCAGGATCATGACTTCCACTTCGTCGCCAACCTGAACCACCTTGGACGGGTGTACGTTCTTGTTGGTCCAGTCCATTTCGGACACGTGCACCAGGCCTTCGATGCCTTGCTCGATTTCCACGAACGCGCCGTAGTCGGTCAGGTTGGTCACCTTGCCGAACAGGCGGGTGCCGGACGGGTAGCGGCGGGACAGGCCCACCCACGGATCTTCGCCCAGTTGCTTCAGGCCCAGGGATACGCGGTTCTTCTCTTGGTCGAACTTCAGTACCTTGGCTTCCACTTCGTCGCCCACGGCCAGAACTTCGGACGGGTGCTTCACGCGGCGCCATGCCAGGTCGGTGATGTGCAGCAGGCCATCGATGCCGCCCAGGTCAACGAACGCACCGTAGTCGGTAATGTTCTTGACGATACCCTTGATGACTGCGCCCTCTTTCAGGGTTTCCAGCAGCGCCTTGCGCTCTTCGCCCAGGGTTTCTTCCAGCACGGAGCGGCGGGAAACCACGACGTTGTTGCGCTTGCGATCCAGCTTGATAACCTTGAACTCGATCTGCTTGTTTTCGTACGGGGTGGTGTCTTTCACCGGGCGCACGTCGACCAGGGAACCCGGCAGGAAGGCGCGGATGCCGTTGACCATGACGGTCAGGCCGCCCTTCACCTTGCCGCTGATCATGCCGGACAGGATGGTGCCGGCTTCCAGCGCTTCTTCCAGCTCGACCCAAGCGGCCATGCGCTTGGCTTTTTCGCGGGACAGCTTGGTCTCGCCGAAGCCGTTTTCCAGCGCGTCGATGGCGACGGTCACGAAGTCGCCGATGGCGACTTCGACCACGCCTTGGTCATTCTTGAACTCTTCGGCCGGAATCAGGGATTCGGACTTCAGGCCGGCGTTCACGGTAACAAAGTTGGAATCAACTGCCACGACTTCAGCAGTGATCACTTCGCCCACGCGCATGTCGTGCAGGGTGAGGCTTTCCTCGAACAGTTGAGCGAAGTTTTCCATGGAGAGGGTAGTCATCAAGCGTACTCTCGGTTGCAGGCCTTGCGGCTTGCGGGGTTAGGGTTGAAAACAGGGCCGTTTCCGCATTGCAGCAAAAACGGCCGTACAAAAAATCAATGGCCGGAAGCTTGTTTTTCCTCAAACCACTCGAGGACCTTGTCGACCGCCTGGTCTATGGTCAGCTCCGTGGTATCGAGCAAAAAGGCGTCCGGCTCCTGGCGCAGCGGCGCTACCGGCCGGGCGGCATCGCGCGCGTCCCGATCGATAATGTCCTGCATAATCTGTGCGAGGTTAGCAGATTCCCCCTTGCCGATCAACTGCTTATGACGGCGACTCGCCCTTTCTTCCGCGCTGGCGGTCAAAAAAATCTTCAAAGTCGCGTCCGGAAACACCACCGAACCCATGTCGCGGCCATCGGTCACCAGGCCCGGCGCTTCGCAAAAATCGCGCTGGCGCTGCAATAGCGCGGCGCGCACGGCCGGCAGCGCGCCCACCTTGGACGCGCCGATGCCGATTTCCTCGGCGCGGATATCCTGGCTGGCGTCGTTGCCTTCGAGCCACACCGCGCCGTCGGAGAACTCCACCGGCAAGGCGGCGGCGGCTCTGGCCAGCGCCGGCTCGTCGTCCCAGGCGATGCCGCGGCGGCGCGCGTGCAGCGCCAGCAGCCGGTACAGCGAGCCCGAGTCGAGGTAATGGAAGGCGAGGCGCGCGGCGACCTGGGCCGCCACCGTGCCCTTGCCGGAAGCGGACGGGCCGTCGATGGTAATCACCGGAACTGTCATCGAAATCTGATCCTGTTGCATTCTGCCGAGACCCGGCCGGATCCGCCGCGCGTCGCGGGAAGAACGGGCCGGTCAAACCGGGCATTGTAACCGAAGCGGGCTTCGCCGAGTGGGCGGAATGCGCGCCGCATGATTGCCACCATCGCGCCATGGCGGTTACAGTGTCCGCTGCTTAGCATCCATCATCCGAACACAGAACGCGCCCGCCTCATGGAACAACTGCATCTCAATCCCTGCACCCGCCTCGCCGGCTCCATCAAGCTGCCCGGCTCCAAGAGCATCTCCAACCGCACGCTGCTGCTGGCCGCGTTGTCAGGCGGCAGCACGCTGGTGCGCGACCTGCTGGACTCCGACGACATCCGCCACATGCTGAGCGCGCTGAAGCTGCTGGGCGTGAAGATCGAGCAACAAGGAGACAGCCGGGACTTCCGCGTCCAGGGCTGCGGCGGCGTCTTCCCGGTGAAGAACGCCGAATTGTTTCTCGGCAACGCCGGCACCGCCTTCCGGCCGCTGACCGCGGCGCTGGCGCTGATGGGCGGCAGTTACCAACTATCCGGCGTGCCGCGCATGCACGAGCGCCCGATCGGCGACCTGGTGGACGCGCTGAACGCCGCCGGCGCCCGCATCGAATACCTGGGCCAGCCCGGCTTCCCGCCGCTCGCCGTTTCCCCGGCGGACGTGCGCTGCGCCGCCCCCATCCAGGTGAAAGGCAATGTTTCCAGCCAGTTCCTCACCGCCCTCCTGATGGCGTTGCCGCTGACCGGCGGCCAGGCCGAGATCGAAGTGGTGGGCGAGCTGATCTCCAAACCCTATATCGAAATCACGCTGAACCTGATGGCCCGCTTCGGCGTGCGCGTCGAACGCGACGGCTGGCAGCGCTTCGTCATTCCCGGCGGCCAGCACTACATCTCGCCGGGCGAAGTCTACGTCGAAGGCGACGCCTCCAGCGCGTCCTATTTCCTGGCGGCCGGCGCGCTGGCCGGCGGACCGGTGCGGGTGGAGGGCGTCGGCGAGGCCAGCATCCAGGGCGACGTGCGTTTCGCGGAAGCGCTGGAGCGGATGGGCGCATCGGTGCGCCTCGGCGACAACTGGATCGAGGCCCGCGCCGAAGGCAGGCTCAAGGCGATCGATCTGGACTGCAACCACATCCCGGACGCGGCGATGACGCTGGCGGTGGCCGCGCTGGCCGCCGACGGCACCACCACGCTGCGCAACATCGCCAGCTGGCGGGTGAAGGAAACCGACCGCCTGTCGGCGATGGCGGCCGAGCTGCGCAAGGTGGGCGCGACGGTGGAAGAAGGGCCGGACTACATCCGCGTCACCCCGCCGGCCGCGCTGACGCCGAACGCCGAGATCGACACCTACGACGACCACCGGATGGCGATGTGCTTCTCGCTGGTTTCGCTGCTGGGCGCGCCGGTCGTCATCAACGACCCGGGCTGCGTGGCCAAGACCTTCCCGGGCTACTTCCAGGCGCTGGCCGCGCTGCAGGCGCAATAATCGCAATATATTGATGATTTAATCGATAGACTCCACAATATATGCATCACAAAGGAGTCTAACGATGAGCGATCTGTTCCGGATGCGCCGCGATTTCATGCGGCGCTTCGACCTCCCCTCCCCCTCCCGCCCCGAATTCCAGCCCGAACAGCTGGCGATGTGGCAGACCATGCTGGACGAGGAAGTGGCCGAACTTCAGCAGGCCCTGGCCGAGTACCGCGCGCTGCCGGCGCAATCCCCCGAACAGCAGCGTCACAGCCGGGCCGAGCTGACCGCCGAGGCGGTGGACGTGCTCAACGTGGTGTGCGGCCTCTTGCTGTCGCAGGGTCTGCCGCTGGAAGCGATGTGCGAGGCGATACACGACGCCAATCTGCGCAAATGCGTCGATGGCAAGGTGGTGCGCCGCGCCGACGGCAAGGTGTTGAAGCCGGAAGGCTGGCGGCCGGCGGACAAGGCAGGCGTCATCCGCGACGCCGAGGCGCGCGGCATTTCCCCTCCCATTGAAATGGATTAAGACCTGCTTAAGCTTGAGCGGCTAAGCTTGCAGCATGTTCCAACCAAAACAACAGGAGCCGACATGTTGCGCAACACCTCTCACAGTTACGGCGGAATCGCCCGCGCCCTGCACTGGCTGTGCGCGCTGGCGGTGATCGCCGCGCTGGTCTTCATCGAACTGAAAGGCAATTTCCCCAAGGGCGACCCGCTCCGCAGCGGCCTGGGCTACGCCCATGTCCAGGCCGGGCTGATCGTCCTGCTGCTGGTGCTGCCGCGGCTGGCCTGGCGGCTGGGCAATCCCCCGCCCGCCATCGAGCCCGCGCCCAGCCCGGCCATGAATCTGCTGGCCCACGCCGGCCACTGGGCGCTGTACGCGCTGATGCTGGCCCTGCCGATCCTGGGCATCGCCTTCATCCAGGCCAATGGCCGCGAAGTCGCCCTGTTCGGCCTGGCGCTCCCCGCCTTCATGCCCAACGATCCGCCGCTGGGCAAGGAGCTGAAGGAGATCCACGAATTGCTGGGCAATGTGCTGCTGTGGCTGAGCATACTGCACGCCGCCGCCGCGGTATGGCATCACCGTTTCCTCAAGGATGACACGCTGACCCGGCTGACCGGCCCGATGCGCTGATTCAGTTCCTGGTCCGGCTGGAGCCGCGCGCCACCAGCCGGCCGGCCAACACCACCTTGCGCAGCGGCCGCTCCGGCTGCTGCAGCCGCTCCAGCAGCATTTCCATCGCCGCGCGGCCGATCTCGTCGACCGGCTGCTCGATCACCGTCATGCCCGGATCCGCCAGTTCGGTCCAGCTATCGTTGTCGAAGCCCGCCAGCGCCAGTTCGCCCGGCACGGCGATGCCGGCCGCCCGCACCGCCTTCACCGCGCCCAGCAGCAATAGGCCGTTGCTGGCGATCAGCGCCTCAGGCGCGCCCGCCTCCCGCAACCAGCCCGCCACCGCCGCCTGCGCCGCCTCGGCGCTGGGCGCGACGAAGCGCGCCGCAGCCGCCAGGCCCGCCCTTTCCATCGCCTCCTGGAAGCCCGCGTGCCGCTCGGCCCCGGTGCTGCTGGTATTGCCGAACAGGCCGCCGATGCGCCGGTAGCCGCGCCCGATCAGGTGATCGACCAGTTCGGCCGCCGCTGTGCGGTTGTCCAGCAGCACCGCGTCGCAGCGGGCGGAAGGTCCGGCGCGGTCTATCATCACCACAGGGAAGCCCAGACCGGCGACGTCCAGCGAATCGGCGGTGGCGCGCGTGGCGGCGAAGATCACCCCGCTCACCCGCTCCTCCTGCATCAGCCGAAGGTACATCGCCTCCTTGTCCGGGTTCTCGTCGGTATTGCACAGGATCACGCGCATGCCCGACCGGTAGGCGACGTCCTCCACCGCCCGGCTCACCGAAGTGAAAAACGGATTGCGGATGTCTGACACGATCAGGCCTATGGTATGCGTGTGCTGAGAGCGCAGCCGCCGCGCCGACAGGTTGGGCCGGTAGCCGCTCTGGGCGACGGCGGCTTCCACCTTGGCGCGCAGCGCGGCGCTGACCGGGCCGTTGCCCAGCACGCGCGACACGGTGGCCACCGATACGCCGGCCAACAACGCGACATCCTTGATGCTGGTAGTCATGACTGAGAAATCGTTTTCAATTGAAGAAAGCGATGCTGCACCAGCGCGCGCCGCGCTGGCAAGCGCAAAATCGCCACAGTTTTCCGAATTGCGCGACAAGTTTGATTTTAACCAGTTCTGTCCGATTGACAGCAAAAATGTAATCGTTTTCAATGCCAGCCATATCGAGTCCAAGAACGAGGTACGCCGTGTCCGACGCCCTGCTCACTCCGCAACTGATACGCCTGGGCTGCCAGCCCGCCGGCAAAGAGGCCGCCATCCGCGAGGCCGGCCGCATGCTGGCCGACGCCGGCTGCATCGCGCCCGATTACATAGACAGCCTGCTGCGCCGGGAGGCGGTAGCCAACACCTACCTGGGCAACGGCATCGCCATTCCCCACGGCATGGTGGAAGACCGCGCGATGGTGCTGCGCACCGGCGTCGCCATCCTGCAGATTCCAGCCGGACTGGAATGGAACCCCGGCCAGCGCACCCACCTGCTGTGCGCGATCGCCGCGCGTTCCGACGACCACCTGGTGCTGCTGCGCCAGCTGACGCGGCTGCTGCAAGACGAGGCCAGGCTGCTGCCGCTGTTTTCCACCCGGGACAGCGCCGACCTGATCGCCGCGCTGGAACAACCGGCGGAAACCCCGCAAGCGGACGTCGAGGCGCAAGACCTGGACGTGCGGGACGAATGGCGGCTCGACTACCCCAACGGCTTGCACGCCCGCCCCGCCGCGCTGTGGGTGGAGGCAGCGCGGCGCAGTCCGGCCCAATTGCAGGTGCGCCACGGCGGCCGCGCCGCCGACGCCAAGAACCTGATCTCGCTGCTGCAGCTGGGCCTGCGCCAGGGCGACCTGGTCGCCGTATCCGCCCGCGGCCCGCAGGCCGAGGAAGGCGTGCGCCAGTTGCTGAAGGCGATGCGCGAAGCCAGCCTGGCGGAGCAGACCGCGGCGGCCATCGCCGCTCAGCGCGCCGCCGGCGCGCGCAAAACCGCCGGCTGGCAGCCGGCCGGATCTTTGATTTCCCTGCCCGGCATCGCCGCCAGTCCGGGCCTCGCCATCGGCACCGTGCGCGTCCTGGCCGGAGAGCGGCTGCAAGTGCCCGACCGGCCCGTCAGCCTGGCCGATGGCGGCGACCGCCTGCACGAAGCGCTGGCCGCCACCCGCCAACAGCTGGCCGAACTGGCCGATTCCACCCAGGCGACCCTGGGCGCCGGCGAAGCCGGCATCTTCCGTGCCCAGGCGGAACTGCTGAACGACACCGACCTGATCACGCTAAGCTGCCAGCTGATGGTGGCCGGCCACGGCGTGGAGTGGTCATGGCATCAGGCGGTGGAGCGCCTGGCGGAAAAAATCTCCGCCTTGGGCAACCCGCTGCTGGCGGCGCGCGCCGCCGACCTGCGCGACGTCGGCCGTCGGGTGCTGTTCCACCTGGACCCGGCGCTGCAGGGCAGCGCGCCGGCCGAATTCGGCCCCGACACCCTGCTGCTGGCCGCCGATCTCTCGCCGTCCGACACCGCCAGCCTGGACCTTTCCCGCGTCAAGGGGTTGGCCACCGCTCAAGGCGGCCCCACCGCCCACACCGCCATCCTGGCCCGGACGCTGGGCCTGCCGGCGCTGGTGGCCGCCGGCGCGGCGTTGCTGGACGTGGCCGACGGCAGCCCCGCCATCCTGGACGGCGACGCCGGCCGGCTGTACCTGAATCCGGGCGACGCCGACCTCGCCTCCGCCCGCGCCTGGCAGCAGCGCCAGCTGGAAGACCAGCAAAAACAACAGGCGGAACGGCAGCAGCCCGGACAGACCGCCGACGGCAAACGCATCGAAATCGCCGCCAACATCAACCGCCCCGACCAGGCCGCCGCCGCGCTGGACGCCGGCGCCGAGGGCGTGGGCCTGATGCGCACCGAGTTCCTGTTCCTGGAACGCGAGGCCGCGCCGGACGAAGAAGAGCAGCTGCGCACCTATCTGGCCATGCAGCAGGCGCTGCAAGGCCGGCCGCTGATCGTCCGCGCGCTGGACATCGGCGGCGACAAGCAGGTGCCCTATCTGAACCTGCCGCATGAGGACAATCCCTTCCTCGGCATGCGCGGCGCGCGGCTGCTGCTGTCCCGCCGCGAGCTGCTGGAGCCGCAGCTGCGCGCGCTGTACCGCGCCGCCAAGGCCGGCAAGCCGCTATCCATCATGTTCCCGATGATCAGCTCGCTGAAGGAGATCACCCGCCTCAAGGGCCTGTGCGAGGGCGTGCGCAAGGAACTGGACGCGCCGCAGGTGCCGATCGGCATCATGGTGGAGGTGCCGGCCGCCGCGCTGCTGGCCGACCAGTTCGCCCCCTATGTCGACTTCTTCTCCATCGGCACCAACGACCTGACCCAGTACGCGCTGGCGATGGACCGCCAGCACCCCGAGCTGGCCGCCGAGGCCGACAGCCTCCACCCCGCCGTGCTGCGGCTGATCCGCCAGACCGTGCAAGGCGCGGCGGCGCACCGCCGTTGGGTGGGCGTGTGCGGCGGCATCGCCGGCGATCCGCAGGGCGCGGCGGTGCTGGCCGGCCTGGGCGTGGACGAGCTGTCGATGAGCCCGCACGACATCGCCGCGGTGAAGGCGATGCTGCGCCGCCACAGCCACGCCAGGCTGCGCGAGCTGGCGGAGCAGGCGCTCGCCTGCGACAGCGCCGAGGAAGTGCGGCAATTGCTGGAGGCGCTGGCATGAGCGGCGCGATACACACCGTCACCCCCAATCCGGCGCTCGACCAGACCGTGACCCTGGACGCCTTGCGGACCGGCGCCGTCAACCTGGCGCGCGCCGCCCACGTCAACGCTGGCGGCAAGGGCGTCAACGTCGCCTCCTGCCTGGCCGACTGGGGCCTGCCGGTCCACGCCCACGGCCTGCTGGGCCGCGACAACAGCGGCCCCTTCGAGCAGCTGTTCGCCGCCAAGCGCATAGACGACCGCATGCTGCGGGTGGCCGGCGCCTGCCGCGTCAACATCAAGCTGGCCGATCTCGAAACCGGCGACACCACCGACATCAACCTGCCCGGCCCGGAAACCGGCGAGGCCGAGCTGCAGGCGCTGGCCTCCGGCCTCGCCCATCTCGGCGCCGGCGACCTGGCGGTGCTGGCCGGCAGCCTGCCGCCCGGCCTGCCGCGCGACGCGCTGGCCCGGCTGTGCGCGCAGCTGAAGCGGCAAGGCGCCTGGGTGCTGGTGGACAGCAGCGGCTCGCCGCTGGCGGCCGCGCTGGCCAATCCGCCGGAGGCGCTGCCCGACTGCGTGAAACCCAATCGCGATGAGCTGGCGCAATGGGCAGGCCGCCCGCTGCCCGGCCTGGACGACGTGGTCCGCTGCGCGCGCGGCTTGCAGCGGATGGGCGTCGGCCGGGTGGTGGTGTCGCTGGGCGAACTGGGCGCGCTGCTGGTGGACGCCGACGCGGCGCTGCTGGCCAGCCTGCCGCCGCAGCGGCCGCTGAGCACCGTCGGCGCCGGCGACGCGCTGGTGGCCGGCCTGGCCGCCGCCAGAAGCCAGGGGCTGAACGCCGCGGACAGCCTGACGCTGGCGGTGGCCTTCGCCGCCGCCAAGCTGCAACGCGTCGGCCCGCACCTGCCGCCGGAACAACAGATACGAGAGCAGGCCGCCGCCGTCAGCCTGCAAACCCTGGCCGCGGCCTGAGCCGCGTCCGCCCAGAAACAGGGGAAACACATGAGCATCGTCGCCATCATCCGCGCCCCGGAGCGCAGCACCCAGGCCAGGCTGGCCGCCGAAGCGCTGCGCCAGGCCGCCCAGCGGCAGGGCAAACGGATAGACATCGAGATAGACGGCCAGCCCGCGCTGGGCGCTGACATCCTGCAGGCCGCCAGCCAGATCCTGCTGGTGGACTGTCCCGACGACGCCCGCGCCGGGCAAAAACCCGCGCGCCGCGCCACGCTGGACGCGGTATTGGCCGATCCGGCCGCGCAGCTGGACGGCGCCGCGGCTGCCGAGCGCGCGCTCAGCATCGTCGCCATCACCGGCTGCCCCACCGGCATCGCCCACACCTTCATGGCGGCCGAGGGGCTGGTCCAGGGCGCCAAGGCGCTGGGCCACGCGATGCGGGTGGAAACCCAGGGCTCGGTCGGCGCGCAGAACGCGTTGACCGACGCCGAGATCGCCGCCGCCGACTTGGTGGTGATCGCCGCCGACACCCAGGTGCAGCTGGACCGCTTCGCCGGCAAACGGCTGTTCAAGAGCGGCACCAAGGCCGCCATCGGCGACGGCAAGGCGCTGATCCGCCGCGCGATAGCGGAGGCGCAGCCCTGGAGCGGCGCGGCCGCGCCCGCCGCCCAGGCCGCCGGCAAGGAGAAAACCAAGGACGGCCCCTATCGCCACCTGATGACCGGCGTGTCCTTCATGCTGCCCTTCGTCACCGCCGGCGGCATCCTGATCGCGCTCGCCTTCGCGCTGGGCGGCATCTACGCCTTCGACGACGCGCACAAGGGCACGCTGGCCTGGTCGCTGTTCCAGATCGGCGCCAAATCGGCATTCGCGCTGATGGTGCCGATACTGGCCGGCTACATCGCCTACTCCGTCGCCGACCGCCCCGGCATCGCCCCCGGCATGGTGGGCGGCATGCTGGCCGCCAGCCTGGGATCGGGCTTCCTCGGCGGCATCGTCGCCGGCTTCATCGCAGGCTACGGCACGCGGGAGCTGAACCGCCGCATCCAGCTGGGCCAGCATCTGGACGGCCTGAAGCCGGTGCTGATCCTGCCGGTGCTGGGCTCGCTGCTGACCGGCCTCTTGATGATCTACGTGGTGGGCCAGCCGGTGGCCGCCGTGCTGGCGGCGCTGACCGACGCGCTGAAGGGCATGCAGGGCAGCAGCGCGCTGGCATTGGGCGCGCTGCTGGGCGCGATGATGGCCTTCGACATGGGCGGCCCGGTCAACAAGGCGGCCTACGCCTTCGCCACCGGCCTGATCGCCAGCCAGGTCTACACGCCGATGGCGGCGGTGATGGCCGCCGGCATGACGCCGCCGCTGGGCATCGCGCTGGCCACCCGCCTGTTCCGAGACCGCTTCACCGTCGACGAGCATGAGGCCGGCAAGGCTGCCGCCGTGCTGGGCCTGGCCTTCATCAGCGAAGGCGCCATCCCCTTCGCCGCGCGCGATCCTTTCCGCGTGATTCCGGCGCTGATGGCCGGCTCGGCGCTGGCCGGCGCCGTCTCGATGACCATGGGCGTGGAACTGAAAGTGCCGCACGGCGGCGTGTTCGTGCTGCCCATCCCCAACGCGGTCGAACACCTCGCCAGCTACCTGGCGGCGCTCGCCGCCGGCACCGCCGTCACCGCGCTGGCGCTGGGCCTGCTGAAGAAGAGAATCCCCCAGGCCTGATCTCGCCCGCTTGCGCGCGGCATCCTCCCAGGCCCGGCTCAGCCGGGCCTGTCCCTTTCTTTCCCGCGGCCTCGCCAGCTTATTGCGGTCCAGCCATCCCTCCCGCATAAAAATTAACAATTTTTACAATTTGTTATAATGGAACGCCAGACAGCACGCAGAGGCTGCTGGTTTATTCCAATGACAACACAGGAAAAGCCATGTCCATTACCCGACGAGACTTTCTCAACGGTTTTGCGCTGACGGTGGCTGCCGGGCTCACTCCGCTGGAAATTCTCCGTGCCGCACCCCGACAGATCAGCGCCAGCTACTACCCGCCTTCGCTCACAGGCCTGCGCGGCAACCATGACGGCTCGTTCGAGAACGCGCACAAGCTGGGCCGCGCCCACCATGCCGTCAACCTGGGCGGCGCCAAAGTCGAAGAACATTACGACCTGGTGGTGGTCGGCGGCGGCATCAGCGGCCTTGCGGCCGCCCACTACTACCGCAAGAAGCACCCGCAGGCCAAGGTGCTGATCCTGGACAACCACGACGACTTCGGCGGCCACGCCAAGCGCAACGAGTTCAAGGTCGGCAACCGCCTGATGCTGGGCTACGGCGGCACCGAATCGCTGCAATCGCCCAAGCACGTGTTCAGCAAGGAAGCGCTGGCGCTGATGAAGGAACTGACCATCGACATCGATGGACTGGCCAGCCACTTCCACCGCAATTTCTACCCCGACCTCAAGCTGTCGCGCGGCGTGTTCTTCAACAAAGAAGACTTCGGCGTGGACAAGACCGTCGGCGGCGACCCCTATCTGCAGGTGGCGGACGACATCGACCCCAAGCGCCTGAACGCGCGCCCGATCCGCGACTTCATCAACGACTTCCCGATGTCCAAGAAAGACCGCGACGCGCTGATCGCCCTGCACACCAGCACCCGCGACTACCTGGGCGACATGCCCAAGAACAAGCGCGAGGCTTACCTCGCCAAGATCAGCTACAGCACCTATTTGTCCCGCCACGTCGGCCTGAGCGCCACCGCGATCCGCTTCTTCCAGTCGCGCAGCAACGACTTCCAGGCCGTGGGCATCGACGGCCTGCCGGCGCTGGACGCGCGCAACCTGGACCTGCCGGGCTTCCACGGCGTGGCCGGCCTGGGCAAGATCAGCGCCGAGGCGGAAGCCGAGCTGCGCGACCCCTACATCTACCACTTCCCGGACGGCAACGCCTCCATCGCCCGCCTCCTGGTGCGCAAGATGATCCCGCAGGCGGCGCCGGGAAAGGACATGAACGACATCGTGCTGGCCCGCTTCGACTACAGCAAGCTGGACCTGCCCGAAAACCCGGTGCGGCTGCGGCTGAACAGCACCGTGGTGCGCGTGGAGAACGCCAAGGGCCCGGTGGACGTCGGCTACCTGGACAAGGGCGGCAGGCTGCGCCGCGTGCAGGGCCGCCACGTAGTGATGGCCTGTTACAACATGATGATCCCGCACATCATGCCGGAGCTGGAAAACGATCAGAAGCAGGCGCTGGCGATGAACGTCAAGGCGCCGCTGGTCTACACCAAGGTGGTGCTGAAGCACTGGGACAGCTTCATGAAGCTGGGCGTGCACGAGCTGTACTGCCCGTCCATGCCGTACAGCCGCATCAAGATGGATTATCCGGTGGACCTGGGCGGCTACCAGCACCCGCGCAAGCCGTCCGAGCCGATGTGCCTGCACATGGTCTACGTGCCCACCATCGCCGGCTCCAACCTCGACCCGCGCACGCAGTGGAAGATGGGCCGCGCCAAACTGCTGGCCATGCCGTTCTCCGAACACGAGAACATGATCCGCAGCCAGCTGCAGCGCATCCTGGGCCCCGTAGGCTTCGACCACAACCGCGACATCGCGGCCATCACCGTCAACCGCTGGTCGCACGGCTATTCCTACTTCCTCAACTCGATGTACGACGACGAAGAAGAGTCCAAGCGCATCATCGCCGCCGCCCGCCGTCCGGCCGGCAAGGTGGCGATCGCCAACTCCGACTCCGACTGGAACCCGTACACCCACGCCGCCATCGACCAGGCATGGCGCGCCGTCAACGAGCTGAGCTGACAGGAACACCGTGATGAAACTGATGAAAACCCTGGGCCTCGCGGCCCTGCTGGCCTGCGCGGCGAACGCCGCCCAGGCGCATGTCGACACCGAGGGCGTGCGCCGCGGCGCCTACCTCGCCCGCGTGTCGGACTGCATCGCCTGCCACAGCGCGCCCGGCGGCAAGGAAAACGCCGGCGGGCTGCCGATGGACACCCCGGTGGGCAAGATCTACTCCACCAACATCACGCCGGACAAGGAAACCGGCATCGGCGACTACAGCTACGAGGACTTCGCCCGCGCGCTGCGCCGCGGCGTGGCCAAGGAAGGCCATTCGCTGTACCCGGCCATGCCCTACACCTCGTTCGCGCGCATCAACGACGACGACATGCGCGACCTGTACGCCTATTTCATGCACGGCGTGCAGCCGGTGAAGCAGGCCAATCGCGACAGCGACATCCCGTGGCCCTTGTCCATGCGCTGGCCGCTGACGCTGTGGCGCTGGATGTTCCATGACGACAGCCGCTACCAGCCCGACGCGGGCAAGAGCGCTGAATGGAACCGCGGCGCCTATCTGGTGCAGGGCATGGCCCACTGCGGCACCTGCCACACCCCGCGCGGCGCCGCTTTCCAGGAGGTGGCGCTGAGCGACAAGAAACCGGGCTACCTGACCGGCGCGCAGCTGGCCGGCTGGTACGCCGGCAACCTGACCGGCGACGCGCGCGAAGGCCTGGGCGGCTGGTCGGCCGAAGAGCTGGTGCAATACCTGCAGACCGGCCGCAACCGCCACACCGCGGCCTTCGGCCCGATGGCGGAAGTGGTGCACTACAGCAGCCAGCACATCAACGCCGCCGACCTGTCGGCGATCGCCGTCTACCTGAAGAGCCTGCCCGGCGCGGGCGCGGCCGACGTCGCGCCGGTGCGCACCGGCGCCGCGCTGTTCTTCGAGAACTGCGCCACCTGCCACCAGGCCAACGGCCAGGGCCACGACCAGGTGGTGCCGGCGCTCGCCGGCAGCTCGGCGGTGATGGCGCGCGACGCCACCTCGCTGATCCGCGTGGTGCTGGAAGGCGGCGTCAACGCCCGCACCCGCCACCTGGCCTGGGAATACAGCATGCCCGGTTACGCGCAGCAGATGAGCGACCAGGAAGTGGCCGACGTGCTCACCTACATGCGCCAGAGCTGGGGCAACGCCGCCAGCCCGGTGGCCGCCGGCGACGTGGCCAAGGTGCGCGGCATCGTCGCCGCCGGCGCGCATCCGAAGTAAAACCCCTGCAGCGCAAAAGACGACGCCGCCGCATCCTCAGGGATGCGGCGGCGTTTTTTCGCGCCCCGGCTACGTCGGCGTCAGCGAACCGCGCGGCACACGCCGTCGCCGAACGGCGCCGCCTGGAACGCGTCCAGCGCCTCCGCCCGGGCGGACAGGGCGGCCAGCGCCGGATACTGGGTTTCCGGCACGATGTCCGCCGTCATCCGCCGGCTGAAGCGCCAGGCGACAGCGGTGGTCAGCGCGGCCTGGTCGATGACGCCGCCGTCGATGTCCGGCCAGCCGGACGCAAACACCCGCTCCAGCTCGTCGTAAGCGGCCAGCAGCTGGCCGCTGATCCGCTCCAGCCAGGGCGGGTAGCGCGCGTCCTCGGGCCGCAGCTTGCGCTCGTAGACGACCTGCACGCTCTTCTCGCAGGCCACCAGCGCCAGCCCGGTCACCCTCAGGCTCTGCAGCAACCGCCGCGGATCGGACGGCAGCAGGCTGCGTTCCGGCGCGATCGACTCGGCGTATTGCAGAATCAATGTGGAATCCATCAGCACCGTGCCGTCGTCGCACACCAGCGTGGGCGCCTTCACCACCGGGTTGATCTCGCGGAAACGGTCGAAGGCGCTGAACACCGACAAGGGCTGGTGCTCGAACGGAAGGCCGAGCAATTGCAGGGAAATCGCGACGCGGCGCACATAGGGGGAGTCCAGCATGCCTATCAGCTTCATGATGCGTCTCCATCAACGGGAAAATCGATCGCCGCCGGCCACAGCCACTGCGCCAACGGCTCGCCGTCGTCGTCCAACGCCACCTCGCCGCGGACGAAACCCAGTTTGTCCGCCACCCGGGACGACGCGGCATTGTCCGGATTGATCCTGGCCAGCACCCGGCGCGCGCCGCCGGCCGCAGCCTTCTGCAGCAATTGCGCCACGGCGGCGGCGGCGATGCCGCGCCCGCGCCGCGAGGGCGCCACCGCATAGCCGATTTCCACCACGCCCAGGCTGGGCGGTCCCTTGAAGCCGCAGGCGCCGACCAGGGCGCCACCCTCATCGATCATGGCATAAGGCAGGCTCCAGCGCGCCTCCACGCCCTCAGCCTGCAAGCGCAGCGCCCGCCTCGCCACTTCCGGCGGCGGCAAGGCGCCCTCCTCGCAAGCGCGGCGCAAACCCGTCGGCCGCCTGCCGGCGGCCAAATCGGCCAACACGGCGGACGGCAAGGCTTCAAGGCGGACAATGGCGGAACGATCAGGCGAAACGGACATCGGGAATCCAGTTGCGGGCGCGGCGCGCCAGCCTTTCCGCTTCGCTTTCGCCATCGAAAGAGACATCGACCGCGTCGCCCAGCGGCAGATCCGGCGTCTCGAAGGCATTGACGCTGACCACGGCGTGCAAGCGGCCGCCGATCTCGCTGGTGACCAGCGGCGCGACGCCGCAATCGGAGCAGATGTGGAAATCGGCGGTGCCGGTGCCGAAACGGTAATGCGATACCCGCCGGCGATCGCGCAGCGTTACCGCCAGCCTGCCGCCGGGCGAGGCGGTCCATACGCCGCCATGCTTGCGGCAGAAGCCGCAGCCGCAGCGTCGCGCCGGGATGGCGTCGTCGTCCGGCCAGTCCAGTTCGAAGGAAATATTGCCGCAGTGGCAGGCCCCCAGGATGTACATGCGTTCCCCTTGTCAGATACGGCAAAAAGACATCCCGCCAAGCCTCTTGCCGACATTCCCCCCCGATAAAAAACAGCCCGCGCGCCGCGAGCCGTCTCCTTTCGAACGCAAACCTCAGCAAGGAATGTGCACGCTGCCCGACCCCGCGTAGATGCTTTTGCAGGATTTGCCCGATCCCGTGCCCTTGACCGTGAAATGCCGGTCATTGGGTTGGTGGCACCCTTTGACCACAGTCAGCTTGCAAGCGCTCTTTTCTATCATCTGCTTCAAGTCGTCGCTGTAACCCGATAGGTACGTCTCTGCGCCCTGCCGGGTATAGGCTTGGACATTGCTGTTGGCTGGCGCATCCCAGCCGTTCTCGAAGACGATGCCAGCCTGCGAAGCCGCGGACGCCAGCGCCAAAACGCAACTTAAGATCAGTCGAACTTTCATTTTCACTCTCCTTTGGGCGACGTCAACAAGAACGCTCGCCCTCGGAGATCGTGAATGCGTAACAGGCTTACCTCTGCCTCAACACCCGCCGCACGTCGCGCGCGGTCTTCAGCGGGATGCCGGAGAAGCTGGTGGCGGCGAAATGGCCTGCCTGACGCGACGCGGTGGAGATCGCCGCGCCGGAAACGCAGCCCACCTCCAGCGCCTGGCGCACCGCCGCGATCGGCGCCGCGCCGTCATCCGGCAGCTGCCGCGCGATGCTGCGTCCCATCTCGGTCCACACTTTCTCCGCGGCCAGCATCCATCCGCGCTGGATGTCGGCCTGGGCCTGCCATATCGAGGCGCCCGCCAGCAAACCGCCGTCTATCCGCCTCGCCATTTCCCGTTCGGACAAGGGAAAGCCCGGCTGCATCGACGACAGCCAACAGCTGCAGGCCTCCTGCTGCGCGTCCAGCCAGCGGCGCTGCCCCTGCTCCACCGCGCCGCGATACGTTTCCATCGCTCCGACTATCCAACTGGCCATGCGGCCTCCCCATTCGACGGCGCCGACGCGCCCGGACTCAAGCTTGCGGACAGGGCAGTCCCCAGACCGCCAGCAGCTCTCTCAACAAGGTCTCCAGCACCGGATCGCCGGCCCGGTCCGCCGGGTAGACGAACTGCAATTCGGCTCGCTTGCGCAAATCGGGCACCAGCCAGACGCGCCCTTCCGCCTCCCATGCCAAGGCCTCTTCCTCGCGCACCAGCGCCGCGCCGACGCCGGCGGCCACCAGCTCCAGTATCACGGCCAGGTGATCGCTCTCCGCCACCTTTTTAGGCGAGATATTGATCTCGCGCCACAACTCCGCGGTGATCTTGGACAGGCTGGAAAACTGCGAAATGCCCACCCAGGGCAGCTTGCCCAAATCCTTCAGCTTTCCCGACGCCATCTGCCCCGCCCAGGCAGGCGGCAGCGCGACGCGGAAATCCAGCGTCTGCAAGGGCACGGTGCTGACGTTCATATAAGGGTTCTTGCCCAGGTAGAAGCCGGCGTCCAGTTCCTTCTTGCGCACCAGATTGAGCACGTCCACCGACACGCCGTGGGTCAACTGCACCTCCAGCAACGGGTGCGCGCTCACCAGCGCGGCCACCCATGGCCCCAGCTTCAGGATGTCCGGCATCAGCGTCACGCCGACGCGCGCCTGGCCGGACAACTGTCCCTTCAGCTGCTTGGCGTGGTTGATGATGTCGCGCGCCGCGGCCAGCACGCCCTGAGCCTGAGGCAGCAGCTCCTGCCCGGCCCGGGTGAGGCTGACGCCGCCGGCGTTGCGCTCGAACAGCGGCATGCCCACTTCTTCTTCCAAGGCCTTGATCTGCGCGGTCACCGCCGGCTGCGACAGGTGCAGCAGCTCGGCCGCCTGCGTCAGATGGCCCTGCTGCGCCACGGTGACGAAGGTGCGCAACTGGTAGATTTCCATGCTCTCCCCTGCGTGCCGGCCGAAGACATCTTCGGCCGGATTATGCCAAATGTCGCCTAGGCTAACACGTCGGGCGCGGCCAAAACAAAACCGCCTGCGGCGAATATTGCGCGCAGGCGGCTTTTGTCATATCGGCTCGCAAAGGCGGCGACGGCTCAATCGTCGTCGTCCTGCGCCCAGCTTGGCGCGCGCTTGGCCAGGAAAGCCGCCACGCCGTCGAGCTGCTCCGAGCCGCCGACCAGGCCCAGCGTCGCCGCGCGTTCCCGCTTCAGATGCTCGTCCAGGGTCAGGTTGGGGCTATCCTCGATCAGCTTGCGCGCCACCGCCACCGCGGCCGGGCTCTGTCCTGCGACCTTGTTGGCCAGGCTGACCGCGACGATCTTGGCGAAGCCCTGATCCACCACCTCTTCGATCAGGCCTATCTTCAGCGCCTGCTCGGCCGACACCACCTCGCCGCCCAGAATGATGCGCTTGGCCCAGGACACGCCCACCTTGTCGGCCAGCGTCTTGGTGCCCCCGGCGGCCGGAATCAGTCCGACCTTGGCTTCAGGCAGGCCCAGCTTGGCGCCCCGCTCGGCGATGATGTAGTCGCACACCAGCGCGCACTCCAGACCGCCGCCCAGCGCGAAACCGTTCACCGCTGCCACAGTCACGCCGCGATAGGCGCGTATCGCCTGCAGCGTGTCGGCGAAGGCCTGCAGCAAGGTGTCCGCCGCCGCCTTGTCGCCTGCGGCGAACTGCTTCAAATCCGCTCCGGCGGAAAAAAACGCGTCGCCGGCGCCGGTAATCACCACCGAACGCACGTCGTCATCCGCATTCAACGCCTGCAGCGTCGCCGTCAGCTCGTTCAGGCCATCGGTCGTCAGCAGATTGGCAGGCAGGTTGGAAAGCGTGATGATGGCCGACTTTCCCAGCCGTTCAAGTGTCAGATACCTGGCCATATTGTGTTCCTCATGTATCCCCATTCCTTTTCATTGCAGCCTCGGCCGGATCGACTCGTCTTCATCGACGAACCGCTCCCGAGTCCGGCCCGGCTCCAGGCATGGGCCGCGTCCGCCACGCAGGCGGCGCAGTCCTTGTTGTCGCGCCAAAACCGACATTTTCTTTGCAAACTGTCCTTTTGGCCAGTAGGCGAAACAATTATCTTCAACCTTTTTTGTAGAATGACTGTTTCGACAATGCCAAAAAGAATCGAACAATCCGCCGTCAACCCCATCGTCAAGCCAAATCAGCGGCTTACCGCCGCTCCGTCATGCCCTCTGTTACCATAGAGCTTTCCTGAACCGCTTGCGGCATGATTGAGACAAATTACTGGATTCTGTTCCTCGCCGGCCTGCTGGGGGGAGGACATTGCGTCGGCATGTGCGGCGGCATCGTCGCCGCCCTCACCCTGCACCAGCCTACCGGCCACGCCCGTTGGCGGGTGCTGGCCGGCTACAATCTCGGACGCATCGCCAGTTACGCGCTGATCGGCGCGCTGCTGGGCGGGGTGGCTGCCGGCGGACTCAGCCTGGCGTCCACGCATTCCTGGCAGCTGGGCCTGGCCGCGCTGGCCGATCTGATGCTGATCGCGATGGGCCTCTATCTGGCGGGATTCGCCCAGGCCGTCACCGCGCTTGAAAAGCTGGGACAGCCCGTCTGGCGGCGGATTCAGCCGCTGGTGGGGCGGCTGCTGCCGGTGCGATCCGCCGGCCGCGCCGTCGCGGTGGGCGCGGTATGGGGCTGGCTGCCCTGCGGACTGGTCTACAGCGCGTCGATCTCGGCGCTGGCCAGCGGCTCGGCCGGCGCCGGCGCCGGCCTGATGCTGGCCTTCGGCCTGGGCACGCTGCCCAACCTGTTGCTGATGGGGGTGTTCGCCGACAGCCTGCGCCGCTGGATGCAAAAACGCCCAGTGCGGCTGGCGGCCGGACTGGGCGTGGCGGGAATCGGCGCGTGGAAGCTGGCTCAGCTGGTCAGCGGAACGATTTCATGATGGTGTCGACGTTGTAGCGCATCAGCTGCAGATAGCTGGCGGCCGGACCGCCGGGGCCGGACAGCGCGTCGGCGTACAGCTTGCCGCCGATCTGCACCTTGGCCTCGGCGGACAGCTGCCTCAGCAGCCTGGCATCGCTCATGTTTTCCATGAACACCGCCTTGACGCCCTCTTTTCTCACCTGCCGCGTCAGCTGCGCGACCCCCTTGGCCGAGGCCTCGGACTCGGTGCTGACGCCCTGGATCGCCAGCACCTTCAACTGGTAGCGCTCGCCCAGATAGCCGAAGGCGTCGTGCGAAGTCAGGATTTTGCGCTTGGCGGGCGGCACCGCGGCGAACTGCCGCTGGGCCCAGTCGTCCACCGCCTTCACCTTGGCCGCGTAATCGGCGGCGCGGCGCTGGTACTCGGCCTTGCCCGCCGGATCGGCCTGGATCAGGCCGGCGCTGATGTTGCGGATATAGGTCTGCACCCGCGCCGGGTCGTGCCAGGCGTGCGGATCCACCGCGCCGTGATCGTGGCCGTGATCATGGCCGTCCTCGGCATGCTCCTCTTCCGCCGCTTCCCGGGTCCGGATGCCCTTGGACGCCACCACGGTCACGCCGCGGAAATTGGCCGCCTTGTCCAAACGGGTCATCCAGCCCTCCAGGCCCAGGCCGTTGGTCACCAGCACCTTGGCGGCGGACACCTTCTTGATGTCGGCCGGCGACGGCTGGAACACGTGGGCGTCCTGGTCCGGGCCGACCAGCGACACCACCTCGACGCGGTCGCCGCCGATTTCGCGGGCCATGTCGGCGATGATGCTGAAACTGGCCACCACCGGCACCTTGGCCAAGGCCAGGGCCGGCATGCCCAGCAGCAGCAAGGCGGCTAAAGTCTTCTTCATGAGGCTTCCCCTATAGGTTCAAGATTCCAGATGCCGCGCGCGGATGTAGCGCGGCAACGCGCCCCCAACCGGCGCGAACAGCAAAGACAGCAGATAGACCACGCCGGCCAGCAGGATGATGGCGGGGCCGGACGGCAACTCGAAGTGGTAGGACAGCAACAGACCGCCCAGGCCGCTGAAGAAGGCGATGGCCACCGCCAAGGCCAGCATGGCCTCGATGCGCTCGGTCCACAGCCGCGAGGTGATCGCCGGCAGCATCATCAGGCCGACCGCCATCAGCGTGCCCAGCGACTGGAAGCCGGCCACTAGGTTCAACACCACCAGCATCAGGAACAAGAGATGCCACCAGGCGCCGCGCGCGCCCACCGCGCGCAGGTAGACCGGGTCCAGGCTTTCCAGCAACAGCGGCCGGTAGATGACGGCCAAGGTCAGCAGCGTCACCGTGGCCACGCCGGACACCAGGTACAGCGCGGCGTCGTCCACCGCCAGCACCGAGCCGAACAGGATGTGCATCAGATCGACGTTGCTGCCGCCCCGGGACACCAGCAGCACGCCCAAGGACAGGGACAGCAGGTAAAAGGCGGCGAAGCTGGCGTCCTCCTTGATGCTGGTGAAGCGGGTGGCCAAACCGGCCAGCAGCGCCACCAGCACGCCGGCGACGAAGCCGCCCAGGCTCATCGCCGGCAGGCTGAGGCCGGCGAACATGAAGCCGACGGCGGCGCCGGGCAGCACGGCGTGGCTCATCGCGTCGCCCATCAGGCTCATGCGCCGCATCACCAGGAACAGGCCGATGGGCCCCGAGCCCAGCGCCAGCGCCAGGCAGCCGGCCAGGGCGCGGCGCATGAAGGCGAATTCGACGAAGGGCGAAACCAGAAGATCGTACAAGTGTTGCATCAGGCGCTTGCTCCATCCAGGCCGCAAACCGGCGCCTGGGCCTGCCAGTGGGCGGCGGTGTCCACCGCGCGCCGCAGATTGTCGTCATTCAATACCGTGGCGCTGTCGCCCCAGGCGATCACCTCGCGCGCCATCAGCAGCGTGTGCGGGAAATGCGCCCTCACCTGCAGCGCGTCGTGCAGCACCGCGATCACGGTGCGCCGCTCGCGCCGCCACTGCGCCACCAGGCCCAGCAGGTCCTCGGTGGTCTTGGCGTCCACCGCGTTGAAGGGCTCGTCCAGCAGGATCAGCCTGGCGTCCTGCACCAGGATGCGGGCGAACAGCACGCGCTGGAATTGGCCGCTCGACAGCGCGGCGATGGGCCGCAGCGCGAAGTCGGCCAGGCCCACCTGCTCCAGCGCCTCGATCGCGCGGGCCATGCCGTCGCGGCCCACGCCGCCGAACGGCCCGCTCTGGTGCCACAGCCCGGTGCAAACCAGCTCCAGCACGCTGACCGGCATGCTGCGGTCGATCTCGGCCTGCTGCGGCAGGTAGGCGATGTCGCTGCGGCGGTAGCCGTTCAGGTCCACGCCGCCGGCATCCGGCGTCAGCGCGCCTATCATCGCCTTCAGCAAGGTGCTCTTGCCCGCGCCGTTGGGTCCGAAGATCGCGGTGGCGTCGCCGTCGGCGAAGCGGCCGCTGATGTGGTGCACCGCCGGATGGCGCTGGTAGGACACCGTCAGGTTGTTCAGGATGATGCTCATGCCAGCTCCCGCAATGCCCACCACACCAAGAGCCACAACCCGGCCAGCGGCAGCAGCGTCAGCGCGACGCGCCGGGCGGCCGACATCGACAGCAGGCTCAGCGGCGCGCGCAGATTGGCGGCGGTCACGTGGCGGTGCGGCGCGTGCGCGTGGCCGTGCCCATGATCGTGCGAGTGTTGTCCGCTCATTCCAGGCACTCCTTCAGCCAGGCTTCCACCGCGGCGGCGTCGAATTCGGGCGCGATCAGCTCGAAGCGGCTGTCGCGGCGCCAGGACACCTGGGCCGCGCCCCACTGCCCGGCGGCCCAGTTCAGCCATACCCAACTGTCCAGCACGCGGAACACGCCCTTGGCGCGAACCAGGCCCGGCACCTTGGCCGGCAGGCCGTCGAACAGCCGCGTCAGCCGCTCGCCGTCGAAATTCAGCTCCGGGTCGAAGGTCCAGCCGGCCGATTGCCACGCGCTGGCATTGTCCGGCAACACCGCCGGGCGGTAGCGCGGCTTGGCCGCCAGCTCGGCGTCCAGCCAGGCGACATCCAGCTGGCCGTCGCGCACCTCGCCGACCAGCGACTTGGGCGGGAACAGCGCCGCCGCCTGCGCGCGGAAGGCTTCCATGGTCGGGATGTCGGCGGTGTCGATCTTGTTGGCCACCAGCACGTCGGCGATGGAGATCTGGTCGCGGTACAGCGGCTGGCGGTGGTAGTCGGGCTGGATGAACTGGCGCGGGTCCACCAAGGTCAGCACCGCGGCCACTTCCAGCGCCTCGCCCAAGGGCTTGGCGCGCAGCTCGTCGATGACGCCGGCGGCATGGGCGAGGCCGCTGGCCTCGATCAGCAGGCGGTCCGGCTTCTCGCGGCGCAGCAGCGTGGCCACGGTGGCCGTCATTTGCGGGCCGGCGACGCAGCACAGGCAGCCGCCGGCGATCTCCGCCACCGCCAGCTCGTCGTTGAGCAGCGCGGCGCCGTCTATGCCGACTTCGCCGAACTCGTTGACGATCACCGCCCACTTCTCGTGTTGCGGCCGGTTGGCGATCAGGTGGCGCAGCGCGGTGGTCTTGCCGACGCCCAGAAAGCCGGTAAACAGGTTGACTTTGGTCTTGTTGTTCATGATTTCTTCAGATTCAGACGGCACAGGACTGGCAGCGTCCGGCCAGCACCAGGTTTTGCGGACTGAGCGCGAAGCCGGCGGCTTGCGCCATTTCACGCAGGCTGGCCAGCCCTCCGGCGGCGTCCACTTCATTGACGCGGCCGCATTGCTCGCACACCAGGATCAGGCTCTCATGCTGGCAATCGAAATGATCGCAGACGATGAAGCCGTTGAGCGCGTCCACCTTGTGCAACAGGCCGTGCTCCACCAGGAAGTCCAGCGCGCGGTAGACGGTCGGCGGCGCGGCGTTGCCGCGCTGCTGCTGCAGATCGGCCAGCACCTGGTAGGCCTTGACCACGCCGCGGCGGCCCAGCACCAGCTTCAGCACCTGGCGGCGCAGTTCGGTCAGCTTGCTGCCGCGCGCGGCGCAGTGGCGCTCGGCGGCGGCGAGATAGGAGGTGGAATCCATTTCGGTTTGCCATGGTTCGGCTGAATGACGGCGATAATGTTACTGTATAACATCGCACACTTTCAACCATTTACACATTGCGGGTTTTGGCGAAGTGCATGCCGTGATACGCTGCCAACGCCGCTTTTCATGCCAAACAAGGAGAGTTTCGATGAAAAAGATGTTAATGGCTTCCGTGGCGCTGCTATTGGCCGCCCAGGCCTTCGCCGCCGACCCGGTCAGCCAGCGCAAGGACGTGTTCAAGCAGTACAAGCCGGTGGTCGGCGAGATGGGCAAGATGGTGAAGGGCGAAATCCCTTACAACAAGGACCAATTCGCCAAGCAGGCGGCCAAGCTGGAACAGTTGTCGCAGCAGCCCTGGCAATACTTCCCGGCCGGCAGCGGCGCGGGCAAGACCGACGCCAAAGCGGAAATCTGGAGCAAGCCCGCCGACTGGCAGAAAGCCATCGACAACCACAAGGCCGCCACCGCCAAGCTGAAGCAAGTGGCGCTGACCGGCGATCTGGCCGCGATCAAGGCCCAGTTCGGCGCCACCCAGCAGACCTGTAAGGCCTGCCACAAGGATTTCCGCAAGGATTGATCCGCCCGGGCCGCCCACCCGGCCCCATTTCCCGCCGTCATCGATATAATCGGCTGAGCGCCTGTTTACGATCTTTTTGCGGCATCGGCCACTCATCGCAAACAGGCTCTTGCGGCGCGCCGCGCCGCGCCGCCATCCGACAAGCACGACACGCATTCGAGACGCCATGAACAAGATACTGACCGCGCTGCTGCTGGCAGCCATCGCCATTCCCGCCGCCCACGCCGACACCCCCGCCGAAATTCGCGGCCAGGCATTCAAGAAGATGCTGCTGCAATCGTTCGAGCCCATGGGCATGGCGGTGCGCGAGCGCGCGCCCTATGACAAGGCCAAGTTCGAGCAGCAGGCGGAAGCGATGAAGACGCTGGCCGCGGAGCCGTTCAAGCACTTCCCGGCGAACAGCATCAGCGGCAAGAGCCGCGCCAAGCCGGAAATCTGGAGCCAGCCGGCCAAGTTCCAGGCCGACCGCGACGCCTTCCTGAAATCGGTGGACAACCTCGCCGCCGTCGCCAAGGCCGGCGATCTGGCCGCCATCAAGAAGGCCTACGGCCAGGTGGCGCAAAACTGCAAGACCTGTCACGACGCCTTCCGCGGCCCGGAAAAATAAGCGCCCGGCGCGGTGGAAAGCAAAAAGCCGGCGATTGCCGGCTTTGTCGTTTTCCGCGGAAGCGCTTCAGCGCAGCAGCGCGAAATACAGGCCGCCCGCCGACAACAGCAGCGTCGCCAAGGCCAGCGCGCCGTGGGCGAAACGCAGCCGCGGCGGCTCGCCCGCCATTTTCTTGTAGCCGGTCAGCATCGGCCCCACCAGGTTCTGCTTCTTCACCACCCGGTAGGCGACGATGGCGGCGACATGCAGCCCCACCAGGCCCAGCAGGCCGTTGAACAGCAGCTTGTGCACGCCGGTGGCGGCCTCGGCCAAGCCGCTGCCCACGTGCTTGGCCAGCGGGCCATCGTACAGGTAGCTGTCCACGTCGGCGGCGAATAGGCCGGTCAGCACCTGCGCGGCCAGCGCCAGCAGCATGACCACCACCATCCAGCCGCCCAGCGGGTTGTGGCCCGGCGCCTCGCGCTCCGGCAGCTCGCCCTTCAGGTAACGCAGAATGGCGCGCGGACCGCGCACAAAGCTGGAAAAGCGCGCGGTCTGGCTGCCGATCACGCCCCAGACCAGGCGGAACACCAGCAGCGACGCCAGCGCCACGCCGCAATAGATATGGTATTGCAGCCATTCGCCGCCCTGCTCCGCGCAGAACCACATCGCGCCGAACAATATCACCAGCGTCCAGTGAAACAAACGGGTGGGCGCATCCCATACCTTGACCTGCCGCGACATCGATTCTTCCTTTCCTGATTTTCCATTCGACATTTTGCCGCAATGCGGCAGGCAGGCAAACCCGCCCATGCCATGGATGAGGATATTCTGCGCCAGGAGGCGCAATTGGCCCCATTTTCGGTTAAGATGGACGTTTTTCCCGACGACGCGGCGCGGCGTCGGGCCCGCATGTCCCTGACGGCCCCCGAGGGCCGTTGTTTTTCTACCGTGTTGGAGACCCAGTCAAATGACGCAAACCGCCCTTCTTCAGGATCTGGAGGCCCGTGGCCTCATCGCGCAAACCACCGATATGGCCGCGCTGCAAGAACTGCTGAACAAGGAATCGGTTACGCTTTATTGCGGCTTCGACCCGACGGCGGACAGCCTGCACATCGGCAGCCTGGTGCCCATCCTGATGCTGAAGCGCTTCCAGCAGGCCGGCCACCGTCCGGTGGCCCTGGTGGGCGGCGCCACCGGCATGATAGGCGACCCGAGCTTCAAGGCCGCCGAGCGCAAGCTGAACACCCCGGACGTGATCGAGGGCTGGGTGGAAAAGATCCGCAAGCAAGTGGAACCCTTCCTGTCCTTCGAAGGCGAAAACGCCGCCGTGATGGCCAACAACTACGACTGGTTCGGCAAAATGAACGCGCTCGAGTTCCTGCGCGACATCGGCAAGCACTTCTCTGTCAACGCGATGATCAAGAAGGAATCGGTGCAGCAGCGGATCAACCGCGACGACCAGGGCATCTCCTACACCGAGTTCTCCTACAGCCTGCTGCAGGGCTATGATTTCGCCGAGCTGAACCAGCGGCTGGGCTGCAAGCTGCAGATCGGCGGTTCCGACCAGTGGGGCAACATCACCGCCGGCACCGACCTGACCCGCCGCCTGAACCAGACCCAGGTATACGGCCTGACCATGCCGCTGGTGACCAAGGCCGACGGCACCAAATTCGGCAAGACCGAATCCGGCACCATCTGGCTAGACGCGAAGAAGACCTCGCCCTACGCCTTCTACCAGTTCTGGCTCGGCACGGCCGACGCCGACGTGTACAAGTTCCTGCGCTACTTCAGCTTCCTGTCGGTGGACGAGATCGCCTCGATCGAAGAAGCCGACAAGAGCCGCGAAGGCAAGCCGGAAGGCCAGCGCATCCTGGCCGAGCAAGTCACCGAGCTGGTGCACGGCAAGGCCGCGCTGGAAGCCGCGCAGCGCATCACCCACAGCCTGTTCAGCAACGACCTGACCAACCTGACCGCCGACGACTTCGCCCAGCTGGCGCAGGACGGCCTGCCGACCATCAAGCTGGACAAGAGCGCCAGCGGCCTGATCGACGCGCTGGCCGCCGGCGGCCTGGCCAAGTCCAAGAGCGAGGCGCGCACCTTCATCCAGAGCGGCGCCGTCAGCGTCAACGGCATCAAGGTGGACAGCCTGGAGCACGCGATCGGCGACGGCGAGCGCCTGTTCGGCCAGTACTCGCTGCTGAAGCGCGGTAAGAAGCTGTACGCGCTGGTCGACTGGCAGTAAACGCCCCGCGCAAACAAAAAGCCCGCGAAAGCGGGCTTTTTCATCGCCAATCCAACCTCGCGATGCGCCTGAGCGAAGACGCGCCGGCACCGTCGCCAAGCGGCAAGAAGGCGCAGCGCAGGATTGTGGGGCGACGCTCAGACGCTGAACGCCTCGCCGGTGGCGAAGAAGGCGCCGCCGGCGATGTAGTGCAGGCTGCGCTTGGCCGGGTCGTCGTCGAAATGCCAATGACCATCGCTGAACAAGGCGTCATCAGCCTGGGCGGCGACCACTTCGCCGATGAACAGATCATATTGCCGCTGATTGTGCGGCTCTAGAACCACCTTGCACTCCAGATAGGCGATGCAGCCGGCCACCCTCGGCGCGCCCACTTTCCGCGCCGGCAGAGGCGCGAGCCCGCTGGACGCGAACTTGTCCCGACCATGGCCGCTCTCGCTGCCCACCCGCACCACTTGCTCCGCCTGCGCGCGGCAGGGAATGTTGAGCACGAACTCGCCGCTGGCCTCAACCAGCTCCCGGGTATACGTGGACTTGTCGATCACCACCAGCACCTTGGGCGGATCGAAATCCAGCGGCATCGCCCAGGCGGCGGCCATCACGTTGCGCCTGCCTGCCGCCGCGCTGCTGACCAGCACCGTCGGGCCATGGTTCAACAATCGATAGGATTTGGCCAGTTCCACATCCGCCAGCATGATCGTCTCCGTGAATCCAAAGACGGCCATTCTAACAACAAGGTCAGCCCGCGGCGGACCCCAGATGGCACAGCCGAAGCTGCAGCCCCTGGTCCCGGGCCAGAATCGACTCCAAGAGCTTGCTGCGCGCGGCGATGTGATGATCGGCGTGCCAGTCCTTAAGCAGAGCCATGCCCAATTCGAAATAAGGCTGCTCGATCCCGCACAAGCGCCTCAGGTCGAACGGCAAGCCAAGCTGCAAACCGGCCGCCATCTGCAACAACACTTCCACTTGCTCCGGCTCTTCGCTCTGATCCAGCAATTGCCGTATCTTCTTCGCCGCGTTCACATGCATTCCGACATAAAAATGACATGGAAATGTAGCATGGAACAAATACCAGGTTAACTGACATTTTGTGCCGACCATATAACAAAAAAAGGCCCGGAATGTTCCGGGCCTGTTTGCCATTATCCTCAAGCACAAAGACAGAGGAGATGTCATCGTGATGACGCTTGCGTTATAGGCCAGCTTTTGCTGCGCCGCAAGATCGGACTGGCTCAGAAAATATACATAGGGCCATTTCCCAACGGGTTGCTGCGGCCGGTGAAACCGATGAACACGCTGCGGCCATAGAAGAACGGCAGGCCCCAGTCGAATTGGCTGGCAAGCACGCCGGAGGCCGGCGCGGCGATGCCAGGAATGGCCGCATAACTGGTGCTCGTCAGGTACTGCGCGCTGATCACGCTGAAATTGACGGTGCTGCTGCTGGCGCCGCTGGACAACACCGCGCTCAGGTTCTGCTGCGAGGCGGGGCAGAACCAGGTTGAACCAGATACCACGCAGGTGCTGATGCTGCTATCCGGGAAAAACAATATATTGGAGCCGCTGTCGATAAAGCTGGAATAGCTAAGGCCCTTGTAGAGGGTGTTGATGTTGAACGCCGAAGCCGAGGTGGTAAGGAAGGCCTGGGCGCCGCCTGGAACCGCATTATTGGACTGGGTGCCTATGCCGAAGGTCAGCGAGCCGGTGGCGCTTGCCGCACCGGTGGCGGCAAGGCTGGGCAATTGCAGCAGCACGCCGTTGTTGTCGCCGCTGAAACTGGCCACCGGATTGGCCACCTGCTGCGCCACCGGCACCGCGCCCGGTACGCAACTCGTTGCGCCGGCGCACAAGTAGTACAGGGAATTGGCCGAATTGCTGGCGCAATTGCCATTGATCTCGCAATCCTGCAAGGCCTGGCTGACGCCGATGATGCCGTTGGCCTCCAGCCCGGCGAGATTGCCTTCATTGGAGCCTATCGATGAGCAGCTGGCCGGAATCGTGGCGTACGACGGATCTGAAATCAGCTGCATCGGCAGCGCGCTCGCCGTCTTGCCGGCCATCTTGACGTCGGCCAGCTTGACCGGCCCCCAGGTGATGCCATCGGCGAACTGCATGCACTCCACCACCTGCCGGCTGTTCACCTGCTGGCTGCCCAACCCTGCCAGCAGCGAGGCATTCAAGGCCGACGCCAGTATCCGCAAACCGGTGGAGCCGGTGTCGACCAGCACGTGATCGACCGTCTGGCAATTGCTGGCGCTGCCCGGCGTGCAGACGGTGACCGAGACATAAGGCAGATTGAACGCGCCCTGGACGCCGCTGGGCCCGGAATCGACCGTCATCGTCACGCTGTTGGCCGTGCTGCCGGTATTGCTGCCATTGGAGAGATTGCCTCCATCACCTCCGCCCCCGCCGCAAGCGCTCAACAACAGCATCAGGCATATCGATATTATTCTTCGCATCGCTTCGCCCCTCATTTCAGCTGATCAATGGCTACGCCCGCCGGCAACAGGGCGCTGTCGTAAGCGAAGCCGGAAAAGTTGCCCAAGCGGCCGCGGGACTGCACCACAAAGCTGCCCACCTGGCCCTGCATCGCATTCAGCCCGCGGCGGTTGGCCTGCTGGGACTGGCGGAAGGCGGGAAAATAATCGCCCAGCAACTGCTGCAGATTCGGCAGCGTAGGCCCGCTCCAGGCCACGGCGAACACGGTGCCGTCGCCGGCCACATACTGGCGGATCACTCGACCCGCGGCATCCTGCTCCTGCACCACCCGATAGGCCGCGCCGGTAGTGACGGCCAGCTGCTGACGGCCGGCGGCCGGCGCCGAGCTTGACAAGTCGATGCGCTGCCCCAGGGCGGCGTATACGAGTCCCGGCAGCAACAGCAGCAGCAGCCAGGCGGATGAAGATGGCTTGATCATTTGCATTCCCCTTGCATGGCAATGAAGGATGATCCGCAACACGCAAACCACGCGGACTACACTCCCAGCATACAAGAACGCCGGCCGGCCCGAAGCGCCGACCCGAGAATAAAAAAAGCGGGAGGCGCAAGCCTCCCGCATCCCCTCGTGCAGCCATCCCTTGTCGCCGGGACAGCCTCATATCCTAAGCATTCCGAATCAATAACTTAACTCGTCATGCCTGGTCTCCACCCAGCGTCCGGCCCCCAGCGACAGCATCAGCAGCGCCACGCGCTCGTGCACGATTACCGTGTGGGTGTTGCCGGAAAACTGCATGTAGCGGCGGAGATCCTCCCTTACCTTGCGGGAGCCGGTGACGTCTATGATGATGTCGACGCGGCTGCCCTGTTCGGCGATCTCGATGAAATTGTCGGTCACCGGCACTCCCCGTTCCTTGGCGAGCAGGATGCCGGGCAGACGCAAATCCAGATCCGCCACGCCGACCAGCTCGACGAACGGCGCATCCAGCAACTGCTTCAGCAAAGGCGTGCCTGTCTCCCCCACTCCCACCATGCCTATCCTGAACTTTTGCATATGCGCTCCACGCTTCCGATTTATGACTGGCAAATAACAGCAGCCACTCTAGAACATCGCGCCCGGATCGGAGTTGAGGCAGGTCAAACCTGGACCGCCAAATGAAATGGCCCGGCGAGGGCCGGGCCATCGGGAATGCGGCAACGGAGCGTCAGTGCAGATTCTGCTGCGACAGGAAGCGGAGATAGCCCAGGCCCTCCAGCCAGAAGCCGCCGTCGGCGAGCGGCGTGGCGTCGGTCAGGTCGGCCACGGTCAACACCAGCTCCTGGCCATCCAACGTGGCTTCCAGCACCACGTCATCGTCGTCGGAGAACTCTTCTGAAACCACGTGGAAGTCCGGCTTGACGAACTGGTTGTTGACCTGAATGTAGTCCGATTCATTCAGCAAACGCAGGATGTTCATGATGACCTCCTTATGATGCGGTGGAGAACAAGGTCAAGCAGACAGTTATTGTTCGCGGACTCCGTCATCTGGGGCGGCACTGTCGAACCGCCATCGCATCGGGCTCCGCGTGTTCACTCCACTTCTACAGCCAGCCACGCTCGGCGAACGATTCCGCGTGCCCGCCGGTTACGACAAAATGGTCAAGTAACCTGATATCGACCAGTTCCAGCGCCCGCTTGAGCGTGTCGGTCAGCACCCGGTCGGCGCTGGACGGCTCGCTGACGCCTGACGGGTGATTGTGCGCGATGATCAGCGCCGCCGCGTTGTGCCGCAATGCCCGCCGCAACACTTCCCGCGGATACACCCGGGTCTCGGTCAAGGTTCCCTTGAACACTTCTTCGACTTCGATCAGCCGGTTTTGTGCCGACAAAAAAATCACAACAAATGTTTCGACCTCGCGCCGGCCTATGCTCAGCCTCAGGTAGTCCCTCACCTGCTGCGGGCTGGACAGCGCGTCGCCCAGCCTCATCTGCTCCGACAGCGCGCGCCGCGCCAGCTCGGTGCATGCCATCAACTGCGCGTACTTGGCTTCGCCCAGACCCGGCTTGGCCTTGAACGCCGGCAGCGGCGCGGCCAACAATGCCGAAAGAGAACCGAACTCCTGCAACAGCCGCCGCGCCAGCTCCACCGCGTTGACGCCCTTGATGCCGGTGCGCAGGAAGATGGCCAGCAGCTCGGAATCGTTCAGCGTCGCGGCGCCCTGCGACAACAATTTCTCCCGCGGACGCTCGGACTCGGGCCAACTGGCGATAGACATCACGCATCCTCCTTCTGGCTATAGCATTGTTTGTGGGGTCAGGCCAACAAGATAGAAGCAGGCAATGACATTAACATTGGCATGAACTGCGGACGACATGGCCACCCGAAAGGACAAATCCGCTAGAATGGCCAGTTTACGGCTGCTTTCGAACCCATAGAGATGACTGCCAAACGCATCCTCCTCGGCGTCGGCGGCGGCATCGCCGCCTACAAATCCGCCGAGCTGACCCGCCAGCTGATCAAGGCCGGGCACCAAGTGGAAGTGGTGATGACCGAATCGGCCACCCGTTTCGTCGCGCCCGCCACCTTCCAGGCGCTGTCGGGCCACACCGTCTACACCGACCTGTGGGACCCCCGCCCCAGCAACGCGATGGCCCATATCGAGCTGTCGCGCCGCGCCGACGCGTTCCTGATCGCGCCGGCCACCGCCAACCTGCTGTTCAAGCTGGCCCACGGCGCCTGCGACGACCTGGTCTCGACGCTGGCCGCCGCCCGCGCCTGCCCGCTGATCGTCGCTCCGGCGATGAATCTGCAGATGTGGCAGAACCCGCCCAACCAGCGCAACATCGCCCAGCTGGAGGCGGACGGCGTGACCGTGTTCGGCCCCGGCAACGGCTTCCAGGCCTGCGGCGAGACCGGCGACGGCCGCATGCTGGAGCCGCATGAAATCGTCGAGCTGCTGCACGGCTTCTTCGCCGACAAGCGGCTGGCCGGCAAGAAAGTGCTGCTGACCGCCGGCCCCACTTACGAAGCGATAGACGCGGTGCGCGGCATCACCAACATCAGCTCGGGCAAGATGGGCTACGCGCTGGCGCGCGCCTGCCGCGACGCCGGCGCCGAAGTGACCCTGGTCTCCGGCCCCACCGGCATGGAGGCGCCGATGAATGTGCGCCGCCTGGACGTCCAGAGCGCCGCCGAGATGCAGCAGGCGGTGCTGGCCGAAGTGGGCCGCAGCGACGTGTTCATCTCGGTGGCGGCGGTGGCCGACTACCGGGTGAAGAACCGCAGCGAGCACAAGATCAAGAAAGGCGCCGCCGCGCCGACCATCGAGCTGGAGGAGAATCCGGACATCCTGGCCACCGTCGCCAGCCTGCCCGCCGCGCCGTTCTGCGTCGGCTTCGCCGCCGAAAGCCAGAACCTGCTGGAATTCGCCGAAGCCAAGCGCAAGCGCAAGAAACTGCCGATGCTGGTGGCCAATCTCGCCCAGCAGGCGATGGGCGCAGACGACAACCAGGTCGTGCTGCTGGACGACGCGGGCCAACATCCCTTGCCGCAAATGCCCAAGGACGAAGTGGCCTCGGCCATCGTCCGCCACCTGGCCGCCCTGCTGGCCAAACGCTGAAGAATCAACCATGCGGCGGCCAGCCGGCCGCCGCCGCATCACAAGGAAACACCATGCAAGCCGTTATCGACGTCAAGATCCTGGACGCGCGCCTGCGCGACAACCTGCCCGCCTACGCCACCGCCGGCTCGGCCGGACTGGATCTGCGCGCCGCCACCGAAGAGACGATGACCATCCAGCCGGGCGAAACCCAGCTGGTTCCGACCGGCATCGCCATCCACCTGAGCGATCCGGGCCTGGCTGCGATGCTGCTGCCGCGCTCCGGCCTGGGCCACAAGCACGGCATCGTGCTGGGCAACCTGGTGGGCCTGATCGACTCCGATTACCAGGGCCAGATGTTCGTGTCCGTGTGGAACCGCGGCCAGCAGCCGTTCCGCCTGGAGCCGATGGAGCGCATCGCCCAGATGGTGATCGTGCCGGTGGTCCAGGCCAGCTTCAACATCGTCGACGACTTCGACGCGTCCGACCGCGGCGCCGGCGGTTTCGGCAGCACCGGCCGCGGCTGAGGCGTTTTTCCCGGCGGGCTTGCCTATAATTCCGTGGACCCGCGGCGCCGTCGCGCCGCGGCACAGGAGCGCCCGCCATGCCCCACTCCGCCTCGAAGCAGGACGACAGCAAGCTTCTGCTCGACAATCTGGTCGAGCTGACCTCGCAGCGCGAGCAGGAAATGCTGGAGTCCAGCCTGCTGTCCACGCTGGTGGAGCTGATGCGGGTGGACAAGGCCGAACTGTTCGCCTGCCGCTGGGTCAACGGCGCGCCCTACATCCGCCGCAGGCTGGAAGCCCAGGCCTCCTCCGGCAAACCCGTCGTGCGGGAAACCAACACCGACGGCTGGCTGCCGCCCCCCGCCTTCCTGTACGACCTGCTCAACCGCGTCGGCCGCGACGACGTGGTGCAGCGCATCCCCAGCGGCCTGTGCCTGCCGCTGCGCTGCATGGGCAACATCATCGCCCTGGTGGTGATCCACTGCGGCAGCGACTCCAGGATCAACCGCGACATGCTCAAGGCGATGACGCGGATACACGAGAACTTCTTGCGCCTGCTGTTCGAGGCCGACCGTGACATGCTGACCGCGCTGCACAACCGCCGCAAGTTCGACCTGCGCTTCTACAACCTGATCGCCGCGCTGCAGCACGAGCCCGCATCCACGATGCCGCACGTGCTGGCGTTGCTGGACATCGACCATTTCAAACGGGTGAACGACCAATTCGGCCACATGGTCGGCGACGAGGTGCTGCTGCTGATGGCGCAACTGATGCAGCAGAGCTTCCGCGAGGAAGACGGGCTGTTCCGCTACGGCGGCGAGGAGTTCGCGCTGCTCCTGCAAGGCAACCAGCCGGAAATCGCCGAACAGGCGCTGGAACGCTTCCGCGCCACGGTGGAAGGCCACATCTTCCCGCAAGTCGGCAACATCACCATCAGCATCGGGCATACCCGCATCGTCCACGGCCAACTGCCCGACCGCCTGATCGAGCAAGCCGACCGCGCGCTTTATTACGCCAAGAGCCATGGCCGCAACCAGGTGCGCGGCTACGAACAGTTGGAAGCCGGCGGCGAGCTGGAGGCGCCGCCGGCTTCCAGCCAGGTCGACTATTTCTGAACGCCGGTGGTCACGGCAACTGGACGATGCGGTCAAGCGCCGGCACCGGCAGCGCGGGATGCGCCGCCAGATAGCTTTGCAGCACGTCCACGTCCACCCCGCCGCCGACGCGGTTGACGCCCTCGGTCAACACGGTGAAGCCGTCTCCGCCGCCGGCGATGAAGTTGTTCACCTGCACCGTGTAACTGGCCTTGGGGTCGATCTTCACGCCGTTGATCGTGATGCTGCCGATGTCCACCTTGCTGCCGGCCGGCGCCGACTGGCTCCAGCTGTAGCGGAAGCCGGACGACACCTGCAGGATCTTGGGCTGGGACGGATTGCTCCACTGCTGCTCCAGCAGGCGGTCTATCTGCTCGCCGGTCAGCTTCATCGTCATCATGGTGTTGCCGAACGGCTGCACGGTATAGATCTGCTTGTAGCTGACGCTGCCATCCGCTGCCGGCGCCAGGTCGGCGCGGATGCCGCCCGGGTTCATGAAGGCGGCCACCGCGCCCTGCGCCTTGCCGGCTTCCAGTTGCGAATCGGCGATCGCGTCGCCCAGCGTCGACTCGCCCGCCGGGCTGGCTGCGCGGGTCAAGCCGCCCGCCAGCGTGCCCACCGGCTTGTTGGCGATGGGCGCGGCCTTGTTCAAATAGAACTGGACCAGGCTGCTGATATTGGCCAGCGGCGCGATGTCCTGGGTCACCGGGCGGTTGACCGCCTGGATGGATCCCGGCACGAAAGTCCGCGTCGCGTGGCTCAGCTTGAAATTGATCTCGGTGAACAACTGTCCGTAGTTCTTGGCGCTGGTGACGGTGCGGCCGTCGATCTGGCAGTTGTAGGCCTGGTGGGTGTGGCCGGTGACCACCAGACCCACCGCCTTGTCCAGCTTCTTGACGATGTCGACGATGGGGCCGGAGATGCCCTTGCACTCGTTGTAATTGCCGCTCTGGTAGCCGCCCTCGTGCACCACCACCACCACCGCGGCCACGCCCTGCGCCTTCAGCTTGGGCACCAGCGCGTTGACGGTGTCGGCCTCGTCCTTGAAGCTCAACCCCTGGATGCCGGTGGGCGAGACGATGTCAGGCGTGCCTTTCAGCGTCATGCCGATGAAGGCGACCGGAATATTGCCGTATTTCTTGATCTCATAGGCGGGGAACAGCGTGCCGCCGTCCTGTTTCTGCACGTTGGCGGCCAGGAACTTGAATTTGGCGCCGGCGAAGCTGCCGCCGTTCTGGCAAGTGGTGTTGCCGCCGCCCGCCTTGCAGCCACCGTTCTGCATACGCAGCAGTTCGTCCTGGCCGTCGTCGAACTCGTGGTTGCCCACCGCGTTGATGTCCAGGCCCAGCAGGTTCATCGCCTCGATGGTCGGCTCGTCGTGGAACAGGCCGGACACCAGCGGGCTGGCGCCTATCAGGTCGCCGGCCGACACCACCACGGTGTTCGGCGACTGCGCGCGCAGCTGCTTGACCCAGGCCGCCAGGTAGTCGACGCCGCCGGCCGTCACTTTGACGGTCTTGCTCGCGTCTTTTGGATCGGGGATCGACAGCGTGCCCGGCGCCTCCAGATTGCCGTGAAAATCGTTGAAGGCGATCATCTTGACCGCCACCTGGCCAGCGGCGGCTTCGTCGCCGGTCTGGGTGCGCGTCGCGCTCACGGAAGAGGAATCGGACATGCAGCCGCCCAGCGCCAGCGAGGCGCCCAGGGCCATGCCCAACGGAATCAGTTTCATTGACTTGCTCCCTTGTAATAGTCTTCACCCGATATCCGCCGCTGCCACGGCATGACATCGAGATCGGCAAAGATACACAAGTTCAATGACATTTGAACTGCCAAAAATACAAAATCGGAAAACCTCGGCCGCATCGGCAAGACAAACAAAAACGCCGCGAGGAAACCTCGCGGCGTTGCTCATTCCGTCCTTTCGGCCGGAATCTTCAGCTCATCGGCATCAGGCCAGCAGGTGGTTGTTCAGCTCGCGCATGCCGGCGGACAGCATCGCCAGATCCAGCGCGCTGAAGGACTGCAGCTCGGCGAACATCTGGCCGCACACCTCCACCGCGGCGTGGCGCTTCTCCAGCCACTGCAGGGCGAAGGCTGCCCCCTCGCCATCCTGCAGCGCCAGCTTGGCCAGCTTGCAATGCACGCGGTACAGGTCATCGCGCAGCGCGGAGCGGGCCAGAGACTGCCAGCGGTTGTCGCGCGGCAGGCCGGTGATGGCGTCGCGCAGCCAGTCCAGCTGCAGCGAGCGGCCCAGCTGGAAGTAGTTGGCGGCCACCTGCTCCAGCTTGAGCTTGCTGCCCTCGCCGATCTCGATGATGTCCATCAGCGGCACCGCGTATTCCAGGCGAGCCAGCACCTGCTGCAGCGGCTGCGGCAGATTGGCGTGGGCGATGCGCTGCTCCAGCTCGGCCACCGCCGGGTAGTCGGCGGACGGAATCAGCTTGGGCAGTTGCGCCAGCAGGCCCTGCACCTTGGACGCGTACTGCTCGATCACCGCGTTGACGGAGCCGAACGGACGCTTGTTGCGCAGCACCCAGCGAGTGACGCGCTCCACCAGGGTGCGCACCAGCACCATCAGCTGCATCTGCTGGTCGGCCGGCACCTTGTTGTCCAGCGCCTCAATCTGGCCCCACAGGCTTTCCGCGTCGAACGCGCGGCTGGCGATCCACCAGGCGCGGGCGATGTCGGCCGCGGAGAACGGCGACTCCTCCTGCAGGCGGAACACAAAGGTGGTGCCCATGCGGTTGACGATCTGGTTGGCCAGCTGGTTGGCGATGATCTCGCGGCGCAGCTGGTGCTGCTCCATCTGCTTGCCGAAACGCTGCTGCAGCGGTTTCGGGAAATAGCCCACCAACACCGGCAGGAAGTCCTTGTCGTCCGGCACGTCGGTGGCCAGGATGGCCTGGTCCAGCGAAATCTTGCTGTAGGCCAACAACACCGCGATCTCCGGCACGGTCAGGCCCTGGCGGGCGAGGCGGCGCTCGTTGATCTGGGTTTCGGACGGCAGGTACTCGATCTCGCGGTTCAGCTCGCCGGTCTTCTCCATGTGCGCGATCATCCGCGCGTGGGTGGACAGCATGGAAGCCGCTTCCAGACGCTTGATCGCCAGCACCTGGGTCTGCAGGATGTTGTTGCGCAGCACCAGGTGGCCGACTTCCTCGGTCATTTCAGCCAAGAGCTCGTTGCGCTGCTTCAGCGTCATGTCGCCGGCCTGCATCACCGCGCCCAGCAGGATCTTGATGTTGACCTCGTGGTCGGAGCAATCGACGCCGGCCGAGTTGTCGATGGCGTCGGTGGCGATGCGGCCGCCGGCCAGCGCGAACTCCACGCGGCCCAGCTGGGTGCAAGTCAGGTTGCCGCCCTCGGCGACGACCTTGGCCTGCAGCTGGTTGCCGTTGACGCGCACCGGATCGCAAGCGCGGTCGCGGGCGTCGGCGTGGCTCTGCGTCGACGCCTTGATGTAGGTGCCGATGCCGCCGTTGTACAAGAGATCGATCTTGGCCTTGAGGATCTCATGGATCAGCTCGTTCGGCGCCATCTGGTCCTTGTCGGTTTCCAGCCATGCCTTCACTTCCGGCGACAGCGGAATCGACTTGGCGGAGCGTTCGAAGATGCCGCCGCCCTTGGAGATCAGCTCGCGGTTGTAATCAGCCCAGCTGGAGCGCGGCAGATTGAACAGGCGCGCGCGCTCGGCGAAGCTCTTCTTCGCGTCCGGCGTCGGGTCCAGGAAGATGTGCAGGTGGTTGAACGCCGCCTTCAGGCAGATATGCTCGGACAGCAGCATGCCGTTGCCGAACACGTCGCCGGCCATGTCGCCGATGCCGATCACCGTGAAGTCCTGTTCCTGGGTATTGATGCCCAGATGGCGGAAGTGGCGCTTCACCGACTCCCAGGCGCCGCGGGCGGTGATGCCCATGCCCTTGTGGTCGTAGCCGGCGGAGCCGCCGGAGGCAAAGGCGTCGCCCAGCCAGAAGCCGTAGGACTCGGAAATGCCGTTGGCGATGTCGGAGAAGGTCGCGGTGCCCTTGTCGGCCGCCACTACCAGGTACGGATCGTCCGGATCCAGGCGGCGCACGTCCTTCGGCGGAATGATCTGGCCGGTCACCAGGTTGTCGGTGACGTCCAGCAAGGCGGAGATGAAGATCTTGTAGCAGGCGATGCCCTCGGCCAGGAAGGCCTCGCGGTCGCTCGGCGCCGGCAGTTGCTTGCCGACGAAGCCGCCCTTGGAACCCATCGGCACGATCACCGAGTTCTTCACCATCTGCGCCTTCACCAGGCCCAGCACCTCGGTGCGGAAGTCTTCCATGCGGTCGGACCAGCGCAGGCCGCCGCGGGCCACCTTGGAGCCGCGCAGGTGCACGCCCTCGACGCGCGGGCTGTACACCCAGATTTCAAACAGCGGGCGCGGCTGCGGCAGGAACGGAATCTGGTTGGACTCCAGTTTGAACGAGATGTAGGACTTGAACTGGCCGTCTTCCGCCTTCTGCCAGAAGTTGGTGCGGCGGGTGGCCAGGATCACGGCCAGGAAACCGTTCAGGATGCGGTCTTCGTCCAGGTTGGCCACGCCGTCCAGCATGCCGCGCACCGCGGCCAGCAGCAGCTCGGCCTTGTCGTCGTCGAAGCCCGCCGGGTCCAGGCGGGCGTAGAACAGCTCCACCAGGCTGCGGGTGATGGCCGGATAGTTGGCCACGCACTGCTCGATGTAGGCCTGGCTGAAAGTCAGGCCGCCCTGGCGCAGATACTTGGCCAGCGCGCGCACCAGCGAGATTTCGCGCCAGTCGAGGCCGGCCACCAGCGCCAGCCGGTTGAAGCCGTCGTTCTCGCAGCGCTTGGCGAACACCTGGGCCAGCAGCTCCTGGAAGTCCTGCTGCACCTGGTCCTGCGCCATCTGCTCGCCGAAGCCGCCGACGTCCAGGCCGAAGTCGCTGATCCACACCTGGCTGCCGTCGCCGCGCTTCACGCAGTACGGATGCTCGTCGCGCACCTTGACACCCATGTTCTCCAGGATGGGCAGGCTGGCGGACAGGCCCAGCGGCTCGCCCTCGCGGAACAGCTTCAGATTGAAGGCCGCGCCCACGCGATGGAAGGGACGGTACAGCTTCATCGCCAGCGGCTGCTCGGCAGAGATCGCTTCCAGGTGCTGGACGTCCAGCACCGCGTTGCGCACCGCGAACTCTTCGCGGTAAGCCAGCGGGAAGCCGTCCTTGTAGCGGTTGAACAGGCCGTTGCCGCGCTCTTCGCCGTGCGCCTCCACCAGTTGCTGGTGCAGCTCCTCGGTCCAGCCGCGCACCAGGCGGGCGATTTCGGCTTCGATGTCGGCGGCGTGGAATTCAGGCAACTTGGCGGATGCGGTGCGGATGATGTAGTGGACGCGGGCCAGGGTGCCGTCGCCGATCTGCACGCTGAACTCGGCGCTGGCGCCGTTGAAGGCGTTCATCAGCACCTTTTCGATCTTCAGCCGCACTTCAGTGCTGAAGCTGTCGCGCGGCACGTAGACCAGGCTGCTGACATAGCGGTGGTAACGGTCGGCGCGGACGAACAGGCGCACGCGCGGACGCTCCTGCAGGCTGACGATGCCTTCGGCGATCGGCGCCAGCACTTCGGCCGGGATCTCGAACAGCTCGTCGCGCGGGTAGCTTTCCAGCACGAAGCCCAGGGTCTTGGCCTTGTAGCTGTCGTCGACGAAGTCGCAGCTGGACACCACGGTCGCCACTTTCTGGCGCAGGATGGGCACGTCCTTCGGCGAAGCCTGGTAGGCGCTGGCGGTATACAGGCCCAGGAAGCGGCGCTCGCCTATCACCTGGCCCTTGTCGTTGAAGCGCTTGATGCCGACGAAGTCGACATAGGCCGGGCGGTGGATGATGGAGCGGGTCTGGGACTTGTTCAGGATGATCAGTTGCGGCAGGTGCGCGAGCTCGCGCAGTTCCTGCGGCAACTGTTCGAAGCTGGCGGAGTATTCCTTGTCGCCCTGGTCCTTCAGGATGCCGAGGCCGGAGTCCTTGACGATCTTCAGGCTGTCCTTGCCGTCGCGCTTGACCAGGTCGTAGTCGCAATAGCCCATGAACAGGAAGTTGCGGGCGGCCATCCAGTCGAGGAAGGCCACGGCTTCCTTGGCCTCTGCGGCGCGTTCGCCCTTCACCTTGGCCAGGTCCTTGCCGATGCCGGCCAGCACTTCGCGCATTTTCGGCTCGTCGCTGACCACCAGGCGGATGTCCGCCAGCACGCGCTTGAGTTCGGCCTCCAGCTTGGACAGCAGCTCGGCGTCGCTGATGCGGTCGATCTGGACGTGGATGAACGACTCCAGCGGCAGGCTGCGGTCCTCGGTGCGCTTCACCTCGGCCAGCACGCCGCTCTTGTCGCGGGCGACCGCCAGCACCGGATGGACCAGCAGATGCAGATTGAGGTTGTAGCGCGACAGCAGCATGGAGATCGAATCGATCAGGAACGGCATGTCGTCGTTCACCACTTCGATCACCGTGTGAGTACTTTGCCAGCCGTCGCGTTCGAAATCGGGGTTGTAGATGCGGCACTTGACCTGTCCGGCAGAGCGCTTGCCGGCAAACTCGTAGTGGGCCATTGCTGCGCCGAACAGATCGAGAGAGGAGAACTGCCGAAGGTCGGCGTGTTCGGTTTCTTCGAAGTAGATCGGGAAGAAGGCGGCGAGTCGTTGGGTCTCCTTGGAAGAAAGCTTGCTCTCGGCCACTGCCTGAATATCAGCGATCAGACTGGCCAGTTCGGTCTTGTTGGTAAGCGACATTTAGCTTCTCTTGTTGTGAGCAGGGAGGTTGTCGGGGCATTGTAGATAGCGCCACCCCGGCCGGATTTCCTTAATGCGACATGGACTTACATAAAACGCGCAAGCCCTATCCCGGCGGCAAAAACGCAGCCGCATAAGCCACGCGAAAATCCAGCCGACACCTTACATCAAAGCGACGGACAATTACACAAATCTCGTGACAGCACGCATTGTAGACCATCGAACAATGCGATATTAAGTCATTGATTTTTATGATATTTCCATTTATTCGAAAAAGTAAGGTAGAATGTGCGCACTTGCTTGTGGGGATTGACCAACTCCGCCGATTATTGTTGGCTATCACAAAAACCGTTGGTCGATTCAGAACACAAGACGGCCCGGATCGGAACATTAACGTTGCCTCCGGTGCGGGGTTTACAAGCAGGCCGCCGGCGCGTCCCGCCAGCGGCCAACGAGAGAGAAGTAGAAGCAACATCATGAAAAAAGCCCTGATCGCAAGCGCCGGCCTCGCCCTGCTCGCCTCCCTGTCCGCTCAAGCCGAAACCCTGCGCGTCGGCGTGGATCTCAACTACCCGCCGTTCTCCAAGCAAGGCGCCGACGGCAAGCCGCAAGGCTTCGACATCGACATCGCCAACGCGCTGTGCGCGGCGATGAAGGTCACTTGCCAGATCGTGCCGCAAGACTGGGACGGCCTGATCCCGGCGCTGAACGCCAACAAGTTCGACGTCATCATCTCGTCGATGCAGATCACGCCGGAACGCCAGAAGGCGGTGGACTTCTCGCACAAGTACTACAACATCGCCAGCCGCATGGTGGCCAAGGACGGCACCAAGGTCGACGCCGCCAGCCTGAAGGGCAAGAAGATCGGCGTGCTGCGCGCGTCCACCCAGGAAAAGTTCGCCAAGGATTACTGGGGCAAGAACGGCGCCACCGTCGTGCCTTACGCCAAATCGCCCGAATCCTTCCTGGACCTGAAGTCCGGCCGCGTCGACGCGGTGTTCGTCGACAGCGCCGTAGGCGAGCAAGAGTTCCTCAAGACCACCCAGGCCAAGGGCTACAGCTTCGTCGGCCCCAACTACTCCGACGTCAAGTACTTCGGCCCCGGCTGCGGCATCGCCGTCAAGAAAGGCAACAAGGCCTTGGTCGAGCGCCTGAACAAGGGCATCGACCAGATCCGCAAGGACGGTTCCTACAAGAAAGTTCAGGACAAGTACTTCAGCTTCGACATCTACGGCGGCTGATTCCTGAACTGATCCCACCCGATACGACCCGGCGCGCCGCCCGCGCGCCGGCGTCGGCAATCCCTTTTTCCGAGATTGCTTCATGCTTCAAGGCTACCTTCCCAGCATTCTAGAAGGCGGTGTGCTGACCCTGAAACTGGCCGGCACCGCGCTGGTCGTGTCCGTCGCGCTCGGCCTGGTCGGCGCGCTGTTCAAGTCCAGCCACTCGCGCCCGCTGACCCTGCTGGCAGAATTCTACTCCACCGTGGTGCGCGGCGTTCCGGACCTGGTGTGGATGTTCCTGCTGTTCTTCGGCGCCCAGATGGCTCTCAATGACCTCTGCGGCTACTTCGGCTGGCAAAGCCCGGACATCGACCCGTTCGCCGCGGGCGTGGCCACGCTGGGCTTCATCTTCGGCGCCTACATGACCGAGACCTTCCGCGGCGCGATGATGGCCGTGCACAAGGGCCAGATGGAAGCCGGGCTCGCCTACGGCATGACGCCGCTGCGCGTGTTCTTCCGCATCCAGCTGCCGCAGATGGTGCGCTATGCGCTGCCCAGCTTCTCCAACAACTGGCTGGTGCTGGTGAAGTCCACCGCCCTGGTGTCTGTGATCGGCCTCAATGACGTGATGTACCGCGCCGATGCCGCCAAATCCGCCACCCAGCAGCCGTTCGACGTCTACATCGTCGTCGGCGCGTTGTTCCTCGTCGTCACCGGCGTGTCCAACCTGCTGCTCCACTGGCTGGAGAAACGCTATTCGATGGGCACCAAGGAGAGCGGCCTGTGATCGATCCCCAACTGATTATCGAACGGCTGCCTGAATTTTTCGGCGCCCGTGACGGCGGCCCGATGCTGTCCAGCACCGACGGTCTGATCCTGACGCTGGAGCTGCTGGCCCTGTCGCTGCTGCTGGGCCTGGCCATGGCGGTTCCGCTGGCGGTGGCCCGCGTCTCCAGGAGGCGCGCGCTGTCCGGCGCCGTCTGGCTGTTCGGCTACGTGTTCCGCGGCACGCCGCTGTTGGTGCAGCTGTTCATCATCTACTACGGCCTGGCGCAATTCGACTGGGTGCGCGACAGCTGGGCCTGGCATTACCTGCAGGACGCCTATGTCTGCGCGATCCTGGCTTTCACGCTGAACACCGCCGCCTACACCACCGAAATCATCGCCGGCCAGATCCGCGCCACCCACTGGGGCGAGATCGAGGCGGCGCGCTCGATGGGCATGAGCCACTGGCTGATGCTGCGCCGGATCGTGCTGCCTTCGGCGCTGCGCCGCGCGCTGCCCGCCTACAGCAACGAAGTGATCATGATGCTGCAAAGCACCGCGATCGCCGGCCTGGTGACGCTGGCCGACCTCACCGGCGTGGCCCGGCGCATCTACAGCGAGAGCTATATGCCGTTCGAGCCCTTCCTCACCGCCGCGCTGATCTACCTGGCCCTGACCTTCGCCCTGGTCTGGCTGATGAAGCGCGCCGAACGCCGCTATCTGGCCTTCCTCGCCCCCCGCAAGCCATGAGGCCGCACGGGCCGGCAACAATTTGTGCCGGCCCGCCGAAATAAATCGTACAATGCAGGGCAAGATAACGCCGCCATGCCAGGCCAGCCTGACATGGCGGCATTTTTGCCAACTGACACAGACAATCAAACCATGGGTCATCCGTCCCAAACCGGCAAAGCCCTGCGCTTTGGCTTCCTGCTCCTGCCCCATGCCTCGATGGCCGATTTCGCCAGCGCCTCCGAGGTGCTGACGCACGCCAATCTGCTGGCGGAAAAACGCCTGTACGAAACCCTGTTGCTGTCGCTGGACGGCGCCCCGGTGCAACTGTCCAACGGCATCAAGCTGGCTGTGGACCTGCCGCTGTCCTACGCGCCCAAGCTGGACTATCTGCTGATCCTGGCGGATGAGATCGGCAACGATTTCGCGCTGGAAGACCTGAGCAAGGGCCTGGCCGGCGGCAACGCCGACAAGATGACGCTGGCCGGCATAGGCTGCGGCAGCTACTGGCTGGCGCGCGCCGGCCTGCTGGCTGGGCAGCGCGCCACCATACACTGGCGCGAGATTTCTCGCCTGACCGAGGAGTTTCCGGACGTGATCGTCACGTCCAATCTTTACGAGAGCGAAGGCCGCTGCCTAAGCTGCGCCGGCGGCGCCGCCACTTTCGACTTCATGCTGGATCTGGTGGGCAAGCAACAGGGCCACGAGTTCATCGCCCAATTGTCCGAACTGTTCAGCATGGAGCGCATCCGTCCCGGCAACGAACGCCAGCGCATCCCGCTGGCCACCCGCATCGGCGGCAGCCAACCCAAGCTGACCGAGGCGGTCAGCCTGATGGAGGCGAACATAGAAGAGCCGCTCTCCACCGACGACATCGCCTACTACGTCGGCGTGTCCCGCCGGCAGCTGGAGAGGCTGTTCAAGCAGTATCTGGGCACGGTGCCGTCCAAATACTACCTGGAGCTGCGTCTGAACCGCGCGCGCCAGCTGCTGCAGCAGACCAGCAAATCCATCGTCCAGATCGGACTGGCCTGCGGCTTCTCCAGCGGTCCGCATTTCTCCAGCACCTACCGCAACCATTTCAACATCACCCCGCGCGAGGAACGCGCTCAACGCGCCCAGCCAGGCGCCCTGTCCCGGGCGCCCTGACCGTCAGCTCACCTGCCGCTCCGCCTGCAAAGCCAGCGGCAGCTCGATGCGGAAGCAGGCGCCGCTGGCCGGGATGTTTTCCGCCGAGATCAGCCCGCCGTACTGCTCGACGATGGTCTGGCAGATCGACAAGCCAAGCCCCATGCCATGCGGCTTGGTGGAAAAGAACGGGTGGAACAACACCTCCAGCAGATCGGGCGTAATGCCTCGGCCGGTGTCGCGCACCTCCAGTATCCCTTTCCGCCCCTCGCGCCGCGTATGGATGATCACATGGCGCTTCATCGGCGGCTCGTCCTTCAGCGCATCCATCGCATTGGATAACAGGTTCAGCACCACCTGCTCCAGCTGTATGCTGTCCGCCATCACCGGGATCGAATACCCGGACAACAGCTGCACCACTTCGATGCCCCGGTCGCGCAAGTCGTACTCGGCCAGGAACATGCAATTGCCGACTACCTGGTTGATGTCGATCAGCCGGGTTTCTATCGCCCGCTTGCTGACCAGCGCGCGCAAGCGCTTGATGATCTCCCCGGCCCGGCCCGCCTGCGCCACCGCCAGCTTCAGCGCCGAATGCACCTGGGGCGGCGCGTCGTCCACGCCTTCCAGCATCTGCATCGCGGCTTGGCAATAATTGGAAATGGCTGTCAACGGCTGATTGAGCTCATGCGCGATGCCCGAGGCCATTTCACCCATGGTATGCAAGCGCGCCACATGGGACAGCTTCTCCAGGTGCTCCTTGACCCGCGTCTCGCTGGCCTCCAGCGCTTCCGCCGTCCGTTGACGCAGCGGCCCCATGTCCCGCAGCGCGCACACCACGCCGATCAGCACGCCATCGCGCGACAGCAGCGGCGCGATGCCGCCTTCGACGAAATGCACCTTGCCCCGCGCCGTCGTCAGTTGCATCCTCTCCTGCAACTCCACCGGCGCGCCGGTGCGGAAGCATTCGGCTATCGGATCTTCGGCGAACTCCGAAGCCAGCTCGCCCAGCAGGCGGAACACCTCATGGCAAGGCTGACCCAGCACCTCCTCGGCCGGCATCTCCACCAGCCTCAGCGCGATGGGATTCGCCATCTCGATGCTGCGGTCCTGCCTCAGGATCAGCACGCCGTCGTGAATCGCATTCAGCGTCACCGACGCCCGTTCACTCTGCAAAAACAGCTCCTCGTCCGCCAGGCTGCGCTGCCTACGCAGGGCCATGCGCTGAGAATAGATCAACCCCACCGCGGCCAGCAGCAGCGTCAGCAACAGTTCGCGCAGCAGCAACAGCAGCAGGGCCAGATCGCTGATCCGGATGTCCTGCGCCACCCCAAGCACAAATGGCTGGGCTTCGCTGTTCAAGGACAATCGCGTTTCCAGCCGGGTGACGACCGGCCACCAGTCGTGGTCGGTCACGCGGTGAAGGCGCTCGTACAGCAACTCGTGTCCGCCCTCCTTCGCCAGCAAGGCCAGATCCAGATTGCCAGGCAGGCTGGCGTCGACCGGCAACTGCAGCAAGCGATCGCAAAACACCACCAGCACCGCCATGCCGACCAAGCGCTTCCTGCCTGGCGATTCCAACTCGCGATACAGGGGCTGCATCAGCAGATAAGCCCTCCCGCCGCCGTCATACAGCTCGAAGGGGCGCGACGACACCTTCTGCCCGCCTGCCATCGCCCGTTTCAGCTCGGGAGCGAAGTAAGCATCCCCCAGCATGTCGTAGCCATACACCGGACTGGCCGCTGGCAAATCCGGCTCTATCATCGATACGACGAGAGACTGCGGACGGACAGGCGCAGGCTGCCAACTGCGCCGGCCCACGATATCGAAATCCCGGATATAGAAAGTCTCGCCAAAGCGCTGCTCCATCTCGCGCAGGAAAGCCTCACGATTGTCGGAGGTGACATTGCGGAGAAACTGGATCGCATACAGCTGCTGGTAACGCGGCAGCATTTCCCGCGAGAAGGCGCCCACCGCCGATGCATCGAATGGCTCTCGAGACAGCAGCAAAGCATCGATAGCCGACAGCACCGACTCGTTCTGATCCAGCCGCCTGGCAACGCCGGCATACGCCTGATGGGCGGCCAATTCGAAGCCGTCCTGCAGGCGGCGATACTCGCCCACACCCCACTGCACTGCCACAAGCAGCGCGCAAGCAAGCCAGACCGCGCCGAACAGCAGCCATTCGCCGCCCTTGAATTTGCTCAAGACTTCCGCCTTAGGGGTTTACTCGACATTTTGAATAATATGCGCCGCATAAATTATCTGCCGCGCATTTTTGCAAAAATACCGCACAGCCGCAACGATGCCGCATGGACAATCTGTCCAAGAATTCACACAGTCGAAGCTGTCCCGCCCGCGAGAAAGGCAGCATGGAGGGACGTTGGTCACGTACTACTCAATACCGGTGGGACGTCGGCACTTTGCTACTGAAAACGGGGGATGTCGAGGCCTACCGAGAAACGGCGGAGGCATGGCCGGTGGTCGGGCCGGAATGCGCAAAGCCCAGCTCGATTGAGCTGGGCTTTGTCGTATGGGCGTCTGGCGGTGTCCTACTTTCACATGGCGAATGCCACACTATCATCGGCGCTAAGGCGTTTCACGGTCCTGTTCGGGATGGGAAGGCGTGGGACCACCTCGCTATGGCCACCAGACATAAACTGGTCAAACTCAAGAAGCCTGAACCAGAGATCCTCTCTGATTCTGAATATTCGGTATCTGATCGTGTCGCACACACGCTATCTTCGCGCCTTGGATTCTCCAAGCCACTCAAATGATAGGATCAAGCCTCACGAGCAATTAGTATCGGTTAGCTTCACGCCTCACAGCGCTTCCACACCCGACCTATCAACGTCCTGGTCTCGAACGACTCTTCAGGGAGGTCAAGCCTCCAGGGAAGTCTCATCTTCAGGCAAGTTTCCCGCTTAGATGCTTTCAGCGGTTATCTCTTCCGCACTTAGCTACCCGGCAATGCGACTGGCGTCACAACCGGTACACCAGAGGTGCGTCCACTCCGGTCCTCTCGTACTAGGAGCAGCCCCCGTCAAACTTCCAACGCCCACTGCAGATAGGGACCAAACTGTCTCACGACGTTTTGAACCCAGCTCACGTACCACTTTAAATGGCGAACAGCCATACCCTTGGGACCGGCTACAGCCCCAGGATGTGATGAGCCGACATCGAGGTGCCAAACACCGCCGTCGATGTGAACTCTTGGGCGGTATCAGCCTGTTATCCCCGGAGTACCTTTTATCCGTTGAGCGATGGCCCTTCCATTCAGAACCACCGGATCACTATGTCCTGCTTTCGCACCTGCTCGACTTGTCGGTCTCGCAGTTAAGCTACCTTTTGCCATTGCACTATCAGCACGATTTCCGACCGTACCTAGGTAACCTTCGAACTCCTCCGTTACACTTTGGGAGGAGACCGCCCCAGTCAAACTGCCTACCATGCACTGTCCCCAATCCGGATCACGGACCAAGGTTAGAACCTCAAACACACCAGGGTGGTATTTCAAGGACGGCTCCACCAGAACTAGCGTCCTGGCTTCAAAGCCTCCCACCTATCCTACACAAGTCTGTTCAAAGTCCAATGCAAAGCTACAGTAAAGGTTCACGGGGTCTTTCCGTCTAGCAGCGGGGAGATTGCATCTTCACAAACACTTCAACTTCGCTGAGTCTCAGGAGGAGACAGTGTGGCCATCGTTACGCCATTCGTGCGGGTCGGAACTTACCCGACAAGGAATTTCGCTACCTTAGGACCGTTATAGTTACGGCCGCCGTTTACCGGGGCTTCGATCAAGAGCTTGCACCCCATCACTTAACCTTCCGGCACCGGGCAGGCGTCACACCGTATACGTCCACTTTCGTGTTGGCACAGTGCTGTGTTTTTGTTAAACAGTCGCAGCCACCGATTCTCTGCGACCTCTCAAAGCTTCGAACGCGAAGTCCTACACTCTAAGAGGCATACCTTCTCCCGAAGTTACGGTATCAATTTGCCGAGTTCCTTCTCCTGAGTTCTCTCAAGCGCCTTAGAATTCTCATCCTGCCCACCTGTGTCGGTTTGCGGTACGGTTCTTGTGTAGCTGAAGCTTAGTGGCTTTTCCTGGAAGCGTGGTATCAGTCACTTCAGGTCCGTAGACCCTCGTCATCACGTCTCGGCGTTAAAGAAGGGCGGATTTGCCTACCCCTCACGCCTACCGGCTTAAACAGACTATTCCAACAGTCTGATGACCTAACCTTCTCCGTCCCCACATCGCACTACACAAAAGTACGGGAATTTTAACCCGTTTCCCATCGACTACGCTTTTCAGCCTCGCCTTAGGGGCCGACTCACCCTACGCCGATGAACGTTGCGTAGGAAACCTTGGGCTTTCGGCGAGCGGGCTTTTCACCCGCTTTATCGCTACTCATGTCAGCATTCGCACTTCTGATATCTCCAGCATCCCTTACGAGACACCTTCACAGACCTACAGAACGCTCCCCTACCACGGACACTTACGTGCCCATCCGCAGCTTCGGTTATCAGTTTGAGCCCCGTTACATCTTCCGCGCAGGACGACTCGACCAGTGAGCTATTACGCTTTCTTTAAATGATGGCTGCTTCTAAGCCAACATCCTGGCTGTCTAGGCCTTCCCACTTCGTTTACCACTTAACTGATCATTTGGGACCTTAGCTGGCGGTCTGGGTTGTTTCCCTCTTGACGATGGACGTTAGCACCCACCGTCTGTCTCCCATGCTCGCACTTTCCGGTATTCAGAGTTTGCCATGGTTTGGTAAATCGCAATGACCCCCTAGCCATAACAGTGCTTTACCCCCGGAAGTGATACATGAGGCACTACCTAAATAGTTTTCGGGGAGAACCAGCTATCTCCGAGTTTGTTTAGCCTTTCACCCCTATCCACAGCTCATCCCCTAGTTTTGCAACACTAGTGGGTTCGGACCTCCAGTGCGTGTTACCGCACCTTCATCCTGGCCATGGATAGATCACTCGGTTTCGGGTCTACGCCCAGCAACTAAGACGCCCTATTCGGACTCGGTTTCCCTACGCCTCCCCTATTCGGTTAAGCTTGCTACTGAACGTAAGTCGCTGACCCATTATACAAAAGGTACGCAGTCACGGAACAAGTCCGCTCCCACTGTTTGTATGCATCCGGTTTCAGGTTCTATTTCACTCCCCTCCCGGGGTTCTTTTCGCCTTTCCCTCACGGTACTGGTTCACTATCGGTCGATCACGAGTATTTAGCCTTGGAGGATGGTCCCCCCATCTTCAGACAGGATTTCGCGTGTCCCGCCCTACTTCTCGTACGCCTAGTCCTTGGAATGTGTTTTCGTGTACGGGGCTATCACCCACTATGGCGGTCCTTTCCATAACCTTCCACTAACACAATCCATAACACGTACAGGCTGTTCCGCGTTCGCTCGCCACTACTTACGGAATCTCGGTTGATTTCTGTTCCTCGAGTTACTTAGATGTTTCAGTTCACTCGGTTCGCCTCCACTGACCTATGTATTCAGTCAGGGATCTCCTTGCGGAGGGGTTTCCCCATTCGGACATCGCGGGATCAAAGCTCTATTGCCAGCTCCCCCGCGCTTTTCGCAGGCTTACACGTCCTTCATCGCCTGTGATCGCCAAGGCATCCACCAGATGCACTTAGTCGCTTGACCCTATCATTTCAGTAACCTAAATCACCAAAACGACGGAGCGTGTTTGTGCGACGACTGCACCGCCCCTTTTGATATGGCGACGCAGCCTTAGATACAATCAAATACCCAAGATGACGATTTGTCCGCGTAAAGAGTTAACTCTACGCTTTCATCTCGCCGTCTTATATATTCGGCTTCTTCAGTTTGTTAAAGATCGGGCGTTTCAACAACGCAAACAGAATCAAACTTCTCAATTCGATTTTGTTTGCGGCGTATGGTGGAGGATGACGGGATCGAACCGACGACCCCCTGCTTGCAAAGCAGGTGCTCTCCCAACTGAGCTAATCCCCCAAACAGGTCAAATGGTGGGTCTGGTAGGACTCGAACCTACGACCCCTGCGTTATCAACACAGTGCTCTAACCAGCTGAGCTACAAACCCAGTTGACTGGCAGCTCAGCTGCCATGCCCTTAACGACAAATAACCGATAGGCTGTAAGTACTTGGCAATCGCCAGTCTCTAGAAAGGAGGTGATCCAGCCGCAGGTTCCCCTACGGCTACCTTGTTACGACTTCACCCCAGTCATGAATCCCACCGTGGTAAGCGGCCTCCTTGCGGTTAGCCTACCCACTTCTGGTGAAACTCACTCCCATGGTGTGACGGGCGGTGTGTACAAGACCCGGGAACGTATTCACCGCAGCATGCTGATCTGCGATTACTAGCGATTCCGACTTCACGCACTCGAGTTGCAGAGTGCGATCCGGACTACGATCGGTTTTCTGAGATTAGCTCCACCTCGCGGCTTGGCAACCCTCTGTACCGACCATTGTATGACGTGTGAAGCCCTGCTCATAAGGGCCATGAGGACTTGACGTCATCCCCACCTTCCTCCGGTTTGTCACCGGCAGTCTCATTAGAGTGCCCAACTGAATGATGGCAACTAATGACAAGGGTTGCGCTCGTTGCGGGACTTAACCCAACATCTCACGACACGAGCTGACGACAGCCATGCAGCACCTGTGTTACGGCTCCCTTTCGGGCACCAAGCCATCTCTGGCAAGTTCCGTACATGTCAAGAGCAGGTAAGGTTTTTCGCGTTGCATCGAATTAATCCACATCATCCACCGCTTGTGCGGGTCCCCGTCAATTCCTTTGAGTTTTAACCTTGCGGCCGTACTCCCCAGGCGGTCAACTTCACGCGTTAGCTACGCTACCAAGGATTCAAACCCCCAACAGCTAGTTGACATCGTTTAGGGCGTGGACTACCAGGGTATCTAATCCTGTTTGCTCCCCACGCTTTCGTGCATGAGCGTCAGTGTCATCCCAGGGGGCTGCCTTCGCCATCGGTATTCCTCCACATCTCTACGCATTTCACTGCTACACGTGGAATTCTACCCCCCTCTGACGCACTCTAGCTGTGCAGTCTCCAATGCCGTTCCCAGGTTAAGCCCGGGGCTTTCACATCAGACTTGCACAACCGCCTGCGCACGCTTTACGCCCAGTAATTCCGATTAACGCTCGCACCCTACGTATTACCGCGGCTGCTGGCACGTAGTTAGCCGGTGCTTATTCTTCAGGTACTGTCATCCCCGCCGGGTATTAACCAGCGGGATTTCCTCCCTGACAAAAGTCCTTTACAACCCGAAGGCCTTCTTCAGACACGCGGCATGGCTGGATCAGGGTTGCCCCCATTGTCCAAAATTCCCCACTGCTGCCTCCCGTAGGAGTCTGGGCCGTGTCTCAGTCCCAGTGTGGCGGATCATCCTCTCAGACCCGCTACTGATCGTCGCCTTGGTGAGCTCTTACCTCACCAACTAGCTAATCAGACGTCGGCTGCTCGTATAACGCGAGGTCTTTCGATCCCCCGCTTTCCCCCTCAGGGCGTATGCGGTATTAATCCGGCTTTCGCCGAGCTATCCCCCATTACACGGTACATTCCGACGCATTACTCACCCGTTCGCCACTCGTCAGCGGTGCAAGCACCCTGTTACCGTTCGACTTGCATGTGTAAAGCATGCCGCCAGCGTTCAATCTGAGCCAGGATCAAACTCTTCAGTTCAATCTCTTAGCAATTTCTGGCACGCAAGTTCAAAGAAATAACTGGTATTTCCTATCTCTTGCAGTGCAAGTATTCGGCTTTCGCCAAGCACTTACACCTATCGGTTATTCGTTCTGTTAAAGAGCAGTGCCGATCGCTGCGTCGTCATCACCGGAACCGTTTCGTTTCCGCTGTTTCGTTCGCTGCGTCAGCTGAGGAGGCGAACTATACGCCCCGCCCCCGGACCCGTCAACACCTTTTGCGAGAAAAATCAGGAAAAATCCGCCCCGGACTGCCAAACCCAAGCCAAGCCACTGATTCGCCACAGGATATGAGGAAGGGGTATTTGCAAGGCGGCTCCGCAAAGCGCATGCCTGTCCGCCTCACCCCCGCGCCAACGGCAGAAAACAAACAGGCCGGCGTTGCCGCCGGCCTGTTCCAGTATCGTCCAAACTCGTCTTTATAGATGATCAAGCAGCTGCAAGGGATGATCGATATCGATGTCCGCCCCCCACTGCTCAGGCCTATCCTGTTCGGAGAAGTATCCCCAGTTGACCAACACCGTTTTCATTCCGACGTTGCGACCCGCCTGGATGTCGCGCTCGGCGTCGCCGACATACATGCACTGCTCCGGCGCGATGCCGATCTGCCCGGTCGCATGCAGCATGGGCTTGGGATCGGGCTTGGCCACGCCGACGGTATCGCCGCTGACGATCACGGCCGGCGGGATGGCGAAAGGCAGCCACGGCACCAGGCGGTCGGTGAAGCGCATCGACTTGTTGGTGATGATGCCCCAGGCCAGGCCGCGCTTGTCCAGTTCGGCGATCAGCTCGTTGACGCCATCGAACAGCGTGGTTTCCCCCGCGAGATTGGCGTCATAGAGATCCATGAAGCGCACCCGCAGCGCCTCCATCCTCTCGGCGGGCAGGTCTGCGCCAAAGCCGAGCTGAACCAGGCCGCGCGCGCCGTGGCTGGCGACGGGCCGGATACGCTCGTAAGGCAGAGGGGCTAGCCCCTCCTCCGCCAACAGGCGGTTCAGCGCCGCGCCCAAGTCGCGGGCGGTGTCGGCCAACGTGCCGTCCAAATCGAACAATACTGCCTTGATCATGATTCCTGCTTCAGCGGATTGGGAATGAGGCCGACATTGCACCATCAACGGATGGTCTTGCCAAGGAACAATCGATAGGCCGGATTTTCGGTTTCCTCTATATAAGGATATCCGAGCGTGTCGAGGAATTGCTGAAAGGCCTGGGCGTCGCCGGACGGCACCTGGATGCCGACCAGCACCCGGCCATAGTCCGCGCCATGGTTGCGGTAGTGGAACAGGCTGATGTTCCAGTCGGTGCGCATCGCCTCCAAAAAGCGCATCAGCGCGCCGGGACGGTCGGGAAACTCGAAGCGCAGCACGCGTTCGTCCTTCAGTTGCGGCGCGTGGCCGCCGACCAAGTGGCGGATGTGCAGCTTGGCCAGCTCGTTGTCGGTCAGGTCGATGCCATCCAGCTCCGCCGCGCGCAAGTCGCGCAACAGCTTTTCCACATCCTCCTTGCCGGCGATCTGCACGCCGACGAACACATGGGCGACGCTGGGGTCGGCGAAACGGTAGTTGAACTCGGTGATGTTGCGGCCGCCTATCACCGAACAGAAGCGCTTAAAGCTGCCCGGCTTCTCCGGAATGGTGACGGCAATGATGGCCTCGCGCCGCTCGCCGAGCTCGGATCGCTCCGAGACATGGCGCAGGCGGTCGAAATTCATGTTGGCGCCGCAGGAGATCGCCACCAGCGACTGGCCCTCGCAGCCCTCGCGCTCGATGTAGGCCTTGGCGCCCGCCACCGCCAGCGCGCCGGCCGGCTCGACGATGGAGCGGGTATCTTCAAAAATATCCTTGATCGCCGCGCAGATGGCGTCGGAATCCACCAGGATGATCTCGTCCAGCAGCTCGCGGCAGATGCGGAAGGTCTCTTCGCCCACCAGCTTCACCGCCACGCCGTCGGCGAACAAACCCACATCCTTCAGCTCGACCCGCTCGCCCTTCTCTATGGACTGGCGCATCGCGTCCGAGTCGACAGGCTGCACGCCGATGATCTTGATCTCGGGCTTCAGCCGTTTGATGAAGCTGGCCACGCCGGCCGCCAGGCCGCCGCCGCCGATGGCGACGAATACGGCATCCAGATCATCCGGATGCTGGCGCAGGATTTCCATGCCCACCGTCCCCTGGCCGGCGATCACGTCCGGGTCGTCGAAAGGCGGGATGTAGGTGCGGCCGCTCTCCTCGGCCAGCTTCACCGCATGCAGGTAGGCTTCGTTGAAGGAGTCTCCCGACAGCACCACCTGGCCGCCGCGCTGCTTCACCGCGTCTATCTTGATCTGCGGCGTGGTGACCGGCATCACGATCACCGCCTCGCAGCCGAGCTTGCTGGCCGACAGCGCCACGCCCTGGGCGTGGTTGCCGGCGCTGGCGGTGATCACGCCGCGCGCGCGCTGCTCCGGCGTCAGCTTGGCCATCTTGTTGTAAGCGCCGCGCAGCTTGAACGAGAACACTGGCTGCAGATCCTCGCGCTTGAGCAGGATGTGGTTGCGGTAACGGCGCGACAGATTGGGCGCCAGCTCCAGCGGCGTTTCCACCGCCACGTCGTACACCCGCGAGGTGAGGATGCGTTCCAGATAGTCTTGCTTGTTGCTCATGGCGCTGCTTTCGTCCCTGTAGTTTCTTGTGTTTGAACTGTCAGACTAACAGGAACTCCAAACTAGCGGGAGGCCTGCCGGACAGATTTTGCTGCAATGCAATATGCAATGTGTCGGACAGGCTTTTTCCGGCTGCGTAGCCAGCTCGAGTGTGTATAATCAACGGCTACTGTTTGTGACCCCTAGCAAGCCCCCTTCCAGAAAATGAAAAAACTCACCACTGCCCTGGTGGCCTCCGCGCTGGCGCTGCCTTCTCTTGGCTTTGCCAACACCGCATTCGTGCCGCCGACGCCGGAAATCGCCGGCAAAGCCTATTACCTGCTCGACTACAACAGCCAGCAGGTGCTCGCCGCCCGCGATCCGGACGCCCGCATCGAACCGGCCTCGCTGACCAAGCTGATGACCGCCTACCTGACCTTCAAGGCGCTGAAGGAAAAACGGCTGTCGCTGGAACAGACGCTGACCGTGTCGCAGCGCGGCTGGAAGACCGAAGGCTCGCGCATGTTCCTGGATCCCAAGGTTCCGGCCAAGGTGGATGACCTGATCAAGGGCATGATCGTGCAATCCGGCAACGACGCCTGCGTGACGCTGGCCGAAGCCATCGCCGGCAGCGAGGACGTGTTCGGCCAGCTGATGACCCAGCAAGCGCTGAAGCTGGGCATGAAGAACACCCAGTTCAAGAACGCCACCGGCTTGCCGCACGAGGGCCATTACACCACGGTGCACGACCTGGGCATCCTGGCCGCCGCGCTGATCCGCGACTACCCCGAGTTCTACCCGATCTACTCGATGAAGTCGTTCACCTACAACAACATCAAGCAGCCGAACCGCAATCTGCTGCTGTACCGCGACCCCAACGTCGACGGCATGAAGACCGGCTACACCGACAGCGCCGGCTACAATATGGTCACCTCCAGCCATCGCGACGGCCGCCGCGTGATTTCCGTCGTCGTCGGCACCGCCAGCCCCGAAGCGCGCGCGGTGGAAAGCTCCAAGCTGCTGAACTACGGCTTGCAATTCTTCGACACGCCCAAACTTTATGCTGCGAACACCCGCGTATCCGACGTCTCCGTGTACAAGGGCAGCGAGAAGATCGTGCCGGTCGGCTTCGGCAGCGACGTGTTTGCCACCGTGGCCAAGGGCCAGGCAGCCAAGCTGAAGGCCGACATGACCACGATGCAGCCGCTGATCGCGCCGATCAAGGCCGGCCAGGTGGTGGGCAAGCTGACCGTGTCCCTGGACGGCAAGCCGCTGCTGGAGCGTCCGGTGATCGCGCTGAAGGCCGTCGAGGAAGGCGGTTTCTTCAGCCGGCTGTGGGACAGCCTGAAGCTGATGCTCGGGTGGAAGTAAGCCGGGGTATAATAGTATTTGTCAGTAGTACGCAGCGCCGCGGCCAGACCGCGGCCTGCCATTTTGTAATCGCGTTAGAGTAGCCAGACATGTCCGACGAAAAGCAGGAACTGTTTGAATTCCCCTGTCGCTTCCCGCTCAAGATCATGGGCGAGCGGCACGATGAATTCGTCACCACCATCACCGAAGTGGTCCGCGTCCACGCGCCCGATCTCGCCGAGATCGACGTGGTGCTGCGCGAAAGCTCCGGCGGCCGCTTCTATGCGCTGACCGTCACCGTCACCGCCACCTCGCGCCAGCAGCTGGACAACATCTATCTGTCGCTGACCGGCCATCCGATGGTAAAAATGGTCCTCTAAAACACCGGGAGTTCAGGTGCCTCGCATCATCAAACATCTGGGCCGGGTCGATTACGAACCGACCTGGCGCGCCATGCAAGCCTTCACCGACAGCCGCGGCGCCGAAACCCGCGACGAGCTGTGGGTAGTGGAGCATCCTCCGGTGTTCACCCAGGGCCTGGCCGGCAAGCCGGAACACCTGCTGCAGCAGAACGACGTCCCGGTGGTGAAAACCGACCGCGGCGGCCAGATCACCTACCACGGCCCCGGCCAGCTGGTGGTCTACCTGCTGGTGGACTTCAAACGCATGCATGTCGGCGTGCGCGAGCTGGTGCGCCGCATCGAGCAGGCCATCATAGACATGCTGGCCGAACAGGGCATCGCCGCCAACGGCGACGTCGATGCGCCTGGGGTATACGTGGACGGCGCCAAGATCGCCTCGCTGGGCCTGCGCATCAAGAACGGCGCCACCTACCACGGCCTGAGCCTCAATGTGGACATGGACCTGACCCCGTTTAGCTGGATCAACCCTTGCGGCTACGCCAACCTCAAGGTGACCCAAATGAAGAATCTGGGCGTGAACCTCACGGTCGCCGAAGCCGCCGACAAGCTGCTGCCGCACCTGGAACGCCACCTGAGCACAAGCAAGGAGACCGCATGAAGCCGGACAACCAGGCCGGGGTGAAGCACAAGGGCGCGGCCAAGACCGCCCGCATCCCGATCAAGATCGTGCCGCTGGACGAAAAGCTGAAAAAGCCGGAGTGGATCCGCGCCAAGCTGCCCAATGGCCAGCGTTTCCACGAGATCAAGCAGATCCTGCGCGAGCAGAAGCTGCACACGGTCTGCGAAGAGGCCACCTGCCCGAACATCGGCGAGTGCTTCAGCAAGGGCACCGCCACCTTTATGATCATGGGCGACATCTGCACCCGCCGCTGCCCGTTCTGCGACGTCGGCCACGGCCGTCCCAATCCGCTGGACGAGAACGAGCCGAGACACCTGGCCGAGAGCGTGGCCGCGATGCGCCTGAAGTACGTGGTGGTCACCTCGGTGGACCGCGACGACCTGCGCGACGGCGGCGCCCAACACTTCGCAGACTGCATCAACGCCGTGCGCGAAATGTCGCCGGCGACCCAGATCGAGACCCTGGTGCCCGACTTCCGCGGCCGGCTGGACATCGCCGTCGACATCCTGACCCAGACGCCGCCGGACGTGATGAACCACAACCTGGAAACCGTGCCGCGCCTGTACAAGCAGGCGCGCCCGGGCGCCGACTACGCGCACTCGCTGCAGCTCCTCAAGGACTACAAGGCGAAGAATCCGAACGTGCGCACCAAGTCCGGCCTGATGGTGGGCTTGGGCGAGACCGACGAGGAAATCCTGGAAGTGATGCGCGACCTGCGCGCGCACAACGTGGACATGCTGACCATAGGCCAGTACCTGCAGCCGTCCGACGGCCACCTGCCGGTGCTGCGCTACGTGCATCCCGACGTATTCAAGATGTTCGAGGAAAAAGCCTATGAAATGGGCTTCGTCCATGCCGCGGTCGGCGCGATGGTGCGCTCCAGCTACCATGCCGACGTGCAGGCGCACGAAGCCGGCGTTTAATTTCCGCAACTCACTCAAACGGCATCCAGGGCGCCAATCCGGATGCCGTTTTTCTATCCTCTCGCCGTTTCTTTCATCCCGCCTCATGAATATCCTGCGCGAATTAGACAAATCCGCCACGCCGATTCCATCAAATAACAATCCGGTTTGATTTAATAACGAATTTCGCTTATAGTTGGCTTGTTATTAATTTTGCAAAGGCAGACCGTGGACAACGACGGTTCCAGTCGATCTTCGATCGCAGTTTAAGCCTTGCAGGATTCCAGCAGACCGAACACCCTTCCTCTGCTACATCCTGCAAGCAGGATGTGGCATCTCTGCCCGGCGCCACGCCGGCGCACAAACCGCAATACGACGCACCGCGCTACATGACGAACGCCGTCCGGCCCTGACCGGCCGCGCCGCTCCGTCCGGGCCCGCGTCGCGGCGGCCATGCCCCAGTCGACAGATCACGCGTCAGACGGATTGTTTGCGCATGCTTTCGTTTCGCAAAGGAGATTCCATGCCGGAAGAACCAGAACCGCGAGCGGATGCGCCGCATGCCTGCCGGACAGGCTGATCCCCCTTAGGCGGGAATGGCCGGAACAGCAGCTGCGCGATACTCGCTCATTCAATATCGGAGTACATTCCCGCCTACGGCTTATTTAGCCGGAACGGGATGCTTATTACCTGTTGAAATAATAAATGGGGGATTCAATATGCACGCCCTGAAACTGTCCCAGCTGCTGAAATATTTCACCCGCAATAATCAAGAGACGGCCTCCGCCGATTTCCGCCTGAATATCGTCTGCGATAAAAACGTGATCACCACGCTGCGCAAACGCCTGTTCTGGGAAATGCATGATCTCGGCCTGCGCGCCTCGCAAGTCACCATCGCGCCGGAAGGCGGCGACAGCCACTGCAAACTGTCGGTGGTGCTGAACTGCCCGCTGCAGCAACGCCAGATCCTGGATGACATGGCGCTGCGCCTGAGCCAGCTGCCGGAAATCCACCGCGTTCACTGGGGCCGCCGCGCGCAAGCCGCCCGCCCGCAGGCGCGCGGACTGTTCGGCCCCGGCCGGACCAGAGTCGCCTGATAGCCCTGACTTCATTCACCACGCCATCTCAACGAGGACCATACCGACATGCCCGAAGAGCCCGAGCCGCAAACAGCAAGCCTTCGCCGCCGGTAATCCCCCATCGCAAGCATCGGGGAATGCCGTCGCGGCATGACCCGATCCGTCCGCATCCACGCTCAAGCCCAGATGCGGACATCCGTCGCCGCGCGCGATGGCCCATCCGGCCGCCGCGCGGCCAGGAGCTTACGATGCAGAATCCCTTCCTGAATCCGCGCCAACAACAGCGCTATCAACTGTCGATCGCCTGCCCGTCGATGTCGCTGGGCGCGGCCCGGCGCGAACTGCGCGGCCAGGCGCTCAAGCACGGCCTGCGCATCCTGCAATGGCAGGAACAGCCCCAGACGCCGCCCCGCGGCGGCATCGTGGGCGCCGCCCCTTGGCTGATCAGCGCCGACTTCCGCTCCGACTCCACCGCCTGCATGCATTTCTTGCAGAGCGTCGCCCAGCGGCTGACCACGCTGCCGCTGACGCAGGTGAAGCTGGAATGCCTGTCGCTGCCGCCGACCGTCAATCGCGCGCCGGCCTGAGCCGTCTTCCCTCCATTCACGCGCCGGGCGCAAGCCGCCCGCCGCCCAAGCAGCACAGGAGACGGCATGACATAGCGCCTTGACCACCATATTGAGATGCCATCCGCTGGGGTGTTCGCGCAGAGCGCCCCAACGGGCGGCAATGTTCTCTCGACGTTCGAGCTGACACATTGTCGGCGCTGATGCACGAGAGCCTGCTCGCGGTATTTTCCGACATCCGTCCACGACGCCCGGGAAAAGACCGTGAACACGCTCACGCGGCAGGGCTGGTCGCGCCCGCAGCGCCAGGAGAGTTACACCATGACCAAGAATCTCACCCCCCGCAAACGGAGCCGGGGCTTCATCGCCACCCCGGGCAAGACCGGCGACCAAATCGCCTTCCGCCTGGCTCACGAAGCCTTGCTGCCGCAAGAAGAAACCTTCAAGCGGCTGCGCAGCCAGCCGGAAGGCCTCACCGCCGCCGAAGCCGCCCAACGGCTGGAGCAATACGGGCCCAACGAAGTGGCCCACGACAAGCCGCCGCACGCGCTGGTCCAATTGCTGCTGGCGTTCAAGAACCCGTTCGTGATGGTGCTGATCGCGCTGGCCGCGATCAGCTACGTGATGGACATCGCGATGGCCGCGCCGGGCGACCAGGACTGGACCAAGGTCATCATCCTGGGGAGCATGATAGGCGTCAGCGGCCTGCTCCGATTCTGGCAGGAATACCGCTCGGCCAAGGCGGCGGAAAAACTGAAGTCGCTGGTGCGCAACACCGCCACCGTGCAGCGCCGCCCCACTTCGCCGACCGTGCCGCTGCGCATGGAGGTGCCGATGGCCGAACTGGTGGTGGGCGACGTCATCCATCTGCAAGCCGGCGACATGGTGCCGGCCGACGTGCGGCTGCTGGAGTCCCGCGACCTGTTCATCAGCCAGGCGGTGCTGACCGGCGAGGCGCTGCCGGTGGAGAAGTACGACACGCTGGGCGCGGTGGCCGCCAAGTCCGCCGACGGCCAGACGGACGGCGAGGCCGGCCTGCTCGACCTGTCCAACGCCTGCTTCATGGGCACCAACGTGGTGTCCGGCACCGCCCGCGCGGTGGTGGTGGCCACCGGCACCGATACCTATTTCGGCTCGCTGGCGCGCAACGTAGTCAGCCACAAACGCATCGAGACCAGCTTCGACAAGGGCGTCAACAGCGTGTCCTGGCTGCTGATCCGCTTCATGCTGGTGATGGTGCCCATCGTGTTCATGATCAACGGCGTCACCAAGGGCGACTGGATGTCCGCCCTCACCTTCGCGCTGGCGGTGGCCGTGGGCCTGACGCCGGAAATGCTGCCGATGATCGTCTCCGCCAACCTGGCCAAGGGCGCGGTGGCGATGGCGCGGCGCAAGGTGGTGGTGAAGCGGCTGAACTCGGTGCAGAACTTCGGCGCGATGGACGTGCTGTGCACCGACAAGACCGGCACCCTGACCCAGGACAAGATCATCCTGGAGCATCACTACGACGTTTACGGCGACAAGGATGAAACCACGCTGCAGCTGGCCTGGCTCAACAGCTTCCACCAGAGCGGCATGAAGAACCTGATGGACATCGCCATCGTCGAACGCGCCGACGAACTGGGCGAGCGCGTCAAGCTGCGCCATTACAGCAAGGTGGACGAGCTGCCGTTCGATTTCGAGCGCCGCCGGCTGTCGGTGATCCTGCAGGAGCAGAATGGCCAGCAGCTGATGGTGTCCAAGGGCGCGGTGGAAGAGATGCTGGCCGTCTGCAGCCACATCCAGGACGGCGACGAAGTGCGCGCGCTGAACGCGGAAGAACGCGCCCGCATGCTGCGCCTGAGCCAGGAATTCAACGCCGAGGGCTATCGCGTGCTGGTGGTGGCCACCCGCCACATTCCGTCCGACGAACGCAAGAACGCCTACCAGACCGCGGACGAAAAAGGCCTGGTGGCGCGCGGCTTCCTGACCTTCCTCGACCCGCCGAAGGACTCGGCCGCGCCGGCGATCAAGGCGCTGAACGAGTACGGCGTCGCGGTCAAGGTGCTGACCGGCGACAACCCCATCGTCACCGCCAAGGTCTGCCGCGACGTCGGCCTCAATCCGGGCAAGCCGCTCTTGGGCCAGGAGATCGAGGCGATGGACGACGTGGCGCTGTGCGCCGCGGTCAAGCACACCACCATCTTCGCCAAGCTGACCCCGCTGCAGAAATCGCGGGTGGTGAAGGCGCTGCAGGCCAACGGCCACACCGTCGGCTTCCTCGGCGACGGCATCAACGACGCGCCGGCGCTGCGCGACGCCGACGTCGGCATCTCGGTGGACAGCGGCGCCGACATCGCCAAGGAAACCGCCGACATCATCCTGCTGGAAAAGAGCCTGATGGTGCTGGAAGAAGGCGTGATCAAGGGCCGCGAAACCTTCGGCAACATCCTCAAGTACCTGAACATGACCGCCAGCTCCAACTTCGGCAACGTGTTCTCGGTGCTGGTGGCGTCCGCCTGGCTGCCGTGGGAACCGATGCTGGCCATGCAGCTCTTGCTGCAGAACCTGATCTACGACCTGTCGCAGATGTTCCTGCCCTGGGACAAGATGGATCCGGACTTCCTGAAGAAGCCGCGCAAGTGGGAAGCCGGCAACATCAAGCGCTTCATGCTGTGGCTGGGACCGACGTCCTCGGTGTTCGACATCACCACCTACATCCTGCTGTGGACGGTGTTCGGCGCCGGCGCGGCCTACCACCTGCACGGCGGCGACGGCGGCCAGTTGATCATGAACACTGGCTGGTTCATGGAAGGCCTGATATCGCAGACCCTGGTGGTGCACATGCTGCGCACCCGCAAGATTCCGTTCCTGCAGAGCACGGCGTCCCTGCCGGTGATGCTGTCCACCACGGCTGCCATCGCCATCGCCTGCTACCTGCCGTTCTCGCCGATCGCTTCCTCGCTGGGCTTCATCCAGCTGGATACCAGCTACTTCTGGTGGCTGCTGCTGACCATGGCCGGCTACCTGGCCCTGACGCAAACGGTGAAGACGCTGTACATCAAACGTTACGGCCAGTGGTTCTGAGCGTCTGAACGCGCGATAAGGCCGAAACCTCCGCAAGCCGGTCGAATGACCGGCTTTTTTCATGCGAACAACTCGGCTTTAGTTCAGCCATGATCAGTCATCCAGCTCTTTCGAATCAAACCTAAACTTTTAGACAGGTCGTATTCGTACTTAACCTCCTCTCGTCCCTGGAGAAGATCGCCTGGAAAATCGCGGACTTGATCCCGCCCCGCCGGCCTGCCATCAGGGTGTGGAAATAAATCCGACAAGCTCCCTTCCATATCCTTCGTTTTCCCGCTGGATTACCACTCACGGTATCAATCCGAATTTTCCAGGGGGAGAACAAGCATGAGCGTGGACGAGGCAGGGGGACAAAAGCGCTGGGCGCGCGATTACGTATTCGACATCCTGAGCCAGCTGGGCATACACCGGATTTTCGGCGTGCCCGGCACCAACGAGATTCCCATCATCGACGGCACCTCCTACCCGGAAAACCAGGTGGAGTACATCGAGTGCCTGCACGAGAACATCGCCATCGGCGCGGCGATGGGCTCGGCGCGGATGACCGGCAAGCCCGGCGTGCTGGTGGTGCACGTGACGCCCGGCATCGCCCACGCCATCGGCAACCTGTTCAACGCCTGGCGCTCGCAAGCGCCGCTGGTGGTCCTGTGCTGCCAGCAGCAGAACGAGCTGGTGACGCAGGAGCCGCTCTTGGCGTCCAACCTGGTGGACCTGGCCCGCCAGTACACCAAGTGGGCGCACGAGGTCCGCACCGAACAGGAATTCCCGATGGTGCTGCAACGCGCGTTCAAGGAGGCGATGGCGCCGCCCAACGGCCCGGTTTTCGTCGCCATTCCCTGGGAGTTCACGATGCGCCGCATCGGCGACGACGACCGCATCAAGGGCGTGACCCGGATCTCGCCGCACTTCACCGCCGACCGCCGGGCGATAGACCAGGCTGCGCAATTGCTGCGCGAAGCCCGGAACCCCATCATCGTCACCGGCGACGCCGCCGGCTACGCCGAGGCCTGGCCCGAGCTGCAGCGGATGGCTGAGCTGCTGGGCGCGCCGGTGCTGCAGCAGACCTTCAGCAGCCTGGCCAATTTCCCCAACAACGACTACCACTGGCAGGGCGAGCTGCCCGGCAGCCAGTCCGGCGTTCAACAGGTGTTCGCCGGCCATGACGTCGCCTTCCTGTGCGGCTTCAGCAACCAGGCGCAGATCACGGTCTACAAGTACAGCGACGGTCCGCTGATCCCGCCCGACGTCACCCAGGTCTACCTCAGCAACCACACCTGGGACATCGGCAAGAACTACTACGGCGAAGCGGCGCTGTTCGGCGACCTGAAAGCCACGCTGCCGCTGATCAACCAGCTGATCGGCGACCAGCCCTCGCCCGCAGCCGCCGCCCGCAACGCCAAGCTGAAGGAGATGGCCGCCCAGCGCAAGGTCGCCTGGGACGCCTACCTGCGCGAGGCGATGCACCAGAACGAGATCTGGGCGGTGGTGATCGCCGACGCGCTGCGCAAGGAAATCGGCGAGCGCAAGCTGGAGAAGCAGTTCGTCTACGTGCACGAGGCGGTGTCCGACCCGGCGCCGTTCCAGTACCTGCTGCCGTTCACCGACGAGGCGGCGGCGCCGATCAGCTATTACTGCGTCGGCGGCGGCTCGCTGGGCTGGTCGATGCCGGCCACGCTGGGCATCAAGCTGGAGCCCAGCGGCTGCCAGGACATCAATACCCGCTTCGTCGTCGCCGCCACCGGGGACGGCTCCTCGCTGTTCTACCCGCAAACCTGGTGGACCGCGCAGCACCGCCAACTGGGCGTGCTCTACATCATCATCACCAACAACCATGAATACCACACGCTGCAGATGGGGCTGACCCAGGTGGAGGCGATGTACGGCGAAGCGCCCGGCTACGAGTGGACAGCCAGGACGCAAGACCCGGAATACCTGCGCATCCACCGGCCCAAGCCCGACTTCGTCACCCTGGCCAAGGCCTTCGGCGGCATGGAGGGCGAGATCGTCCGCCACCCGGAGGACGTGCGCGCCGCGGTACGGCGCGGCATAGACCACGCGCTGAGCGGACACGCCTATGTGCTGGACATGCATACCGTCGGCCTGGACCAGCCGCCCCCCACGCCGGAGGACGCCAATGCCCGCTACGACAAGCAACCGCGCCTGGACTGCTTCCATTTCGGCGCGGACGCGCAGCAACGCAATGACGGCGCCGGCCTGCCGGGCAACGTGCCGGTGATCTTCTGAGCCCCATCCACTCCCGAGGAGGAGACCGCATCATGGCTGAAGAAACCTTCGACATCGCCATCGTCGGCGGCGGCGTATCCGGCGTCTACTGCGCCTGGCGACTGAAACAGACCTATCCCGGCAAGAAGATCGCCGTGTTCGAAGCCAGCAACCACATCGGAGGACGGCTGCTGTCGGTGCGGCCGCCCGACATTTTCGACATGGTGGCGGAGCTGGGCGGCATGCGCATCCTGCCGGCGGTGCAGCCGCTGGTCACCCAGTTGATTCACGAGCTGAACAAGGAACTGCCGGACGACGAACAGATCACGCTGTACGACTTCCCGGTGGACGAGCCGCAGAACATCGCCTTCCTGCGCGGCGTCTACCTGCGCCTGGCGGACTTCACCCAGAACCCGGACCTGGTGCCCTACCAGCTCAACTTCATCGACCACGGCCAGTCGGCCGGCGCGGTGATCGTCAATGCGATCGAGCAGATCGTGCCGGGCATCACCAATCCCGCCCTCACCGAAGAACAACGCCGCGAAATGGCGCAAAGCGCTGAATTCGGCGGCGTGCCGCTGTACAAGCAGGGCTTCTGGAACGTGCTGCTGCGGGTGATCACCGGCGAAGCCTACCAATACGCGGAGGACGTCGGCGGCTACGATTCCACGCTGTGCAACTGGAACGCCGCCGACGCCATCCCCTGGTATCTGTCCGATTTCGGCGTCGACCCGAAATACAAGGGCTTCTGCAAGGGCTTCCAGCAGGTGCCGCTGTCGCTGGCCCAGCTGTTTGAGCAAGCCGGCGGCGAGGTGAGGCTGGCATCCCACGTCTCCGACATCGCCTTGAAAGGCGACGGCTTTTCCTTCCTGGTCAACGGCAGCGCGGCGGCAGCCAAGACGCTGATCCTGGCGATGCCGCGCCGCTCGCTGGAATTGCTGACCGCCACCAGCCCCGCGCTGCAAGATGCCAAGACCCAGGCGCTGATCTCGACGGTCACCCCGCGGCCGCTGTTCAAGCTGTTCACCACCTACGACAGTCCCTGGTGGCGCAACACCGGCTGCACCGTCTCAGGAACCGACGGCAAGCCGGTCTACGCGGCGGTGGAGGCAGGCCGTTCGGTCACCGACCTGCCGGTGCGGCAAACCTATTACTGGCCGAAGGACAACGGCAAACCGGCCACCTCAGGCCACGCGATGCTGCTGGCCAGCTACGACGACGGGGACAACACCGGCTTCTGGGATGGGCTGCGGGCCAAGCGCCGTCAACCCAGAGCGCGCGGCCTGGACGTGGCGCCGCTGGCCGATCCCTTCATCGGCGTCGACGACGACGTGATGCGCAACGAGCTGGAATGGCACCAGTACAAGGCCCCGCGGATGATGACAGAGGAAGTCACTCGCCAGCTGACCGTGATGCACAGCCTGAGCTACACGCCCAAGGTGCGCAACGCCGCCTACCGCGACTGGGGCGACGACCCGTTCGGCGGCGGCTGGAACAGCTGGAACATAGGGGTGAAGAGCTGGGAGGTGAAGCACGCCGTGGTGCAGCCGACCGATCTGCCGCTGTATATCTGCGGCGAGGCCTATTCCGATGCCCAGGGCTGGGTGGAGGGCGCGCTGCAGACCGCCGGCTACCTGCTGGGCAAACTGGGCGTTTCCGCCTTCCCGCGCTAGCTTGCCCTCGCGCCCCCGACACGGACCGCCCGGCTAGGCCGCGGCGGTCCGTTTTCATGGCCTATCCTGCTCCACCAGCCCCAACCGCGGCACCACGGTTCCGGCCGCCAGCACCGTGCCCGGCGACAACACCGCGTTGGCGCCCACTCTCACGCCGTCGCCCAGCAGCGCGCCCAGCTTATCCAGCCCCGGCAGCAGCACTTCGCCGGCCACATGCAGCCGGATAGCCTTGTCGGCGCGCTCGTTCCAATGATTGGCGAGGATGGCGCCGGCCTCCAGATTGACGTCGGCGCCCAGCACAGAGTCGCCGACGAAATTGAAATGGGCAAGACGGCTGCCCGGCCCGACGATGGAAGTCTTGATTTCGCACCCCGGCCCCACTGTCGCGCCGGGACACAGCACTACGCCGCCGCGCAAGTAGGCATGGGCGGCCACCCGGCAGCCTGGGCCGATCCAGATCGGCCCCTTCAGGATCGCGCCCTCCTCCAGCACCGCGCTGCGGTGGATCATGGACTCGCCATCGACCATCCAGTCATCCGGAAAAGCGCCGCGCCTTTGCGCAGCCAGCAGGGCGGACAAGTCTGCCAGCCATTGCCACGGCGCCATCGTCTTATCCAGCCAGGGCAAGACCTGGGCCACCGAGTGCAGCAGGCGGTGCAATTCCGGCATCGAACTCTCCTGTAGGCAAAAGTCCGATTTAACGCCCGCAGGCGCGGGCTGGCAAGCCGCCCAAAACAAAACTGCCGCTCCCTCGCGGGAACGGCAGTCTGTATTCGCGCGCCGATGTCAGCCCATCGACGCGGCCTTTTCTAATCCCTTGCGGTATTAGAAGGAGTGAACCATGTTCAGGCCCACGCCGCGCAGCTTGTTGCCGGTGCTGGAAGCGTCGCTGCCATTGTTGAAGATGGCTTTGTCAGCCTTCACTTCGCCGTATTGCAGGCCAACCGTGGTGCGCTTGGACATTTGGTAATCCACGCCGACCAGGAACTGCTTGTAGCCGGTGTTATCCACGCTCACGCCGTCCTTGTCGTAGTCCTTGGCCTGAGCGTAGGTGATCTTCGGCGTGAAGGCGCCCAGAGTGTAGGCGGCGGTCAGCGCGTATTCCTGCGACTTGTACTTGCTGCCATCGCCGTTCGGAACCGCATTGTTCTGCAGGAAGCTCAGCGGGGTGATGGAGCTGTCGCCGCGGTCGTTGCGGTAACCGAAGGCCACCAGCAGGTTGTTGGCGTTGTAGCCGGCTTCCAGACGATGGCTGTCGTTGGACTGGGAACGCACGCCGGCGATGGTCACCGGGGTCTGGTGGATGTACTGGTACTTGCCGAAGAAGCCGCTGTTCTCGTAGGACAGGCCCAGGTTGTACAGCTCGCGGGAGCTGTCGCTCGGCGCGCCGGCGAAGGAAGCGGTCTTGTCTTCCTTGGTGCCGTACAGGAAGGCGCCCTGGAAGCCGTTGTAGTTGGCGGTGTCGAAGCGGACAGCGTTCTTCACGCGGACGTCGTCGCGGGTGAAGGCGTTCAGTTGCAGCGCATTGCTGGAGCTTTCCCACGGGTTCACGACGCTCATGTTGGAGTCGCTGAAGGTGGAGATGTTGCCCAGGCGAACCTTGCCGTAACCGGTATCCAGACCGACGAAGGATTCGCGGCTGGCGAACGTGCCGTAACCTTGACGGTTGGTGCCGTCGATGTCGAAGCCGCTTTCAACCTGCCAGATGGCCTTCAGGCCATTGCCCAGGTCTTCGCTGCCTTTGAAGCCGATGCGGGAGCCCATGTCATCGACGTTGGTCTTGTTGACGCCGCCGGCATCGACATTTTCCACGCCGGCCTTGATTTGGCCGTAGATGGTGACATCAGCGAATGCGGCAGCCGGCAGAGTGGCAACCGCCAGGGCGATCAGAGTTTTTTTCATGGTGAACAATCCTTGTGGCTTGTCTTAGAAAGCGATTGAATACTAATTCCGTCGATTGATATATGCAAGTGAACACTTCGGTACTATGTTGTAAAAACACATCACAAGCAGCAAAAATACAACACTCGCACCCAAGCATGAAATCATGTCCAAACTTAACAAATATGTGTCAATTTGTTGCTTAATGAACTTTAACAAAGCCATTAACGGCGAAACAATGTCAAAAATCGAAAAAAAAGGCCCACGCTTGTGGGCCTTACAAAAGGATAGACTTGACCTGAGCCTGCTCGAACCTAAGAAATTCAGACATCAACCAGACTCAATTTAGAGTGTACTCGCTTTCGTTTTTCGAATCAATTTCCCCCGACACCCTGTTTGTCAAACATTGTTAAGCGCGCGCGCCCGCCCGTCATCGCCGCGCTGCGCCGGGCTCGCCGCTCAACGCTCCGAAGCCGCATCCCGCAGCGCAGGGAAATGCAGCTCCGCGCACAATCCCCCCATCGGGTGATTGAACAAGAGGATGTCGCCATGGTGTTCCCGCGCGATGGCGCGGGAGATCGCCAGCCCCAGTCCGCTGCCGCCGGTGTGCCTGGCCCGGGAATGCTCCAGCCGGACATAGGGCTCGAACACGCGCTCCAGGTCGGCCTCGGCGATGCCGGGACCATGGTCGCGCACCGTGATCTCGATCCGGCCGGCGCGCTCGCGCAGCGCCACTTCCACCACGCCATCCCCGCCGTAGCGCCGGGCATTCTCCAGCAGATTGGCGATGGCCCGCCGCAAGGCCTGCGGCCGCGCGTACAACGGCCTGACCGGCTCCGCCTGGTACGCCACCTCCGCGCCCAGCGCCTCGATGTCTTCGATCACGCCCTCGAGCAGCGCGCCCACATTGAGCAGCACGGCATTCTCGTTGCCCTGCCCCATGCGCAAATAAGCCAATGTGTCGCCTATCAATTGGTCCATCTCGGACAGGTCCCGCTCTATCGCTTGGCGGGCGCTGCCCTCCTCCAGCTGCTCCAGCCGCAGCCTGACCCGGGTGATGGGCAGCCGGAGGTCGTGCGAAACGCCCGCCAGCATCTGGCTGCGGGTCTGCAGGTAGCGCTGCAGCTCCTGCTGCATGCGGTTGAAGGCCCGGGTGGCGTTGACCACTTCCTGGGTGCCGGTCTCCGGCAACGGGGGTTGGTTCAGATCGGACGCCAGCCCGCTCGCCGCCTTGGAGAACAGCGACAAGGGACGCGTCAGCCGACGCACCGCCCAAGCGGACGCCGCCGCCACCACCAGGGCCACCAGCAGCAGCCAGGCGGTCACCCGCCACGGCGTTTCCGCCGCGCTGGATATCTGGCCGATGCGAAAGGTCACCACGGTGCCGTCGCGCAGCTGCGCCTGCACCGTCGCCATCTGGATCTTGAACTCCGGCCCGCCCTCGCCCAGCTTGTTGGGGAAAGCCTGAACCCAGAACTGCTTGCCCGGCGTGAACACATGCCGGCCCGGCTCGACGAAGGGCCTAAGCAAGTCCTCCGCCGCATCGGGGGAATCGTCGCGGAACGACAGCACCTGCAATCGGAACGGGGAGCCGAGATCGGCCAGGATCAACTCGCGCAGCTTCCCCGCCTCCGGCAGGCTGGTCTTGCCTCCCGCCAGCCAGGGGTGGTCGAGCAGCACCTGGGCGTTGGGCGAGGTCAGCGCGCCGGCCAGCTTGGGCCGGCTGGCGGCGGCGGTCTCATCCAGCAGATTGATCATGTCCGCCAGGTGCTGCGCCACATACTCGGCGCGCAAGGTGCGGCTGAGCCGCTCGCGGTCGGTCAGCACCAGCGCGATGCCGATCACGTTGGCCAACAGCACGCTGGTCAGCAGCGTCAACAACAACTGGCCGTACAGGGTGCGAGGCAGACGCCTCATCGCACCGGCACCACCTCGCAAGCCAGCATGTAGCCGCCGCTGCGTATGGTCTTGATCAGCAGCGGCTCGCGCGCGTCGTCTCCCAGGCGGCGGCGCAGGCGGCCTATCATCACGTCGACGGTGCGATCGAACGGACCGGCTTCCTTGCCGTTCATCGCCTCCATCAATTGATCGCGCGACATCACGCGCTGCGGATTTTCGGCCAGCGCCTGCATCAGCTTGAACTCGCCGCCGGACAAGGGCGTCACCACGCCGCCGCCGTCGACCAGGTGCTGGGCGCCCAGCTCCAGCCGCCAGTCGCCGAACTGCAAGGCGCGCAGCGCGCTGTTGTTGCGGCGCTCCTCCACCCGGCGCAGGATGCTGCGCACGCGGGCCAGCAGCTCGCGCGGATTGAACGGCTTGGGCAGGTAGTCGTCGGCGCCCATTTCCAGGCCGATGATGCGGTCCAGCTCGTCGCCGCGCGCCGTCAGCATCAGGATGGGCATATTGGAGCGGGAGCGCAGGTCGCGGCACAGCGTCAGGCCGTCCGCGCCCGGCAGCATCAGGTCCAGGATCAGGATGTCGAACGATTGCTCGGCCAGGGCGCGGTTCATCGCCTCGCCATCGCCCACCGCGGAGACAACCATGTCCTGGCGGCTCAGATAATCGCTAAGCAGATCGCGCAGATCCGGATCGTCATCGACAATAAGTACGCGGGAAGCTTGAGACATCGGCAGTTCCTAAGGTATCGGGAGTTGGTCACGAAGGTGTCGCCTGCAAGCGCGACAACGGCGCGGGCGCCATCTTCTGGCGCCCGCGTTCTCAAGGTTGGAGTAACCGAACTGTCAATTGGTTCCGCTGTCCGTCTCCAGACGGGTGCGATGCCAGGAATAGACGATGCCGCCCGCCAGCAGGGATACCGTCGCCAGCAGCGACCAGGCGGTGGGCAGCTTGAACGCCACCAGGCCGGCATCGTGCAGGTACACCAGCCCCACCTTGACGCCTATCAGCACCAGCACCAGCGCCAGCGCGTACTTCAGATAGTGGAAGCGGTGCACCATCGCCGCCAGCGCGAAATACAGCGCGCGCAGGCCCAGAATGGCGAAGATGTTGGAGGTGTAGACCAGGAAGGGATCCTGGGTCACCGCGAAAATGGCCGGGATGCTGTCCACCGCGAACACCAGGTCGGCCGACTCCACCAGGATCAGCGTCAGCAGCAGCGGCGTCGCCCACCAGCCCCTGGCCAGCCCGTGGCGCTCGCCGCGCACCAGGAAAGCGTTGCCATGCAGCGCCGGCGTCAGCCGCATCCGGCGGCGCAGCCATTGGTAGAACTTCTGCTCCGCAAGCGGCGTGGCCTCATCGTCGCCGGAAAACAGCATCTTCAAGCCCGCCCACAGCAGGAAGATGCCAAACAGCAGCAGCACCCACTGGAACTCGGCAACCAGCGCCGCGCCGGCGCCTATCATCAGCGCCCGCATCAGGATGGCGCCCAGAATGCCCCAGAACAGCACCCTATGCTGGTAGGCGCGCGGCACGGCCATGCTGCCGAATATCAGCGAAATCACGAACACATTGTCGAGAGACAGCGACTTCTCCAGCAGATAGCCGGTGAAATACTGCACGCCGGCGTCGGCGCCGCGATACCACCACACCCAGCCGCCGAAGGCCAGGCCGATGCCGATGTAAAACGCCGACAGCTTCAGGCTGTCGCGCACGCCGATCTCGCGGCCGCTCTTCTGCAAGATGCCGAGATCGAAGGCCAGCAGCGCCAGCACGCCGGCCAGAAAAGCCAGCCAGGTCCACAGCGGATAGCCCAGCGCGGGGGCGGTCAGAAAATCGATCACTTCAACACTCCATTCAATTCATCAATGTGGGGCGGCGGGATACGCCGCCCGCTCCGTCAACCGCGGCCTTCCAGCGCGGCGATGCGCTCCTCCATGCTCGGGTGGGTGGCGAACAGGCCCAGCAGGCCGCGGCCGCCGGCGATCCCGGAAGCCGCCATGCTCTTGGGCAAGCCGTCGGCCTCGATGCCGCCCAGACGACGCAGCGCGTTGGCCATCGGCACGGGCGAGCCCAGCAGCTCGGCGGCGCCGGCGTCGGCGCGGAACTCGCGCTGGCGGGAGAAGTACATCACCACCACGGAAGCCAGGATGCCGAATACGATCTCGCAGACGATGACCGTGATGAAATAACCGATCCCGGTGCCGGCGGAACCGTTCTCCTCGTCGCGCTTCAGCCAGCTGTCCACCAGGTAGCCGACCACCCGGGCCAGGAAATAGACGAAGGTGTTGACCACGCCCTGGATCAGCGTCAGCGTCACCATATCGCCGTTGCGGATGTGGGCGATCTCGTGCGCCAGCACCGCCTCCACTTCCTCCTCATTCATATTGGCCAGCAAGCCGGTGGACACCGCCACCAGCGAGTTGGCGCGGCTGGGGCCGGTGGCGAAAGCATTGGGCTCGCCCTCGTACACCGCCACCTCCGGCATCGGCAGGCCGGCGCGGTCGGCCAGCTTGCGCACAGTGTTCAGCAGCCAGGCTTCGGTCTGGCCGGACGGCTGCGTGATCACCCGCGCGCCGGTGCTCCATTTGGCCATGGTCTTGGACAGGGCCAGGGAAATGAAAGCGCCGCCGAAACCCAGCACCGCCGAGAACATCAGCAGCATGCCCAGGTTCAGGCCGCCGGCGGTGACGAAGCGATCCAGGCCCAGCAATCGCACGCTCAGGCTCAGAACCAGCATCACCGCGATGTTGGTCACAATCAGCAAAATCACCCGTTTCATGTTTCATTCTCCAAAAAGTGGAACGCGGCCCGGTCTTGCGCCGGAGCCATGCTGCAGTGTATGACAGATAAAGCATCGAAAAAATAAAGTATTATCTGAATAATTCTTCGAAATTTTCGAATAGACATGGACAGGATCAATTACAAGCATCTGCACTATTTCTGGCATGTGGCGCGCGCCGGCAGCGTCACCCGCGCCGCCGGCCAGTTGAACGTCAGCATGCAGACCATCAGCGGACAGATCACCAAGCTGGAACAGCAACTGGGACGTTCGCTGTTCCGCCAGCAGGGCCGCGGCCTGGCATTGACCGAGGCCGGCCGGCTGGCGCTGGATTACGCCGACCGCATCTTCCTGCTGGGGGAAGAACTGGAGACGGCGCTGGCCGACCCGCTGCTGGACCAGACGCTGAGATTGGCCGCCGGCATTTCCGATGTCGTGCCCAAAGGCATCGCCAGCCGGCTGCTGCGGCCGGCGCTGCGCACCAACGGCCGTTTGCGGCTCAGCTGCGGCGAAGGCGACTTCGATGAGCTGATCGGCGAACTGGGCCGCCACCGGCTGGACCTGGTGCTGGCGGACCGCCCCGTGGCCAGCGGCGAGCAACAGCAGTTCCAATCCTGGCCGCTGCTGCGCTGCCCGGTGCAGCTGCTGGCCGCGCCGGAGTTGCACGCCCGCTGCCAGGCCGGATTCCCGGCCAGCCTGGAACAGGCGCCGCTGCTGCTGCCCAGCCGGGACAACGTGCTGCGCCGGCAACTGGAGCACTGGTTCGACGCGAACGGCGTCCGGCCCGACCTTGTCGGCGAATTCGATGATCATGCGTTGATGGAAACATTCGCCCGCCAGGGACTGGGATTGTTGCCGGCGCCGGTTTCGCCCGACGGCGAAGCCGACCATCCCGGCCTGTTGCCGCTGGGCGCGCTGGACGGCGTGTGGGAGCACTATTACGTCACCGCCAGCCGCCGCAAGCTGCAGCACCCCGCGCTGCAGGCGATTTTGCAAGCCTGGACATGAGCCGCTGTGCCATGCAGGCGACAGACGGACCCGGCGGGCGGACCAGCGGCGGCGGCGGCGATTCCGCCGCGGGGAGTCTTGGCTGATAATGGATTGAAGCACTTCGCCGGCGCGCGCGCCGGGCAACAGATTGAGCATCATGGACAAGAAACAAGGTTTCACCCTGCTGGAGCTGTTGATCGTCATGGCCTTGCTGGCCATCGTCCTGGCATTCGCCGTGCCGGCCTATCAAAGCACCGTGTCCAGCAACGCGGTGATGTCCGAGAGCAACAATCTGTACGGCGACATCCTGTCCGCGCGCAACGAGGCGCTCAAACGCGGCCAGGTCGTGCTGGTCTGTCCTTCCTCCGACGGCGCCAACTGCAATACCGTCGCGCCGGCCAGCACGAATTGGGCTGGAGGCTGGATCGTGCTGCAAGCGGTCAACAACAGCTGCGGCGACACCAGCGGCACCGTGCTGCGCAGGCAGCAGGCCTTCGGCAGCGGCGACAGCGCCGTCTACAGCAACAGCGCCTATCCGTCGCTATGCTTCAACCGCATGGGCTACGCCCCGTCCAGCAACGTCGGCATGCTTACCTTCAACACGCCCGCCAACCAGGCCAGCAGCCGACGCTGCGTGGCGCTGGCGGCGGTCGGCCACCCCCAGGTGCTGGCCAGCGGCCAGACCGACAGCACGGGACAATACACATGTCCATGAGCGCGCCCCGCCAGAGCGGCTTCAGCATGCTGGAAGTGCTGGTGGCGCTGATCGTGATCTCGCTGGGCCTGCTCGGCATCGCCGGCATGCAGGCCGCCGCCATCAACAGCACCAGCATCGCCCGCAGCCGCAGCCTGGGGGCCATCGCCGCCCAGAGCATGGCCGCCGCGATGCACGCCAATACCGCGTACTGGGGCGCGCTGAGCGCCAGCGGCAGCTGGAGCGTCAGCGCCTCCGGCGTCATCAGCGGCACGCCTTCCTTGAGCCAGACCGTGGTCTGCTCCGCCTCCGGCACCACCTGCACCGCCGCCAATATCGCCGGCTACGACGCCACCCAGTGGGGCAGCGGCACCATCAGCGCCCTGCCCGGCGGCAGCGGCCAGATCGCCTGCAACCCAGCTTCCAGCGCCACGCCAGTGGTCTGTACCATCACCGTGTACTGGCTGGAAAAAAGCCGCTCGGTCAACGCCGCCTCGATGACCGCCGCCACGGCCAGCCAGAGCTACCAGATGGTGGTGGTGCCATGAACGCCGCCCGGCAGCGCGGCAGCGGCCTGATCGAGGTGATGGTAGCCATCGCCATCGGCCTGGCCTTGCTCGGCATCCTGACCATGATCTTCAGTTCCGTGCGGCTGACCAAGACCAGCCAGTCCGGCCTGGCCCAGCTGCAGGACAACCAGCGCACGGCGATGACCCTGATCAGCAGCATCGTGCAATCCGCCGGCTACTACCCCAACCCGCAAACCCAGACCGCGGCGCAAGCGCTGCCGGCCGGAAACGGCTTCGCCGCGGGGCAGTCGATCATCGGCACGTCTGGCGCGTCAGGCGCGCCGGACACCCTGAGCGTGCGCTTCGCCTCCCAGGTCAATGACAACACCCTGAACTGCAACGGCGCCGGCGGCAACGGCCAGATCTACATCAATCAATTTGCCGTCAACGGCTCGAAACAGCTCACCTGCGCGGTCAACGGCGGAACCGCCCAGGTGCTGGTGGACGGCGTCAGCGGCATGAAGGTGCTGTACGGCGTGGATGAAACCGGCGCCGGCTCCACCACCCACTACTACCCGGCCTCCAGCCTGCCGGCCGGCGCCGCCGTGCGCTCGGTGTGGGTGACGCTGACCATGATCAATCCGCTGGCCAATCAACCCGGCCAGCAGTCCACGGTGACCATGTCCTGGCTCACCGGCCTGATGAACCAGCTATGAAGCGCCATCTCCATCGATCCCGCTGTTGCCGTCCACGCGGCTTCACGCTGATCGCGGCGCTGATGATGCTGATCGTGATCACCATCATCGGCATCGCGCTGATGCGCAGCAGCGGCCTCCTGGGCAAGCTGGCCGGCAACACCCGCGAAAAGGGCCGCGCCTTCGAGGCCGCGGAAGCGACGCTGCAATACGCGGAGTGGTGGCTGAACCAAGGCGGCAACGCCGGCGCCGCCGCCAATTGCAGCGGCAGGCAAAGCACGCTGCAGGTCTGCAACAACGCGCTGTCCAACCCGACCGCCACAACATCGTGGGGCAACGCCGGCTATACCTACACCCCGCCCTTCATGACCGCCTCTGCCAGCGGCGGCGGCCAAACCTATTACCAGTCCCCCCAGCTCTACATCCAGTATCTGGGCCTGAACGCCGCCGGCAGCGGCGCGATCTACCAGCTCACCGCGATAGGCTACGGCGGCAACGCCGCGTCGGTGGCCGTGCTGCAAAGCACCTACACGCTGTACTCCGGCACCACCAACCTGGGGAAATGACCATGCGACCCGATGCCCCGCGCCTCACCCTCAGCCTGACGGCGCTGTTGGCCGCAAGCCTGTGGCCGCAAGCCGCCGGCGCGGTCACCGTCAGCGACAACTTCACCGGCGGCAGCGCCCAGCTCAACTGGCTGGTGTTCGGCGGCGCCTGCATGACCGCCGGCAACGGCAGCGGCACCATTCCCGCCTGCGGCAGCAAGGACCCCAGCGGCAACACCCAGATAGGCGGCTACAGCGGCACCCTGCCCGACTCCAACGGCAACGGCGCGCTGCGGCTGACCAACAGCGCCGGCAGCCAGTCCGGCGCCATCGTCTACAACAGCCTGTTCCCGTCCAGCAGCGGCCTGCAAGCCACCTTCACCAGCTACACCTACGACGGCGACTCCGGCGGCAGCGCGCGCAACGGCGCCGACGGCATGAGCTTCTTCCTGCTCACCGCCATCCCCAGCGCCGTCGGCTCCTTCGGCGGCAGCCTGGGCTACAGCTGCTCCAACGTGAACTCGCCGTACAACGGCATCATCGGCGGCTACCTCGGCCTGGGCATGGACGAGTATGGCAACTTTCCCAACGGCGGCTACTACAACGACAACACCTCCAGCGGCCCCGGCGCCAAGCCGCAGAACATCTCGCTGCGCGGCGCCGGCTCGGTGGCCGCCAGCTCGCTGGGCACCCAGTTCGGCCGCAGCTTCAGCGCGTCCATGGTGCAAAGCGTGTGCCGAAACGGCAACTACAACGGCACCAGCGTGATGAACTATCCATTCATCAGCATCCCCGGCACCAGCGGCGGCGTCTATCAGCTGCCGTCCAGCCAGCCCATGGCCAACGAATCGGCCACCAGGCGCGGCCAGGCGGTGCCGATCAGCTACAAGCTGAAGATCACGCCGGCCAACCTGCTCAGCCTCTGGTACAGCTACAACAACGGCGCCTACGTGCCGGTGATCACCAACTACGACATCAACAACACCGCGGTCAGCGGGCCGCTGCCCAGCCAGATCACCTTCGGCTTCGCGGCGTCCACCGGCGCCAGCCGCAACGTGCATGAGATCAGCTGCTTCCAGGCCCAGCCCTTCACCCAGTCCGCCAGCTCCAGCGGCCTGAACAGCCAGCAGACCACGCTGATCCGCACCGGCACTCAGCAATATGTAGCCAGCTACCACGCCGACAACTGGTGGGGTTCGCTGGCGTCCTACGCCTTGCAGGGCAATACCAGCACCGGCCAGGTTTCGGTGGCCAGCACCGCCACCTGGGACAGCTCCTGCGTGCTGACCGGCGGCAGCTGCGCCACCACCGGCGCCAGCAACATGAACGCGCAGACCAGCCGGGCCATACTCAGCTGGAGCGGCAGCCAGGGCATCCCCTTCCAATGGGCGAACCTGACGGCTGGCCAGCAAAGCGCCATCAGCCCGGACGGCAACGGCTCCGCTCGGGTGTCCTACCTGCGCGGCGCGCGCGGCAACGAGGTCACCACGCTGGGCAGCGGCCTGTTCCGCGACCGGGACAGCGTGCTGGGAGACCTGATCAACAGCAGCCCGATCTGGGTCGGGCCGCCGCAGAACAACTATCAGGCGACCTGGAGCGACAAGCTCTACCCCTCCGCCTCGCCGGCGGAAAACGCGACCGGCGCCCAGACCTATCCCGCTTACCAGAGCGCGAACGCCACCCGGACCAACGTCGTCTACAACGGCGGCAACGACGGCATGCTGCACGGCTTCCGCAGCGGCGCGAACGACGCCAACGGCAACTACGTGGCCACCAACAACGATGGCCAGGAAGTGCTCGCCTACCTGCCGGCCGCGGTGCAGGCCAACACCGTCCAGTACAGCAACCCCACCTATCCCCACCAGTATTTCGTCGACGCCACCCCCGTCGCCGACGACCTGTTCTACAACAGCGCCTGGCACACCTGGCTGATAGGCGGCCTCGGCGCCGGCGGCCAGGCGATATACATGCTGGACGTCAGCAATCCGGCCAATTTCTCCGAAACCAACGCCGCCAGCCTGGTGGTGTCGGAAATCAACAGCGGCACGCTCAGCTGCGTCAACAAGGCCACCTGCGGCAACGATCTGGGCTACACCTTCGGCACGCCGGTGATCGCCCGCTTCCACAACGGCCAGTGGGGCGCGGTGTTCGGCAACGGCTACAACAGCGCCAACGGCCACGCCGTCATCTTCATCATGCTGGTGAACAGCAGCGGCGCGCCCAGCTTCTACGAGCTGGACACCGGCAGCGGCAGCGCCAACGATCCCTCGGGCGCCGGCGGCAAGAACGGCATCTACTACACCACGGTCGCCGACCTGGACGGCGACAACACCGCCGACTACATCTACGCCGGCGACCTGTTCGGCAACGTCTGGCGCTTCGATGTCACCGGCAGCACGCCGTCCAGCTGGTCGGTATCGCAGTTCGGCAAAGGCGCGGCCTCGCCGCTGTTCACCACCCAGTACACCTATTGCAGCAGCGCGCAGATCAGCGCCGGCAGCTGCACGCCCAGCCTGCAGCCGATCACCAGCAAGCTGCTGGTAACGGCCATCCCCACCGGCAACACCAGCCCGCGGGTGCTGGTGTCGTTCGGCACCGGCCAGAAAATACCGTTCACCACCAACTCCGCCGACGTCTACGCCGGCGGCACCCAGAGTCTGTACGGCGTCTGGGACTGGGACATGTCGGGCTGGAACACGCTGACGGGCCAATCCGCCTATTACAGCCAGGCGGCCCCCACCGGCGGCCTGACCGTGCGCCCGAGCAATCTCACTGCCCAGACCGTCGCCGCGTCCTACAGCTCGACGCTGGGCTCGGTGCAGGGCTACCGCGCGCTGTCTAACAACGCCGTCTGCTGGCAGGGCGTCAGCAGCTGCTCCAGCTACGGCTGGCTGCTCAACCTGCCCGGCAGCAATGAGCAGGTGATCTACAACCCGGTCAGCCAGCTGGGCACCTTCACCGTCAACACCACCATTCCGCCCAACAGCAATCCGTCGTCGTGCACGGTGTCGTCCGCCACCGGCTTCACCATGTCGCTGAACCCGAAGACCGGCGGCGCCACCCTGCGCTCCTATTACGCCAACGATTCCGGCAATTTCAACGGCATCAGCGGCAGCGTGATCGACGGCATCGCGGTCAATATGGCGGGCTCGCCCAGCGTGGTCCGCTTTCTGGGCAATTATTTCGCGATCGGCAGCAGCATCAGCGGCGGCCCGGTCGCCACCCCGCCGCAGATCAATCCGGCAGCGTTCGACCTGCATGCCAGGCTGAACTGGATAGAGCTGCGCTGAGACGCTAGAGACAAAACCATGAAAAAAAAGCCTGAAGGATTTTCCCTGCTGGAACTGGTGATCGCGCTGGCCGTGCTGGCATTGCTGGTGTCCATCGCCCTGCCCTCGTACCGCAGCTTCATGATGCAGTCCAACCGCACCGCGGCCAAGACCGCGCTGCAGGACCTGGCCAGCCGCGAGGAAAGCTATTTCGCCATCAACAACAACTACGCCAGCCAGCTGGCCACTCTGGGCTATGCCAGCGGCACGGTCTACGTGCCTGGCAGCGGCAATAATCTGTACGCGCTGTCCATCGCCAGCGCCACGAACAGCACCTTCGTGCTGAACGCCGCGCCGCAGGGCAGCCAGGCCCAGGACAGTTGCCAGACCTACCAGCTGGACAATCTGGGCAACCAGAGCAATATCGCCAACGGCTCCAGCGGCACCCCGCTGAACGTCAGCGGCTGCTGGTGACGGGCAAACAAAAACGGCGCCTGAATGGCGCCGTTTTGGCTTGATCGCGGTCCAGCGCGGCTCAGTCGGCCAGCAGCTTGTTCACCACATCGATGTATTCCTGCATCGCCGCGGCGCCATCCTTGCCCTTCAGCTTTTCCCAGGCGTCGAACTTGGCGCGGTTGATGAAGTCCATCATGCCCGGGCGCTCGCCGGTGGCGTCGCCTTCGGTCGCTTGCTTGAACAGCGCGTACAGCTGCAGCAGGGTCTGGTTGTCCGGACGCTCGGACAGGGTCTTGACGTCGGCCTGGGCCTGGGTGAAGAGAGTCTGCAGATCAGACATGGCGTTTCCTTTGTCGATTGCCGGGACGGTTGGCTCCGTCCCTGGCGGTGTTAGCCCTCCGGCATGCGCCGGAACGGGGGACAATGTAGCATGAAGCGGGCTCAATGCGACAGGGGCGGCGGCGCGGCCTCCGTCTGCGGCTCGATCCGTATCCGCTTGTAGCTCTTCACCGCCCGTCCGTCCTTGCGCGCCGGCTGGTAATCCGCGCCGCGGAAAACCGGCGCGACGGCATCGGCCAGCTTGGCATTCACCTCGCCCTCGAAACGCACCGCGTCCACCCTGCCGCCGGCGCCGATGAACACCAGCACCTCGATCGGCTGCGTCGACCCGCTCAAAACCACATCCGGCAGCGCGATGCGGCCGCGCTCCTGCGCCAGCTGGTCCAGTTCCCTGGCCGGGTAATAGATGTCGGCGCCCAGACGCAATCTATCGTCTCCGATGTCTTCCGGAGGCATGTCGTCCTGCTCGGGCTGGGGCGCTTCCGCCAGCGGCGGCGCGATCGGCGGCGGCTCGGCGGCGGCCGGCGCCGGCTCGCCCCGCAGCCGCACCCGCAGCGCCTCATGCCAGCCGCTCCATTGTCCGGGCCGCAGCGGCAGCCACAGCAGCGCCGCATGGACGAGCAGGGACAACCACAGCGCCAGCAGCAGCCGTTCGGTCGTGTTCCAGCGCCTCATCCCTCTCCCCGCTCCGCGCAGCCCGCCATCAAAAACGGGACCCATGAAACCGGCCCCGTCGCTGTTGGCTTACTTGGCGTTCAGCAGCTGCTCGATGTCGCCGCCGTCGATCGCGCCCGGCACCATGCGGCCATTGGCGAACACCAGCGCCGGCGTGCCGGTGATGCCCATCTTCTCGCCCAGCGCCTGGATCTTGTCCAGCGGCGTGTCGCAGTTGTCCGGGCCGGTCAGCGGCTTACCGTCGCGCATGAAGGCGGTCCAGGCGGCGGCCTTGTCGGCCGAGCACCAGATCTGCTTGGACTTGCGCATCGCGTCCGGATGCAGCTGGGTCAGCGGGTAGAGGAAGGTGTAGATGGTGACATTGTCGATGTCCTTCAGGCTCTCGCGCTCCAGCTTCTTGCAGAACGGGCAGTCCGGATCGGTGAACACCGCCATCTTGCGCTCGCCCTTGCCGCGCACGTCCTTGAACGCGTACTGGAACGGCAGCGCGTTGAAGTCCACCTTGGACAGCTCGGCCATCTTCTTCTCGGTCAGGCTTTCCTTGTTCTTGGCGTCGATCAGGTCGCCGACGAACAGATAGCTGGCGTCGCTGTTGACGTACACCACCTGGCGGCCGTCCACCACCAGCTCGTAGATGCCCTTGACCGGGGTGGCGCTGACGCTCTTCACCTGCTTGCCGGGAAAGTGATTCAGGAAAGCCTTCTTCACGTCCTCGACATTGCCGCCGGCGGCTTGGGAGCAGGCGGCCAGCGACATCAGCATCGCGCTGGACAGGGCCAGCGTTTTCATTCTCTTGTTCATCGATCAGGGGTCCTTTGGGATATCAGTATCCAATCGCCTGCCTGGCGAACTGCCGTTTCAACGGGGTCAGGCAGTTGGTCAGGGACAGGCCGGTATTGCGCAGCCATGGCAGACCGGGCAGTTTCGCATGGAACAACCGGTACAAGCCATCGCAGCCGAGTTGCATCGCGGCCACCGCCTCGCGGCGCTGGCGCTGGTAGCGGCGCAGCAGCATCCAGTCGCCGCAATCGGGCGCGGCGCCCAGCAGCGCGGCCAGTTGGGCCGCGTCCTGGAAACCCAGGTTGACGCCCTGCCCGGCCAGCGGATGGACGGTGTGGGCGGCGTCGCCTATCAGCGCCACCCGCTCGCTGACCACCGCCTCGGGCTGGATCAGCCGCAAGGGGAAGGCCGCCGCCGGCGTGAGGGTCGCAAACGCGCCCAGCTGGCGCCCGCCGGCCTCCGCCACGCGCGCGGCCAATTCCTCGTTCGACAGCTGCAGCAGCGACTGCGGATCAGGAGTGGACCAGACCATCGATATTCGGTTCCCTGCCATCGGCAGCCAGGCGAGGATGCTGTCGCCGAAAAACCATTGCCGCGCCACGCCTTGATGCGGCTGCTCGCAGGAGAAATTGGCCACCACGCCGCTCTGGCCATAAGGTTTGACGCTGGCCTGCAAGCCCAGCTGACCTCTTACCCAGGAGTTGGCGCCGTCGGCCCCCACCAGCAGCTCGGCCGCCAGTTCGCGGCCATCCTCCAGCTTCAGCCGGGCTTCGCCAGGCGTCGTGGCCAGCGCCTGGGCGCGGGCGCCGGTGATCAGCTCCGCGCCGCCGTCGCGCAGCTGCGCCCACAGCGAGGCCAGCAGCCAGCGGTTCTCGACGATCCAGGCCAGCGCGTCGGCGTCGGCGTCGCGGGCCGAGAACGAGATCCGCCCGCCGGCGTCGCCGCGCACGTCCATCGACGCGATGGTGCCGATCCGCGCCATGTCGGGCCAGGCGCCCATGCCATCCAGGAAACGCCGGTTGGCCGGGCTGACCGCGTAGACGCGCGCGTCCCAGCCCTGCTCCAGTCCATCAACGGCGGGCTCGCCGGCCTCCAGCAGCGCCACCCGCTTGCCGGCGCGCGCCAGCGCCAGGGCCAGGCTGGCCCCGACCAGGCCGCCGCCGACGACGACCGCGTGATATTTGTCGTAACGCATCGTTTATCCCCGCACGCCGAACACCAGGTGGCCGGCGAATTTGCGCCGCAAGGACGGCAGCGCGTCCAGCGCCGTCATGCCGACGCCGCGCAGCCGGCTCATCAGCGGGTGATGGCCGTCGAACAGCTTGATCAAGCCATGGGTGAAGCCGACCACCGCGTGGCTGTCGAGCTTGCGCGAATCCGCGTAGCGCTTCAACGCGCGCGCGTCGCCGGCGTCGGCTGCGTTCTCCAGCGCGTCGGCCAGGCCGACCGCATCCCGCAAGCCCAGATTCAGGCCCTGAGCCGCCACCGGGTGCATGGTCTGGGCGGCATTGCCGATCAGCGCCACCCGCCCGCTGGTCACCCGGTTGGCCTGGCGCAGCGCCAGCGGGAAACTGGCCCTGGGCCCGATCGACAATATCCGTCCCTGGCGCTCTCCGAAAGCCTGCTGCAGCTCGTCGCGCAATACCGCCGCGTCGGCGGCGGCCAGCCGCTCGGCATCGGCCTGGCTGCGGGTCCACACCAGCATGTAGCGCTCGCCGTGCGGCAGCAGCGCGAACGGCCCGGCGTGGGCGAAGCGCTCGTACGCCACGCCCTGGGGCGGCAGTTCGGTCTCCACCTCGGCCAGCAGCGCGCACTGACGGTAATCATGTGTCAGCCGGCGGATGCCCGGCAGCGTCTCAGCCAGCGCGCCGCCCTCGGCCAATACCAGCAGGCTGCCGGTCAGCAGCTGCTTGCCCTGCGGCGTTTCCACCTCGGCGCATGCGTACTGGCTCAGACTCTTCACCGCCGTCACCCGGCATTGCCATATCACCTGCACGCCCGCCGCCTCCAGCGCGCCGCCCAGGCCAGCGACCAAGGCCGGGTAATCGACCACCGCGCCCAGGTGCGGCAGACCCAGGTCCGCGCTGTCCAGCCGGGTGCGGCCGCAACCGCCCTGCTGCGACACGTGGACGGTGTCTATCGCCGTGGCCGGCAGGTCGGCCGGCCAGGCGCCGGCCTCTTCCAGCAGGCGGCGGCTATGCCAGGACAACGCCAGCGCGCGGGCGTCGCGCACCTCGGCGTCTTTCGCGCGCGCCTCCAGCAGCAGCACGCTGCGGCCCTGCCGCGCCAGCCTCAAGGCGGCCAGCGCGCCCACCGGGCCGCCGCCGACGATCAGCACATCGGCATGTTCACTCATCGTAGAATCCATCGTCCTTACTCCCCGCGCATCAGCGCCTCGATCCCGGCCACCGTCTTGGGCGCCGCCGCGGTATACACCTCGTTGCCGTCCGCGGTCACCAGCACATTGTCCTCGATGCGCACGCCGATGCCGTGGAACGCCTCAGGCACCCCGGGCGCCGGCCGGATGTACAGGCCCGGCTCTATCGTGGTGCACATGCCCGGCTGGTAGCGGCGCCATTGCCCGTCGTGCTTGCGCTGGCCGACATCGTGGACGTCCAGGCCGATCAGGTGGCCGATGCCGTGCATGTAAAACTGGCGGTAGGCGCCGGATTCGATCACGCCATCCGCGCTGCCAGCCAACAGTCCCAGATCCACCATGCCCTGCGCCAGGACTTCGAGCGCCGCGTCGGACGGCGCGTGCCAGACCGCGCCCGGCTTCACCGCGTCGATTCCGGCCTGCTGCGCCGCCAGCACGATCTCGTACACGTCGCGCTGCGGCCCGCTGAAGCGGCCGTTGGCCGGAAAGGTGCGGGTGATGTCCCCGGCGTAGCCGCGGTATTCGCAGCCGGCGTCGATCAGCAGCAGCTCGCCGTCGTTGATCCGCGCGTTGTTGGCCACGTAGTGCAGCGTGCAGGCGTTGGCGCCGGCGGCGACGATGCTTTCGTACGCTGGCTGGCGGGCGCCGTGGCCGACGAAAACGTGCAGCAGCTCCGCTTCCAGCTGGTATTCGCGCATGCCGGGACGCGCGGTACGCATCGCCTGCACGTGGCCGGCGGCGGAGATCTCGCCGGCGCGGCGCAGCAGCGCGATCTCGGCCTCGTCCTTGACCATGCGCATTTCGTCCAGCAGCGCGCGCAGGTCTCCGTAATGCGCGGGCGGCCGGGCGCCGGCGCGCGAACGGCCGCGCACCGCGTCCAGCCAGCGGTTGACGCGGCGGTCGAAGGCCTCGTCGTGGCCCAGCGGCCACCACAGCTGGCTGCGGTCGGCCAACAGGTCGGGAACCCGTTCGGCCATCTCGGACAAGGGATAGGACTCGTCGAAGCCGAACATCTCCTTCGCGCCGTCCGGCCCGTAGCGGAAGCCGTCCCAGATTTCCATCTCGGGATTGCGATCGCGGCAGAACAGCACAGAATGGCCGCTGCGGCCGTCGAGCAGCAACACAGCCTCCGGCTCTTCGAAACCGGTCAGGTACAGGAAATGGCTGTCGGCGCGGTAGGGATAGTGATTGTCGGCGTTGCGCACCGCCACGGGGGCGGTGGACAACAAGGCGACGCCGTCGCCTATCTGGGCCAACAGGCGCTTGCGGCGTTCGGCATGCGGCTGGTGCATGGGCAATGAAATCCTTGCGGGAACGGGTCGTGCGGGGCAAAACGCCAGTTTACACCGGGCCGGCGCGCGGCCCAAGCGGCGCGGGCATGAAAAAACCCGGCCGAGCCGGGTTTTCGAAACTGGCGGAAAGCGCTTACTCGCCGATCACGGCCGAAGTGTAGACGTCCTGAACGTCGTCCAGGTCTTCCAGCGCGTCCAGCAGCTTCTGCATGCGGACGGCGTCGTCGCCGGACAGTTCGGTTTCGTTCTCGGCGCGCATGGTCACTTCGCCCATCTCGGACTTGAAGCCCTTGGCTTCCAGCGCGTCCTTGACGTCGGAGAATTCGTAGGGGCCGGTGATGACCTCGATGGAACCATCGTCATTGCTGACCACGTCCTCGGCGCCGGCTTCCAGCGCCGCTTCCATCAGCGCGTCCTCGTCCACGCCCGGCGCGAACACCAGGTAGCCGCAATGCTTGAACTGGAAGGCCACGCAGCCGTCGGTGCCCATGTTGCCGCCGTACTTGGAGAAGGCGTGGCGCACGTCGGCCACGGTGCGGGTCTTGTTGTCGGTCAGGCAATCCACCATCACCGCCGCGCCGGCGATGCCGTAGCCTTCGTAACGGCATTCGACGTAGTCGACGCCGTCCAGCTGGCCGGTGCCGCGCTTGATCGCGTTCTCGATATTGTCCTTGGGCATGGACTCGGCCTTGGCCTTGTCCACGGCCAGGCGCAGGCGCGGGTTCATGTTGGCGTCGCCTCCGCCCATCTTGGCCGCGACGGTGATTTCCTTGATCAGGCGGGTGAAGATCTTGCCACGTTTGGCATCCTGGCGACCTTTGCGGTGCTGGATGTTAGCCCATTTGCTGTGACCTGCCATATTTGCCTCTGTGCGTTGTCTGGCCCCGGCGCGCCGGAGCGTCAATCAAAATTCGCGGTATTCTAGCAGAAAGCCGGCCGGCTTTACGAGACGGGCCGGGCTACTTGGCCTGCAGCATGCGCAGCATCATGTCGAAGCCGGCCTGGTACATGCGCTCTATCACCGGAATCATCATCGGCAGCGTCAGGTACAGGGTGCAGAAGCCTATCATGATGGTCAGCGGGAAGCCGAAGGAGAAGATGTTGAACTGCGGCGCGGCGCGGGTCATCACGCCGATGGCCAGGTTGGTGATCAGCAGCGCGCCGATGATGGGCATCGCCAGCCACACCCCCCACTCGAACAGGTGCGCGCCCCACAGCGTCAAAGCCTTGATGCCCTGCGCCGGCATCGGCATGCCGATGGGCAACACCTGGAAACTGTGCGCCAGCGCGCCCAGCACCACGTGGTGGCCGTCGAAGGCGAGGAAGAGGAAAAAGGTGAACAAGGACAGCATCTGCGACAGCACCGGCACCTGGGCGGCATGCACCGGGTCGTAGAACATCGCGAAGCCCAGGCCGGTCTGCGCCCCGATGATGAAGCCGGTCAACTCCACCGCGCTGATCACGATGCGCATCACGAAACCCATGGACAACCCGATCAGCAATTGCTGGACCAGGATGGCGATGCCTTCGGCCGGCAGCGGCGGCAGCAAGGGCGCCAGGATCACGGTCAGCACCAGGGCGAACGCGGCCTTGAAACGGCGCGGCACGCCGCGGTAAGCGAACACGGGCTCGGCCAGGAACAGTCCGACGATGCGCGCGAACGGCCAGGCGAACACGCTGACCCAGGCGTTGATCTGGATATCGCTTATCGCCAGCATCAGCCGATCACGTTGGGTATGCTCTGAAACAAGCGGGTGGTGTACTCGATCAGCGTGTTCAGCATCCACGGACCGGCCAGCACCAGCACCAGGAACATCGCCAGCAGCTTGGGAATGAAGGTCAGCGTCATTTCGTTGATCTGGGTGGCCGCCTGCAGCACGCTGACCAGCAGCCCCACCAGCAGCGACGTCAGCAGCACAGGCGCCGACACGATGATCAGGATGTACAGCGCGTTCTGCACAATGCTGATGACCAATTCCGGACTCATGCTCCCTCCTCCCGCCAGCCGCCCTTGGCCAGCAGCCAGTTGTCGATCCCCACCCCGCCCCGGACGATGCGATTGGCACGCAGCAGTCGGTAGCCGGCCCGCTCGAACACCGGGCGCGACGCGTGGCTGGCCCAGGCATGAAGGGCGGTCACGCCGGCCTCTTCGGCTTGGCGCTCCAGCTCGGCGAGCATGCGGCCGCCCAGCCCCCGTCGGCCCGCCCAGGGCGCGACGTACAGCATGTCGAACTCGCCGCTCCGCTTCAGCCAGGCGAAACCGGCCAGCCGGCCGTCTTCGGCCACCGCCTTGCAAGCCCAGGCGCCTTCCAGCCTGGACCGCCAGACCGCCTCGACCTCTTCGTCCCACATCCGTTCCGGCGCCCAGGCCAGGCACTGCTCGCCCGTGTAAACGCCGCCGGCCAGCGCATGCACGCTGGCCCGGAACAGGGCATGGCAGGCGGACAGGTCCGCCGGCGACAAACACTCCAGCCGCATCGCCGTCATCCCGTGTAGAAACTCTGCACCAGCGAGCCCATCAGCAGCGTCCACCCGTCCACCAGCACGAACAGCATCATCTTGAACGGCAAGGAAATGGTCACCGGCGAAACCATCATCATGCCCATCGCCATCAGGATGCTGGCGACGACGAGGTCGATGATCATGAAGGGAATGAAGATCATGAAACCGATCTGGAAAGCGGTTTTCAACTCGCTGACGGCGAAAGCCGGAATCAGCGTCTTCATCGACACCTCCTCCTTGCTCTGCGGCTTCGGCGACTGCGAAATCTCGATGAAGAAGGCCAGATCCTTCTCTCGCGTCTGGCGCAGCATGAAAGCCTTCATCGGCTTGCTGCCCTCGTCCAGCGCCTGGTTGAAGCTGATCTTGTCGTCGGAGAACGGCACCCAGGCCTTGGCGTAGACCTGGTCGAAAGTCGGCCCCATCACGAACAGCGTCAGAAACAGCGCCAGGCCGACGATCACCTGGTTGGGCGGCGACTGGGTGGTGCCCAAGGCCTGGCGAAGCAGCGACAGCACGATCACGATGCGGGTGAACGCCGTCATCATCAGCATCATCGCCGGGATGAAGGTCAGCGCCGTCATGAACAGCAGCATCTGCAGGCTGAGCGAGTAGTTCTGCCCGCCGCCCGCCGCCGGCGTGCTGGTCATCAGCGGCAAGCCCGCCGCGGCGTCCGCCAGCAACGGCGACAGCAGCGCCCCGCCGGACAGCAGGGCGATCACGATCTTTTTCTTCATCATTTGTCCTGCCGGCGCCGTTGCGCCTCGCGGCTCTTGTCCAATGCGGCCTTCAGCCAGCGCGCGAACGGCTCCGCCGGTTCAGCCGGCTCCGACTCCGCGCCCTCCGGCCGCGGCATCTTGCTGAGCAGATTGACCTGTTGCGGCGTCACGCCCAGCACCAGCCATTCGCCCTCCAGCTCGACGATCACCACCCGCTCCTTCTGGCCGACCATGGTGCCGCCCACGACGCGGACACGGCCCGCGCCGCCGAGCATGCCGCCCGACAGGCGCTTGAACAGCCAGGCCACGCCGACGATGGCGCCCAGCACCACCGCCAGCCCCAGGATCACCTGCAGCAGGCTGGCGAACGGCGAAGGCGAAGGCGCAGACACCGGCGCTGGAGCCGTAGCGGTCGCCGCCCACAGCGGCGAAGATGCCATAAAACAAAGTGCGCCCCGCAGCGCCAGGCGCACTTTCACGCGTTTTCCCATGTCCATTATTTCTGCAGCCGCCGTATCCGCTCTGCCGGGGTGATGATGTCGGTCAGACGAATGCCGAACTTGTCGTTGACCACCACCACCTCGCCCTGGGCGATCAGACAGCCGTTGACCAGCACGTCCATCGGCTCGCCGGCCATGCCGTCCAGCTCCACCACCGAACCCTGCGCCAGTTGCAGCAGGTTGCGAATGGCGATCTTGGTGCGCCCCAGCTCGACAGTCAGCTGGACCGGGATGTCCAGGATCATGTCCAGATTGGGAGGGCCGCCGGCCACCGCCCCGGCGCCGATCTCCTGGAACAGGCCCTGGGCCGGAACCGCCTCCGCCTCCACCGCATGCTGGGTTTCGACAGTTTCCTGCTCCGCCATCGCGGCGGCCCAGTCGTCCATCGAGACCTCCTCTTCGGCGCCGGCCGCGCCGCCCTGCAATTCTTCTTCGCTCATTGCTCATGCTCTCCGGGGGACTCCAGGAACTCGTTGGTCCCCGCCAGTATCTTTTCCACCTTCAGCGCGTATCGGCCCTGCACGGTGCCGTAACTGGCTTCGAACACCGGGATGCCGGACACGTCGGCCTCCACCCGCTCGGGTATTTCTATCATCACCACGTCGCCGTTCTTCAGATTCAGGATCTGCCCCAGCGTGACCTTGGCGTGCGCCAGGCTGGCCACCAGCTCCACCTCCGCCGCCTGCACCTGGTGGGTCATCAGGTTGACCCACCGGTTGTCCACCTCGGTGCGGTCGGCCTGCATGGTGCTGGAAAGCAGATCGCGGATCGGCTCCACCATAGAATACGGCAGACAGATGTGAAAGTCGCCGCCGCCGGCGCCCAGTTCGATATGGAAGGTCATCGCCACCACCACTTCGGTGGGCGTGGCGATGTTGGCGAACTGGGTGTTCATCTCCGAGCGCAGATAGACGAACTCTATCGGATACACCGGCTCCCAGGCCTTCTGGCATTCGGTGAACACCACTTCCAGCAGCCGGTGGATGATGCGCTGCTCGGTCGGCGTGAAGTCGCGGCCCTCTACGCGCACATGGTAGCGTCCGTCGCTGCCGAACAGGTTGTCGACGATCAGGAACACCAGGTCCGGGTCGAAAATCAGCAGGCCGGTGCCGCGCAAGGGCTTCACGTGAACCAGGTTCAGGTTGGTCGGCACCACCAGGTTGCGGATGAATTCGCTGTACTTCTGCACCCGCACCGGCCCCACGGAGATTTCCGCGTTGCGGCGCAGGAAGTTGAACAAGCCGATGCGCAGGTTGCGCGCGAAGCGTTCGTTGATGATCTCCAGCGTCGGCATCCGGCCGCGGACAATCCGCTCCTGCCGGCCGATGTCATAGCCGCGGACACCCTGGGCATCCTGCCCGCCGTCATCATCTTCGTCCTCTCCGGAGACGCCTCGTAATAGCGCGTCTACCTCTTCCTGGGACAGAATATCGTCGCCCATGGCGCGCCTACTGCTTCTGGATGATGAAGGAAGTGAAGAGGACGCTTTCGACCACGGGCTCTTCGCCCGCGTCCATCGCCTCGTTGATGATCTGTTTGACTTGCGCCTTCAGCTTGACCTTGCCTTCGGCGGTGCTGACCTCGGCCGCGGTCTTGGACGACAGCAGCAGGATCACCGCGCTCCGGACCTTGGGCGCATAGTCCGCGAACTTCTTCTTGGCCTCCTCGTCGCCAAGCTCGGCCTGCATGTCTATCTGCAGCAGGCTGCCGTCATTGCCGGCCAGGTTGACCACGAAGGTGTCCATTTTCTCGAAGATGGGCGGACCCTCATGCTTTTTCTTCGGTTTTTCCTGCACCTGCTCAGCCTGAGCCCCCGCCGGCTTGTTCATATTGGTGAACATGTAAGCCGCCAGCCCCCCCACGGCGGCCAACACCAGAATCAGCAGGATGATGACGATCAGCATCAGCTTGTTGCCGCCCCCTCCCGCCTTTTTTTCCGCCTTGTCCGCCTTTTTATCATCCGACATAAGTTATGACCTGTTCTTTTATGGAGTTCCTAGTGAAATCTTAAACGATTTCCCGGCCACATTTTCCTGTTTTCTCGGCCTGCTGAACAGTGTCAATCTCAAATCGGGTCAAGCGAAGATGCTGAGTATGCCGCGTGCGGTCTTGATCGCGCTCAAGGCGTCCACGACCTCAGCCTCGCCGATGACGGGCTGGTGCTGTCCTTTCCTTTGCTGGAATGCCTGTTGCTGCTGGCCGGAATTGCCGCTGGAAACCTGGGAGTCGGTCAACTGGATGCCGCTGGAGGACAGCATGGAACTCAGCCGGTGCATATTGCTTTCCAACGCCTCGCGCGTCGCCGGCACGGCGGCGGTGAACAAAACCTGGGCCTGGTCGGTGCCGTTCATTTTCAAAGTCACCTCGATCGGCCCCATCTGCGGCGGATTGAGCTGAATCTGCGCCTTGTCCATCTTCAGGTTGACCATGCTCAGCATCTGCTCGCCCAGGGCCTTGCCCCAATTCGGATCGGTCAGGGTCTGGGGCAGGGTCAGCTGGGGCAGGCCGGCATTGCTCTGAACATGGGCGGCCTGTTGCGGCTGCGCTTGCTGCAACTGCTGCAGCGGCAAGAATTGCGCGGCCGTGGTTTCCGGATCCGGCAATTTTTGCTGGCCGTCCTGCCAATTGAAGCCCTGCTTCGCCGTCTGCAACAGCAAAGAGGGATCGACCTTGGCGGTCGTTTGCTGGGTCAGCAGATCCTGAACCGGAGTCTTGGTCTCGGCCTGCTGCGGCTGGAGCTGCAACGCGGTCAGCATGGGCATCGCCAGCGCGGCCTGCAGCGTTCCGTCGCCCTGGCCGTCCTTGGCCGCCGGCTTGTCGTCGGCGGACTTGCCGTTGCCGCCATCGCCCAGCTCCGGCAGCATCGCGCCCATCGTGCTCATCTGGATGCCCAGCAGGCTGGCGAACAGATCGCCGGCCGCGCCGCTGCCGGAGTTGCCGGCGGAAGCGACGCTTCCCGGAGATGCCTGCGTGCCGGCATTCGCCGCCGGCGTGTTCACGATGATAGTCATGGCGATGCCTCTACGAGTATAACGAGGCCAATCAAAGCAAGGAGCGTGCCAATTCAGGCATCGCCGCCATGAGTCCTGTCCCAGAAACGGCGGGTGGCGAATTCGTCCGTCTGCTTCTGCTGGCGCTTGGCCTCCTGCCGCGCCTCGCGCTCCTGCTCGCGCTGCAGCAGCTTTTCGTAGGCCTTGAGCTTCTTGTATTCCATCTGCCAGGCCTGGCGCTCCATCACGAAACGCTGCGCGCAGCGATCGACATCCTGCTGCTGCTGGATCATGGCCTCGTCCAGCCTGGCCAGAAAGCGGCGGAAATCCTGGTACTGGACGATGGACATGCCCTGTCCGCCGCCGCCCACCAGGCGTTGGCGGTACTCCTCCCGGAACGCGTCCAGCTGATCCAGACGGGAACGGGACTCGGCCAGCCGGCTTTGCGCCATGCCCATCCGCTCTGCCGCCGCCTGTTGGCGCTCATCGGCGAGCTGGATCAGCAGTTGGTATTTGCTGGCCATGGATCAGGCTCAGGCCATCACGCCGGCCAGCTGCTCGCAGCAGGACGCGTAATCGTGCGACTCGTGCATGGGCTGGGTAAGGAAGCTGACCATGGGCAGCTGGCGGCGCATGGCGTCGTCCAGCACCGGATCGGAGCCGGACACGTAAGCCCCGACGCTGATCAGGTCGCGGTTGCGCTGGTAACGGGAATACAGCTGCTTGAAATGGCGGGCCAGGTCCATTTGCTGCTGCGGCACCACGTCCACCATCACCCGGCTGATCGACTGCTCGATGTCTATCGCCGGATAATGGCCGGCCTCGGCCAGATCGCGCGACAGCACGAAGTGGCCGTCAAGGATGGCGCGCGCGGAGTCGGCGATCGGATCCTGCTGGTCGTCGCCCTCGGACAGCACGGTGTAAAAGCCGGTGATCGAGCCGCCGCCCTCTTCGCCGTTGCCTGCGCGCTCGATCAGCTGCGGCAGCCGCGCGAACACCGACGGCGGATAGCCGCGAGTCACCGGCGGCTCGCCGATCGCCAGCGCGATCTCGCGCTGCGCCATGGCGAAACGGGTGACCGAATCCATCAGCAACAGCACATCCAACCCTTGGGAACGGAAGTACTCCGCCAGCGCGGTGGCGTAGGCGGCGCCGTGCAGGCGCATCAGCGGCGGCATGTCGGCCGGCGCGGCCACGACGACCGAGCGGGCGCGTCCCTCCTCGCCCAGGATGTTCTCGATGAAGTCCTTCACTTCCCGGCCCCGCTCGCCTATCAGCCCCACCACCACCACGTCGGCCTTGGTGAAGCGGGCCATCATGCCCAGCAGCACCGACTTGCCGACGCCGGAGCCGGCGAACAGCCCCAGGCGCTGGCCGCGGCCGACCGTGAGCAGTCCGTTGATCGCGCGCACGCCCACATCCAGCACATCGTGCACCGGCGTGCGATGCAAGGGGTTCATCGGCTGGCTGTACAAGGGGAACCAGGCATCGGGATGAATCGGCCCCAGACCGTCCAGCGGCCGGCCCAGGGAATCCAGCACCCGGCCCAGCAGGCTGGCGCCCACCGGCACCTGCCGGCCGGCCGCGCCATTGGAGGCGGCCTGCGCCGCGCCCGGCTCGCTGCCGTAGCGCGGCGGATTGAAGGATGGCAAGGGGAGCACCGGCGTGCCGGGCAGCAGGCCGTGCACATTGGTGAGCGGCATCAGGAACACCTTGTCGCCGGAAAAGCCCACCACCTCGGCCTCCACCGAGTGCGCGTCGGCCAGCATCACCCGGCAGGCGCTGCCGACTGGCAACTTGATGCCCACCGCCTCCATCACCATGCCGGTGACGCGGACCAACCTGCCGCAGGGCTGCCACAAGCTGGCCGCCTCAGCGGCCGCGCCGCAAGCCGCCAGCCAGCCCCGCTGGCGCTCAAGCAGGCTGCCGCTCATCTCCATCCTCCAGGCCCAGCGCGCGGCTCATCGCCGCCAGCCGGGTTTCCAGCGTCATGTCCAGCCTCACCGAGCTGGCGTCTATCACGCAGCCGCCGCGGCGCACCTGCGCATCCTCGACCCACTGCCATGCCGTTTCCGGCGTCTCCTGCTGCAGGAATTCCCGCGCCACGGCCAGGTCGGCCGGGTTGACGCGCAGGCGGGCATTTGCCAGCGTGGAAGGCAACTCCGCCAGGGCCGCCTGCAACAACGGCAGCAGCGCCTGCTCGTCGCGCTCCAGCTTCTGCTGCAGCAGCTTTTGCGCCAGAGCCCAGGCCAATTGCAGCACGTCCCGGGCCAGCTCCTGCTCCAACCGGGCCAGCTCGCCGGAAAAATCGCCGCCCATGTCGCGCAGCGCCTGCCAGGCCTCTTCCAGCTTCGGCAGCTGCTCGGCGAGCGCCTGGGCGGCGCCTTGCTCCCGCCCCGCCTGCAGGCCCTGTTCGAATCCCTCCGCCCTGCCCGCCTCAAGGCCGGCCTCATGACCGGCCTGCCAGGCCTCCTGGTGGATGGCTTCCAGTTCGGCCGCGGTGGGGTAGCCCAGCGCCTGCGCCTCTTCTTCCGGTTCGGCCGCCACCGCTTCGGCCTGTTCCGCCAAGGCTTCCGCCTCGGCCAGCGGCACGGGCGCGACAGGCGGCTCGGAGGCCGCGATGCGCTCGGCCAGGCTGAGGCCGGGACGGCGCATCTGCGCCATCGCCACCAGCTGGGCCGGCGACAGGGCCTGGGTGAAGCCGTCCAGCGAAGCCGGGCTCCAGCTGCTCCAGCTTTCCAGCTCCTCGCCGGGAATGATGGGTCCGTTACTCGATGAGGCCTTCATCGCCGCCCTTGCTGCCTAGCACGATCTGGCCGTCGTCGGCGAGCTTGCGCACCACCTTGAGGATTTCCTTCTGCTCGGCCTCCACTTCGGACAGCTTGACCGGCCCCTTGGATTCCAGATCGTCGCGCAGCATTTCCGCGGCGCGCTGGGACATGTTGCGGAAAATCTTTTCCTTCAGATCGGTGCTGGTGCCCTTCAGCGCGATCACCAGCGAGTCGGACTGGATCTCGCGCAGGATGGTCTGGATCGAGCGGTCGTCGATGTCCAGCAGGTTCTCGAACACGAACATCTTGTCCTGGATGCGCTGGGCCAGCTCCGGATCGTACTCGCGGATGAAGCTGAGCGCCGACGCCTCGACGTTGCCGCCCATGAAGTTGAGGATTTCCGCGGTGAGGCCGACGCCGCCGGACGCGCTCTTCTTGATGCGGTCGGAACCCGACAGCAACTGGGTCAGCACGTCGTTCAGCTCGCGCAGCGCCTGCGGCTGCACGCCTTCCAGCGTGGCGGTCCGGATCAGCACTTCGTTGCGCATCCGCTCCGGAAAGAAGGACAGGATGGAGCTGGACAGGTCCGGCTCCAGGTGCACCAGGATGGTGGCGATGATCTGCGGGTGCTCGTGGCGGATCAGGTCTGCCGCGGACGAGGGATCCATCCACTTCAGGCTTTCGATGCCGCTGTGGTCGTTGCCCTGCATGATCTTGTCCAGCAGATTGGCGGCCTTGTCCGGTCCCAGCGCCTCGATCAGCACATTGCGCAGGTATTCGTCGGACGCGCCGATGCTGGCGCGGGCGTCGCATTCCTTGCGGAATTCGGCCACCACCTCGTCGATCTGCTCGTAGCTGAGGTTGTTGATCGCCGCCATCGCCAGCGAAATCTTCTGGACTTCCTTGGGGCCGAGGTATTTGAACACCTCGACCGCCTCGTTCTGGCCGAGACTGAACAGCAGCACGGCGCTCTTGCGGATTCCGTTGTCACTCATCGGCGCTTATCCATTCCTTGATGATCTGGGCCGCCATGCGCGGATCAGACTTCACCAGCTCGCGCACGGCTTCCAGGTTGCTGCTGTACTGGCGCTTCTGCGCTTCGCGCGGGTCTTCTCCGCCGCCCGCCATCGCGGCGGCGACGCCGGGTTCGCCCTCTTCCCCGGCCACGCCCAGCAGGCGCCCTCCCGGCCCGGCCGCGCCGGCGGCCGCAGCCTCGCCCTCGGCGCCGGGGGCAGGCGCCGGCGGCCGAACCAGATCTCGCATGATGGGCCGCACCACGCCGAACAGCAGATAGAGCACCGCGATCCCCAGCAAGCCGTACTTGACCAGGCTGGTGCCGTTGCCGCTGACGTAATCGATCACCCGCTCCTGCATGGTGACCGGCTGGGCATTGTCGGCGAAGGCGGCGTTGACCACGTTGAGCGTATCGCCGCGGCCGGAGTTGTAGCCCATCGCCTCCTTGACCAGGTTGTTGATTTGCTGCACCTCTTGCGGCGTCAGCGGCGTCGGCTTCATCTCGCCGCTCTTGTCAGGCATGCGGCGATAGTTGACCACCACGGCGGCCGACAGCCGCTTGACCACGCCGGTCGGCACCTTGGTGTGCTGTATGGTCTTGTCCACCTCGTAATTGGTGGTGATGTCGCGCTGCAGCGTGCCGCTGGCGCTGACGCTTCCCCCGGACAGATTGGCCGTGCCCGGGGCGGCGCCCGGCGGCAGCGTGATCGGCGCGGACGCCGCCGACGGCGGCTGGTTGGACAGCGCGCCCGGCACGCCGGTGGGGTTGGCCGAGCCGTTGACCAGCTTCTCGCTGATCTGCTGGCTGCGGGTGGCCGAGGGATTGGGGCTGGAGTTGGGCCGGTAGGTTTCCGACGTCTGCTCGGTTTCGGAGAAGTCGACGTTGGCCGTCACCTGGGCGCGGGCGTTGCCGCGGCCGAAGATGGGCTCCAGTATGTCCTCGATGCGCTTGACGTAGCCCTCCTCGATCTGGCGCACGAAGCCCAGCTGGCGCTGATCCAGGCCGGAATTCTCGTCCGGGCCGGCCTGCTTGGACAACAGGTTGCCGTCCTGGTCGACGATGGTGACGTTCTTCAACGGCAGATTGGGCACCGAACTGGACACCAGGTGCAGGATGCCGGCCACCTGGCCGCCGTCCAGCATGCGTCCCGGGTACAGCTGCAGCATCACCGAGGCGGTGGGCGACTGCTGCTCGCGGACGAACACGCTCTGCTTGGGCGTGGCGATGTGGACGCGGGCGCTCTGCACCGAGGAGATGGCCTCGATGGTGCGGGCGAGCTCGCCCTCGATGGAGCGCTGGTAATTGACTTGCTCGGCGAACTGGCTGATGCCGAACTTCTGGTTGTCCATCAGTTCGAAGCCCACGCCGCTGGCCTTGGGCAGGCCCTGGGCCGCCAGCTTCAAGCGGACGTCGTACACCTTGTCCGCCGGCACCGAGATCACGCCGCCCTCGCCCAGCTGGTAGGGAACGTTCATCTGCTGCAGCGCGGCCGTGACCTGGCCGCCGTCGCGGTCGGCCAGATTGGAGAACAGGATCTTGTAGGAAGGCGTGCGGTTGAGAAGCACCGCGCCGACGACGACGGCGAAAATCGCCGCCAGCGCCGTAAGAAACAGGATTTTTCGGTTGTTGGGCAGCGCCTTGAAGCGGTCTCCCGCCTCGTTCAGTCGAGCGCGCCAAACTGGAGTAGCGTTTTCTTCTGCCAGATCAGCCATACGGTGGTTTGTGGTTTAGGTCCACCGCCGCCGGGCCGTGGCCATCGGCAGCGCTAGACTTGGGTATTCATGATTTCCTGATAGGCGCTGACCAGCTTGTTGCGCGCCTGAACCATCGTCTGGAACGACAGGCTGGCTTTCTGCAGAGACATCATCACATCCTGCAGATTGACTTCCTTGTTGTCGCCCAGCTGAAACTGCTTCTGCATCTCCTCCGATGTCTGCTGCGCCGAATTGACCTGCTCTATCGTCGACTTGAGCACGTCGGAAAAGTCGACCTGCGGCGTCTGCTGTGCCGCCGGCGCCTGCTTGCCGGAAGCCAGCGCCGCCGCGCTTTTCAGCTCGCCAAGCAACTGGTCGATGTTATTGACTGACATGGCTACTCCGTGCCACTTCCCTCCGGAACATTTCCACCGGCATCCGCAGCATCCTCATCACGGTAGCGCTGCAGTTTGTAGCGCAAAGTGCGCTCGCTGATGCCCAGTTTCTCCGCAGCCAGCTTCTTCACGCCGCCGACTGCCGCCAATGTTTCCAGGATATGGCGTTTCTCAAGGGTTTTCATGTCGGTTTCACCCGACACCGAACTGTCCGATTCGGACTCCGCTCGGGTAAACTGCCCCACGCCAGCAATATCGCCCAGCATCAGATCGGCGGCAAGAATTTCCGCTCCGGCGGCAAGAATCACCGCCCGCTGCACGACATTATCCAGTTCGCGGATGTTACCCTCCCAACTATAGGCCGTCAAATGACGTTCCGCATCCCTGGAAAACACCAGAGATGCCCGTCCAGCGGCCTCCGCATGTTTTTTAAGCAGGAATCGTGCCAAAGGTAGAATATCCTCCGGCCGCTCGGCGAGCGCCGGTATTCTCAGCGGGAAAACATTCAGACGGAAATACAGGTCTTCTCTGAAATTCCCAGCCTCCACCGCCGCCTGCAGATCGCGATTGGAGGTGGCCAGCACGCGAATGTCCAGCTTGATGGTGCGCGTGGCGCCTATCCGCTCCACCTCGCGCTCCTGCAGCACCCGCAACAGCTTGGCCTGCAAGGGCAGCGGCATCTCGGTCACTTCGTCCAGCAGGATGGTGCCGCCCTGAGCCTGCTCGAACTTGCCCGGCAAGGCCTGCGCCGCGCCGGTGAAGGCGCCGCGCTCATGGCCGAACAGCGTGGACTCCAGCAGATTGTCCGGGATAGCCGCGCAATTGACCGCGACGAACGGCCCGCTGCCGCGCTTGGAGTGGCGGTGGATGTAACGCGCCAGCACTTCCTTGCCGCTGCCGCTGGGGCCGGAAATCATCACGCTGGCGTCGCTCTGCGCCACCCGGCCCGCCAACGCGAACAACTGGCGCATCGCCGCGGATTCAGCCACCACATCGCCGCCGCCGTCTCCCGGCATCGCCAGCAGATGCTTGTCCACCTCGGCCAACAGGCTCTGCGGCTCGAAGGGCTTGAGCAGGTAATGCGCGGCCCCGGCGCGCAAGAGCTCGATCGCGCGCTCGATCACGCCATAGGCGGTCATCAGGATGAAGGGCACGCCGGGATAGCGCTTCTTCGCCTCCTCGAACAGGTCATAGCCGTCCATCGGCGCCATCTGGGCGTCGGAAATGATCAGCCCCACCGGCTCCTGGGCCAGCTTCTGCAGAGCGGAGCCGCCATCGGCGGCCTCCAGCGTCGGATAGCCCGCCAGGGAAAGCGTGTCGACGATGGCCTCGCGCAGATCCGCGTCGTCTTCGACCACCAGAATCGGAAGATACTTCATGGAGTCCAATGCTTCTTAATTATGGTTACACCGACGGCTGACGCTGGTGAACCAGCGTGACCAGCCTCTGGGCGATGCTGGGCAGTCCCAGCACCTCGTGGGTGGCGCCGATGGCGATCGCCTCCTTGGGCATGCCGAACACCACGCAGCTCGCCTCGTCCTGGGCGATGTTCCAGGCACCGGCCTGCCGCATCTCCAGCATGCCGTTGGCGCCGTCGCGGCCCATGCCGGTCAGGATGACGCCGATGCTGTTCTTGCCGACCAGATTGGCGGCGGAACGGAACAGCACGTCGACCGACGGTCGGTGGCGGTTGACCGCCGGGCCATTGTTCAGCGAGGTGCTGTAGCCTATCGTCGGCGCGCTCTTGATCAATAAATGGGAATGGCCGGGCGCGATGTAGACGGTCCCGGCCTGCAGCCTTTCGTTATCCTCCGCCTCCTTCACCCTCAGCCGGCACAGCGAGTCCAGCCGCTGGGCGAACGAATGGGTAAACATTTCCGGCATGTGCTGGGCGATCAGTATCGGCGGCATATTGGCGGGCAGCGTGGTCAGCAGCGTACGCAGCGCCTCGGTGCCGCCGGTGGACGAGCCGATGACGATGACGGTCTGGCTGGCCAGCGGCGTCTTGGTCGGCTGGCGCGGCAGGATCACGTCCGCGTTGTGGCTGGGAACGATTTCCAGCGGAGTCTTGTTCGCTCGCTCGCGCGAAGTCAAGGCCATGTTTTTACCTTGCAGACAGGGTTCGCCCGCGCAGCCGTCGGCTTCGGCCCGCTCAGGCATGACGGGGTTGTTTCAAATAGCTTAGCAGGAGCGCCGCTTTCGGTCAGGCGCTCAACGCAAGCCGGCCGCGATCCGCGCCAGCCAGGCGTCGCAGGCGGCCTCCAGCAGATCGAGCACCTGTTCGAAACCGCGCTCGCCGCCGTAATACGGATCCGGCACCTCCCGCCCCTCGCCAAGCGGCTCCAGCATCAGGCGCAGCCTGCCGGCCAGCGCCTCGGGACAGCGCCGGCGCAGATCGGCCAGGTTGCGGCAGTCCGCGGCGAGTATCAGATCGAAGGCGGAAAAATCGCTGTCGACCACCTGCCTGGCCCGTTGCGCGGAAAGGTCGTAACCGCGAGCGGCGGCGGCGCGCGCGCTTCGCGCGTCCGGCACCTCGCCGACGTGATAGCCGTGCGTGCCGGCGGAGTCGATCTCGACCCTGCCCGTCAAACCAGCCCCCTCCAGCCTCGCCCGCATCACACCTTCAGCGGTCGGAGACCTGCATATATTTCCATGACATACAAAAAGGATAGAGAAAACATCCTTTTCGCTCATACCGTTCCCCTCGATTGATGCCGAACACGCCATCCCGCCTGTAATCGGCGGCGTTTAAGACCGTCATTTCAGGCCTTTGCTGAATACAGGCATCTTGACACGAAAACCGCATGGCGGCCAGTCGCGCTCATTTGCCAACGCAAAGATGGAGCAATGCTTGGGCCGGCATGATGAAACGCTCCAGACTACCGATGCTTATACAACACCGAAAGCATTTACTCTCCAGGCGTCATTTAGAAATCCAACCATCCCAAAAACAATTATCTCAAACACCCTTAGTCGAATATGACGTCCATTCAAAATAGCAATTCAAACATTATCCATAGCAACTTAAAATCAAAACAAACCAAAAACACCACAAAAAACTGTACCTTCAGACATCAACCTTATATTCCAATGCGCAAACATCGAAATTGCCGACATTTATATATTGCCCCCACATTGAGTCGGGAATAATATCCGCCCAGCATGTGAATCGCGACATGCCTCCCGATGAGTAATCGGCCGGCGCAATCCACATCGCTTTCTGCCTCAGCTTTCCTGACAACCTTATTTAAAGGAGTGGCAACATGGCAAATACCCTTCTGCCCAACCAAGTCCTGGGCATCAACGAATACCTGCTGTCCACCAACGGCGCCTATCAGCTGATCCTGCAAAGCGACGGCAATCTGGTGCTGTACCGGATGGCCAATCATCATCCGCTGTGGGCCTCCAACACCAATGGCAAGGACGCGATGCGCGCCATCATGCAGACCGACGGCAACTTCGTGCTGTACGACTTCCACGGCAAGCCGCTGTGGGCGTCCGGCACCAACGGCAAGCCGGGATGTTTCGTCACCATGCAGGATGACGGCAACCTGGTGATTTACGAGCCGAAGATCCCGGTCTGGGCATCCAACACCGCTCAGTAAGCTCCAAATCGCCCGGACGCGCCGATAGGGCGACGTCCGGGCGCCTGTCCTCCCCGATCAGCACCTCCCCGCCTACGCGACCCGCTGGGCCAGCGTCTGCAATGGCCCCCTCATCTCCAACACCAGCCGCCATACGCGCTCCGCGGCAGGCGACAACGTGCGGTTGGGCCGGCGGATCAAGACGATGCGGCGGCTGGCGCGCGGCGACAAGCGGCGCGCGGTCAGGCCACAGTTTTCCGGCAAGGGCATGGCCAGCCCCGGCGACACGCTGACGCCGATGCCGGCCGCCACCATGCGGAACACCGAGTGGGAATGCCCCAGCTGCTGCGACACCGGGCAGTTCAGGCCATGATCGCGCAGCAGTTGATCGATCAGCGGCCGGCTGCCGGAGCTGCCGTCCAGCAGCACCAGCGCCTCGCCGTCCAATTGCTTCCACGCCACCGCCTCGCTTGCGGCCAGCCGGTGGTCGGCGCGGCACACCAGCCAGAAGTCGTCGATCAACACCGTTTCCTGCTCCAGATCGTCGCAGGCCTCCGGCTCCACCACCAGGCCGAAGTCCGCCTCGCCATTGCGCACAGCGGCGATGTTCAGCCTTTGCACCTGGTCATGCAGATGCAGGTCCAGCTGCGGATAGCGCTCGCGGCAGGCGGACACGATGGCCGGCATCAAGCTGGCCGACAGCGTCGGGCTGCTGGCGACGTGCACGCTGCCCAACGCCTGCTCGCCCTCCTTGCGCGCGGCGTCCAGCACCTCGTCCAGCTCCGCCAGCGCGCGCCTAAGCTTGGGCAGCAGCCGCGCCCCGGCCGCGGTCAGCGCCACTTCGCGGGTGGTACGGTCCAGCAGCCGCAATTCCAGCGCCTGCTCCAGCTCGCGTACCGCGCGGCTGACCGCCGGCTGGGTCAGGCCCAGCTCATCGCCGGCGCGGCTGAAGCTGGCGCATTCGGCCACCCGGCAAAAGGCTCTCAACTGCCTCAGCGTGAAATTCATAAAAATAAGTTATTAATTGATCAGATAAATACATTTGTATTCTGAATTGATCCGCGCTTCAATAGCGGCATCGAACAACGAACGCCCGATGCCATGCCCAAACTGTTGGATTCCTTCACCGCCGCGCTGCTGGCCACCGTGGCCCTGGCCAGCCTGCTGCCCTGTTACGGCCCAGCCGCGCAGATCTTCAACCTGGCCACCAATCTGGCCATCGGCCTGCTGTTCTTCCTGCACGGCGCCAAGCTGTCGCGCGAGGCCGTGATCGCCGGCGCCGGCCACTGGAGGCTGCACCTGACCGTGCTGGCCTGCACCTTCGCGCTGTTCCCGCTGCTGGGCCTGCTGCTCAAACCGGCGCTGACGCCGCTGGTGACGCCGGAGCTGTACTTGGGCGTGCTCTATCTGTGCATGCTGCCGTCCACCGTGCAGTCATCCATCGCCTTCACCTCCATGGCCCAGGGCAATGTGCCGGCCGCCATCTGCAGCGCCACCGCGTCGAACTTGCTGGGCATCTTCATCACGCCGCTGCTGACGGGTTGGCTGGTGGCCGGCCACGCCGGCGGGGCGCAGAACATGGGGTCGGCGCTGGACATCGTCTACCAGCTGCTGTTGCCCTTCATCGCCGGCCAGATCGCCCGCCGCTGGATAGGCGGCTGGGTGGACAAGCACAAGGCCCTGCTGAAATACGTGGACCAGGGCTCGATCCTGATGGTGGTGTACACCGCGTTCAGCGCGGCGGTGATCAGCGGGCTGTGGCGGCAGACGCCGCCGTCGGCGCTGGCCGGCCTGCTGGCGGTCAACGCCATCCTGTTGGGCCTGCTGCTGGCGATCACCTCGCTGGCCGGCCGCAAGCTGGGCTTCAGCCGCGAGGACAGGATCACCATCCTGTTTTGCGGCTCGAAGAAGAGCCTGGCCAGCGGCGTGCCGATGGCCAAGGTGCTGTTCGCCGGCCACGCCATCGGCGCCATCGTGCTGCCCTTGATGCTGTTCCACCAGATCCAGCTGATGGTGTGCGCGATGCTGGCCCAGCGCTTCCGCCAGCGCCAGCTGGCCGAAGCCCGCGCCTGAAAGAAAAATCCCCGCCGAAGCGGGGATGGTTCACCGGCAAGCCCTCAGGCCTGCCGCGCCAGCGAGGTGATGACCGGCAGCGACTCCTTGCCGTAGCACAGCCGGCTGGGACGCACGCGCATCCGAACCAGCGACAGCAGCAGGCTGAAGCCGGCCTGGTTGGGATCGATCACCGGCACATAGCAGCCCAGCGTCGCCTCCAGCAGCTGCTCCACCCGGCGCGCCACGCCGACGAAGCCGGTGCAGCCCAGCAGGATGGACTGGGCGCCGTCGCGGCGCACCGCCTCCAGCGCGCACTCGTACACCTTGGGCACCACCACATCCATATTGGACAGCTGGTCCACCGGGCAGTCTATCGCGCGGATCGAGCTGAACGAATCCTGCAGGCCGTAAGCCTGGACATGGCCGTGCTGCATCGCCAGCGTCGACTGCAGCACGGTGACGATGGAGAAGCGCTGGCTGAGCATCAGCGCGCTGAACGCCGCCGTCGGAAAACCGCCGACGATGGGGATGTTCACCGCCTCGCGCGCGGCCTCGACGCCGCACATGTCGAAATCGCTGAGCCAGATGCCGTCGAAGCCCTCGCGCTCCAGCTGCAGCGCCGTCTCCACCACCGCCAGGCCATTGGCCAGCCAGTCGATGCGGTCCTGGATGTGGCTGGTGCCGCGCGGCAGGTTGCGCGCCTCCACCTCGACGTCGGCCGGGATCACCGGGCGGATGGATTCCAGGATCGGCTGATTGAAGGTGTCGACGCCCACCGGCACCAGCACGCAGATGCGCAAGCTCATCGCGCGCCCTCCCGGCCGGCGTCCACCGGCGCGTACGGTCCCAGGTAGCCTAGCTGCGCCAGTTCGTCGGCGAAGCTTTGCAGGATCAGCCCCTCGCTCAGCGGCGCGGCGGCCGGCAGCGCGATCACCGCCGCCTTGCGGCCGCGCACGGACGGGTCCAGACCATGGTCGTTGCCCGACAAGTCGCCGTTGCTGAACACATGCTGGCCCTCGCCTTCGACGAAATAGCTGATGGCGTCCGGCGCGGTCGCCAGCGGATGGGACAGCGCGCTGTCCCAGGCCAGCAGCGATTCGTTCTGATACAGCACGGTGCAGCGGCGCTCGCCGTCCTCCAGCACCACCTTGCCCAGGTCGAAGCCGCCGGCGGTGCTCACCTCGGACGACGCCAGCGTCGCCGGGCCGAACAGCAGCTTGCCCTTGATGTCCAGCTCGCGGCGCAGGAAGTCCAGCATCGCTTCGGCGGTCTTCACCTTCCCGTCCTGCAGCGCGCGGCCCAGCTTCAGCGCCCGGCTCAGCGTGCCGCGCACCGGCAGCGCGCCGCCCAATTGCGCCGGCGACATCATCCACATCGCCAGGCCGCCGAATTGGCCGAACTGCGGATTGGTCAGGATAGGCCGCAGCATCTGCTCCACCACGGTGGAAATGTCTTCCCGCCGCTGGCCGTCCGGCGGCGGCATGCGCACGCCCAGCTCCACGCACAAGCCGCTCTCGCCCGCCAGAAAGGCCGGCGTCGGCGGCACGCCGGCGGCGGCGTAGGTCAGCATCGGCAAGGACGGCACCGCGCGGCCGGCGCCGTCGGCGTCCACCACCGCCAGCCCCAGCTTGGCCGCCACCAGACTGGCCACCACGAAACCCAGCGCGCCGCTTTCCGGCGCCACGACATAAGCCAGCTTGCGCCCTTGCGATTCCAGCCGCTGCCGCGCCGCGAGGGCGGCCTCCACCGGTCCGTTCGGCCACTGCACCTGGTTGATCGCGTCCGGCGCGCCCATATAGGCCACCATCACGCAATCGCCGTCGGTCGCCTCGTCCACATCCACCACCCGCACCTTGTCGGTCGGATAGTAATCGCCCTTGCGAAAGTTCGCCGCCAGATGGCGGGCGGAAATCATCGTCCCGCCGCCGCCGCTGCCGAAAAAGCACGCCCCTTGCAGCAAGGGTTCCAGATCGCTGGGAGAAAGTTCAAAAGCCATGGCTTGCACCTGTTGTTGCGTTGTGGTCGGCGCGCCCGCCCGGCAGGCTGCCGAGCCGGATGCGCGCCCATTGCAGCACGGGATGGGCTGGCTCGGCGGAGCCGTCGCAGGCCCGCAAAACCGACTCCAGCAACGCCCGCGCCTGCTCTTCCCTTCCAGACTCGGCCAGCAGTTCCGCCAGCCGCGTCGCGGCCTCCACCCTGGGCGGCACCGCGCCCAGCGCTTCCGCCGTGGTCAATGCGCTGCGCAGGCCATGCTCGGCGCCGGACTCATCGCCCAAGGCACGCAGCGCGTCCGCGCGCGCGATCAGCAATTCGCCGAGGTAGGCTCGCTCCTTGTGCGCCATCGCCAGTTCCAGCCCGCGGTCGGCCAAGGCCAGCGCCTCCTCCGCCCTCCCGGCGGCAAGCAGCAGTCGGCTGCGCTGCCAGGCATAGAAAGAATGGAACAGCTTGCCGCCATGGCGCAGCATCTGCCCTTGGTAGCCCTCCTCCATCGCGGCCTCCGCTTCCCGGAGCTGGCCGCGCCGCGCCAGATGGCAGCCCAGGAAGAACTGGGCGACGCCCTGGTAAAAGGCGAAACCATGTTGCCGCGACAGCCCCTCCATCTGCGTCGCGAGGCTGCCCAGCGCCTCGTCTTCGAACAGGCAGGCCAGCCAGACCGCCCCCTGCAGGGCGATGGCGCGGCTGAAAGGCTGGTCTTCGCTACCCTGCCGCGAGCGCAGCGCCTCCAGCGCCGTGCGCGCCTGGGCGAACTGGCCCAGCTGAAACGCCGCCAGCCCTTCGAAGGTCAGCACCAGGCCGCTCAGATCGAAACCCTGGGTTCCCATCCTCCGGCTGGGACCGCCGTCCAGCAGGCCGCCCCGCTCCAGGCACGCCAGCACCTCGGCGTGATCGCCAAGCCAGAACAGGGTGTTGGCCATCACGAAATGGGCGTCGGCCAGCGCGCTGGCGTCCCCGGTGGCCTGACCGCGCTGCAGCATCTGCTGCGCCGCGCCGCGAGCCCGGTCCAGCTCCAGCGACATCAGCTGGCTGGTCCAGATGCCGAACAGGATGGACATGATCTCCGGCTCGCAATCCAGCTCCTTGCCCACGGCCAGCGCGGCTTCGTAGCAGGACAGCGCCTCCGCGCTGGACCAGCCGTGCCGCGCGCTGTGGCAAATGCCGAGCTGGCGCAGCAGGTGGAAGTGCTCCTCCCTCGCCTCGTCCTGCAATGAGGCGCTTTCCAGCAACGCCAGTCCGCGCGACAACTCGCGCTCGGCCGCGGCGAAATCGCCGCCGTCCATCAAGCGGCCGCCCTCGTCCAGCAAGCGGCGCAACTGCTGCCGCCTGTCCTGCCGCGCGCCCAGCCGGCGCTCCACCACCTTGCGGCCGACGCCCAGCGCGCGCGCGGCCGCGGCCTTGTTGCCGCGGCTCAGATGCAATGCCCGGTTGAGCAACAGCGTCTCGGCCGCCGCCAGCTTGTCTTCTCCCGGCAAGGCCAGCAGCGCGTCGGCCAGTTCGGCGGCGTCCGCATGCCATGCGTGGGCCTGCGGTTCCAGGAACTCGTCCAGCGCCGCCGCGGTGATCAGCGGACCGTCGGCCAGCACGCCCAGCCGGTCCACCAGGCTGCGCAGCTGGCGCACATTGCCCGGCCAGCGGCTGTGCTGCAGACGCGTCACGGCATCGGCGGCGAAGCGCAGCGGACGCGGCTGCATCGCGCAGAAATGCTCGATCAGCGCGGGGATGTCGTCGCGGCGCTGCTCCAGCCCCGGCAGGCTGAGCACGAATACCGACAGCCGGTAATACAAGTCCTCCCGGAACCGTCCGTCGCGCACCGCGGCCTGCAGATCGCGATGCGTGGCGGCGACCACGCGTCCGGCGAAATGCTGGGATTCGGCCGAGCCCAGCGGGCGAAAGCTGCGCGTCTCCAGCACCCGCAGCAATTTGGGCTGCAGCGTCAGCGGCAACTCGCCGATCTCGTCCAGAAACAGCGTGCCGCGCCCTACCCTGGCCAGCAGGCCGACCCGGCTGCCCTGCGCGCCGGTGAAGGCGCCGCGGGCGTGGCCGAACAGCTCGGCCTCCATCAGGTGCTCGGGAATCGCCGCGCAGTTGAGATCGATGAAAGGCTGCCCGGCCACCAGGCTGTGGCGGTGCAGCTCATGGGCAATGACTTCCTTGCCGGCGCCGGTCGGCCCCCAGATCAATACCGTCTTGTCGGTGGGCGCCACCCGCCGCACCAGTTGCAGCAGCCGCTGGAAAACCGCGGACTGGCCTATCGCGCGCTCGGCCGGATCGGCCCGTGCATGCAACGGGGATACATCGTATGTGGGAATGTCCATGGCCACCTTGCGCAAGCGGCGCGCCCGGCGGGCGCGCCCAACATGGCAAGGCATTATGCCAACGACTTTTAAAATGACAAGGATGAAAAAAATGAATGCCGCGTCGATTCGTCCGGCATGAAACCGAAAAATGGACGAATCCGTCCACTCGAGCGCGCGCTGCATCGGGACAAGCGCAATGAATACAATACTTTACAAACTGGCACGCTTGCTGCTGTAGACAGCGGATGCCGCAAGACCGGCCTGGCCCGGAGGCGGCGAAAAACACACACCCGGAAATTGGGCATGAACGCTCGCTACACCATCAATATTCTCAACAACAGCAGGCACAGCCAGGACTTCTTCCTGTTCCAGGAGCCGGCCCGCTACGTCGGCTCGGACAGCCGCGTCTACAGCAACAGCCTCTACCACCGGGCCTTGCCGCCGATATCGGAAACCGGCGCCATCCTGATCCTGGAGCTGCTGCCGTCCAGCTTCGCCGCCGCGCAGGCCCGCGCGGACCCGGCGCCGCGCCCCGGCCTGCCCTCTGGGCACGCCATGTCCTGCCAGCCGGTGCGGACCGCCCGCCCGGGCCACTCCGCGCCTAACGCGGTCACCATGAGCCTGGAGCCCGAACCTGAACTCAGCGCCGCCCGCCATCATCCCGGCGTGAGAGAGAACGCGTTTCGCATCAGCATTCCCGACTACGACGCCGGGCGGCGGCCCTGCAACGTCGGCCAGGCGGTGCGCACCGGCGACGGCCGCATGGTGCTGTCCAGCTTCATCGACGCCAGTCCGGGCCGCGACATCGACTGCGCGCCGCTTCCGCGCTTCTACGCCGGCGTCGGCCGCCGCCACGCCGGCACCGTCATCGATTTCGCCAGCTGCCGCGAAGGCGCGGCCGTCTGCGACGCCGGCGAAGGCCATACCACTTTCAACCTGATCTACGACCGCCGCGGCGACTGGATAGTCGAGGTCGTCGAAGGCCGCCCCGCCTGGCAGACCTGAGCTCAGCTGCGTTCGGCCGCGGCATCCGATGCCTGCCGCTTCAGCAGCCGCTGGTAATGGTCGATAAGTTCCGGACCATGCAAGGCGTCGAGATGCCCGGCGATGACCGTATCGAAATCGAGCTCGCTGAGCTTGAGCCGTTCCAGCGTTTTCGGGTATTCGTTCAGGTCGGCGTAACTCAGGTTGCCCAGCTCCTGCTTGAGAATGCAGTTGCCGTACAACACCCTCTCCTGCGGAAAATGGACGAAGATGCCATCGCGGGTATGCGCGGCGCCCAGGTGGAAAGCCTTGATCCTGCCATCCTGCAGCTCGAAATCGCCGGGATGCTCGCGGTCCGGCAGCGAGACGGGCAGCGCCGGATAATCGGGAAAGCCGCGGCGGGTGAAGGCGACGACCTCGTCCCACCCCCGGCGCATCTCGTCGGCGGTCTGCCGGGTCGACACGATGCGGGCGCCGATGGACTTCCAGTATGCGTTCCCTCCGGCGCGGTCGGGGTGATAATTGGGATTGACCACTTCCGCGATCGGCTTGTCGGTGACTGCGCGTATCTGCCGCGCCAGCTCTCGGGCCGTATCCGGCGTCCAGGTGGCGCCCACCACGGTCACGTGCTCCGCGCCGACATAGACCACCGAGTTCTCCTTGGCGTAATAGCCATCCTCCACCACGTACACGCCGCCCTTCAGGTGCTTGAGAGCCAGGCCGCCCTGCGCCGCGCAGGCGGCGGCCGCCAGGCCCAACAGCGCGCCGGCGAATCCAAATACTGTGCGCATCTTGATATCCACAATTAATTCAAATGAAAGCAGGAAGGTTCTGATTTTTCGCGCATGGAGAGAACTAGCCATCCGCTCGCAACTCCAAAATCAGGTGTGCCTGCCCAAACCGCGATCCCGGCAGGATTCTAGCCAGCCCGATCCGGCGGGGTAAACCGCGCCGGCCGTAACTGCCGTAACCGAACGACATGACCGCCGACTCCATACGCTTTGAACTCACCCCGCCCTATCGCCATGACGGCAAACCTGCCCGTTTCCAGTCGCTGTGGCTGCTCGCGCGGCTCCATTACGCGGCGGCCCACGAAGACGGCATGGTGGCGGTTTCCGCGCTGCGCCAGCGTTTTCCCGCCAGCCGGACGCCGCGCATGCTGGTTTCCCGAGCGTTTGCCGATTTCGCCGCCTGGGGCGTGGAGGTCGGCTGGGGCGCGCCGCCCAGCGAATCCATCGCCCTGCTGAACCCGGACGGCCGCAGCCGCGGCCCCTTCTGGCTGAGCGCCGCCGGCCACGCGCGGCTGGGCTTCCTGGTGGACGGAAAACCCGCCGATCGCCGCCAGCTGGAACTATTCCTGGGACTGGCGCCCTGGCCCTCCTCGGAGCCGGACGCCGCCCGCTTGGACACGTTGTCGCACAACCTCGATTACTGGAGCCAGCTCACCCAGGCGATCCGCGACGAACGCGACGGCATGGGCAGGCTGGCGGGACCGCAGGTGGCCGCCTCCTTCCATGCCGCCAGCCTGGCGGCGCGCAACGATTTCCAGCAGGCGCTGGCGTTGACCAAGGAGAGCCTGGCCTGGCGCCGCAGCGCCCAATTCGACGACAGCAGGCTGGCGCTGAAAAAACTGGGGCGGGTGCTGGACGGCCGCCGTTTCGAAACCGCCCAGCCCACCTTCGCCGCGATGGCTTGCATCGCGCGCGCTTGGGACCATTACGCGCGCGGAGAATCCGTGAGCGCCGAAGCTTGCCTCGGCCAACTGCTCGGCCCGGGCGAGTTGCAGCCGGTCTACCGCTACAACCCCCGCGTGCGTTTCGAATGCCTGAACCTGGGCGCGCTGCTGCACAAGCAGGCCGCCATCGCAGAGCGCGCGCCGGAACGCGCGGAAGCGGCGTTGCGCGATTTGGCCGGCGCCCTGGAAGCCGCCTACGAGGCGGACTCCATCGACGCCGCCCAGCACGTGGCGGCCAATCTGGGCTGGTGCCTGTGGCTGTTCTGGCAGCAACAGCTGATCGATCCGCTGCGCGTGCTGCGGATGGCGGACATGCAGCGTCTGGCGATGCGCTGGCTGGGATTGTCGGAATGGATTTGCGACCGCTTCGGCGTGGGCAACGGCTCAGCCTGGAACGTCGTGTTCCTGCTGCGCATCGCCCGCGGCGATTGCCTGCATGCCAAGCGGCCGTCCCTCGCCGGATTCCGGTCCGCCAAGCCGTTCCCGCTGCAAGACCTGCGCGACGCGCTGGCCCTGTCGCCCTGCCCGTTTTCCGCGGCCAAGGGCTACCGCAGCTGGGCGGCCGTCGCGGAAGTGACGCTGGAGGAGCACGACCAGGGCCGCCTGCCGCTGACGCCGCTGCAACTGGCCAACCTGTTGCTGGAGACGCTGTGGTTCCAGGCCTGGGAAGACGGGCTCAGCAGGCGGGCCTGCGGCAACGCGCAGAGGCTGAAGCTGCTGCTGCCGCATCTGCGCCGCAGCGAGCGCAGCTTCTTCCGCGCCGAGATGGCCGCACTGCCGCCGGAGCTGTTGGAGTCCGGATAAAAGACAAGCCCGCGCGGGTCGACGCGCGGGCTTGCCGGGGAGACAGGGCCATCGCTCACAAATCGCTGAGCCAGGCCTTTTCCTTCAACTGCTTCAACTCGTCGCGGATGCGCGCCGCGCGTTCGAATTCCAGATTGCGCGCCGCCTCCATCATCTCCTTTTCCAGACGCTTGATCTCCTTGGACAGCGTCTTCTCATCCATCATCGCCACCGCGGCCTCGTCCACCAGCTTCTTGCGTTCGGCCTCCACGCTGTAGACGCCGTCGATGATGTCCTTGATCTTCTTCTCCACGCCCTTGGGCACGATGCCGTGCTCGGCGTTGAACGCCATCTGCTTGGCGCGGCGGCGCTCGGTTTCGTCCATCGCCTTGCGCATGGAGTCGGTGATGCGGTCGGCGTACAGCAGCGCCTTGCCGCGCAGGTTACGCGCGGCGCGGCCTATGGTCTGGATCAGGCTGCGCTCGCTACGCAGGAAACCCTCTTTATCAGCATCCAGGATAGCCACCAGGCTCACCTCCGGAATGTCCAGGCCCTCGCGCAGCAGATTGATGCCGATCAGCACGTCGAACATGCCCAGGCGCAGGTCGCGGATGATCTCCACCCGCTCGACGGTGTCGATGTCGCTGTGCAGATAGCGCACCTTGACGCCGTGCTCGGTGTAGTAGTCGGCCAATTGCTCGGCCATGCGCTTGGTCAGCGTGGTGACCAGCACCCGCTCGCCGCGCGCCATCCGCTCCCGGATCTCGGACAGCAGATCGTCGACCTGGGTCGCCACCGGACGGATCTCGATCTCCGGATCCACCAGGCCGGTCGGCCTCACCACCTGCTCCACCACCTGGCCCGCGTGGTCCTTCTCGTACACCGCCGGCGTCGCCGACACGAAGATCGTCTGCGGCATCAGCTGCTCGAACTCGTGGAACTTCAGCGGCCGGTTGTCGGCGGCCGACGGCAGGCGGAAGCCGTATTCCACCAGGTTGGCCTTGCGCGCGGCGTCGCCCTTGTACATCGCGCCCACCTGCGGCACGGTGACGTGGCTTTCGTCGATGAACATCAGCGCGTTCTTCGGCAGATAGTCGATCAGCGTCGGCGGCGGATCGCCGGGGCCGCGGCCGGAGAAATGGCGCGAGTAGTTCTCGATGCCCTTGCAGAAGCCCATCTCGTACAGCATTTCCAGATCGAAGCGGGTGCGCTGCTCGATGCGCTGCGCCTCCACCAGCTTGCCTTCCTTCTGATACCACTCGATGCGGTGGCGCAACTCGTCCTTGATCTGCTCGCAGGCGCGCAGCACGGTGTCGCGCGGCGTCACGTAATGGCTGGACGGGAACACGGTGTAGCGGCCGACGCGCTGCTTGGTCGTCCCGGTCAAGGGGTCGAACAGCGTCAGCGTTTCCACCTCGTCGTCGAACAGGCTGACGCGCAGCGCGGTGTCGCTGCTTTCCGCCGGATAGATGTCGATCACGTCGCCGCGCACGCGGAAGGTGCCGCGGCCGAAATCCAGATCGTTGCGGCTGTACTGCATGGTGGTGAGCCGGCTGATGATGTCGCGCTGCGGCGTGGTCTCGCCTTCCTTCAGGTGCAGGATCATCTGGTGGTAGTCGGACGGGTCGCCGATACCGTAGATCGCCGACACCGTCGCCACGATGATGCAGTCGGGACGCTCCAGTATCGACTTGGTGGCCGACAAGCGCATCTGCTCGATGTGCTCGTTGATGCTGGAATCCTTCTCGATGAACAGGTCGCGGCTGGGCACGTAGGCTTCCGGCTGGTAGTAGTCGTAGTAGGAGACGAAGTATTCGACCGCGTTGTGCGGGAAGAACTCGCGCATCTCGCTGTACAGCTGCGCGGCCAGCGTCTTGTTGTGCGCCATGATGATGGCCGGCCGCCCGGTGCGGGCGATGACGTTGGCCATGGTGTAGGTCTTGCCGGAGCCGGTCACGCCCAGCAGCGTCTGATAGGACAGGCCGTCGGACAGGCCCTCCACCAATTGCTCGATGGCGGCGGGCTGGTCGCCGGCCGGCGGAAAAGGCTGGTTCAGCTGGAACGGACTGTCGGGAAAAGTGAGCAGCATGGCGGACCCGGAACAATGGCGAAAAGGTTGATTTTACGCCGATATCCGCCCGATCTCACCCCCCGTTTCCCGGTGCCCGGCGCAGCGCCGCCCGGCAAGGAAAAACCGCCGCCGCGCGCCCCTTAGAAAAACCGCATTTTGCCCTACACAGAGCGGAGACATTGTTTAAAATGCAATCAGGGCGCAGCGGGTGCCTGCAGCAAATGATGTCAACATCTTGACGGATTTTGCCGGCAGATGCCATGAAGATGCAGTCCGGTTTCCTCCAAAAATAAGCGCACAACGGAGTGACGCATGATCAAGAAAATCGCAAGCCTGCTGGTATCGGCGGCACTGGCCATGCCGGTGCTGGCAGGTTCGCCGCAGGGCGTGCTGGTAGCCAGCGAAATGGCCGGCTACACCGCCCCCAGGCTCAATTCCCATTCGGTGCTGATCCTCAACGGCCAGACCGGCGAGGCGCTCTACGAGAAGAACGCCCACCAGCGCATGCCGATCGCGTCGATCAGCAAGCTGATGACGGCGATGGTGCTGCTGGATTCGGGCGCGCCGCTGGACCAGATGGTCACGGTATCCGACGCCGAAATCGACCGCGTCAAGCACACCACCTCGCGGCTGGCGGTCGGCACCACGCTCAGCCGGCAGGAAATGCTGCTGCTGGCGCTGATGTCGTCGGAGAACCGCGCGGCGGCCACGCTGGCCCGCACCGCCTTTCCCGGCGGCACGCCCATCTTCGTCGAGCGGATGAACCTCAAGGCGCGCAGCCTTGGCATGACGGAAACCGTCTTCCACGACCCCACCGGCCTGGACGTGCGCAACACCTCCACCGCCGCCGACCTGGCCAAGATGGTGCAAGCCGCGCAGAAATACCCGCTGATCCGCGAATTCACCACCACCGAGCGCCACCAGATCGTCTCGGTGCGCAACCGCGTGCTGCAGTACAAGAACAGCAACGCGCTGGTGCGCGAAGGCGACTGGGACATCGCCGTGCAGAAGACCGGCTATATCCAGGAGGCCGGCCGCTGCATGGTGCTGCAAGCCACCGTCGGCTCGCAGCCACTGATTTTCGTGCTGCTGGACGCCGGCGCCAGTTCCGCGCGCGCCAACGACGCCAAGAACATCAGGACCTGGCTGGAATCCCATCCCGGCAGCTGGCTGGCCGGCTGATCCCCAACGCCTCTTCAACCGGGCCGGCCATGCCGGCCTTTTTCATGGGGAACGCGCTTCCGGCCCGCAGGCCGCCAGCTGCCGCCACACCCAGTCGTGCGCGGCCGAGCCCGCGTGCCGGCGATGGCGGTACAGTTTCAGCCGGTACGGCGGAATGGCGAAGGGCGCCGGATACAGCCGCACCCCCGCGGCTTCGGCCAAGCGCTGCGCCGCGCGCCTGGGCAGCGTCATGATCAGCTCGCTGCCGCCGATGACGAAGGGCGCCGCCAGCACCGACGGCAGCTGCAGCGCCACGCTCCGCGCCAGGCCCATCCTCTCCAACACCAGGTCCACCACCCCGCGCGGCTCGCTCCACGGCGTCACCACCGCATGGCGCTCCGCCAGGTAGGCCTCCAGGCTCAGCCGGCCCCGGATGCGCGGATGATCGCGGCTGGCGATCGCCACGTACTCCTCCTCCGGCCAATCGAACTCCTCGATATCCGCCGGCGGCGGCCCGTCTTCCTCCGAGTAGCCGAGCGCGAAATCGATGCTGCCGGCCAGCAGCGCATCCAGCGGCACCTTGCGCTCCGCCTGCAGCACGCGAAAGCTCAGCGCCGGCGCCAGCGACTGCATCCGGTTCAGGAAGCGCGGCAATACGGCGAAAGCGGTGTAGTCGGTGGCGGCCAGCACGAAGCGGCGCTCGCTGCGGGCCGGATCGAACTCCGCGCCCCGCGCCAGGCCGTCGGACAGCAATGCCAATGCCGCCTCCACCAGCGGCGCCAGCTGTTCCGCCCTCGGCGTCGGCCGCATCCCGCCGCCCACCCGCACGAACAGCTGGTCGCCCAAAGCCAGGCGCAGACGCGCCAGCGCGTGGCTGCAGGCGGAGGCGCTGATCGCCAGACTGTCCGCCGCGCCCTGCACCGAGCCGGCTCGGAACAGCGCGTCCAGCAGCAGCAACAGGTTGAGATCCAGGCCGCGCAGACCGGGATGAATATTCTTCATTTTTACCTGAAAACAATGCACTGTTTGCATTTTAATGCTTGCACTAAGATGTCCGAAACCGACATTTCGACCATCCACGGGAAACGACGCATGCAGATTTCCATCACCCCGGCCCGGCCGCAGGACGCGGCCGAGATCCACCGCTTCATCACCGAGCTGGCCATCTACGAACGCGCCGAGCGCGAAGTGAAGGCCGGCGTCGCCGACATCGAGGCCACGCTGTTCGGCCCCGGGGCCAAGGCCCAGGCGCTGATGTGCGAAGTGGATGGCAAACTGGCCGGCTTCGCCGTGTATTTCTTCAGCTACTCGACCTGGCTGGGCAAGAACGGGCTGTATCTGGAAGACCTGTACGTGACGCCCGAGCTGCGCGGCGCCGGGGCCGGCAAGGCGCTGCTGAGGCATCTGGCCAGGCTGGCCTGCGACAACGATTGCGGGCGCTTCGAATGGAGCGTGCTGGACTGGAACCAGCCGGCGATAGACTTCTACGAATCGATAGGCGCCGCGCCGCAATCCGAGTGGATACGCTACCGGCTGGCGGGCGAGGGATTGCGCCGCTTCGCTTATGGCGAGGATACGGTCGCCGCCTGATCAGCTCCGACTGCCTTTCGGCGGCGGTTCCGCCGCCAGCCGGGCCAATAATGCGCCAGGCACTCGCCGGAGCGGCAGGCGGCATCATCCAGGCAGCCATCGCAATGGGCCGGACTCAGGCAATCCGGGCCGCACGGCGGCGGCTCGCAATAGCCGGACTGGCGCAGCCGCGCCGCCGGCTCCCTGGCCGCTCGCGCGCAGCGCGACAAGCGGGCGCGGGCGATCCCGCCTCCGCGCCACAAGCCGTAGCGGCGAATCGCGCGGAAAGCCAGGCCGGAACATCCCGCCCGGCCAGTGCCGGCCCGGTAAGCGCAGCCGAAGCCCTTGCGCGGCGACAGATGCCGCTGGTAGATCCGGATCAGGCACAACGCCAGCCATTTCGACACGGTCCCTTCCTTTCCCCAAGCGATTCATCATACCCATTCCCCGCCCACGCTGCTAAAGTCGTCGGCGAGCGCGCCCGCGCCGCCGGCGAGCGTTTCGGCACAATCTCGCCGCGCGCCGACGCATAACATCGTCGAACCCTCTAGCCACAGGAGAACCGATATGCGCACCACCCTGCTGATCGCCAGCCTGCTCGCCCTGCCGCTGGCCGCCCATGCCGACGCCTTCAGGCTGTCCAGCGACAGCATGGCCGACGGCAAGCCGTTGAGCCTGAAACAGGTCTACCGCGGTTTCGGCTGCGAAGGCGGCAACGTCTCGCCGCAACTGTCGTGGAGCGGCGCGCCGCTCGGCACCAAGAGCTTCGCGATCACCGCCTACGATCCGGACGCGCCCACCGGCAGCGGCTGGTGGCACTGGACCGTGGCCAACCTGCCGGCCAGCGTGCACTCGCTGCCCGAAGGCGCCGGCAGCCAAGGCGGCTCGCTGCCGCCAGGCGCGGTGCAAGGGCGCACCGACTACGGCGAATCCCGTTTCGGCGGAGCCTGCCCGCCCGCAGGCGACAAGCCGCACCGCTACCAGTTCACCGTCTGGGCGCTGAAGATCGACAAGCTGCCGATCGACGCCAACGCCAGCGGCGCGCTGGTAGGCTTCATGCTCAACGCCAACGCGTTGGGCAAGGCGCAGCTCACCGCCACCTACGGCCGCTGAGCCCATGGCCGACATCGCTCACCGCCTGAGCCGCATCGAGGCCGGCGAAATACGCGCCCGCCTGCCGCAGCACGTGCGGCGAGTGCCGGTGTGCATGCCGGCGCTATGCCGCGTCCGCCATGGCGGCAAGCGCATCCGGCTGGGCGATAGGGAGATGTCGGCCGGGCCATCCCAGCTGGTGCTGTTGCCGGCCGGCTGCGAACTGGACATCGTCAACCTGCCGGGGCCTGGCGGCTACCTGGCCGACGTGGTCGGCCTGCCGCCGGACTTGCTGGACCGCTTCCGCGACCGCCACGGTCCGTTGCTGCTGAGGCAGCGGCCAGGCCAGGAACTCTGCCCGACGATGGATGGCCCCCTGGCGTCGGCATGGACGCTGCTGATGGACAGCCTTCACGGCAACGCCGCGCCGGAAATCCGCCAGCATCACGCCGAAGGCGTGCTGCTGGCCCTGGCCCTGGCCGGCCAGGCCGGACCGTTGCTTCGGGAAAAGACCGACAGCCTGACGCAGGGGCTGCGGCAACTGATGATGCTGGATCCGGCGGCGCCGTGGAGCGTGGAAACGGCGGCGCGCCGGCTCAACCTGGGCGCGTCGACCTTGCGCCGCCGGCTGGCTGAGGAAGACGCCGGCTTCCAGGCGATTCTGGAAGAGGTGAGGATGGGCCTGGCCCTGCAGCAAGTGCAGGATGGCCGGCGGTCCATCGCCCAGATCGCCGAGGCCAGCGGCTACGCGTCGGCGTCCCGCTTCGCCGCGCGCTTCCGCCAGCGTTACGGATTGACGCCCAGCGCCTTGCGCCGGACGCTTTGACGCCGGCCCGCCGCTCAGCCGGCGTCCTGCCTCAGCTCCAGCAGATTGCCCGCCGGATCCCGGACGAACAGCTGCTCCAACCTGTCGGCGGCGACGTTGCGCTGGCTGAAGAAGGCGATGCCTCTCTCCTTCAGTTCGGCCGCCGCCCGCTCCAGGCTGGCCACCGTCAACGCGACATGATTGCTTACCGGGTCCTGTCCCTCGCCCTGCGCGTACGGCGACACGCCGTCCTTGCCCATGATGTGCAGTTGAGTAGCGTTGGGAAAATCGAGGAAGCAACCCGGCACGCCGGGAATGTGCCAGCGCGACGGATCCGCCTCCAGGCCGAACACCTGGCGGTAGAAAGCCTGCAGCGCCGCCACCTGATGCTTGGGCACGCTGAAGCCGACGTGATGCAAGGCCTGCACTTCGATAGCCATCTCCATTCCTTTCCGATGTGAGTCCGGCCCCTGCCGGCCACACAATAATACGCAAAACATATAATTAGTCAAACTAACAAAATGACCGGGAACGGAGTTCGACGTAACGACGCTTTTCGGCTAGCATCATCGCGGCCCATCACATAGCCACAACTCAGCCAGGCGAATCCTCATGGACGCACGACACCCGCAAGACGCCAGCGCCGCCATGGCGCCCCATCTGCAATTGATGGCGGATACCGCCGACGCCGACACCCAGCAGGACGCCGCCGCCGCCGGGCTGTTGCTGCTGTGGCTGGGCGACGACGTGCTGCTGCGTCTGAACCGGCATCTGGCGCCGCTGGGGATTTCGGAAAACAAGCTGCATGTGCTGCTGCTGTTCCGCCTGTTCGAAGACGGCCGGCTGGGCGCGGAGCCGCCGACGCCGTCCAGCATCGCCGACTATTTCGGCATCACCCGCGCATCGGCCACCGGCTTGCTGGACTGGCTGGAAAAACGCCGGCTGATCGCCCGCCACCCCCACCCTGCCGACCGCCGCAGCCTGCAGTTGAGCCTGACGCAAGAGGCCCGCGCGCTGCTGGAACAGGCGCTGCCCGACTTCTGGCGCGCCTGCGCCGGCCTGACCGCCCACCTTGACGCCCAGGAACGGCAGCAATTGCTGCGCCTGCTGGCCAAGGTCTGGGGGCCGGTCAAGAGCTGAGCGCGGGAAAACGCAGCAGGCGCGATTCGTCGACGCCGACGCCCAGCGTTCCGCCTATGAACAGCGCGTCGCCCAGCCTCTCGGCCTCGCGCGCGGACAGCATCAGCGCCAACGGACCGGCCTGGGCCTCCACCCTCAGCCGCAGGCCATCCGCCAGCGGCGTCAGCTCGACGATGCGCGCCGGCGGCTGATCGTCGCCCAGCAGCAGCGCGCCCGGCGGCACCGCCGCATGCTCCAGCACATTGTCAAAGCCGATGAAGCGCGCCAGCCAGGCGCAGGCCGGCGCGGCCAGCAGCTGGCGCGGCGGCGCGCACTGCAGCAGCCGGCCATCCTTGAGCACCGCCACCCGGTCCGCCAGCGCGAACGCCTCGTCGCGGTCGTGGGTGACGATGATGGCCGGTATGCCGGCCTCGCGCAGCAGTTCGCGGAATTCGCGCTGCAGCATGCGGCGCAGGTCGGCGTCCAGGCTGGAAAACGGCTCGTCCAGCAGCAGCAGCCTGGGTCGCGTGACCAGCGCCCGCGCCAGCGCCACCCGCTGCTGCTCGCCGCCGGACAGCGTCCACACCTTGCGCGCGCCGTGCTCGGCCAGCCCCACGCGGGCCAGCATCGCCTGCGCGCGCGCGGCGGCGTCGCGTTTGGATACGCCCTGCTCGACCAGGCCGAACATCACATTGCCCAGCGCGTCCAGATGCGGAAACAGCGCGAAATCCTGGAACATCAGCGCGAAGCCGCGCCGCTCCGGCGGCACCCGCGCGAGGTCTTCGCCGTCAAAGGCCAGCGCGCCGCCGTCCGGCCGCTCCAGGCCGGCGATCATCTTCAGCAGCGTGCTCTTGCCGCAGCCGGACGGCCCCAGCATCGCCAGCGTTTCGCCGGCGGACACCTCCAGCGACACATCGTCGGCCACCACGCGCGCGCCGAAGCGCTTATTCAGGTTTCGCAGCGTCAGCACGGCTGTCCTCCTCCGGGCCGGCGCCGCCGGCGGTTTCAATGATCCAGAAAGCAATGAGCGCCAGCAGCATCAGCGCGCAGGAGAGCTGCATCGCCGCGTCGGCATTGGCTTCGCCGGGTCGCCCCAGCCGCTGGTAGATCAGCGTGGTCAGCGTCAGCCACTCCGGCCGGGACAGGAACAGCGTGACGGCGAACTCGCCGACCGCGGTGGCGGCGGCGAAAGCCAGCCCGCGCCGCAGCGCAGGCTGCAGCAAGGGCCAGGTGACGCGGCGGAAAGCGCGCCACGGGCCGGCGCCCAGGCCGCGGGCGGCGGCCCGCCAATGCGGCGGCTGGCCGTCCAGCGACGCCAGCGCAGCCTTGGCCACCAGCGGGTAGGCCAGCAGCGCGTAAGCCGCCATCAGCAGGCCCAGCGCGCCGCTCCATTGCGGGTACAGCAACAGCAGGCCGAAAGCCACGCACACCGGCGAAGCGACGAAGGGCAGAAAGACGGCGGCGCGCAACGCCAGGCTGCGGCCGCAGGCCAGCGCATGCGCCAGGCCCAGCGCGCCGGCCGCCAGCACGGTCACGCCGGTGAAGCGGGCGCTGTTCCACAAGGCCTGGCGCGTATCCTCGTCCCACAGCGCCGCCCATTCCGCGCCGGCGCAAAGGCCACGCCACAGCACCGCCAGCAGCGGCAGGCCGCTGCACAGCAGCAGCGCGGACAAAGTCGCGCCCAAAGCCAGCCGCTCGATCCCGCTCGCAGCCGGCCGCAGCGGCAGCGGCTCCACCTTCGCCACGGTAGCCAGCCGGCGCGCCAAGGCGGCATAAACTGCGGCGATGCCGCCGCACACCAGCAATACCAGCAAGGCCAGCGCGCCGGCGTCGGCCAGGTTCAGCTCGTAAGCCACCAGGGTGTAGATCTCCACCTCCAGCGTCGCGTAGCGCTGGCCGCCCAGCACCAGCGCCAGGCCCAGGCCGGAGAAGCAGTACAGGAATACCAGGCACAGGCTGGACAGCAGCCAGGGCAGGGCCGCCGACCATTCCACGCGCCAGAAGGCGCGCCAGCGGGTGGCGCCCAGCGTGCGCGCGGCGGCCAGGCGGCTGGCCGGCACCTGGGAAAAGCCGTCGCAGCCGGCGCGCACCACCAGCGGCAGATTGAAGAACAGATTGCCGTACAGCAGCAGCCACGGCGTGTCCTGCAGGTTGACGCCGAACGCGCCCCGCGGCCCGAACAACGCCAGCACGCCCATCGCCGCCACCAGCGTCGGCATCACGAAAGGCAGCATCAGCAAGCGCAGCAGCAACGCGCGTCCGGGAAAGCGGTAACGGGCCAGCATCCAGGCCAGCGGCACGCCCAGAACCAGGCACAGCAGGCAACTGGCCGACGCCTGGATCAGCGACCACAGCAGCCGCCAGCGCAGGTAGTCGTCGGCCAGCAGCGAGAGATTGAACTGCAGGCCGCCTTCCGCCAACAGGCGGAACAGCGGCGCGACGGCCAGCAGCAAGAGGAAGGACAGCGGAAGTCCGGCCAGGATCAGCCGGGGCACGGCGGACTGCTTCAAACAAAGGCTCCAGGCAATGGCCAATCGGCCGTCAGCACATCTTCGCAACCGTCGTCATCTCGCGCCTGGCCCACCTTGGCGAAGCCAAGCTGGGCGGCCAGCGCCTGCGACGGCAGGTTGCCGGGCTCGATCGACAACACCAGCCGCTGCACGCCGCCCTGCCGCGCCGCCCAGCCGGCCATCGCCAACAGCGCCTCGCGGGCATAGCCCTGGCGGCGGAATGCGGGATAGACCGCATAGCCGAGCTCGACGTCGCCATAGCCGTTCAGATAGGGATGGCCGGGCCGGGTATGGAAATTGATGTGGCCGATCATGGCCAGATCGTCGCGGCGCAATAGCGCCCGCACCGACCACGGCGCATAGGCTGGCTCCGCAGCCATATCGGCCAGCCGCATCTCCATCAGCGCGGTCTCCCCCATCCAGCCAGCGGCCGGGCGGCAGCCCAGCCGGGCCGCGGCGGCGTCGATGTCGCCGCGCAGGCAGGATTCGAGAAAATCCGCGTCCAGGTGGCGCAGGAGCAGGCGGGGGCTGGTGATGTCGTCGATCATGAATGAGCTTCCAAACAAACATGCCCGGATCATAACAGAGGCGATGCCGGGCCAGTCATCGTCGCTCACTGGCCGGACTTCAGCACCACCCGCGTCCAGCGGCCGACCCAGGCGCGCTGCTTGGCCGCCAGCGTCGCGCTGTCGGGGGTGTCATGCGCGGCCGGCTGCTCGACATGCTTGTACACCGGGTCCAGCGGAATATTGTCCATCGCCGGATACATCCACATCCGGGTCGGAATGTCCTTCTGCACCGCGTCCGAGCGCAGGAAGGCGATGAACTGCTGGGCGAGCTTGGGCTCCTTGCCGCCCTTGACCAGCGCCGCGCCCTCCACCTGGCGGAACACCGTGCCCGGCAGCAACAGATTGCCGGTCGGCGCGTCCGCCGGCTTGTCCTTGCTGTAGAACACCTCGGCCGCCGGACTGGTGGCGTAGCTGACCACGATGGGCCGACCGCCGCCGTTCTTGGAGAAATCGGTGTAGTAGGCTTCGGTCCAGCCCTTGCTGACCTTCAGGCCGTTGTCGCGCAGCTTGCCCCACAGCGCGAAGGCCTTGTCCTCGCCCAGCGCGTGGATGGTGGCGGACAGGAAGGCGAGGCCCGGACTGGAGGTGGCGGGGTTTTCCACCACCAGCAGGTTCTTGTAGGCCGGCAGCGCCAGGTCGTTCAGGGTCTTGGGCAACGGCAGCTTGTTCTTGGCGAACCAAGCCTTGTCGTAGTTCAGCGTCACGTAACCGTAGTCGACGGCGGCCGCGCCCGGCAGTCCCACCTTGCCGCCCTTGGCCAGTTCCGCCGGCAGCGGCGCGAGCGCGCCGGCCTGCTCGGCCTTGCCGATCAGGCTGTTGTCGATGCCGAACACCACGTCGGCGATCGGGCTGCCCTTGGTCAGTATCAGCTTGTTGACCATCTCGCCGGCGTCGCCGGCCTTGATGATGGACACCTTGGCGCCGGTCTGTTTCTCGAAGGCGGCGAGCAGCGGCTTGTCGACGCTGAACGAACTGTGCGCAAGCACGCGCAGTTCGGCGGCCTGGGCGGACAGTCCAGCCAGGCTCAAGGCGGCGGCGGCAATTTTGGGGAACAGTTTCATGGACAATCTCCGTGCGATGCGGCCACGGAGCAAGCAGGCAAGGCGGACGAGATTCCGCTTCATCACGCTCCCTCCGCTGGCATGATCCAGATCAGGTTCTCAGGGTGTCTCTCAGCCCGCATGGCGGGCACCCCCGGTGACAGGGCGACAGTATAGCCCAGATGCGCAAACAACTTAACACTCTGACCAGTCCGCTTAATACCGCAGCGAAGAGTGGCCACTATGCTCACAGTCAATCGCTTATGCAAACGGCTTGCCGCGGTGAACCCATGATCAAAAGAATACTGCTCGCCTCCGCCCTGCTCGGCCTGCCGCTATGCGCGCTGGCCGGCATCGGCGCGGACGGCGCCCGCCACCTGCTGGCGCGCGCCGGCTTCGGCGCCAACCCGGCGCAGATCGAGGCTTTCGCGCCGCTGAGCCGCGAGGCGGCGGTGGACAAGATACTGGCCGGTGTCCGCACCCAGGCGGCGACGCCGCCGCCTGGGTGGGCCAACGAGCCGTTCGAACGGCCCGGCCAGCCCGGCCTCACCGAGGAACAGAAAAAGGCGCTGCAACAGGAACGCAATCAGCACGCGGTCGAGCTGCGCAGCTGGTGGCTGGCCGAGATGCGCAACACGCCGTCGCCGCTGACGGAGAAGATGACGCTGTTCTGGCACAACCATTTCGTGTCGGCGTTGGACAAGGTGCGCTCGCCGCAGATGATGTACCAGCAAAACCTGCTGCTGCGCCACTACGCGCTGGGCGACTTCGGCCAGCTGCTGCACGCGGTGGCGCGCGATCCGGCGATGATGCGCTACCTCGACACCGCCAACAACCGCAAGGACCAGCCCAACGAGAACTTCGCCCGCGAGGTGATGGAGCTGTTCACGCTGGGCGAAGGCCGCTACAGCGAACAGGACATCCGCGAGGCCGCCCGAGCCTTCACCGGCTGGGGCCTGGACCGCGACGACCAGTTCATCGTCCGTCCGCGGCTGCGCGACACCGGCGAGAAAGTCATCTTCGGCCAGCGCGGCAATTTCGACGGCGACGACGTGATCGACCTGCTGCTGCAGCAGCCTAGCACCGCGGTGTTCGTCACCAGCAAGCTGTGGCGCAACTTCGTGTCGCCGACGCCCGATCCGGCCACGATCAACAAGCTGGCCGCCGACTTCCGCCGCGGCCATTACCAGTTGAAGCCCTTGATGCGCGCGCTGCTGCTGACGCCGCAGTTCTGGCGCAGCCAGGGCCAACTGGTGAAATCGCCGCTGGAGCTGACCGTAGGCACGCTGGTGACTTTCGACCTCAATCCGCCGGACTGGCGCGTGATCGCCGGCCTGAACCGCCAGCTGGGTCAAGACGTGTTCGCGCCGCCCAACGTCAAGGGCTGGCCCGGCGGCGAGGCCTGGATCAACAGCGCCACCCTGCTCACCCGCAAGCAGTTTCTGGACCGCATCGCCCGCGACGCCGCGCCGGCGCGCGACGCCTACGTCCAGGCCGATGGCGGCCTGAACGAGATGGCCGGCCGCGAGGCGCGCATCCGCCGCTTCGTCGGCAACGGGCTGAATTCGATGAAGCTGCAACCCGATGAATGGGCCGCCGTCTACGGCGTCCGCACCGCCGCCGACGCCGCGCGGCTGCTGCTGGCCGTGCCGCCGACCAACCCCTTGCCGCAGGGCGCCAGCGGCGCCAAGGCCATCGCCCAGTTGCTGCTGGACCCGGCCTATCAGGTGGAATGAGGAAACTTCCATGTTCAAGAGACGAGAATTCCTGAAAGCGGCCGGCGCCGGCCTGATGATGTCGGTGCTGCCCAATCTGTCCTGGGCGCTGGCGCCAGCCGGTTACAAGCGCCTGTTGGTGCTGGTGGAATTGAAGGGCGGCAACGACGGCCTCAACACCGTGGTCCCCTACGCCAGCGCCGACTACTACCGGCTGCGTCCCGGCATCGCCATCGCCCGCGAGCAGGTGCTGCAGATCAACGGCGACATCGGCCTGCACCCGTCGCTGGCGCCGCTGATGCCGTTGTGGCAGGACAAGCAGCTGGCGCTGCTGCAGGGCGTCGGCTACCCCGATCCCAATCTGTCGCACTTCCGCTCGATCGAGATCTGGGACACGGCGTCGGCCAGCCAGCAATACCTGAGCGAAGGCTGGCTGACCCGGCTGTTCCATGAGCAGCCGACGCCCAAGAACTTCGCCGCCGACGGCGTGGTGCTGTCCAGCCAGGTGCTGGGACCGCTGGACGGCGGCGCGCGCGCGGTGGTGCTGTCCAATCCGCAAGACTTCGCGCGCCAGGCCAAGCTGGTGGCGGACCAGCAGCCCGGCCGCGCCGGCGCGGCGCTGGAGCATATCTTGAAAGTGGAAGGCGACATCCGCCAGGCCGCCGCCAGCCTGGCGCCGCTGCCGCGCACCGCGGCGAGCGAAGCGCCCACCGCCGGCCCCAAGCCCAACGGCGGCTTCGGCGTGGCGGTGCGCACGCTGACCGACACCCTGGCCCGCGGCGTGGACATCGCCGTCGCCCGCATCACGCTGACCGGCTTCGACACCCACGGCAACCAGCAGCCGGTGCAGGCGCGGCTGCTGGCGGAACTGGCGGACGGACTGGCGCAGCTGAAAAGCGAGATGACGCGGCTGGGCCGCTGGAACGACACGCTGGCGCTGACTTACGCCGAATTCGGCCGCCGCCCGCGCGAGAACGGCAACCGCGGCACCGACCACGGCACCGCCAACGTCCACTTCGCGCTGGGCGGCCGCGTCAACGGCGGCCTGTACGGCCAGATGCCGCAACTGGCCGGCGTCAGCGAGGGCAATCTGCCGCATGCGATAGACTTCCGCCAGGTTTACGCCACGGCGATAGACGGCTGGTGGGGCAAGGACAGCCATAACGTGCTGGGCGGACGCTTCGCGCCGCTGCCCCTGCTGCGCGGCTAGGGATCGGGATACGCGATATTGAAGCGGCTGCGGTACAGCCGGTCCACCACGCCGTCGCGCTTCATGTCGCTGAGCGCGGCGGCAAAAGCGTGGCACAACTCAGGAGACACGCTGCGCTTGCTGAAAACGTAAAAGGCCCCGCCTATCGGCCATACCGGCGGCAGGGCGACGATCGCAGGCTGCTGCGGCAGGCGGGCCAGTTCATTCGGCGCCGTGTCCATGGTGGCCAGCAGCAGATCTATCCTCCCCAGCTGCAGCTTGCGCAAACTGCCGGCCAGGGTTTCCCCGGCGTCCACCTTCACCGTTCCGGGAGGCGCTTTCAGCCAACGGTCCCATTTGTCGCCGTAACTGTCGCCATGCGTCACCCCCAGCCTGACGACGCCCAGCTTGCCCAAGTCCTGCTGCTGGGCAACCGGCCAATGCGCAGCGCGATCGCCGCGCGCCCACAGCCGCACCAGCGAGGAACTGTAGCCTGGCACAAAACAGGCGTACGCCTCCCGTTCCGGCGTTTTCAGCGCCTGCATCGCGGCATCCACCTTGCCCAGCTCCAGCGCCTGCAGCGTGCGCGACCAGGGAATTCGGCGATACGCCAGGCGGCAGCCAACGCGCGCGGCCGCCTGGTTCAGCAGCTCCACCGAATAGCCCGCGGGCCGGCCATCCCGTCCCTGATAATGATACGGCGGCCTCTCCTCCCAGCCCACCTGGATAGTCTTGCCGCATATCCCGCCCGCCATCGCCGGCAAAGCCCAGCACGCCAGTAAAGCAAAACCCCCGATAAACCGCACCATCCCCTCCCGCGACCGGCAAGCGCAAGCGCGCTCCCCTACAATGTAGGATAGAATTCCCATGCCGATGGCGTCCCGCGGGCGCAGGCACACGACCACCCAGCGACAGAACCCTAGCCACATGACTTCGAACAATACCCAGAATAACGATCCACACCAGACAACGGAAGAGATTCCGCTGCCGCCGCCGGAAAGCGAAGTCACGCTGGCCAACCTGGCCATCCCACTGGGCGAAACCATACTGACGCTCAGCGGCGACGGCCGCCCCATCTACGGCATCCTGCAGCGCAGCCGGGCGATGACGGCCCAGTCCGACTATTTCCGCCTGCAGTTCCGCGGCTATGCCCGCTCCGACGGCGCGCACTGGCAGCCGCTGGAAGGCGACGACAGCCGTTTCCACGCCGTCTACAACCTGGCCTGGGTCAGGGTGGATCGCCCGAGCAAGACCGTCACCTTCGGTCCCAAGAGCGGCGTGCAGGCCAGTCCTGGACTGGCAGGCAGCGGCTTGGACGCCTATCTGTTCGCCAGCGTCATCGCCTGGGCCAAGGGCGTCTGCCCCGATTTCGCCATCAGCCCGGGCATGATCACCATGGGACAGAACCATACCGAGGAAGAACGGCTGAAGTGCCACGCCTTCTATGCCGGCCAGGGCTTCCAGTTCGAGTGGCAGGATCCGGCCCAGCGCAGCGCGCTGTATTTCAAGGACAAGGTGAACAAGCTCTTGGGCGTCTGGAACAAGGAAGCGGTCAAGGAATTCGGCGGCGAGGAAATGCTGAAGACGCTTGCCGGCCAGGACGAGGCCCGGGCCGAGCTGCAGCAGCAGCTGGACAAGCTGGAAAGCGCGCACGACAGCCTGAAGCGCGCGCTGCAAAAGGAAAAAAGCACCTCGCAAATCCTGACCGGGGTGCTGATACTGGCAGCCATCTTCGCGATCTGGGCCGTCATCTAAGCGCCTGTTCGCGATCTTTTGGCGGCATCGGCCGTTTTCTGCCGGACGCTGGGCGCCAACAACGGCCTACCGCAGCGTCATTCGCAGCCGGGGACGTTTGACAAAGCCAGCGCCGGCAACAACGGCCCCGCAGCGCAGCCCAGGGCTGGCGCTCAGAAAGAGGCGCCGGCCCGGGCCGCCTGGTCGTAGACCCCGGCCAGCGTCCGCATCAACTGGGCGATGTCCCCGATCAGAGGATTGGCGATGCCGCCGTCGCCCAGCGTGGACATCAGGCACTGCTCGCGCACCTGCCGGTAGCGCTCGCACAGCTGGCGGCCGCTTTCCGTGGTGGAAAACAGCACCTCCTTGCCGCTTTTCTCGCTGGCCACATACCCCATCTTCACCAGCTTCTTCAACGCGTAGGACACCACGTGGGTATCCTCCATGTTCAGCACGAAACAGATGTCGGCCAGCTTTTTCTGCCGCCCCCGATGATTGACATGGTGGACCAGCAGCACTTCGGTCGGCGTCATGTCCTTCTCCCCCGCCGCCGACATGCAACGCACCATCCAGCGATGGAAGGCGTTGTTGACCACCGTCAGGCTGAATTCAAACTCGGACAGCTCCGGACTGCGCTCGGAAACCAGATGCTGCGAGGACACGATCTTAGGCAAGTCTTGCGTCGTTGACACCCATTCTCTCCATATTGCGCCACGGAAAGGTGGCCGGCATCCAGGTAACGATAAATTGACGAGAAATTCTCGACATTGCATCATCGCCACCATCCAACCCATTATCATATCCATATTCCCGGATCACGCCATCCCGTACGCAATGTCATCCGAATCCCACATTCCGCCGGCCGTTCACTGGCTCGGCAACCAGGCGCTGGTGCTGGAGCTGCCCCCCCCGGCGACGCTGGACTGCCAGCGCCGAATCTGGCGATTGGCCGAACGGCTGCGCGCCGACGCCGACTTCCGCGAGGTCATTCCCGGCATGAACAACCTGACGCTGGAGCTCCGGCCAGGCGCGAACGCCGCCGCCCTGCCCTCGCGGCTGCGCAAGCTGTGGCAGTTCACGGAAGGCATCGTCGAAGACGGCCGCGTCGTGGATATCCCGGTCAGCTACGGCGGCCGTCACGGCCCGGACCTGGAAGCCGTCGCCCGGCATTGCGGCCTGGCGCCCGACGAGGTCGTCGCCCGCCATGCGGCGGGCCGCTATACTGTGTTCTTCCTGGGTTTCCAACCCGGCTTCGCCTACCTGGGAGGCCTGGATCCGGCTTTGTCCGCGCCGCGCCGCGCGACGCCCAGGCAAAAAGTGCCGGCCGGCTCCGTCGCGATAGGCGGCAGCCAGACCGGCATTTATCCGACCGCCTCGCCCGGCGGCTGGCAAATCATCGGACGCAGCGACGCCGCGCTGTTCGATCCTTCGCGACAGCCGCCCTGCCCGCTGCGGCCCGGCGATATCGTGCGCTTCGTACCGATGGAGGACGCCTGATGCTGGAGGTGATCAAGGCCGGCCCACAGACCACGGTGCAGGACCTGGGCCGTTTCGGCGTCCGCCATCTGGGCGTGTGCCGCGCCGGCACGATGGACGCGCTGGCGCTGACCGTGGCCAACCGGCTGGCGGGCAACCCGGCCGGGGCCGCGGCGCTGGAAATCGCGCTACCGCCGGCCTGTTTCCGCTTGCTGCGCGGCGGCATGCTGGCGCTGGCGGGCGCCGACTGCCGCGCCACGCTGGACGGCGAACCGGTTTTCCCGGGCTGGCGCACCGCTTTCCGCGCCGGCCAGGTATTGAAGCTGGAAGCGCCACGGAGCGGCATGCGCGCCTACCTGGCTGTGGATGGCGGCATCGCCGTGCCCTTGCTGATGGAATCTGCCAGCACCGACCTGATGGCCGGCTTCGGCGGCCACTTAGGCCGCGCGCTGCGCGACGGCGACCGCCTGCCGCTGGGAGAAGCGCGGCCGCCGCGTCCCCGGCTGGGCGTCTGGCTGCCGCGGCCCGGCAACCGGATCCGCGTCTGCGCCGGCCCGGAATACGCGTGGCTGTCCAAGCCGGACCGCCAGCGCTTGTGGGGCCATCCCTGGCAACTGACTCCGCGCAGCAACCGCATGGGCTACCGCCTGGCGGGAACGGCGCTGCGCATGAGCGAACCCGCCGAAATGCCGTCACACGGCGCCTTGCCCGGCCTGATCCAGCTGCCTCCGGACGGCCAGCCCATCGTGCTGATGGCCGACGCCCAGGCCACCGGCGGCTATCCGCGGCTGGGCATGGTGGCCGCGGCGGATCTATGGCAGCTGGGCCAGGCCCGGCTGGGCAGCCAGCTGCGTTTCGTGGAGGCCAGCCGGGACGAGGCCGAACAGGCCGACCGGGAACTGCAACGCTACCTGCGGAGAATCGAGAGGCTGTGCGATGAAAATTGACCTCAACGCCGACCTGGGCGAAGGCTGCGGGGACGACGCCGCGCTGCTCGGCCTGGTCAGTTCCGCCAACATCGCCTGCGGCTGGCACGCCGGCGACGCCGACACCATGCGCAGAACCGTCCTGCTCGCGCTGGAGAAAGGCGTCGCCATCGGCGCCCACCCCGGCTTCCCCGACCGCGAAAACTTCGGCCGCAGCGAAATGCGGCTGCCGATGGAAGCCGCGCGGGCCGGCCTGCTGTACCAATTGGGCGCGCTGGACGCCATCGTCCGCGCCGAAGGCGGCGCGCTGCGGCACGTCAAGCCCCACGGCGCGCTGTACAACCAGGCGGCGCGCGAGCCCGAACTGGCCGCCGTACTCGCCCGCGCGATCCGGGACTTCAATCCCGCCTTGCGGGCGGTCGGCCTGGCCGGAGGGTGCTTCATCGACGCCTGCCGCGCCGAAGGCCTGGAGGTGTGGCAAGAGGGCTTCGCCGACCGCGGCTACCGCGCCGACGGCAGCCTGGTGCCGCGCGGCCTGCCCGGCGCCCTGTTGCAAGACGACTCCGCCATGCTGGCCCAGGCGGAAGACATGGCGCTGCGGCAAACCGTGGCCGCCGTCAACGGCCTGCGCATTCCGGCGCGCGTGGACACGCTGTGCCTGCACGGCGACGGCGAGCACGCATTGCGCTTCGCCCGTCTGCTGCGCGAGCGGCTCGAAGCGCTGGGCGTGGAAATTTGCGCCGACTGAGCCGGCGCCATCCGGACCACAAGGACGAATCATGGACCAGACCGTCAATCTTTGGCCCTTGCTGGGCATCGCCGCCGTCATTCTCGGCTTCCTGCTGCGCGGCAATCCGCTGCTGGTCGTCTGCTGCGCCGGCGTCGTCACCGGCGCGGCCGCCGGCCTGGATCCCCAGGCCATCCTGGCCAAGGTGGGAGAAGGCTTCATCAAGACCCGCGGCTTGTCGGCTGCCCTGCTGCTGGCGCTGCTGGCGGTCGGCCTGGCCGAGCGGCACGGGCTGCGCGAGCGGGCCTATCGCTGGATACAGGACATAGGCGATGCCACCGCCGGCGGCCTGTTGATCGTCTATCTGCTGGCGCGCCAGCTGTCGGCCGCGCTGGGTTTGTCCGCCCAGGGCGGCCACCCCCAGGTGGTGAGGCCCATCCTGGTGCCGATGGCGGAAGGCGCCTGGGAAAAACTGCACGGCAAGCTGAACGCCGCGCAACGCACCCGGCTGCGGGCGATGTGCGCCGCCACCGACAACATCGGCCTGTTCTTCGGCGAAAACCTGTTCGTGGCCTTCAGCGCCGTGATCCTGATGCACGCCTTCCTGCGCGAGAACGGCCATGCGCTGGACCCGCTCTACCTGGCACTGTGGGGCATTCCTACCGCCATGTTCGCCTTCCTGATCCATGCCGGCCGGCTGGCCTGGCATGAGTACAGGATCAGCCGCGCCGCGCGCGCGGAGGAAAGCGAATGATGCTGCGGGCGGAGCATCTGTACTGGCTGGTGGGCGGCATCCTGCTGCTGGCGGCGGGCATGGCGCTGCGGGACCGGTCGCATCCGCGCCGACTGGGCAGCGCGGCCTTCTGGGGTCTGTTCGGCCTGCTGTTTATCGCCGGCGACCGGCTGCCCGCGGAATGGACCGGCGCCATGGTGCTGACCATGGCGCTGCTGGCCGGGCTGGGGCGGCTGGCGCCGGGCAGCCATGGGAAGCTGTCGCCGGAGCGGCTGCGGGACAGCATGGAAAAACTGGGCAACCGCATCTTCCTGCCCTCGCTGCTGCTGCCGCTGCTGACCATCGCGCTGAGCCTGCTGGCACGGCGGCTTCCCGCCTCGGTCGCCGCTTGGCTCGAGCCAGCAAACCTCACCCTTCTCGCGCTGGGCCTGGCCTGCCTGGCCTCCACCGCGCTGGCCTGCCGGCTCACCCGGGAAACGCCGTTGCAGGCGGTGCGTGAGACGCGCCGCCTGCTGGACAGCGTGGGCTGGGCCTTCCTGTTGCCGCAGGTGCTTGCCCTGCTGGGCCTGCTGTTCGCCGACGCCGGGGTTGGCAAGGCCATCGCCCACTTGTCGGCAAGCTATCTGCCGCTGGACACCCGCGGGCTGGCGGTGCTGACCTATGTGCTGGGCATGGCGCTGTTCACGGTGGTCATGGGCAACGCTTTCGCCGCCTTTCCAGTGATGACCGCCGGCATCGGCCTGCCCTTCCTGGTGGGAACGCATCACGGCGACCCGGCGGTGATGGCGGCCGTCGGCATGTTCTCCGGCTATTGCGGCACGCTGATGACGCCGATGGCCGCCAACTTCAACATCGTGCCGGCGGCGCTGCTGGAGCTGCCCGACCGCAATGCGGTGATCAAGGCCCAATTGCCGACCGCGCTGGCCTTGCTGGCGGTGAATGCAGTATTGTTGGACTGGCTGATGTTCCGCTGAGGAAATGACCGCATGAAAACCGTCCTGCTGACCGGCTTCGAGCCTTTCGGCGGCGAAACCGTCAACCCATCCTGGGAAGCCGCGCGCCAGTTGGACGGCGAAACCATAGCCGGCGCCCGCGTGCACGCGCGGCTGCTCCCCTGCGAGTTCGGCGCGGCGCTGGATGAGCTCTACCGTCAGCTGGACGCGCTGCGGCCCGACGTCGCCATCGCGGTGGGACAGGCTGGGGGGCGGCCCGACATCGCGGTGGAGCGCGTGGCGATCAATGTCGACGATGCCCGCTTCCCCGACAACGCGGGCCGGCAGCCGATAGACGAGCCAGTCGTCGCGAACGGCCCCGCCGCCTATTTCGCCACCCTGCCGATCAAGGCCATCGTCGCCGGGCTGCGCGAGCGCGGCCTGCCGGCGACGGTGTCTCAGAGCGCCGGCACCTTCGTCTGCAATCACGTGATGTATGGGCTGTTGCACCGCGGCGGCCCGCGCGCCGGCTTCATCCATTTGCCCTTCCTGCCGGAACAGGCGATCCGGCATCCCGGCGCCTTCAGCCTGAAGCTGGACGACTGCGTGGCAGCGTTGCGGCTGGCGGTGGAGCTGTCGCTGACACGCGGGAAGGATGAAAAGCGGGAGGGCGGGACCATTCATTGAACACCGCAGGCGCCCCCTGCCCTGCGCCGACAAGCTTCCGTGCCGGCGCGCTCCGGCCCTGGGAAGCTTGGCCGGCGGCTCAACGCCGTCGCGCACGCCATGCCAGGATGGCCATCGCCGCCGCACCGCAAGCCGATGCGGCGCCCAGCTGCCGCCAGGTACCATCCAGCGGAAACAGCCAGCCGGCGCAGAGGACAGCGGCCAGCGAGGTCCAACCGCCCATGCGCATCAGCTCGGGGCCCAAGCCATGCCCGGCGCGGGAGGAAAGCAGCGCGCCGGCCTGCAAGGCGCTCCCTGCCAGTTCAAAGGCCAGGGGGGTGCGGGTATCGCCGCCGGCATAGAAATAACGCGCCAGCAATCCGTTCCAGCCGCCGAACACCAGCCCCGGCGCATAGCAGGCCAGCAGCGCCGGCAAGGGCCCGGCCGCCAGTCCCCGGGGCGACAGCACGCCGCCGAACAACAGCCGGTCGAGATGAGGGCCGGCGTTGCGCACCGGCAGGATCAGCGCGGTGGTGCTCATCCGGCGCTCTCCGAGCGGCCGTAATGGTCGGAGAAGCGGACGATGTCGTCCTCGCCGAGGTAGTCGCCGCTCTGAACCTCTATCATCACCAGATCGATCACGCCCGGATTGGCCACCCGGTGCCTGACACCGGCCGGGATGAAGGTGGATTCATTGCAGTGGACCAGCTTCTCGTCCTCGCCGTTGACCACCAGCGCGGTGCCGCTCACCACCACCCAGTGCTCGCTGCGGTGGTGGTGCATCTGCAGCGACAGCGTGGCCCCGGGCTTCACCACAATGCGCTTGATCTTGTAGCGCGGGCCATCCTCCAGCACCGTGTAGTGCCCCCAGGGTCGCTGCGAAGTGCGGTGCTGCAGATAGGCCGGGTGGCCGCGCCGCTTCAGCTCGGCGACGATGTCCCGCACATCCTGGCTGCGCTTGCGGTCCGCCACCAGCAAGGCGTCCGGGGTGTCGATGATCAGCAGATCGTCCACGCCCAGCGTGGCGATCAGGCGCCCCCGGCTTTGCACGAAGCTCCGGCGGGTATCGCACAGCAGCACCTCCCCCGAGCTGCTGTTGCCGTTGCCATCGGCGGGAAACTCGCCCATCAGGCTGTCCCAATTGCCGATGTCGCTCCATCCAAGGTCGCAGGGCACCACGGCGGCGTTGTCGGTCTTTTCCATCACCGCGTAATCGATGGAAATGTCCGGACACAAGGCGAAGCTCGCCTTGTCCAGCTCGCGTTGTCGCCGCCCTGCCCCGCTCAGGCAGGGGCTCGCCCTCAAGCAGGCCTCCACGCCATCCAGCACCTCCGGCGCTAGCCGCGCCAACGCATCGCACATGACCAAGGCGGAAAAGCACAACATCCCGCTGTTCCACCAGTAGCGCCCGTCGTCCAGATAGGCTTGCGCGGCGGCGGCGTCCGGCTTTTCGACGAAACGCGCCACCTCAAAACCCTTTCCGGCGAGCGGCTCCCCCTGCTCGATGTAGCCGAAGCCGGTTTCCGGCCGGCTAGGCTTGAGGCCGAAGGCGACGATGCGCCCCGCCTCGGCCAGCTCCCAGGCTTCCTGGACTGCCGCGGCGAATGCCTCTTCGTCGGTCACCAGATGATCGGCCGGCAGCACCAGCAGAATGGCCTCGCTCCCTTCCTGCCTCTCCAGCATGTCCAGCGCCGCTGCGGCGATGGCCGGGGCGGTGTTGCGTCCCGCCGGCTCCAGCAGCAACTCCAGCGCCAACTGGCGTTCGTTGACCTCGCTGCACTCTTCCAGGGTCCGGAACATCGCCTGTTGATTGGTGACCGCCATGACGCGGCGTACTCCCGGCAAGCGGGCCGCGCGTTGAAAGGTCTTCTGCAACAGGCTGTGGCCATCCGCCATCCGGATGAAAGGCTTGGGCAACTCCATTCGCGAAACCGGCCACAACCGGGTGCCGGCCCCTCCGGACAGGATGCAGGGGATCAGTTCTGTGTTTGCCATGCTTGCCGTCTCAATAGGCTGCTTCGGTTGAAATCACTGCGGGGTCGTGATCGGTCTTGTCCGCGTACATGGAGCGGAACTTGTACACTTCGATCAACCTGCTGTTGTAGCCGTAGCGCTTCTGCCGGAACAGCACGGGTCCGGGAGAGTCCAGCCTGATGCAAATCGCCGTCGCGCACCATGCGCTCCAGCTCGCGCAGATCGCCCAGGCAGGACAGCGTCGCCATCGTTTCATGCGGACGGTCATGACGGTCCTCGACGTAGCCGATCAGGCGGCTGCGCAAATCGGCGTTCTCGCACAGGAATTCCGCCAGCAGCTTGCCGCTCGCTGTCGCGCCCAATACCACCGCGCGCTGCAGCCCCACGCCGCGGCTTACCAGGCGCGCGCCGCTCCAATGCATGGCCAGCCGCTGCAGGATCAGCGGCACAAGGGGCCGGACCAGCAGCAGCAGGAAAGCCACGCTCCAGGCAAGCGCCAGGGGACGGATGCGCAGGAAGCGGCTGAACAGGTCCTGGCCGTAGATATCGGCCGCCTGGAACACCACCATGGCAAGCAGGCCCGCGTAAAAACAGGCTTCCAGCAGATAGACCGCTTGCGCCCGCAGCTGCGGCAGCCGCAACCAGCACAGCGCGTAGCCAGGCAGCGTCACCATGGCCAGATGCAACAACCTGAGCATCAGCGCGATATAGCTCAATACCTCGGGGTGGGTCACAACCAGGTTGTCTACAGTCCGCACACGCATGCTTACCCACCCATGAAAGCAGATCAAACGTCAATCTGTTTATAATTATTCATGATTAGTGTGTCAATTAATTCTTCAAAATAAAACATGATGTACTGCCTGCCGCTCCGCCTGTACCGGTCCCTCCCTAATGCATGACCAGAGTCAACCCATCCTTAGTCCAGGCACAATCCGGACGCAAAAAAGCCCGCATTCATGCGGGCTAGGGGAACCGGATCGATGCGGTTCAGACGTCTTCGGTATCCGCCCATCCTTGGCGGTCGCCGGCATTCAGCACCAGGTCGTCCGGCGCGACGTCGCCAGCGCCCCACGGTTGCGCGTCGGCCAGCTGCAAGTATAGCGGAGCGAAATCCGGCGCGGTGGCGTCGAACAGCTGCTTGAAGCTGTCGATGACGAAGTAGGTTTTCTGGAAGGTGTCGATCCGGTAGCGCGTGTTCATGATGCGCATCAGGTCGAAGCCGACGCGGTTGGGGCTGGCGCTGTCCAGGCAGTAGATGGATTCCGACTTGCTGGACAAGATGCCGGCGCCGTAGATGCGCATGCCGGCCGGAGTATTGATCAGGCCGAATTCCACCGTGTACCAGTACAGCCGCGCCAGCATCGGCAGCGCGCCCAGCGCCTTCGCCTTCACCCCGCCCTTGCCGTAGGCCTCCAGGTAATCGGCGAACACCGGATTGATCAGCAGCGGCACGTGGCCGAACAGGTCGTGGAACACGTCCGGCTCCTGCAGGTAGTCGAGCTGGTGCGGCTCGCGCAGCCACCAGGTGACCGGGAAGCGGCGGTTGGCCAGGTGCTCGAAGAACACGTCGTCTGGAATCAGGCCCGGCACCGCGACGATCTTCCAGCCGGTGGCGGCCATCAGCTTCTGGTTCAGCTTATTGAAGTCCGGCACCCGGTCGGCATCCACCTCCAGCCGCTCCAGGCCCTCCATAAACTCGTCGCAGGCGCGCCCCGGCAGCAGCTTGCATTGGCGTTGGTACAGCGTGGCCCAGGTGGCGTGATCTTCCGCAGAGTAGCGATCCAACGGCTGCGGCAAGGTGAAGTCGTTGGCGTCGTGGCTCAATCCGACATTCTTGCGGGTGGTGATGTCGGGCACCACAAAGTCGGCGCGGTCGTTCATTGCTGGGCTCCTGGAATTTGGCGATTTACTCTAGTTTAGCCCGGCCGCCATGCGGAAAGACCGCATTATTTGCCGTTTTGCCGGAAATTTTGCATACTTACCGCATAAAATGTCATAAAGTGCACAAAATGCGCAAAATAGAATTAGACCGCTTCGACCTGCAGATCCTGCACCTGTTGCAGCAGGATGCCCGCGCCACCCATCAGAAGCTGGCGCAGGACATTCCGCTGTCCGCCTCCCAGATCGGCCGCCGCATCCAGCGCATGGAACAAAATGGCGTCATCCAGGGTTACCAGGTGGCGCTCAACCCCGAGCATGTCGGCCTGTCGGTGATGGCCTTCGCCAACGTCAGCCTGGAGCGGCACAACGAAGCCGCGCTGCAGGACTTCGCCCAGTCCATCGACAATCTGCCCGAGGTGCTGGAATGCTACGCTGCGGCCGGCGAGGCCGACTACCTGCTGCGCATCGTGGTGCCGGACCTGCCGTCTTTGTCGTCCTTCGTGATGAACAAGCTGATGCAGCTGTCGCTGGTGCGCAGCGTGAAGTCCACCATCGTGCTCAACGCGATCAAGCAGACGATGAAACTGCCCTTGTCGTCCCTGCCCTGAAAGCCGGTCCACGGCCTTTCGCGTTGCCAAGCAGGGTCTTGCAATGCCTCCTCCGCCTTGCATCCGGTCCGCTGGCAGGGCTGCGTTGCCCGCCAAAAGATTGTGAGCCGGCTCGGGCACCCGGAAACTCTCTGACATTTCTGCCCGTCCATTCCCCATGCCGCCGCGGCTATACCGGTTCATGGCGGCAATCCGTTTTTGCCGATGGTTTATGCTGAAATCAATATAAGAAAACGGCCTGACATCTCCGAAAATAGCCGTCATTCCAGCATGACCGCCGCCGCGCCACGTTCAGAGATCAAGGAGAAACCGATGGAATCGTCCGACTGTCCGCCGTTCGACACATTCAGCCCCAACCTGGCCGCCTCGCTGCGCCAGCTGTCGCTCCATGCCGGCCGCCTGAGCCAGGAACAGATTCTTCAATTCCACCGCGCGCTGCGCCCCGCCCAGGAAGACCTCGCGCCGTTTCGCCGCTTCGACGACGAACGCTATTGCCGCAACCGCATCTACCGCGACGAGCATTGCGAATTGCTGCTGCTGTGCTGGCGCGAAGGCCAGCGCAGCCAGATCCACAACCACAAGGGCAGCCTGTGCGGCGTCAGGGTGATAGAGGGCGTCGCCACCGAGACCGTGTTCGAAGCCACGCCATCCGGACAGCTGGCCGCGCGCGAAACCCGGGAGCTGGCCGCCGGCAGCCTGGTGATCAACGGCCATCTGGACATCCACCAGGTAGCCAATCTGCAAGCCGATGGCGGAGATCTGGTCACCCTGCATCTCTATTCGCCGCCGCTGTCCCGGATGGAGCTGTTCGGCATGGAGCCGCAGCAACGGCGCGTGCAGTTGCTGGACGACTGCCTGGAATTCCAGATCTGATCCGGACAAACAAAAAGGCGCGGCCTGGGCCGCGCCTTTTCTCATATCCCGACGGATATCAGAAGCGGTACTGCATCTGCACGCCCAGCAGGTGGCCGCTGATCGAGGAGTAATCGCCCTGCAGACGGCTGGTGGTGCCGAACGGGCTATGCGAAGTATTGTCGATCTTGGTGTCGCCCACCGCGCGCAGATAGGCGTAGCTCACGTCCACGCTCGCCTGCTTGCTGATCCGGTAGCCGGCGCCCAGGGTCAGCCACATGCGGTCGGCGTCCGGAATCAACACGTTGCGGTGCTGCGGGTTCGGCACCGGCGTGGTCTCGTAGCCCAGGCCCGCGCGCAGGGTCAGCGCTTCGCTGTAGAAGTAGTCGCCGCCCACCGAGAACAGCCAGCTGTTCTTCCAGTGGTTGTCGATGGTGGTGGTGGTGTCGATCGGCGCGGGCGTCAGGCCCGGCAACTTAGGCACCACGGGGCTGCCCTTGACCACCAGCTGGTCGAAGCGGCTCCAGCGCGTCCAGCGCGCGGTGGCGCCGACTGCGAACTTGCTGTTCAGCTTGCTGTAGCCGCTCAGCATCAGCCATTCCGGCGTGGTCACCTCGGCCGAGCCGGAATACGTGCCATTGAGCAGGCCGCCCAGCGGCGCGGGAAAACCGGCATTGGTGTAATCGCCCTTGGCGTCGTGATGGATCTTGGAGCGATAGGACAGGCCGACGCGGGTATCGGCGCTGTAGGAGTACATCACGCCCAGGTTGTAGCCGAAGCCCCAGCTGTCGGCCTTGAGCTCGCCGCTGGCGCCGGGCAGATAGGCGCCCTGCTTCAGGTCCGCCTTCGCGTATTGCGCAGACACGCCGCCGCCAAAGCTCCACTTGTCGTTCAGCTTGTAAGCCAGCGACGGATTGATGTCCACCGTCATGATGCTGCTGGAGATGCCGTTGTCGCGGCCGCCCCAGTTGTCGCTATAGCTTGCGCCCAGGCCGAACGGCGTGGTCACGCCCAGGCCCAGGAACAGCTGGTCGTTGACCTGGTGGGTCAGGTAACCGTTCGGAATCACTTCGCCCGCGCCGCGGCCATTGTCGTTGGCAGAAGTCGTCACGGTGGCGGGAGGCGTGCCAGGCAGATGGCTGACGCTGGTATTGCGGCCGCTGAACGGCGCGTCGATTTCCGCGTAGGTCAGGCCGCCTTGCACGCGGGTGCCGGACAGCAGGGTCATGCCGGCTGGGTTGTAGAACACGGCGGACAGGTCGTCGCCGGCCATGCCGGCGCCGGCGTAGGCGCGGCCCATGCCAGTGACGCTTTGCTCGGTCAGTTGGAAACCGGCGGCCTGCGCGGCGGGCGCGGCGGCGAACAGGGCGGCGAGGGAAACGGACAACAGGCTCAGGGAGCGGGGTGCGGCTTGCATTGTATTTTGAATTCCTGAAATGAATCGCGCCGGGCGGTGCCGGCGCATCATGCAGACAGAATAAAAAGATAGTGCTTGCATCTTTTAGAGTGCGGAGTCTAAGCTCGAAATCGGCCCGCCGCAAGAGAAAGACACGACTTTGTTAACGATTGCGAACCCGGCCGCGCGCCGACGCGCCCCTATCCGCCGCAGTCGGCTGTGCTAGAATCAGCGCCCTGTCCCACACGTCCGCAAAGCCCATCCACGATGAAGAAACTGATCAGCAGCCTGGCCCTCGCCGCCCTGCCCGCACTCGCCTTCGCCGCCCCGGTGGCGGAGATGGTCACCAACAAGGGCAATATCGAAATCGCGCTGGATTCGGCCAAGGCGCCCAAGTCCGTCGCCAATTTCGTCGCCTACGCCAAGGCCGGCCACTACAACGGCACCGTGTTCCACCGCGTGATAGACGGTTTCATGATCCAGGGCGGCGGCTTCGACGCCAAGCTCAACCAGAAGCCGACTCGCGCGCCGATCGCCAACGAGGCGAGCAACGGCCTGAAGAACGATGTCGGCACCATCGCGATGGCCCGCACCTCGGATCCGAACTCCGCCACCGCGCAGTTCTTCATCAACGTCGCCGCCAACGACTTCCTCAATTACAGTTCGCCGACCCCGCAGGGCGCCGGCTACGCCGTATTCGGCAAAGTCACCAAGGGCATGGATGTGGTCAACCGCATCGCCAAAGTCCGCACCGGCAGCATGAACGGCATGCAGGACGTGCCGTTCGAGCCGGTGATCATCCAGAAAGTCACCATCAAACCGTAAGGCCGTCCCGCGGCTGCATCGCAAAGGAAAACGCAATGATCAAACTGACGACCAATTTCGGTGAAATCACCCTGGAACTGGATCACGAGAAGGCGCCGAAAACCGCCGCCAACTTCGAGCAATACGTGAAAAGCGGCCACTACGACGGCACCATCTTCCACCGCGTGATCAACGGCTTCATGATCCAGGGCGGCGGCTTCGACGCCGACATGAACCAGAAGCCGACCCAGGAGCCGATCCAGAACGAGGCCAACAACGGCCTGTCCAACAAGACCTACACCGTCGCCATGGCCCGCACCATGGATCCGCACTCGGCGTCGGCGCAGTTCTTCATCAACGTCTCCGACAACGATTTCCTGGACTTCAAATCGGAAAGCACCCAGGGCTGGGGTTACGCGGTGTTCGGCCAGGTCGTCGCCGGCCAGGACATCGTGGACCGCATCAAGACCGTACGCACCGGCCGCACTGGCATGCATCAGGACGTGCCGGTGGAGCCGGTGGTGATCCAGAAGGCCGAGATCGTCTAAACCCGTCTCGCCGAAAAACCAGCCGGGGCCCCGCCCCGGCTTTGTCTTGCCCCGGATAAGGCAGCAGCCATGGCCATTCACTTCATTTCCGACCTGCATCTCGCCGACGACACCCCGGCGCTCAACCAGCTGTTCCTGGACACGCTCGCCGCCTGGCGGGGCCGGATCGCCGCGCTGTACATCCTGGGCGACCTGTTCGAATACTGGGTGGGCGACGACGACGACTCACCCTATCTGGCAGCGCCGCTGGCGGCGATGCGCGACTTCGCCGCGCAAACCCCGCTCTACGTGATGCGCGGCAACCGCGATTTCCTGCTGGGCGCCGGCTTCGAGGCCCGCAGCGGCGCCAGGCTGCTGGACGACCCGACGCTGATCGAAGCGCACGGGCAGCGCATCCTGCTCAGCCACGGCGACGCGCTGTGCACCGACGACGCCGCCTACCAGCAATTCCGCGCGATGAGCCGCAACCCGCAGTGGCAGCAGGCGATGCTGGCCAAGCCGCTGGCCGAACGCCATGCCATCGCCCGCCATGCCCGCGCGCAAAGCGAGATGAACAAGCAGCAGACCGGCCTGACCGACATTTCCGATGTCACCGAGAACGCGGTGCGCGAGCTGCTGGCCGCCCATGGTTGGCCGACGCTGATCCATGGCCACACCCATCGGCCCGCCCACCACCTTCACGACGCGTCCAGCCGCTGGGTGATCCAGGACTGGCACGGCGGCCGCGGCGGCTATCTGCTGCTGGACGACGGCGGCATCCGTTCGCTGCCGCTCGGCAACTGAGAGTTGTCCTGTGGGCGGCCCGCGACGCCGCCCCTCCCCTCCAACGACATTTCATGCCATTCAACTACAATGGCAGCCCATCACTTAATCCTTACAATTCATTAACATATTTCGCCAAACAAGCGAAATATCGCTGTCAACCCCACCTCTTCTGCCCGTAATTCTCAACATAAAGACATATTTGTTTATTCTTTTCGTAACAGTTGTTTCTTGAAAACGAAATGACAATCGACTAGATTTGCCGCTTAAAAATAATTTCCAGGCAAAATAATTCGAATTGATAGCATTTCAAGAACTTGGGTGAGCAGCCATTCTCAACCATGACTCTTTCCTCAATCGAATAAAGCCACCGCTCCTCCGCTCCGACCAGCAGTCGATCTGCGCAACGATAGCCGTAAAACCCATGCCTTGCGGCAGGGGAACGGCTGCGCAGAAAACACAAACGATTTAAAAATTGATTTCTCTACAAATCAGGAAATTCAATGAATAAAAAAGCATATTTGCGTCCTTTGGCTCTGGCCGTGCTCACCGCGCTCGCCAGCCAGGCCGCGCTCGCGGAGGAAACCCAGCTGCAGACCGTCACCATCACCGGCGCCGGAGACAAGCTGGGAGTCGGCTTGCTGCAGCAGCAGGAAGGCGCGCGCGCGCGCAGCGACGTCAGCAAGGCCGCGCTGGAGAAACAAAGCCCGACCTCGAACATCTACCAGGGCATCAACATGCTGCCCGGCGTCAACGCCTCCAGCCAGGACAACACCGGCATGTTCGGCGGCGCGCTGACCATACGCGGCTTCAACTCCGATCAGATCGGCGTCACCATCAACGGCGTGCCGGTCAACGACTCCGGCAGCTACAACGTCTACCCGCAGGAATTCGTCGATCTGGAAAACCTGTGCCAGGGCTCGGTCACCCAGGGCTCCAGCGACACCGATGCGCCGCACATGGGCGCCAGCGGCGGCAATATGAGCTTCGTCACCTGCGATCCGGAAAAAGAACGCCGCGTGCGATTTGCCCAGACCCTGGGCAGCAACAGCCTGCAACGCACCTATGTGCGCGGCGATACCGGCCTGTTCGCCGACGGCAAGGCGCGCGCCTTCGCCAGCTACTCGCACAGCGAAACCGACAAGTGGAAAGGCGCCGGCGGCATGAAGCGCGACCACGTCGACACCGGCATCCGCTACGACTTCAGCGGCGGCTACATCAACGCGTCCGTGCTGTACAACCGCCAGATCGGCAACGCCTTCGGCACCCCGACGCTGCAGCAGCTGCAGCAGACCGGCTACGGCTACGACTACTCCACCAGCTTCGTGCCGGGACACTTGCCGCCGAAGAACGGCACCGCGCAGAAGGAAACCGGGCCGACGCCCGCCTACTACCAGCTGCAGCAGAACCCGTTCGAGAACGTGATCGCCAAGGTGGACGCCGTGCTGAAGCTGGGCCCCGACACCCGCGTCAAGATCCAGCCCTACTTCTGGTACGGCTACGGCGGCGCCACCAGCCAGCAGACCCAGTCCGAAAGCGCCTTCCTGAACAAGTCCGCCCATACCGACACGGCGGCCAGGGACCTGAACGGCGACGGCGATACGCTGGACACCATCGTGGTCAACGGCAGCAGCATCACCCGCACCCGCCGCCCGGGCATCACCGTCACCATGGAGCAGAGCCTGGGCAACCACCTGCTGCAGGCCGGGGTCTGGTACGAGCGCGCCCAACACATCCAGACTGGACCGGAAAGCCTGACCAACGCCGACGGCAGCCCGCAGGACCCATGGATGCGGTCCGGCCTGATCACCCGTCCGGACGGCAGCTTGTACCAGTACCGCGACTGGGAAACCGTCAGCACCGCCACCCAGCTGTTCGCCATCGGCACCTTCAATTTCCTGGACGACCGCCTCGGCATCAACGCCGGCCTGCGCACGCCGCAGATCAAGCGCGAGTTCACCAACCACGCCAACGAAGGCTGCGGCGCCTCCAGCAAGACCTGCGCGGCGGCCTACGATTACACCATCAGCAAAACCTACCGCGAAACCTTGCCCAGCTTCGGCATGCGCTATTATCTGACGCCCAAGCAGCAGGTATTCTTCAACATCACCAAGAACTACCGCGCGGTGCCCAACTACGCCTACAGCAGCAGCAACGGCAATGTGCAGGTGGTCAACGGCCAGGTGGTGCTGAACAACGACGTGGTGCCGGAAACCTCGGTCAACACCGACCTGGGCTATCGCTGGCAGGGCGACATCGTCACGCTGAGCGGCTCCTTGTTCAACGTCGATTTCAGCAATCGCCAGGCCAATTCCTACGACCCGGTGACGCTGAAATCGGTGAACATCAATGCCGGCGGCGTACATACCTGGGGCGGCGAGATCGAGCTGGGCACCGTGCCGGTCAAGGGCTGGAGCGCCTACGCCTCGTTCACCAGCAACCACAGCGCAATCCAGAGCAACCTGAACTGGAAGGACGCGTCCGGCAGCAACACCGTGCTGCAGACCCAGGGCAACGACTTCCCGATGACCCCGCGCTGGATGGCCGCGCTGTCGCTGCAGTACTCGCCGGGCGCTTGGTATGTCCGCACCGACGTCAAGCACACCGGCAAGCAGTTCGCCACCCTAGTCAACGACGAGGTGGTGCCGGAATACACGACGGTGGATCTGGATGCCGGCTACCGCTTCGGCAATATCGGCATGCTGAAGAATCCGACCATCAAGCTGAACGTCAGCAATATGTTCAATACCAGCTACCGCATCCCGACCTCGTCCAAGGTCAACGCAGCCGACACCGTGCGTTACAACCTGGGCGCGCCCCGCAGCGCGGCGGTGACGATGCAGGTCGATCTGTAGCTCCGGCAGCGGACGCTATCCAAAAGCCGGGCGAAAGCCCGGCTTTTTTCTTGTTTCCAGAAGTGATGAAGGCGCCGCGCCCCACTGAACGGCCAGATGCAAAACATGATCGGAAGAAAGGGGGATGGATCGCGGAACGGCGATCCGGGGACTTGGGGAACGCCCATCGCGTCAAGCGGCCTGAGTTCTGGGGAAGACCCTCATCCGCCGCCGACGGTCCGCCAACGGCGGCGTTTCTAAGGACGGGCAGGCCGCCACAACGGCCACCAGCCGCCATCCGCCGCCGCGCGGTAGGAGACCGCGATGCCCGGCACCGCCAGCAATTCGCCATCCGCGCCATACAGCAGCGGCCAGCGGCGACGCAGCAACGGCGGCACCCCAGCCTCCCGCAGCAGGTCCTTGACTTCGCGCCGCCCAACCCGAGCCGACAGTTTTTCTCCGCCTCGCCGCGGCGCCAGATAGGCGCCGCTTTCCAGCAAGGCCGCTGGCACGCCGGCGTCTCGCCGCTCCCAGGCCAGTTCGCCGCCCCACTCGGACAGCGACTGAGCGTCGCCTCCGCGCCACAGCAGAGCAGTGGAGGCCGGCGGCTCTGACTGTGCTTTAGGCCAGGCCTGCAAAGTATCGGCAAAACGCAACAGACACCCCTGCCGCAGTCTCAGAACCGGGCTGGCGCCCCGCTCCGCGTATTCCGCCTGCCGCAAAAACTCCAACAGCGCGCCCGGCTCCGGCGCGGGCCAACCCAGCGCATCCAGCCAGGCAAGCAGGGTCTGGCGCCGGCGCGGCGCGGACAGCGCCAGCACGCTCCCGCAGTCCAATCCGTTTTCCGTTCGGCAGGCTTGCAGGTCTTCCCGCGCGACTTCGTCCAGGATGGCGGCGGCATCCGCCTGCAGCATCGCCGCGCGCGCCAGGTGGCTGCGGTAATGCGGAAGCGCCCGCTCCAGCCGAGGCAGAATGTCGTGCCGCAACAGGTTGCGACGGTAGCGGGTGTCCAGATTGCTTTCGTCGTCCACCCAGGCAAACCCGCGCGCCTTGACGTAAGCCTCCAGCCGCTCGCGGGGGATCTCCAGCAACGGCCGCCACAGCAGCTTGCCCGGCGCCAGTTCGCGCAATGCCGGCATCGCCGCCAGCGCCCGCGCGCCGCCGCCGCGCAACAGTTGCAGCAGGATGGTTTCGGCTTGATCGTCCTGATGGTGGGCCAGCGCGATCACCTCGGATGCGGAGCGCCGGTAAACCTGGTAGCGCGCCTCGCGCGCCGCCGCCTCGACGCTTTCGCCGCCGCCGGCGCGGACGTGCACCCGTTCGATGCGCAAAGGCACCCGCAGGGAGTCGCACAGCGCCTGGCAATGCGCGGCCCAGGCATCGGCGTTTGGACTCAAGCCGTGATGAACGTGCACCGCGGACAAGCCGATCTCCGGCCGGCGCGCGCGCGCCTCGCACAGCAGCGACAGCAAGGCGACCGAGTCGAGTCCGCCGGAAAACCCGACCTCAAAAGCGAAAAGGCCGGACAACTCGTCCGGCCAATGCTCGATCAGGCTATCCGCCAGCTCAGGCGGCGTCTTCCTTGAAGCGGCCATAGCTCATCAGGCGATCAAAACGTTCTTTCAGCAGCGCATCCATGGGCTTGGACTGCACTTCTTTCAGCTGATCCTGCAGCACGCGCTTCAAGGTGGTCATCATCTGAGCATGGTCGCGATGGGCGCCGCCCACCGGCTCGGTGACCACGCGGTCGATCAGGCCCAGCGTCTTCAGGCGCGGCGCGGTGATGCCCAGCGCTTCGGCCGCGTCGGACGCGCGCTCGGCGGTCTTCCACAGAATGGACGCGCAGCCTTCCGGAGAGATCACCGAATAAGTCGCGTACTGCAGCATGTTGACGTGGTCGCCCACAGCGATGGCCAACGCGCCGCCGGAACCGCCCTCGCCGATCACCGTGACGACGATGGGCACGCGCAGATTGGTCATCTCGTACAGATTGCGGCCGATCGCCTCGGACTGGCCGCGCTCTTCCGCGCCGATGCCCGGCCAAGCGCCGGTGGTATCGACGAAGGTGAGCACCGGGATGCCGAACTTCTCGGCCAGCTTCATCAGGCGCAATGCCTTTCTATAGCCTTCCGGGTGCGGCATGCCGAAATTGCGGCGAATCTTTTCCTTGGTGTCGCGTCCCTTTTGGTGGCCGATCACCATCACCGACTGGCCGTTGAAGCGCGCCAGACCGCCGACGATGGCGGCATCGTCCGCAAAGGCGCGATCGCCGTGCAACTCTTCGAAGTCGGTAAAGATGGCCTGGATGTAATCCAGCGTATAAGGGCGCTGCGGATGGCGAGCCACCATCGCGATCTGCGACGGCGTCAGCTTGGCGTATAGAGTCTTGGTCAGTTCCAGACTCTTCTTCTGCAGACGGGCGATCTCCTCGGAGATATCCAGCACGGAGTCGTCCTGCACGAAACGCAGCTCTTCAATTTTGTTCTCGAGCTCGGCAATCGGCTGCTCAAAATCGAGAAAGGTCGGCTTCATTCTTTACAATCATCCGTCAAACCTAATCGCGGCATGATACATGAGGCGCGAAGCCGGCGTCACCCGCAGACCCGGCAAAAACCTGAAAAAATGGAGCAAATATTCAAAACACGGGCTTTCTGCAAAAAAACTTCCGCCTGGCACTTGCGCGAGCTTAAACCCTGTGCTTTAATTCGCCTCCTCGCTGAAACGCACACAGCGAAACGGTTTCAGGGCGTTTAGCTCAGTTGGTAGAGCGTCTGCCTTACAAGCAGAATGTCGGCGGTTCGACTCCGTCAACGCCCACCAAAGTTTGCGGTTGGAGTGGTAGTTCAGTTGGTTAGAATACCGGCCTGTCACGCCGGGGGTCGCGGGTTCGAGTCCCGTCCACTCCGCCAACGGTTTCAAGCAGTACCCGAATATCGGGCGTTTAGCTCAGTTGGTAGAGCGTCTGCCTTACAAGCAGAATGTCGGCGGTTCGACTCCGTCAACGCCCACCAAAGTTTGCGGTTGGAGTGGTAGTTCAGTTGGTTAGAATACCGGCCTGTCACGCCGGGGGTCGCGGGTTCGAGTCCCGTCCACTCCGCCAACAGTTTCAAGCAGTACCCGAATATCGGGCGTTTAGCTCAGTTGGTAGAGCGTCTGCCTTACAAGCAGAATGTCGGCGGTTCGACTCCGTCAACGCCCACCAAAGTTTGCGGTTGGAGTGGTAGTTCAGTTGGTTAGAATACCGGCCTGTCACGCCGGGGGTCGCGGGTTCGAGTCCCGTCCACTCCGCCAACGGTTTCAAGCAGTACCCGAATATCGGGCGTTTAGCTCAGTTGGTAGAGCGTCTGCCTTACAAGCAGAATGTCGGCGGTTCGACTCCGTCAACGCCCACCAAAGTTTGCGGTTGGAGTGGTAGTTCAGTTGGTTAGAATACCGGCCTGTCACGCCGGGGGTCGCGGGTTCGAGTCCCGTCCACTCCGCCAACAGTTTCAAGCAGTAGATAGTTTTCTGGGCGGTTAGTCTCAGTTGGTAGAGCACTGCCTTCACACGGCAGGGGTCGCTGGTTCGAGTCCAGTACCGCCCACCAGAAAACGGAGTGGTAGTTCAGTTGGTTAGAATACCGGCCTGTCACGCCGGGGGTCGCGGGTTCGAGTCCCGTCCACTCCGCCAACAGTTTCAAGCAGTAGATAGTTTTCTGGGCGGTTAGTCTCAGTTGGTAGAGCACTGCCTTCACACGGCAGGGGTCGCTGGTTCGAGTCCAGTACCGCCCACCAGAAAACGGAGTGGTAGTTCAGTTGGTTAGAATACCGGCCTGTCACGCCGGGGGTCGCGGGTTCGAGTCCCGTCCACTCCGCCAATCTTGCAAGAAAGCAGCCCAAGGCTGCTTTTTTGCATTTCCCGCCACAGCATGAGCCCAACATGCGCAGCCCTCCTCACCCCATTCGCATGTTGCGGTTGCAAAATGCAGGATTGCTGGCAATACTGTCAGACTTTTAAAAATTCACATCAAGAGATTTCACATGAACAAGACAGCCCTGCTGGCGCTGTGCTTGAGCAGCCACGCCTCCTGGGCCGGCAGCGGCGGCGATGAGGCCACATGGCAGTACACGGTCCAGGCGGGAGATACGCTGTGGTCGTTTGCCGCCAAGCACCTGACCTCCCCCTCCTATGTGCCGAAACTGCAACAGCAAAACGGCATCGCCAACCCCTACCGGCTGACGCCCGGCAGCCAGCTGGTCGTGCCTTACAGCTGGACCCGGCAGAACGAATCCTCGGTCACCATCGAAGCCCTGTCCGGCATGGTCAGCGTGCAGGATTCGGATGGGCAGGCGCTGAAGGCGGCGCCGGGCCTTCACCTACAGGCCGGCAGCCGCATCTCCACCGGCAAGGACGCCATGCTGAAACTGCGGATGGCGGACGGCTCCATGCTCCAGCTCTGGTCCAACAGCAAGCTGACGCTGGGCAAGCAAGTGTTCTACCCCACCACCGGCGCCATCCAGTCGCAAAACCGGCTCGATCACGGCTCGGCCAGCAACGCCGTGGTGCCCAGGCAGCTGATGCCCAACCGCTACCAGATCTACACACCCTCCGCGGTGACCACGGTGCGCGGCACCGAATTTCGCGTGCGCAGCCTGGATGACAAGGATACGGCGACCGAAGTGCTTCACGGCAAGGTCAGCCTGGCGTCCGATGCCGGCGAAATCGACATCCCCGCCAGATTCGGCGGCCGCAACGGCGGCAAGCAATCGGTGGCGCTGCCCAAGGCGCCCGCGCTCGACGGCGTGATCACGGTCAGCCCTTTCAATCCGCCCTTGCTGGAATGGCACAAGCAGGAAGGCGAAGCCGGCTATCAACTGGCGATTTCCGACGCCCAGACCCAGCAGCAACTGTACAATCGCAGCGCGGAAACCGCGCGCTTTTACCCTGAACTCCCAAAAAATGGCCGCTATTTGCTGACAATTCGCGCCCGAAACGCCCAAGGCATCGAAGGCTACGACGCCAGCCGCGGCTTCATGCTGGCCGCCAGTCCGCTGCCGCCGCTGATCTTCAGCGACGGCAAGCGGATCAGCCAGCGCGGGCAAACCCTGTGGGTGGGCAGCAGCGCCAGCCCCGAACGTCCGGCCTGGCTCCAGGTCGCGCGCGACCCGGCCTTCGCCGACATCTGGTACCAGGGCCGGCTGGAGCAGGATAGCTTCGCCCTCAACCTGCCGGACAAGGGGAAATGGTACTGGCGGCTGGCTTCGCTGGACAGCCAGGGCCAGCCCGGCCCCTACGGCAACACTCAGGAACTGAGGATCAAGGCCTGGTATGAAATGAGCCTGCCCGGCGACCGCAAGCTGCAGGCCCGCCGCTATCCGGTCGCAAACGCCCGCTACACGCTGCAACTGGCCCGGCCGGACGAACCCGGACGCATAGTCTGGCAACAAAGCGCGGCCGAACCCAGCTGGTCCTTGCTGCGCATGCCCAGCGGGCGCTTCGCCGCCACCATCCTGGTGGACGGCGATGGCGGATATCATGCCGAAGAGCGATATCCGGCGCTGCTTTTGCCGTAAAATCACACCATGCGTTCCATCCAGATATCCCGCTACAGCAGGGGCATTCCCCTGCTGCTCGCTCTCCTTGGCCTGCTGCTCATCGCCAGCCAGCTGATGGGGCGACTGGATTTCTGGCTGTACGACAGTCTGACCCGGGCCAACCCGCTGCACAAGCCGGACCAGAACCTCATCGTCATCGCCATAGATGAAAAAAGCCTGGCTGAGCTGGGCCGATGGCCATGGCCGCGCGCCTATCACGCCCAACTGCTCGACAAGCTGGGCGGCGCCAGCTCGATCGGCTTCGACATCGCCATCGCCGAGCCCTCGCGCGACCATCCCGAGGCGGACAAGCATCTTGCCGAGGCCATCCGCCGCAACGGCAAGGTGGTCGGCCCGGTCTTTCCCGAACTGCAGGGCGGCCAATTGCTGGAAACCCGCCCCCTGCCGCCGATCGCCTCCGCGATGGCCGCCCTCGGCCACACCGACTATGAGCGCGACGACGACGGCACCATACGCCGCGTCTACCTGAAAGCCGGGCTGGGCGCGCCGCGCTATCCCAGCTTCGCCGCCGCCGTCTGCGCCGTCTCAGACGGCAGGAAGGAAACCATCCCCGCGCCCCAACGCCCTCGCCCGGGCCAGGCCTGGCAGCGCCGCGACCTGGTGATGGTGCCGTTCAGCAGCGGCCCCAAGCCCTTTCACACGGTGTCGTACAGCGACGCGCTGAACCGGCTGCCGGCCTCGTTCTTCGAAGACAGCATCGTGCTGATAGGCGTGACCGCCAACGGCCTGGGCAATCAGCAGCCGACCCCGGTCTCGGCCAACAATACCGGCATGTCGGGCGTGGAAATCGACGCCTACATGGTCCACGGCCTGCTCACCCACCAGCAGATACGCCCGATGCCGCTGCTGCTGGAGTGCCTGCTGGGGGCCCTGCTGCTGGGACTGGGAGACTGGCTGCTGTCGCGCCGGGTGCGCGCGCGCAGCCTGCTGGCAGGCTACGCGCTGGCGTCGGCGGTGGTGCTGCTGTCTTCGGCCGCCCTGCTCTACTTCGCCTCGCTGTGGGCCGGCGGCAGCGTGGTGGCCATCCTGCTGCTGCTCAGCGGCACGATGCGCTACGTCAGCGGCCAGGCCCAGCTGTTCTCGCTGGCTTTCACCGATGGCTTGACCCGGCTCTACAACCGCCGCCATTTCGACGAGGCGTTCGGCCACGCGGTGGAACAATGCCGGCAGAAACGCAAGCCGCTGGCGCTGCTGATCCTGGACATAGACCACTTCAAGAAATACAACGACCATTACGGCCACTACGCCGGCGACGAAGCGCTGCAGAAAGTGGCCCGCGCGCTCAAGGACTGCTTTCGCCAGAAAGGCCAGCTGACCGCCCGGCTGGGCGGGGAGGAGTTCGGCGTGCTGCTGACGCCGGGGGACACGCCGCAGGCGCTGTCCGCCGCGGAGCGCTTTCTCGGCCGCCTGGCGGCGATGGAGCTGCCCCATTCCGCCAGCCCGCTCGGCAAGATCAGCTGTAGCATAGGCGTATGCGCCTGCATCCCCGGACCGGCGGACAGCACGCGCACCCTGTTCGAGCAGGCAGATCAGGCGCTGTACGAAGCCAAGCGCGGCGGCCGCAACCGCGCCAGCCTTTACCAAGGCCCACCCGGGAACGGCGCAAAAAAAAGCGCGGACATAACGTCCGCGCGGCAGGATTGAACATCCGGGAAACGGTTCAGCCGCGGCGGCGGCGCCCAACCAGCCACAAGGTCCAGACGATCACGCCGGCAAAGAACACCGCCACCCAGAACGGCATGGTCATGCCGAGGAAACGCCCCTGGATGGCCGCGCACTCGCCGCTGCCCTTCAGCACCTTGGACAACACCTCCCACAATGGGAAGGACTCCATCAGGAACTCCAGGCCCGGCCCGCACTGCGGCACCTGGTCGGCCGGCAGGCTCTGCAGCCACAGCTGGCGCAGCGACACGCCCGCGCCGGAAAGCGCGGCCAGCGTCATCAGCCCGCCCCATACCTTCGCGCCAGTCTTGCCGGGATTGTGCAACGCGGCCAGCAAGGCCAGCGCGCCGACCGCCATCACGCCGATGCGCTGCAGAATGCACAGCGGGCATGGCTCCTCCCCCAGCTGGTATTGCGCGAACAGCGCAAAGCCGATGGCGCCGGCGCAAGCCGCCGCCACCAGCAAGAACCCCTGACGGTTCGTGATATTCAAACCCATCCCCCTTGACCTTTCCTGTTATGTCTTGTGAGTGAACGCAGTGTAAACGGAAAAGCTGAGATTGGGGCGGCCCGGCAAAGTTCCGGAGCGGGGAGCCTGCTCAAAGGCTTTTCCGGCCGCAGGCCGCTTTCCGCCGGACACAGGGTGCGGAAAACGGTCCCAAGGGAAGCCAGCGCCGCCAGGCTTGCTCCCGCCTGGCCCGCCTGCCCAAAGCGCCTACAGCTCCAGAAACTCGCGGATGGCGTGCTTGTGATGCAGCGTGTCGCGGTAACCGAGCGCGATCAGCTCCCGGCAATAAGCCGGCTCGAACAGCAGATAAGTGGCCAACGCGGTGCCCCGCTGACGGGTTGCGCCGGCGCCGCGCATGATGAAACGCAGCATCGGCGGAAACAAATGGGTATGGCGGTAAACGATGCCCTCCAGCGACTGGCTGGGATTCAACTGGAAGATGTCCACCTTTTTCAGCTGGGTCTGGCAGGCCAGCTCCTCGTTGCTTTGCAGCAGCGATACGGTATGGTTGATCCGGGTCAGGCGCTCCATGTCCACCGCCATGCTGTCGATGAACACGCTGTTGAGCAGGTGGCCGAAGATCTGGGCCGGCATTGGATAAGAGCCGACAGTGCGGCGTTCTATCGTGTCCGGACGCTTGCTGGCCAACCCGACCACGAACAGCTTCTCCGCCCCCAGGTGCAGCGCCGGCGACAATGGCGACAGCTGGCGCACCGCGCCGTCGCAATAAAACTTCTCGCCTATCCGCACCGAGGGAAAGATCAGCGGAATCGCCGCCGTGGCCATCAGGTGATCCAGCCCGATCCGCTCGCGCACCCCCAGCCGCTGGTAGCGCGTCCACTCCCCCAGGCTTTCCTCGCCCTGGAAGAACGTGACCGACATCCCGGTGGTGTAGCAGGACGCGGTCAGCGCCAGCGCCTGCAGCGCGCCGGAAGCGATGGACGGCTCGATGCCGTCGAAAGGCATCATCTTGCCCAGCGTCTGCCGCAGCGGCGCGTTGTCGAGAAAGCTCTGCGGATTCGTCCAGGCATGGCCGGCGCTCAACAGCGAAACGCCGAAGTGGAGAAAGGTCTTGATGAAATACATGGCGCCGACGTCGTAGACATCGGGGATGTGCAGCTGCTTCCACACCTTGGCCAGCGTGCTCACCGCCAGCTGGTAATTGCCGGCGCCGGAAGCCAGCGCCACCGCGTTGATCGCGCCGGCCGAGGTGCCGCAGATGATGGGAAAAGGATTGTGCCTGGGGTCCGGCAGCAAGCGGGCAATGCCCAGCAGCACCCCTACCTGGTAGGCCGCGCGGGCGCCCCCGCCCGACAGCACCAAACCGATCTTGCTCGGTCTGCCCATGCTCGTCTCTTTCTTAACGCCTTGTCAGTTCTATTTAGACATAGTCAAAAAGACGAAGCGACGGCAAGCGCCAGACCGCGTTCGCGATCCGGCGGGCTTGGGCATGCGAGACAGCGCGGCGAGAAAAGCGGAACTTGCCCGCGAAGATAGCCATTCGGATGGCGTTTGCGATATCGCCTCGACAAAGCGCGGCGGATCGCGCGAGCGGTCAGAATCCCCCCGCCTGCAGCGATGCCCACAGGTGGGCGGCCACCAGCGCCCGCCACGGCGAGAACGCGTCCAGCCACTGCTGCGCCTGCTTCTGGTCGGGCTTGTCGGCCATGCCCAGCGCCATGCCCAGCGCCTTGCGCACCGCCACGTCGCCGTGCAGCGAGCCGTCCAGCCAGCCGTAGCCGCGCAACAGCGCGTAGCTGACCGTCCATGGCCCGATGCCCGGCACCGCCAGCAGCCGCTCGGCGATCTCCTCCGCCGGCGCGCCGTCCAGCCAGCCATCCAGCGGCAGCGCGCCGCTCGCCGCGCCCTGGCTCAGCGCCAGCAAGGCCCGGCTCTTGGCGCGGGAAAAGCCGGCCTCGCCCAGTTGATCCGCCGTCAGCGCCGCCAGCCGCGGCGCGTCCGGGTGGCACAGCAGGCCGGAAGAATGGCGGCAATCGCACAATTGCAGCAGCCGCCGCCGTATCGTCACCGCCGCCGCCACGCTGATCTGCTGGCCGGTGATCGCCCAGGCCAGCGCCTCGAACGGCGTGGCCGTCTGCGGCACCCTGAGGCCGGCGCGCGCGGCGATCAGGCCGCCCAGTTGGGGATGGTCGCGGTATCGGCGCTCGAACGCCTCCACCGGCTGGTTCAGGCCCAGCATGCGCCGGCCGATGTCCTCCAGCGCCCGGGCCTCTGCCGCCCCGCCGTCGACATCCAGCCTGAGGACGGCCCAGCCGGGCCGGAAGCGCAAGTCTAGGCAGGCGGGCAGGCCTTGCCACAACAGGCCCTTTCTCAGGCCGTCGTCGTCCACCTGCTCGGCGAGGCGCTCGCCGTCGCGACGGTGGAAGGCCAGGATGTCCTGCGGCCGGAAGCCGGCCGGCAGCGCGATATCGCAATCGATGACGGACATGGATCAAAAGGCCTTGCGGAAAGTGAGGTTGAGACGCCGGCCGCCGAGCAGCGGGTGAATGCCCGGCTGGACCGGCAGCACGCCATGAAAGCGCAACCGGTCCGGCCCGCCCCACACCAGCACGTCGCCATGCTGCAGCAGGATGCGGGCGGTTTTGTCGGCGCGGCTCAGGCCGCCCAGCAGGAATATCGCCGGCAGGCCCAGCGACACGGAAACGATGGGCGCGGAGAAATCGCGCTCGTCCTTGTCCTGATGCAGGCCCATCCGGGCGCCGGGCAGGTAGCAGTTGATCAGGCAGGCGTCGGGATCGAAGCCGGCAAAACCCGCCTCGGCGGCCGCGCCGCGCGCCAGTTCGCGCAGCGGCCCAGGCATCGCCGGCCAGGGCCGTCCCTTATCCGGATCGACGGCGGAATAGCGGTAGCCGCGGCGATCGGACACCCAGCCCCAGTCGCCGCAGCTGGCGGTGGTCACCGACATGGCCTGCCCGCCGGGCGTCACCATGCCGCGCAGCGGAGACTGCGCTACGACCGCCTCCACCGCGGCGACCAGCTCCGCGTCGCCGGCGCAGGCCCAGCCGTGCAGCAAGGCGGCGCCGGCCGACAGCCGCTCGGTCCACGGGCCGTCGTCCGGCGCGAACAGGCTGTCGCTCACTCCTCGCCGGCCACCATCATGCCGCCCACCAGCACCGAGCCGATGCGGCGGCCGCCGCGGTCCAGCGTATCGTCGGCGATGGCTTCGATATTGACGAACATGTCGCGCAGATTGCCGGCGATGGTGATTTCCTCCACCGGGTAGGCGATCACGCCGTTTTCCACCCAGAAGCCGGCCGCGCCGCGCGAATAGTCGCCGGTGACGGTATTGACGCCCTGGCCCAGCAGCTCGGTCACCAGCAGGCCGCTGCCCATGCGCGACAGCACCTCGGCGAAACTCTCGCCGGTGGAATGGACCACCAGGTTGTGCGCGCCGCCGGCGTTGCCGGTGGTCTGCATGCCCAGCTTGCGCGCAGAGTAGCTGCTGAGGAAGTAGCCCTGCAGCACGCCGCCGTCCACCAGCCGCCGCGCCTTGGTCGCCACGCCCTCGTTGTCGAAGGCGCTGCTGGCGAGGCCGCGCAGCAGGAACGGGTCTTCGTCTATCGTCACCCGGGACGCCATCACCGGCTTGCCCAGCGCGTCCAGCAGGAAGGACGACTTGCGGTACAGGTTGCCGCCGCTGATCGCCGCGGCCAGATGCCCGAGCAGCGACATCGCCACCGGCGCTTCGAACAGCACCGGGTACTGGCCGGTCTTGACCCGGCGCCCGCCCAGACGGCGCACCGCGCGCTCGCCGGCGATGCGGCCGATCTCCTCCACCGACGCCAGATCATCCTGATGGCGGGCGGCGGAGTACCAGTAGTCGCGCTGCATCACGCCATCCTGCTCGGCCACCACGGCGGCCGACAAGCTGTGGCGGCTGCCGGCGAAGCCGCCGCTGAAACCGTTGCTGTTGGCGTATACGAACTGGTTGGCCTGCACCGACACGCTGGCGCCCTCGGAGTTGCGGATGCGGGCGTCCACCGCGCGCGCGGCGTCCTCGCAGCGGCGCGCCAGCTCGATCGCCTCTTCCACCGGCAACTGCCAGGGATGGAACAGGTCCAGGTCCGGCAGATCGTCGGCCAGCAGTTGCGGATCCGCCAGGCCGGCGCAGTCGTCCTCCGCCGTGTAGCGGGCAATGTCCAGCGCGGCCCGCACGGTATCGGACAGCGCCTCGTCAGAGAAATCCGACGTGCTGGCATGCCCCTTTTTCTTGCCCAGATAGACGGTGACGCTGACGCCCTTGTCCTGGTTGTACTCTATGGTTTCCACCTCGGACAGGCGCACGCTCACGGTCTGGCCGACGCCCTCGGAAACGTCGACCTCGGCCGAGCTGGCGCCCTGCTGGCTCGCCAGCTCGAGCACGCGGCCGGCGATGCCGCCCAGGGTGTCGGAACTGAAACTGAATGTCTTATCTGCCATAGTATCTTTCGGAACAGTGGAAACGGCCGACGGCCTTTTCCGGTATCATACCAGCCTTGAAAACCGAGTGAGACCTAGCAACGATGACCGATTACCAGAACGACGACGACGGCTTCGTCAGCAAGTCCCAGCGCAAGCGCGACATGGACGCGCTGCAGGATCTGGGCCGCGAACTGGTCGACCTGTCCAAGGACACGCTGAAGAAGATGCAGCTGCCGGAAGATCTGCTCACCGCCGTACTGGACTATAAACGTTTCACCGCCAACGGCGCGCTGCGCCGCCAGATGCAGTACATCGGCAAGCTGATGCGCGACGTCGATCCGGAACCGATCCGCGAATACCTGAAAGTGCTGAAGGGCGAGTCGTCCGAACACATCGCCTGGCAACACCTGCTGGAACGCTGGCGCGAAAAGCTGATGGCCGACGACAAGGCGCTGTCCGACTTCCTGGCCGCCTTCCCGGAAGGCGATCCGCAGCAGCTGCGCACGCTGATGCGCAACGCCCGCAAGGAGCTGCAGGACAACAAACCGCCCAAGGCCTACCGCCAATTGTTCCAGGAAATCAAGGCGCTGATCCCGGAGCCGGGCAAGCCGCGGCTGTGGCAAAAGGACGAGGACGAAGAATAATGCTGAAGATAGGCCTGGTTTCCATTTCCGACCGCGCCAGCCAAGGCGTGTACGAGGACAAGGGCCTGCCCGCGCTGCGGGAATGGCTGGCGCGCGCGATCGCCACGCCGTTCGAAACCGTCAGCCGGCTGATCCCCGACGAGCAGCCGGGCATCGAGGCCGCGCTGAAGGCGCTGGTCGACGACGAGGGTTGCCAGCTGGTGCTGACCACCGGCGGCACCGGCCCGGCGCCGCGCGACGTGACGCCGGACGCCACGCTGGCGGTGGCCGACCGGGAAATGCCCGGTTTCGGCGAACAGATGCGCCAGATCAGCCTGCGCTTCGTCCCCACCGCCATCCTGTCGCGCCAGGTCGGCGTGATCCGCAAGCAGAGCCTGATCCTGAACCTGCCCGGCCAGCCCAAGGCGATCCAGGAAACGCTGGAAGGCCTGCGCGGGGCCGACGGCAAGGTGGAGGTGCCCGGCATCTTCGCCGCCGTGCCCTACTGCCTGGACCTAATCGGCGCGCCCTACATCGAAACCGATGAAGCGGTGGTCAAGGCCTTCCGGCCCAAGTCCGCCGTCAAGCCGGCGCCATGAGCTACCGCGCGCCGCGCTGGCTGCGGGGCGGCCACGCGCAAACCATCTGGCCGGCGCTGGCGGTCAAGCAGGACGCGCCGTCCTACCGCCGCGAGCTGTGGGATACCCCGGACGGCGCGCGCATCGCGCTGGACTTCGTCGACGGCCAGCCCGGCGCGCCGCTGGTGGTGCTGTTCCACGGCCTGGAAGGCAGCAGCGCCAGCCATTACGCCAAGGCGCTGATGCAGGCGGTGGCCGCGCGCGGCTGGCACGGCGCGGTGTCGCACTTCCGCGGCTGCGGCGGCGTGGACAACCCGCTGCCGCGCGCCTACCACGCCGGCGACGCCGCCGAAGTGCGCTGGATCCTGCAGCGGCTGTCCGGCCGCTTCGCCGCCATCGCCGCCGTCGGCGTGTCGCTGGGCGGCAGCATGCTGCTCAACTACCTGGCGGACGACGGCCAAGCCGCGCTGCCGCTGGCCGCCGCCGCGGTGTCCGCGCCGCTGGACCTGGTGGCCGCCAGCACCCGGCTGGACCGCGGCCTGGGCAAGCTCCTCTACACCCGGATGTTCATGGACACGCTGAAACCGAAGGCGATGGCGTCGCTGCAGCGCCATCCGGGCCTGTTCGACGGCGCCAGGCTGAGCCGCGCGCGCACCTTCATCGAGTTCGACGACCTGGTCACCGCCCCCATCCATGGCTTCGGCACCGCGCTCAATTACTGGACCCAAGCCAGCAGCAAGCCCCGGCTCGGCCAGATCGCCCGCCCGACGCTGGTGCTGAACGCCCGCAACGATCCCTTCCTGCCGGAGAGCGCGCTGCCCGACGCCAGCCAGGTGTCGCCTGCCGTGACGCTGGACTTCCCCAGCGACGGCGGACATGTGGGCTTCGCCACCGGCCCTTTCCCCGGACGGATAGACTGGCTGCCACAACGGCTGCTGGCGTTCATCGCGCCGCATCTGCAAAGCGCCGCGCCCGAATGTCATAGCCGTTGACGATTCCGCCTTCCCGATGGCAAGTTTGAGAACTTGCCTCCAGGGGAACGCCAATGACCAGCCCAGACACCGCCGCACGCAGCCTTACCGTCCAGTGGGACGATCCGATGATAGGCGCCCGCGCCGCCCAAACGCTCAGCGGCCTGGAATACCTGCGGGCGATGGAGGCCGGCGACATCCCGCCGCCGCCGGTGATGAAGCTGCTCGGCTTCGACTTCGTTCGCGCAACGGAAGGCGAAGTCGAATTCGCCTTCGTCCCGCACGAGTCCCATTTCAATCCGATCGGCAGCGTCCACGGCGGCGTGATCAGCACGCTGCTGGACTCCGCGATGGGTTGCAGCGTCCATTCGCTGCTGCCGCGCGGCAAGGGCTACACTACGCTGGAGTTGAAAGTGAATTTCGTGCGCGCCGTTCTGCCACGCCATGGCAAGCTGCTGTGCCGCGGCCAGGTCATCCATTCCGGCGGGCGCATGGCCACCGCGGAAGCCAGGCTGCAGGACGCAGCCGGCAAACTGTACGCCCACGCCACCACCACCTGCATGATCTTCGACGCCCCGGCCGGCTAGCTCGTTCAAAAGGAAAAACACATGATCCGCACCGCGCTGCTGTGCTGCGCGTTCGCCTTGCTCACCGGCTGCGCCACCATGGCCGACCGCCTCAGGGGCACGCTGACGCCGCCGCCGGGCCAGGCCTACGCCATCGTGTCGCTGACCGGCAAGGCTTTCGACCCCGACCGCGCCACCATAGGCCTGTCCGTCAGCGACGCCGGCGGACGGGTGGTGTCCCAGGATGTCGCCAGCCTGATCACCGATACCGTGTTCGGCGAGGAAGGCATGTCTCCGGCGGAGGGCAAGCTGGTGCTGATGACCTTGCCGCCGGGCGACTACCGCGTCTCGGGCGCATGGGCACACTGGATGGAGGACGGCGTTTTCGGCGTCGACCTGAGGATGAGGCAGTTTCCGCTGAACGCGCCCTTCCACCTGGATGCCGGCGAAACGGCATACCTGGGCCAGGTGCAGGTGGAAATGTCCTTCCTGCCGGAAGTGAAGCTGTCAGACGAGCGGCGGCGGGATTTCGGCCACATGCGCCGGGTATGGAAGATCAAGGATCTGAGCCAGGTCAGAATCCGGCCGCTGGCGGCCGCCGGCCCGACCCATCCCTGAAGCGGTTCAGGGCTTGTACCAGAGCTTGTACAGATAGGCGGGCTTGACCGCCGCCGCCGAAGCCGCCACCGGCTCCAGCACCTGGTAGGCCGCCTGCCGGCTGTCGCGCAGCAGCGGGTCGGCGTACGGCGGCCCGTCCAGCCGGCGCAGCGCCGCCACCTTGGGCGTGTTGGCCTTGTCGCCGCGGTGGGTGACCACCGCCACCTCGTTGCTGGCCAGCCTGACAAAGCTGCCGGGCGGATAAACGCCCATCTCCTTGACCAGCAGCGACACATGCTGGGGCGGAAAGCCGCCCAGCTCGCCGCGGAACAGGCTGCCCAGCACCAGCGCCGGCAATTGCGGCTGCGGATTGTGCACGCAGCCGCACACCAGATCCACCATCTGCAGCAGCAGGGCATCGGTTTCGATTTCCTCGCCGGCAAGCCCTTGCGGATAGCCGCTGCCGTCCTGCTGCTCATGGTGCTGCTGCACCAGCAGGTGCCAGTACTCGTCGTCGACGCCGGCCTCGCGCAATATGGCCGAACCCAAGGCCGGATGGGCGAACATCGCCTCCTGCTGGGCCAGGTCCATCGGCGCGCTCTGCGCCGCCAGCTGGTTGAGCAGGCCGGTGATGGCGAGGTTCATGCTCAGCGCCGCGCCGAGCATCGGCCGCAGCTCGGCGTCGGACAGGCCCAGCCGCCGGCCCAGTACCGCCAGCACCGCGGCCACGTGCACGCTCTGCGCGCTGCCGATGTCCTGGAACGGCAACAGGAACACGCTGGCCAGCACGCCGTCCGGATGGCGGCGGCTCAAAGCGAGCAAGCCTTCCGCCATGTCCAGCAGACTGCCCGCCAGATCGCGCACCGCCAGGCCATGCTGCAGCACGCCCTCGGCCCGCCGCAGCAAGAAAGCCATTTCCTGCAGCGGATTGGCGCTATTGCGCTGCTGCTCGGCCTCCTTCTCGCGCTGGGCGGCGCGCTCCAACCGCTCCCGCTCCAGCCTGGCCGACACTTCCTCGCTTTCGCCATGCCCCAGCTGCGCCAGGCGGTCGCGCTGCGCTTCCGTCAGCACGTACAGCCCCCTCTTCAGCAACAGCACGCCGTTCTTGGCGTACACATCCACCGGAGCCTGTTGGCCGGCGCGGAGAAAATTGCGCGGCAGTTTTACCTTTGCAGACGAATCCGTCATATTTCACTTGCGTCAGTTGCGCCGGCTTCGCCGGCTATCGCTTCAAAAACCGCCCGGTCCTGCCCTGTTATCGGGCGCGTCGCCGGTTTTGTTAGTTCTAGCTAGAGCAGTTGCCGGGATTTTATTTAAATTTTATCGAAAACGCGCGCGGATGCCAGCCCGCGCATCCGCTACAGGAGCCGCCCCGACATGAGCGACAGCAACGCATCCCTTCCCCGCCGCGCTTTCCTGGCCGGAGCAGGCAGCCTGGGCTTCGCCCTTGCGGTCCAGCCCATCGCCGCCAGCACCATCGTCACCGACAACCGGCAACTGCAAACCGGCCAGCCGGACATCGACACCGGCCATGGAACGATGCCGGGCTACTACGCCCGTCCCGCCCAGGGCGATGGCCCCTGGCCGCTGGTGATCGTGATCCAGGAAATCTTCGGCGTGCACGAACACATCCAGGACCTGTGCCGCCGCCTGGCGAAGCAGGGCTACCTGGCGGTGGCGCCGGAACTGTATTTCCGCCACGGCAAGCCGGCGCAAGCGCCGGACATAGACAGCCTGCTGCGGGATATCGTCTCCAAGGTGCCGGACAGCGAGGTGCTGAGCGATCTGGACGCGACCTGGCGCTGGGCCGGCGCGCACGGCGCCGATCTGGACCGCGCCGCCGTCACCGGCTTCTGCTGGGGCGGACGCCAGGCCTGGCTCTACGCCGCGCACAATCCACGGCTGAAGGCCGCCGCCGCCTGGTATGGCAAGCTGGAAGGCGCGGCGAACGCCAATATGCCGCGCCAGCCGCTGGACATCGCCGGCGAGTTGAAGGTGCCGGTGCTGGGGTTGTATGGCGGGCAGGACCAGAGCATCCCGCTCGCCGGGGTGGATAAAATGAAGGCCGCGCTGAGCGCCGCCGGCAAGGGAAGCGAAATCGTCGTCTATCCGGACGCTGGCCACGGCTTCAACGCCGACTACCGTCCCAGCTATCATCCGCGCGACGCCGGCGACGCCTGGCGCAGGATGCTGGACTGGTTCGCCCGCCACGGCGCGCGCTGAGCGGCCCGGCTAGGTGCCGCCGACCACATTGCCCAGCTCCAGCCGGGTGCGCACCACCTGGTTGAACAGCTGCAGCCAGTAGGGGTCGAACTGCCGCTCCGACGCGTTCAGCTCGGCCACCGCCCGCAGCATCGAACGGCGCTGGCCTTGCTGGGCGTGCTTGAGCATCACCGACTCGAACGCGTCCACCAGCGCCAGCAGGCTGGCGCCCGAGCAGATGGCCCCGTCCGTCAGACCATCCGGATAGCCGCTGCCGTCCGGACGTTCGTGATGCTGGGCCACCATCACCGCGGCCTCCTCCCAACCGGGCATCCGCTCCAGCAATCCCGACGCCCAGCCCGGATGCGCGGACAGCGCCCGCCTGTCCTCCTCGCTCAACCGCCCGGCCTTCAGCCACAAGGACTCCGGCAGCAGCATCATGCCGATATCGTGCATGTAGATGGCAGCCGCCAGTTGCTCCATAGGCAGCGGCTGCTCGGCCAGCCGGTTGGTTTCCAGCGCCAGCGCCAGATTGCGCTCGGTGCGGCCGGCATAGGCCGGAACGCGCTGCTCCAGCTGCACCGCCAGCGAGCGGAAAAACTGCAGGTCGGCGAAGCGATGGCCTCCATGGCTAGCGCCATGCTCGCCCGCAGCCTGGGAGGAGGAAGGCGCCTGTCCCATCATGCTGGCCACCAGCCTGGCGCAAGCCTGGGGCAGCTCGTCGGCGCTCTTGTCCAGCAGCGGCTCCAGCCGCATCCGCAAGGCGTCCATCCGCAGGTCGTCGAGCGGCCAATCCTGCGCGACGGCGTCCAGCATCAGCACCAGCCGGTCCATCACCAGCAGCAGCACGTCGCCCAGCACGTCCAGATAAGGAAGCTCCTTGTGCCTCACCCTGTCCAGCAGGTGCTCCAGCACGTGCACATAGGGCTCCACGAAGTGCACCTGGCACAGGCTGGCGTCGCCCTTGACGCTGTGGAGGATGCGGAACAGCTGGGCGATCTTTTCCTCGTTGCCGCTGCCATCCTCCAGCTGGCAGACCAGCTGTTCCAGTTGCGGCGCGTAATCGGACAAGGCGTCGCGAAAGTCTTGAAACGAGATCGGATCGATGATTTCCGGCATCAGTTGCAGCGTAGCCATATGGGGTCCTTTCGGATTGGCATCCTATCCAGTATATGCAAGCCAGGCCGCTCCGCATCCCGGCAAGCGTCGTTCCACCCAATGTAAATATCCTGTCCAAACGTATTAAAGATTCGTAAAAACAGACGATTCCTGAAGAAAACGCTTGCCATAGCGTGCAACTAGAGGCACTATGCCTCCCGCAGGATGCTCAAGTTGTGTGATGTGTAGTTGTCGTAGTGGCAATAGCCGTACCTCAGTCGCCATTTCCCTTGATCTTCGTGCCTTTTATTCAACTGCTCGTTTTGAGGAATTTAACAAAATGGCAACCGGTACCGTTAAGTGGTTTAACGACTCCAAAGGCTTTGGCTTCATCACCCCGGACGAAGGCGGCGACGACGTATTTGCTCACTTCTCCCAAATCAACGCCAAGGGCTTCCGCTCCCTGGCCGAAAACCAGCGCGTGAGCTTCGACATCGTCGAAGGCCCGAAGGGCAAGCAAGCCTCCAACATCCAGCCCATCTAATCTCTTTCGAGAGATCATCTGGCAGTGATGACAAAACCCGGACCTGTCCGGGTTTTTTGCATTCTGATCGAGCCGATCCGCGCCAGCCCTACAGGAGCCTGCATGTCCGACAAGCACGAAACCGTGATCGCCGCCACCCGCGAATGGGTTGAGAAAGCGGTGATCGGCCTGAATCTGTGCCCGTTCGCCAAATCCGTGTACGTGAAGAACCAGGTGCGCATCCAGGTGAGCGAAGCCGCCAATCCGCAACAGCTTGCCCAAGAGCTGGCCGCGGAGCTGAAACTGCTGGCCGACACCGATCCTCAGGAAATCGACACCACGCTGCTGGTACATCCCGACACGCTGGGCCGATTCCTGGATTTCAACGAATTCCTGGACATCGCCGACGCCATCGTCGACGACCTGGAACTAGACGGCGTGATCCAGGTGGCGAGCTTCCATCCCAAATTCCAGTTCGAAGGCACCGGCGTCAACGACATCGACAACTACACCAACCGCTCGCCCTACCCGACGCTGCACCTGATCCGCGAAGCCAGCATAGACCGCGCGGTGGAGGCCTTCCCGGAGGCCGAGGCCATCTACGAGCGCAATATCGAAACCCTGCAGAAGCTGGGTCTGGCCGGCTGGAAGGCGCTGTTCGCGCCCAAGCCGTCCGAATAAGGCTCTCCGAAACACAAAAAGCGCAGCTCCATGGCTGCGCTTTGTCGTTTGCCTCTCCTCAACGCGGATAGCGGCCCTGCTTGTCCGCATAGAAGGCCCGGATCCTGGGCATGTCGGCTTCGATGTCGCCGCTAGGCTGGAACAGCGGACCAAAGCCGCCCTCCTTGCGCCCATAGTCCAGATAGGCCAGTGCGATCGGCACCCCCGCCCCGCAGGCGATGTGATAAAAGCCGGTCTTCCATTCCTTGACCGCCTTGCGCGTGCCTTCCGGCGGAATCGCCAGCACCAGCCGGTCGCTGCGCTGGAACACGTCCACCATCTGCTGCACCAGCGAGTTGTTCTGGTGCCGCGCCACCGGGACGCCGCCGAGCCAACGCATCACCGGCCCCATCGGCCCCTTGAACAGCGTGTGCTTGCCCATCCAGTAAATCTTGGCGCGCGCGGCGAAGCACAAACCCAGCGTGATCGGAAAATCCCAGTTGCTGGTATGCGGCGCGCCTATCATCACGTACTTGTCCTGCGCGGGAAACGCGCCCTTCAGCTTCCAGCCGCACAGCCTGAGCATGACGATGGACAGCCAGCGGAACAGATCGCGGATGATGGGGGTATCGAAAATGGTGAAATGCATGGCAGCCCTGTTGTACAGCGGCGCCCGTACGCGCGCAGGAGGCGGCATCCAGCGCGCCGCCCCAGCGTCGGAGCGGGCGCCAAACACGTGGAAGGCGCTGAATGTACTAAATGAAACACTACCAGTAAAGACCATAACGCAAACCGCCGTCGATCAACCACGCCAATCGATAACAATCAGTAACATAACGGACGGAACTGCGGCCGCGGCGAACTGACAAAGCCGTATATTTCACCCGTAGGACCTTGACCATGAACACTGCCAAGACCAGCCTGAAACTCGCCGCCGCCGGACTGATCGCCGTCGCGATGCTCTCCGGCTGCGCCAATATGTCGCACCGTCAACAAAACACCGCCATCGGCGCCGCTGCCGGCGCGGTGCTCGGCTCCGTGCTCACCGGCGGCGACGCCATCGGCACGGTAGGCGGCGCAGCCGTCGGCGGCGTGATCGGCCACCAGACCGGCAAGCGCTAAGTCCCGCCGCCCATCAGAGCCAGCCCGCCGCTGGCTCTTTTGTTTTGAGGCCCGCGCCCCTATCATCCTGATGGAATCCACACCGGGCCAAACCATGAGCCAAACCATGCACTGGGAGAGCCTGCTCTCCACCCGCCGCTTCAAGATCATCCAGGGCGAAGTGAAGGAAACCCGCACGCCGGCAACCCAGGAAGGCGGTTCCGGCCTGCGCACCGATTTCCACATCGACCACGACCGCGTGGTGTTCTCCAGCGCCTTTCGCCGGCTGGGCCGCAAGACCCAGGTCCACCCGCTGGCCCGTCACGACCACACCCATAACCGCCTCACCCACAGCGTGGAGGTGGCCAGCGTCGGCCGCAGCCTGGGCAACCGCGTCGGCGTGATGCTGGAGCACGACGGCCTGCTGCCGCCCGGCTACACTCCGCACGACATCGGCGCGGTGGTGCAGGTGGCCTGCCTGGCGCACGACATCGGCAACCCGCCTTTCGGCCATACCGGCGAATACGCGCTGCGCGACTGGTTCCGCGACAAGAACAACGCGCACTGGCTGCAAGGTCTGAGCGACGCCGAAATCCGCGACGTGCAGACCTACGAAGGCAATGCACACGGCCTCCGGATGCTGGCCACGCTGGAAATGTACAACGGCGAAGGCGGCATGCGCCTCACCTCCGCCGCGCTGGGCACCTTGATCAAATACCCGTGGACCGCCGACGCGCCGCCCGCCTACGAGCGCGACAAGTTCAACCTCTACCGCACCGAGCTGCGCTATTTCGAGCGGGTGGCCGAGGAGCTGGGCCTGCTGCGCCAGGGCGAGCGCCAATGGTGCCGCCATCCGCTGTCCTATCTGATGGAGGCGGCCGACGACATCTGCTACGCGATATTGGACCTGGAAGACGCGGTGGAAATCGGCATCCTGGATTTCAAGGAATTCGAAACGCTGTTCTCCGGCTTCTCCGAGCATGAACGCGTCTGGGGCATGCACGACGTCCGCCAGAAATGCGGCACGCTGCGCGGCGTGGCCATCGGCCGTTGCGTGACCGAGGTGGCGGAAAAATTCATGCTGCACCACTCCTCGCTGCTGCGCGGCGAATTCCCGGCCAAGGATCTGATCAACCTGTGCGATCCCGCCGTGCAGGACGCCCTGCTGCAGGCCAAGGACCTGGCCAGCCACAAGGTGTACCGCCACCGCACCAAACTGGTGACCGAACTGGCCTCCTACCCCTGCATCGCCACCATCCTCAACGTGCTGGTGCCCGCGACGCACGCCTTCGTCACCAAGGACGACAAGGCGCTGACCCCGCGCGAACACCTGGCGATGGGCCTGCTGGACGGCCATATTCAAAAAGGCGACAGCCTGTACCAGGCCTATATGAAGGTGCTGGACTTCGTCGGCGCCATGACCGACAACTACGCCGCCAATCTGGCGCGCGAACTGTCCGGCGTCGGCATTCTGTAGATACTCGAAGAAAGGCGACAATGACTCAGCCCGTTACCCGCTTCTGCCTGGTTCGCCACGGCGAAACCGACTGGAACCGCGAATACCGGCTGCAAGGCCATACCGACATCCCCCTCAACCACGCCGGACTGGAGCAGGCCAGCCAGCTGGCCCATGCCTTCCGGCCCGACCACGCCTTCCAGGCGCTCTATGTCAGCGACCTGATCCGCACCCGGCAAACCTCGGCGCCGCTGCAAACCCGGCTGCAGTTGAACGCCCACTACACGCCGCAGCTGCGCGAGCGCCACATGGGCGCGCTGCAGGGCCTCACTTATGCGGAAGCCGCCGAGCAAATTCCCGACCTCTACCGCCGGCACCAGGCGCGCGATCCCGACTTCGACCTGGAAGGCGGCGAAAGCCTGCGCCGTTTCCGCGCCCGCATTCTGGACGGTCTCGCCAGCATCGCAGCCCTGCATCCCGGCGAGAACGTGCTGATCGTCACCCACGGCGGCGTGCTGGACATCGTCTACCGCGCCGCCACCTCAAAACCATTGGAAGAAAAACGCGACTTCCCCATTCCCAACGCCGCGCTGAACTGGCTGGACTACCAAAACGGCGGCTGGACGCTGCGCCGCTGGGCCGACGAATCCCACCTCAGCAGCGCGCTGGACGAAATCCAGTAACCCCGCCGCGGCGCGCGTCCGGAACCACGCCTCCACGCGCCGGCGGGAATTTGTTAGTCTCCGGTAAGAAAGCCGCCCGCGCGGCGACCAACCATCAAGCGCTCGGCCCGCCGGGCTGGACGACACAAGGACACCCGCCATGACCATAGAAAAAACCGACGCCGAATGGCGCGCGCAACTGACGTCGGAGCAATACCGCGTGGCGCGTCAAGCCGGCACCGAGCGCCCCTTCAGCGGCGAACACTACTTCCACAACAAGAAGGGCGACTATTTCTGCGTCTGCTGCGGCACGCTGCTGTTCCACAGCGACACCAAGTTCGACGCCGGCTGCGGCTGGCCCAGCTTCTGGGCCGAAGCCGCCGGCGCCAACATCGCCCGCCTCACCGACACCACCCACGGCATGGTGCGCGTAGAGGTCCGCTGCTCGCATTGCGACGCCCACCTCGGCCACGTGTTCGAGGACGGCCCGGAACCGACCGGCGAGCGCTACTGCATCAACTCGGTGTGCCTGGATTTCAAGGCGGAGTAAGACCGGTTATGTAGGTTTTCAGAGTTATTGAAAACTCTGTGCACATAGTCGAAATTGCACCAACATAGGGCATAGCTCTTACTCGCTATGCCTTTAGTTATTTCAACGCACACATCGGAAAACTTATAAACCCCCTGCCTTTCCACACAACGAAAAACAGCTTCGCCGACCTTATCACCCCTACTATTTGACCGGCACCGCCGTGCCAGGCATACGCTGAACTCGCCCGGCATGGGTGAAGTGACGCTAGAGACCTTCGCTGTCTGCTTCAGGAACAAGAAACAGGAATCCGAAGCGGTATTCAGACGTCTTGAACGAATCGAGCCACCCTCGCAGCCTTCACGTCCTTTGACTCAAGTCAACTGCGTGAAATGGCTCTGTGATCTAAGCTGAGGTGGTCAACGGAGAGTCCTCCATGAACTGGATTCGTCAACGTCTGCCTATCTGGTGCCGCCTTGCACTGACGGTCTGGGCGCTGGCGTTTGCATCGATCTCTGCCCAGCACTGCCAGTTCCCGTCACTGCAGGATCCGGACGCCGCGCCGCACATTGAGTCTTGGAGCCATCACACAGGCGAAGCGCACCACGAAGCCTGCAACACGGTCTGCGACGAAGCTCAGCGTTCGGTGACCCAGCCGGACCACTCCTGGCCCGCCACCGACTTCATTGGGCCGCTATTGATGCTGCTCCCGCTGATGCTGCTGGTTTTCCACACACTTTCCCATTGGCGGCGCAGAGACTGGCCACTCCCCGTCCCCGTGCCTATCCGCTTGCAGTTCTCGCGTCTCAATCATTAGCCAACTCCTCGCGAATGGCCTAGCCATTCGTGCCTTCTTGCGTCTGTTCACCCGAACCTGGCGCCTGACCTAATTTCCATTTGGAGATCGATATGAAAACCCCATTCAAAACCGTCCTGGCCATCGCTCTGCTGGCTTCCACCCTTACCGTTCAAGCCGAAGATAGCCACGAGGCGCATCACCCGGCCGCTTCCGCGCCGGCGGCCGCCAAAGCAGGAAAAACCGCTACAAAGAAAATGGCCGCCAACAAGAATATGGATGTCCAGTTGGCGAAAATGAAAGCCGCCCAAGCCAAGATGGCGGCGGCCAAGACCCCGGAAGAACGGCAAGCCGCCATGCAGGAGGCCATGGGCACCATGCGGGAAAGCATGGCGATGATGAAGAAAATGCACATGGAGAACTGCCAGGACAGGATGGCGAAAATGGGCACGATGAAGGGTGACCAGAAAGGCAGCATGGGCATGATGCACGGCGATACCGGCATGATGGACATGATGATGCAAATGATGGATCAACAGTCAGCCATGATGGGCATGCCTAAAGGTCAATGACAAGCCTGTTCGGACAGGCATGGCCGACTACGCCATGCCTGTCTTGAAAACGGGGGGTACGCCAAGGGAGAGATCGCATGCATGACCATCATCATGAGCCTCCGGCAAAGTTCCGGTGGGTATTCTGGGGATTCGCGGCCGTTGCCGCCTTCTTCCTGCTGGCCGAGCATACCGCGCACGTGCTGGGCGCCTTGCCTTACTTGCTGCTGCTGGCGTGCCCGCTGATGCATCTATTCATGCATCACGGCGGTCACGCCCACCATCATCATCACGACTCTCCAGATGACAAAGAGGATGATCATGACCAGGGGAGGCAGCCATGAATCATGCCGATTACGGTTATGGCCTATGGTCGTTGGTCCTCTTGAACTCCCTGGTGTTCATCATTTTCGCATTCAGCTTCACCAAGCCCAAAACGCCGCGCGACTGGCGTTCTCTGGGGATGTTTTCCGCCTTCATCTTGGCGCTGTTTACTGAAATGTACGGTTTCCCATTGACCATCTACCTACTGTTGCCGTGGCTGACCCGGCACTACCCAGGCATCGACTTCATGAACCACGACTCCGGCCACTTGCTGGAGATGATGTTCGGCTGGCGGGCCAATCCGCACTTTGGCCCCTTTCATCTGCTCAGCGCGCTGCTGATCTTCCTGGGCTTCCTGCTGCTCTCCTCCGCCTGGCGAGTGCTGTACAGCGCCCAGGCAAGCGGGCGATTGACAGAAGAAGGCCCTTACGCCCGCATTCGGCATCCGCAATACCTCGCTTTTGTCGTCATCATGCTGGGCTTTCTGCTCCAGTGGCCAACACTGATCACCCTGGTGATGTTCCCTATCCTGGTTTGGGCCTATGCCCGGCTGGCCAAGCGCGAAGAGCGCGAGATGGAACACCGGTTCGGCGAGGCATACCGGGATTACAAGAGTCGGGTACCCGCTTTCTTTCCCTGGTAATCCGACCGCGGCAGGCGCTTGACATTCAAGGAGCAGGCTGATGCATGAACATCATGAGCACGATCACACGGTGCCCGAAGCTGCCGCTCCACCGGGGGCCCTGGCCATCCGATACCACTGCCCGATGCATCCGGAAGTGCAGTCCAACCAACCTGGAACCTGCCCACAATGTCGCATGCAGCTCGTTTCGGAGGGGAGAGCTGTCCAGGATCACCCTCATCCGCATCACACGACGAACAGGATCGAACCGTCGGTTTCCATGCCTGACGGAACGTTCTATACCTGCCCGATGCACCCGGAAATCCGCCAGCCCATGCCGGGAAACTGCCCCAAATGCGGCATGGCGCTGGAGGCGATGGTCCCAACCGACAACGAGGACGACAGCGAGTACAAGGATCTTCGGCATCGCTGCTGGCTAACCTTGCCCTTCAGCCTGTCTGTGCTTTTGCTGGCCATGCTGGGCCGGTCGCTGCGGATCGTTGCCGAGGATGTTCAGCCTTTCATCGAGCTTGCGCTTTCTCTGCCCGTCGTCCTTTATGGCGGTCTGCCGTTCTTCATTCGTTGCGCCCGATCCATCGGCCAGCGGCAGCCCAATATGTGGACGCTGATCGGGATCGGCACCGGAGCGGCTTTTCTGTTCAGCCTGGCCGCCACAGTCGCGCCGCAGGCCTTCCCGGCATCCTTCCGCTCGATGGGGCGGGTGGGCGTTTACTACGAGGCAGCGGATGTCATTCTTTCGCTGACGCTGCTCGGCCAGTTGCTGGAGCTGAAGGCGCGGTCGCAAACTTCCGCCGCCATCCGGGCCTTGCTGGGCCTTGCGCCCAAGACTGCCCGCAGAATCCGGCCGGGTGGCGTAGAAGAGGATATCCCCCTCGCCGATGTCGCGATAGGCGATATGCTCAGGGTCAGGCCGGGCGAGAAAGTGCCGGTGGATGGCGTGGTCAGCGAAGGCAGCAGCGCGGTAGACGAATCAATGCTGACGGGAGAGCCGCTGCCCATCAGCAAAAAAAGCGGTGACGCTCTCATTGGCGCCACACTGAATACCAGTGGCGCGCTGATCATGCGGGCCACGCAGGTTGGCGAGCAAACCGTGTTGGCGCAGATTGTCCAGATGGTGGCCAATGCGCAACGCTCCAAGGCGCCCATGCAAAGAATGGCGGACCGCGTGGCCGGCGGCTTTGTGGTGGCCGTCATCGCCTGCGCCATGCTGACCTTCCTGGCGTGGGGATTTTGGGGGCCTGCGCCAAGCTGGTCATATGCCCTGCTGAATGCCGTGGCGGTGCTGATTATCGCCTGCCCCTGCGCCCTGGGACTGGCGACGCCGATGTCGATCATGGTAGCGACAGGCAAAGCGGCGATGCGCGGCGTGCTATTCCGTGATGCGGCCGCAATCGAACAACTATGCCGGGTGGACACCCTGATCGTAGACAAGACGGGTACGCTGACAGAGGGCAAACCCTCGCTGAATGCCGTGCAGCCCTTCGGCATCTGGACCGAAACGACTGTTCTGCAATATGCCGCCAGCTTGGATCAGGGCAGCGAACACCCGCTGGCCCATGCCATCGTCCATGGCGCGCTCCAACGCGGCCTGGAGCTGCTGCCGGTTAATGATTTCGCCTCGGACTCCGGCATCGGCGTGCAAGGCATGGTTGCCGGCCACAGGCTGGCTTTAGGCAACAAGACGATGATGCTGGAACTGGGCATCGCCCCGGCCAAGCTGGCAGATATATCGCAGCGTCCCGGCGCGAGCGCCGTTTTTCTGGCAACAGGCAACGAACTGGCTGGTGCGCTGTTCATCTCCGACCCCATCAAGCCGACCACCCGCGAAGCGCTGGTCGCTTTGCGAGAGGCCGGCATCACCGTGGTCATGGCAACTGGCGATGGCGAAACAACTGCCCGCGCCGTAGCAGAGCAGTTGGGTATCACCGAAATCCACGGCGAGGTCCGCCCCGAAGACAAGCTGGCCTTGGTAGCCGACTTGCAGCGACAGGGACGCATCATTGCCATGGCAGGAGACGGCATCAACGACGCCCCCGCCCTGGCCAAGTCCGATGTCGGCATCGCCATGGGAAATGGCACCGATGTCGCCATGAATAGCGCCCAGCTCACCCTGATCAAAGGCGACCTGCGAGGCATCGTGGCCGCTCGGACGTTGTCGATTCAAACCGTGGCCAATATGAAGCAGAACCTGCTCTTCGCCCTGCTGTACAACGCGCTGGGCATCCCCATCGCCGCCGGATTGCTCTATCCCTTTTTTGGGATTCTGCTCTCACCCATAATTGCCGCGCTGGCGATGAGCTTGAGCTCCATCTCCGTGATCGGCAACGCTCTGCGCCTGCGTCGTCAATAGAAGGCCCAGACGATCAGGACTGCCACTCCCGAGGAGAACATACCAGCGAGAAACATGGGACCAGGCCACATCAAACAAATCTGGCTCGAGAGCGCCTGCATCCATACGTACCGCAAGCTGCATGTATTTTTATTGCTCTGAATGGCCTCCACACACCACAAGCTCTCCAATCCTTCTTTGCCACACTAGCTGTCTAGCGAGCGCGCGGCGCGTTGCAGCCGGTCGCGCACGGCGCGCCAGGCCGGCTCGTCGGGCGGCAGCACGATCCAGACCGATGGGCAGCCACTGGCGTCGGCCTGGTGCAGCGCGGCGTACAGCGCCTGGGCATAGCCCTCGGGGGTCGGCGGCATGCGTTTGAGCCAGCCGCAGCGCGCGGCGGGCGCGTCGATGGCCAGCACCGCGGCCTGCCGCCAGCCGGCGTCGTCGGCCCTCTCCTCCGCTTCGGCGGCCTCCAGCCGGTAGCAGGGCTGGTGCGGCGCGTAATGCGAAGCCAGATTGCCCGGCACGCGCGGCGCGTCGGGCGCGGCGGTTTCCGCCAGGTCGAGGTAAGGCGCCAGCATGGCGGCGGTGACGGCGCCGGGACGCAGGATGGCCGGCCGCGCGCCGCTGAGATCGAGAATGGTGGACTCTATGCCCACCGCGCACGGCCCGCCGTCCACCACGGCGGCGATGCGGCCTTCCATATTGGCGCGCACATGCTCGGCGGTGGTGGGGCTGATGCGGCAGAACGGGTTGGCCGATGGCGCCGCCACCGGCCGCTGCAGCCGGTCCAACAACGCTTGCAGCAGCGGATGGCTGGACCAGCGCAGCGCCACCGTGTCTTGTCCGGCGTTGACGATGGCCGGCACCTTTTCGCTTGCCGGCAGCACCAGGGTCAGCGGACCGGGCCAGAAGCGTTCTATCACCGGCCAGGCACAGTCCGGGACCCGCGACGCCCACTCGTTCAGCTGCTCGAGGCCCGGCAAGTGCACGATCAGCGGGTGATCGGCCGGCCGGTTCTTGGCGCGGAAAATGGCGGCCACGGCGTCGGGCTGGGTGGCGTCGGCCGCTAGTCCGTAAACGGTTTCGGTGGGCACGGCGACCAGCTCGCCGGCGCGCAGCAGCGCGGCGGCCTGGTCCAGTCCTTCGGGGGTGGGGCTAAGCGACTTCATGGTTTTCCAAGGTTCAGGGATTGCAGTAATCGCAGTATTGCGGCGAGGCGGCCGCCTGCAAGGTTTGTTCGCGCGAGGCCTGGCAGCACGGGCATTGCCAGCGGCGCGCGCTGGGCTGGCGCGTCGGCGCGCCGCAGTCTTCTCACGGCGCGCCGGGGAGCGGCGCGATCTCGCCGAAACCGGGCGCGCCGCAATCCGGGCAGGCGCTGGCCAGCCGTTCCGCCAGCGCGGCGGCGCAGCGCGCTATCATCGCCATGCGCGTGGGATTGCGGTGGGCGCGCATATCGCACTCCAGATGCAGCGGGCCGTCTGCCAGATGCCGCGCCAGATGCGCGCGCAGCGCGGCTTCGCCGGTCAGCGCCTTGTGGAAGGCCGTCTCGCCGGGCCGCCCGACGATCAGGCCGTGCGCCGGAAAGCCTGACAGGCGCAGGATGTCCGGCAAGGCCGCCAGATCGCTCAGCGTCCAGTGGCGGAAATTGGTTTCCGGCCGCTTCCACCGCGTATTGGCGCTGGGCGTCCCAGCACAGCAATAGTTCGGTGGCCCAGCCGCAGCGGCCCAGCCACGGGTCGCCGCCGAAGCTGCCTTCGCTGCCCAGCCCATAGCGCAGGCCGCTGAGTTCGCAAGCCAGCTTGGCCTTGGCCAGCGCGGCGTCGAGCTGGCTGCCGGCGCGCGGCGTCTCGCCGGTGAAAGCGCCCAGGCTGTCGGTATCGAAGCTGTCCACCAGCGCCAGGTCCCAGCCTATGCCGGCCAGCGCGGGCGCGATGGCGGCGTGCTTGCCGTGGCGGGTCAGCAAGGCGGCGCGGCGCTCAGTCATGTCGCCACCCGCCATCGGCATGCCAGCGCAGCGGCGTGTCGCCGTGCACGCAATACAGGTGCAGCCAGCCGTTTTCCGCCAGCTGGCGCGGGACGGGCTGCGCCGCCAGCGCCTCCGCCAGCCTGTCCGGCGGCGCGTCTATGCAGGCGGCCAGCCGCAGCGGAGCGTGGCGCAGGCGCTGGCCGTCGTGCACCGACTGCCAGGCCAGGCCGATGCGCAAGTCGCCGCTATTGCCTTCGAACACGCCGATGCGGCCGCCCACCACATTGTGCAGCAGCTTGTTGCCGCTGCCGAAGCGGCGCGGGTCCGCCGTGGAGGCGAAGTACTGCATATTGATCCAGTGCGCCACCACCATGGGCGCGGCGAGGATGGCCTGCAGCCCTTTGCCGTCCGGGTCGGCGCGCCAGTCGTATTCATGCAGGAAGGCGCGGCCGCCCAGGTCCAGCTTGCGCGTCTTGGCGCGCGGCGCGGCGATGAACAGCGCATTGCCGGCCAGCCCCCATTCGGGCCGGGTCTCCGCCCAGTCGTCTCCCTTCTGCCGCATTTTGTTCAGCAGAATGGCGTCGTCCGCCTCCGGCGCGAGGCCTACCAGCGGCGCGCGTCGCCGCCGCGCCAGCGCCGACGCCGCCCGCAATTGCGCCTGCAGGCCCGGCAGACGGGCGCGCGCGTCCGCGCTCAGGGTGTCCGCGTCCAGCAACAGGATTTCGTCGCTATGGGTCAAGTGCAGCGCGGGCAGGAATACCGTGTCGGCGGGAATGGCCCGGCCCAGCGCCGCCAGCCGCTCGCGCAGCGCCGGATCATTGAGCCAGCCGGCCAGCAAGCGCACATGCTGGTGGCCGCCATGCCCGCCGCAGGCGCCGCATTGCAGCGCCGCCGCCTGCGGATTGTTGCTGACGTGGCTGGCATGGCCGACCAGCAGCACCCAGGGGGCGAGCGCGCCGGCCAGGCCCATGGCTGGCAGCAGGCCGGAGACGATTTCCGCGCGCCTCTCCAGGCCCAGGCCGTCCCGGGGCACAGGCTTGGCGCTATCCGGCGTCAGCCAGGGGTCGAGCTGCGGCAGCGCGGCTTGACGGCCGCGCGCCTTGCTGCGCCCGGCCAGCGCCGCCAGCTTGGCGAGGCCGGCGCTTTCCACCAGGGCGAACCCAGACAGCGGCGAGCGCTGGAAGGCCCGCCAACCGCGCCGCGCGGCAGATGGCTTGGAAGCGGGCGCCGCGCTCGCTTCCCAGCCCGGCGCCAGCAGTACCGGCAGTCGCGGCTGGGCGACATCGCTGCCCGGCACGCGGTAGGCCAGCGGCAGACCGAAAAAGCCGGCGAAGCCGTAGGTGCGGCTGGCGGGAACGGTTTGCTCCAGCGCGCGGCGCAGCGGTTCGGAACGCACATCTATGCAGAACACCGCTTGCATCGCCGGACGGGTGCCGTCTTCGGCGGCGGATTCGCGGCACAGCGCCTGGGCCAGTGGCGCATGCAAGGACAGTTCATGCGCGCGCTGCCAGATCAGCGTGCGCGGGTCGGCGCGGCCATGCAGGCGCAGCCCCCAATCGCGGTGCCAGGCCGCCCAGGCGCTGTCCGGCCCGCGCGCGCCGTCGTCCAGCAGGCATTCCCAAGCCATCTGGATGGCCAGCAGCTGGCGCAGGTGGCCGTCGGTTTCGCCTTTCAGCCCGGCCTGCCAGCCAAGGTAGGCGCACCAGGCCGCCCAGCCGTTATTGCGCATCAGCAGCGCCTGCAGCCAGGGCTTCAGCCATTCCGGCTCCGCTTGCAGCTGCGCCAGCCCCGCGGCCAGCATGGCCTCCGCGTCGCCGGGCAGCCGCTCGGCGCGCAGGCGCAGCTGTTCGCGCCGCTCCGGCAAGGCGCTCAGGCCGTAAGGATGGCGCATCTGCTCCAGCCAGGCGGCGTAAAAGCCGCGCTCATGGTCCAGGTGCCAGTTGGCCTGGTCGCGGTCGAACCAGGCCGCGCAATACTGGCTGATCTGCTGGATGACGACATCGGTCCAGCTTTGCGCGCTGAGCGGGCCCGCCGCTTCGCGATGGCAGGCTGCCAGCAGCCGCGGCGGCGGGACAGGATCGACATCGCGCGGTTCGGCGTCCAGCCAGGCCTGCGCGCCGCCGGTCCAGCCCGTTTCCGACAGCGCGGTCTCCAGCGCCGCGGCGCTGATTTCGCCGCGCCGCCAGGCAGCCAGATATTCGCCGCGCGGCAGGTGCAGCGGGCTATCCGCCACTAGGCGCAGCGTGTCGGCGGCCTGGCTGAAAGACTGTTCGCGCAGACCCCAGTAGGGCGAGCTGGCCACCAGGCTGTCCAGCGGCCAGGCCGGCGCGATGGCGGCCAGCGCTTGGTCTATGGCCTTGCTGTCAATCACGGCTGCTCTCCCGCAGTTGAGGCCATTTCAGGGCGAAGGGCGCGGGCGGACGCGGAAGGCGGCGGCCAAGCATGCACCACCATTCGTCCAGGTGGAAACCGGCGAAGGCATGCGGATAGATCCGGCGCGCCAGCGCGCCTTGGGGATGGCGCAGCAGCCAACCCTGTAGCAAAAAGACGAGCAGGAACAGCGCGGCCAGCAAGGCTTGCGCCCACTCCGGCGGCGTCGGGCCATGCAGCGGCAGGATCCGCGCCGCCAGCGCGTGCAGCAGCAGATAGGACTGGCTCAAGGCCAGCGCCGCCAGCCAGCCGGCCCCGCCGCGCAGCAGCGCGCCCATGCCCAGGCCCATCGCCAGCCAGAACAGCGGCGGCAAGGCGGCTGCGGGAATCCAGCGCTGCCACAGCCATTGCGAAGCCGCCAGCAGCGCGGCCGCAATCAGGCCCCGGGCCAGATGCGGGAGGACTCCGTCGGCGCTTTCCTGGCCCAGCATGCGCCGCGCCGCGCTGTCGCGCGCCGTTTCGCCGGCCAGCAGGAAGGCGTGGGCCTTGTAGAAGGAGTGGGCCAGCAGATGCAGCAAGGCCAGCGCATACCAGCCCATGCCGATTTCCAGCAGCATGAAACCCATTTGCGCGCAGGTCGACCAGGCCAAGCGCAGCTTGATGCTGATGCGCGTCAGCATCACCACGCAGCACAACAGCGCGCTGGCCCCGCCCCACAGCATCAGCAGGAGGTTGGCCGGCGGCGCGGCTTGCAGCAGCGGCGCCGCCTTGATCAGCACCATGCCGCCCAGATTGACCACCCCGGCGTGCAGCAGCGCGGAAATCGGCGTCGGCGCTTCCATCACCTGGGTCAGCCAACCGTGGAAGGGCAACTGGGCGGTCTTGATCGCCACCGCCGCCGCCAGCAGCAGGCCGGCCGCCGCGGCGTAGCCCTGCGCGCCGTCGGCCAACGCCTGCGGCGAGCCGGGCAGCAGGCTGAGGCTGCCGCCGGCCAGCGCCCACAGCAACAGCGCGCCCAGCAACAAGCATTCGGCCAGCCGGCTGGCGCGCCATTCGCGGCGGGCGGCCAGGCGCGCCGCCGGGCGGCCGGGATAAAAGGTGAGCAGCGTCTGCAAGGCCAGGCTGCAGGCGATCCAGGCCAGCGCCATCAGCAACAGGTGGCTGGCTTGCACCACCAGCGTCACCGCCGCCAGCAAGCAGCCGATGGCGCGCAAGAAGCGCGCCTGGCCCGGCTCGCCTTGCATATAGCGGCGCGAGTAGCGCAGCACCATCCAGCCCAGCAGCTGGATCAGCGCCTGCATCAGCCAGGCGGCGGCGAACCATGGCGCAGGCGTGGGCAGAAAGATAAGAGGAAGCAGCAGCAGGCCGCCGGCCAGCGCGGCGATTTCGGCGGCCTGCCAGTGGCGCGGCAGCGCGCGGCCCGGCCACAGGGCGGGCAGCAACCAGGCCAGCGCGATCGCGTATGGCAACGCGGCAAGCAGGGTTTGGGGCATGGAAGGCTCCGTTGTTTTCCTGCTCGAACTTTGCCTGAGCGAATATGTTCAGTAAAATAGATTAAATATTAGTTTTCATTCTTTATTTTAGAACAATGAGCCGGCTCAACTACCACCATCTGCACTATTTCTGGGCGGTTGCCAGCGAGGGCCACCTGACGCGCGCGGCCGAGAGGCTGCATGTCTCGCAATCGGCGCTGTCGGCGCAAATTCGCCAGCTGGAAGAGCAACTGGGCCAGCCGTTGTTCCTGCGCGAAGGCCGCAAGCTGCAGCTGACCGAGCTGGGCGCGGTGGTGATGCGCTATGCCGAGGAGATTTTCGCGCTGGGCAACGAGCTGTTGGCCACCGCCGCCTCCGGCCAAGGACGCGGCACCTTGCGCATAGGCAGCGTGGCCACGCTGTCGCGCAATTTCCAGGAATGGTTTTTGCAGCCGGTGCTGAAAGAAGCCGATGTACGGCTGGTGCTGGAGTCCGGCAGCCTGGACGAGCTGCTGCAGCGGCTCAAGGCGCACGAACTGGACGTGGTGCTGTCCAATCGCCCTGCCCTGGGCGACGACAAGCAATCCTGGCGCTGCCGCACGCTGGCGCGCCAGCCGGTGGTGCTGGTGGGGCCGCCGCGGCCGGAGGGGCGGACCTTCCAGTTCGAGCGCGATCTGCCGGCGCTGCCGCTGCTGGTGCCCAGCCGCAAGAGCGAGATCCGCCTGCGCTTCGACCTGCTGTGCGAGGAGCTGGCGCTGCAGCCGGCCATCCGCGCCGAAGTGGACGATATGGCCATGCTGCGCCTGCTGGCGCGCGACGCCGGCTGCGTGGCGCTGCTGCCGGCCATCGTGGTGCGCGACGAGCTAGGCAAGGGCTTGCTGCAACAATACTGCGTGGTGCCGCGCGTCGAGGAGACCTTCTACGCCATCACCGTGCAGCGGCAGTATCTGCCGCCGCTGCTGCAAGATCTGCTGCGCATGGCGGCAGACGATCAGGCACGGAGCCTGGCCGCGCCCTGATCCGCGGCTTCACGCGTCTCCGTCAGCGCGGCGCTGGCCAGCCGACATGCCGTCGAAACAGACCTCAAGCATATGCCTGACGATGTCTTCATCCGGGTATTTCCCATACACCCGCAAATACTCCACCGCCGGATCGCAGGTCCGGGAATAGTAGCTGTACAGGATCACGTCGGTCGGCATATCCGCCCGCAACTCCCCCTGCCGCTTGGCCTGCTCGACGATGCCCTGCAGCGTTTTGTGCAGCTTGATCGCCCGGCTGACGTAGCGCAGGCTGCGCGTCAGCATGGCGCGCACCTGCGGACTGGCCGAAGGCAGGAAAGGCAGCCCGCCCTCGAGGCGCACCCGCAGCGCCCAGGCCAAGAGATCGCGCAGGCGGGCGAGCGGGCTCAGCTCCGGCGCCTGCCGCGCCAGAAAATCCTGGGCATCGTCCAGCAAGCGGATCATCACCTCGGTCGCCAGCTCATCCTTGGATTTGAAATGCTTGTACAGGCTGGGCTTGGAAATCCCCGCTTCGCCGGCCACATCGTCCATGGTCATCAGGTCGAAACCCTTGCTCGCCAGCATCCGCGTCGTGGCGTCCAGCACGGCTTGCTCGCGCAGCTTGAAGGCCTGGTCCTTGAAGCTGAGCCTGCCTAATATACCCATCGGTAACACCTTTTACTGATCAGTAGCATTTTTTTCAAATCGGTTTTATCCTGAATATAAAGCAGCGCCGGCGCACTGCCAAGCCGGTGGATTTCCGACCTCGCGACAGGACGACATGGTGAACGCCTCATCGCCACAACGCATCGCTGTGATAGGCAGCGGCATCGCCGGCCTTGCCACGGCCCACTTTCTCTCCCGGCGCCACGCGGTGACGCTGTTCGAAGCCGCCGACTATCTGGGCGGCCATACCCACACCGTCGATGTCACGGTCGACGGCCGCGACTTCGCCGTCGATACCGGCTTCCTGGTCTTCAACGATCGCACCTATCCCAATCTGATCGCCCTGTTCCAGGAGCTGGGCATCCCCAGCCATCCCAGCGACATGTCGTTCAGCGTCTCCCTGGGCCAGGGCCGGCTGGAATGGGCGGGACGCAATCTGGACAGCGTGTTCGTCCAGCGCGGCAATCTGCTGTCGCCCGGCTTCTGGGGCATGCTGTCCGACATCCTGCGCTTCAACCGCGAGGCGGAGCGCAATCTGCGCCGCGCGATCGAGGCCCCGCAAAGCCTGGGGCACCTGCTGGACGCGGACGGATACGGCGCGCGCTTTCGCCGCCACTATCTGCTGCCGATGGCGGCGGCGATCTGGTCCAGCCCCTGCCGCGACATCCTGTCCTTTCCGGCCGAGACTTTCCTGCGCTTCTGCCTGAACCATGGCCTGCTGCAGCTGCGCGACCGGCCGCAGTGGCGCACCGTGCCGGGCGGCGCCCGGCAATATGTCGATAAAATCGCCGCCGGCCTGGCCGATGTCCGGCTGTCGACCCCGGTGCTGCGCGCCAGCCGCGTCGACGGCCGCCTGCGCCTGCTCACCGCCAGCAGCGAGGAAACCTTCGACGCGGCCGTGTTCGCGACCCATGCGCCGCAAACCCTGGGCATGCTGGCCGACGCGGGCGAGCTGGAACGCAGGATATTGTCCGCGGTCCGCTACCAGGCAAACGAAGCCGTTTTGCACACCGACGCCGCGCTCTTGCCCCGGCGCCAAGCCGCCTGGTCGGCCTGGAACTTCCTGGCGGACGAGCCGGACGACAGCCGGGCGGTGGGCGTCAGCTATCTGCTCAACCAGCTGCAGCCGCTGCCTGTCGCCACGCCGGTGGTCGTGACTTTGAATCCGCCGCGTCCGCCCGATCCCGCCAAGGTGCTGGGCCGCTTCCGCTACCAACATCCTTTGCTCGACGCCGCCGCCATCGCCGCGCAAAAGGCCTTGCCCAGCATCCAGGGCCGCCACGGCTGCTGGTTCGCCGGCGCCTGGACCGGCTACGGCTTCCACGAGGACGGGCTGAAGTCCGCGCTGCGGGTGGCGCAGGCGTTTGGCCTGGCTCCGGCCTGGGCGAGGGTGGAAAGATGAACGGCGCCTATCTGCTGACCGGACAGGTGATGCACCACCGCCTGCGCCCGGCCGCCAACCGTTTTGTCTACCCAGTGTTCTGCCTGCGCCTGAAGCTGTCGGCGCTGGAGGAGGCGAACGGCTTCTGGCTCGGCGTCGACCGCTGGCGGCCGCTGGCGCTGCGCACGCGCGACTATGGCCCGCGCGACGGCTCGCCGCTGCTGCCGTGGGCCCGCGCGCGGCTGGCGGAAGCCGGGCTGCCGGCCGACGGCGAAATCTGGCTGCAAACCTTTCCGCGCGTGTTCGGCTATGCCTTCAACCCGGTCAGCTTCTGGTATTGCCACGATGCGGCCGGCCGCTTGATCGCGGTGCTGGCCGAGGTGAACAACACCTTCGGCGAGCATCACGGCTATCTGCTCAGTCCGTCCCAGGGCGGCGAGATCAGCGCCTCCAGCCAGCTCGCCTGCCGCAAGCTGCTGCACGTTTCGCCGTTTTGCCGCGTGGAAGGCCATTACCGTTTCCGCTTCGCCGAACAGCCGGGCCGCGCGCTGGTGCGCATCGACTATCACGACGCCGCGGGCGCCTTGCTGCACACCTCGATAGCCGGCCGCCTGCGCGCCTTGACAGCGCCGGCGGCGGCGGCCGCCTTGTTGCGCCAGCCCTTGCTGACCCTGGGCGTCATCGCCCGCATCCACTGGCAGGCGTTGAAGCTGTGGCTGAAACGCGTGCCCATCTTCCGCAAACCCCATCCCCCCGCCGCCGCGCTCAGCCGCGGCCAGGAGTTGAAGCCATGAGCGCGAGCCAACCCATCGCCTTGTCCCGTCCCGATATTCCCGCCGCCGGGCGGGCGCTGCAGGCCCTGTTGTCGAAACTGCGCCACGGCAGCCTCAAACTCATCACCCCGGATGGCGAGACCCTGTGGTTCGGCGCTCTCCATGCGGAAACCGACGCCGAGCTGCAGCTGCGCGACTGGCGCGCCTGCGGCCGCATCCTGGCCGGCGGCGATATCGGCTTTGCCGAGGCCTATCGCGACGGCTGGCTGGACAGCCCCGACCTGACGGCGCTGCTGCGGCTGGCGCTGCGCAACGAGGACGCCTTGCAGCTGGGCAGGCTAGGCCGCTGGGCCGCGCGCTGCTGGCACAAGCTGCGCCACCTGGCGCGCGCCAACAGCCGCCGCGGCAGCCGGCGCAACATCCACGCCCATTACGATATCGGCAACGATTTTTACCGGCTGTGGCTGGACCCGAGCTGGACCTATTCCAGCGCCTGGTTCGCTGGCGACTACAGCCTGCCCCTAGCCGACGCGCAAGCGCGCAAGTACCAGCGCATCTGCGAGCAACTGCGGCTGCGCCCCGGCATGCGGGTGCTGGAAATCGGCTGCGGCTGGGGCGGCTTCGCCGAGCATGCCGCCCGCCTCGGCGTGGCGGTGCATGGCATCACCATCTCGGACGCGCAGCTGGACTTCGCCCGCCGCCGCCTGGCCAACGAACCGCTGGTCAGGCTGGAGCACCGCGATTACCGCGACCTCTCCGGCCAATACGACGCCATCGTGTCGATCGAGATGTTCGAGGCAGTGGGCGAACGCTACTGGCGCGGCTATTTCGATACCCTGCGCCGCTGCCTGAAGCCGGGCGGCCAGGCGCTGGCGCAGAGCATCACCATAGAGGAGTCCCGCTTCGACGCGTACCGCGCCGGCGCCGACTTCATCCAGACCTTCATCTTTCCCGGCGGCATGCTGCCCAGCCGCGAGCGCTTCCAGAGCGCGGCGCAGCAAAGCGGCCTGGCATGCGGCACGCGGCTGGACTTCGGCGCCGACTACGCGGAAACGCTGCGCCGCTGGCGCCAGGCCTTCGAGGCCAACCTCGCCGCCATCCGCGGCCAGGGCTTCGACGAGGCCTTCATCCGGCTGTGGCGGCTGTACCTGTGCTACTGCGAAGCCGGTTTCGACGAAGGCCGCATCGGCGTTTCGCAATTTCTGCTGGAAAGGAATGCGTGATGCCGCGCGCCGCCTTCGCCTCCTTGCTGGCCTTGCTGACGGGTTGTGCCGGACCCTCGGTGGCCGATTACGCCGCCAATCGCCCGCTGCTGGACCCTGGCCGTTTTTTCCTCGGCAAGACCGAGGCCTGGGGCATGTTCCAGGACCGGCAAGGCCGCGTGGCCAAGCGCTTCACCGTGGACATGGACGGCGAACGCCAGGGCGAGGAGCTGGTGCTGACCGAGCGCTTCCATTACAGCGACGGCAGCCGCCAGCAGCGCGTATGGCGGCTCAAGCCCACCGGCGACGGCCGCTGGCGCGGCCTGGCCGACGATGTGGTCGGCGAGGCCGTCGGCGAGACGGCCGGCAACGCGCTGCGCTGGCGCTACACGCTGAAGCTGCCGGTGGACGGCAAACAGTACCTGGTGCAGTTCGACGACTGGATGTTCCTGCAGGACGAGCGCAGCCTGCTCAACCGGACGACGATGAGCAAGTTCGGCTTCCGCCTGGGCGAAGTCACGCTGTTCTTCCGCAAGCCGGAGGCCAAGCCATGACGCTGCGCCTCAATCCCGCCATAGCGGACTGGCGCGCGCGCCGGGTGTGGGTGATAGGCGCGTCCAGCGGCATCGGCGCGGCCTTGGCCGACGAACTGCTGCAGGCCGGCGCCGAAGTCATCCTGTCGGCGCGCCGCGCCGAGCCGATGCGCATGCTGGCGGCGGGCTGCCCGGGCGCGCGGGTGGAAACGCTGGACGTGACCGATCCCGCCGCCTGGCAGGCCGCCTGGTCGCATCTGGAGGCCGCCGGCGCGCTGCCCGATTTCGTGGTGTTCTGCGCGGCCGATTACCGGCCGCAAACCTGCCTGGACCTGTACGCAGAGGAAACCCGCCGCCTGCTCGACACCAATCTGCTGGGCGTCTACCACGGGCTGGAAGTGGTGTTGCCGACGCTGGCGCGGCAAGGCCGCGGCGGCGTGGCGCTGGTCGCCAGCGTGGCCGGTTACGCCGGCCTGCCCGGCGCCGTGGTCTACGGCCCCGGTAAGGCGGCGCTGATCAATCTGGCGGAAATCCTCTACACCGAGCTCAGGCCGCGCGGGGTGGCGGTTTACCTGATCAATCCCGGCTTCGTCGCCACGCCGCTCACCGCCAAGAACCACTTCACCATGCCGGCGCTGCTGACGCCGCGCCAGGCTGCGCGGCACATCATGCGCGGGCTAGAGCGCGGCGCGTTCGAAATCCACTTCCCGCTGCGCTTCACCGTATGGCTCAAACTGTTGCGGCTGCTGCCCTACCGGCTGCGGCTGCCCTTGCTCGCGAGGTTGGCACGACCATGAAACGCATTCCTACCCAAACCGAATGGCAGGCCCTGCTCGACTGGTACCAGACGCTGACGCCGGACACGCTGCCGGACATCGGCCGCTATTACGCCGAAGAGGCCCGCTTCAAGGACCCGTTCAACGACGCGCGCGGCGTGGCCAGGATCCAGGCGGTGTTCCGCCACATGTTCCAGACGCTGGAGCATCCGCGCTTCACCGTCATCCATGCGCTGCGCGACGGCGACCAGGCCTTTATCACCTGGGATTTCCACTTCCTGTATGCCGGCCGCCAAATGAGCATCCACGGCGGCAGCCATCTGCAGTTCGACGCCGACGGCAAGATCACGCTGCACCGCGACTACTGGGATGCGGCGGAAGAACTGTTCGAGAAAATTCCGTTGTTCGGCCTGCCCGTGGCCTGGCTGCGCAAGAAACTGAGGGTTGTCTGATGTCGGCTGCGGCATTCAAGGGCAACAAGGCGGCGTTGCCGTCCAAGCCCTGCGCCGGCTGCGGCCGAACCATGAGCTGGCGCAAAAAATGGCGCGCCAGCTGGGACGCTGTCCAGTATTGCTCCGAGCGCTGCCGCCGCCGGAAAGGCAAAGCCGCATGACCACCTTGCGGCTGATCCTGGGCGACCAGCTCAATCCCCGCCACAGCTGGTTCGCCGAGCCCGACGCCAACGTGGTGCATGTGATGATGGAAATCCGCCAGGAAACCGATTACGTGCGCCACCACGCGCAGAAAATCCTGGCCATCTTCGCCGCGATGCGCGACTTCGCCGCCCAGTTGAAAGCGCAAGGCCACCGCGTGCGCTACGTGGCCATAGACGACGCCAGCAACCGCCAGTCGCTGATCGGCAATCTGGACGCGCTGATCGCCCATTACCGCGCGGCGGCGGTGGAGTACCAGGCCCCGGACGAGTGGCGGCTGGACCGCCAGCTCGCGGAATGGGCGGCCGGCCTGCCCATACCCTGCCGCATGGCGGACAGCGAGCACTTCTACACCGCGCGCGGCGAGGCGGCGGCGTTCTTCGGCGCGCGGCGGCAATGGCGGCAGGAGACCCTATACCGTCACCTGCGGCGCCAGCACGGCATTTTGATGGACGACAACGGCGAGCCCGCCGGCGGGCGCTGGAATTTCGACGCCGACAACCGCCAGCGCTGGCCCGGCCACCCGCCCGAACCAAACGATGCGCGTCCCGAGCATGACCACAGCCGGCTGTGGCAAACCATTGTCGACGCCGGGGTGGACAGCTTCGGCCAGCCGCAGGCGGACGCCCTGCGCTGGCCGCTCAACCGCGCCGAGGCGCTGGCGCAGCTGCGCGCCTTCGTCGAACACGCGCTGCCGCATTTCGGCGCCTACCAGGACGCGATGAGCCCGCGCGCGCGGCGGCTGTTCCATTCGCTGCTGTCCTTCGCCCTCAATGTGAAAATGCTGAATCCGCGCGAGGCGGTGGACGCCGCCGTCGCCGCCTGGCGCCGGGGGGACGCGCCGCTGGCCGCGGTGGAAGGCTTCGCGCGGCAGCTGCTGGGCTGGCGCGAGTACGTGCGCGGCGTGTACTGGGCCAAGATGCCCGGCTACCGCGACAGCAACGCGCTGGATCACCGGCTGCCGCTGCCGCGCTGGTTTTGGGACGGCGACACCGGCATGCGCTGCCTCGCCCACGCCATCGGCCAATCGCTCGAAGACGCCTACGCCCACCACATCCAGCGGCTGATGGTGATAGGCAATTTCGGCCTGATCGCCGGCCTGTCGCCGCAGGCGCTGCACGAATGGTATCTGGGCGTCTACATCGACGCCTTCGAATGGGTGGAGCTGCCCAACACGCTGGGCATGAGCCAGTTCGCCGACGGCGGGCTGCTGGGCAGCAAGCCTTACGCCGGCAGCGCCGCCTATATCGGCCGCATGGGCGATTACTGCGCCGGCTGCCGCTATCGGCCCAAGCAGCGCGTCGGCGCCGACGCCTGCCCGTTCAATGCCTTGTACTGGGATTTTTTCCAGCGCCACCGCGCGCGGCTGGCCGCCAATCCGCGGCTGGCGCTGGTCTACCGCCAGCTGGACAAGCTGCCGGAAGCCGAACGCGCCGCCATCTCCGCGCGCGCCGCCGCGCTGCAAGCCGATCTAGACGCACTGTGAGGTCAAGCATGCTGAGAAAACCGCTCGCGCTGTTCGCCATCGCCCTGCTGCCGCTCACCGGCTGCTCCACCGCGCCGCCGTCCGGCATCGACCCGGTGCGGGGGTTCCAGCTGGAACGCTACCAAGGCCGCTGGTATGAAATCGCCCGCCTGGATCACCGCTTCGAACGCGGCCTGCAGGCGGTGAGCGCCGACTACAGCCGCAACGCCGACGGCAGCATCCGCGTGGTCAACCGCGGCTACGACGCCGCCGCCGCCAGTTGGCGCCAAGCCGTCGGCAAGGCCTGGTTCAACGGCCCTGCCGATGTCGCCTCGCTGAAAGTGTCGTTCTTCGGCCCGTTCTACGGCGGCTACCATGTGGCGGCGCTGGACCCCGGCTACCGCTGGGCGGTGGTGGTGGGGCCGGACAAGGACTATCTGTGGCTGCTGTCGCGCGACAAGCAGCCCGCGCCCGCCGCCAAGCCGGCGTTGCTGGCGGTAACCGCCAGGCTGGGCGTGCCGGCCGACAAGCTGATCTGGGTGAGGCAGGACCGTGGCGACAACTAGGCGGCTGAATCCGGAAAAATTGCTGCTGAGCAAATGGACCGCCGCCGCGCCGCGCAACCGGGAGAAGCACTTCCTGGTGGTGGCGCTGGGCCGGCCGGCGCCGGACGCGCCGGTGGAGACGGTGACGCTGGAGGCGGTGCATAGCCGGCGTCGGCAAACCATGGCGTGGCAGGCGCTGCGGGATACGGACCAATGGCTGCAAGGTTGGCAATGAAAACCTGGCCATCGCCGCACAGCATGGGCTTGCCTCGCGCCGGCAATGTTTTTATCGTTTAAACATGTCTTCGCATCCATTGTCATGGAGTGTCGCCATGGAGTTGTTCGATACCTTGTCCGCCCAGATCCGCCATATGCGCCTGCCGCTGTTCGCGGTCAGCCTCAGCGCGGTCCCCTTTCCCGATACGCCGCTGCTGTTGATGCTGCATTGGCATGGCTTCCGCCAATCGCCCCCTGACCGCGCGCGGACGGACACCAGTATGCTGCGGCAAGTGCCGGCGTCGGCCTTGCAGCTGACGCGCAGGTGGGAGGCGCTGTCGCGGGTGGAGGAAGAGATTCTGGACGCGGCCTGGCAGCTGGGCGCGTGGAGCTTGCTGCGCGACGAGCGGCGCGGCTGCAATACCATGGGCGCCGCCGCCGGCGAGGAACTGGCCTGCCGCCAGGCTTTCGGGGATTTGCCGCCTATCGACGGCCAGGAAAGCATCGTGGCCGAGGCGCCCGACGCACCGGAGATGATGCGGCTGGCGGCCCGCCGCGGTTATGTTTCCTGGCAGTTCCGGCCTGTGCATGGCGGATTGTGGCGCGATCTGGCCGAAGACGACACCCTGGGCGAGGCCGGGCTGCGCCAGCCCCCCTGCCCGCTCGCGCCGCGCGCCTGCCGCGGCGGCAAGGCGGCCCGGACCGAATACCGTTTCGGCCGTGTCGAACGCATCATTCTTTAGCCGGATTTTTTCTGCAAAAAACCTCTTGAAAAGCTTTTGGCCCGCCCTTACTTCGTCATTCGTCAGCCGCCCTGGCTGAATTTGACCGGCAAGCGCGGGCCTGTTCGCGCCTGCGGCAGGCCGGTCTCACATACCGTTTCCAATGATCTGAATCGCACAGGAGATTGATATGCAAATCCGTCCTCTGCACGACCGGATTATCGTCAAGCGGGTCGAAAAGGTCCGCCAGACTGCTTCCGGCATCGTCATTCCCGATAGCGCCGCGGAAAAACCGGAACAAGGTGAAGTTCTCGCCGTTGGTCCCGGCAAGCGCCTGCCGGACGGCACCTTGCTGCCGATGCAGGTGCAGGTGGGCGATCTGGTGCTGTTCGGCAAATACGGCGGCCAGACCGTGAAGCTAAACGACCAGGAATACCTGGTGCTGCGCGAAGAGGATGTCTTCGGAGTCGTTGAAGACGCATCCCAATCCGGCCGCAAGGCTGCCTGATTTCTCACCATCATCACAGGAGTTAAACCATGGCTGCGAAAGAAGTCCGCTTCCACGACAACGCCCGTGAGCGCATCGTCAACGGCGTCAATGTGCTGGCCGATGCCGTGAAAGTCACCCTGGGCCCGAAAGGCCGCAACGTGCTGCTGGCGCGCAGCTTCGGCGCGCCGCACATCACCAAGGACGGCGTGTCTGTCGCCAAGGAGATCGAACTGAAGGATCCGTTCGAGAACATGGGCGCGCAGATGGTGAAGGAAGTGGCGTCCAAGACCGCCGACGTGGCGGGCGACGGCACCACCACCGCCACCGTGCTGGCCCAGGCCATCGTGCAGGAAGGCATGAAATACGTGGCCTCCGGCATGAACCCGATGGACCTGAAGCGCGGCATCGACAAGGCCGTCCATGCCGTAATCAAAGAACTGCAAACCCTGTCCAAACCGGTGACCAACAGCAAGGAAACCGCCCAGGTGGCCGCGCTGTCCGCCAATTCCGACGAAGCCATCGGCAAGATCATCGCCGACGCGATGGACAAGGTGGGCAAGGAAGGCGTGATCACCGTCGAGGACGGCAAGTCGCTGGACAACGAGCTGGCCGTGGTTGAGGGCATGCAGTTCGACCGCGGCTACCTGTCGCCGTATTTCATCACCGATCCGGAAAAGCAGACCGCCGTGCTGGAAGACCCGCTGGTGCTGCTCTACGACAAGAAGATCAGCAATATCCGCGACCTCTTGCCGGTGCTGGAGCAAGTGGCCAAGGCCGGCAAGCCGCTGCTGATCGTCGCCGAGGACGTGGAGGGCGAAGCGCTGGCCACCCTGGTGGTGAACAGCATGCGCGGCATCCTGAAGGTGGCCGCCGTCAAGGCTCCGGGCTTCGGCGACCGCCGCAAAGCCATGCTGGAAGACATCGCCATCCTCACCGGCGGCACCGTCATCGCCGAGGAAACCGGCCTCACGCTGGAAAAAGCCGGCCTGGCCGAGCTGGGCAGCGCCAAGCGCGTGGAAATCGGCAAGGAAAACACCACCATCATCGACGGCGCCGGCGACAAGGCCAAGATCGACGCGCGCGTGCAAGCCATCCGCGCCCAGATCGACGCGGCGACCAGCGACTATGACCGCGAGAAGCTGCAGGAGCGCGTGGCCAAGCTGTCCGGCGGCGTGGCGGTGATCCGCATCGGCGCGGCCACCGAAGTGGAAATGAAAGAGAAGAAAGACCGCGTGGACGACGCGCTGCACGCCACCCGCGCCGCGGTGGAAGAAGGCATCGTCGCCGGCGGCGGCGTGGCCCTGCTGCGCGCCCGCGCCCACATCAAGGAGCTGAAGGGCGACAACCCCGACCAGGACGCCGGCATCCAGATCGTGCTGCGCGCGCTGGAAGCGCCGCTGCGCGCCATCGCCGCCAATGCCGGCGACGAGCCGTCGGTGATCGTCAACAAGGTGCTGGAGGGCAAGGGCAACCACGGCTACAACGCCGCCAGCGGCCAGTTCGGCGACCTGGTGGAAATGGGCGTGATCGACCCGACCAAGGTGACGCGCACCGCGCTGCAAAACGCGGCCTCCATCGCCAGCCTGATCCTGACTACCGACGCCACCGTGGCCGAAGCGGGGCAGGACAGCAAGGCCAAAGCCCCGGCGGAGCTGGATTACTGATCCGCCGATCTGGTCCCCTTTCCTCATTGGCCCGCGCTCAGGCGCGGGCTTTTTTTCGTGGCGGAAACCTCAGCTCCATGGCGGCACGAGCCATTCAGACTCTCGCCTTGACGGACCCGATCCCTCTCAACAATGCTGAAAAGAACTAGCCGCCTTGCCGGGCAAGGCAAACCTTTTCACAGACCCTGCCACTCCATACATGCGCGCCCTCGTCCTCCGCAGCCTAGGCGGCTGCCTGCTGCTGGCCTGCGCCGCGGCGCTTGCCGCACCGCCGCTCAAGAACTGGTTCGACGATCCGTTCATCCAGGTGCGCGGCCGCATCGCCGCCTGCCCGGCGCCGTTGGGACCGTTCGCCACCGAGGCGGAAATGAAACAGCAAGCGCATTCCCGCATCGAGCGCGGCACCAGCTGCTGGCTGGCCAAACAATGCGCGAAGCCCAACGCCTACATGTACGACGCGGATATCGCCGCCGATCTGCGGCGCCGATTCGCCAAGAGCCGTCGCTTCGCCAACGCCAGTCTGTGGCTGACCGTGCAACGCCGCTTCGTTTACGTGGAAGGCTGCGTCCGCAGCCGGAATGCCGCCTCTGGCATCGAAGCCTTCATCAAGCAGACGCCGGACGTGCAGCTGGTGATCGCCAACATCATCGTCGGCGCCGGCAAACCGAACTATGCCGTCATGCCCGAACGATAACGGCGAGGGGGGAAGCTTCGCTCTGCGGGTGACCGCGCGGCACCCATGGTCTGGTTATTCCGGCGCTGAGCGGGACAGGCTGCCGTTGACGCGCCCAGCCTAAAAAGGGCTTCCTTATTTGTCGCCGCCAATGCCCATGACCGCCATCACTCTGGCGGCATTGTCGGCGCAGTCCATGTCCCCGGGCTTGGATTCGATCAGCTGGATCAGGGACTGGATGTGCGATTTGTTCTGCGCCAGCCGCGCCTGCAGCGACTCGATATCCGCCACCTTGCGCCTGAGCGTGGCCAACAACTCGTCGTGCCGCCAGGATGAAACGCCCGCCGGCAGAATCTGCCTGATCTCGTCCAGCGAGAAGCCGGACTGCTGCGCGTCGCGGATGATGGCCAGCGCCGCAGCCGTCTCCGGAGGATAGTCCCGATAACCGTTCGCCTGGCCGCTGGCCGACTGCAACAAGCCTTTGGACTCATCGAAGCGGATGGCCGAGGCCGCCATGCCGCTCCGTTTGGCCAGTTCTCCGATTTTCATATCGCTCCTGCTTCGGCCCTTGCCTGAATCTCGTCGGATCACACGGCCGGCCTACCGGGCTTGCGCATTGCGCAGCGCCGCCAGCAAAGCCTGGGCCAGCGCCTTGCTGGAGCGTGGATTCTGGCCGGTGATCAGGCGGCCGTCCGTCAGCGCGAAGCTGCCGAAGGGGAGGAGCGACTTCTCATAGCGCGCGCCCCTGGCCTCCATCTCGCTCTGCAACTGGTAGGGCACCTGGTCCTTCACCCCGGACAGCGACTCTTCGAGATTGGAGAAGCCGGTCACGCGGCGGCCTTCCAGCAGCGGCTTGCCATCCTCCGCCTGCAGATCGAGCAGGCCCGCCAAGCCATGACACACCGCCGAGACGATGCCGCCGCTGCGGTAAATGCTTTCGGCGACGCGCTTCAGATCGGCGTTGCCGCGGAAGTCCCATATCGTGCCATGGCCGCCGGTGTAGAAGATGGCGCGGTAAACCGTCGGGTCCAGGTCGGCCACCGCCTGGGTCGATTGCAGCCGCGCCATGAAGGACGGGTCGTTCAGGCGGGCCTTGGCGGCGGCATCGGCATGCGGCCAACCCAGGCTGCGCGGGTCGAGCGGAATGGCGCCGCCGTTCGGGCTGGCGAAATCGATGGCATAGCCGGCAGCCTCCAGCACATCGTAAACGTGCGTCAGCTCGGCGAGCCACAATCCAGTGCGCTCGGCTCGGCTCGGATAGCGGTCATGATTGGTCATGACCATCAGGATCTTGCCCGCGCCGGCGGATGATTGCGAAGCCGAAAACGCGGGGTCTGCTGCGGCGGTTTGCATGATTGGCATGGACATGGCTACCAGAGAGGGTTCTTGAAAATGGGCATGGTGCGGCACCTTCTGGATCATAGTACATCGCGCCATTTCCCCTGTCGGCTCAATTCCAAAGGCATGAAAGCGGGCGACAGACTCCATGCTAAGCTTAAAGCCAGCTTGAATGTCAACCAGCGCTCTCCCGCCCGCCCTCATGCCCCCGGCCCAGCGCCTCACGCGCGCAAGCATATGATCTAGAAAACAGTTTTCCCGCGGCCAGGAAAAATTCTGCGCCGACAGGCTTGACCTTAAAGTTGGCTTTAATCCTATCGTGCACTCATCGCTCCCCTGGAGACAACGATGAATCCCTTCGCTTCCCTCACCCTGCCCAATGGCAGCCTGCTGCCGAACCGCCTAGCCAAAGCCGCCATGGAGGAAAACTTGGCCGACCGCGACCACGCGCCGTCCGAAGAACTGATCCGCCTGTACCGCGCCTGGGCAGAAGGCGGCGCGGGGCTGATCATCACCGGCAACGTCATGGTGGACCGGCGCGCGATGACCGGCCCAGGCGGCGTGGTGCTGGAGTCGGCGCGATTCGGCGAGCGTTTTGAGCAGTGGGCCGCCGCCGCCCACGGCTACCGATCAGCCAGTTTCTGTCCCCCATCACCAACCAGCGCACCGACCGCTGGGGCGGCAACCTGGAAAACCGCGCCCGCCTGTTGCTGGACATCGTCCGCGAAGTGCGCCAGGCCGTAGGCGCCGGCTTCTCCGTGTCGGTGAAAATCAACTCGGCCGATTTCCAGCGCGGCGGCTTCAGCGCCGACGACGCCAAACAGGTGGTGGCCATGCTGAACCCGCTGGGCCTGGACCTGATCGAGCTGTCCGGCGGCAGCTACGAAGCGCTGGCCATGCACGGCCAGACCCGCGACGGCCGCGCCCCGGCTGCGCGCCATACCTTGGAAAAACACGATGCTAGCCTCGGTCGGCTATATGGCGATGGTGAAATACCAGCTGCGCCGCCTCAGCCAAGGCAAGCACCCCTGGCCCGATGTCGCCCCGGCCCTGGCGCTGCTGCGGCAGCAGTGGGACGCCAAGATGCGGACTGTACGCAACCGCCGCTGGATCAAAGCGCACGCCGTATCCGCATCGCGCTAGCGCCAAATCAGCCAGGCTGAACGCTTGCGACGTTCGCCCGGCTATTCCCTAAACGCCGCGCCCGCTCCACAATCGACAGATCTAGCAACCCGGCGCGCCGCGCCAGGCGCGGCCATGCACGGCGGCCCGCCGGCGGCCTTGCCCAAGAATGACGGATGCCCATGTCCCCTCCCCTGAATCTGAACCTGCTGCGCTCGCTGGAGGCGCTGCTGGAAACGCGCAACCTCACCCGCTCCGCCGCCAGGCTGGGCCTGACCCAGTCGGCGATGAGCCGCCACCTGGTGCAGCTGCGCGCGCAGTTCCAGGATCCGCTGCTGCTGCGCGAGGGGCAGCGCTTCGTGCTGACCGAGCGGGCGGAGGAGCTGCGCCTGGGTCTGAAGGCGGTGCTGGAGCAGGTGGAGCAGCTATACCAGCCGCCGCAGTTCGATCCCTCCGCCTGCGAACGGGAATTCTCCTTCGCCGGCTCCGATTACCTGGCCGAATACATGCTGCCGGACATTCTGGACCGGGTGCTGCCGCAGGCACCGGGCATGCGCCTGAAGTTCATCCCCTGGCAGGCCGGCCGTTTCGACCTGCTGTCGGACGGCGCCGCCGACCTGATCTCCACCATCGCCGACGAGGTGCCGGACAATATCTACGGCAAATCGCTGGGCCAGGACCAGCCGATGTGCGTGATGGCCGACAACCATCCTTTGCATGACAAACCCGCGCTGGAGCGGGACGACTACCTGGCCTGGCCGCACGCGCGCGTCAGCTCCGCCAGCGACAAGGACGGTTTCGTCGACATCCAGCTGGCGCGCAATGGCCTGAGCCGCCAAATCCGCATCGCCACGCCCTATTTCGTGTCCGCGCTGAGCATCGTCTCCCGCAGCCAGCTGCTGCTGACGCTGCCGGAACACCTGGCCGTCCGCTTCCAGCGCCAGTTCCCGGTGCGCGCCAAGCCCCTGCCCTTCATCGACTACACCTACCGCTACTGGCTGCTGTGGCACGGCCGGGCGGACAAGGACCCGGCGCACCGCTGGTTCCGCGGCCATGTGTTCGACGTGCTGTACCACTCGATCCACGGCGTCAGCAAGTATGCGGGGGACGCATAGCGGCTATCCGCCGATGGCGGTTCTGCCCGCCGCGTCCGCGCCATAGACTTTGTCCTGATTGTCATCGAGCAAATAAGGAGAAAGTCATGACCTGGACCATTTGGCTGCAATTCGCCGGCGTGTGCATGCTGGGCGCGATGTCGCCCGGCCCCAGCCTGGCGATGGTATTGCAGCAGACCGCCCGCGGCGGACGCGGCGGCGGCCTGGCCGCCGCGATGGGCCACGCGCTGGGCGTGGGCCTGTACGCGTTGGCCGCCGCCCAGGGGCTGGCGATGGTGATGGCGGCACATCCGCTGCTGTTCAAGATCATCTCCAGCCTCGGCGCCGCCTATCTGGTGTGGCTGGGCGTGCAGGGCCTGCGGGCGGCGTCCCGCCCGGCGCGGGCCGCCAGCGGCGAAACCGCCGCCGCCGCGCCGACCTCGGCCTGGCGCGCCGCGCGCACCGGCCTGGCCGTGTCGCTGTCCAACCCTCATTTGGCGGTGATGTTCGTCGCCCTGCTCAGCCAGTTCGTCACTGCCGACATGCCCGCCAGCGGCCAAGCGCTGCTGATCGCCACCGCGATGGGGCTGGACTTCGGCTGGTACGCGCTGCTGACGCTGCTGATTTCCCACCCGTCCATCCTGAGCGGCCTGCACCGCAAGAGCCGGTGGATAGACGGCTGCGGCGGCGCGCTGATGCTGCTGCTGGGCCTGCGCATCCTAGTGGTGTGACGATGACGGAGAAAACGATGGCATGGAATCCGCAAACCTTCGCCGCGCTGGCCGTGCGCCACGGCGGCGAGGTGCTGGAACACGACAAGCCGCTGCGCTCGGCCCGGGAAGGCGCGGCCCACTTCGGCATCGCGCTGGCGCAGACCGCCCCCACGCTGATCGTGGAAGCGGACGGCGACATCTTCGCCTGCATCCTGTCCGGCGGACGAGACGGCCTGGACTGGGCCAAGCTGGCGCGACTGCTCGGACGCAGCCACGCCCGCCTGGCCGACCGCCGCCGCGTCCGCGACATCACCGGCTGCGACGCCGGCGCAGTGCCGCTGCTGGGCCTGGACCTGCCCTGCGCGATGGACCGCCTGCTGCTGGCCCACGACTTCGTCTACGGCGGCGCCGGCGATCCGCTGAGGACGCTGAAGATCTCTCCCCGCGTCTTGGCGGAATTGAACCGCGTATCCCTCTGGTACGGGTAAGCGCGCCGCGCGCCGCCGCCGAGATGCCGGCCGCGCGAATTTGCGATTTCGCTTGCATCCGGCGCGGCGCTGGCGCGAAATGGGCGTTTTACCGCCGACGGATTCGCCCGAATGAAAACCACCCTACTCTGCCTCGCCCTGCTCGCCGCCGCGCCCGCCTTCGCCGATAGCCAAACGCTGGTCATGCTGCGCCACGGCGAAAAACCGGACGGCGGCTACGGCCAGCTCAGCTGCAAGGGGCTGAACCGCTCGCTGGCGCTGATCAAGACGCTGCCGGCCAAATTCGGCAAGGCCGACCAGATTTACGCGCCGTCCACCGCCAGCCTGAAGCGCGACCCGGCCGGCACCTTCAACTACATCCGCCCGCTGGCGACGATAGAACCCACCGCCATCGCCCTGGGCCTGCCGGTGAACACCGCGTTCGACATGCTGGCGATAGACGGCCTGCAGCAACAGCTGCTCAATCCGCTGCGCCACGGCAAGACGGTCTACATCGCCTGGGAGCACAAACAGCTGCAGGCGCTGGCCGCCGACATCATGCGCCGCTACGGCGGCAAGGATGGCGCGGCCCAGGTGCCGGCCTGGAGCAAGAATGACTTCGACAGCCTGTACGTGATCGACATCGATTACGGCAAGGGCAAGCCCATCGCCCGCTTCCGGCATGACAAGCAGGACCTGAACGACCTGCCCGACGCCTGCCCCGGCGCGTGAACGGCCGGCCGGATGCCATGCTGCGGCCGTACGCGCAGGCTCTTGACTTCAAGTTAACTTTAACTTTCATCATGACGGCTCCTACCGCTACAAGAGTTTCCCCATGCAGCCATCCGTCAACAACGAAAGTCTCTTCAGCCAGGGCAGAACCGCGGCCTGCATCGGCGGCATCGCGCTGATCTCGCTGCTGGCCTTCGAATCCATCGCCGTCGCCGCGGCCATGCCCGCCGTCGCCGCCGCGCTGGGCGGCCTGGATTTTTACGCCATCGCCTTCGGCGGCACGCTGGCCACCTCGGTGGCGGGCATGACGCTGGGCGGCGAGATCTGCGACCGCTACGGCGCGGCCCGCTCCGCCTGGCTGGGCCTGGCCGCCTTCATCGCCGGCCTGCTGGCGGCGGGCGCGGCGTCCGACATGTACACGCTGGTGCTGGGGCGGCTGATGCAGGGGCTGGGCTCCGGCCTGCTGGGCGTGGCCATCTACGTGGGCATGTCGCGCGCGGTGCCGCCCGCGCTGCATCCCAAGCTGTTCGCGATGTTCGCCGGCGCCTGGGTGGTGCCCGCGCTGATCGGCCCCGGCATCGCCGCCGGCCTGGTCCACATCTTCGGCTGGCGCGCGGTGTTCCTAGCGGTGGCGGCGCTGGCGCCGGTCGCCGGCGCGCTGCTGCTGCCCGCCCTGAGCCGGCAGGAGGCGCCGGCCGGCGCCGCCAAGCCGATGCGCTGGCGACGCCTGGGCTGGAGCCTGCTGGCCGCCAGCGGCGCGCTGGCGCTGCACGGCGGCAGCCATCTGCCGCAAACGCAATACATATTGCCGATGCTGGCGGCCGGCTTCGCCCTCGCCTTTTTCGCGGCGCGCCGTCTGTTGCCCGCCGGCAGCCTGCGCGCCGCCGAAGGCCTGCCCTCGGTGGTGGCGATGCGCGGCCTCATCGCCGCCGCCTTCTTCGCCAGCGAGGCCTTTGTCCCGCTGATCCTGACCACCCGCTACCACTGGAGCCTGGGGTCGGCCGGCCTGGCGCTCACCGCCAGCGCGGTGATGTGGAGCCTAGGCAGCGCCACCCAGACGCGGCTGCGCGGCGACGCCGCCCGCCGCCGCGGACTGACCCTGGGCTTCGCCGCGATGGGCGCCGGCCTGTGCTTCGCGCTGGGCGCGGCCAGCCTGTCGCTGCACGCCGGATGGGTGGTAGCCGGCTGGGCGGTGACCGGCTTAGGGATAGGCCTGAGCTTCCCGATGCTGTCGGTGCTGACGATGAAGCTGTCCCGGCCGGACGAGCAAGGCAGCAACGCCTCGGCGCTGCAGTTGAGCGACGCGCTGTCTTCCAGCATCGCGCTGGCGCTGGCCGGTTTGCTGATCCACGCGCTGTCGCGTCCGTCCGCGCCGCCGGACGCGCTGCCCATCCTGGCGATGTCGGCGCTGCTGGCGCTGATCGGCGCCTGGGTCAGCCCGCGGGCGTTCGCCTCCGCCGCGCCGGCCCGCGCGGAAGCCGGAGCGGGTCAGCTGTCGTAAGCGCCCGGCGGCCCCTGGCCGTCACAGCGCCTGCGGATCGATGTCGGCCACGCTGTCGAACACGTAGTCCGGCTGGTAGGGAAATTGCTCCATCGATGCGCGGCTGGACACGCCGGACAACACCAGCGCGGTGCTCATGCCGGCCTCCAGCCCGCCGACGATGTCGGTATCCATGCGGTCGCCTATCATCACCGCCTCTTCCGGATGCACGCCCAGCTTGCGGGTGGCCAGCATCATCATCAGGGAGTTGGGCTTGCCGACGATGTAGGGCTTCCGGCCGGTGGCGGCCTCGATCGCCGCCAGCAGCGTGCCGGCCGCCGGCTCGTAGCCGCCGCCCTCTATCGGGTCGATCATGTCGGGGTTGGTGCCGATGAACTTGGCGCCCTGGTCGATGAAGCGCACCGCCTTCTTGATCTGCTCGAAGCTGAAGGTCTGCGACTTGGCCACCACCACGTAGTCCGGATGCGACTCCGAAATCGAGAAGCCGACGTTGTAGAGCTCGTTGATCAGGCCCGCGCCGCCCACCACGTAGGCGGTGGGCATCGCCTTGCGGGTCTGGCTTTTCAGGAACATCGCCGTCGCCATCGCGCTGGTGATGAAGTTGTCCTCGGTCAGGCCGGAAATGCCCAGGCCCTCCAGCTTCAGCCTCAGGTCCAGCGGAGTCTGCTCGGCGTTGTTGGTCAGAAACAGGAAGGGCGTTTGGGTGTCGATCAGGCGCTGGATGAATTCGCGCGCGCCGGGGATCAGCTGCTTGCCTCGGTAGATCACGCCATCCATGTCGGAAATGATGCTCTTGCTCATACGGTGTATCCAGAACACTTGGTGCCGGCTGCGCGGGCACGGTCGCGGGCTACGGCATGCCGCCGCAACGGCCACAGCATAGCATGGCCGCGCCTCAGCCTCGCCGCGCCGGCCAGGTCCGGCATGCCGGAGAGCTACCGGATGGCAAGATGGCGGGAAATTCCGCATGCGAACGCACTGTATTGCCAACAGACCGTAAACCCATGGAACGAACAGCACATTTCCCGTTCAGACCGTCAGTCCGGCGGACGCCCCTCGCGGCATCGGCCGGCGGGATGCCCGGCCATCGGCCGCGGCGTCCATCCATCATTTAAAGATGCAGTGTCTCGTTCGGCGAGGCTCCTATGCAAACACAGGTCACTGATCTGACGACGTCGAGAGACGCCCAAGGTTAGGACAGGCTTTATCGGATTAAGGTTTAGCCCAAAGTGACTTCCAACGGATACGTTGCATAGTGCCAAAACCTAGACGCGGAGATCGCTTTCTGCACTCTCCTCCTGGTTGTCGCCCCCATTGAGAACTGTTTGCGGTTCAAACAGCTAAACGGGGAATTTCTCACCATGACTTACGTAGCAAGCCACACCCTCGCCGCCGGCCAAGCGGCGGAAATCAAACTGAAGGAAACCGTCGCCTCCTACATGAGCGCGTCGCTGATCACGCTCCGGCGCGGCATGAAGGCGGGCGACGCGCGCGCCCACATGCTGGGCCAGCTGCGCGACGACGACGTCCCGGCCCAGATCTTCGTCACCGACGACAGCGGCTTCCTGCACGGCCGGCTGTCGCTGAAGACCCTGCTCACCGAGCGGAACGACGCGCGCCCGGTCTGCGAGCTGATGCAGCCGATCGACTACTCGGTCGAGCCCGGCCAGCTGCGCCGCGACGTGGCGCCGGAGCTGCAGGAAAAATCGCCGGACACCGTGCCGGTGGTGCGCGGCGGCAAGCTGGCCGGCGCGCTGTACGAGCGCGAGATCGCGTCGCTGATCCGCGACGAGGAAACCGACGATGCCCAGCGCCAGGGCGCCAGCCTGCCGCTGGACACGCCCTACCTGGCCACCAGCCCGTGGGCGCTGTGGAAGAAACGCCTGCCCTGGCTGCTGTTGCTGTTCGCCGCCGAGGCCTACACCAGCACCATCCTGCAGGTGTTCGAGGAACAGCTGGAAGCGGTGATCGCGCTGGCCTTCTTCATTCCGCTCCTGATCGGCACCGGCGGCAACAGCGGCACCCAGATCACCTCCACCCTGGTGCGCGCGATGGCGGTCGGCGAGGTGGGGCTGCGCAATCTGGCCGCCGTGCTGCGCAAGGAGGTCACCACCTCGGTGATGATCGCGCTGGCCATCGGCCTGGTGGGCCTGTTCCGCGCCTGGATGCTGGGCGTCGGCAACGAGGTGGCGCTGGTGGTGTGCCTGACGCTGGTGGCCATCACGGTGTGGAGCGCCATCGTGTCATCCATCATCCCCATGGTGCTGAAGAAGATGCGCATCGACCCTGCCGTGGTGTCGGCGCCCTTCATCGCCACCTTCATCGACGGCACCGGCCTGGTGATCTACTTCAACATCGCCAAGCTGGTCATCGCCGACCTGGCCTGAGCGCGCTAGCCCGCCACCGCTTCCGGCTCGTCGGCGTGGCGGGCGGCGATGGCGGCGAAGTCGTCGAAGCCGTCGAGAAAACAGTCCACCAGCTCCGGCTGGAACTGGCTGCCGCGCCCGGCGGCGATCAGCCCCCTCGCTTCTTCGAACGACATCGCCGCCTTGTAGCAGCGGCGCGAGATCAGCGCGTCGAACACGTCGGCCAGCGCCATCAGCCTGGCCGGCAGCGGAATCCGCTCGCCGGCCAGCCCGTCCGGGTAGCCGCCGCCATCCCAGCGCTCGTGGTGGTGGCCGGCGATCTGCTTGGCGCAGGAAAGAAACTCCACCTGGTGGCCGATGTCGCGCTCGGCCTGGGCGATCGCCTGCTCGCCCAGCCTGGCGTGGCTGCGCATGATGTCCCATTCATCCGCGTCCAGCCTGCCCGGCTTGAGCAGGATGCGGTCCGGCACTCCGACCTTGCCGATATCGTGCAGCGGCGCGGATCGGGCGATCAGTTCGATCCGCCGCTCGCTCAGCTCGCCGCGGTAGCGCGGCAACTCCCGCAAGCGCCTCGCCAGCGCATCGACGTAGCCCTGGGTGCGCAACAGATGGTTGCCGGTTTCCAGGTCCCGCATCTCGGCCAGCCGCGCCAGCGCGTGGATGGCCATCCGCTGGGTCAGATCGTTCTCGGCCATGCGGCGGGACACCTCGACCTCCAGCCAGCGGTTCTGGTCGCTCAGGCGGTCGCGCGCCTGTTTCAGCTCCAGCTGGGTGCGCACGCGCGCCAGCACCAGCGGCGGAATGATGGGCTTGGTGATGTAATCGACGGCGCCGGATTCCAGCCCCAGCAGTTCGTCTCTCCATTCATTCATCGCGGTGACGAAAACGACGGGAATCGCAGCCGTGGCCTCGCGCTTGCGCAGCCCGGCGAACACCTCCCTGCCGTCCATCTCCGGCATCATCACGTCCAGCAGGATCAGGTCGGGCCGGATAGGACCCTCGGCCAGCCTGAGCGCGGCCGGTCCGCCATTGGCGACCAGCACCCGGTAATGCGGCTGCAACAGCTCGCCCAGCGCCGCCAGGCATTCCGGCGCGTCGTCGACGATCAGCACGGTCGCCCTCTCCATCATCCCCTCCCCTTGTCTCGCCGCCCTCCTATTCACCGTACGCGGCCGCCCGCTCCTAGGCAAACGTCGAATTGTCCATCCGGCATGAAGCCGGGCTGCCGCTTCGTGGTCTAGTCTGGACTATGGGCGCCCGCTCCACGGCGGCGCCGCGCGACAGGACACCCGATGGAACCGCCAGCAACCGCCCCGCAATCCCACCCCCCCCAGCCCCGGCGCATGCGCCGCATCGCCCCGGCCTTGCTGCTGGTCGCGGCCGCGCTGGCCTGTCAGTGGCTGCTGTGGCCCTATCTTCATCCCTATATCTGGATCCTGTTTTATCCCGCCGCCTTCGGCGCCGCGCTGGCGACCGGTCTGGAAGGCGGCCTGCTGGCCACCCTGCTGTCCGCCCTGATCGTCTGGCTGGTCTTCATCCCGCTGCGCCAGTACGGCGCGCCGGCCACCGCGGCCGACGCCTTCTCCGCGGCGGTGTTCATCGCCACCGGGATCGCCTTCAGCGCCTACAGCCACCGCGCGCGGCGGCTGACCCGGCAGCAGGCGCTGGCGGCCGCCCGCCGCCGCGAGGACATGCGCTACCGCTCGCTGTTCGAAAACAGCCAGTACGGCGTGCTGCTGGTGGATGCCGACAACGCCATCCGCGCCGCCAACCGGGAAGCGCAGCACCTGCTCGGCCAGGACGAGGAGACCTTGCGCCGACTGGGCTGGTCCGGCCTGCTGAACGCTCCCCTGCCCGATGACGGCGACCGCGACCGCGCGCTGGAGCTGAGGCTGCGGCGCGGCGACGGCCAGGACTTCCCCGCCTCGGTCTCCCTGCACCCTTTCGAGGACGAGGACGGCAGGCGGTCATTCAGCGTGGTGATACGCGACCTGTCCGCCGAGCACGAAGTGCAGTCCGAACTGGCGCGTCAGCACCAACTGCTGCAATCGATACTGGACAATTCCTCGGCGGCGATCTTCGTCAAGGATCTGGACGGCCGCTACCTGCTGGCCAACCTGGGCTCTCAAACCCTGCTTGGGCTGCCGCGGGTGCCCGAAGCCGGGCTGCGCGACCACGACCTGTTTCCCGAGGCGTTCGCGGACCGGCTGGCGGCAGCCGACCGCCAGGTGCTGTCCAGCGGCCGCCCCCAGGAGTTCGAGGTGCTGATGGAACACCTCGACCCGCCCCGCACCTACCTGTCGCTCAAGTTCCCGCTGCGCGCGCCCTCCGGCGAGATCTACGCCATCGGCGGCATCGCCACCGACATCAGCGAGCGCAAGCGGCTGGAAAGCCAGATCAGCGAGCATGACGAACTACTGCGCGACATGAGCGCCATCGCCCGCATCGGCGGCTGGTGGTTCGACCCGATCAGCGGCCAGGGCAATTGGACCGCCGAGGTGGCGCGCATCCACGACCTGCCGGAAGCGGCGCCGGTCAATGTGGAAGACGGCCTGTCCTACTACAGCGGAGAGTCGCGCGAGCGGATAGAGGCGGCGGTCCAGGCCGCCATCCGCGACGGCAAGCCCTACGACCTGGAGCTGGAACTGATTTCCGCCACTGGCCGGCGCAAATGGGTGCGCACGCTGGGCCGCCCGCAGGTCCGCGACGGCCGGGTGGTGAAGGTGCGCGGCGCGATGCAGGACATCTCCGACCGCAAGCAGGCGGAACTGGCGCTAAGGGAAAGCGAGGAACTGCTGCACCTGTTCGTCGAGCATGCGCCGGCCGCGCTGGCGATGTTCGACCGCCAGATGCGCTACCTGGCGGTCAGCCGCCGCTGGCTGCGCGATTACGGCCTGGAAGGGCGGGACATCCTGGGCCAGTCGCACTACGCCGTCTTCCCGGAAATCCCGCCCGCCTGGCGCGCGGTGCACCGGCGCGGCCTGGACGGCGAAGTGGTCCGCGAGGAAGAGGCGCTGTTCATCCGCGCCAACGGCGACCAGCAATGGCAAAAATGGGAGGTGCGGCCCTGGCGGCGGCGCGACGGCACCATCGGCGGCATCCTGATCTACACCGAAGACATCACCGCGCGCAAGCAGGCGGAAAAAGACAAGCACTGGCTGGCCGAGGCGCTGAACCAGGCCGCCCAACCCATCCTGATGGTCGATGCCGAAGACCGCGTCACCTACGCCAATCCCGCCTATACCGCGCTGATGGGATATTCGCGGGACGAACTGATCGGCATCCAGGCCAACCAGCTCGCCCCGGGCGCCGACCAGGCCGAGCGGGACATCATCAAGCAGAAGATATTGACCGAGGGCAGCTGGTCCGGAGAACTGGCGCGGCTGGACAGCCAGGGCAGATCGATACCGGTCTATGCCTCCGCCGCCGCACTGCATGACCAGGCCGGCACGCTGGAAGGCTATGTCGTCACTTACGCCGATCTGCGCCCGCTGCAAGAAAAGAGCCTGGCATTGGCGGAAAGCCAGGCCCGCTACCAGACTGTGCTGGACCATGCCGCCGACGCGGTATTCATCGCCGATCCCGCCGGCCGCTATCTGTACGCCAACCGCCAGGCGAGCCAGCTGTTGGGTTACAGCCAGCAGGAGCTATTGAAGTTGTCGATCGCCGACATCACGCCGCCGGAGGACGCCGGCAACGCCGCCCGCGCCTTCCAGTCTCTGCTGGCGGGCAGCCACGTCACCGCCGAGCTGCTGCTCAAGCGCAAGGACGGAGGCCAGGTGCCGGTGGAAATCAACGCGATCCAGCTGCCGGACGGCACCTTCTACGGCGCCTGCCGCGACATCGCCGAGCGCAAGCGGACCGAGGAAGAGATCCGCAAGCTGTCGCTGGTGGTGGAGCAGAGTCCGGAAAGCATCATGATCACCGACAGGCAGGCGCGGATCGAGTATGTGAACGATGCCTTCGTCCGCAAGACCGGCTACAGCCCGGACGAAGTGATAGGCCGCGACCCCAGCCTGCTTGCCTCCGGCAAGACGCCCAAGTCCACCTACGAGGACCTGTGGCGGCAGCTGCAGGATGGACAATCGTGGAAGGGAGAATTCCACAACCGCTGCAAGGATGGCCGCGAACTGGTGGAACTCGCCCGCATCGCGCCCATCCGCGAGAAGGATGGGCGCATCAGCCACTACCTGGCGCTGCAGGAGGACATCACCGAGAAGAAGCGGCTGGGACTGGAGCTGGACAATTACCGCCACCGCCTTGAAGAACTGGTCGAGGCGCGCACCGCTGAGGTCCGCGAAGCCCATGCCCGGCTGCAGATCACCCAGTTCGCGATGGACAGCGTGGGCATCGGCATACAGTGGATCGATCCCGATAGCGGCCGCTTCGTCTACGCCAATCGGCACACGGCCGAGCTGCTGGGATACAGCGAGCAGGAAATGCTGACCCTGACGGTATCCGACATCGATCCCGCCTTCCCGCTTCCCGCCTTCCACGCCACGATGGCGCGGCTGCGCCAATCGCGCTATACCCAATTCCAAAGCCAGATAGAGACCCGGGGCGGCGTTCCCATCCCGGTGGAAATCACGCTGTACTACATGGAAGGCGACGCCGATGCCCCTGCCCGCGTCATCGCCTTCCTGACCGACATCAGCCGCCGCAAGGAAACCGAGCAAACGCTGGTCCAGGCCAAGGAGGCGGCGGAAAAGGCCAACCTGGCCAAGACAGCCTTCGTGGCCAACATGAGCCACGAGATCCGCACGCCGATGAACGCCATCCTCGGCATGGTCTACCTGCTGAGCCAGGGCCGCCTGTCCGCTCAGCAGCAGCACCAGCTGGACACCATTGACCGCTCGGCGCGCCACCTGCTGAACCTGATCAACGACATTCTCGACCTGTCCAAGGCCGACGTCGGCAAGCTGCAACTCGCGCTCAGCGATTTCGACCTGGCACGCCTGCCCGCCGACGTGATGGGACTGGTGGCCGACCAGGCCAAGGCCAAAGGGCTGCAACTGTCGCTGCAAGCGGATGCCGGGCCGCTGCCGGTCCGCGGCGACGCCACCCGGCTGACCCAATGCCTGCTCAATCTGCTCAGCAATGCGGTCAAGTTCACCGAACGCGGGCGGATAGCGATCTCCCTGAGCATTGACGGCGAGGACGAGTACGGCGTCCTTGCCCGATTCGAAGTGCGCGACACCGGCATAGGCATTCCCGCCGAAGTGCAGCCCCGGCTGTTCGGCGCCTTCGAACAGGCGGACGCCTCCACCACCCGCCGCTACGGCGGCACCGGCCTGGGACTGGCCATCACCAAGCGGCTGGCGGAGCTGATGGGCGGCGCGGTGGGCGTGGAAAGCGCGCCCGGCCAGGGCAGCCTGTTCTGGTTCACCGCCCGCGTGGCCAGAAGCGGCCAAGCCGCCGCCGACCAGTATCCGCAGCAGACGGGCGTAGCGCAGCCCCGCACGCGCTGGGACGGCCTGCGTGTGTTGCTGGTCGAGGATGACGCCATCAACCGCGAAGTGGCCCAGGCATTGCTGCAGGATGTCGGGCTCGAAGCCGACATGGCGGAAAACGGCAAGATCGCGGTGGAACGGGTCCAGGCGGCACCCGCCCGCTACGCGCTGATCCTGATGGACGTGCAGATGCCGGAAATGGACGGGCTGGAAGCCACCCGCCGCATACGCGCGCTGGATGCCGGGGAGAACATTCCCATCATGGCGATGACGGCCAATGCCTTCGCCGAAGACCGGTCGGCCTGCCGCGAGGCGGGGATGAACGACTTCGTCGCCAAGCCGGTCGATCCGGACCAGCTGTTCGCCGCGCTGCGGCGCTGGCTGCCGGCGGGACGAACGGAGGCGCCCGCTCCCCCCGCCCCGCCAGTCAGCGAGCTGCAAGGGATGCTGGGCAATATACCCGGCCTGGACCTGCGACAAGGCCTGGCCTGTCTGGGCGGCGACCTGGAACGCTACCGCGCCATGCTGACGCGCTTCCTGGCTGGCCACGGCGACGACGCGGCCAAACTGCGCGCGCTGCGCGACCAAGGCCGGGAACAGGATGCGATGCGGCTGGCCCACTCCCTGAAAGGCAGCAGCGGCACGCTGGGGCTGACCGAGCTGCAAGCCTCCGCCGCCGCGCTGGAGGCCGAGCTGAACCGCGACCATCCCGACGCCGCCGGCCACATCGCCCGGCTGGAGGCCATTCTCGGCCAGCTTGCCCGCTGCCTCGCCTCGACGACGACCGGAAACCCCGCGGCGCCCATGCCCCCGGTCGACGCGGCGGCCGTGCTGAAACAGCTGGAAAACGCGCTGCGGGCCGGAGACTTCGCCGCCTACAGCCTGTATATCGGCAACCGGGAAGCGCTGAACGGCCATTGCGGCGCCGACGCGCTGCTCGAACTGGAGCGGCGCATGCGGGGGTTCGACTTCGCAGAGGCGCTGGCCATCGTCCAGTCCATCGAAGGCGGCGGACAGCCGCCGGGCGGCTGAAACCGGGATCTCAGCCGCCCGGCGCCAGCACGCTGGCCGCGATGGCCGCATCCTGGGCAGCGATGCCGGTCAGATCGGCCAGCGTGATCTGCTCGTCGTTCTGCCGCAAGCGCACTCCGCTGGCCAGCGCATCGCCCAGTTCGACGATGCGGGACGGCGCCAGCAGGCCGGCCTTCACCGCGTGGGACAATTCGCCGTAGGCCGCGCACTGCGCCAGCGAATCGGCGACCACCACATTCGCGTCGGCCGCGATGGCCGGGTCCAGCTCCTGTTTGCCCGGCCCGTCCGCGCCCAGCGCAGTGATGTGCGTGCCCGGCCGTATCCAGCCGCGCTGCAGCAGCGGCCCGCGCGACGGCGTCGCCGTGACGATCAGGTTCGCCTCCGCCGCCACCGCGCGCGGATCGGCCGCCGCGAGCGCGCGGAAGCCCAGTTGCGCGGCGAAGGCGCAGAAGGCGGCGGCCTGCTCCGGCTGCCGGCTCCATACCCGGACTTCGCGGCAGTCGGTGACCGCCCGTAGCTGCTCCAGCTGGGCGCGGGCCTGTTCGCCCGCGCCCAGCAGGCCTATCGCCTCCACCCGCGACGGCGCCAGCAAGCCGGCGACCAGCCGCCCGGCCAGCGCGGTCCGCATCGTGGTCAGCCAGCCCTGGTCCTGCAGCAGCGCCAGCACCCGGCCGTCCGTGGCCGACAGCGCCAGCACCAAGCCGTCGTTGCTGGGCAACCCGCGCGACGGGTTGTCGTAGAAGCCGGTGGAGATCTTGACCACCAGCGCCTCCTCGCCGGCGATATGCGCCGATTTGACGCAGCAATCGCCGTTGGCGCCGGCGAAATGGAAATTCTGCACCGGCGCAGACTGGACCTGGCCGCGCGAGTAGGCGATGAAGCCGGCCTTCACCCTGGCCAGCGCATGGTCGGCGTCGAAGCGCGCGATGATGGCGTTCTTGTCAAGCAGCTTCATGGCAAGCCTCCAGGAAAGTCTCCAGCTTGATGTTGCGGCCGCACAGCACCACCGCCACCGGCCGGCCGCGATATGCCTCGGCCAGCTGGAACAGCCCCGCCATCGCGACGCCGGCCGCGCCCTCGACGATCCAACGCTCGGCCTCGGCGATCTTGCGCATCGCCGCCTTGATCGCCGCCTCGTCCACCAGCGCGGTCTTGCCTATCACCCGCTGCGCGATGGGCAGGGTGATGGCGCCGGGCTCCACGCCGCCGGCGGTGCCGTCGGAAATGGTGTCCAGCTCCTCGTATTCGACGATCTCGCCGGCCAGCATGCTCTGGTACAGCGCCTGGGAATGGCGCGGCCAGCAGCCGACGATCTCGGTACTCGGGCTCATCATCTCCAGCGCGGAGCCGATGCCGGAAATCATGCCGCCGCCGCCCACCGACGCGAACACCGCCACCAGGCCGGGATGCTGCTCGGCCAGCTCCATCCCTATCGTGCCCTGGCCGGCGATGACGTCGACGTCGTTGTACGGCGAGACGAAGGGCAGCCCGGCCCGCTCGGCGAGCCGCGCGGCCTCCAGCTCCACTTCCAGCATTGGCGCGTCGATGACGACCACCTTCGCGCCGTGGGCGCGGATCGCGTCCAGCTTCACCTCGGACGCCGCGGCCGACGCGTACACCGTGACCGGCACGCCGGCCAGCTTGCCGGCCAGCGCCACGCCCAGGCCGTGGTTGCCGCTGGACACCGTGGCCACGCCCAGCCGGCGCGACGCGGCGTCCAGCAGCCGGATCTTGTTGCTGGCGCCGCGGAACTTGAAGGAGCCGGTGTGCTGCAGGTGCTCGCACTTCAAATACACTTCGCAGCCGGTCAGCGCCGACAATGCCGGGCTGTGGCTCAGAGGCGTGACGGCGACCTGCGGCCGCAATGCCCGATGGGCATCGAGTATGTACTGGTACAAGTCATTCATGATCCTGGATCCTTTAAGTTGCCGGCGGGAAGCAGGGCAGCCGCCGCGGGTAAGTGGAAGTCCTGGATCAAATATAGACAAAAATTACAAAATAGACAATTAATACAAAAAAATAGTCGCGGCGCGCATCCCGCAGCCTGCCGCGACCAGATGCGAACAGCGCCTGAAAAGGCCGCAGAACCAGCTGTAACGGTACATTGCATCGTATCGCCATCGATCTTGCCCGCATGGGGCATTCAGGCGACACTGTCCAAAATCGAGACGAACTGTCTATAATCGCAAGCATCATTTCCACTCGCCCGCCGCCATGCGCCGACCCAACCCTTCCCCGGTGAAAGACCTGCTGCTGAACCGTTACGCCCACATCGCCGACGGCGTCGCCGCCTTGTTCCATCCTTACGTCGAAGTGGTGATCCACGACCTGCGCGACCAGACCGTGCTGCACATCGCCAACAACCTGTCTCGCCGCGAGCCCGGCGACGACTCCGCGCTGGAAGAGATACCCGGAACGGTCCGCGACCGGATGGTCGGTCCCTACGAAAAACTGAACTGGGACGGCCGCAGGATGCGCAGCGTCAGCGCGGTGCTGTTCGACGATCAGGCCCAGCCAGCCGGCATGATGTGCATCAACTTCAATATCGCCGTGTTCGACGAGATGCGCGGCGCGCTGGACATCCTGCTCAAGGGCGCCGGCGTGCAGCCGCAGCCGGCCGAACTGTTCCGCGACGACTGGCAGGAACGCATCAATCTCTTCCTTCACGGCTGGCTGCGCGAGCGCGGCGCCAGCCTCAACACTCTGGGGCGCGCCCAGAAACGGGAACTGGTGGACGCGCTGCACGAGGAAGGCGCCTTCGGCGGCAAGAGCGCGGTCAATTACGTGGCCAATGTGCTGGGCATGGGCCGCGCCACCGTATACAAGCGGATCAAGGAATTGCGCGAAGCGGCGGACCGCTAGGCGGAGCCGCAGCGGCAAATTTTCCTGCCGCGCCGCCGCCGCGCATATACTCAATCTTGCACAGCGCCTGCGCTGAACGCAGCATTCCTTGCACTGAACGAGATCGATGCGCCTGTCCAAGATATTCACCGTCGTCACCCTTGTCCTGTTCGTGCTCGCCTGCCTGCCGCTGGCCTGGATAGTCAATGGCGAGTGGGCGGTGTACCGCGCCGCCGACGAGGGGCTGGCTTCGATACAGATCGCCCATCTCGCCATGGTGGCGGTAGAGAAGATTTCCTTCGAGCGGGGCCCGGCCAATGTCCTGATCGGCTCGCCGGCCGATCAGGACGCCCGCGAGCGGCTGCGCCGCGCCCGGCAGACCAGCGACCGCGCGCTGCAGGATCTGGTCTCGGCCCTGTCGCCCTCGAGCTCCGCCTACCACCGGCAGGCGCTGGCCGCGGTGCGCTCCGCCCGGCAGCGCTTGAGCGAGGCGCGCCTGGGCATGGACCGGGTCATCGCCTCGCCGAGGCCCGCTTCGGCCGGGATCATGCCGTCTATCCGGCGGATGTTCGACGTGGTGCCCGCCATTCTCGAGGCGGTGACCGCCCTCTCCTCGCAGGCATCGAGCGTTTATCCCCAGTTGTCCCATCCGCTGAGCGGCGCCCGCATGGCGACCGAACTGCGCGAATACGCCGGCCGGCTGGGCTCGACGCTGACGCCCGCGCTGGCCGAGCAACGGCCGCTGGCCGAAAGCGAAACCCGGGACATCCACATCCTGCGCGGTCGCATCGAACAGCTGCGCGGCACGATACTGCAGCGCCTCAACGCTCCGTCCCTGCAACCGGGACCGCGCCAGGCGGTGGGAGACATGGAAAGCCTCTATTTCCGCGAAGGACTGGCGCAGGTGGACGACATCCTGCTCGACAGCCACCTCGGCCGCCCTTACCGGGTCAGCCTGGCCGAATTCACCGCCGGCTACGTGCCTACCCTGTACAGCATCGTCGAACTGCGCGACGCCATGCTGACCGCGGCGGCGGAGGAGGCCCGCGTCCAGCGGAGCGCCGCCTTCCGCCACCTGCTGGGCACCATCGCGCTGGGCGTGGTCGCACTGATCGCGCAACTGGCGCTGTTCGCCTACATCCGCTGGCTGATCGCCAGGCCGCTGCTGGCCGCGTCGCGGCTGCTGTCCGACCTCGCCGACGGCAAGCTGGACGCGGATATTCCCGACAGCCACCGGAAAGACGAAATCGGCGACGTGCTGCGCGCCATCGCCATCCTGCGGCGCAACAGCCAGGAAAAGCGCGCGCTGGAGCATGAGCGCCAAAGGTTGATCGACGAATTGACCGAGATGTCGCGGATCGACTTCCTGACCGGCATCACCAACCGGCGAGCGTTCACGCAGGCCGCCCACGCCGAGATCGCGCGCGCCGGCCTGGCGCGGGAGTCGGCGACGCTGATCCTGTTCGACATCGATCACTTCAAGCAGGTGAACGACCTGTACGGGCACGACTGCGGCGACGCGGTGCTGGTCCACGTCGCGGCCATCGTCGAGCGCGTCTGCCGCGAGGGCGACCTGGCCGGCCGCTACGGCGGCGAGGAGTTCGTGGTGCTGGCCTGCTACCGCGGGGCGTCGAACGGCGAGGCGCTGGCCGAACGGCTGCGCGCTGCCATCGCGGAATCGCCGTGCTTGCTGCCGTCCGGCCAGAAGCTGGCGGTCACCGCCAGTTTCGGCGTCGCCACGCTGGGCGAAGCCGCTCCCTCGCTTGAGCGGCTGCTGCAGGCCGCCGACCGCGCGCTGTACGCGGCGAAGCGGCTGGGGCGGAACCGGGTGATGGTGGACGCCAGCTGACCTCGCCCCCGGCGCCCGTCACGCCTGCAGCCTGCCGAGTTCCCTCAGGCGCTCTCCGATGCGGGCGATTTCCGCTTCGCCGGCCGCCAGCGCTTCCGGGCTGGTATGCACCGAGTAGTAGCCGGTGGCCAGCTCATGCGGATGCCGAGGCGACGAGCCCAGCACGAAGGCCGCGTCGCCGTCCGCGATGAACTCGATCGGTTCGCCCGACTCGGCGAAAGCCGCCAGCTCGCCGGCCGTCAGCGGCGCCGCCTCGCCGGCCACCCTCAGCGCGCCCGCATTCAACGCCGTCCAGGCCACCTCGTGTCCGGCCGGCGGCTCGAAGGTCCAGCGCTCGCCGTCCTTCAGGCTGACCGCCAGATAACTGATCCCTGCCGGCGACGGGACCGGGCTTTTCTCGCCGCCGTATTCGCCCAGCAGCACCTTGGCCGGACCCGCCTGCGGAATCCGCTCCGGCGCCAGGTACACGCTCTCGGCCGGCGCCAGCTCCAGCTCGGCCGGCAGCGCCAGCCACAGCTGGAAGCCCGCCATCCTGCGGGAGGCCGGCGTGGGCTCGCTGGCATGCCACACGCCCTTGCCGGCGCGCATCCACTCCACGCCGCCGGCCGGCAGCACGCCGCGCGCGCCGGTGGTGTCCTCGTAAGCCGCCTCGCCCTCGATCAGCCAGGTAAAAGTGGCGATGCCGGAATGCGGATGCAGGCCGAATCCCTGGTGGCCGCCGCTCAGGTCCAGGTCGAACCAGTCCAGGAACACGAAGGGTTTGAGCTTCCGGCCCAGGCGTCCCGGACTCAGCAACCGGGTGATGGGGCCATGGGCATTGCCGCGGGTGCGGTGGACGACGGCGCGCGGCTGGGCAAGCGTGATGGCGTTCATGGCGTATTCCTTGTCTGCAGATGACGTCTGTTCGATGTATACAGCTTAGCCTCCGCGCCATTATCAAACTAGACGGTATAATTGGATTTAACTCATCCAAAAAAAGAAGGAATGCCGCGATGCTGGATCTGAACGACGTCGCGCTGTTCGTACAAGTGGCCCGACTGGGCAGCTTCGCCGAGGCCGGCCGCCGACTGGGGCTGCCGGCCAACACCGTCAGCCGCCGCATCCAGCAGCTGGAGAATGCGCTGGACAGCCGGCTGATGCAGCGCAGCACCCGCAAATTGAGCCTGACCTCGGCCGGCGAAGCCTTCTACCAACGCTGCGCCGCCTCTGTGGACAGCCTGCTGGACGCCGGCCAGGCGCAGACCGGCGACGGCGGGGAGCCCGGCGGACTGATCCGGGTGGCGGCCACCGCCGACTTCTTCGACTTCCTGCCGATGGAGTGGGTGGCGGAATTCCTGGACGCGCACCCGCGGGTGAAGATCGAATTCGCGCTCAGCGACGCGCGGGCCGACCTGATCGCCGACCGGATCGACGTCGCCTTCCGCGGCGGGGAACTGGCCGATTCCGGCTACGTCGCCCGCCGCCTGCCGGTGGCGGGAGGAGGCGGGCTGGTGGCCAGCCCTGCCTACCTGGCCAGCCGCGGCGCGCCGGCCAGCCTGGCCGAACTGGCCGGACACGACTGCGTGACCACCCGCATCCCCGGCGAATGGACGACATGGAAACTGATCGGACCGGACGGCCGCGAGGAAGCGGTCCAGGTCGGCGGCCGCTTCCGCGGCGACACCGCGCAGGCCCAGCGGCGCGCGGCGCTGGCGGGGCTCGGCATCGCCCTGCTGCCTCCGGCGCTGGCCAGGCTGGACCTGGAGGCAGGCAGGCTGCGGCCTGTCCTGCCGCAATACCGCCGCCCCGGCCCCGGGCTCAGCGTGCTCTACCCCAGCCGCAAGCATCTGCCGGCGGCGGTGAGCGCCTTCGTCGACATGGTGGTGGAGCGGCTGTCGCGGAGCGCGCCGTCCGCCTGAGCGCATTTGGCAAATCTGCGCGCGGCGGCGAAAAGACTCGCCAAGAAATGCGCGGGGGCGCTTGGCATGATCTTCCGGTCAGGGAAACGCCCTGACTTTCCGGAGACAGAATATGCGAAGCCTTCCCCTCGCCGCGCTGTGCCTGGCCCTGGCCGCGGCGCTGTCGGCGCCGGCCCACGCCGCGCCCAAAACCTACAAGATGCCGCACCAGGCCAAGACCCAGGCCAAACCCAGACAGCCGGCGCCGCCGAGATTGTGGCGCCAGCGTCCGCCGACCGACTTCCAGGCCCGCTACCGTTTGCAGGACAACCGCACCGTGATCGGCCGCCCGCTGAAGAAGCTGATCCGCCACACCGCCACGCCGCAGTGCCAGGACATGAACGCGATGGCCGGCCACAGCGGCACCGATCTCGCCAACTACCTGGCCAGCCTGCCCGACTACACCTGCACCTACGGCCTGTTCGCGCTGGACAAGACGCTGGCCTCCGCCATCTACACCCCGGCCAACCTCAACGCCGTGGCCAGCCGCTTCGCGCAGGAGGCCGCCGCCTACAACGCCTCGTCGATGACGCTGGTCAACCTCACGCTCTACCTGCGCGCCGGCTACTACCTGGCCAGCACCGGCACGCTGCCGGCGCTGGACGCCAATCTGCAGGCCGTGCTGCGCCCCGGCATCAAGCAACTGGCCGACGGCGCGGCGCTGTTCGCCGCCAATGCCCAGGCGCCCACCACCGCCCACGAGGTGATGACGCTGATCACCAATATGGCGGACGAGGCCTACTACCTGCCCTCCATCCGGACCATCGTCCAGCGCTACACCAACACCGCGGCCAACCCGAACGCCGCGCAGGCGCTGCGCGAAACCACCGCCAGCCAGGGCTTCACCGGCGCGCTGACCGTGTTCTTCTACGCCCATGGCCGCGCCAACGCCGCGCCGCTGCTGCAGAACGACGGCAGCTACTCGGCGGCGCTGACCCAATTCGTCCAGGCGGACAAAGCCGGCCTGCTCGGCACCGAAACCGCCTACCAGCTGGGCGACGCCACCCGCGAAGGCCTGCGCTTCATGCAGTACCCGGCGCTGAAACCGGCGATCAAGCCCCAGGCCAAGGCCATCCTGGCCGGCAGCAGCATGACCGGCGCCGACAACGAGTTGTGGCTGGCGGCGGCCGAAGCGGTGAAGTACTACGACAACGACAACTGCGCCGAGTACGGCACCTGCGGCTTCGAAACCAGGCTGGCCGACGCCATCCTGGTCAACCGCTACACCTGCAGCCCCACCATCCATATCCGGGCCCAGGAAATGACCACGGACCAGATGCAATCCTCCTGCGCGCTGCTGCAGAAGGAGGAGTCGTACTTCCACCAGATGCTGCAGACGCGCAACCAGCCGGTGGCCAACGACAACAGCACCTCGCTGGAGGTGGTGGTATTCGACGACTACAACAATTACTCCAAGTACGCCGGTGTGATCTACGGCATCTCCACCGACAACGGCGGCATGTATCTGGAAGGCAACCCGGCCGATCCGAACAACCAGGCCCGCTTCATCGCCCACGAGGCCTCGTGGCTGCGCCCGGTGTTCAAGGTATGGAATCTGGAGCATGAATACATCCACTACCTGGACGGCCGCTTCGACATGTACGGCGACTTCGCCGCCGCCACCCAGCAGCCGACGGTATGGTGGATAGAGGGACTGGCCGAATACCTGTCGCTGCGCAACGACAACCAGACCGCCATCGACGTCGCCAAGACCGGCAACTACAAACTGAGCCAGATCTTCGGCAACACCTACGACATGCCCGATTACGTCACCCGCGCCTACCGCTGGGGCTATATGGCCACCCGCTTCATGTTCGAGCGCCACCGCGCCGACGTCGACGCCATGCTGCCGCTGTTCCGCAAGGGCGACTACGCGGGCGGCTACATGGGCATGATGCGGCAGATCGGCAGCCGCTACGACGGCGAATTCGCCAGCTGGGCGCAAAGCGCCACCACCGCCGGCCAGCCGCCGCTGCCGCCGTCTACCGGCCTGCCGGCCTGCAACGAGGGCTATCCGGAACGGCTGGGCAAGAATTGCTCGATTTCCGGCCTGTCCTCGTCCAGCGCCGCCTACGCCACCATCTGGGTGCCGGCCGGCGCGCGCAATCTGAAGCTGTGGACCAGCGGCGGCAGCGGCGACGTGGATCTCTACGTGGCCAAGGACCGCTATCCGACGCCGGCCAGCTACGACTACGCGTCGGCCGCCTCCGGCAACGAGGAATCGGTGGCCATCGCCGCGCCTCAGGCCGGCCACTGGTACTACCTGACGCTGCAGGCGAAGCAGCCTTTCGCCAACGTCGCCGTCAGCGCCAGCTACGAATAGCGGGATGGGGCTTCGCCGCGGCGGCATTCGGCGCCGCCGCGGCATTCTTGCAAAACGCATACAGATGAGCGATGCTGTTTTAAATAAATGCCAAAGGAATAAGTGTCGGATCGGATGGCGCCTCCATCTCGCCGCCCGGCGGCGGCATTTGCGCAAGGATCGTCCCATCATGAACATGCCCCTGCAGCAGCCGCATCTCGTCAGCGACCTGCCCGCCGTCCGCGCGATGGCCGCGCTGTTCGACCACCTGCCCGACGTGGTGTTCGCGGTCAAGGATCTGGACAGCCGCTACCTGGCGCTCAGCGAAGGCTGCGTGCACCGCTGCGCGCTGCGCAACCGCGTCCAGGCCGAGGGCCGCACCGCGCACGAGCTGTTTCCCCACGCGATGGCGAACCGCTACCGGGAACAGGACAGCCTGCTGTTCGCCGAACGGCTGCCGCTGCGCAACCGGCTGGACCTGACCGTCTACCCGGACGGCTCGCCCGGCTGGTGCCTGACCAGCAAGCAGCCGCTGCTCCATCCTGACGGCCGCCTGCTGGGCCTGGTCTGCATCTCGAAAGACCTGGCCGACCTCACCCGCGAAAGGCTGCTGGACGCGCGCTTCGCCGCCTGCGTCGATCACATCCAGGCCCACTACCACCGCCCGCTGCACCTCGAGGAACTGTGCGATCTGTCCGGCCTCAGCATCGGCCAGCTGGACCGCAGGATGAAGCGGGTGTTCCAGCTGTGCGCCGGCGATTTCATCCGCCGCACGCGGATGGAAGCCGCCTGCCACGCGATACGCCACAGCCGCCGTCCGCTGGCCGACATCGCCGCCGGCTGCGGTTTTTCCGACCAGAGCGCCCTCACCCGGCTATGCCGCCAGTTGCTGGGACTCAGTCCGCGCCAGCTCCGCTGGCAGGCGCTGGCCGCGCAGCAGACCTGAGCCACTGGTACATTCTTTCCATCGCGTCGCTGCGCAAGGCGTTCTCCGGCCGCGACAGCCACCATTGCGCGCCCGGCAGCCTCGGATAGCCGGCCAGCGTCCGCAGTCGGCCTTCGCGCAGATCCTCATCCACTGCCAACGAGGACAGGCAGGCGATGCCGTGGCCTCGCAGCGCGGCGTCGCGCGCCAGCTGGACATCGTCGTAGATGGCCGCCACCCCGAGCCGCTGCTGCAATCGGCGCGCTTCCGCTTCGACGCCATCCGGCAGCCGCGCCCGCTCCAGGCACACCAGCCGCGCCCAGTCACGGTGACGCTCGAACGGCAGCCCCGCCAGCCTTTCGGCCAGCGCCGGCGCGCAGACGAACAGCCACTCGTCGCGCAGCCAGCGCGCATCCTCCCAGCCGGCCATGGCCAGGGGCCGCGGCGAAATCAGCAGATCCAGGTCGACCTCGTCCGCCTGGCCGGGCGCCTCGTCGGTGGACAGCAAGGGGACGATATCGGGGTGGGCGGCGCGCAGCGCGGGCAGCCGCGGCTGCAGCCAGCCCTGCAGCAGAGAGGCCGGCCCCACCAGCGCCACCAGGCCGGGATCGGTGTAAGCGGCGATCCGGTCCAGGCCGCGACGCAGGGTTTCCAACGCGCGCCCCACGCTTTGCAGCAGCATTTCGCCGGCGAAAGTCAGTTCCACGCCGCGCCCCACCCGGTGGAACAGCGGCTGGCCGACGAATGCCTCCAGTTGCTGGATCTGGTGGCTGATCGCCGATTGCGACAGGTGCAGCGACTCGGCGGCGCGGGAGAAGCTGCCTATCCGCGCGGCGGCCTCGAAACCGGCCAACAACCTCAGCGAAGGCAGCCTTGACGCGCGCTCCTCCGGCGATTCCTCGCCGATTGCCTGGTGCTCAGACATGTCCGTCCCCCTCAAGCGGGCTGCTGCTGCGTCGCGCAGTGAATGCCGCCGCCGCCGGCCGCGATGGCGTCTATGTTCAGCTGCACCACCTCGCGTTCCGGGAACAGCTCGCGCAACGCGCTCCTGGCGTTGCGGTCTGCCCTGGCGTCGCCGAACTCCAGCGCGATCACCGCGCCATTGCAGACGTAGAAATTGATGTAGCCGGCGGCCATCTCATCATCCTCGTACTCGGGCCGGACGCGGTCCGGCCCCGGAATCGCCACCACCTCCAGCTTGCGTCCGCGCGCATCGCGCGCTTGCCGCAGCATGGCCAGGTGACGACGGGTCACCTGGTAGTCATAGGACGCCGGGTCGGTCTCCAGGCCGGCCACCACCACGCCGGGCCGGGCGAAGCGCGCGTAGAAATCAGTATGGCCGTCGGTGATGTCGCGCCCGGCCACGCCCGGCAGCCAGATCACCTTCTCCACGCCCAGCACACGGCGCAGCTCGCCCTCGCATTGCGCCTTGCTCCAGCCGGGATTGCGGTTGGCGTTGAGCACGCAGCTTTCCGTGATGATGGCCGTGCCTTCGCCGTCCACCTCGATGCCTCCGCCCTCCAGCACCAATCCGGACCGCAACGGAAGCGCGCCCGCGCGCCCGGCGACGAAGCCGGCCACCCTGGCGTCGCGTCCGTGCGCCTGCTTGCCGCCCCAGCCGTTGAAATTGAAATCGACCGCGGCCATCCCGCCCGCGCCGGTTTTGACGAACACCGGCCCGCTGTCGCGTATCCACAAGTCGTCCAGCGGCTGCGCCACCAGCTCCACGCCTGAACCGCACAGCCTGCCCGCCAAATCCAGCTCGTTCTCGCGCGCCAGCATGCGCACCGGCTCGAAAGCCGCGATCGCCGACGCCACTCGCGCCAGATCCCGACGCACCTCCGGCAACAGGCGCGCGCCCCACACCGACAGGCTGGGGCCGAAGGCCATCCAGGTTGCCGCATGCGGCGCGCCTTCATCAGGCATGATGCGCCCGTCCGCGGCCGCCAGCGCGCCGCCTGCCTGCGTCTTGCCGGCCAGCCATCCCCCCGCCGCCAGCAGGCTTCCGCCCAGAAATCATCGTCTGCTCACCATCGTTGTCTCCCTGACTGAATCCATGGGCAGGATTGTGCAAGCAGATCTTCATTTGAAAAATTGATTAATTTTCCGCAAACCAATCAAGTTACATCATATATCGATATGAAATTTTTCCTAACTGGTCTTTTAATGCACCAGTAAAAATACTAATGGCATGGAAATGCGATCGGCACTAACCCTATAACGGTATGACTGCTAGCCAAACGCCCGGATTCCAAGCCCCACGGACCTGTCAACCATGCTCAACTGCGCCAGCGAAAACAGGACGCCCCTCTCGGGCTCGCTCCCTCTGCCCGGCATCCGGGAAAGCGATGTCTGCTTCGAGCTGCTGATCCAGTTTGTGGAAGACCACGCGATCATCCTGCTGGATCCGGACGGGCTGATCCGAAGCTGGAACGCCGGCGCGGAGCGCATCCACGGCCACACCGTTCCGCAGGCGCTGGGCCGCCATTTCAGCTGCTTGCTGCCGCCCGCGGACGACGCCTACCTGCAGGCGATGCGCGAGCTGTCGCAGGCAGCTCAGGACGGCCGCTACGCCGGCGAGCGCTGGCACGTCCGCAACGACGGCAGCCGCTTTCTCGCCGACATTCTGCTGGTCCCGCTGCGGGACGCGGGCGGCGAGCTGCGCGGCTACGCCAAGATCACCCGCGACCTCAGCCATCGCAAACAGCTGGAGAATCGCTTCTGCCAGGTGGTCCAGGAATCGCCGAACGCGATGATCATGATCAACGGCGCGGGCTCCATCATCCTGTCCAACCGCCTGGCCGAAGCGATGTTCGGCTATCCCGGCGACGAACTGCTGGGCATGAGCATCGAAAAACTGATGCCAGAGCGCTTCCGCGGCCGCCACGGCCACCTGCGCCAGGGTTTCCTGCGCCAGCCCGAAGCCCGGCCCATGGGGGTGGGCCGCGACCTGTACGGCCTGCGCAAGGACGGTTGCGAATTCCCGATCGAAATCGGCCTCAACCCCATCGAAACCGAGGCCGGTCCGATGGTGCTGGCCGGCATCGTCGACATCACCGCCCGCAAGCAGACGCAACGCCAGCTGGAAACCGCTCTGCAAGAGAAAACCACGCTGCTGAACGAGGTCCACCACCGGGTCAAAAACAATCTGCAGGTGATCATCAGCCTGCTGAACATGCAGACCCAGTACGTGCGCGAGGAAAGCACCCGCGGCGTGCTGCAGGACAGCCAGGCGCGAGTGCGCTCGATGGCGCTGATACACCAGCTGCTGTACGAGCGCCACGATTTTTCCAAGGTGGACCTGGGCGAATACCTGCAGCGCTTCAACCACTTGCTGCTGAGCAGCTACGGCCAGCTGGCCAGCGGCCTGAAAGTGGAGCTGGACGCGCCGGCGGGGCTGGTCTGCATCGAACTGCAGCGGGCGACGCCCTGCGGCCTGCTGATCAACGAGCTGCTGACCAACGCGATCAAACACGCCTATCCGGATGGGCAGGGCACCATCTGGATGCGGCTGGCCCGCCAGGACGAACGGCGGGCGCTGCTGGTCGTGGCCGACCACGGCGTGGGACTGCCCGGCGCCGCCCCCGCCTCCCGGCCCAACTCGCTGGGCCTGCAGCTGGTGCCCATGCTGGCCGAACAGATGGGCGCCCGCCTGAACACGCTGGACAACCGGCCCGGCGTGCGCGTGGAGGTCAGCTTTCCGGTATTCGGCGCGGGAGAAGGCCAGTGAAGAACGTGCGCATACTGATCGTCGAGGATGAGCGCATCATCGCCATGGACTTGCAGCTGCAGCTGCAGGCGCTCGGCTACCAGATATGCGGCGTGGTGGCCGACGGCCGCCTGGCCGTGGAGCGGGCGGAAAAGGAGCAACCCGACCTGGTGCTGATGGACATCCACCTCGAGGGAGAACTGGACGGCGTGAACGCCGCCTGCGAAATCTACCGCCGCCACAAAATACCCATCGTCTTTCTCAGCGCCTACGCCGAAAACGCGACGCTGCAGCGCGCCGAAAGCGCGATGCCCTACGGCTACCTGGTCAAGCCGGTGTCCCCGCGCGAGCTGCACGCCACGCTGCAGATGGCCATGGTGCGCTTCGGCATCCAGCGCCGGGCCGACGAACAGCTGGGCAGGATGGGCAAGGCGATGCAGGCCGCCGAACTGGATGTCTGGGAATGGCGGGTGGAAACCGACCAGATGCAGATGTTCAGCCTCACCGGCAGCGAACCGCTGGCTTCGGGACTGGCCGGCAACGAATCGATCCGGCACTTCATCGAGCAAGTGGACGCCCGAGACGCCGCCGCGGTAAGCGACGCGATATCCCTTGCGCGGGACCATGGCCAGGCGCTGGACATCCAGTTCCGCGCCCGCACGGGGGCCGAGCAGGACGAACGCTGGCTGCGCGCGCGCGCGCGATGCTTCGACGATGGCGAGCCCGGCAGACGCATCGTCGGCGTGCTGCAGGACATCACCGGGCAGCGCCGGACCGAGGAACGGCTGCGCCAGGCCGCCACGGTGTTCGACTCCACCGCCGAAGGCATCGCGATCCTGGATGCGCGCCGCAAGGTGGTGTCGGTCAATCCGGCCTTCACCCAGCAAACCGGCTACAGCCCCGAGGAGGCGATGGCCTGGCCTGACATCGACCCGCTGTACCAAACGCCGAACAACTTCATCCAGCCCAGTTCGCCGGCCTCTCCCGAAGAGCGCAAGCTGTGGCAGGGCAACGTCAACTACCTGCACAAGAACGGCAAGGTTCTCAATATCTGGGAGAGCATCAGCATCGTGCCCGGCCCCGACGGCGGCGTCGCCAACTACGTGCTGGTGTTCTCCGACATCAGTTCGGTGCTGGCCGCTCAGGAACAGCTGGATTACCTGGCCAAGCATGATCCGCTGACCAATCTGTGCAACCGCCGCATGCTGCAGGACAGGATGGAATACGAACTGGCCCAGGCGATGCGCCGCCAGAAGATGATGGCGGTGCTGCTGATAGACCTCGACCACTTCAAGACCATCAACGACTCGCTCGGCCACGGCCACGGCGACCAGTTGCTGGCCACCATCGCCACCCGCCTGCAGGGCAGCGTGCGCGCCAGCGACACCGTGGCGCGGCTAGGCGGCGACGAATTCTGCATCGTGCTGGGGGATATCGAATCGCCGGGAGACGTGGATCTGATGGGGCAGAAACTGCTGCAGCGCCTGGCCGAGCCGGTCCGCCTGGAGCAGATGGTGTGCTACGTGACCGGCAGCATAGGCATCTCGATGGCGCCGACCGACGGCATGGGCGTGGACGAGCTGCTGCGCAACGCAGACCAGGCGATGTACGGCGCCAAGCACGCCGGCCGCAACCGCTACTGCTTCTTCGCGCCGGCGATGCAAAAGGCCGCGGAAGTCAGGCTGCAGATATCCAGCGGCCTGCACCTGGCGCTGGAGCAGGGACAGTTCCGGCTGGAGTTCCAGCCCATCGTCGATCTCTCCTGCGGCAGGATACGCAAGGCGGAAGCGCTGTTGCGCTGGCACCATCCGCAGCACGGCGTCATCAACCCGGCGGTGTTCATCCCGATCGCCGAGGAGTGCGGCCTGATCGCCAAGATCTGCGAGTGGGTGTACGACCAGGCGCTGGACTTCATCCGCGCGTGGCGCGACATGCTGCGCGACGATCTGCGCATCGCGATCAACGTGTCGGCCCTGCACTTCCGCGATCTGCGCAACCCAGTCCGCTGGCTGGACAAGCTGACCCGGGCCGGCGTGCCCGGCGAGGCGCTGATGCTGGAAATCACCGAGTCCCTGCTCCTGGATGCCGACCACAAGGTACAGGAGGCGCTGGACCTGTATCGGGCGGCCGGCATCCAGATCGCGCTCGACGATTTCGGCACCGGCTACTCCGCGCTGTCCTACCTGAAACGCTACCGCCTGGACTACCTGAAAATAGACCAGGCCTTCGTCGGCCAGATCGCCGAAGAACCGCGCGACCACGCGCTGTGCGAGGCCATCGTGGTCATGGCCCACAAGCTGGGCCTGAATGTCATCGCGGAAGGCGTGGAAACCCCGGCCCAGGCGGCCATCCTGCAGGCCTGCCGCTGCGAGCACGCGCAGGGTTTCCTGTATTCCCGCCCCCTGCCGGCCGAGCGCTTCGTCGAGCTGCTGCGGAGCCACGGCGGCAGCCTGCCCGGAGACTTCCCGCCGCAAACGCACAGAGAGCCGGCTTGACCGTCCGGCTCCGCCGGGCGAGGATGGGGACAGATTACGCCCGACAAGGCCAGACATGCTGGACATCCGCCCCGCCTCCCTCGAAGACCTGGACGGCGTCGCCGCGCTGCTGCAGGCCAACGCGCCGTCCAGCGGCGGCTCGCTGACCGGTGAATTTCCAGCCGCCAAGGTCGCCGCGATGCTGCGCTCGGACTTGCCGGAGGTCGCAGCCCTGCGCGATGGCCGCATCGTCGGCGTCCTGTTCGCCTCGTCCACGACCCAACCCTCTCCGCCTCCGCCAGTGGCGGCCATGCTGCGCGCCTGGCCCGGCGAACCCGACGCCTATGTCTATGGCCCGGTCTGCGTGGCGGAATCCGAACGCGGCCAAGGCCTGCCGGCCCGGCTCTACGCCGCGCAGCGATCCCTTCTGCCCGGCAGGGAAGCCATCCTGTTCATCCGTCGCGACAACGCCGCCTCGCTGCGCGCGCACCTGCGGCTGGGCCTGCGCGAGGTGGCCGGATTCACGCTGGCGGGGGCGGCATACGCGGTGCTGAGCGGCACAGATCATTCAAAAAGTTAAATATCCGCATTAGCACTTAAGTATTCGTCACGAGGCGCATGGCCGCGCTTGGCGGCTATACCTGCAAGGCGGCAAGCCGCCGCGAAGGCGGATCTGCGCCCCAGCCTTATATCTGCCCGTCCTGCGGCAAGCGGCGCCAAACCAGGAGCAGCCGAAATGCCTACCCTCCGCATGCGCAAGAACGTATCCACGCTGGATGCCGGCGACCAGACGCTGCTGTGGTACGCCCGCGCCGTGCACGACATGCAGCAGCGCCCGTCCAGCGACGCCACCAGCTGGCAATACCAGGCGGCGGTGCACGGCACGCGGCAGAATCCGGCCGCCTTCACGCCGGACCAGCGCCAGGCCTGGGCGCAATGCCAGCACGCCACCTGGTTTTTCCTGCCCTGGCACCGCGCCTACCTGGGCATATTCGAAGACATCGTCGCGAATACCGTGGCCAGGTTGGGCGGCCCACAGGACTGGGCACTGCCATACTGGAACTACAGCGACCCCGGCGCCCGCGCGCTTCCTTCCGCCTTCGCCGCCAAACAGTTCGCCGGCCTGCCCGGCCAGAACCCCCTGCTGGTGGAGCGCGATCAGGGCAACGACGGCAAGCCCTTTCTGGACAACAAGGCGGTCAACCTGAACTGTCTGAAACGCAAGGGTTTCGCCGGGCATTTGGCGCCGGGCGGAGACTCGGGCTTCGGCGGACCGATGCGCGGACCCAACCACATGGGAGACAGCGACCAGGGGCAACTGGAAATGGTGCCCCACGACATGATACACAGCGACATCGGCGGGCTGATGGGCGACCCGGACACCGCTGCGCTCGACCCCATCTTCTGGCTGCATCACGCCAACATCGACCGGCTCTGGGAGATATGGCGCAAGATGGGCAACGCCAACCCCTCCGATCCAAAATGGCTGAACGCCACCCGTTTCTTCTTCCACGACGCCGCGGGCAAGGCGGTTTCTTTCGCGCCCCAGGACGTGTTGGATACCGCCAACGGCCCTTGGCACTACCAGTACGACAATCTCGCCAATCCGCTGGGCAACGTCCACTAGCCGCGCCCGGCCATCACGGGAGGACCCACTCATGTCAACGGAACACCCTAGCGAGATGGTGGCCGCCACGCAGGAATCATTCCCGCTGGCATCCCGGGGCGTCACGGTCAGCCTGCCCGTAGCGGCGCCCACCGGCCCGGCGCTGAAAGCCCAGGCCGGCGGCAAACCTCGCCAAGCCTATCTCCGGGTCGAACGGATCACCGGGAAAGGCATGCCGCCGGGCTACGAGATCTATCTGCATCCGCCGGGCGAAAACCAGCCCAGCCGCCGGGAAGAGCTGTGCGCCGGCGTGCTGCCGCTGTTCGGCTTGGACAAGGCGTCCCGGCAAGGCGCTGGGCATGCGGGCACCGGCCTGCATTACGTGTTCGACGTCACCGAGCTGATGGAAAGGCTGGAACGGGAACCCGGCTGGGATCCCCAGGACCTGCGCGTCACCTTCGTGCCCAGACGGCAGCCCAGGCAAGATGCCGAAGTCCGGGTGGGACGGGTCAGCCTGTATTACGCATAGCCGCGGATCGAGACGATGCGCCCGCCATCCATCCGCGGCTCCCGCCTCGCCGCGGCGCGAGCATGGCCGGCCGTTCTGGAACAAGCGTCGGGCTGGCTGCGGCGGCACCCCGAGTGGTGGATGCTGTCGCTGTGCGCCGCGGCATGGCTGTGGCTGCAGTTGAAGCCGGACGGCGCCGGACTCGCCTCCGTCTGCCGCGCGGCCTCCGGCAGGCCGGAACGGATCGCGGTCGCCGCGCCGGACGGCGGCCTGCCGCTGATGACGGCGGCGATGATGCTGCCGCTGGCGGCGGGCTCCTCCCGGTACGCGGCCTTCCGCAGCCTGTGGCGTCGCCGGCATCGGGCGATCGCCGTCTTCCTGTGCGGCTATCTTGCCGTCTGGCTGGCCGCGGGCTGGCTGCTGGATGAGATGGCCGCGCCATGGCTTGCCGCCATCAACGACAAGCCGCTGGCCCTCGCCGGCATCGCGCTGGCCGCGGCCGCCTGGCAGCTCTGCCCGGCCAAGGCCGCCGCGCTGGCGGCCTGCCACCAGGGCCATTCGCTGGCGCCTTCAGGCTGGCCGGCCGACCGGGACTGCCTGCTGTATGGCTTTCGAAACGGCGCGGCCTGCGTCCGCAGCTGCTGGCTGCTGATGCTGCTGCCCGTCGCCGGCGGCCACGATCTGGCGATGATGCTGGCAGCCACTGCGCTGGCCGCAGCGGAGCGCTATCTCCGGCCCGCGGCCGGCCTCTCGGCGGCCGCGCTGCTCGGCCTGGCGCTGTGGCGCGCGCTGGCCTCTTAGCGCTTGTTTACGCTCTTTTTGCGAGCTGCAGGCCCGCTGACTGGACGGCGCTTTCAGACCGTCTCAGCCGTCCTCGCCGTAAAAGCTGTCCAGCGAGCACATTCCCAGCGTTTCCTGCCCGCGGTAAAAATCCGCGACCTGATCCATCGCGCGGCGCTCCAACTCCATCATGTAGGCCAGGCTGCCCAGCGCGCGCCGCTGCGCGCTCGCGCCCAGCAGCGAAATCTCGCGGAAGAACAACTGCGGCAACGCCGCGCATCCGCCCTCCTGGCAGCCTTCGTCCCGGGGCGGAGAAGGCCGATAGACCGCGCGTTCCTCCGCCGCGCCATCCTGGCCCATATCCTCCAGTCCCTTCATGCCCAGTCCGCACTCGAAGGCCATCAGCGCGGCCAGATAGCCGATGGGATCATGCCGACCCAGCACGGTAAAGGCGTCGACATAGGCCTGGAACAACGGCAGCGGCAGCGCCTGGTCCAGCCAGGCCGACGGCACGCCCAGCGCTTCGCACACCGATCTCCCATACACCTCGCGCGCCAGCTCGTCCTGGAAATAACGATGGACATGCTGCTTCAAGGGCAGCCTCATCCTGCGGGTCATCAGGGGCGCGATGATCTCGGCGAAACGCCGGGAGACGTGGTACTGCTCGATGAACAAGCCCTGAACCAGCGCGCCGGCCTCCGCGCCGCCAGCCTGCGCCAGCTTGGAGAAGCGGTCTTCTCCCAGGGCCTCGAGACCGGATGCCAGGCATTGCCGCGCCCGGCGCATGAAATTGACGCCGCTGTCCGCCGCCGTCGGCGACGTCCAGCCCGGCAAACGCCGCCGCGCCGCCAAGCGCGGCGCCTGCAGCACCAGATCCACCAGGCACAACAGATACGACTCCTCCTGCACCGGGCAATAAAAACCCAGCACGTCCGGCCGCGCCACCCGGCCCGGTCCGCGCTCGCGGTCGACGCACCCGGACGCCTCGATGAAGCCCGTCAACACTCTCCGCCACAACGGAATCAGTTGCGGCAGATTGTCTTCCAGGTACAGTTTTTGCAGGTAGAACGTCTGCAGCGCGAAATTGTCGCTCCACTCCGGCGAAGCGACATCCTCGAGGAGAAACGCGCCTGGCGCGGGAGGCGGCTCGTCTAGCAGATGCAGCATCACCCGCGCGATGGGAATGTGCAGCCCGCCGCCCTCCCGGGAGCCCGCCAGCAGACGCTCGACGCAGCGGCGGATCAGCGATTCCTGCTCCAGGCGGCGCATTTCCAGCACGGAGCGGCCTGGAGGCGCGTCCCTGATCAGCGACAGCGCATCCAGTTGCCGCGCCAGCGACAGCTGCCAGGGCTGGGCCGAACCGGAATGGATGTCGAACCAGATTTCCGCGCCCGGGTTGGCCATCGCCAACACGCTGTCCAGCACCCGCCCTCCCTCGATTCCCGTGAAAGCGAGCTTGTATTCGTTGGCTTCGGCGGCCAGCACCACGGTCTGTCCATCATCGTCCAGCCTGGCGCTGAACGGCACCAACTGCGGCGCGTGGTATTGATTGATGCGTCTGACTTCCATTTCGGCCTCCTGCCGCGGCTGGCGCGGGCGCGAACTTCCTGCGCGGAATCTCCGGGAGCGGCCCGCTCCGGCTCGGCCCGAAACGCCTGGGCCGCGGACTGGCGATCCGATCCTGGCGAACCCGCGGGCCGATAAGGCGGACTTTCATCTTATGCCGGAATCGTCCTGACCCGGCATGTTTGGAACTGACATAAATACCTGTTTTTGATCATTTTTTCAGAACAAGAAAACTTGCGCCGATGATGGCCGCCGGGCCGCGGAAACCGCTCCAGCCCGCGCCACGCTTGACATGGCTCCGCCCCCGGCTATAACCAGCACATGTCGGATATTCCATACTGCAAGTATGGTTAAGCAATTCTACTTACCTGACATGATCCGCCGCCACAGGCGGACGACAATATCGCGGTATCGGGTCGGCAGCACGCCAGGCAACACGCAGTCATCCTGACCATGTCTTGGAGAGCCAAACCATGAACCTGAGCCAATTCCAACGCGCTTCGGCCCCGCTATCGCAAAGCCTTGACCATCTCGGCCCGCTGGCCGAGCTCTCCGGCCACTGGACCGGCCACGGCTACAATATGATCGCCGTGCCCGACCATCAGAACGGGCAGATCTTCCGCCTGATCGTCAACGCCACCACCGAGACCATAGACTTCAACCCGATAGGCGGCCCGGTGCCCAACCGCGGCTCCAAGCAGAACGACATCTTTCTCTACGGCCTCACCTACCTGCAGCAGGTCAGCGACGCCGCCACCGGCGAAGGCATACACATCGAGCCCGGCATCTGGCTGAACGTGCCGGCCACCGCCGCGCCGCAGGACCCGCCCACCATCGTGCGCCAGGCCACCATCCCGCACGGCGACTCGCTGCTGGCCCAGGGTCAGGCGTCCGCCGAGGCGCGCGCGCCCAATATCGCGCCGGTCAGCACCATGCCCACCCGGGTCGACGGCAAACCGTTGCCCCTTGGTTATACCGATCCCTATCTGAACGGCAAGTTCCCGCCCGGATTCGACATGCAGAATCCCAACCAGGCCCTGGTGGACGTGCTGAAATATCAGCAACAGCAGCTGGAGCTCAAGGTGGTGAGCACCACCAATCTGCCGGTCAGCACCCAGGATTCCGGCGGCATCGCCAACATCCCCTTCATCGTCCAGAACGCGGACGCCACCGAAATGAACGCCATCTTCTGGATCGAGACGCTGCAGCGTCCGGACGGCAGCCAGTTCCTGCAGCTGCAATACACCCAGACCGTGCTGCTGGTGTTCGACGAAATCATCTGGCCGCACGTGTCGGTGGCCACGCTGATCAAGCGCTGAGCGCGCCTCGCCGTCTGCCTACCCGACGATACGCGGAGGAAACATGAGCATCGACTCGAGCAAACCCTTCGGCATGCTGTTCGACCGCATCTACGGCCAGCGCGCCGCCGAAGACCTGGCGGATGCCCGCAAGCCGCTGCAGGACGCGGCCCAGCTGGCCATCCAGGTGGAGATGACCACCATCCCGCCCTATCTGACCGCGCTGTATTCGATCAGCGACCCCAACTGCGAGGCCTACCAGTTGCTGCGCAGCGTGATGATGGAAGAGATGTTCCACATCAACCAGGCCGCCAATCTGCTGGTGGCCATCGGCGGCCGGCCCCGGCTGACCGGCAGCGCCGCGCCGGTCTATCCCTGTTACCTGCCCCACGCCAACACCAGCACCACGCCCTTCATCGGCCTGTGCCGGGCGTCGGTGGAAGTGTTCAACGACACCTTCACCGCGATCGAGACTCCGGCGCCGCCGCACGCGCCGCCGCGCGGCGACAACTACAGCTACATCGCGCAGCTGTACGACGCGCTGCTGGACGGCCTGGCGGCCTACCCGGACCAGGCGGCGCTGTTCCAGCCGAACCCCGACGCCTGTCAGCGGCTGGACATCTACCTGGGCAAATTCGGCGGCAAGCCGGTGCGGGTCACCGACCTGGCCAGCGCCCGGCTGGGCGTCCAGCAGATCGTGCAGCAGGGCGAAGGCAGCGTGCCGGAGTCGCAGTCGATGATTCCGATCGAGCCGTGGGCCACCTACAACACCTACGGCGAGCGGACCGACGGCACCTACGGCCCCATCATCGGCTCGCCGTACGAGATGTCGCACTTCAAGAAATTCCGCACCGTGTCGCTGGACAAGGCGGCCTTCCCGCCCACCTACCCCATCGTGTCCAACCCCAAGCGCAGCGATTTCACCAATCCGCTGGCCATCCAGCTGGCCGAGCTGTTCGATATCGCCTACAGCCTGATGCTGGACTCGATGGAGCGCAGCTTCGTCGCCGGCCAGGCCAGAGACAGCTTCTTCACCCAGGGCCTGCCGCTGATGCACCAGGCGCTGCCCAACCTGGCCCGCAAACTGATGCAGACGCCGCTGCACAAGGACACCAACGGCGACGTCGGCCCCAACGGCGCGCCCACCTACCTGTACCAGCCCGGCAGCAGGCTGGCCGATCTGGCAGCGCGGCTGCCCGCCGCCGTCCAGGTGGCCAGGCAGCAGATAGACGACCCGGCGGAACGCGGCGAGATGGTGGACGCGCTGGAGAGCGTGCGCGACAACGTCGGCCGCCTGGCGGCCGCCCATCAGACCGCACAAGCATGAATCGGGAGCCATCATGATCGAATACCGGATCTACCCCGCCATCGGCATCGCCCGCGTCGGCAACGCGCCGGAGAAGTTCTACATCGAGCCGGACCGCTACTGCGGCCTGCCCATCATGCCGGACGGCAAACCGTTCACCCAGCAGGACTTCCGCGACGCCGAAGGCCGGCTGTGCCGGCAAGCCGCGCGCTTCAAGGTGTACAAGGTGGAAAACGGCGTCAGCGAGGAGGTGACGCTGAACACCGACGGCGTCCACGCGATACGCTGGACCGCGCACCTGGCCAACAAGAAGCCCAGCTGGTACACCTTCGTGCCGGCAGAGGGAGAAGGCGGCTACGCGCCCAACCACCCGCTGCGCAATCCGCAGGCCGAGGATCGCCACGCGCTGCTGATCGACGCCGGGCCGCGCCAGATATCCGGCCGCAGCCAGCAGGGACAGCAGTTCAGCCGCGGCACCGTGCCGCCGGGCTACGAGGGCGCCCACTTCCCGCCCAGTCCGCTCTATCCGATGAACGACTCCATCGACACCCTGGGCGAGCTGCGCACCGACCAGGACGGCCGGCTGCTGGTGCTGGGGGGCTACGGCATATCCGGCTCCGCCGATCCGGACGCGACCATCACCGACTACGCCAACAACGACGGCTGGTGGGACGACACCTCCGACGGACCGGTCAGCGCGGTGATCGAGTTCTCCGACGGCAGCCGGATCGAGGCGCTGCCGGCCCACGTGCTGGTGGCGCCGCCCAAGTACGCGCCGGAAGTGCCCAACCTGATCACCCTGTACGACACCATCTTCGACGCGCTGGTGCGCAGCGGCCACTACCCGGCCATTTACGAAAACGGCTTCTGGAAGTCCGGCAAGGATGGTTTCCAGCCCAATTTCCACACCGAAATCCGCCCGCTGCTGGAGCGCGCGACCTATATGCCCTGGGTGGCCGCCATCCCCCCCAAGCCGCACCACTTCGACTTCGGCAAGCTGGGCGCCACCGGGCCCGACGGTCTGGGCGCGCCGGAGCTCCAGGGCTTCCGCCAGTACATCCTGGATTTCATCCGCCCGCCCTACCAGGAGAACGACATCCTCACCGCCAGCGGCGCGACGATGATGCCGTACCTGGCCGGCGACAATTGCCTGGTGCTCAGCACCGCCACCAGCAAGTACATGCGCCTCACCGACACCCAGTACTTCATGCTGCAGCAGTGGGTGGCCGGCTGCTTCGTCAACCGGCCGGAGGACGGCGACGCGGCCGAGAACCTGACCCGGGCGGCGCTGGACAACTGCGTCGGCGGACCGTTCTCGCCCGGCATCGAGATGACCTGGATCTCGCGCAATCCGGCCATCTACGGCCAGCCCTTCCGCATCCGCAACCACTTCGTGCCCGAAGGCCCGCTGAGCCTGGATTTCGATCTGAAGCGCGGCATGGAGCCCGGCGACGTCACCCGCTACATGGCCATCCCCTGGCAAGCCGACTTCAACGAGTGCTCGTCGCAGCCGCTGGACGGCAGGCGGCTATGGTGGTGGCCGGCGCAACGGCCGGAATTCGTCTACCTGGAGCCGCAACCGCAGCCGCGGACGCTGGCGGCCTCGCCCCCGCCGCCGCCCGACCAGGAAACCGGCAAGCAGGTGCCGTGGCTGGGCACCGACTACGACCAGTTGGCCGGCGACTTCATCCAGTTCGCCGACGACATCGACATGGTCAAGTACTGGGCCGGCCTGGGTTTCGTGATGGAAAAGCAGGTGGAGGGCGAACGCCGCTTCGTCGAGGTGGCGCGCGAACTGCCCCGGCCCTTCGATCCCGCCCATCCGCCGCGGCCGGAACCGCGCAATGAGCGTTAGCCGCTACCCGGTGGCGATAGCCGGCGCCGGCCCGGCCGGCAGCGCCCTCGCGCTGGCGCTGCAGGCGCAGGGCGTGGAGGCGCTGCTGCTGGACCGCCCGCTGGCCCAGCCTTTCCGCATCGGCGAATCGGCGACGCCGGATGTCGCCGGCCTGCTCGAGCGCCTGGGCGCCGGCCATGCGCTGGACGGCCAGCCGGGCTACCACGGCAACCTCTCGCTGTGGGGGAGCGAGTCGCCGCGGCTGGACCACTTCCTGTACCGCGGCCGCGGCCACGGCTGGCATCTGGATCGCGCCGGCTTCGACCATGCGTTGCGGCAGGAGGCGATGGCGCGCGGCGTGGCCGTGTTGGGCGAATCCGGCGTCGATGCCATCGCGCCGGCCGCTGGCGGCTGGCGGCTGCGAGTGCGCGGCCTCGGCGAAGTGGAGGCGCGGGTGGTGGTGGATGCCGGCGGCAGGCGCTCGCCGCTGGCCGCCAGGCTGGGCATTTCCCGATGCAGGCTGGACCGGCTGCAGGCGCTGGCGTGCCGCGTCGACGGCCCCGGACAACTGAGCGGCTACTCGCTGGTGGAGTCCGCGCCCTACGGCTGGTGGTATGCCGCGGCGCTGCCGGACGGCCGCGCGCTGGCCACGCTGATGACGGACCAGGACCTGGCCCGGGAACTGGGGCTGGAACATCCCGCCAATTTCCTGGCTGCCTGGCGCGCCACCCGGCTGCTGTCGGAGAGGCTGCCGCCGCCGCAGCGGATCGACGCCGCGCACGCCTTCGCCGCGCACAGCGGCTGCGTCGCCCGCGCCGCCGGCCCCGGCTGGATCTGCGTCGGCGACGCGCTGATGGGCCTGGACCCGCTGACCTCGTCCGGCATCGCCTGCGCGCTCGGCGACGCGCTGGCCGCCGCGCCGGCCATCGTCGCGATGCTGGACGGCGAGCTGGCGCCGGCTCGCGCCTACGCCAAGCGCGCCGACGACTGCTTCCGCCGCTATCTGGCGGAGCGGCGGCGGCATTACCGGCAGGAAAACCGCTGGCCGGAGCAGCCGTTCTGGCAGCGCCGCGCCTTCTCGCCCGCGGCGCTGGCCGTTCCCGCCTGATCCTCGTCCGGCGACGACAATGGGGCTGCCCGAAAGCAGCCCCGTTTTTCTGCCCGATCCAGGCCCTAGCGCTTGGCGGCGAAGACGGCGTCGGGAATCTCGGCCTCGCTGACGTTGGGGAAATCGCGCAGCGACGCGCGCGACGCCTCGTCCCCGGTCACCATCCTCAGCGGCGTACCGCTGGCGGCGTCCAGGTACAACGTGGACGGCCCCTTGCCCGGACGCTGGTAGCGCCAGCCGTCGGCTTCCCTGCCCAGCACCACGCGGCGGCCGATATGGCGGGCGCCCAGCCGGCGCAGCACGTCGCGCGGCAGGAACAGCTCGGCGAACGGGCCGGTCTCGTCGTCCAGCGGCCGCTCGCACAGCTGCTCGCCCAGGGCGGTCCGCTCGCGGCCATAGGCCACCTTCTGCTTCCAGGTGCGGCCGCTGGCGGCGTTGCCGACCTCGGACATCCACAGCCGGTAGCCGGTGTCGCGCTCCGACCAGGGATTGAACAGGCCGTCTATCCGACAGATGTCGCGCTCGTAGTCGAACCAGCAGTAGCCGGACGTCAGCTGGTCATCCGGCAGCATCGGACTCCAGTACGACACATAGGCGCTGCTCCAGCGCGCCGGCAGCAGCGGCGGTTCCCGGTTTTCCATGCGGCCTCCTCAGCGTTGCAGCGCGTAGCGCAGGTTCTGCGCCAGCGCTTCCGGCATCGGCGGCAGCGACTTGCGGCGCGCGTCGAAGCTCTGCACGAACTCGGCGCTGGACAGGTGCATGCGCTCCTCCACCGTCTCGAACCAGACCCGGCTGTTGTCGGCATGGCCGCGGAACAGCTGGACCAGCGGCAGCGCGCGCTCCTCGAAGCGCTTCAGCGCGGCCGGCACGCCGTCCTCGGTGCACAGCGCCTTCACCAGCAGCTGCGCCACCACCACCGCCATCGTGGTGCCGTGGCCGATGGAGAAGTGGCCGGACTGCAGCGCGTCGCCCAGCAGCACCAGCTTGCCGTCGTGGCAGCGGTCGTGGCTCAGGGTCATGAAGTTGCGCCAGCCGAGGCCGGGCTGGCTCACCAGGCCGTGGCCGCCCAGCTCGGCCTGGAACACCTTGGCGACGTATTCGGCCGACGCCTCTTCCGACATCTCGCCCAGGCGGGCGCGGGCATAGGTCTCCTCGCTGCACTCGACGATGAAGGTGCTCATCGTGTCCGAGTACTTGTAGGCGTGGGCGATGAAAATGTCCTTGCCGTGGGTGCGGAACACCAGGTTCATCTGGTCGAACAGCTGGCTGGTGCCGTACCAGATGTACTTGTTGCGGCCGTAGTCCACCTGCGGCACCAGCGCCTCGGTGAAGTGGGCGGTCTTGTGATTGACGCCGTTGGCCAGCACCACCAGGTCGTAGTCGGCCAGCGGCAGCTCGCCATGCTCCAGCAGCGGCGATTCGAAGCGGATGGCGATGCCCTGCGAGCGGCACTTGTCGCGCAAGGCGTGCACCAGGCCGCGGCGCTCCACGCCGCACAGCAGCACGCCGGTGCTCATCAGGCTGGGCTCGTTGTGGTGGACCAGCTTGAAGTCTTCCAGGAACTGCGGATTCAGCCTCTCCGGCGCGTCCAGGTAGGACAGCGGATTGGCCGGATGCTGGCCGGGCCGGCCGGGCAGCACCACGCCCCAGCCCAGCACTTCCTGCTCGTCGTTCTTTTCGACGATGTCTATCGCCCACAGCGGACGCGCCTGTTTCAGTTGGCTGGCGAACACCAGGCCGGCCGGCCCCGCGCCGATGACCAGAATCTTCATCAGTTGACCCTCCCTATCTTGTACCAAACGTTCTGTTTTCTCTGGATCTGCTGCAGTCTGTCGTACGGCTCGGACGTGAAGTACAGCTTCTCCGCCATGTCCGGCGGGTAAAGGCCGGGAAACTTGCTATGCATGTAGCGGGTGTAGCGGGCCCGCATGAAGAAGATGGGATTGGAGCAGCTGAGCACGTCGTAGTTGGCGCGCGCCATGTCCTGCATCGCGTCGGCCTGCACCTTGCGCAGCTCGGTGAACTCGGGAAAGGCCTTGTCCTGGTCGCCCTGGTGGCGGTCCAGCAGCTCGACGAAGGTGCGCGCGTCCTCCAGCGCCATGTTCATGCCCTGGCCGAGGAAAGGCGCGGTGGCGTGGGCGGCGTCGCCCAGCAGCAGCACATTGCCCTTGTAGTGGAAGGTGCTGGAACGGACGTTGATCAGGTCGTTGCTGGGCTTGGCCAGGAACTGGCGCAGCATCTCGTCGCGCGCGTCCCGCGGCAGGCCGCCGAAGTAACGGTCGAAAAAGGCGCGCATCGTCGGCTCGTCGGTGGTGGTCAGGCTGGGGCTGCCGCTGTACGGCAGGCAGACCGCGATGCTGACGCTGCCGTCCGGGATGGTGGCGGCGCGGCCGGCGAACAGGCCGCCGGAGTCCATGCCGAAGAAATACAGCGTGTCCTTGCGGTAGCCCAGCGCCTGCGCGTCCGGCAGCACCAGCGTCTTGTAGCCGTGGCGGAAGAAAGTCTGCTGGAATTCGAAGCGGCGCAACCCGCTCTGCATCGCCTGCCGCACCGCCGAGTGCGCGCCGTCGGCGCCGATGATCATATCGCCCTGCAAGCGCTGCGGCTGGCCGTCCTTGCCCTGGATCAGCACCGACTTGCCGTCCAGATCCACGTCCAGGCACTTGTGCTCGAAGTAGTAGCGGACGCCGGCCAGGTTGGCGTACTTGTTCAGCAGCTTCTGAAACGCCGCGCGGTTCAGCGACAGCGGGCGGAAATCCTCCAGCGGCTTGAGCTCCCGCATCCGGTACTGGCCGCCGACGGAAAACGCCATCGCCACGATGGGTTCGCCGCAGGCGTCCAGCTCCGCGCGCGGAATGCCGGCCGCCAGCACCGACTTGATGCCGCGCACGGTCATGCTGACGCCTATCGCCCGCGAGCTGACCACATCCACGTAGGAAGACAGGTCCCGCAGCGGGTCGCCGCGCTTTTCCACCACGTGGACCTCGTAGCCGCGCTTCGCCAGGTAGATGGCGGTCAGCCCGCCGGCGAGCCCGCCTCCGACTATGATTGCTCTTTTCATTTCAGGCCTCTCTAGAAAGCTTTCCACAAGCCAAATCCAGCATCTGCCGGCGGTAGAAATCCAGCAGTTCCATTTGCGCGTCGGGCAGCCAGCCCGGCTCCAGCATCGACGCCTGCTCCAGCAGGCGCTCGCAGCGCCGCGCCAGCATCCGGCAGCCCAGCGCGTAGTCGTCGTAGCTGCGGGTATCCACCGGCCCCGGCAGCGGCGGCCCGGCGGTGCGTCCGGCGATGCCCGACGGCAGGTTCATCAGCGCGCAGGACAGCGGCCTGAGCAGGCCGGTCATCAGGTCGATCGCCGCGTTCATCAGCCGCGAGCGCCTGAGGCTGCCCAGCGGCTTGACCGCGAAGTGCTGCGCCATCATCGCGAACATCAGCTCGTACACGCCCTGGTACAGCGCCATCAGCGCGCGCGCCCGTCCGTCCGCCACGCGCTGGCAGCCCGGCGACTCGTCCAGCACCGGGTTGCGCAGCGCCGGCAACGCCGGCTCGAACGGCGCGGACTGCGCCATGATCCTGGCCGACATCTCCCGCAGCCGCTGGAAATGCGAATGCTCGTAATGCGGCGAGTCCAGCGCCCCGCCCTCGCCCTGGTCGGTGACGAAGGCGATGCCGAACAGCGCGCTGTCGCGATCGAACACCTCCAGCTGGTAGCCGGGATGGGCGCGGTTGGTCAGCTCGTTGAGGAACAAGTGGTGCTCGCCGCCGCGCTTGCCGGCCTCGCCGCCGAACAGGTCGGGCAGATCGAGAAAGGCCTGGCGGATGGCGGCGTAGCAGTCGGCGATGGATTTGCCCGGCGCAGGGATGAAGTGCGGCCATTCCAGCCGGACGAAGCGCGCCAGCGTCGACTCGGAGAACGGCTCCAGCGCGAATTCGGTGTCCAGGCCGAACGCCTGCCGCGCCGCCTCGCCCATCAGCGGCACGCCGGCGTAGAACGGCTCGCCCAGCGCCATCAGCAGGTTGTTGACCACCAGGTAATGGATCATCTCCTCGTGGGCGATCTCCAGCAGCGCGGCGCGGATGCCGCCGTCGCGGCGCCGGTCGCCGCTGCCGCAGGCCAGCTGCAGCTGCTCCGCCGTCCACGCGCCGTCGCGCACCCGCTGCTGGCCCTGGGCGTAATTGGGAATGGAATAGGCGGCGTACAGGTACTGCAGCATCACCGACAACTCCAGATCCACCGCCTTGCGCAGCTCGGCCGCCAGCTGGGCCTTGCTCTCGATGCGCGCCGGCCCGGCCGGCGGCGGCGCCTGCAGCCTGGCCTGGCCCTCGACATGGGCCAGGTATTTGAGGAACAGCCTGGCCTTGGGCGCCGACAGCTCGCGGGTGCTGGGCATGTAGTAGCTCTTGTTCCGGTTCTGCGGATCGCACATCTGCCACATCAGCCTGGCGTAGGTCTCGCACTTGCAGCGGTCGGCCAGGCTGAACACCTTGTCGGACATGAACGGGTAGACCAGCTCGTAATAGGCCATCACGTGCCGGTACAGGAAGGCGTAATCGACCTCCTCCACCGTCGCGTCGTCCAACGCCCAGTCGTCCGGCAGCACCCGCAGCGGGATCGCCTCCGCGCCGTCGTCGAGCACGATGCGCGCCGGGCCGGGCCGCAGGCCGGTCAGCCGCCATTCGGCGGCATCGCCGTCCTGGCGCGACTCCACGCCGACCAGACCCATCCCCTCGATCCGGTGGGGAATGTCCGGGCGCGCGCGGGCCTCGCCGCGGAAATAGCTGCGCAGCGCGATGCTTTCCGGAAAGAAACGGCCGTGGCGGCGGTCCGGCGCTTCCAAATAAAGATTGGAGGCGTCGGACTGCGTGACCCAGTCCTGCTCGCGCCATTCGGCCAGCTCGCTGGACAGCGTCAGCGAGCCCCTGGGCTCGCGCAGCAGCGGCAGGTCGACGATGCCGTGGTTCGTCCAGTAATCCTGGTAAAGCGCCTGCGGCACCCGCGCCAGCAACGCGCCGTCCTCGTCGCGCAGCAGCAGGTCGCCCAACGGCAGCTTGGCCCCGAGATCGGGCGTCAGCCTGTCCGGCGCGGACGGCTGCGCCGCCCGGGTGGAGAACGGAATGGCGCAGGCCAGATTCAGCGCCACGCGGCCGCCGCTTACGCGCAGCGTCAGATCGCCCAGCCCGGGCTGGCGCGGACGCAGCAGCCGGCCGGCCGGGTAGCTGGCCAGTTCGCCGCGCCGCCACAGGCCGACCACGCCGACCATGTCGTGGAACACCGGCGAGTTGGGTTGCGGCGGCGTCGACATATTGAACAGCGCGTACTGCACCGTCAGGCCGAGCACGTCGTCGTCCTCCAGCGCCAGCTGCAGCCTGCGCCAGGCTTCGGAATCGAATGGCCCCGGGTGGAACAGGAAGTGCGGATGGTCTTTGGGCACCGAGAACTGGAACAGCCGCGCCAGGCCGAACTCCTCGTCCAGGAAATGGCCGCCGCGCTCGGCGATGTGGCCGCCGCGCGTCCAGCGCGCGCCGTGGCTGTCGTCGATGTCGGCGGTGAACAGCCAGGGCGTGCCCGGTCCGGCGCCGGCCGGGCTGATCGTGAACTGCCCGGCGTAGATCTGCGCCGCGTCGCGGCGGGTGGGGTCGCTGTCCACCCAGCGCGCGCGGTTGAAGGTGGTGCGCAGGTAATCGTTGTAATGCCCCCACAGCGCCAGCCTGGCGCCGACCAGGCCGTCGCCGCGGTCCGCTTCGCCGCCATCCCACTGCACGTGGCTGACGGTGGCGCTCTCCCAGGAGAAATGGTTGTTGCCGGCCGCGTTGTAGCCCTCGGCCAGGCTGAACGGCCCTTCCGGGTCAGCCCGGCCGTCCAGGCCGAAACGCGGCCCCAGCGACCGCAGGTGGCGGTGGAACTCGGTCGGATGGCGCGCGAGGTCGAACGGTTCGCCTGCCATGGCCACCGTATTGCTGGCCATGTCGATGTGGCCGTGCGGATCGCGGTTGGCGGTGGGCGCGTTGACCCGCGCCCAGCCGCGGAAATGGATGCGTGGAAAATCCAGAATGCTCATGTGTTTCCCGAACGGTCATGGCTGACAAGCGCCGCCCGGAACCGGGCGGCGACGCGATGCGGCGGCCGGACCGTTCACGCGGCGATGCGCTGCAGCAGCAGACGGCTGGCTTCGCGGGCGCTGAGCAGGCCGCCCTCCATCCAGCCGCAGTGCTCGGTGTAGGCGTCCGAACAGGCGATGATGCCGCTGTCGCGGTGGCTGAGCGCGGACGGATGGTCGATATCGCTGTCGCGGCAGAACTCCACGCCATGCGCCCAATACTTGTGCACATGGGCGAGGGGCTGGGGAATGCGCTCGCGAACGATGCCCAGCGCGCTGGCCAGATGGGTGCGGATCTGCTCCAGGTAGCCGTCCTCTCCTTCGGCCACGCAGCCGCGCCAGTAATTGGCCATCTCGCTGTCGGTGTAGAAGAACAGGTACTTGTCGCCCTTGAAGTAGATCTTGCGCAGCGGGTTGTCGACGATCAGCACCTGGTCGTCCAGCTTGTAGTCCAGCCACCATGGCTCGCCGTAGGTGAGGAAACCCTTGAACAGCGGCAGCGAGCCGTAGCGCGCGCCGCTCCACGCCTCGGGGAAGTCGACATTGAGCCCGGCCATCGCCGACGGAGGAATGGCCAGGATCAGATGGCGGGTCCGGTGTTCCAGCTTCCAGCCGTCGTCGCCGGCCAGTTGCAGCAGGTAGCCGTCGCCGTCCGTCCTCACCGACAGCAGCCGGTAACCCAGGCTGAAGCGCGCGCCGGCAGCCTTGACCTTGGCCTTGATGCCCTGGATCAGGCCCGCAAAGCCCGTTTCCGCCGCGAACCACTGGTTGGCGTCGTTATCGGTCACGCTCTGGATTTCCGGGTGCTTGCCGACGATGTCGTAGGCCATCTCGGCCGAGATGTCGGGCAGGAACAGCGCGTCGTAGCCCATGGAGCGGATCATGCCCACCGCGCTGTCATGGCCCTGGTAGCGGCTGACGAACTGGAGAAAGGATTCCTTGCCATGCTCTTTCAGCCTGGGCGACAACTCGTTCATCGCCCGCTTCAGCTTCTGCTGGACATGGCTCTTGAATTTCAGCTGGGTGAACGGATACACCTCGCTCTTCTGGCTGTAATGCTGCATCGCGCTCTGGAAATGCGGGTGCAGCTGCGGGGAGTATCGCCCCGCGCCCAGCTCTATCGACGCCTTGCCATCCAGCATCTTCGAGCGGATGCGGCCGCCCGCCTCCTGCTGCATGTCGAAGATGCGCAGCGACAGGCCGCGGCAAGCGGGCGAGTCGAGCAGATGGCTGGCGCAGGTCAGGCCGCTGATGCCGGCGCCGACAATGCAGATATCGGAAGAATGCTTCATCGCGAATGTCCTTTTGACTAGTCAACTCACGCCCGCCGCGCGGCAACGGCGGACGGGCATGGGCGGCGAAAACCTACGGCACTCGCGCCTTGGAATCGGGATGCTGCCTTTCGTTTCCTCGTCATGCCCGGTCAATCCGGGCACAAAAAATCGTTTGACATTTTATTTTAACAATAAAATGCTTTTGTAATTTCAAGCCACATTAGTTCAACCGGACTCATTCATCAACCATATTGTCTGACAATGTGGCTAATACTGTTCCAAGGGTCAGGGCATGACGTGGAGAATTGGATACAAAAGCCAAGCAATCCCTCAACGGCGTTTGGCGAAACGCAATAGTCCGCGCCAGTCCAGATACTGCGGCGATGCGCCCATCCGCAGCCGGAATCGTTCCCCATCCCCAGACGCCGGCTGCCACAGATACAGCTGGTCGGCATGGCTGCCGCCAACCCAGGCGGTCAGGTAGTAGTCGGCCGCGCGCGCCCAATCCTTGAACGACACCACGTCGCCGTCCTGCAGGCAGCCGTCCGGCCGGCTGTGATTGATCAGGCGCAGCTCGGCGGAACGATTGAGCGGCCCCTGGGCGGTGTAGTACGCGTACTGGTTGCCCCCCACGCCGCCCCACCAGGCCCAGAACCAGCCGGGACGGTCGGCGCGCTCCAGCCTCACGTATTCGCCGGAGCGGATGCAGCCGTTGTCGCGCATGGAAAAGTTGTTGGACAGATTGAAGCGCGCCCGCGCGCCCGCCGCCGCCGCGTCGGTCTTCAGCCAGCCGTCATTGGCGTCGCCGGCCTGGACATAACGGCCGCTGGCCAGGTTCTGCAGGCTGATCTGGCGGTAAGCGCCCGGCTGCGCGCTCAGCGAGCGCGTCGGCGTCGCGGCATCGGCCCAGGCGAAGGCCTGCACCGGGTAGTGGTCGCTGAAATCGGCGTAGGCGTAGGTCTGCTTCGCCACCGCCGACTGCGCCGTCCACTGCGGCGACGGCGCGTCCAGCGCCTGGTTGTGCCAAGCCGCGGGCTGGCGGTGGCCTTTCAGCGTCAGGATGTAGTCCAGGTACTCGGGCGCGTCGCCGCCGCGCGCGCCGTAGCGCTCCAGCGCGATGCCGTTGCCGGCGGTGTCGAAGCTGTGCGGCATGCCGGCGTAACGCGGCTCGCCGGCCTGCAGGATGTCCAGCATCGCCCGGTATTCGGCGCTCTTGTAGCGGTCGATGTTCATGTCGCCGGCGACGATCACCGTCTCCTCTACCGGCAGATGGCGCGACTGCACCCAGGCGGCGATCTCGCGCAGCTGCGCCTGGCGCACGCCGATGTCGGCGTGATTGGCGCAGCCGCTGTCTTCCGACTGCAGATGGGTGCCGATCACATGATAAAACTGGCCGTTCACGGCTATCCTGGCGTAGGCGAAGCCCTTCAGCGCCTGCCCGTCCCAGCTGCAGCCGGGCGTCTGGAACAGGTACTGCCGCTTCTCGACGATGGGCCAGCGGCTGGCGATGGCGACGCCGCCGTCCTCGGGCTTCATGCCATTCCACCCTTCGGTGCCGTCCCAGCCCTGTTGCGCGCGGCCTATCACCGGCGTCTGGTAGGGAAAGCGCGGCTTCAGCAGCGCCAGCAGCTTGTCCGACGCGGCGTTGTCCTGCAGTTCCTGGAACACCAGCACGTCCTGGGCTTGCAGAATCGGCGCGGCGGCCATCAGCTCGACGCGCCGCATCTGGCCGTAATTGGGATACAGCGCCTGCGGCAGCAGCATCGCGTTCCAGGTGGCCAGCTTCAGGTCTTCGGGATCGGCGGCATGAGAGGCGGCGGGCAGCGACAGCGCCGCGCACAGCAGAAAACGCCAGGCTTTCATCGGACATCCTTTGGTGGGTGGAGGAAGCGGCAAAGGCTGGAGCAGTTTTCTTTCAATATGGTTAATTATCAGAAAATTAATATGTCATTTACATTTTCAATACATTAACCCCAGCCCGATCCGCGCGCCAGGAGGACGGCCGCCTCGCGCACCGCCCGACGCGCATGAAAAAAGCCGCCGTCCCAGCGGACGGCGGCTTGCGCGCGGAAAACCCGGCGCGGCTTATTCGTGGATCGCTTCCACCGCGATGTCGATGGTGACCTCGTCGCCGACATACGGCGCGTACTTGCCGGCGTTGAATTCGGTGCGCTTGACCTTGACGCTGGCGTTGGCGCCGATGGCGTCCTTCTTCAGCATCGGGTGCTCTTTGTTGGTGAAGCTGGACAGCGTCAGCGTCACCGGCTTGGTCACGCCCTTGATGGTCAGGTTGCCTTCCACCGCGGTCGGCTTGTCGCCGTCGAACAGCACCTTGGTGGACTTGAAGGTGGCGGTCGGAAACTTGGCGGTGTCGAAGAAATCCGCGCCCTGGATGTGGCCGTTGAACACCGGGTAGCCGGTGTCGACCGACTTCATGTCGATGGTGACGTCGACGGAGCCGGTCTTGGCTTCCTTGTCCAGCACGATCTTGCCGCTGGTCTTGTCGAAGCGGCTCAGCTGGGTGGAGAAGCCCAGGTGGCTGTACGAAAAGCGCGGGAAGGTGTGGGTGCCGTCGATCACGTAGGTCTCCGGCTTGGCGAACGCGGCGCTGCTGAAGCCGGCGACGGCCACGGCGGCCAAGGTCAGGCGGGTCAGTTTGTTCATGGCTTCTTCCTTGGTTTGGTTTCGGCGGCGCTTACTTTGCGCGCGCCAGCAGATGGAACTTGATCTGGATTTCATTGGCCACGGTGCCGAAATCCTTCCAGTCGCCCTCGCCGATCGCGAAATCGGCGCGCTTGATGGTGAACACGCCGTCGAAGGCCGCGGCGTTGCCCTGCGGCGTCATCGTGGCCACGGTGCTGACCGGCTGGGTGCGGCCCTTGATGGTCAGCTTGCCGTCCACCTGGAAGCGGTTGCCGCCCAGGGGTTTGATCGCGCTGGAAACGAAGCGCGCGTTCGGATATTGCTTGGTGTTGAACCAGTCCTTGTCCGCCACCTGCTCGTTGGCTTCGGCGGAACCGGTGTCGATGCTGGCCAGGCTGACGTCCAACTGCGCCTTGGCGGCTGCCGGCTTGGCCGGGTCGAAATTCAGCTGGGCGGAAAACTTCTTGAAGTGGCCCTGCATGCCCACGCCCATCTGCTTGTAGCCGAAGGCGATATTGCTCTTGTCCTGCTGGATAGCAGTGTATTCGACGGCTTGCGCGGCCAGCGGCGCGGCCAGCAGGCCGCCCAGCAACAGCGGCATGGCGATGCGTTTGATATCCATGGTGGGTTCTCCGGATGGGTCAGGATTTGATGCGCCAGGGCAGCATGCGCGTCAGCACATCGTCCCTATCGATCAGATGATGTTTGAGCGCGGCGCCGATATGGCCCACGACCACGATGGCCAGCAGGTAATTGAGCAAGCCGTGCAGGCGCTGCAGGCTCTCTCCCAGTTCGCGGTCCGGCGCGATCAGGTCGGGCAGCGGCAGCACGCCGAAATAGACGGTCTGGATACCCTTGGCCGAACTCATCAGCCAGCCGGACAGCGGAATGGCGATCATCAGCAGATACAGCGCCAAGTGGCCGGCATGGGCCATCGCCCGCATCGCCGCGCCCATGGCGGACGGCAGCGCCGGCGGTCGGTGGCCGAAACGCCAGGCCAGCCGCAGCCACACCAGCAGGAACACGGTGACGCCGGCCCACTTGTGCCAGGAATAGATTTTCAGCTTGAACGGCGACAGCGGCAGGCCATGCATGTAGAAGCCGACGCCGAACAGACAGACAAGCATCACCGCCATCAGCCAGTGCAGCAGAATGGCGGTAGAGGTGTAACGCGTTTGCGACATGGGCAGCCTCTTGGTGAACTCAACGAAAAAGCCGGCCTCCCCCGTCGCGCGCGGCGCTGCCGATGCCGAGGAGGGATGCCGCCTGCTTAAAACTGTAAGCGCTTTTCATTTCGCGAAATAGACGGCGAAGGCAAATTCATCATTTCCCATCAGGAAACAATCTGCCGGAACTATTTTCTTCCCATCCGCTCCGCGGTCTTCACCCCGCGCCGAAGATACCAATAGCATCTCAGATCATGCCCCATGACTGCAAACGCCCCGAAAGACTGCGCGACCTCTACCGCATCTTCCTTGCCGCTGCTAAGCTGGCCTGCATCCTCATTTTGCCCGACGCCATGCTTGCCGATGCCGCCACGCGGCGCCGCGTCCCGCTTTGCCGGAACTGCCGCCATCACTACATCACCCACGACCCGCGCTTCCCCTACGGCTGCCGGTCGATGGGCTTTTCCAGCAAGCGCCCGCCCTGCCAGGACGTGCAGGCAGCCTCCGGCCGGCCTTGCCTGCGCTTTCACCCCAAGGCGGACTGATCGCCGGCCCTAGCCGGCATGGCGCTCCAGCCCCCCTCTTCCCCGGCTTCCGCTCCAGATCGCCCATTGAACCGGCCATATGGCTGTTCCGACAGCGCTTGCTCAGGCAGCGCTTCGCGCGTCGCCGTCCTGTGCATCGCCATCATGCCGCGGCCATGCCGTTTTGTCAGGCTCGAACGTCGCACCAGAGGACAAGCGCATGGAAGACAGGAAATTTCGAGCAAACATTCCACCGCAAACCATTGTTTTTTGTACTGTTTACCAAACAACCATCGGTCTGACTAATTCACAGCATCAGAAAATACGATTAGCGTCCCTCCGGCTTCCTCTTTTATTTTTTCAGCAGCGCCAAACGAGCGCAGCACCCCCAAAGGAGGATGTCATGAATGAGGAGACTCTGAAGAAGATCCAGTCCAATCCGAAGTATCTGGAACTGGTCCACAAGAAAACCAGCCTCGGCTGGACGCTGGCCATCGTGATGTTGGTCATTTACTACGGCTACATCCTGGTGCTGGCCTTCGCCCCGTCTCTGCTGGGCAAGCCGCTGTACCAGGGCGCGACCATGACCGTGGGCATCCCGGTCGGCGTGTGCATCATCCTGTCGGCCTTCGTGCTGACCGGCATCTACGTGCGCCGCGCCAACCAGGAATTCGACCCATTGACCCAGCAGATCGTCGAGGAGGCCAAGTGATGCAGCAAATCCGACTCAAACTCGCCGCCTGCTCGGCGGCGCTGCTGCCCGCGCTCGCCTGCGCGGCCGGCGCGATAGAAGGCGACGTCAAGCAGCAAGCCACCAACTGGCACGCCATCATCATGTTCTTCCTGTTCGTCGCCTTCACGCTGGGCATCACCTACTGGGCGGCGCGCCGCACCAAGTCGGCCAGCGACTTCTACGCCGCGGGCGGCGGCATCACCGGCTTCCAGAACGGCCTGGCGATCGCCGGTGACTATATGTCCGCCGCGTCCTTCCTGGGGATTTCCGCGCTGGTGTTCGAAAAGGGCTACGACGGCCTGATCTACTCGATGGGCTTCCTGGTCGGCTGGCCCATCATCCTGTTCCTGGTGGCCGAACGGCTGCGCAACCTGGGCAAGTACACCTTCGCAGACGTCGCCTCCTACCGGCTCGGACAGACGCCGGTGCGCAGCTTCGCCGCGCTGTCCACGCTGGTGGTGGTGGCGATCTACCTGATCGCCCAGATGGTCGGCGCGGGCAAGCTGATCCAGCTCTTGTTCGGCATGAGCTACAGCTCCGCCGTGCTGATGGTCGGCGTGCTGATGGTGTGCTACGTGCTGTTCGGCGGCATGCTGGCCACCACCTGGGTGCAAATCATCAAGGCGGTGCTGCTGCTGTCCGGCGCCACCTTCATGGCCATCATGGTGCTGTCCACCGTCGGTTTCAGCCCGGAAATGATGTTCGAGAAAGCCGTGGCCGCGCACAGCAAGGGCGCCGCCATCATGGCGCCGGGCAAGGCGGACCCGATCGACTCCATCTCGCTGGGCCTGGCGCTGATGTTCGGCACCGCCGGCCTGCCGCACATCCTGATGCGCTTCTTCACTGTCGCCGACGCCAAGGAAGCCCGCAAATCGGTGTTCTTCGCCACCGGTTTCATCGGCTACTTCTACATCCTGACCTTCATCATCGGCTTCGGCGCCATCATGCTGGTGCTGAACCAGCCGGGCATGATGGAAACCGTGGTCAAGAACGGCAAGTCGGTCACCCAGCTGATCGGCGGCAACAATATGGCCGCCATCCACCTGGCCGACGCCGTCGGCGGCGACATCTTCCTCGGCTTCATCTCCGCGGTGGCCTTCGCCACCATCCTGGCGGTGGTGGCGGGCCTGGCGCTGTCCGGCGCGTCCGCGGTGTCGCACGATCTGTACGCCAGCGTGATCAAGCACGGCAAGGCCAACGAGGCCGACGAGATCCGCGTGTCCAAGATCACCACCGTGGTGCTGGGCGTGGTGGCCATCGTGCTGGGCCTGGTGTTCGAGAAGCAGAACATCGCCTTCATGGTCGGCCTCGCCTTCTCCATCGCCGCCTCCGCCAACTTCCCGGTGCTGTTCCTGTCCATGTTTTGGAAGGGCCTGACCACGCGCGGCGCGGTGGTGGGCGGCCTGGTCGGCCTGCTGACCGCGGTGGTGCTGATCGTGCTGGGACCGACGGTGTGGGTGGAAGTGATGAAGCACGAGCACGCCATCTTCCCGTACAAGAACCCGGCCATCTTCTCGATGACCCTGGCCTTCGTCGTCACCTGGCTGGTTTCGGTGCTGGACACCTCCAAGCAGGCCGCAGACGAGAAGGCCAAGTTCGAGGCCCAGTACGTGCGGGCGATGACCGGCATCGGCGCCAGTGGCGCCAGCAAGCACTAAATGTCATCATCATTGACATGCCGCGCGCCGGATGACGCGCGGCGATAACACCGAAAAGACTCTGGAGAAACACGTATGTCGACGCTAGATTCCATCCTCAAGGAAACCCGCAGCTTCGCCCCGTCGGAAGAATTCCGCCGCAAGGCGTCCATCAGCGGGATCGAAGCCTACCACGCGCTGTGCGAGCAGGCCGACGACCACTACCTGTCCTTCTGGGGGGATCTGGCGCGCGAACTGATCACCTGGAAAAAACCGTTCTCCCGCGTGCTGGACGACAGCCAGGCGCCGTTCTTCAAGTGGTTCGACGACGGCGTGCTGAACGCCTCCTACAACTGCCTGGACCGCCACCTGGCCGCCAACGCCAACAAGATCGCCATCATCTTCGAAGCCGACGACGGCGAGGTCACCCGCGTCACCTACTCCGAGCTGCACCGCCGCGTCTGCCAGTTCGCCAACGGCCTGAAGAGCCTGGGCGTGAAGAAAGGAGACCGCGTCGTGGTCTACATGCCGATGGGCATCGAGGCGGTGGTGACGATGCAGGCCTGCGCCCGTATCGGCGCCATCCACTCGGTGGTGTTCGGCGGCTTCTCCGCCGGCGCGGTGCGCGACCGCATCCAGGATGCCGGCGCCACCGTGGTGGTCACCGCCAACGAGAGCGTGCGCGGCGGCAAGAACGTGCCGCTGAAGGCCACCGTCGACGAGGCGCTGGCGCTGGAAGGCGCCGAATCGGTCAGGCACGTGGTGGTGTACCAGCGCACCAACGGCGGCGCCGACTGGACCGACGGCCGCGACGTGTGGTGGCACAAGCTGATCGAAGGCCAGAGCGAGGCCTGCGAGCCGGAATGGATGGGCGCCGAAGACCCGCTGTTCATCCTCTACACCTCCGGCTCCACCGGCAAGCCCAAGGGCATCCAGCACAGCACCGCCGGCTACCTGCTGGGCGCGCTGAACAGCTTCCGCTGGGTGTTCGACTACAAACCCAACGACGTCTTCTGGTGCACCGCCGACGTCGGCTGGATCACCGGCCACAGCTACGTCTGCTACGGCCCGCTGGCCAACGGCGCCACCCAGGTGATCTTCGAGGGCGTGCCCACCTATCCCGACGCCGGCCGCTTCTGGAAGATGATCGAGCAGCACAAGGTGTCCATCTTCTATACCGCGCCGACCGCGATCCGCTCGCTGATCAAGCTGGGTTCGGACCTGCCCAAGCAATACGACCTGTCCAGCTTGCGCGTGCTGGGCACGGTCGGCGAGCCCATCAACCCCGAAGCCTGGATCTGGTACTACGAAACCGTCGGCGGCGGCCGCTGCCCCATCGTCGACACCTGGTGGCAGACCGAGACCGGCTCGACGATGATCGCGCCGCTGCCGGGCGCGATCGCCACCAAGCCTGGCTCGTGCACGCTGCCGCTGCCGGGCGTGATCGCCGACATCGTCGACGAGTCCGGCGCCCAGGTGGAGCCGGGCCGCGGCGGCTTCCTGGTGATCAAGAAGCCCTTCCCCAGCCTGGTGCGCACCATCTGGAACGATCCGGAACGCTTCAAGAAAACCTATTTCCCCGACGAGTTCGACGGCAAGTACTACCTGGCCGGCGACTCCGCCCACCGCGACGAGAACGGCTATTTCTGGATCATGGGCCGCATCGACGACGTGCTGAACGTGTCCGGCCACCGCCTGGGCACCATGGAGATCGAATCGGCGCTGGTGGCCAACCCGCTGGTGGCCGAGGCCGCCGTGGTCGGCAAGCCGCACGAGGTGAAGGGCGAGGCGGTAGTCGCCTTCGTGGTGCTGAAGGGCGCGCGTCCGCAGGGCGACGCGGCCAAGACCGTGGCGGCCGAACTGAAGAACTGGGTCGCGCACGAGATCGGCAAGATCGCGCAGCCGGACGACATCCGCTTCGGCGAGAACCTGCCCAAGACCCGCTCCGGCAAGATCATGCGCCGCCTGCTGCGTTCCATCGCCAAGGGCGAGGAGATCACCCAGGACGTCTCCACGCTGGAAAACCCGCAAATCCTGCAACAACTGCAGCAGCCGCTGTAATACGCTGAGGAGCGCATTGACGGCCGTCGCCTGGCGACGGCCTTTTTTCATTCCCCGCCTCGGCCTGGCACTACTCCGCGCCGCAGGAGTATGCGAAACTGGCGCCATGAATGCCAATGGCGTTGCGCCGCATGCCGGATAAGCCCCGATGAAGAAAAGCCTCCCCGTCCGTTTGCCTGGCGCCGCCCTGCTGGCCGCCGCCCTGCTCGCCGCCAGCCATGCCCGCGCCGACGAAGGCGGCGTCGGCTTCTGGCTGCCGGGCCAGATGGGCACCTTCGCCGCAGTGCGGAACGACCCCGGCTGGTCGTGGACCTTCAGCGGCTATCATGCCTACGCCAATTCGGAAACCCGCAAGCAGAACAAGAACGGCCGGGTGCGCGACAGCGCGCTGAGCACGCCCAGCGACACGCTGTTCATCGCGCCCGCCTACACCTTCGCCACGCCGGTGGCCGGCGCGCAGGCGGCGGTGTCGCTGACCGGGCTGTACGGGCGCACCGATGTCTACGACAACGAATCCGTCACCTCCGCCCGCGGCCGGACCCGTTCGGCCAGCAGCGATGACAACCGCAGCGGCGTCGGCGACCTGTACCCGATGGCGACGCTGAAATGGCAGCGGGGTAGCCACCACTACCTGGCTTATGCGACGCTGGGCATGCCGACGGGCGACTACGACGTCAATCGCGCCGCCAACCTCGGCCTCAACCACTGGTCGTACGATGCCGGCGGCGGCTACACCTATCTCAACGAAGCCAGCGGCACCGAGTTCTCGGCCGTGCTGGGCATGACGATCAACCAGAAAAACCCGGACACCGAATACCGCAACGGCAACGACGCCCATCTGGACGTGTCGCTGTCGCAGTTCCTGAACGAGAATGTCCACATCGGCCTGGTCGGCTACGCCTACCACCAGCTCGCCAACGACTCCGCGCCCGGCATCGGCAGGAAGGATCTGAAATCGCGGGTCGCCGGCCTGGGACCGCAGCTCGGTTATTTCTTCAAGGTGGGCAAGAACCAGTGGTACGCCAACCTGAAGGCCTACGACGAATTCGACGCCAGGAACCGCACCGCCGGCTGGAACGCCTGGCTGTCGCTGTTCGCGCCGATCTAGCGCGCCATCCGACGCATGCCGCGATGAAAGCCCGCAACCCATGACGCTCCTGCCGCCAGACTTCGCCAACCTGCATGAGACAGAACTGGCTCGCCTTGACGCCCTCCTCGCCGGTTCTCATGAAAAATGGCCGTCGTTCTACGCGAACCGGCAACGTCCCTGCCCTTTCTTCGTCGACGCGCCGGACGAAAACCTCGCGGCCTGGCTGGACGCCGGCCGCATTGCGCCTGGCCTGGCCATAGACCTGGGCTGCGGCCACGGCCGCAACGCCTTGCACCTGGCCGGCAAGGGATTTCGCGTTCGGGCCGTGGACTTCTCCGAATCCGCCATCGCCTGGGCCCGCGAGCGCGTCGCCGCCAGCGGACGGCCCGTCGAAGTCATCCAGGCCTCGGTGTTCGAATTTCCATTCGAGGAAGGCGCGGCCGACCTGGTCTACGACGGCGGCTGCTTTCATCACCTCGCCCCGCATCGACGCCATCAATACATGGCGCGCGTCGCCAGCATGCTGAGGCCGGGCGGCTGTTTCGGCCTGGTGTGCTTCTCGCCGTCAGGCGGCGGCGGGTTCAGCGACGCCGAGGTATACGAGAAAAACAGCCTGGGCGGCGGACTGGGGTACGACGAACGGCGCTTGCGCGAGCTGTGGTCGCCATGGCTGGAGATAGAAGCCATCGCGCCGATGCGGGAGATGCCCGCATCCGGCCCGCTGTTCGGCAGGGATTTCCTGATGACGATGCTGGCGCGCAAAAAATAGGGCGGAAGCCCGGCGGCGCCGGGCGTTCCGCCGCGACATCCCGCTAGCTTGCGGCTCACTCCAGCCGGAAGCGCGCGATCATCTTGTCCTGCTCCGCCACGTCGGAGACGGTGTCGTTGCAATGCCGCAGCTGCACCTGGGCCGCGTCGCTGACCCGCTGGCCGATATGCTGGATGTTGCCGGCGCTGTCGTTGATCTCCTGCGTCATCTGGCTTTGGCGGCCCACCGCGCCGGCGATTTCGCTGTTCCTGGCATTGATGTCGGAAATCACGTCCTGGATGCGCAGCAGCATCTCGCTGATCTGCTCGGCGTCCTTCACCGTGCTGCTGGCGCACTCGCGGCTTTCGTCCATTTTTTCCCTCGCCTCGCCGACGCCGCGCTGCAGCTGCTCGATCATGCTGCGGATTTCCTGCGTCGCCTGCTGGGTCTGCGACGCCAGCTTGCGGACCTCGTCGGCCACCACCGCGAAGCCGCGCCCCATTTCCCCGGCGCGCGCCGCTTCGATGGCGGCGTTCAGCGCCAGCAGATTGGTCTGCTCCGCCACGCCGGTGATCACCCTGACGATGGATTCGATGTTCTTGCTGAATTCGGCCAGTTCATTCATCGAGTTCGAGGTCTGGTCCAAAGTGTCGGCCAAGCGCCGGATCGCCTGGCTGGACTGGGTCACCAGCGACATCCTGCTGCCGGTCTCCTCGTGCGCCAGCCGCGCGGCTTCCGCCACCGCGCCGGCATTGGACGTCATCTCGCCGGACGCCTCCGCCACCTGGCCGATGGCAGCCACCAATTGCTCCAGCTCCTGCCGCAGCCGGCTGGCCTCGCCGCTGCTCTGCTGAGCCTCTTCCGCGCTCTGTTCGGCGCCGTGATGGACGCGGGTGGAAATCTGCCGGATGTCGCCGATCAGCCGCTGCAGGTAGGCGATGAAACGGTTCAATTCGCGCGCCACTTCGCCAAACTCGTCCTTGGACGATTCGTCCACCCGCCGCGTCAGGTCGCCGTTGCCGCTGTTGAGTTCGGCCAGCGACAGCTTGAGCTGCTGCAGCGGCCGGCGCAGGATCTGCTGCATCAGCGTGCTGAGGATCACCATGCTCAGCACCACGCCGATCACCGCGCCCCAGAAGCCGCGCCAGCCTATCTGTCTGGCTTCGGCCATCACCTTGTCCTCATCCAGCACCACGCCCACCAGCCACTTGGCCGGCTGCAGGCGGTCCAGCGGATGGAAGGCCACCATCAGCTTCCGGCCGCCGGCCTCGATCTCCTGCACCTTGTCGCCCAGCGCGGGCGCGGCGCCGCCGAACAGCTCGGCGACGCTCTTGCCGTTCAGCTTGGCGTCCGGATGGCTGATGATCTTGCCGTCGGCGGACAGCAGGAAGGCATAGCCGGCGCCGTTGAAGGTGGCGGTATTCAGCGCCTCGGACACCGATTTCAGGCTGAGGTCGCCGCCGAACGCGCCCTTGAACGCGCCCTTGTCGGTCAGCTTGGCCACCACCGAGATCAGGATCTCGCCGGACGCGGCATCCGGGTAGGGATCGGTCAATCCCACGCCGGCCGCGGCCTTGGCCACCGGATACCACGGCCGCTTGCGGGCATCCCAGTCGGGCGGCGGATTCCATGAAGAATCGTTGGAGATCTTCTTGCCGTCGGTATCCAGGCCGCCGAACACCAGCTTGAATTCCTTCTTCAGCATCGGCCGCTGAAACACCTCGACGATGCGCTCGCCGCTGAAATTGGCGTCTATGGTTTCCGACATCAGCTGGATCTGCGCCAGCTTGCCGTTCAGCCAGTTGGCGATCTGCTCGGCCAGCACCTGGCTGGTCTGGACCACCTCCTGCTCCTTGCCGCTGCGTATGCTGTCGGCGACGCTCAGGTATTGCAGCCAGGACAGGGTCGACAAGGTCACAGCCAGCACCAGAGCGGAAATCAGGCCGGCTTTGTGCGCGATCTTCATGACAGGGGGTCCAAGGTCGAGTGAGTATTTTCACCATAGCGCACCTGTGCACACCGCCAAGCCGGCCTGTTCATTTATTTACAAAAACCGCCAAGTTTCGACATCCCGCGTCTCAAGCCGGCGCGCCGAAAGACACCCGCCCGACCCGGTAACACTCGCAGACTCCGCCATCGCTCGGCTCCAGCGGCCTGCGCGACAGACTCAGGCGAACCATGGTCCAGCTCGCGGGATCGAAAGCCGCCGCCAGGGCCAGCGCATCGCCCGCCGCCGTGCGAGCGTCACGCCAATCCTGCTGCGCCTGCCGCGCGGCCTCCATGCCCATGCCCTCCGGCAGCGGCAATCTCTCCACCATCGCATAGCGGGCCTCGGCCACATCGTCCGTCCACTCGCCGAACCAGGCGGCGGCGCTTTCCACCGCCGGCCGGCCGAATGAGGCGCACAGCGCGGCGAAGCCGGGGCCGGACAGGAAGTCGCGCATGCCTTCCGCGCGCCGCCACAGGTAGAACGGCGCGTAGGCGTTCGCCTGGGCACCGGCCTCCCCTGCGCGGCTGTAGAGATAGGCCTTGAGGCCCAAGCCCGGCATGCCGTCGGTCAGATGGCCGCGCTCGGCGATGCGTTTTTCGATGATCTCCATCGGGTAATCGGCCGGCAGCGCGATCCGGTAGCGCATCGCCATCATGATTTCAGCGCCTCCGCGGGCAATTGAGACGCCTGGCGGCCATGGCTGAACGACCAGTTGTCCATCTCGCCGTCGCTGACCACCACCATCAGGTCGGCCGGCGCGAGGCCGGGGGACGCCGCCAGCAATGCGGCCATCCGGGCGTACAACGCCGCCTTGGCCTGCGCGCTGCGCGGCCGGCCGGTCTGGATGGCCACCAGCGTGAAATCGCCGGAACGCGGACCGCCGGCGTAATCGCGGTCGAAGATCATCTCGCCCGGCTCATGCTGGTGGATCAGCTGGAAACGGTCGGCCGGCGGCACGGCGAAGCATTCCGTCATCGCCTGGTGGATGCTGTCGGCCAAGGCGCGCAGGTATTGCGGCGGCTTGCCCTTGTGCAGGGAAATGCGAACGTAAGGCATGGTGCGCTCCTTTATAAAGTTGGATCGGCCAGAACGGCATCCAGCTGCTCCAGCGCGGCGGTGGCCGACGGCCAGCCGACGTAGAAAGCCAGGTGGGTCACAACCTCGGCCAGCTCATCGGCGGCGAGGCCGTTGTCCCGCCCGCGCCTCAGGTGGAAGGCCAATGCATGGGGGCGGGATTGCCCCAGCAGCGCGGCGATGGTGATCAGGCTGCGCTCGCGCGGCGACAGCGCGGCGCGCTGCCAGACGTCGCCGAACAGCGCCTCCCGGGTCAGTTGATCCAGTTTGGGCGCCAGGCGCGGCAAAGCTTCGGATGGGGAAAACATGGAGCGGCTCCTTTGTGGCGTTGAAGGCATGCGCTCACTGTAAACCCAGGCAATAATTCATAAAATCGAATATATTTTCACAAATCATCCTAAAATTCAGGACTATTAAGATGCGCAAAACCCTGCTCGACCTGGACGCGCTGCAAAGCTTCGTCCGCGGCGTGGAGCTGGGCAGCTTTGCCCGCGCGGCCGAAGGCCTGCACCGGTCGACCTCCGCCATCAGCGCCCAATTGAAAAAGCTGGAGGAACAGGCGGGCATACCCATTCTGCAGAAGAACGGCCGCGGCCTGGAGCCGACGCCGGCCGGCGAAGCGCTGTTGTCCTACGCCCGCAGGCTGCTGGAGCTGAACGACGAGGCGGTGCAGGCGCTGAAGGGCGCGGCGCTGGCCGGCAGCGTGCGGCTGGGCCTGGCCGAGGACTTCGGCGAAGGCCTGCTGCCCGACGCGCTTGGACGTTTCGCCCGCGCCTGCCCGGACGTATGCGTGGAAGTGAAGGTAGGCCGCAGCCAGGGATTGCAGCAGGCGCTGAGGAACGGCCAGCTCGACCTCGCCTTGCTGTGGAGCGACGGCTCGCACTGGCCGCATCAGGACCAGCTGGGGCAGATTCCCTTGCACTGGATCGCCAGCTCCGCGACGGTTGCCCGCGCGCCCGGCCAGCCGGTGTCGCTGGCGCTTTTCGATCCGCCCTGCCTGGCGCGTCGCCAGGCTTGCGACGCGCTGGACCAGGCAGGACTGGCGTGGCGGGTGGCCGTAAACGGCAGCAGCCTGGCCAGCCTGTGGTCCGCCGTGCGCGCCGGCCTGGGCGTCACCGCCCGCGCGGCCTTGTGCCTGCCGCCGGACCTGAAACCGCTCGACGCCACCGCAGCCGGCCTGCCGCCCCTGCAGAAGCTGGAACTGGCGCTATGGCGGGCGCAGACGCCCTTGCCCGTCGCGGCGGAACAGCTGCGCCTCATCCTGCGGGACGGCGCGGCCGCTCAGATCGCGGCCGGCGAGCGCGCCGCGCCGAAGCCGCGGGTACCCGAGGCGGCCGCGTAAGCTTGCGCGCCGGCATGGTCGCGCGCCACCTGTTCCGCCACCGCTCTCACATCGGCATACTGCTCGGCGTAACGCTGGACGAAATCCCCGCCCAGGCCAAGGATGTCTTCGGTCTCCAGCATCTGGCCATCGCAGGCCGGGCCGGATATCACCGGAATCGAGACCTCGTCGGCGATCCTCCGCGCGGCCGGCTCGTCCACCCCGTCCAGCAACAGGCCGAAGGCCCCGGCCCGCTCCATCTCCCGCGCCGCCGCCTCGTGCGGCGCCATGCCGGCGCGCGCCGATTCCCTTCTGATGTGCCCCATCACCGGCACGCCGCAGGAGACCAGAAACGCCATCGTGTCCGCCGTCTCCGGGCCGCCCGCCAGCCTGACCGCCGCGGCGCCGGCCTCCAGCAGCCGGGCTGCGCTGCGCAGCGCCTGCTCCGAAGACGCCCCGCAGCAGGGCATGGGCAGGTCCGCCACCACGCAGGCGCGCTCGGTCGCCCGCGCTACTGCGCCCGTGTGACGGACCATGCGCTCCAGCGCGAACGATTGCGCGCCAGGCTGGGCATCCCCCTCCATCGGGACAGCGTCGTCTATCAGCACGATGTCCACCCATTCGTCGACGGCCTCCGCGATGGCGCCGCTGTAGGCGGTCAGGGCCATCAGCTTGCGCCGCCCCTTGCTGTTCCGGATGGCCGGCACGGTCACGCGCCGGCTAACGCTTGCCTTGCTGCTCATGATGCATGCTCCTAGGATGACCGGCGCGCTCGCCGGGGATGAAGCGGGCATGCTATTAGAGTATCCTGCCGATAGGTTAATGAGAATTTGTCATATCCTGTCCATCCAAACGTTATACAGCCATGAATCTGCGCAATCTACGCTATTTCGTCGCCGTGGCCCGCCACGGCAGCTTCCAGAAGGCCGCGCCACGCATCCACCTGACGCAGCCGGCGTTGAGCAAGGCGATCCAGCAGCTGGAAGAGGAGCTGGACGCGACCCTGCTGGTGCGCAGCCGCCCTGGCAATCCGGCCAGCCTGACGCCGGCCGGGGAACTGGTGCTGCGCCGCGCGGAAAGGCTGCTGAGCGAAAACGCCGCCATGCTGGACGATCTGGCCCGCCTGAAACGCCAGCCGCAGGGCGAACTGCGCCTGGGCCTGCCGCCGCTGGCCGGCATTCCCCAGGTCGCGCGCTTGCTGCAGACTTTCCGCGCCCGCTATCCGCTGGTTCAGTTGCGCCTGTTCGAGCGCGGCGGCTGCGAGCAGGAGGAGGCGGTGCTGCGCGGCGACATCGAAGTGGCGATCTGCCTGCAGCCGCAGCGGCCGGAACTGGACAGCCTGCTGATCTGCGAGCATCCGCTGCGCTTCGCGCTGCCGCTCTCCCATCCGCTGGCCGGCCGGGCCAGCCTGAAGCCGGCCGAAGTGGCGGACCTGCCCTGGATACGGCTGGAAGGCGCCTCGCAGGTGAACCGCATGGCCGCCGACGCCTGGCAGCAGGCCGGGCTGGTGCCGGAAACCTATGCCGACAGCGGCCACCTGGGGCTATGCCTGTCGCTGGTGGCCGCCGGCTGCGGCCTACTGATCCTGCCGGAACCCTGGCTGCCGCCCCATTCGGCCGACATCGCGCTGGTGCCGTGCGACGATCCGGCGCTGAGCTGGAGGCTATCGCTGATCTGGCGGCGCGGCGCGGCCTTGTCCGAACCGGCCGAACGATGGCGCCAGCTGCTGGTCGATGAAAACGCGGCGCGGGACGGCGCGGCGGGTGTTGAAGAGGATAGCGCTAACGAAGATAATTAACGGTTTTTGAAGCGGAATCCGACAGCATGGCCGTCATCACTCTCGTCGACCGGATCGACGCCCTCCTGCCCCAGACCCAGTGCGGACAGTGCAGCCACGCCGGCTGCCGCCCGTACGCCGAGGCGCTGGCGCAAGGCCGCGACCCGATCAACCGCTGCCCGCCGGGCGGCGAGGACGGCATCCGGGCGCTGGCGGAGCTGCTGGGCCAGCCGGCCATCCCCTTCGACCCCGCCGGCCCGCAGCCCAAGCCGCGCGCGCTGGCCGTGATCCGCGAAGACAGCTGCATAGGCTGTACGCTGTGCATCCAGGCCTGTCCGGTGGACGCCATCGTCGGCGCGGCCAAGCAGATGCACACGGTGATCGCCGACGAATGCACCGGCTGCGAGCTGTGCCTGGCGCCCTGTCCTGTCGACTGCATCGACCTCGTCCCAGTGGCCGATCCGGACGACGGCAAGCGCGAGCGGGTGATGGCCCGCGCGGCGCAGGCGCGCAAGCGCTTCGACGCCCGCCAGGCGCGCAAGGACCGCGACGCCGCGGACAAGGCGAGACGCCTGGCCGAGCGCGCCGCGGTGGCGGCGCCCGCTCCCGCGGCGAGCCCCGTCGCCGGGGTCGCCCCCTCCGCCACGGCGCTCGCCGCCGACAAGAACGAGTTGATCCGCAAGGCGATGGAGCGCGCCAAGCAACAGGCGCCGGTAGCCGCCACCGCGTCCGCCGACAAGATGGCGGTGATACGCGCCGCGATGGAGCGCGCCGCCGCGATGAAGGCCGCCCAGCAGGAAGCAGACAAGGATAAAGAGTGAACGCCGCCAAACGCCAAGAAATCTTCCGCCGCCTGCGCGACGACAATCCGCATCCGACCACCGAGCTGGAATACAACACGCCGTTCGAGCTGCTGATCTCGGTGCTGCTGTCGGCCCAGGCCACCGACGTCGGCGTCAACAAGGCCACCCGCCGCCTGTACCCGGTGGCCAACACGCCGGCCGCGATGCTGGCGCTGGGCGAGGAAGGCCTGGCCGAATACATCAAGACCATAGGCCTGTACAAGACCAAGGCCAGGAACGTGATCGCCACCTGCAGGCTGCTGCTGGAAAAACACGGCGGCGAGGTGCCGCAGACGCGCGAGGCGCTGGAGGCGCTGCCCGGCGTCGGCCGCAAGACCGCCAACGTGGTGCTCAACACCGCCTTCGGCCAGCCCACCATCGCGGTGGACACCCACATCTTCCGCGTGTCCAACCGCACCCGCATCGCGCCGGGCAAGGATGTGCGCGAGGTGGAGGACAAGCTGGAGCGTTTCGTGCCCGCCGAATTCAAGCTGGACGCGCATCACTGGCTGATCCTGCTGGGGCGCTACGTATGCAAGGCCAGGAAGCCGGAATGCCACCGCTGCGCGATCGCGGACCTCTGCGAATACCCGGCAAAACCGTTATGATGGAAATAGAGTCGAAATTCGATATCGATGACAGAAAACGGCTTGTATATTCCACTATTCGCCCCAATATGCCTTTTCGAATCAGCCAGCTACCAAGAGGATTGCCTGTGACAACGAGTCTTCGCATCATGGCCGGCGCCCTGCTCGCGGCGTCGTTACTGTCCGGCTGCGACAGGATCGAGCAGTTTGTCAAAGGCAGCAACCAGCCAGCCCCCGTCGCCATTCCTGCCCAGCAGGACGGCCGCGTAGCCATGCTGCTGCCCGACTTCACTCAGCTGGTCAGCCGGGACGGCCCGGCCGTGGTCAATATCCAGGCCACCCGCGAAGGCGGCGGAGCCGCGCCGCAGCAAAGCGGCAACATGCCCTTCCCGGTGCCGGAAGACGACCCGCTGTACGACTTCTTCCGCCGCTTCATGCCCAACCAGCCGCCGCAACAGGAGCAGGGCCCGGAGGAAAGCGTGTCCTACGGTTCCGGCTTCATCATCAGCAGCGACGGCTTCATCCTGACCAACGCCCACGTGGTGGCCGACGGCGGCCAGATCCGCGTCACGCTGACCGACAAGCGCGAACTGCGCGCCAAGCTGGTGGGCCTGGACAAGCGCAGCGACGTGGCCTTGCTCAAGGTGGCCGCGGCCGACCTGCCGGTGGCCAAGATCGGCAATCCGGCCGACCTGAAGGTCGGCGAATGGGTGGCCGCCATCGGCGCGCCGTTCGGCTTCGACAACACCGTCACCGCCGGCATCGTATCGGCCAAGGGCCGCAGCCTGCCCGACGAGACCCTGGTGCCCTTCATCCAGACCGACGTGGCGATCAACCCAGGCAACTCCGGCGGCCCGCTGTTCAACCTGCGCGGCGAGGTGGTCGGCATCAACTCGCAGATCTACAGCCGTTCAGGCGGCTTCATGGGCATCTCCTTCGCCATCCCGATCGACCTGGCGATGCAAGTGGCCGACCAGCTGAAGACCAAGGGCAAGGTCAGCCGCGGCCAGCTGGGCGTCAACATCCAGGAAGTGACCCAGGAGCTGGCGCAATCGTTCGGCCTGCAGCGGCCCTCCGGCGCGCTGGTGGTGCGCGTCGACCCCAAGGGCCCCGCCGCCAGGGCGGGCCTGCAGGCTGGCGACATCATCCTGAAGCTCAACAACCAGTCCATCGACAGCTCCAAGGATCTGCCGATGCTGGTGGGCTCGCTGGGCCCCGGCACCAAGATCAAGCTGGTGGTGTGGCGCAAGGGTTTCGAGAAGACGATGGAAGCCACACTGGTGGAACAGGCACAGGAACCCGGCAGCAACACGAAACCGGCCAGCGACAACTCGCCGCAAGGCTACCAGTTCGGCAAGCTGGGCCTGACGCTGTCCGAGCTGACGGCGGAGCAGCGCGGCGACCTCGGCATCCGCGGCGGCCTGCTGATCCAGAAGTCGCAAGGCCCGGCCGCGCGCTCCGGCCTGATGCCGGGCGACATCATCCTGGGACTGAACCAGAACGACATCACCAGCATCAGCGCCTTCGAGAAAGCGCTGGCCAGCGCCGGCGGCCACGCCGCGCTGCTGGTGCGCCGCGGCGAGGCGGTGCTCTACATCGCGCTGCGCACCGACTGAGCCTTGCCCCGCTCCGACGAAAAACGCCGCCTTCCGGGCGGCGTTTTTTTGTCCATCGCAAACCGTCTATAAATCCTGCATGACAAACGCTTTCCGCCGAGCGCGGAGGGAGGATGCGATGGGCAAGCTGCGCGTAGCCTGTTTCGCGCTGTCGGCAGACGGTTTCGGCGCCGGACCGGAACAGAGCCTGGACCACCCGCTGGGCATCGGCGGCATGGCGCTGCATCAATGGGCGTTCGCCACCGCCGCCTTCCAGCGCCTGCACGGCGGCGGCAGCGGCGGCGAGACCGGAGTGGACAACGACTTCATCGAGCGCGGCTTCGACAATGTCGGCGCCTGGATACTGGGACGCAATATGTTCGGCCCGGTGCGCGGCCCATGGCCGGATCGGGAATGGAAGGGGTGGTGGGGCGAGGAGCCGCCCTACCGCGTCCCGGTGTTCGTGCTGACCCATCACGCCCGTCCCGCGCTCGCGATGCAGGGCGGCACCGTGTTCCATTTCGTCACCGACGGCATCCAGGCCGCGCTGCAACGGGCCCGGCAAGCGGCCGGCGGCCGGGACGTGCGGCTGGGCGGCGGCGTCGACACGGTGCGGCAATACCTGCGCGCCGGCCTGGTCGACGAATTGCACCTGGCCATCGCGCCCGTGCTGCTCGGCGCCGGCGAAGCGCTGTTCGCCGGGCTGGACCTGCCGGCGCTCGGCTACCAATGCGCGGAACGGGTCCCGGGCGAAAGAGCCTGCCATCTGCTGCTGCGCCGGCTCGACCGGCCGGCCTGAGGCGGAAACAAAAAAAGCGGAGCCCATGGGCTCCGCCATTTCAAACACAGCCTGAATCAGGCCGGATTGTGCAGCAGCGAATTGCGCCGCGAGTAGCCGAAGTACACCACCAGGCCGATCAACAGCCAGGCGGCGAAGCAGGTCCAGGTCAGCAGCGACAGCTGGGTCATCAGGAAACCGCAGCACAGGATGGCCAGCGCCGGAATGGTGGGCACCGCCGGGCAGACGAACTTGCGCGGCAGGTCCGGCTCGCGCTTGCGCAGCACGATCACCGACAGCGCGATCAGCGTGAACGCGGCCAGGGTGCCGATGTTCACCAGCTCGGCCAGCGTGTGCAGCGGCACGAAGCCGGCCAGCAGCGCGATGATGGTGCCGATCAGCCAGGTGGCCTTGTACGGGGTGCCGTACTTGGGGTTCACCTCGGAAAAGATCTTGGGCAGCAGGCCGTCGCGGCTCATCGCGAACAGGATGCGGGTCTGGCCGTAGGTCATCACCAGGATCACGGTCATCATGCCCAGGATGGCGCCCAGGTCGACGAAGCCGGCGAACCAGTCCAGCTTGGCCACCTGCAGCGCCAGCGACACCGGGTGGTCGACGCCGGCGAAGTTCATGTAGGGCACGATGCCGGTCATGATGGCTGCCACCACCACGTACAGGATGGAGCACACCACCAGCGACCAGATCACGCCGCGCGGGATGTCCTTGGCCGGGTTCTTCACCTCTTCCGCCGCGCAGGTGACGGCGTCGAAGCCGATGAAGCTGAAGAACACGATGGCGGCGCCGTGGAACACGCCGGAGAAGCCGAACGGCAGCGCCGGCTGCCAGTTGGCCGGCTTGACGTGCCACACGCCGATGGCGATGAACAGCACCACCACCGCCACCTTGATCAGCACCACGATGTTGTTGACGCGCTTCGATTCCTTGATGCCGAAGGCCAGCAGCGCGGTGATGATCATCGCGATGCAGAAGGCCGGCAGGTTGAACAAGGTTTCCTTGCCCGGCACCGAGCCGGCGGCGGCGGTCAGCGCCTGCGGCAGCGTGACGCCGAAGCCGGACAGCAGGCTCTGGAAGTAGCCGGACCAGCCGACCGACACCGCGGACGAGGCCAGCAGGTATTCCAGCAGCAGGTCCCAGCCGATGATCCAGGCGATCAGCTCGCCCAGCGTGGCGTAGGCGTAGGTGTAAGTGGAGCCGGAAATCGGCAGCATGGAAGCGAATTCGGCATAGCACATCGCTGCGAAGCCGCAGGCGAAGGCGCTGATGACGAAGGAAAGCACCAGGCCGGGGCCGGCGATGGTGGCGCCGGTGCCGGTGAGCACGAAAATGCCGGTGCCGATGATGGCGCCGATGCCCAGCATGGTAAGGTCGAACGCGGAGAGCTCTTTTCGCAGCCCGCGCGAAGTCTGAGCGGCGGCCAACATGCCTTGCACGCTCTTCTTGCGCATCAAACTCATTGTCTACTATCCCGTATTTACCCCGAAACCGGCCCGCGCCGCCGTACGTCGCGGCGGCGCTGAAACGACAAGACGCCCGCTGTCCAGGCGGGCGCCTCATACTCGGATTCGGCTGTTGTGATCTGATTTGTCCCTCTGCGGCTGTCCTGTCTTGTCTGCCATGTGCAGGCCATGCTCGCGGAGGCCATCGATACTACCGTAGGAAGCAACGGTCACAATACGGGAAAACACCAATAGCTTACAAGCAAATAATCAACAGTCATAACAAGGAGCAATTACGGCAGCGGCATCCTGTCCACCAGCCTGCGCGCCGCCCGCTCCAACCTGGCGCGCCGGTTGTCGCCGTCGCCCAGCCGCTCGCGGCCGCTCCACAATACGGTTCCGTCTTCGCCCTTCACCGTCAGGCTCAACTCGATCCACTGCTCAAGCCGGTACGGCGGCTGACGCCAGTAACCGTCATAGCGCCAATCCACAGGCTGGTCCACCCACTGCTGACGCTGCTCCTCGGCGAAACACAGGCGCCAGCCCGGCGGCGGCCCCTCTTCCAGGCCGCGCAGCGCCAGCCGGGCGGAAAGCCAGCCATGCCAGTCGGCGCCGTCGCCGTCGGGCAGGCACTCCAGCCGGACGCGGGGCGCCGATGCCGCGGAATCGCCGATGTCCGCCCAGGCCAGGCCGGAAACCAGCAGCAGCGCGGCCAGGCCGCCCGTCAGCAAACCGCTCATCGCCCTCTCCTTTTCTATCCGATACCCGAACAGACTGCCTCCAAACGACAAAGTGCCGCGATGGCGGTCGCGGCACTTTTAAAAAGACGGAAGCAGGAAGATTCCTACCACCACGCCTCTATTTGCACGCCGAAGGTGTTGGCGTGGGTGCGGCCGCCGGCGGCGAAAGTGCTCAGGTTGGCCTGGGCCGCCGCGTTGTTCCAGTTATAGTGGCTGGCGTACACCCGCAGCTCGGGCCGGGTCCAGAAATCGGTATTGGGCGCGAACGCCACCGCCAGCGTCGCCTTGTTCAGCTGCTGCGCCGGCTGATCGTCGGCATTGCGCCGGGTCAGGCCGATCTCGGTCAGCAGCTTGACGTTGGCCGCCACGCCGTAGGACAGCCTGCCGCCCAGGGTGGCATCGCGGTATTTGCCGGCGTTGTCCGGCGCCACGCTCTGCCAGCCCAGCACCGCCTGGCCGCCGAAGCGCCCGCGCTGCCAGTCCAGCACGTCGGCGACGCGGCTCTGCCGCGCGCCGGCCTGCGCCGTGCCCTTGCTGTCCAGGTTGTAGAACTGGCCGGACAGCGACGCGTGGCCGGTGGAAGTCTGCAGGAACAGCGAGTTGTTGACGCCCTGGGCCAGGAAGTCCTTCTGATTGTGCAACAGGCCCAGCGCCGCGCCGGGCTTGCCGATGGCGAAGTCGCCGCCTATCGCCGCGCCGGTCAGCGTCAGCTTGCCGCCGGGATTGGTCTCTATGCCGGTCAGCTGGAAGTTGGCGCGGCGCGCGTTGTTGGGCGTGGCGTTGTCGTTGGCGTAGCTGCCGGACGAGGAGACGGACAGGTTCAGCCTGGCCTGGCCGACGGAGATGCCGTCCACGCCGGCGCCGTAGTTGTCGCCGTCCTGCATCAGCCAGTTGTCCAGGATGTGGATGTCCTGGATGCGGTGGTAGCGCTGGCCGGCCCACAGCGTCAGGTTGGGCGCGAATTCCAGCCCGCTGATGTAGCCGTAGACCTGCGAGGCGCTGGTCTTGCCGTTGTAGATGGTGGGCATCACGTAAGCGCCCCAGCTGACGCCGTTGCCCAGCGTCCATTTCTTGCCGACGCCGAACTCGATATAGGTGTCGCCCTCGTTGCCCAGGCGGAAGTGCTGCAGATCGCCACCCAGCTGGTACTGGCCCTTGGGCAGATTGTCGCCGGCGCTGGCGTAGAAGCCGCTGCGCAGATAGCCGTCGAACTGGAAGCCCATCTCGTCCAGCGCCTTTTTCACCGCGCCGCTCAACTGCTCGGCGCTGAGCTGCGGCGCCGGCGCGGCGGCCGGCGTCTCATCGGCCCAGGCCGGCAGGCCGGCCCCCAGCGGCAGCAGCACGCACAGCCAGCTTATCGTCTTCGTCCTCATTCTTGTCTCCTTGTCCCAATGCATGTTCACGCCCGTCGCGCGGGCAAAGCTCCGCCCTGCCGGCCTGTCGGCCGGCATGAGGAGGTGTTCGGGTATAGGCGCGTTTAGGTCGCGGCCGGCGGCGTCGCCCGGTACAGCAGCGAATGCCAGGGCCGCAATCGGCCAGGGGGCTGCGGCGGGTAGTTGGACAGCAGCAGTTCCATCGTCCAGCCCTCGGGCATCGCGCCGGCCGGCAGCGCGTAATGGCTGTCGTCGGCGCCGAAGTGGCTGATGGCCAGCAGCATTTCGTCGGCGCAGCGGCGGGTGTAAATCCACAGGCTGGGATGATCGGGCGTCAGGCAGCGGTAGTCGCCGTCGGCGAACACCCGGTATTGCTTGCGCAGCTGGATCAGCCGACGGTAGTGGTGTGCCGTGGAGTTGGGGTCGCCGATGGCCGTGGCGACATTGACGCTGCCGGCGTCCGCCGCCACGCCTATCCAGGGCTCGGCGGCGCTGAAGCCGGCGTTCGGGCCGTCGTCCCACTGCATCGGCGTGCGGGCGTTGTCGCGCGAGCGCTGGCGGATCACCGCCATCGCGTCGGCAGCGGTGAAGCCCTCGGCCAGCAACTGGCGATAAGCGTTCAGGCTTTCCACGTCGCGCAGCTGGCCGATGTCGGCGAAACCGGGATTGGCCATGGCGATCTCCTCGCCCTGGTAGATATAAGGCGTGCCCTGCAGGCCGTGCAGCGCGGTGGCCAGCATCTTGGCGGATTCGGTCCGCCAGCGGCCGTCGTCGCCGAAGCGGGACAGCGCGCGCGGCTGGTCGTGGTTGCACCAGAACAGCGCGTTCCAGCCGCCGCCGGCGTGCATGCCGGTTTGCCAGTCGGACAGGATGCGCTTGAGCGCGATGAAGTCCACCGCGCCCGGCCGCCATTTCTCGCCATCCGGGTAATCCACCTTCAGGTGGTGGAAATTGAAGGTCATGCTCAGCTCGCGCCGGTCCGGCCGGCTGTAGGCGATGCAGTGCTCCAACGAGGTGGACGACATCTCGCCCACGGTCAGCAAGTCATGGCCGTCGAACACCTCGCGGTGCATCTCCTGCAGATGCTGGTGCACGCGCGGGCCGTCGGTGTAGAAGTGGCGGCCGTCGCTGTCGTCCTCGGAGAAGGCCGGGTCCTTGGAGATCAGGTTGATCACGTCCAGGCGGAAGCCGGCCACGCCCTTGTCGCGCCAGAAGCGCATCATCTTGTACACCTCGGCCCGCACCGCCGGATTCTCCCAGTTGAGGTCGGCCTGGGTCTTGTCGAACAGGTGCAGGTAGTACTGGCCGCTGGCCTCGTCCCACTCCCAGGCGCTGCCGCCGAACTTGGACTGCCAGTTGTTCGGCGCGTCGCGCCAGATGTAGAAGTCGCGGTAGGGATTGTCCCTGCCCTTGCGAGCCTCCTGGAACCAGGCGTGCTCGGTGGAGGTGTGGTTGACCACGATGTCCAGCATCACGCCGATGCCGCGCCGCTTGGCCTCGGCCAGCAGCAATTCGAAGTCTTCCATCTCGCCATAAGCCGGGTCGATGCTGTAGTAGTCGCTGACGTCGTAGCCGTTGTCGCGCTGCGGCGAGCGGTAGAACGGCGTCAGCCACAGGTAGTCGACGCCCAGCCAGGCCAGGTAGTCCAGCCGGTCCACCACGCCCAGGAGATCCCCCGTCGCCTGATTGCGATGGCTGCTGAAGCTCTTGGGGTAGATCTGGTACACCACCGCCCGTTTCATGTCCTTAGACATTTTGCGCGGCCTCCTCTTGAGCGGCAGCGGCCAGCTGGCGGCGCGCCAGCAGCCAGGTCAGGCCGAAGGGCAGGGCCAAGGCCACCAGGGTGCCCGCCAGGAACAGCGGGATGTGCTGCGGAATGATGGAGATAAAGGCCGGCAGGCCGCCGACGCCGATCGCCGACGCCTTGACGTGGCCCAGGCTGATCAACACCGCCGCGCAGGCGGAGCCGGCCAGCGCCGCGTAGAACGGCAGCTTGTAGCGCAGATTGACGCCGAACATCGCCGGCTCGGTGATGCCGAAGAAGGCCGACACCGCCGAGGTGGACGCCATGTTCTTGTCGTTGGCGTTCCTGGCCAGCCAGAACATCGCCAGCGCGGCGCTGCCCTGGGCGATATTGGACAGCGCGATCATCGGCCAGATGAAGGTGCCGCCCTGGCTGGAGATCAGCTGCAAGTCCACCGCGATGAACATATGGTGCATGCCGGTCAGCACCAGCGGCGCGTACAGCGCGCCGAACAAGGCCGCGCCCAGCCACGGCGCCAGGTTGAACACGTAAACCAGCGCGTCGGTGACAGCAATGCCCAGGTGGCGGGCCAGCGGACCGATCACCGCCAGCGCCAGGAAGCCGCTGACCGCGATGGTGACGATGGGCACCACCAAGAGCTGCACCGCGTTGGGCACCCTGGGCTTCAGCCACAGCTCAACGCGGCACATCACCCAGGCCGCGGCCAGGATGGGCAGGATCTGGCCCTGATAGCCCACCTTCTCGATATGCAGGCCAAAGAGATCAAAGTAAGGCACCGAGGCGCCGTCCAGCCCGGCCGCCGCCTTGCCGTAGTTCCAGGCGTTGAGCAAGTCCGGATGCACCAGCAGCAGGCCCAGCACGATGCCGAGAATCTCGCTGCCGCCGAAGCGTTTGGCCGCCGACCAGCCCACCAGCGCCGGCAGGAACACGAAGGAGGTGTTGGCCATCATATTGATCAGGCCCCACAAGCCCGACAGGCCCGGATAGGCGTCCAGCAGGCTCTTGTCCGCGATGAACATGCCCTTGGCGCCCAAGAGATTGTTGGCGCCCATCAGCAGGCCGGCGATGACGATGGCCGGCAATATCGGCATGAACACGTCGGAGAACACCTTGACCAGCTGCTGCAAGCGGTTCTGCTTGGCGTCGCCGCTGGCCTTGACGTCGGCGATGGTGGCGCGCGCCACGCCGCCCTGCTTCACCATCTCGGCGTAGACGCGGTCCACATCGCCGGAGCCGATGACGATCTGAAATACCCCGGCATTGATGAAGTGGCCCTTCACCAGCGCCACCTGGCGCAGCGCGTCCCCATTCACCTTGGATTCGTCGTTCAAAGAGATGCGCAGCCGGGTGAGGCAGTGCGCAGCTTGGCGGATATTGCCAGCGCCGCCGATATTTTCCAGTATCCGCGCGGCGATCGCCTGATAGTCGTGACTCATCATCCCTCCCTGTCCCTTGTTGCGGCGGCGGGTCAGCGTCTATTCACGATGCCCGAAATCCGCCTGTTTGTGGTGATTGTCTGCATGGCAACCGAGGGCAAGTTAACTTGTACATACAAGTTGGTCAACACTCGTCTGTACGAGTTTGCGGAAAGTCAAACTGACTGCCGCCATTTCGCAACAGCGGCAAAAAGAAGGCCCGGGCGGATGACTCCGCGCCGGGCCGGTCTCATTCATCTGTTCTGCAATCAACGGTGGATCGCCCCTGCGGGGCATCCACCCTACAAAACCGCCTGCCGTAGGGCGGAATCTCGACAAGGCCGGGGGTTCCGCCGGGGCGCAGCCATCATGGGGATATGCGGGATACGTGGCGGCAGACGGATCTTTCTCGCCAGAGCATCCGACAAATACACAGCTCTCCTCCAGAAAGTGGCGTGTTTCGTCGAATTTTAGCCCCCAAATAAGCAAAAAAATTCATTATCATCATGATTCCAATATGAAAATATTGACGGCATAATTTTTCCACACCAAAATGCAGGCTTTAATACGACATTTTTGGTGGTGCTCAATTTCGCATCCTCTGGTCGCAGGGACGCGCCGACGGCTATCCCCTAGCTCCACGTTAGGCCACGCAAAAAAGGTCGCACAGTCGGTACGCACATAAATTTCACCACTTCACTCCGGACGGATCTCTATGCATCGAATCATTCAGTCCCACTTAGCAAGTTTTGTCACTAGCTTTGGACTTGAAGCTGACGATGAGGCAACTCAGTTCGAGAAATTTTCTTCTCATTGCATTCTCTCCAGTTTCTACGCTGGAGAATTCGATCTAGATGACGTGGTGACGTCTACGGGAGACGACGGCATTGACGCCGTTGCTGTTGTGATCGACGAAATGGTTACCACTTCCGCAGAGGACGCGGCAGCACCATTCCAAACTGCCCGCCGGAATCACGATGTCGACTTCGTATTCATTCAGGCCAAGCGAAGCGAGGGTTTCGATCTCGGTGAGTTTCTGAAGTTTAAAGAGGGCATCCTCCGCTTTGTAAATCAAACCCCTTACGCAGCGACAGATGAAGTTCTTGTCGAAGCTCGCGCCACTTTCGAACTCGTAGTGCGAGAAGTCCCAAAACTAAGAAACGGACGTCCGACACTGACTGCGAGGTTCGTTACTACGGGACAGTACCAAAAACCAGATGCGCTAGAAACTGCGCTCCGCGACTTCGTCGGACAACTGACCGAACTAGGACTGTTTCACAGTATCGATGTAAAGTTCGTAGATCGCGACGAACTCACTAAGTTGTGGGTTGGAACATATTCTGGTGTCGAAGCGAGCTTGCCACTGTTTAGCCAAGCCGCACTGCCGAATATCCGCGGGATCGACGAGGCATACCTAGCAGTGGTCAAAGCGAGCGACTTTGTCGACAATCTTCTCGTTACCTCTGAAGGGGGCCTTCGTACTCATGTTTTCGAGGAGAACGTTCGGTCGTTCCTTGGTGAAGACAACACAGTGAACGCATCGATTGCAGCGACACTAGCTTCTGACAGTTCGTCGCGCTTCCCGGTGCTAAACAACGGGATCACAATCGTTTGCCCTGACATCAAGCTCCAAGGCACAACCCTTCATCTATTCAATTATCAGATTGTTAATGGCTGCCAAACGTCAAACGTACTCTTTCGCCATCGCGAGGCACTTGGCGACGTAATGGTCAATATCAAAGTGGTAAAGACACAGCACGAGGACGTGTTCGCCGAACTTGTCCGAGCGACCAATAGCCAATCAAAGGTGGAGGACGCGCAGTTCCTCTCACTTAAGCCAATTGTCAGAAACGTCGAACACTACTTCAACTCGTACGATGGAGCAGAGAGCCGCCTGTACCTTGAGCGACGCGACAGACAGTTCGTTGGAATGGAAGTGCCGGCCATTCGCATCTTCACTTTGAACAACGCATCAAGGTGCGTCGCAGCAATGTGGCTGAACCGACCAGAACTCGCAAGTCGCTATACAAAGCAGATGTATAACGAATTGAAAGACCAAATGTTTGCTGACACAGTCAAGGAATCGGTCTACTACGCTTCCTGCTTGACTATGTATCGCTTCAACCTACTAGTGTCGAATAGTACGATACCGAAGAACATGAAGCGGTTCAAATGGCACATGCTCACCTTGGCTCGAGCCGCTATTTGCGGCGGCGGAGAGATAGTGCCCCTAAACTCTAGGCAAGCCGAGCGGTCAGCCCTGCGCGTCATAGAAGTCATGGGGCAACATGGAGCCGCAGCCACGGAAGTTTTTGCCCGTATCGTGGCAGTTTGCCAAGGCTTGGGGGACGTGACCGCTGACAGGCTAAAACGCCAAACCGTCCTACAAGAGTTGCTGGCGGGCCTTGGTAAACCAGCTGTCGATGCTAACTAGATCTACCCTTCTGAGGGCTCGCCCCGGCAAGCCTGGTCGAGACTCTTATGCCCCATATTATGCATAAGACATATTCACCACCAAAAAATGGGGACCGGAAAAAAGGGGGACAGACCACGATTTCCATCGTATCAACCAGGTGGAATGAAGTGTGGCCTGTCTCCGCACACCCACACCCTGATGAAAAACGCTACCGCCTCGCAATATCCGTAAAATAGAACTTGTCCAATCGATGCCGCGACTCGGTGTATTCGAACAGCCTGCCGTCGTAGAGGTGGGTCAGGTTCTTGACCACGATCACGTGGTCCATGCCGTTCAGGTCCAGGTAGCGGCGGTCGTCGTCGTTGCAGGGCTGGGCTTCGATGATGCGCTGGGCGTAGCTGATGGTCAGCCCCAGATCCTGCTCGATGTAGCGGTAGATGGAGCCGGCGGCGATGTCCGCGTTCAGGCCCGGCACCAGGCCGGCGACGAAGTGGTTGATGTCCAGGATCACGTTCTCGCCGTCGATATTGCGCACCCGCTTGATCTTGACCATGGCGGTGCCCTCGGCCAGGCCGGTGGCCTGGGCCAGCGCCGTGTCGGCCGGCAGCTGCGCCAGCTCCGCCACCCGCGACACCACCTTGCGCCCCATGCGCTCGTTCATTTCCTGGAAGCTGACGATGCCGCTGAGCTGGAATTCGATATTGCCCGGCTTGAGCACGAACATGCCCTTGCCGTGGATTTTCTGCACGTAGCCCCGTTCCTGCAGCATGTCCACCGCCTTGCGCACGGTGCCGCGGCTGGCGTCGTAGTGGTGCATCAGCTCGGATTCTGACGGGATGCGCTCGCCCTGGGCGTAGCGCCGGTTGTCGATGTCGGCGACGATGTCGGAATAGATTTGATGGTATTTGTTCACGTTGTTTGTCTTCTTGTGCTCGCGGCCCCTGCGCGGCGAGGCCCTACCTTAGCAAGCCGGGGCCGGCGCGGCAAACCGGCGCCGCGCTCAATCCCAATAGCCCGGCGCGGCGTAGGCGGCTTTCAGATGTTCGATGAAATGCCGCACCCTGGCCGGCAGCAGCTTGCGCTGCGGCACCACCGCGTACACCGGGTAGTCCGGCGACGAGAAATCGTCGAGCACCGTCGCCAGCCGGCCTTCGGACAGATCGTCCTTGACCTCCCACAGCGAGCGCCAGGCCAGGCCCAGGCCTTGCAGCGCCCAATCGTGCAGCACCGCGCCGTCGTTGCACTCCAGCGCGCCCGACACCTTCAGGTTCACCGGCTTGCCGTCGACCGCAAAGCTCCAGCCGCGGCTCTGGCTCTCGCCCAGCGACAGGCACTGATGGCGCTGCAGATCCTCCAGCGCGCGCGGCGCGCCGTGGGCGGCCAGATAGGCCGGGGACGCCACCACCACGCGATGGTTTTCCGCCAGCCGGATCGCCACCAGGCCGGAGTCGGACAGATCGGAGATGCGGATCGCGCAGTCGATGCGGTCGCGCTGCAGGTCCACCAGCCGGTCTGACAGGTCCAGGGTCACCTTGACCTCGGGATGCAGGCGCTGAAAGGCGGCGACGTGCGGCGCCACATGGCGGCGGCCGAAGCCGGCCGGCGCCGACAGGCGCAGATGGCCGCGCGCCCTGCCGCTGCCGGACGCCACCGCCGCCTCCGCCTCAGTCAGATCGGCCAGTATCCGCTGGCAATCTTCATAAAAAGCCTCACCTTCCTGGGTCGGCGCCACGCTGCGGGTGGTGCGCACCAACAGGCGCACCCCCAGCCGCTCCTCCAGCGCGTCCAGGCGCCGCCCCACCATGGCCGGCACCACGCCCAGCTGCCGCGCCGCGGCCGACAAGCTGCCCAGCCCCACCACGGCGACGAAGGTCTCCAGCTGCTTCAGCTCGCTCATTAGCTACCTAAAAGTAAAAGATGTTGTGCAATTCATGCCATTTCTTTTTACTCGCGCGGCGAATAGACTGTCAAACATTGCATTGCAGCATCATCATGTCATCTTCTCTACACAGGAGCGCGCGCATGGCAGTCAATCTCCCGCAGGGCGTGGAAGTTCTCGCCGACATCACTCCGGCCTACGCCGAAATCCTCACCCCCGAGGCGCTGGCCTTCGTCGCCAAGCTGCACCGCCGCTTCGAGCCGACGCGGCGCGAGCGCATCGCCGCCCGCGCCGCGCGCCAGGCCGAGCTGGACGCCGGCAAGCTGCCGGACTTCCTGCCAGAAACCGCCGCCGTGCGCGCCGGCGACTGGAAGATCGCGCCGCTGCCGGCGGACTTGCTGGACCGCCGCGTCGAAATCACCGGCCCGGTGGAGCGCAAGATGATGATCAACGCGCTGAACTCCGGCGCCAAGAGCTTCATGGCCGACTTCGAGGACTCCAACTGCCCGAGCTGGGACAACCAGATCGCCGGCCAGATCAATGTCCGCGACGCCTACCGCAAGACCATTTCCTTCCAGAGCCCGGAAGGCAAGCAGTACCGGCTGAACGACACCGTCGCCACCCTGCTGCTGCGCCCGCGCGGCTGGCACCTGATGGAAAAGCACGTCAAGGTGGACGGCGAGATCGTGTCCGGCAGCCTGTTCGACTTCGGCCTGTCGTTCTTCCACAACATCCATTACCTGCGCGAGCGCGGCAGCGCCACCTATTACTACCTGCCCAAGATGGAAAGCCATCTGGAAGCGCGGCTGTGGAATCAGGTGTTCGTGTTCGCCCAGGACGAGCTGAACATCCCGCAGGGCACGATCAAGGCCACGGTGCTGATCGAGACCATCCTCGCCGCCTTCGAGATGGACGAAATCCTCTACGAGCTGCGCGAGCATTCCGCCGGCCTCAACGCCGGCCGTTGGGACTACATCTTCAGCTGCATCAAGAAGTTCAAGCAGAACCGCGACTTCTGCCTGGCCAACCGCGCGCTGATCACGATGACCGTGCCCTTCATGCGCGCCTACGCGCTGCTGCTGCTGAAAACCTGCCACCACCGCGACGCGCCGGCCATCGGCGGCATGGCGGCGCTGATTCCGATCAAGAACGACGCCGCCGCCAATGAAAAGGCGCTGGCCGGCGTGAAGGCGGACAAGGAGCGCGACGCCACCGACGGCTACGACGGCGGCTGGGTGGCCCACCCAGGCCTGGTGCCGATCGCAAACGCCGCCTTCACCGCCGCGCTGGGCGACGCGCCCAACCAGATCGCCAAGCAGCGCCCGGATGTGCAGGTGAGCGCCGCCGACCTGCTGAACTTCCAGCCGGAAGCGCCGATCACCGAAGCGGGTCTCGCCATGAACATCAACGTCGGCATCCAGTACCTGGGCGCCTGGATTTCCGGCAACGGCTGCGTGCCCATCCACAACCTGATGGAAGACGCCGCCACCGCCGAGATCTCGCGCTCGCAGATCTGGCAGTGGATACGCTCGCCCAAGGGCGTGCTGGACGACGGCCGCAAGGTGACGGTGGAGCTGTTCCGCGAGCTGCAGGCCCGCGAAGTGGCCAAGCTGCAAGCCGAATACGGCGCGCGCTGGACCCGCCAATACGAGGACGCGGCCAGGATGTTCGACTTGCTCACCACCTCGGACGACTTCGTCGAGTTCCTGACGCTGCCGGGCTACGAATACATCGCCTGACCAGCCTTTCGGCCTTCCGAACGGCCCCTTCCGGGGCCGTTTGGCATTTTCAGCCACGCCGCCGGCGCCGGACGGCATGGAACCGGCGCTTGCCAATCGGATCGAAGGGGAGTCTACTTCCCTCACATTCAGCCCAGGAGCCGAAATGAGAAAAAACCGAATCAAGCCCATGCTGTTGTGTTGCATGCTGGCCGCCGCCGCGCCGCTGGCCTCCGCCGCCGACGGCATCCAGCTCAATCTGTCCGCCAATGCCCAGCGCGACGTGGCCAACGACCAGATCAGCGCCACCCTGTATGTGCAACAAAGCAACAACCAAGCAGCGGTGCTGGCCGATAGGCTGAACAAGGCCACCGCCAACGGCCTGGCCATCGGCCGCGGCT